>JAVVDW010000008.1:0-118478 GCA_032251335.1 Flavobacteriaceae bacterium | reverse complement strand
TAAATAATTCGGGAAAAAAAACGAAATACCAACACCTATACAACGCTTTTACAGCACAGGTGAATCCGTAAAATTTTCTTCTTGTGCTAACTTTACCGTTCAGTCGGTAAATGTCCCCCAACTTCACATAACTCGAAAAGCGTCCGTTTATTGAAGATTTAAGGCTTCTATTTCACCTTTCTTGCTCCGACTCAGTGGAATAGAAACACCACAAAGAATGACATTTTTAGAATCGTATCCGTCAATTCGGTGGTGGTTGATGATAAAAGATTTGTGAACCCTGATAAATTGATTTTTGGGCAAAGTGTTTTCGAAATTCTTCATGGTTGACAAAACCATATAAGACGACAAATCTGTCACTATTTTGACGTAATCACCCATCGCTTCTATATACTTTATTTCGTGGAGGAACACCTTCACGTTTTTCGAGTTGGCTTTTATAAAGATATAGTCTTCGCTGTTTTCTAATGATTTTTGATTGCGTATTTTTTTGACAGCGATTGCCCGACTGACTGCTCTGTTAAATTTTTCGAGAGACACGGGTTTTTGCAGATAATCCGTAGCATCGTAATTAAAGGCTTTGAAAGCATACTCTGTCTTGCCGGTGATAAAAATAATTTGCGGTAAGGTTTCAAGCGAATCCAATAAATCAAAACCCGTGAGTACCGGCATTTCAATATCCAAAAAAATGACATCTACATCCTGGTTTTTGAGATGTCTTTTAGCGTCCATAACATTGTCAAAATCTCCTGAAAGCAACAAGTCTGAGTGTTGCTCAACCAATTTTTTAATGGACAGCTTTTGTATAAAAGAATCGTCAACTACAATACAATTGAGTTTCATCTGTTTATATTATTTATTTCGACTTCGCTCAATACAAGTGTTTTTATCGGTCATGCTTCGACTGCGCAAAACAAAGATATATAATGACCTGTTCATCATAGCACTTGATTTGATAACTTCTTAAATGGGTATTTCATAATGGTAAAGATTTAGGACTAAAATGTAAAGTTAAATTAATTTAGCTGAAATCTACATTTTATCTGGAAAAATAATGCCATTATAGCTTGATACCTACAGAAAGCATCTCTCTGTATTCTCTTCTTTGTTTAAAGAATTTGGCTATAAAAGGACTGGTAGGTACCACCCTTAACTTTCTTTGCTGCACGTGAGCGAGCACTTTCATGACAAATTCATTTTTAAAATCTTCGTTTTGAAGCGCCTCGGGTGCGTTCAGCTTGGTCAAGAAAATTTTTCTTTCCTGCAAGGCGTATTCAATGGTCGCTTTTTCGTGATCCACCACGCATTCAAACTGTCTCAAAAAATCATTGTCTTTAATTTCTGTCACATAAGTTTCTGTTGCCATAATGTTTTTATTAATTATTTCATTGGTATGTCCAAGATCAATAAACTGGTTTCGTTTATAAAATCAATTTTGAGTTCTGAAAATTCTGAAACACCCAAAGCATCTCGGCTATTGAGCGTCTCTTCTGCAACATTAACATTGCCGTTGATCACCATCAAATAAACCCCGTTTCCTTCGTGCATTGCCCTATAATTCAACTGCTTGCCCGCCTCAAAAGCTCCCAAAGAAATATAGGCATCTTGATGAATCCAAAGACTGCCCGCTACAGGCTTATTCTTGGGAGATACCACCGTAGTCAAAGTATTTTTCTTTTGTAGGGCGTCAAACTTTTTTTGATCGTATCGAGGATCTACATCTTGCTCATTGGGTATAATCCAAATTTGAAAAAGATTAACCGCCGTTTGCAAGTCCGGATTCACTTCAGAATGAACCACGCCTTTTCCGGCACTCATCACTTGTACTTCACCGGACTGAATGACCGCTTTGTTACCTATATTGTCCTCGTGTTGAAGGCTGCCAACAAGTGGAATGGTAATAATCTCCATATTTTGGTGGGGGTGCATTCCAAAACCCATTTTTGGCGCAACCGTATCATCGTTGAGCACCCTGAGCACGCCATAACCCATACGAAGCGGGTTGAAATAATTGGCAAAACTGAATGAGTGGTTTACTTTTAACCAACCGTGGTCTGCCTGACCTCTTGTGTCTTTTCTGTGTACAACTTTTTTCATAACAATTGCCTGAACACACCCATTTTGATAAACATTTTATTAATTTAGCATCCTATCGAATACAGCAACAAATTTTTATGCAAAATAGCTACCCGAGGTTTTTTTCGATGATATATGCCTGATTTTAAGTCACAAATTTACGAAAATAATCTGTATGCCCAATCAAACTATGGAAATTAACGCCGATAAAATACCGGTATATTTTATGCCCGGCATGGCGGCAAGCCCTGCTATTTTTGAGCGGGTTCACTTGCCTGACGCCCTTTTTACCAAGCACTTGCTGGCGTGGGAAATTCCGAATAAAAAAGAGCATTTGGCCTCCTACGCGCGCAGTATGGCTAATAAAATAAGACACCACAACCCAGTGTTGGTCGGCGTTTCCTTCGGTGGCATTCTCGTTCAGGAAATCAGCAAGTACATCCCCACACGAAAGGTGATTATCATCTCCAGTGTAAAACATCAAAATGAACTGCCCAAAAAATTCAAATTCGCTCAACTTACCAAAGCACATAAGTTGTTTCCAACAGGCTTAGTCGCCAATATTGAAATCTTGCACGGACTGGCTTTCGGTGAAACTTTTCAAAAAAAACTCAACATGTACGAACGCTATTTGTCCGTTCGTGATAAAACCTACTTAGATTGGGCCATAGAAACACTCGTTAATTGGGAACAAACAAACGTCCCTAAAAACCTGATACACATACAAGGCACAGAGGATAAGGTTTTTCCCATTGCCAACATCTCCAATTGTATTCCCATAGAAGGAGGCGGGCATGCTATGGTGATTACCCACGCCGGAATACTAAATGAACTGCTACCCGAAATGATTTTAAAAACCTAACGTCTAAATTATTATATCCGACTTGAAATAAATGTAGTAAACCCAAAAAAATGAAATCATGAAAATTATGTCGAAAATTTTGAGCGCCTTGGGATTGGTTTTTCTCGGTGGAATTTTGAGCAATGCCGTGCAAAGCGATAATTTCACAACCACCTTTGAAACTGTAAACAAAGAACCCGAAACTGTTTTAGCAAAAACCAAAGCTGTATGGGTCCCCACAAACTTAGCATTTGCCGGAGAAAACGTTCCCATTCAAGATGTGGACGTTTATGAAAGACTTGACAAAGAACTTATTGTCAACACCTACAGGCACTCCAATTCTATTCTCTATTTCAAAAGAGCTCACAAATATTTTCCGGTAATCGAGCCCATCCTCAAAAAGAATGGCATTCCGGACGATTTTAAATACCTGGCCGTCATCGAAAGCGGGTTGGAAAATGTCATATCTCCGGCTGGCGCCAAGGGCTTTTGGCAAATCATGCCGGCTACCGGCAGACAGTACGGCTTGGAAGTCAATTCCGCAATAGACGAACGATACCATATAGAAAAGTCAACAGAAGTCGCTTGTAAATATTTGTTGGATGCCAAAGAACGCTTCGGCAGTTGGACGCTCGCAGCAGCATCCTACAACGCCGGCATGTATGGTATAGATAAAAAACTGGAAAAACAAAGCGTAGAAGACTACTATAATTTGAACCTAAATGAAGAAACATCGCGCTATGTCTTCCGTCTGTTAGCCATTAAACAGATTATGGAAAATCCAGAAACATACGGTTTTAGTTTTGAAACAACCGATTTTTACACCTATGTTCCCAACAAAAAAATTGAAATTGACACCACAATTAATGACCTCACAGCTTTTGCTATTGCACAAGGTATCAACTACAAAATTTTGAAAAGACACAACCCGTGGCTACTCTCCAACACACTACCCAACAATTCTAAAAGAAAATACGAAATTGAAATACCTAATGAAGGTTATTATGTTTTAAATTAATGACAGCACATTTTTTTTACCCACAAAATCTGTAAATCATACGTTTACAGATTTTTTTTCTTCCTAAAATCCTTAAT
This sequence comes from Flavobacteriaceae bacterium, assembly GCA_032251335.1. Taxonomy (GTDB): domain Bacteria; phylum Bacteroidota; class Bacteroidia; order Flavobacteriales; family Flavobacteriaceae; genus UM-FILTER-40-17. Next base: position 114,466 of record JAVVDW010000008.1, on the reverse strand, counting down.
GACCCTCCAAAAACGATAAATTCAATCAAAAACAAATGACAATTTGACAGCTATACCGACTTGGCAATACTTTTGCTAAAGTCAAACGCCATTATAATGTATCCTGCACAATGAAAAAAGAAAATACAGACCAAAACAACTCGGTAGTTGACGAAAAAGCCAACGACGCAAAAGCCAAAACTTCAAAGAAAGAAAATAAACAAGCAAAGCAGCCCGCGGAAGATTTAAAAAGCGCATACGAAGAAAAATTGCAAGAAGAGAAAGATAAGTTTTTGAGATTGTACGCCGAATTTGAAAACTACAAGAGACGCACATCAAAAGAGCGACTAGAACTTTTTAAAACGGCCGGTCAAGACGTGTTGTCTTCGCTGATACCCGTTTTAGATGATTTTGACAGGGCCGTAAATGAACTTACCAAGACTGATGAAACAGCCGCTTTGCAAGGCGTTACACTCATTCAAAACAAATTTAAAGAAATATTAAAAAGCAAAGGCCTTGAAGTTTCAGCCGTAGCCAACGGAGATGCTTTTGATGCTGATTTTCACGAAGCGGTCACACAAATTCCAGCACCGACTCCCGAAATGAAAGGCAAGATTGTAGATGTTATAGAAAAAGGTTATAAACTTGGGGATAAAATTATTCGCTACCCAAAAGTAGTCATCGGACAATAAACACAAGAAAGACCCATCCATGAAAGAAGATTATTACGACATATTAGGCATCAGCAAAGGTGCTTCGGAAGCTGAAATCAAAAAAGCATACCGCAAAAAAGCCATAGAATACCATCCGGATAAAAATCCGAGTGATACCAAGGCAGAGGAAATGTTTAAAAAAGCAGCAGAGGCATACGAAGTATTGAGCAATCCTGACAAGCGCGCCAAATACGACCGTTTTGGCCATCAGGCTTTTGAAGGCGGTGGCGGTTTTAATGGCGGCGGCATGAATATGGAAGATATCTTCAGTCAGTTTGGTGATATTTTTGGCGGTGCGTTTGGTGGAGGTTTTGGCGGTTTTGGCGGCGGTAGAGAAGCGCGAATCAAAGGGTCAAACTTGCGTATTCGCATCAAGCTCACCTTAGATGAAATATCAAACGGTGTTGAGAAAAAAATTAAAGTAAAACGAAAAGTTCAGGCACCCGGCGTCCGATACAGCACCTGCAGCACTTGCAACGGAAGCGGACAAATCATGCGTGTGACGAACACCATTTTGGGTCGTATGCAAACGGCCAGTACTTGCCACACCTGCCAAGGCAGTGGGCAAACCATACTTTCAAAACCCGCAGATGCCGATGCGCAAGGACTCAAAATAGTGGAGGAAACCGTTTCTATACAAATACCACCCGGTGTTAGTGATGGTATGCAACTCAAAGTGAGCAGCAAAGGAAATGACGCCCCCGGAAAAGGTATTCCTGGAGATTTGTATGTATTGATTGAAGAAACAGAACATGAAACCCTCAAAAGAGAAGGTGATAACCTGCATTATGACCTCTACATTAGCTTTTCAGAAGCCGCATTGGGTGTTGCCAAAGACATAGAAACCGCTTCCGGAAAGGTACGTATCAAGCTCGAACCCGGCATTCAATCCGGAAAAATACTCAGATTAAAGGGAAAAGGCGTATCCAATGTGAACGGCTACAGCAAGGGTGACCTGCTCGTTCATGTCAATGTTTGGACACCCAAACAGCTTTCAAAGGAGCAAAAAGACTTTTTTGAACGCATGCAAGATGACAGTAACTTTGCCCCAAACCCCGAAAAATCTGACAAATCTTTTTTCGAAAAAGTTAAAGATATGTTTTCTTAAAATTTTTGACTCCCATTTAAAATATTTTTTTACCTTTGGTGAGTCGTTAATCTTTTAACGATATTTTTCTTTTTCATAGCAATTTTTTTCCCATCCTTGTTGACTTGTCATTCAAGGATGGGTTTTTTTATGGAAAATATGATTTAAGATTTTTTAAAATTCAAATAAGAGTCCGGAAGCACCGGTGATTATTTATTCAAAATTTGTAAATTTAGCCCGATTTAGAACCCACTATGCCAAATCTTTTAGAAGTACAAGAAGTCTCAAAAACTTATGGAAACTACACTGCCCTCAACAGTGTTTCGTTGACAGTCAAAAAAGGAAAAATTTTTGGTCTCTTAGGGCCAAACGGTGCCGGAAAAACATCACTCATTCGCATTATCAATCAAATTACAATGCCCGATAGCGGTCGGCTACTTTTTGACGGCCTACCACTTCAATCTAAACACATCAAACAAATTGGTTATTTACCCGAAGAAAGAGGTTTATATAAAAGCATGAAAGTAGGCGAACAGGCGGTTTATTTATCGCAACTAAAAGGATTGGATAGGCAAGAAGCTAAAAAGCGCATCAATTTTTGGTTCGATAAATTCAACATTAACGATTGGCGAGATAAAAAGATTAACGAACTTTCTAAAGGTATGGCCCAGAAAGTTCAATTTATCATCACGGTTCTACACCAACCCAAGTTACTCATCTTCGACGAACCCTTTTCCGGTTTTGACCCCATCAATACTGAGCTCATTAAAAATGAAATTTTGGAACTCAAAGAAAAGGGAGCTACCATTATATTTTCGACACATCGTATGGAATCTGTAGAAGAACTTTGCGACGACATTGCGCTGATCAATCGCTCACATCTGGTGCTCAGTGGCGCACTTCGAGACATCAAAAATCGCTACAAGCAAGGTATTTACTTGGCCACTTTGGAAAATTTTAATACCGCAAAAGTTGCGGCACTTCAACACGAGGGTATCGAGTTGATGGAAAGCAAAAACCATGTGGAAATTGGGCAACAATTATTGAAATTAAAAATCGATAAACATACAGACATCAATACTTTATTGACCGGTTTAACCGCATGCGGCACACTTGTGAAATTTGAAGAAAAAATACCTAGTGTTAACGATATTTTCATCAAAACGGTAAAAGAAACTCCCGATGCTTAAACTCATTATTGTCAGAGAATTTTTAGCGCGAGTCCGTAACAAGTCTTTTGTATTGATGACCTTTATGAGCCCGATTTTGGTTTTCATCATGTTTGGGGTTATCGCCTATCTCACTAAAATTAACGACTCGGAAATAAAACACATCGCCGTATTCGATCAAACCGATATACTTAAAAACATTTTATTCGATACGGAGCAAATTCAATACCGTTTTTTAGACGACATCAGCGTGGCTGAAGCTAAAAAACAAACAGCTGAAGACGAAACTACTTACGGATTAATTGTAAAAACGGAAGCAGATGCGCAGGTATCTTTTTTCTCAAATGAATCTGTAAGTCCTGTTTTGATTTCTAACATTGAAAACAAGCTCAAAGAATATTACCAAAATCAAGCATTGATAAATCGGGGCATAGATCCTACAACTTTTTATGACAACCCTGAGAACACCCTAATAAGTATCCAAAATTATACCGGAAAGGAAACTTCCAAAACCAATTCCTACGTCAAAATGATCTTTGGTGGTTTTGCGGGTTACCTCATCATGATGTTTATCGTCATATACGGCAACATGGTCATGCGCAGTGTCATTGAAGAAAAGACCAATCGCGTCATCGAGATTATCATATCTTCTGTAAAACCTTTTGATCTGATGATGGGCAAGATATTAGGCACCACCATGGCCGGATTGCTCCAATTCACGATTTGGATATTTATCGGTTTTTTACTGTTGCAACTTTTTGGAAATCTGCAAGGTGCTTATCCTCAAACTATCGCTGACACCCAGACTTCTGCATTTAACTTGACCGTTATACTGAAAGAAATTTTGGCCTTACCGCTTGGTTTCATGATTGTGTCTTTTCTGCTTTTTTTTACCGGAGGCTACTTCTTGTACAGTTCTATTTACGCTGCCATAGGCGCCGCTGTGGACAATGAAACCGACACCCAACAATTTATGCTACCCATATTGCTGCCGCTCATATTGGGCGTTTACATTGGTTTTTTTACAGTGATTGAAAATCCGCACGGCACCGTTTCTACCGTCTTTTCAATGATTCCTTTTACCGCACCTATCGTCATGCTCATGCGAATCCCCTTTGGCGTGCCTTGGTGGCAATGGGTAATTTCGTTACTTTTGCTTTTCGGGACTTTTTTGATAGTGGTTTGGTTTGCCGGAAAAATATACAGAGTTGGCATTCTTATGTACGGAAAAAAACCTTCCTACCGTGAACTGATCAGGTGGTTAAAACACAAATAGATGGAATTAATCCGAGAGTTTCTAAATTACAAGCTGTTTTCTACTGAGAGTATTTCTATTACAGTTTGGCAAATACTTCTCGTACTGGTTGCTTTTATCTTTACCGGTTTTTTCCTCCGAGTTGTTAGAAATATTGTAACACGAAAGCTTGAATCGGACGATAAAAACAAGTTTATAAGCATTTTTAAATTTGTCAAATATGTAGTGTATATACTGGTTGTGATTATCACGCTCAGTTCATCCGGTGTTGATGTCACTGTTTTACTCACAGCCTCTGCAGCCATTTTTGTCGGCTTGGGTTTTGCCCTTCAAAACCTTTTTCAAGATATCATCTCCGGCATACTGATTATTATAGACAAATCGCTTCATGTGGGTGATATCATCGAGATTGACGGAAAAGTGGGCAAAGTAACCGACATCAGACTTCGCACCACACGTGCGCTCACCCGAGACGATAAGGTTTTGGTAATTCCCAACCACAATTTCCTCACCGAAGTGCTCTACAACTATACGCAAAATCAAAAAAGCACCAGAGAAAGTATTAAAGTGGGTGTGGCTTATGGCAGCGATGTGAGGTTGGTAGAAAAATTATTACTCAGTTGTGCGAACAAACAACGAGGCATACTCAAAAAACCGGCGCCTATGGTTTTGTTTGAAGACTTTGGCGATTCATCGCTCAACTTCGGGTTGTTTTTTTATGTTTCGGACAGTTTTGGTGATCCAAAAATAAAAAGCGACCTCAGGTTTGCCATCGATCAGATCTTTAGGGAAAACAACATAACCATACCATTCCCACAGAGAGATGTGCATCTTTTTCAAACAAATAAGTAACAGCAGACAACTGCGTTTTCTCAAACTTTAAAAATAAACATGTTTAAAATATCTTTTCTAAGAATAAATATCTTGTTGCTGATAGGCTTTTTAGTCCCCGCTGCATTTGCTCAAAACGCCGATTTTTTCAGGCTAGAATACGCACACAATCCTTACAATGCTTCTGATGCAGAATTTTCCAGATTCAAAACGTCTTTTAATGTGCCCTTCAAACTAAAAAATGGTAATTATTTTATTGCGGGAATGGAGTACCAACATTACAATTTTACCTTTGAGGATGACGTGCCCTTCCCAACAGAAAACATAGACCGCTTGCATGTGTTGGATCTCAATTTGAGTTACACCACCAAATGGAATGAAAACTGGCGATTGGTGTTGCTCTTTGCACCCCGAATTGCTTCCACTTGGACGGGCAGCTTGGAATCTGACGACTTTCAGTTAAACGGTACCGCCTACATTGTAAGAAATCGCCCCAATCTAGACAAACCCTCCAGACTTATCCTGGGTATTGGCATCAACTCCACGGCCGGTGTGCCCATTCCGTTGCCGACTATAAATTATTGGAAACAATTCAACCCCAAGTGGTCCTATTCATTAGGCATTCCAAAATTTAACCTCAAGCATCAATTTACACCCAAACACAGTATGCAGGCATTTCTGCAACTCGACGGTTTTTTTGTCAACATACAAGAACGCTTCAATGCCCCCAACGGCAAGCGTGCAGAAAGCATTTCGTATAGGGCTATAGTAGGTGGACTGGGTTATGAATATAACTTCAGCAAGTACCTTTCATACTATTTATACGGAGGCTATACGCTCAACCAAAACACCATACTCAGAGACAATGACAGAGATAAAATATTGACCATTGATGACAACAGGAATTTTTATTTGCGGACAGGCATCAAGTTCGGATTGTAAATTAGAAGTTTTTTAAGATTTACGATGACCTAACTGTTTGTTTTTTCCGTACTTTAGAAGTCTAAAACATATTATTGACATGCCCAAAATACTCATCGTAGAAGACGAAGTTTCCATCAGACGCGTACTCGCCAAAATATTAAAAGAAGAAAATGAAAATTACGAAACTGCTGAGGCAGCAGATGGTCAGGAAGGTTTGAAAATTATTGAAAATGAAGACTTCGATTTGGTTATATGCGATATAAAAATGCCCAAAATGGATGGCGTAGAGTTGTTGGAAGCCGTCAAAAAAATAAAACCTGAAATTCCTTTTGTCATGATTTCCGGGCATGGCGATTTGGACACCGCTGTGCAAACCATGCGTATGGGTGCTTTTGATTACATTTCCAAACCGCCCGATTTGAATCGTTTTCTGCATATGGTGCGCAATGCATTGGACAAAAAGACCTTGTTGGTAGAAAACAAACAGCTCAAGCGAAAAGTAAGTAAGAATTTTGAGATGATTGGCAGTTCGCCTGAAATCAACAAGATAAAAGATCTCATCGAAAAAGTGGCACCCACAGAAGCACGTGTACTCATCACCGGAGAAAACGGCACGGGAAAAGAATTGGTTGCACACTGGTTGCACGAAAAAAGCCAACGCTCCGGGGCGCCTTTCGTAGAAGTGAATTGTGCGGCAATTCCATCAGAATTGATTGAAAGCGAGCTTTTTGGTCATGTAAAAGGTGCTTTTACATCTGCCGTTAAAGACCGTGCGGGCAAGTTTGAAACAGCCAACGGCGGTACGCTTTTTTTGGATGAGATTGGCGATATGAGCCTCTCCGCTCAAGCAAAGGTACTTCGGGCATTACAAGAAAACAAAATCACGAGGGTTGGCTCAGACAAAGACATCAAAGTAGATGTTCGAATAGTGGCTGCAACCAATAAAAATTTAAAAAAAGAAATTGAAGCCAATAAGTTTCGGGAAGATTTATACCATCGACTGGCCGTGATTCTCATAGAAGTGCCAAGCTTAAATGACCGTAGGGAAGACATACCCGATCTCATTACTTTTTTCGCTGAAAAAATTGCGTCGGAGCAAGGTAGTGCATCGAAAAAATTTTCTAAAAAAGCCATTGAACAACTCCAAGAGTACGATTGGACAGGTAACATTCGGGAGTTGCGAAATGTGGTTGAGCGACTCATCATACTCGGTAGCGATCCGGTAGATGAAACGGATGTTTCCCTTTTTGCCAGTAAGTAGCCCTGAAAATTACCTGTCGTGAACGATATCTTCCAGATCTTTCAAGCCCAATCTGTAACTAAACACTTGAGAGAAAAGCATATAAATAACTATAGATATCGGGATAGACACATAGCCTAAAGTGAAAAAAGCACCCAAAGCAAAAACAACAAAAATATACCTGAATAAATTGTCTCTAAAACCATAGCTCGTGGTTTTAAGTGAGAACAAACGCATGGGGGCATTGAGCATGATGCTGCTAAACAACGTAATGCCTATCAAAAAATAGCTATTCAGCAGCAAGCCTCCCAGAAACTCAGGCCCGTTTTCATGCAACATCATGGCAAAAGACAAAATAAAAATAGCATTTGCAGGCGTGGCCAAACCAATAAAGTAGTTGGTTTGCTTGGCGTCTGCATTAAATTTTGCCAAGCGGTATGCCGAAGCAAGAGTGATGAGCAAACCAAACATAGGCAACGTAGGTATAATGTCGAAACCATTTTCTAATGTCGCCATATCTAGGTAATAATGAAAAAAGCCGTGTCCGAAATTATTAGGCATCTGACTCCAGTACAGCATGTTGAACATGACCAAGCCCGGAACAATACCAAAGGTAACCACATCCGCTAAAGAGTCTAGATGCTTGCCTATCTGCGAATGGACTTTGAGTAATCGGGCCAAAAAACCATCCAAAAAATCGAAAACCAAGCCAAAGACTACAAACATAAATACAAAGGACATCTCTCCCAGAATATTGTAAAATATGGCCAGGATACCACAGAACAGGTTTAATAAAGTGAGGATATTTGGTAAGTGCTTTTCAAATCTCATCTAGCGAATAATTTTAATAGGAAATATTCGTTAAGTTCATAATAACTTCATGCGAAGATAGTTATTTATTAAGGATAAAAATAAGATATTTGCCTGATAAAAATACGCGCTTGAAAAAGTTTTTTTTTCTTTTGTGCTTGTCAATGCTAATATGCACGGCATTCGGACAAACCGCACGCAAATTTTCCAATGAATTTTTGAACATTGGGGTGGATGCGGCTGCCTTGGGCATGTCTAACGCGGTGGTCGCGCACATAGACCATGTAAATGCTGCTTATTGGAATCCGGCCGGTTTGGCAAACATCGAAGATCAGGAAATTTCTCTGATGCACGCCAATTATTTCGCCAGCATTGCTAATTACGATTACGCCGCTTTTGCCATGCCGCTAGACGACAGAAGCGCCGTGGCTTTTTCTTTAATCCGATTTGGCGTTGACGATATTCTAAATACTACCGAACTTATAGACAACGAAGGAAATATAGATTTTAACCGCATCAGTCTTTTTTCCGCAACCGATTGGGCATTTATGTTTTCCTATGCGCGAAGCGCACCTGTACAAGGCCTCAAATACGGCGCCAATGCAAAAGTGGTCAGAAGGATTATAGGCGATTTTGCCACTTCTTGGGGTTTTGGTTTTGATTTGGGTATTCAATACGAAGCCGGAAAATGGCAATTGGGCTTGATGCTCAGAGACATCACTACCACCGTAAATACATGGACTTTTGACGAAGAGGAATTTCAAAAAATCCGCGACGCCATTCCGGGACAAAATCAAGACGTACCCGAAAGCACCGAAGTGACGCTGCCCAAAGCGCAGTTTGGTGTTTCGCGCATGTTTGAACTTGGTAGAGACTACGAACTGCTTGCCGAAATTGACTTGAACGCCCGCTTCTTCGAAACCAACGATGTCATTTCCAGTTCGTTTGTTTCTGTAGATCCGGCTTTTGGTTTTCAACTTGATTATCTGGACATGGTTTTCTTGAGAGGCGGTGTCGGAAATTTTCAAAACATCGAGCAATTTGACGGTAGTGAAGAACTCAACGTACAACCCAATTTTGGTGTTGGTTTTCGATACAGAGGTATCCAATTTGATTACGCACTTACCAATATTGGCGAAGGTGGCGAAGCTTTGGTATCAAATGTTTTTTCTTTACGAGTAGATTTGAGTATCTTCCGCTGATATGAAAAAAAGCTTCTATTTTATACTTTCCGGCGTGTTATTGGCAGCTTCTTGGCCTACCTATGGTTTTCCCCTGCTGATTTTTTTCGCTTTTGTGCCCATGCTAATCGGTATAGAACATCTTTTGGTTTCCGGGCTAAAAAGGAAAGCACTGCGCGTTTTTGGTTTGAGTTATCTCACTTTCTTTATTTGGAATTTCATCACCACCTATTGGCTGCTTTATGCTAGTGAAATAGGTGGTTGGTTTGCCATCTTAGTCAACAGTTTACTGATGGCACTCATCATGCTGGTCTATTTTATAGTTAGAAAAAGAAATACGCAAAGTGCTGGACTGTTATTTTTGGCCACGCTCTGGATTGCTTTTGAAAAATTTCATCTCAACTGGGATTTTTCTTGGCCTTGGCTCAACTTGGGAAATGTATTTGCAACTTACCCGGAGTGGATACAGTGGTATGAATATACGGGCAGTTTTGGCGGCAGTCTTTGGATTTGGCTCGTCACCGCCTTGATGGTAAAGTCGCTTTCCAAAGGTTTTCAGCCTTCACCCAAAGCCAACTTGAAAAAAGTACTGCTCCCTTTTGCTGTCCTATCCTTGCCTATTGCTTATTCCTATGCTGTGTATGTCAATTACAAAGAGGAAAAAAATCCCGTAAATGTTATTGCTTTACAACCCAACATTGATCCTTACGCTGAAAAATATTTTGTCACCAACAAAACTGTTTTTGAAAAACTCTATGGGCTCAGTAAAGACAAAATAGACCAACATACCGATTTTTGGATAGCCCCCGAAACCGTTTTTGCCAAAGGGACCAGAATGCGTACGCTGGAAAGTGCACCCGAAATGCAAGGCATCGATTCTTTATCGGGCAAATATCCTAAACTGCAAATCCTCACCGGAATTTCGCTTTTTGAAACTTTTCCAAACCAAACTTTAGCCGGAAATCAGGCCAATTACATTCAAAGGATGAATGGCGACACCATTTGGTATAAAGATTACAACTCAGCCCTTTTTAAACAACATGGTGCTTTGCCAAAACTTTACCACAAATCCAAGTTGGTGGTAGGCGTAGAAACCGTACCGTATCCCAAAGTTTTTAAATTTTTTCTCGGCAACTTTATGATTGACCTCGGGGGAACGCTTAGCGTAAAATCTACGCAAGAAAATAGAGAAGTCTTTCACAGCCATGACGATAGCCATCGGGTAGCGCCCATCATTTGCTACGAATCGGTTTACGGAGAATATGTAACCGGCTATGTGCAAAACGGTGCCGATTTTTTGGCTATTATCACCAACGATGCATGGTGGAACGATTCTGAAGGACACAAACAGCATCTAAACTATGCCCGTATCAGGGCCATCGAAACCCGTCGAAGCATTGCACGTTCGGCCAACACAGGTATCTCGGCCATCATCAACCAAAGAGGTGATATTGAAAAGTCTTTAGCCTACAACACAGCCGGCGCTTTAAAAGGTACGCTTAACGCCAACAACAAGCTGACTTTTTACGTGATTCACGGCGATTACATAGCCCGAATTGCACTATTCATGGCGGGGTTTATTTTTTTAATCAGCCTGTTTCGCAAAAGAAAAATCATTGAATAGCAGTTTAAATGAGAAATACAAAATCGCAAATAGCAGTAGTGTAGCTGCCTTTTGATGCTTCATGGCTCCCACAAGCTGTCATACTAAACTCCACTAACCTGTCATGCTTAACTTACTTCTGTCATGCTGAACTTGGTTCAGCATCTTCACCCACAGCAACAAGACCCTGAAACGCTTCGGCTGGCTCAGCGCAAGCAAATACAGGGTGGCAGTTTATCAGGCTACTTTTCCCATTTCCCAAAAAATGAGTCAGGGAACTTACCTATAAAAAAAGCGGTTTCAAAAGAACCGCTTTATTGATTTAATATCGAAGCAAAACGCTTATCTCGGGTCTGTCCAAACGGTTTCGATGAATACTGCGCTTTCAAAATCCTCGCAGTCGTTATCAGGGCCGTCAATACCGCCTATAAGGCATATAGTTTCACAGTTAGAATTTACAACATTGATTGCAGGCTCAGTTACATGACTACTTGGTGTAATTACAAATACCATTTCTCCTTTAAAGTTGTATAAGCTAATTGTTCGTTTGGGGATAGAGACATCTTCTTCAAGTATGGATTTTGCAATATCTTGCAAACACTCAGGTTCAATGGCTTCAATTTCACTATTGAATGTACTGTCACTACTGCATCCCAATAGGAGTGCAATAATTATTGATATTAAAAGAGTTGATTTCATAACCTTGTTATTAATGTTGAACAATTATTTTTTCTGTTATTTTTTCCGCACCTTGCCGTATTTCAAGAAGGTAAATGCCGTTGGGCAATGAAGAAACTTCTATATCGAAGGTATTGCTTTTTACGTTTAGATTTCTAAGTAACACGCCCTGAAAACTAAAAAGCTTAATCTGCTTTGGTGAACTATCGGTAAATACAAAATGTAATTGGTCGTTGACCGGATTAGGAAACAGGCTGAGACCTGTATTTGTATTACTCGCAAAACCATTAATCGGGATACCGCCTCCACCCGGATCACCCCCTGTACCATGAGATACGCTTAATAGTTTGGCACCGCCATTGCCGCAAGCGTTCTTACCCCATACTTGTACAAGGCCGGAAACTTGCCCATAACCGGTAAATGCTCTAATCTGTCGGTCGTCTGCAGGGAGTTGCAATTGCCAATTTTGGCCAAATAAATCAAAGGTCGTTACCTCGTCATAAGGATAGGGCAATCTCCATTCGTATGATGTAGATCCGTCCACCGTATTTGTGGAGTACTGAACGATAGCACCTGTATTGACCAAAGCTGGCCCAAAAATCTTTGAGGCGGATACCGGACGGCCTAACCAAATATCTCTTTGAGATATGGAGCCGTTGACATTTAAAAAAATCATACCGCTTTGACCGTTACTGCTTGTTGAAACCGTAACACTATTAGAAGTACTGCTGACAATTTGAAGATTGGGGCTGACAGACCAACTTACCGATGCGCCGGCAGGAAGACCTGCTACGGTATAGGTATTTGAAGTACAGACTACATCATTCCCTGTAATTTCAAATTCTACCGAGCAATTGCCATCGCCCAAACCTACTGCAAACCAGGATTGACAAGTAGTAATAGATTCTAATGAATTTGCACCAAACAAATCCTCGGCTGCTTGTATTGTTAGTAGGCTGGCATCTGTATAAGTCAATAGGGGATCCACAAACAAATTAGTCTGTGCGTAATAAACTATTTGAGCTGCCTTTTCTTTTCCAATTCCTGTAATGTTAAAGGTTTGGTCGTTGTCGTTTACTCCATCAGTAGCTGCACTGCCTTCTGCCAAAAGATAAAACCAATGGTTCATAACTCCGCTATTGGTGTGTACACCACCATTATCGTCAGGAGACACCCACCAATTAATTCTTTGATAAGTATCTGGGTCTCCCAATGATTTAGGATTAGACATTGAACGCAAAGCAAAATTATTCAAAGTTATTTGTTCTCCAATCAACCAATTGTTAGAATTTGAACCCAATGCAAAATCCTCTACTAAAGACCCCCAGATATCACTTAGAGATTCGTCAATAGCTCCACTCTCGTCCTGATATACTAATTGCGATTCAAAGTGGTCTATTCCATGTCCGAATTCATGTGCCACAACATCAATACTTGTTAACGCATCAAACGCAGTGCCTCCATCACCAAATCTAATGGCTAATTGTGATTCAACCCATTGTGCATTATCAAAATTAACACCATAGTGTGCATACGCTTTAATCTCTATTCCAGAACCATCCATTGAATTTCTTTCATGTAATTGTAGAAAATAATCGTAGGTTCGTGATACCCCCCAATGTAAATCAAGAGCGGCATTATCTTTTGCAGAATTATCATATTCAGAGGAAGTCCAATTGTTATCATTATCCAAAAAATCAGTAGCTGAGCTAAATGAGAAACTATTATTCATATTATAAGTATGAATTCCATTCCCGCGTGTCACATCATTCAGCCTAAATTGACCGTTAAAAGACTCGGTTTCAATAGTTCTTGTACCCGAATATCGGGTTTGCGCCGTGCCTTCCACGTGCTTGAGTAATGCATCTACCAACAATATTTCACCGTTTTCTGCATCCACATAATAGTGGTTTTGACTTAAGGGGGAGAGTGCATATATATTGAACTTATAAGCAAGTCGTGGCGTAGGTTTATCTGAGAGAGGATCTTTTTCAACAATCACCAACTCTCCCTTAGGAAAGAAGGTTGCGTTAGGATTGTTTTGTTCTGTCTTGATGAGTTGCTCATGTCCTTCATCTTGCCAAATGTACTTTTCTGCCCCAATGTACGCAAGAGCCGAATTGAGGGCTTGCTGTTCAGACAGGGTCGGGGTAGTGTTTAAATTTTTCACATCAACATATCTGCCCGCAATTTTGGTGAGCTTACCGTTTTTGGACAAGGCACTTAACCTGCCATGTTCCACTTTTATCCCGTTATAGTATTGATGAAATTTTTGGTTTTCTGAGTTGTTCCCCTTAATTTTGGTCAGGTCTTTGGAAATCCTAAACTCAGTCTTACCGTCTCCTTTAAACTGTTGTTTTAAAAAGGTTTGCACGCTTTGCGCTTGATTAGCGACTTGAGTCTCTGTAAAAGTAATAAACTTAGGGTTGCCTAGCTTGTCACGTTGTTTGATTTCATGCTCCTTAACTTGCCCGAATGCACTAAACATTGTAAATAGTAGAATAATGAATAGGTAGGTAGGTAGGTAGGTAGGTAGGTAGGTAGTAATTTTGTTTTCATAATAAAAATATTTGGGTTTACACCTACAAACATACACAATAAATTGTTAAATATACACTTTTAATTGTTAAAAAATCGTTTGTTACCGTGTTGAACTCCACTAACTTGTCATGCTGAACTTGGTTCAGCATCTTCACCCACAGCAGCAAGACCCTGAAACAAGTTCAGGGTGACAGGTCAAGAGGGTTCAGGGGGATTCAGAGTGAACGATTATCCATGCTATCGGGTGTTTACAAAAGAAAAGCTACATAAATCAGGATATGACTGCACGTTACCTGATATTGAAATTTCCCTTTTTACGGATTGGGATAATCACAAAAAAACCGCCCGACAAGTTTGATTAAAAACCTACCAAACGGCAATTTACAAAGGAAAGTTGCGTGAAATTACAAAACTTGAATATGGACGGGCAAGGAAAATTTTTTGTTGAGTAATTCTTTAGATACCTGTAGCTTTTGATAGTTTAAGCGGTTTTTGATATAGGATGCAATCACATCATTTTCGGCAGCTACATCTATCACCACAATTTCGCCTTTGCGGTTGAGCATAAATTGTACTTCCGCGTGGGTAGCATCTCTTAAAACAAAACCCGGGTTTTCGAGTAGGCGGGAAATTTCTTGTTGCATTTTTTCCTCTTCTCCCGGTCCGTTTTCGGTAATCGGGCTAAAGGCACTGAGGACAAATACGCTGCAAAGGAGCAGGACAAAGATTCTTAGATTTTTCATAATATGCTGTTTTTAAGTGTTATACATTTATAAAGACCGGGTATTTCCTTTTTTGTTACATCTTTATAAAATGATTAACACAGTCTAAAAAATTTCATAAAAAAAACCGCCTCATGGGTGAGACGGCTTTTTTTAACTTAAAGAATGTGATATTTATGCCAAAACTGCTTGTACTTTGTCTGCAGCTTCCTGAAACTCAACGGCCGACTGTACCGCCAAACCACTGTTGTCTATGAGTTCTTTGGCGATGTCGGCATTGGTGCCTTGCAAACGCACAATAATGGGTACTTTGATGGCATCGCCCATGTTTTTATAGGCATCTACCACACCTTGTGCCACACGGTCGCAGCGCACAATACCACCAAATATATTGATGAGTATGGCTTTTACCGCCGGATCTTTTAAAATAATACGAAAGGCTTCCTCTACCCTTTTGGCATCGGCTGTGCCACCTACGTCGAGAAAGTTGGCCGGTTCGCCGCCTGCCTGTTTGATCAAATCCATAGTGGCCATGGCCAATCCGGCACCGTTTACCATACAGCCTACGTTTCCGTCTAGGTCAACATAGTTCAATCCAACCGCTTTGGCTTCTACTTCTATGGGGTTTTCCTCGTTCAAATCGCGCATATCGGCGTATTCTTGATGGCGATACAGGGCATTGTCGTCCAGCACGACTTTGGCATCGACGGCCATAATTTTATCGTCTGATGTTTTTAATACCGGGTTGATTTCAAACAAAGAAGCATCTGCACTCACATAAGCCGTGTAGAGTGCGGTTACAAACTTGGTCATCTCTTTAAAGGCATTGCCCGAAAGACCGAGATTAAAAGCAATGCGCCTGGCCTGAAAAGGCAATAAGCCAACGGTTGGGTCTATTTCTTCGGTAAAAATGAGGTGCGGTGTTTTTTCTGCCACGGCTTCTATATCCATACCGCCTTCGGTAGAATACATAATCATGTTGCGACCTTTGGCCCTGTTCATCAAAACAGACATATAAAACTCTGAGGTCTCTGAAGGCCCGGGATAGTAAACATCTTCTGTAATCAAAACCTTTCTGACGCGTTTCCCTGTGGGTGGTGTTTGCGGCGTAACCAAGTCCATCCCAATGATTTTACCGGCTATTTCTTCAACTTCCTGGAGGCTTTTGGCCAGTTTGACACCGCCGCCTTTACCGCGTCCGCCGGCATGAATTTGCGCTTTCACAACGTACCACTTGGTACCGGTTTCTGCGGTGAGTTGTTTGGCCGCATCTACGGCTTCTGCTGCGCTGTGTGCCACAATGCCTCGTTGGATTCTGACGCCAAAACTATTTAATATTTGCTTGCCTTGATATTCGTGTAAATTCATCTGAAAAAGGTTTTAATGCTTAAAATATATCACCACAAAAGTAGCAAACCGACCTCAATAAAACCAATGATTCGCTTTTTTTTGGCATAAACCGGCATAAAAAAAACCTGCGGGTAACCACTCCCGCAGGTTCAAACAACATTACAACAAAAACCAACCTTAAAAACTCAAAATGAAACTATATATATTTTTCAAAATTTTTAGTCTTCACCGTTCCGCCCAAATCGTGGAGCAAATTATACAAACCGAAGAAAGTTCGGTTGATGTACAGAAAATGTTTAGACCCTCTGTTGCCGTTCATCTTTTTCAATTGGGTGTCTTTGGTATATTTTTCACCTAATTCGGCGATTTTTCCAAAAAAATCGGCATCTGAAAAATCAAATGTATCTACATGAAAAGGCTTTGCAAACAAAGACAACATTTCGTGAAATAATTTTGAAAAGTAAACCACTTCTTCGGGTGTATCATCGGGTTTGAGGATTTCTAACTCACGCAGCTTTTGATCGAAAACTGTCGGATTGTCAATAGAATCTTTTTTGGCCAATTCAAAATAAGGCACATAAAATTCTTCTGGCACTTGTTTGATGCAACCAAAGTCGATGGCTATCAGATTGAAATCGTCATCAATCATAAAATTGCCGGGATGCGGATCAGCATGCACTCTTTTGAGTACGTGCATTTGATACATATAAAAATCCCAAAGGGTTTGCGACAATTTATCTTTAATTTCCACCGAGTAACCAACCGATGCCAACTCAGAAAGATGATGGCCTTCCATCCAATCCATGGAAATAATTTTTTCACAAGAAAGTGCAGGATAATACACCGGAAATCGAAGGTTCTCGATGTGTTTGCAGTCTGACGCCATTTGCATGCTTTGCTTTATTTCTAGCAAATAATCCGTTTCTTCTACCAGTTTGTCCTCTACTTCTTTAAAATATTTATCAGAATCTTTTGCTTGGATGTTAAACATTTTTAGCGCGAAGGGTTTTACCAATGCCAGGTCTGACGAGATGCTTTGAGCTACTCCGGGATATTGGATTTTCACAGCAATTTTTTTCCCATCCAGAGTAGCTCTGTGCACCTGACCAATGCTAGCCGCGTTGACGGACTGCGCATCAAAAGTATCGAATATGTCTTCGGGATATTTCCCGAAATAATTTTTAAAGGTTTTTCTGACCAAAGGCGCAGACAGCGGTGGCACGGAAAACTGCGCCAAAGAAAATTTTTCTACATAAGCTTTTGGCATGATATTTTTTTCCATACTCAGCATTTGGGCTACTTTTAAAGCACTCCCTTTAAGGCTTTTCAAACCATCGTAAATATCTTCCGCATTTTCCGCGTTGAGTTTGTCGCGATTTACAGAAGGATTCACTATTTTTTCACCGTAGTACTTCAAGTAGTTACCCCCAACTTTGACACCGGTAGTGACCAACTTTGAAGCCCTTCCTATCTTACTTACCGGTATGCTGTCTATTGTTTTCATCTGTTTGTATTTATTGTTTTTCAAAGGTCAGATGGAACGCCCTAAGATAATTATACTCCTCTATGTCACTCTTTTTACATGGGTGTTTCATAATTATACGGTTGCTTCTTTCCACAAGAATTTGCCAAAATCCAAAATACCTTCTATCGGTGACGAATCAAAAACATCAAAGACCACCCTAACCGATTTTTCGATAACCAAATCTGTCTTCTCAAAAGAAGTAGAACTGTCGTGCAACCAAAATTTCAAAATAAAGAGGGTTTGCACCCAAGCCGCTTCTGCAAAAATCTTTTCGGGGCGTTTGCTAATCTTGTACGATTTTTCTGCGTTGTCGTCTATGACCAATGCTTCAGCAAATGAAACGACCCGCTTGCGAAGTCCGGAAAGTTGCATCAAAGATTTGATATTTTCCTTTTCATTTTCCAGAACAAATAAGACGTAACTTCTGTTGGCTGTCAACAATTCAAAAAAAGTGTAGAAGAAAGTGAGTAACTTTTCTTTAGAAGTAAAAGCGGTGTAATCCGGATTTTTCTCTGCTAAAGACATGGTATTGTCAAAAAAGAGTTCCCATATACTTTTTTCGAGTGCTTCAAATGAACCGAAATAGGCATAAAACTGTTGTTCTTCAATTTTATGTGTTTTGCAAAATTTATACACAGAAGTCGGTTTCTCACTTTCTTCCAATACATGATGCATATACACATCTATGATGAATTTTGAGTCAATTGTTTTTTTTGTAGCCATATCCTTTTTATGTGAGACAAAGATAGTACTTTTGTTTAATATTTTAAATAATTGTTTAAACAAAAAATGTTAAATAAAATTAAACATAAAGCCCGATAAGCCAATGAATAGGTGTCAAATTGTCAGTTGTGGACATTTGGTATTTTTATTGGTTAGTGTTGTGCATTCAATATTTAAAACAAAAAACTATGGCAACCGGAAATATCAATGTATCGGTAGAAAACATTTTCCCACTCATCAAGAAATTTTTGTATTCAGATCATGAGATTTTTTTAAGAGAGCTCATTTCAAATGCAACCGACGCCACGCTCAAGCTCAAGCATTTGGCACAGATTGGAGAAGCCAAGGTGGCATTGGGAAATCCTCAAATTGAGGTAAAAATCAACAAAGAAGACAAGACACTTCACATTATAGACCAAGGCATCGGGATGACAGCCGATGAAGTTGAAAAATACATCAACCAGATCGCTTTTTCGGGAGCCGAAGAGTTTTTGGAAAAATACAAAGACAAATCGGCCAAGGATGCCGGAATTATCGGTCACTTTGGTTTGGGTTTCTACTCCGCATTTATGGTGGCCAAAAAGGTGGAAATCATCACCAAATCATACAGCGACGCGCCGGCAGCACATTGGGTGTGCGACGGATCTCCCTCTTTTACACTTGAGGCTCACGACAAGACTGACAGAGGTACCGAAATTATTTTGCACATAGCAGATGACAGTACCGAATTTTTAGAAGAATACCGAGTGCGTGAACTCTTGCAGAAATACAACAAATTCATGCCGGTTCCCATTAAATTCGGCACCAAACCCGAGAAGAAGAAAGAAGGCGAAGGCGAAGATGCCAAAGAAACGGAAGTCACTGTTGACAACATCATCAACAACCCAAATCCGGCGTGGACCAAACAACCCACCGATTTGGCTGACGAAGACTACAAATCGTTTTACCGCGAGTTGTATCCCATGCAGTTTGAAGAGCCTCTATTCCACATTCACCTTAATGTAGATTATCCGTTCAACCTGACAGGGATACTGTATTTTCCAAAACTCACCCAGGATTTGCAAATCCAAAGAGACCGCATTCAACTCTATCAAAACCAAGTTTTCGTCACCGATAATGTGGAAGGCATCGTGCCTGAATTCTTGACCATGTTGCGCGGCGTAATCGATTCACCCGATATTCCCCTAAACGTTTCCAGATCGTACTTGCAGGCCGATGGCAATGTCAAAAAAATATCGGGTTATATCACCAAAAAAGTATCGGATAAGTTGCAATCGCTTTTCAAGGAAAACCGAACCGATTTTGAGGCCAAATGGAACGACATCAAATTGGTGATTGAATACGGCATGTTGTCTGACGATAAATTTTACGAAAAGGCAAAGTCATTTGCCCTCTTCCCTACTGTGGATGGTAAATTTTACACTTTTGACGAGCTCAAAGAAAACGTCAAAGACCTGCAAACTGACAAAGACGATAAACTGGTTTTGCTCTACGCCACAGACAAAGATGCGCAACACAGTTACATAGACGCTGCAAAAGAGAAAAATTTCGAGGTGTTGTTGTTAGACTCACCACTCACGGCTCATTATATTCAAAAACTTGAGTCTGCCCACGAAAAAGTGACTTTTGCCAGGGTAGATGCAGATCACTTGGACAATCTGATCAAAAAAGACGAAACGGTTATATCTAAATTATCGGAGGCGCAAAAAGAAACGCTGAAACCGATTATCACAGAGGCTGTTCCGCAAAATTATGTTGTCCAACTCGAAGCTATGGACAGCCAGGCGCCGCCATTTATGATTACGCAACCCGAGTTTATGCGCCGCATGCAAGACATGAGCAAAATGGGTGGCGGTATGTTTGGCAGCAGCCACATGCCGGAGATGTATCACTTGGTTGTCAACACCAACCACGAATTGGTTTCGAAGATTTTGGAAACCAAGGCCAAGGCCAAAAAAGAAAAACTCATCAAACAAGGTGTAGATTTGGCGCGTTTGTCTCAAAACTTGCTTAAAGGAGAAGAAATGACCGCTTTTATCAAACGAAGTTTTGATTTGATAAAATAGCTTTATTTTTACCCGATGAAGTTTGCCCGATCTGCTGTATTCAAATTGCAGCATGCAAATGATATAAATGTACCGCTTAACCTTTATGGATAGGCGGTACTGACTTTAGAAAATGTAACAAACAAATAGATGAAGATATACACCAAAACCGGCGATTTGGGCCAGACGTCCTTATTTAGCGGCAAACGCGTACCCAAGCATCACATGCGTGTAGAAAGCTATGGCAACGTGGATGAGCTCAATGCTTTTTTGGGTCTGTTGCGCGATCAAATTACCGATGCTGCACTCAAAGCATTCCTTTTAAACATCCAACACCAACTCTTTGTGATTGGGTCTCATTTGGCTTTTGAGCCGGATGCATCGGCAAAAAACAAGCGGTTGGCGGCTCAAATTCCGCGGCTTGAAGCTGTTGAAATTGAAAAACTTGAAAAAGAAATAGACCGTATGCAAGACGCATTGCCCAAAATGACACATTTTATTTTGCCCGGAGGTCATCCTGTAGTTTCGTCCTGCCATGTGGCGCGAAGTGTTTGCCGAAGGACCGAACGAAGTGTCACACTGCTTTATGAAACCGAAACGGGAGATTCCGACTTGCTCATATATCTCAACAGGCTTTCAGATTATCTGTTTGTACTTTGCCGTTTTTTATCGCAGCTTTTACAAGTACCGGAAATCAAGTGGATTCCCAACGCATAAGACTTTTAAAATGCGCTGCGTGCGATTTTAAAAATTTATCTGTATTACTTTTTTAAAAAAATAAACAAAAAAAAACGTACGGTTTGATAAGTGTTTGTTAATTTGCAAACATTCCGATGTTGGAACTTAAAACCGAACGCTTATGCTCAACTACGTTATTCGGGAAAATGAAACTTTCAGACACTTAGAAGGTCTTCCTTTTGAAGCCGGCAAGATTATTTGGGTAGATTTGATAGAGGCCACAGAAGAGGAGAAAAAAGAGGTAGAAATCTACTTCAAAGTAGAACTCTTCACCAAACAAGAAACTGAGGAAATTGAAAGCAGTTCGCGTTACATTGAAAGTGAAGATGAGATTGGCATCAACATGAATTTTGTTTCATTGACCCTTGAAAGTTACCAATACGAGCCGGTTTCTTTTATTGTGAAAAACAAAGTGCTGATTACCCAAAGAAACACGAGTTTTCACACCTTTAAAGACACCTACAGAAAACTCAAAATTACCAAACCCGAAGACGGCGACGATATTTTTCTGAATATATTGGATACCCGTATCGATTTTGATGCGGATTTGATTGAGAACATCACCGAGCAAATTTCAATCATCAGTAAAAAACTTGTAAAATCTGACGACCTTAACCGAGAGCTCTTACTAAAAATCACCTCGCTTCAAGAAACCACGATTGCTATCAGAGAGAACATAGTTGAAAAACAGCGTATCTTATCGTCAGTGATGAAAAGTCGTTTGTTTCCAAAAGAAGACACCGAAAAGATCCGGATTATGTTTAAAGACGTAAGTTCACTCTTGGAGCACACCTCTTTCAATTTTGAAAGATTGGAGTTTCTTCAAAACACTTTTCTAGGTCTATTAGATATGGAGCAAAACCGCGTGATCAAAATTTTTACAGTGGTCACAGTCGTCTTTATGCCACCCACACTCATTGCCAGCATGTATGGCATGAACTTTAGATTTATGCCAGAACTAGATCAGACATGGGGTTATCCTTTCGCCATCCTACTGATGTTTCTTTCCTCTGCTTTCACCCTTATGTTTTTCAAAAGAAAAAAATGGCTGTAGGCAGGATCAACTCTTTTTAAACAAGAGCGTGTTTTGTTTACAAACAAAGTTGAACCTCAAAACAAAAAATTGTCCGGTAATCATTAAATTAGTTATCATACGATGGAATTATTCGACGCCGTCATTATAGGCAGTGGCCCTTCAGGCGCTAGCACAGCAATAAAATTGGCCGAAGCAGGCTGGAAAATAGCCCTTGTTGAAAAAGAAATACTTCCGCGCTACAAGACTTGTGGCGGCGGACTGGTATATCGAGGCAGAAACTATTTGCCATTTGATATTTCATCGGCTGTAGAACGAGAGTTACACCAAGTCGAAATCATTTTCGGAAAAAAAAGACCCCTGATTTTTAAAGCCCAACGCGAAAAACCGATTGTCACCATGATTATGCGCGACAGTTTTGATTCTTTACTTGTCAATCAGGCAAAAAAGCATGGTCTTGTCATCTTTGAGGGCGAAAAAATAATCGGTTTAGAAAACGCTGAAAACAAAGATTGGGCAATTGTAAATACAGATAAAAGATCGATAGCCGCTAAATTTGTCATTGCTGCAGACGGTGCATTAAGCCCTACCGCCAAGCTTGCCGGCTGGCCTGAAACCCGCCTGATGTGTCCGGCACTGGAATACGAAATCAAAGTCTCACCTACCGATTTTGAGCGGTTGTCTAAAACCGTTCGCTTCGATATGGATGTGGTACCCAAAGGTTACGGTTGGTGTTTTCCTAAAAAGAACCACCTTTCTGTAGGCGTCGGAAATTTTATGAAATTGACAAAGACCATCAATCTCAAAACATATTACAAAGATTATCTTCAAACCTTGGGCATATCCAACGTATTGGAAGAACAAGCACATGGGTTCGTCATTCCTATCTCGCCGCGCACGGACGGTTTTGTTAAGCATCGTGTTTTCTTAATTGGTGATGCTGCCGGCTTTGCAGATCCGGTTACCGCAGAAGGCATTTCCAATGCCATCCTATCCGGAAACTTGGTAGCCAAGGCTCTTATTGAGAGCAAAGCAAATCTTGACGAAGCGACTTTGCTGTATCAACAATACCTGGATGAGAAAATTTTACCGGAACTTTTGACCGGCATTCAATTGGCAAAATTGTTTTACAACAACCAAAAACTCCGAAACCTCATGCTAAAAAAGCTTGGTCAAATGGCTGCGGAAGCCATGACCGATGTGTTTATGGGCGTTCGCTCCTACCCGAAAGACTACAAAGAAAGCATCCGAAGACGATTGAAGCTAATGGTTTTTTCTTGAAACAAAAAAATCCCGATTTTGGAAAACCGGGATTTAAAATGTACCTAAAGGCCGCTTAGATTTTTACCTTAAAAGCTTTTTCCTGTGGAAAATAAGCGACATCTTCCAATTCCTCTTCTATGCGAAGAAGTTGGTTGTATTTTGCCATCCGATCGGAGCGCGAAGCGGAACCGGTTTTGATTTGTCCGGTATTGAGCCCTACAGCCAAATCCGCTATGGTCGTGTCTTCTGTTTCACCGGATCTGTGAGACATCACACAGGTAAAGCCCGCATTTTTAGCCATGTTTACCGCTGCTATGGTTTCTGTCAACGTTCCTATTTGGTTTACTTTGATCAAAATCGAATTTGAAATATTGTTTTCGATACCTTTAGACAAGCGTTCCACGTTGGTCACAAAAAGGTCGTCACCAACCAATTGTACGCGATCGCCAATCAACTCGGTTAAGTATTTCCAACCATCCCAGTCGTTTTCGTCCATACCGTCTTCGATAGAGATGATAGGATACTTAGTAGCCAACTCGGCCAAGTAGTCGGCCTGTTCTTTCGAATTTCTGACGATGCCGCTTTCACCTTCAAACTTGGTATAGTCATATTTTCCATTTTCAAAAAATTCTGAAGCAGCACAATCGAGCGCCAAGTAAACTTCCTCACCGGCTTTGTAACCCGCCTTGGTGATAGCTTCTATAACTGTATCCAAGGCATCTTCTGTACCTTTAAAACTTGGTGCAAAACCACCTTCGTCACCCACAGCTGTGGTGAGGTTTCTATCGTGTAAGATTTTTTTCAGGTTGTGAAAAATCTCTGTACCCATTTGCATGGCGTGCGTAAAATTTTTGGCTCTTACCGGCATAATCATGAATTCTTGAAAAGCGATAGGCGCATCGGAGTGCGAGCCACCGTTTACAATATTCATCATCGGCACGGGAAGTGTATTTGCGCTCACACCGCCTATGTAGCGATATAAAGGTTGGCCCAGTTCTTCGGCAGCTGCTTTGGCTACGGCCATGGAAACGCCCAAAATGGCATTGGCACCAAGTTTGGATTTGTTGGGTGTGCCATCGAGTTCAATCATGCGTTTGTCGATGAGGTTTTGTTCAAAAACCGAGTAGCCTTCAATTTCATCTGCAATAAGTGTATTGACATTTTCTACAGCTTTCAACACGCCTTTTCCCATATAGTTTTTTCCACCATCGCGCAACTCTACAGCTTCGTGTTCGCCTGTTGAGGCACCTGACGGAACGGCCGCCCTACCCAATATGCCGTTGGTGGTGATGACATCTACTTCTACAGTTGGGTTTCCTCGGGAATCGAGTATTTGTCTGGCGTGAATTTTCAAAATTGAACTCATAATAAAGTGTTTTTATGGATTTAAGGTTTGTTAAATTTCCACCGTTTGATGGATGTGTTGCATAAATTGATCGAATAAATAAGCCGAATCGTGTGGTCCGGGACTTGCTTCCGGATGGTATTGGACAGAGAAAACCGGTTTGCCTTTCAATTTAATCCCCATTACCGTTTGATCGTTTAGGTGGTAGTGTGTAAGCTGTACTTCTTGATGTGCTTCCACTTCCGCTCTGCTGATAGCAAAACCGTGGTTTTGAGAAGTAATCTCGCCTTTTCCGGTTTCCATATTCAACACAGGATGGTTTATACCACGATGCCCGTGGTGCATTTTGAAAGTAGGGATCCCATTGGCCAATGCCAAAATTTGATGCCCCAAGCAGATGCCAAAAAGCGGCTTGCCGGAATGTAAAATTTTCTGAGTGTTAGCGATAGGATCTTTCAGGGGTTCGGGATCACCCGGGCCGTTTGATAAGAAATAACCATGTGGATTCCAGCTTTCCATTTCTTCAAAAGAAGTGTCAAAGGGAAAGACTTTTACATAGGCACCTCGATTTGCAAAATTGCGAAGGATGTTTTTCTTTATACCTAAGTCTAAAGCTGCAATTCGAATTGCAGATACGGGGTTTCCGAAAAAGTATGGCTCTATTGTAGATACTTTAGAAGCCAATTCGAGTCCTTTCATGGAAGGCATCGCTTGTAACTGTTCTTTGAGTTTGTCGAGTTTGTCAATTTCTGTCGTAATCAGTCCGTTCATGGCACCGTGTTCGCGAAGGTGGGTAACCAATTGGCGTGTATCTACATCTGAAACGGCAATCAGCTTGTGTTGTTCGAGAAAAGAAGCCAAGGTATCGTCTGCGGCCACTCGTGAGGCAACATAGCTAAAGTTTCTGCAAATGAGTCCGGAAATTTTGATATTGTCTGACTCGGACTCTTCGCTTTTCACACCATAATTACCAATGTGTGCATTGGTAGTCACCATCAATTGACCAAAATAGGATGGGTCTGTAAAAATCTCCTGATAACCGGTCATTCCGGTATTAAAGCACAATTCGCCAAAAGCTGTTCCGTGCACGCCTACCGCTTTGCCGTGAAAAAGAGTGCCGTCGGCTAGGAGTACTACGGCCTTTGAACGCGATTGAAATTTCATAATCAACAAGTGTTTAGGGTTTACAAAATAACATAAAAAAAAGGATAAATCGAAACGACTTATCCTTTTTGATTGTTAAGAAATGGTACATTTATTCCTTATTTGTTTCGGCTGAACCTTCATCTTTGGGTGTTTCGGGTGCAGGTGTCGCTTTGTCCTCAGCTTCGGCTTCGGGAGCTGCTTTCACAGTTTCGACTGTTTCTTTTTTCTTACCGCCGCGTCTTCTGGTTTTCTTTTTGGCAGTACCTTCTGTGTTGTAGGTTTCGTTGTAGTCAACCAACTCTATCATACACATATCGGCGTTATCGCCCAGTCGGTTGCCCAGTTTAATGATACGTGTATAGCCTCCGGGTCTGTCGCCAACTTTTGCGGCCACGTCTCTAAAAAGTTCGGTAACTGCATATTTACTTCTGATTCGAGAAAAAACGGTACGTCGGTTGTGCGTCGTATCTTCTTTGGCTTTGGTAATTATGGGTTCAACAAACACTTTTAATGCCTTGGCTTTGGCAACCGTAGTGTTGATTCGCTTATGCTCAATCAGCGAACAAGCCATGTTAGCCAACATGGACTTTCTATGGGCTGTTTGTCTGCTTAGGTGATTAAATTTCTTTCCGTGTCTCATGATTTCTATTCAAGTTTGAAACGCTTGTTGAAAAGCGTTAGTCTTTATCTAATTTATACTTGGTTAAGTCCATTCCAAAGTTGAGTCCTTTAACAATGACGAGTTCTTCCAATTCTGTCAATGATTTTTTACCAAAGTTTCTAAACTTCATCAAATCGTTTTTATTGAAAGAAACCAAATCGCCGAGTGTTTCTACTTCTGCTGCTTTGAGGCAGTTTAAGGCACGCACTGACAAATCCATATCAACCAATTTGGTTTTGAGCAATTGTCTCATGTGCAAAGACTCTTCGTCGTAGGTTTCTGTTTCGGCTACCTCATCAGATTCAAGTGTGATGCGCTCATCTGAGAACAGCATAAAGTGATGAATCAGGGTTTTGGCGGCTTCAGTCAAGGCATCTTTGGGATGTATAGAACCATCAGTAATGATGTGAAATACGAGTTTCTCAAAATCCGTTTTTTGTTCTACACGGAAGTTTTCGATGGCGTATTGCACGTTTTTGATAGGTGTATAGATAGAATCTATAAAGATTGTTCCAAAAGGTGCATTGGCTTTTTTGTTCTCTTCGGCAGGCACGTAGCCACGGCCTTTCTCTATCGTAAATTCGAAGTTAAGAGAGACATTTGACTCTTTGTTGAGCAATACCAAATCGGAGTTTAACACCTGAAAACCGGAAATAAACTTTTGCAAATCGCCGGCAGTTACAACTTCGGAGCCGCTTATTGCCACAGAAACGGTTTCGTTATCCGAATCTTCGATTTGGTTTTTAAAACGGATTTGTTTGAAGTTGAGGATGATTTCGGTAACGTCTTCCACAACGCCTTTGATGGTGGAAAATTCGTGTTCTACACCTTCGATTCTCAGAGAGGTGACGGCAAAGCCTTCCAATGAGGAAAGCAAAACCCTTCGGAGTGCGTTACCCACTGTAAGACCGTAACCGGGTTCAAGAGGTCTGAATTCAAATCGACCTTCGAAATCCGTAGAATCGATCATTATAACTTTGTCCGGTTTTTGAAAATTTAATATGGCCATAATCTTATTTTATCAGGAATTAGGATTATTTAGAGTACAATTCGACGATCAATTGTTCTTTGATGTTTTCTGGTATTTGTACACGTTGGGGAACGCTCACAAAAGTGCCTTCCATTTTATCTGCATTCCAGCTGAGCCACTCATAAACATTTGAAGATCGGGACAATGATTCTTCAATGGTAGCCAGTGATTTTGATTTTTCTCTTACGCCAACAACATCGCCTGGTTTAAGGCTGTAAGAAGGAATGTTAACGATTTCTCCGTTGACGGTGATGTGTCTGTGCGATACCAATTGGCGTGCACCGCTTCTGCTGGAAGAAATCCCAAACCTATATACTGCGTTGTCAAGTCTGGACTCACACAATTGGAGTAAGACTTCGCCGGTAATACCATGGCTGCGGGTTGCTTTTTTAAACATATTGCTAAACTGACGCTCCAAAACACCATAGGTGTATTTGGCTTTTTGTTTTTCCATCAGCTGAACAGCATATTCAGATTTTTTTGATCTTTTGCTAGCCAAACCGTGTTGGCCGGGCGGGTAATTTTTTCTTTCGAAAGATTTGTCTTCTCCAAAAATGGCTTCGCCGAATTTACGGGCGATTTTTGATTTGGGACCTACGTATCTTGCCATAAAACTAAAATTTGTGCAACTGAAAACGGGAATTAAGGTCTATCCTTCGCCGTTAGATTCAGTAGCGGGGTTATGAATATTTATTAAACTCTTCTTCTTTTAGGTGGTCGGCATCCGTTGTGCGGAATTGGAGTCACGTCGATGATTTCGGTAACTTCGATACCGGTGTTGTGTATAGATCGGATAGCAGATTCTCTGCCGTTACCCGGACCTTTCACAAAAACACGTACTTTTCTAAGCCCTGCGTCCATCGCTGTTTTTGAAGCCTCTTCGGCTGCCACCTGTGCAGCGTAAGGTGTGTTTTTCTTAGAACCTCTAAAACCCATTTTACCGGCAGAGGACCAAGAGATCACTTCTCCTTTTTTGTTGGTCAAAGAAATGATAATATTATTGAAAGATGCCGTAACGTGGGCTTCCCCACTTGCATCAACAATGACTTTGCGTTTTTTTGAAGTTGTCTTCGCCATAATACCTAGTTATTATTTAGTTGCTTTTTTCTTGTTGGCAACAGTTTTTCTTTTTCCTTTACGTGTACGCGAATTGTTTTTGGTTCGCTGTCCGCGCAACGGCAATCCGGAACGGTGACGGATACCACGGTAACAACCGATGTCCATCAAACGTTTGATGTGTAGTTGGACTTCGGAGCGAAGTTCACCTTCTATTTTGAAACCGCTTACAGCTTCACGGATACCGGCTATAGCCGCGTCATCCCAATCTTGCACTTTGGTGTCTTCATTGACTCCGGCTTGTGCCAAAATTTCTTTAGCTCTGCTTCTGCCTATACCGAAAATATAAGTCAGAGCGATGGCGCCACGTTTTTGTTTGGGTAAATCTACCCCTGCAATTCTTGCCATAATTAACCTTGTCTTTGTTTGAATCTAGGATTAGCTTTATTAATTACGTACAGCCGTCCTTTGCGGCGTACGATTTTGCATTCTGGACTTCTCTTTTTTACGGATGCTCTTACTTTCATGGTATAGCTATTAATATCTGTATGTTATTCTTGCTTTTGATAAGTCATAAGGACTCATTTCTAACTTCACTTTATCACCGGGTAATAATTTAATATAGTGCATACGCATCTTACCCGATATGTGCGCCGTCACTATGTGACCGTTTTCCAATTCGACTCTGAACATAGCGTTGGAAAGCGCTTCGATGATGGATCCGTCTTGTTCTATTGCCGATTGCTTTGCCATATTATGCGATTGCTTTACGTTTTTTTCCTGTTTTCATCAAGCCGTCGTAATGACTGTTTAGAAGGTATGAATTTACCTGTTGCAAGGTATCAATGGCCACACCCACCATAATCAGTAATGAGGTACCTCCATAGAACAATGCCCAACCTTGTTGCACGCCTATAATATTGACTATGATAGCAGGAAATACGGCTATGAGTGCTAAAAACAACGAGCCTGGAAAAGTGATTTGAGACATGATTTTGTCTAAATAATCACCGGTTTCTTTACCCGGTCTGATGCCCGGAATAAATCCGCCACTTCGTTTTAGGTCGTCTGCCATTTTATTGGTAGGCACCGTAATAGCAGTATAAAAATAGGTAAACAATACGATGAGCAATGCAAACAGCACATTATACCAAAATCCGAAAATATTGCTGAGTGCTGCTGTAAATGACTGTGCCAATTCTGAATCTGAAAGACCAACGACTGCTGCCGGTATAAACATGATTGCTTGCGCAAAAATAATCGGCATCACACCCGATGCATTCAGCTTGAGCGGGATGTATTGTCTGCTTCCGGCCACATTTCGTTCCATCACTCCGGTAGCGGATCTTCGTGCGTATTGTACAGGAATTCTGCGAACCGCCATCACGAGCATGACAGACAGCAAGATGATGACCAACCAGATAATGATTTCGATAAGAATCAAGATCAGTCCGCCGTTTGATTCGGTAACTCTGGATGTAAATTCTTGTAAGAAAGAAATGGGCAACCTGGCGATGATACCTACCATGATGAGTAGTGAGATACCATTACCGATACCTTTATCAGTAATTTTTTCACCCAGCCACATAGCAAAAATTGTTCCTGTGGTAAGGATGATCACTGAGGAAACCCAAAACATGGTGCTGTATCCAATAAGGAAAGCAGATTCAGGAATACCCAAAGCAGGCAAACTGGCCAAATAACTCGGAGCTTGCACCAACGTGATGGCGATGGTTAGCCAACGTGTAATCTGGTTTATTTTTTTGCGCCCGCTTTCGCCTTCTTTCTGCAGCTTTTGCAGATAAGGAACGGCAATTCCCATCAATTGTACCACAATAGAAGCAGAGATGTAAGGCATAATACCCAAGGCGAGTATGGATGCATTGGCAAAAGCACCTCCGGTAAAAGCATTGAGTAGGCCTAACAAACCACTTTGGGTATTGTCGGCTAATTGAGATAATTGAGATGCATCAATACCGGGAAGTGGCACATGGGCACCAAACCGATAGACCAATAGCAAACCTAAAGTAACCAAGATGCGGCTACGCAGGGCTTCAATTTTCCAAATATTTTTTAATGTCTCAATAAGCTTCATTGGGCCTAATTATAGGGTTTTAGCTTCGCCTCCGGCGGCTTCAATAGCAGCAAGAGCAGTCGCAGTAAATTTGTGAGCAGTGACTTCAAGTTTGGCTTTCAATTCGCCACGACCTAAAATTTTTATCAAGTCGTTTTTAGTGGCCAACCTGTTTTCAATCAGAAATTCGTGTGTAATGGCAGTCGCTTTGGTTTTATCCGCCAAAGCTTGCAAGGTGTCCAAATTGATACCTTGATATTCAACTCTGTTGATGTTGGTAAATCCAAATTTTGGTACACGTCGTTGCAAAGGCATTTGACCACCTTCAAATCCAATCTTTTTGGAATATCCGGAACGCGATTTAGCACCTTTATGACCACGTGTAGAGGTACCGCCTTTTCCGGAACCTTGTCCGCGACCTTCACGTTTGTTTTGGTTATGCAAAGAACCGTCTGCCGGTTTTAAGTTACTTAAGTTCATAGTTGTTATTTTACTTCTTCTACCGAAATCAAATGTTTCACTTTATTGATCATTCCGTGTATAGACGGAGAATCTTGATGCTGTACCGATTTGCCGATGCGTCCAAGACCCAATGATGCGAGGGTTCTTTTCTGTGTATCGGTTCTTTTGATACTGCTCTTTACTTGTGTTACTTTCAATGTAGCCATCTTACTGCTTCGTTTATTAACCGTTAAATACTTTATCGAGAGAGATACCTCTTTGCTTGGCAACGGTGTGGGCATTTCTCAATTTGAGCAAGGCGTCAAAGGTAGCTTTCACCACGTTGTGTGGATTAGAGGAACCTTGAGACTTGGACAATACATCGTGTATGCCTACAGACTCCAATACCGCGCGGACAGCACCACCGGCTATAACTCCGGTACCGGGTGCAGCGGGTAACAGATTGACACGTGCGCCACCGTATTTCCCTTTTTGAGGATGTGGAATGGATGCGTGCTTGATGGGGATGCGCACCAAATTCTTTTTAGCATCTTCTACCGCTTTGGCGATGGCATCTGCTACTTCTTTTGACTTACCCAATCCCTGACCAACCACTCCGTTTTCATCTCCTACCACTACGATAGCAGAGAATCCGAAAGCACGACCACCTTTGGTTACTTTGGTAACTCGTTGTACACCGACCAAACGGTCTTTGAGTTCAATTCCACTGGGTTTAACGCGTTCTACGTTTGTATAGTTCTCCAACATAATACTTAGAATTTTAGTCCGCCTTCTCGGGCACCTTCTGCTAATGATTTAACTCTTCCGTGATATAGATATCCGCCCCGATCAAAAGAGATGGTTTCGATACCTTTCTGTTGTGCGCGTTCGGCTATCAACTTACCGACTAGGTTTGCCTTTTCGGTTTTGTTGCCTTTGGCAGCTGTAATTTCTTTGTCTCTTGAAGAGGCAGCTACCAAGGTTACCTTGGCCACATCGTCAATGATTTGCGCGTATATTTCATTGTTACTTCTGAAAACCGACAAACGGGGTCTTTCTGTTGAACCGTTAACCGTTTTTCGGATTCTGTAATGAATGCGTCTTCTTCTATTTTGTTTAACTAATGCCATAATCAATCTTATTATGCTGATTTACCTGCTTTACGTCTGATTTGTTCGCCCACAAACTTGATACCTTTTCCTTTATAAGGTTCCGGCCTTCTGAAAGAACGAATCTTTGCAGCTACGTGACCCAACAGTTGTTTGTCGTGTGATGATAATTTAATGACCGGGTTTTTCCCTTTTTCACTTACGGTTTCGACTTTTACCTCGGGGGCAATTTCAAAAACGATGTTGTGTGAAAAACCCAATGCCAAGTCTAATTTCTGACCTTGGTTTGAAGCTCTGTAACCCACACCAACCAATTCGAGTTGTTCTGAAAAACCTTCAGAAACACCTGTCACCATATTGCTGATCAAAGAACGGTAAAGACCGTGTTTGGCACTGGCAGATTTGGTGTCGTTTGATGGAGAAACAACCAACTCACCATCGTTTATCTCTAAGGATACTTCTGAAAAGTCCTGAGTTAACGTACCGAGTTTTCCTTTTACTTCAACTACCTGTTCGCCTAAGGTGATGGTTACACCTTGCGGAATGGTAATCGGATTTTTTCCTATTCTGGACATTTTGTCGAAATATTTTTATTAGTAAACGTAACAAATAACTTCGCCACCTACATTCTCTTTACGAGCTTGTTTGCTAGTCATCACTCCCTGAGAAGTTGAAACTATGGCTATTCCCAATCCGTTTAAAATACGTGGCAGCTCTGTAGCGCCTGCGTACTTTCTCAAGCCTGGTTTGCTGATGCGTTGTAAATCTTTAATGACCGAGTCTTTGGTTACTTTGTCATATTTCAAAGCTATTTTAATGCTGCCTTGCGCATCATTATCTTCAAATTTATAACTCAAAATGTAACCTTGGTCAAAAAGGATTTTGGTCATTTCCTTTTTCAATTTAGAAGCCGGAATCTCAACAACTTTATGGTTGGCACGAACGGCGTTTCGAATTCTAGTCAGATAATCTGCGATTGGATCTGTGTTCATAATACTTTTCTTTAAACCTGAATAAATTTACCAGCTTGCTTTTTTCACTCCCGGAATAAGACCTTGGTTTGCCATTTCGCGGAAAGTAACACGTGATATGCCAAAAGTTCTCATGTATCCTTTTGGTCTTCCTGTCAGTTTACAACGATTGTGTAAACGAACCGGCGAAGCATTTTTTGGAATTCTTTGCAAGGCTTCATAATCACCGGCTTCTAGTGCTTCTTTGCGTTTTGCTGCATATTTCTCTACCAATTTCTGACGCTTTACCTCGCGTGCTTTCATGGATTCTTTTGCCATAATTAATTCTTTTTAAAAGGTAAACCTAGTTCGGCTAATAATGATTTTGCTTCCTTATCGGTTTGGGCGCTGGTCACGAAAGTGATGTCCATCCCGTTAATTTTGTTAACCTTGTCAATGTCGATTTCAGGAAATATAATTTGTTCCGTAACACCGAGATTGTAATTTCCGCGACCGTCAAAACCTGTAGCTTTCACGCCGTTAAAATCTCGTACTCGTGGCAGGGCGGTAGTCACCAAACGATCTAAAAACTCGTACATCTTTTCGCCTCTCAGGGTCACTTTGGCTCCGATTGCCATAGCTTTACGGAGTTTGAAGTTTGAAACGTCCTTTTTAGAATAGGTGGCGATAGCTTTTTGACCGGATATACGGCTCAATTCATCAACTGCGTATTCGATGAGTTTCTTATCGGCAACGGCATCACCCACTCCTCTGGAAATAACGATTTTTTCCAACTTAGGCACTTGCATGATGTTTTTGTAACCAAATTCCTTTTCCAGATTGGGTACGATACGCTCCTTGTATTCTTGTTTTAGTCTTGCTACGTAGGCCATAACTATATCAATTGATTGGATCTTTTTGAAAATCTTACTTTTTTATCACCTTCTACTCTAAAACCAACGCGTGTTGTTTTCTTCGTTTCAGCATCTATAAGTGCCACATTAGACACGTGTATAGGTGCTTCTTTTTTGATGATTCCGCCTTGTGGGCTTTTGGTGCTCGGTTTTGTGTGTTTCGAAACCAGGTTAACGCCTTCCACAATTACTTTGTCTTTTGAAAAATCTACACTGAGGATTTTTCCTTCTTCGTTTTTGTGTTCTCCGCTTATCACGCGAACCAAATCACCGGTCTTGATTTTAAATTTCTTCATCATCGTATTATTTATAGCACTTCAGGTGCCAGTGATACAATTTTCATAAATTGTTTTTCGCGCAGTTCGCGGGCTACAGGGCCGAATACACGTGTACCTCTCATTTCTCCGGTTGGATTCAACAGCACACAAGCGTTGTCGTCAAATCGGATATACGAACCATCCGGACGTCTCACTTCTTTTACAGTACGAACTACAACAGCGGTAGAGACTTGACCTTTTTTTACGTTGCCCGATGGGGTAGCATCTTTCACGGTGACAACAATTTTGTCACCCACAGAGGCGTATCTTCTTCCGGTTCCGCCTAAAACGCGGATAGCGAGTACTTCTTTGGCTCCTGTATTATCGGCTACTTTGAGCCTTGATTCTTGTTGTATCATAATTACTTAGCTCTTTCGATGATTTCTACTAATCGCCAACATTTGTTTTTGCTCAACGGACGGGTCTCCATGATTTTTACCGTGTCGCCTATGTTGCAGTCGTTGTTTTCGTCATGTGCAACATATTTCTTAGTCTTCAATACGAATTTACCGTACATGGGGTGTTTCACGCGTTCCACTTCGGAAACCACTATGGATTTCGTCATTTTGTCACTGGTGACAACGCCAATTCGTTCTTTTCTTAAATTTCTTGTCATATCGGGTGATATATAATTTAATTTGCGAGTCTGGCTGATTGCTCAGTTTTGATTCGGGCTACTGTTTTTCTGATATTCTTCAATTGAATAGGATTTTCAAGTGGGGTGATGGCATGGGCAACTTTCAAATCCTGATATTTACCTTGCAATTCTGCCAATTTATCTGTCAAATCCTGGTCGTTCAATTTGCTAATTTCTGCTTGTTTCATGTGTGTATTTTTTTTTAAAGATCAGATGTAATGCCTGTCAATCTTATCGGTTGGTTTGATAAAAATATAATGGACATTTCATGATTCCTAAATATTAAGCTTGATAGTCATTAGCAACAATAAACCTAGTTTTGGTTGGAAGTTTTTGTGCTGCCAAACGCAGGGCTTCTTTGGCCACATCCATTGGCACACCGCCAACTTCAAAGACAATACGTCCCGGTTTTACAACGGCTACCCAATATTCAACCGCACCTTTACCTTTACCCATACGAACCTCAAGTGGTTTTTTGGTGATGGGTTTGTCCGGAAATATCTTAATCCACAATTGGCCTTCACGTTTCATATATCTTGTGGCTGCAATACGCGCTGCCTCAATTTGACGCGAAGTAATAAAAACGGATTCTAACGCCTTAATCCCAAACATTCCGTTCGACAAAAGATGCCCGCGTTGCGAAACGCCTTTCATCTTTCCTTTTTGCTGCTTGCGATATTTTGTTCTTTTTGGCTGTAACATGATTGCTTATGCTTTATAAAAACAAATGATTATTTTCTTTTTTTACCTTTAAATGACGGCTTGCCGGAACCTTTTTGATTTTGCCCTCCGCCCGTTGCTGGTTTTTTCGACAAACCAACCAATGGGGAAAGCTCTCTTTTTCCGTAAACCTCACCTTTCATGATCCATACTTTTACACCCAATCTTCCATAGGTGGTATGTGCTTCTACTAAAGCGTAGTCAATATCAGCTCTGAATGTTGACAATGGAATTCTACCGTCTTTGTAAGATTCGGTACGTGCCATTTCAGCGCCGTTTAACCTGCCTGCAATTTGTATCTTAATGCCCTCAGCATTCATTCGCATGGCTGCAGCAATGGCCATTTTGATGGCGCGTCTGTAAGATATACGACTTTCAATTTGACGGGCAACACTAGATGCTACGAGGTAGGCATCCAACTCAGGTCTCTTGATTTCAAAGATGTTTAACTGAACTTCTTTGTCTGTGATTTTTTTGAGCTCCTCTTTAAGTTTGTCAACTTCCTGGCCGCCTTTTCCGATAATAATACCGGGGCGGGCTGTAGTAATCGTAACAGTGACTAGCTTAAGGGTTCTCTCTATAATGACTCTAGATACGCTGGCTTTGGCCAAACGCACGTGGATATATTTTCTGATTTTGTCGTCTTCAGCCAATTTATCTCCGTAGTCGTTACCACCATACCAGTTAGACTCCCAGCCTCTGATGATACCCAAACGATTGCCAATTGGATTGGTCTTCTGTCCCATATCTTATTGATTAATTGCTTACCGATTGATTAATGGCATTCAACACGATGGTTACGTGGT
The DNA here is from genome assembly GCA_032251335.1 of Flavobacteriaceae bacterium. Lineage (GTDB taxonomy): Bacteria > Bacteroidota > Bacteroidia > Flavobacteriales > Flavobacteriaceae > UM-FILTER-40-17. The sequence goes on along the minus strand of JAVVDW010000008.1, from coordinate 77,850 downwards.
TTGAACGCTTTCTGATTCTGTGTGCACGACCTTGTGGTGCAGGTCTCAAACGCTTGAGCATTGTACCGCCGTCAACCCTGATTTCGCTGACGTACAAACCTGCTTTTTCAACATCTGCATCCTCGTTTTTAGCTTGCCAGTTTGCAATAGCAGAGAGCAATAATTTTTCTACTTTGGAAGCAGCTTCTTTACTACTGAATTTCAAAAGTGCCAAAGCACGATCTACTTTTTGTCCTCTGATTTGGTCAACCACCAAACGCATTTTGCGTGGTGAAGTTGGGCAATTGTTGAGTTTGGCAAAAGCGGTTTGTTGCTTTTCCAATTTGATTGCCTTGGCTCTTTCATGTTTTCGAACTCCCATAGCCTTTATTTTTTACCTTTATTTTTAGCTCCGGCGTGACCTCTAAAGGAACGCGTTGGAGAAAATTCACCTAACTTATGTCCCACCATGTTTTCTGTTACGTAAACAGGTATGAATTGCCTGCCGTTGTGAACTGCAATCGTTTGACCGACAAAATCCGGTGTTATCATCGATGCACGAGACCAAGTTTTCAAAACAGTCTTCTTGTTAGATTCAATATTTGAATGAATCTTTTTCTCGAGTTTGAAGTGAACGTAAGGTCCTTTTTTTAATGATCTTGCCATAATACTATTTCTTTCTACGTTCTACAATGTATTTATTTGTATCCTTGGTTTTGCTCCTTGTGCGGTAACCTTTAGCAGGTATGCCATTTCTGGATCTTGGATGCCCACCCGAAGCACGACCTTCCCCACCACCCATCGGGTGATCTACAGGGTTCATTACGACAGGTCTTGTTCTAGGTCTTCTTCCTAACCAACGTTTTCTACCGGCCTTACCGGAAACTTCCAATTGATGGTCAGAATTAGAAACGGCACCTATGGTAGCCTGGCAAGTGACCAAAACCATGCGAATTTCGCCAGAAGGCATTTTTAGAGTCGCATATTTGCCATCACGCGCCATTAACTGTGCAAAAGAACCGGCACTTCTGGCCAAAATAGCACCTTGTCCAGGACGCAATTCAATACATGAAACTACTGCTCCTAGTGGAATATCACTCAAGAAGAGGGAATTACCGATTTCAGGTGCAGCGCCTTCTCCGGAACTCACTGTCTGACCCACTTCCAAACCGTTAGGCGCTACAATATATCGCTTTTCTCCATCTGCATAATGCAACAATGCGATAAAAGCAGTGCGATTAGGATCGTATTCTATGGATTTAACCGTAGCCGGAATTCCAAATTTATTTCTTTTAAAATCGATGATACGATAGCGTTTTTTATGACCACCACCTGTATAGCGCATAGTCATTTTACCTGTATCGTTTCTACCGCCCGATCGCTTCATCGGCGCAAGCAAACTCTTTTCTGGTTTGCCGGCTGTGACAACATCAAAATCATTTACAATCCTGAAACGCTGTCCCGGGGTAACGGGCTTTAATTTACGTACTGCCATTTCTTTTTACTTAGATATTGCTGTAATAATCTATATTGTTTCCTTCAGCCAAAGTGACCACCGCTTTTTTATAAGCTTTTGTCTTACCGTTGATCAAACCACTTTTAGTATATCTCGACTTTCTGTCCGGACGTACGTTAAGCGTTCGCACAGAAACCACAGAAACGCCATAAGCTTTCTCAACTGCCTCTTTGATCTGAATCTTGTTTGAGGTTTTTTCTACTTCAAAAGTGTAGCGGTTGTGAACTTCACTATCCGCATTGGCTTTTTCAGAGATGATGGGTTTTACTATAATACTCATCGCTTTGGGTTTAACTTAAATTCGTTTCAATTCCTTCTAATGCTCCTTCAAAAAACACTAAACTGTTTGCATTCAAAATTCCGTATGTATTTAATTCTGAATTAGTTACAACTTTAGTGGCGCTTAAATTGCGTGACGACAAATATACATTATTATTTGATTCACCCAACACAAACAAAGATTTTTTATTTTCTATTCCCAAAGCCTTCAAAATTTGTATAAAATTTTTAGTTTTTGGTGTCTCAAAATCAACGTTTTCAAGTACAAAAATAGCTTGCTCGCGCGCTTTGATGGAAAGGGCAGAACGACGGGCTACTTTTTTCAAATTCTTATTGAGTTTGAAAGAATAACTTCTGGGTCTGGGACCAAACACGGTGCCTCCACCTTTAAATAATGGGTTCTTGATGCTACCGGCACGTGCGGTACCTGTTCCTTTCTGTTTCTTGATTTTGCGGGTACTCCCGGTAACTTCTGCGCGCTCTTTGGCTTTGTGCGTGCCTTGTCTTTGGTTGGCAAGATACTGCTTCACATCCAAGTAAACCGCGTGGTTATTGGGCTCTATTCCGAATACCGAGTCAGACAAAGTCACTTTTCTGCCGGTATCTTTTCCTGTTATGTCTAAAACTGCTACTTCCATTACTTGTGTATCGTTACGTAAGCGTTTTTGTGTCCGGGGACACATCCTTTTAATATGAGCAAGTTTTTATCCTGAATAACTTTCAGTACTTGCAGGTTTTGAATGGTCGTCTTTTGGTTACCCATTCTTCCGGCCATACGCATTCCTTTGAATACGCGTGACGGATAAGAAGATGCACCGATAGATCCCGGAGCTCTCAAACGGTTGTGTTGGCCGTGCGTGGCTTGACCTACGCCGCCAAATCCGTGACGCTTTACAACGCCCTGAAAACCTTTACCTTTTGAAGTGCCTGTAACATCTACATATTCACCTTCAACAAAGATGTCTATGGAGACTGATTCTCCTAATTGATATTCCTTTTTGAATTCTTTGAATTCGGCAACTAGTTTCTTTGGAGCAGATCCGGCTTTTTTGAAATGTCCTTGCGATGCCTTGGTGGCATGCTTTTCTGCTTTGTCATCGAAACCAAGTTGCAGCGCAGTGTACCCGTCTACCTCTTTGGTTCTGACTTGGGTAACTACACATGGCCCAGCTTCTATGACGGTACAAGGAATATTTTTCCCATTCTCGTCAAAAATACTGGTCATGCCGATTTTTCTACCTATTAACCCAGACATAATATTAATGAATAATTGTTTGTACTAAATACCTAATGAAAATGCGATCACACTTTGATTTCAACCTCAACACCACTTGGCAATTCAAGCTTCATCAAAGCGTCTATCGTTTTGGAAGAGGAACTGTAAATGTCTAACAATCGCTTGTAGGATGACAATTGAAACTGCTCTCTCGCCTTTTTATTCACGTGCGGTGAACGCAACACTGTGAATATCTTCTTGTTAGTGGGCAAAGGAATAGGTCCCATGACCACGGCTCCTGTACCTTTCACTGTTTTAACGATTTTGTCGGCTGACTTGTCAACCAAATTGTAATCGTATGATTTTAATTTAATTCTTATTTTCTGGCTCATGATTGCTGAAAATTATGCGTTAACGCCTTGTTGTTTTTTAATCACCTCGTCTGCGATGCTTTGCGGAGTTTCCGCATAGTGAGAAAATTCCATGGTAGAGGTCGCCCTTCCTGATGATAAAGTTCTCAGGGTGGTAACATATCCGAACATTTCGGAAAGTGGCACCAAAGCTTTTATCACTTTAGAACCGGCTCTTTCGTCCATGTTGTTGACTTGTCCTCTTCTTCTGTTTAAGTCTCCAACCACATCACCCATGTTTTCTTCGGGAGTCAAAACTTCGAGTTTCATGATAGGCTCCATCAAAACCGGTTTGGCTTTGCGGGCGGCTTCTCTAAAACCAATTTTGGCAGCAAGCTCGAAAGACAAGGAATCGGAATCCACTGCGTGGAAAGACCCGTCAATAAGCGTCACTTTCATACTGTCTATTTCAAAACCGGCCATCGGTCCGTTGACCATGGCTGCTTTAAAGCCTTTTTCAATAGAAGGAATGTATTCTTTTGGAATGTTACCGCCTTTGATTTCGTTGACAAATGTGAGTCCTGCAGGTGCTTCCTCATCAGACGGACCGATTTTGAAGACGATATCTGCAAATTTACCTCGACCACCGGTTTGTTTTTTGTAAGTTTCGCGGTGATCAACAGTGGCAGACAATTGTTCTTTGTATTCTACCTGAGGCTGACCTTGGTTAACTTCTACTTTAAATTCTCTTCTGAGTCGATCTACGATAATTTCTAAGTGAAGCTCGCCCATTCCTGAGATAATCGTTTGGCCGGAAGCCTCATCCGTTTTCACTTGGAAAGTAGGATCTTCTTCTGCCAATTTGGCCAATGCCATTCCGAGTTTATCAACGTCGGCTTTGGTTTTAGGCTCTACGGCTACACCGATTACAGGCACCGGGAATACCATACTTTCGAGCACTATAGGATGTTTTTCATCGCAAAGTGTATCTCCGGTTTTGATATCTTTAAATCCAACCGCTGCACCAATGTCTCCTGCTTCAATATAGTCAACAGAGTTTTGCTTGTTGGAATGCATTTGATAGATACGAGATATGCGTTCTTTATTGCCTGAACGTGTGTTCAACACATAAGAACCGGCGTCTAACCTGCCTGAATACGCACGGAAAAATGCCAAGCGCCCCACATAAGGATCTGTAGCAATTTTAAAGGCCAAAGCTGCAAAAGGTTCTTTGACATCCGGATGGCGCACTATGGCTACTTCTGTATCGGGATGTGTACCATCAATTGCTTCTTTGTCCATAGGACTTGGCAAAAACTTACAAACAGCATCCAATAGGTATTGAACACCTTTATTTTTGAACGAAGAACCACAAATCATAGGAATGATGCTCATGTCTAATGTAGCTTTTCTCAAAGCTTCATTGATTTCTTCTTCGTTGATACTGTCGGGGTCTTCAAAGTATTTTTCCAACAAGTTTTCGTCGTATTCGGCAACTGCTTCAATCAGTTTGCCGCGATACTCTTCAACTTCGGCTTTCATATCTTCGGGAATATCGATGATATCGAAGGTAGATCCGTAGTTTTCATCATGCCACTCAATGGCACGATTTTTAATCAAATCTACAATACCTCTAAAGTTTTCTTCTTCACCAATAGGGAGCACGATAGGCACCGCATTGGATTTGAGCATTTCCTTCACTTGGTTGCAAACGTTGAGGAAATTGGCACCTTGCCTGTCCATCTTGTTGACAAAACCCAGACGAGAAACTTTGTAATTGTCGGCCAGTCTCCAGTTGGTTTCAGATTGTGGTTCGACACCATCTACGGCACTAAACAAAAACACCAATCCGTCTAAAACACGCAAAGAGCGGTTTACTTCAACCGTAAAATCTACGTGTCCGGGGGTGTCTATAATATTGAAGTGGTAAGGTTTTGTGTCATCGATGTGCACGCCTTGGTTGGTGGGAAAATTCCACGTACAAGTAGTGGCAGCCGACGTAATGGTAATACCTCTTTCCTGCTCTTGCTCCATCCAGTCCATGGTAGCGGCACCGTCGTGTACTTCACCAATTTTATGGCTTACACCGGTATAGAACAAGATACGTTCGGTAGTGGTCGTCTTACCCGCATCGATGTGTGCAGCAATACCGATATTTCTTGTGTATTTTAAATCTCTTGACATTTCTGAAAATTATCTTGATTAAAATTTAAAATGTGAAAATGCTTTGTTCGCCTCAGCCATTTTATGTGTATCCATGCGCTTTTTAACAGCCGCACCTTCTTCTTTGGCTGCTGCCAAAATTTCGGAAGCGAGTTTTTGAGCCATCGATTTTTCGTTGCGTTTACGCGCATACAAAATCAGCCACTTCATGGCTACAGATACTTTTCTGTCCGGTCTGATGGGCATAGGTATTTGGAAAGTAGCACCACCCACCCTTCGACTCCTTACTTCTACGTGTGGCATGACGTTTGAGAGTGCGTCTTTCCACAAATCTAAAGAAGTTTTCTCAGTGTCTTGATTTTTTTGTTCTACAATATCCATGGCACTGTAGAAAACATCAAATGCGATAGATTTTTTGCCGTCCCACATTAGGTTGTTCACAAACCGAGTTACCAGTTGGTCACCAAACCTTGGATCGGGCAAAAGAGGTCTCTTTTTTGCCTGTCTTTTTCTCATGACTTACATTAAGTGTTAAAAATTATTTTTTGTCCTTGGGTCTTTTAGCACCGTATTTAGATCTTCTTTGTGTTCTGTTGGCAACACCTGCGGTGTCTAAAGCGCCACGAACAATGTGGTATCTAACGCCCGGTAAATCTTTAACCCGTCCACCTCTTACCAATACTATCGAGTGCTCTTGCAAATTGTGTCCTTCGCCGGGGATGTAGGCGTTTACTTCGTTGCCGTTTGTCAACCGAACACGTGCCACTTTACGCATGGCTGAGTTTGGTTTTTTGGGCGTGGTTGTGTAAACACGGGTACATACACCTCTTCGCTGCGGGCACGAATCTAAAGCAACCGATTTACTCTTCTTGGTAATCTTGGTTCTTCCTTTTCGTACTAACTGTGAAATTGTTGGCATAATGTGTTAAAAAATTATTTTAAAAATCCCTCTTTTTAGGGGGTTGCAAATGTAGAAATTAAATTTTATTTTTCAAATGCATATGATGTTATTTTATTGAAAGATTTAAAATTTACAGACGCACCGCACTATTTTTGCTTTTTTGCGTTATGTTTACCAACTGCTAATTGCCATTTCTTGAAGCTAAAATGCCTGTTTTTTTGGATGATTACTTTCTTTTGCTGCGCTTCCGTTTTAGCGCAGCAACTTACGCTTTCCATCATAGGCTCAAACCCTACAGAAACCAAAACTATTGACAGCATGGGTTATCAAAAAAAATTTGATGCCTTTTCAGATTTGCAATTCGAAAAAAACAGCTTGTTGAAACGACTGAATCAATACGGATTCATCCAGGCAATCGAACAAGCGGTGAAAAACCAAGGCGATACCTTATATATATATTCTTTTTATTTGGGAAAGAAATACACGAAATTGAGGATTCGCTACAATTCTGAGTTGTTACCACAAACATTTTTGAAAAGATTGAGTGACAATATCACAGATTTGCACTTTGAGATTCCCATTGAAAACACAGAGAAAACCCTAGAGCAAATTAGTGAATACTACGAATCTCGCGGTTTTTCATTTACCAAGGTACAGCTCAGCAACATTCGTGAGTTTGAGAGTATCCTATTGGCAGATTTAAACACCCAAACTCAAGCACAACGCACCCTTGACCAAATTGTGATTCGCGGTTACGAAAATTTCCCCAGAAATTTTTTACGATATTTTGCCGGACTCAAAACCGGTCAAAAACTTTCCAAAGCAGATATTATAGCGCGTTCGGAAATACTCTCCGGATTGCCTTTTGTTAAACAAAGCAAGTCACCTGAAATTTTATTCAGAGCAGATTCAACCATTGTCTACCTCTATTTAGACAAGGTAAAAAACAATACTTTCGATGGTTTTTTAGGCTTTTCAAACGATGAAGATACGGGCGATTTTACTTTAAACGGCACTATCGACTTTAGACTGAACAACACGCTCAACCGTGGCGAAACACTCAACCTGTTTTGGAAAGACGACGGCGAGGGGCAGACGCGTTTCTCTACAGAAGTGGACATTCCTTATTTTTTTAATGCGCCCCTGGGTGTCAATGCCTCACTTTTTATATATAGACAAGATTCTACTTTTGTGAACGTGGACACCAAATTTAACCTTACTTATCGGTTTAGCGACCGACTCCAAGTGGCGGCCGGCATCAAACAATATACCTCTGACAACTTGTTAGACATCCCACTCGCAACCGTTGCAGACTTGGATGCAAACTTTTTTAATGCAGAAGGTTTGTATGAAATCAGACAGGCCGATAACCTTTTTTTCCCGAGAAAACTCTCTTTGCGTTTGCTTGCCGAAACCGGTAACCGAGAAAACGAAGGAGAAACCACTGCACAACAAAGATTCGGTTTTCGCGGCCTATATCAAATGTCTTTAAACGAGCGAAATAAAATTTTGTTAAGAAACACAACCGAAACCCTCTTGTCGCCTGATTTTTTTGAAAACGAAACCTTTCGCTTCGGCGGCATCAATTCCATCAGAGGATTTTCAGAAAACGCTTTGATTGCGACCACCTATGCGGTGGTAAACACCGAATATCAGTATGTATTGTCAAATGCGCTTTATTTGCATACCATTACAGACTTTGCCTACTTAGAAAACGAGATTACAGAGGTAACCGACAACCTAATTAGCTTTGGTTTTGGCTTCGGCTTGCAGACCCGCGCAGGTGTTTTGAGGCTCAACTACGCCGTGGGCAAATCTAAATCGTCAGATTTTACGCTAAATGACTCCAAAATTCACATCAGTTTGAATGCGGTTTTTTAAGATTTCTCAAGTTAAGTGTGGATATCTTGAATATTACGCAAAAAACAATTAACTTTTTTTTCTAATAAAAGTTGGTTAATTAACTTTTTATTATGACTTTTGCTCCAAGCTAATTCAAATAATTAAAAAATGAAGACAAGATTTACTGGAATTCTGACGCTACTCTTAGCGTTAGTTGTGCAAGTAACCTTTGCACAGGAAAAAACGGTTTCCGGTACCGTTTACGAAGCAAGCGGCGCTCCCCTTCCTGGGGCAAGTGTTGTTGTAAGAGGATCAACAGTCGGAACCCAAACAGACTTTGATGGCAATTATGCCATTAAAGCAAGCGTGGGTGACGTTTTGGTCTTTAGCTACGTAGGTATGGAACCAAAAAATGTTACGGTTGGAGCTTCTAACACTATTAATGTGACCCTCGAAGAAGGACTCCTACTCGAAGAAGTGATTGTAACCGCACAGGGGATTAAAAGAGAGAAAAAAGCACTGGGTTATGCAGTGGCAGAAGTGGGTAGCGATCAATTAGAGCAACGCGCCGAGGGTGACATTGGTCGTGTACTCTCCGGAAAGGCATCCGGTGTACAAATTGTGCAGCAAAGTGGTATTTCCGGTTCGGGTACCAGCATCTTCATCAGGGGTCTGAGTACCTTTAGCGGAAGCAACCAACCGCTCTTTATTGTGGATGGTGTACCTTTCAACAGTGACACTAACGCGCAAGACAATTTTGTAAACGGTAACAATGGGTCTTCTAGGTTTTTAGATTTAGACCCCAACAGTATCGAGAACATTAACGTATTAAAAGGATTGGCAGCGGCCACTTTGTACGGAACCCAAGGGCGTAATGGTGTTATTCTCATTACCACTAAAAACGGTATGGCAGGCACGGCAAGTAACAAAAAATTTGAAGCAACTTTTAGTTCTTCCTTTTTCCAAACAGAGTTGGCCTCCACACCAGACTATCAAGATGAATTCGGTAATGGATTTGACCAAGCTTTTGGTTGGTTCTTCAGTAACTGGGGACCTGCTTTTAGATTTGACGGTATCGACGGATTTGGACAAAGTGGTGCCATAGCACCGGACGGTACTGTACCGCACCCATTTTCCACTGCCAGCTTTAGGGCCGATTTTCCTGAGTTTGCAGGTGTTCGTTACGAATACAAACCCTATCAAAGCGTAGAGCGCTTCTTTAGAACCGGTCAAGTAGCCCAAAACAACTTGAACCTTTCCGGTACTTCATCTGACGGAAAAATGGCATTCAACATGAACATGAGTCACTTAGAAGACAAAGGTTTTACACCGGGTAATAAATTGACAAGAAACAATTTCGGATTAGGCGGAAAAGCAGAACTTTCAAATAATTTCACGATTAATGGAACCCTGAACTACGCCCGAACAGATTTTATCTCTCCACCGGTAGCGGCGGGCGATGGAAATACCACTTTCGGAGGTAATTCGTCCGTTTTTTCGAATGTGTTCTTTACACCCAGAAGTGTCGATTTAATGGGTTTGCCATTTGAAAACCCCAGAGACGGCTCAAGTGTTTATTACCGTCAAAACAATAGTATTCAACACCCGTTATGGACAATTGAAAATGCACAAACACGTCAAATTACCAATCGTGTATTTGGTAACGGAACTATAGACTATAAACTCAATGATAACCTGAGCTTTACCTACCGTTTGGGTATTGACGTATTTGCAGAGGACAATGTCAATCAACAAAACAAAGGCGGTGTGAGTGATGATGCAGCTGTTCGCAGCGGTTTCTATCAAACTTGGACGAACACCAACACCATTTGGGATCACAACTTCATCATCAATGGTCAATACCAACTTACAGACGACATTGGCATGACCTTCAACGTAGGTGCAACCTCCAGAAGGGAGTTGTTTGACCGTCAAGGAGTCGCCAGTACCGGGCAGCTGGTTTTTGATGTTTTCAGACATTTCAACTTCCAATTACAAGATGAAATTCAAACCAAAAGAGAACGTAATACCGTAGGTGTTTATGGTCAGGCAGATTTTGACTACAAAAGATTCTTATATCTGACGTTATCCGGAAGGAATGACTGGGTATCCAATCTATCTGTGGATAACCGATCTATTTTTTATCCATCCGCCAGCGTTTCATTTATTCCTACCTCCGCTTTCGATGGATTTAAAAACAGTAAAGTGCTCAACTACCTCAAAATACGAGCCGGTGTTGGAACCTCAGCAAACTTCCCTACAGGATTTCCTGTTTCTACCAATCTTAACCTCACCACACAACGTTTTCAAGACAGCAGTGGCAGTGACGTAGTAGTCAACAGTATCAGCAATACACTCGGAAATCCGGATTTGGAACCGGAGACCTTAACGGAATTTGAAGGTGGTATCGAATCTACATGGCTCAACAACCGACTTAGATTTGAAGCTTCTGCTTATTTTAGAATCACTGAAGATTTGATAGTTGACAGAGATTTAGATCCATCTACCGGGTTTTCTTCTACGCAGACAAATGTTGGAGAAATTGAAGGAAAAGGGGTTGAACTTGACATCAGTGGTGACATATTCAAATCTCAATCAAAAGATGGTTTTAACTGGACAGTAAACGCCAACTGGACGATTAATGAAAGTGAAGTCACCGATTTAGGTGATGACATAGATGTGTTGGTGTTTGCCGGATTTACGGATTTGGGTAATGCCGCCATTGAAGGCAAACCGCTTGGTGTAATGATAGGTAGCAGAATCCAACGCAACGACCAAGGCGAATTCTTGGTGGATAGCCAAGGTAACTATATCATTGAGCAAGGTCAATTTGTGATTGGTGACCCTAACCCCGATTGGATTTTAAATATCAGTAATTCGTTTTCTTACAAAGGTTTTACACTTAGCTCCTTGATTAATTACACCCATGGTGGCGATATTTATTCTCAAACCATTGCAACACTTTTAGGTAGAGGCTTGATTCAAGAAACAGCAAATCGTAGGGAAACTTTCGTACTACCCGGCGTACAGCAGTCAACCGGACAGCCTAATACTGTACAAATCAATAACTCCGGTTTTTATTTTGACAATGTATTGTTTGGACCAAGTGAACTTCAAGTTTATGACGGTTCAACCATACGCTTACAGGAGGTTTCTTTGAGTTATTCACTACCCAAAACTTTCCTTGAAAAGACGCCTTTTGGCTCGCTGTCTGTCACTGCTTCAGGCTTTAACCTTTGGTGGGATGCTGTGAACACACCGGACGGTGCCAATTTTGATCCTAACGTTGCCGGCCTAGGTGTTGGTAACGGTAGAGGTTTTGACTTTTTGAATGGCCCAAGCTCTAGAAGATATGGTATCAGCGTCAAAGCAACTTTCTAACAACAAAATTATTTATCAGATGAAAAAAATATTTAAATATTTATTCGGAATTGTAGTCGTTGGAAGCTTGGCTACCGGATGTGAAACCACCGAGTTAGACATTCGAGACAATCCCAACGCACTGACAACTGAACAGGCCGACGTAAACCTGTTTATAAATTCCATACAGATCAGTTATGCGGAACTACAAGAAAGTTTCGGCTTCACGGCTTCACAGCCGGTCAGACTACTCGTGATGCAAAACAGGAATTACCTAAATGCATTTTCACCCGAAGGTTTTAATGGTCGGTGGTCAACTGTTTATGCCGGCATTTTTCAGGACATAGCTGCTATGAAAACCCTTGCGGAAGCCAACGAACAGTACCGTCATATAGGTGTTGCGCAAATTCTTCAGGCTGACTTACTTACGCTATTGGTCGATTTCTTTGGAGATGTGCCTTTCTCAGATGCAAATCGAGCTACCGAAGGTGTCTTCAATCCTGCTTTAGATACTGGTGCTGAGGCTTACCAAGCGGCATTAGATCTATTAGACGAAGCCATTAACAATCTAAATAGGGCTTCTGCAGCCGGCCCAAGCTTAGATTTCTTCTATGATGGGGATTGGGACAAGTGGGAAAAACTGGCCAATACTTTGAAAATGAAAATTTATCTTCAAAGAAGGTTGGTTGACGGTGGTGCAGTTGCAGCATTCAACACCATAGTGAGTTCAGGAAACTACATCCAGAGCTCTTCAGATGACTTCCAATTCCAGTACGGAGCAAACGAAGTGCAACCCGACACCAGACATCCGGAATACGCTGACAATTACATCCCTCAGGGTGCCGGTACCTATATGTCTCATTATTTAATGAACCTTATGGGAGCAGGAAGTGAAGACAAAGATCCCAGAATGCGTTACTATTTTTACAGACAAACCGATGAAACTCCTGGTCAAGACGGTGTAGCTCCCAATGAAGAAACACTCTCTTGCTCACTAGAAACCGCACCTCAACATTACTTAGACGGCAACTTCCCTTTTTGCGGATTGTCTGAAGGCTATTGGGGGCGCGACCACGGCGATGACGACGGTATTCCTCCGGATGGATTGCTAAGAACGGCTTGGGGCGTGTATCCTGTAGCCGGTATGTTTGATGACGACCGATTTGATCCAATTGGACAAGGAAAAGGTGGCGGTGGTGCCGGTATCGTTCCTATTGTTTTAGCCTCGTGGGTAGATTTATGGAAAGCGGAAATTGCTTTGGTAGGTAACAATCCTACACAGGCGCAATCAGCTCTCGAAGCCGGAATTGAAAAGTCTATCAGAAAGGTCATTACTTTCGGACCAAAAGATCCCAGTGCAAATTCAGATTTCTTTTCAACCAATGCTGATGCAGTTGATTTTGCAGAATTCGTAGGTGAGAATTTTGCCAATGCATCTAGCACAGAAAAATGGAACATCTTGGCAGAACAGTTGTGGGTGGCCTCTTTTGGAAATGGTAGAGATGCATACAACTTTTACAGAAGAACAGGTTTCCCAAACAATTTACAGCCAAACAGAGAACCCAATCCGGGTGGTTTTGTAAGATTGTTTAGATATCCTTCTATCTTTACAAACAACAATACAAATGTTCAGCAAAGGCAAAATGTTACTTCTCAAACTTTTTGGGATAACAATCCTTCCTCACCTGGATTCCCAGTTGCTAACTAATTTAAAAAAAAAGTATTATGAAAAATATTAAATTAATAGTATTGATGCTTCTCAGTCTGATTGTTGTCAGCTGTGAGGATGATGATGCAACCATTACGCAAGTCGTTCAGAACGAAGTTGAACGAGGAGCTGTATTGAGAACGCTTGATCTGATAAGTTCAACCTTTAATGCATTTGATCCTACTTCGACATTCGATGTCATTATTCAGGAACAAGACATAGAAGACGGAGGTCTTATGGAGTCTGTTGATGTGTTCTTGTCTTTCCAAAAACCCGGAGCTTCCGGATTCGATACTGTCGTTAGTGAAAGACTGTTAGAAAACATCCCTGCTTCCGCCTTCACCATTGATGAGTTCGGTTTGCCTCAAACTAGGATTACTTTAACACTTCAAGAAGCGACAAGTTTTTTGGGTTTAGAGACCGGAGATTTCACCGGTGGAGACAGAGTTGTGGTTCGTTTAGCACTGAATCTTACAGATGGTAGGATAATCAGCTTTCAAGATGCCGCAGGTAATGTTTTATCCTCCTCATTTTTCCAATCACCTTACAGATACTTTGTTGACATCGCTTGTATACCTCTCGGACCTGTTCCAGGCGACTATATTTTCGAGATGGTTGATTCATATGGTGATGGTTGGAATGGTGGTTTCTTGACTGTTACTGTCGATGGTGTTTCTCAAGACATTTCAGTTCCTGAACCAAATAGCTCTACGGCTAGCGTAACCATTACCGTACCGGAGGGAACTACAGAATTCACTGTCGTTTATACAGGTGGTAGTTTTGATGATGAAAACTCATTCGAAATTATCTTGAACGGTGTGGTGGTTGCCTCTGCCAGCAATCCTCCTGACGGTGAAGTTATCCTGAGCATTTGTCCAACCTAAAAAAACGCTGTTTTAATAATTTTAAAAGGACTGCCCACTCGGCAGTCCTTTTTTTATTTACTTTTGTCACATGAACGAACAAACTATTTACGGCATTCGAGCCATCATGGAAGCCATGGAATCGGGCAAGGAAATTGACAAAGTATTTCTAAAAAAAGGCCTTTCAGGTACACTATCCCAAGAATTTCTCAAACGCGTGCAACAAAACGGCATTGTACACACCTTTGTGCCGGATGAGAAACTCTACAAACTCGGCGACAGAAACCACCAAGGTGTAGTGGCCACTATCTCTGCCATACGAAGCATCTCACTCGATGAACTCGTCAGCCAATATCACACAGATAAAAGTTTGTTTCTTATTTTAGACGGCATCACAGATGTGCGAAACTTAGGTGCCATTGCCAGAACCGCCGCTTGTACCGGCGTCAGTGGTATCATTTTGCCCAAAAATAACAGTGCACCACTATCTGCAGATGCCGTAAAAACCTCTGCGGGCGCACTTTATCACATACCCGTTTGCAAAGTAGATCACCTTAAAGATGCCCTGTATTTTATGCAAGCATCCGGAATTCGAATTCTGGCCGCCACAGAAAAAACAGACCAAAAAATCTACGATGTTGACCTAACGGGAGCATTAGCACTCGTCATGGGTTCAGAAGACAAAGGAATTTCTGAAAACATTTTGAAGATGGTTGACGAAAGAATTTCACTTCCCATGTTTGGAAAAATCGCATCTCTAAATGTATCCGTCGCCTGTGGTGCCATGCTTTACGAAGCCGTCAGACAAAGACGGTGATTGAATGATGTGATCATCTTTTCAAACTGCCTCCGAGATTCATACAATCCTTATGTGTAATGAAGAACTAAAACTCAAAATACTTTCAAGAATGCCTGCCTACCACTTTATAGCTATCGGCGGAAGTGCCATGCATGCGCTGGCCATTGTCCTCAAACAAAACGGCAACCGTGTAAGCGGAAGCGACGACGTCATTTTTGAACCCTCTAAAAGCAAGCTGGCACAACACGAGTTGCTTCCGGAGCAAGAAGGATGGTTTCCTGATAAAATTGACAAATCGTTGGATGCCGTTATCTTGGGAATGCATGCCAAAAAGGACAACCCGGAATTAAAAAAAGCCCATGAACTGGGATTGCCCGTCTATTCTTACCCCGAATTTCTGTACAACCAATCTGTTGATAAAACCAGGGTTGTCATCGCGGGTTCGCACGGAAAAACGACCATTACCGCCATGATTTTGCACGTGCTTCAATATTGGAATAAAGACGTCGATTACATGGCCGGTGCGTTACAAGATGCCCACGCAGCCAACCTTAAATTGACTGCCCACAATGATTTTGTGGTTTTTGAAGGAGATGAATACCTGAGTTCTGCTTTAGACAGCCGTTCGAAATTTCTGCATTACAAGCCGAACATCGCACTAATTAGCGGCATTGCTTGGGACCACATCAATGTTTTTAAAACTTTTGAGCAATATATAGACACCTTCCGACAATTCTTGTTAACCATTACGCCCGGTGGGATTGTAGTGTACAATCAGGAAGATCCAATCGTGAAAGAACTGGTAGAAAACTGCGATGTTCATATCCGAAAACATCCTTACAAAACGCCCGAATTCGAAATCAGTAACGAACAAACCCAACTCATTACAAATTTCGGTCACGTTCCTTTACAAATTTTTGGCCAACACAACCTTAGCAACTTGGCAGGCGCGCAATGGATCTGCCTCCACATGGGCATAGACGAGGAAGCATTCTACGAAGCCATGGCTACGTTTACAGGAGCCGGAAAAAGATTGGAAAAACTTTTGCATTCCAAAAAACTCATCCTCTTCAAAGATTTTGCACATGCACCCTCAAAAGTGCGTGCGACTGTAAAATCAGTAGTTTCCCAATTTAGCAGTCGAAAATGCACAGCCATACTTGAACTTCACACATACAGCAGCTTAAACAGTGCCTTTCTTCCGCTCTACAAAGACACCCTCAATGGAGCAGATGCAGCCATCGTTTTTTATGACTTGGAAGCACTAAAAATTAAAAAAATGCAACCGCTAACGCCCGATGATATTCGAAATGCATTTAACAATGAAAACTTGCTTGTTTTCACAAATGCAGAATCCATTCAGGAATACATCGCAAAACTTAACCCGACGCAAGATGTGTGGCTGTTTATGAGCAGTGGAAATTACGGAGGCATCAACCTGCCTGCACTTGCCAAAAAATGGTCGTAAAGTCGAACGATAGATACAAACAAAGCAACAGATATCAAGTCGAAAATTTTTCATTAGGTAAAAGTTTCTTTAGGGCATACACAACGAAAAGGCGAGAATTCGTTCAAAAACCTCTTATATTTGTGTGTTTAACGATTGACGATGTATCCTGAAAGAGAAAATTTATCCATCAAACACTGGTCTGAAAGCGACCGACCTCGCGAAAAACTGGCCATAAAAGGCAAAGCCGCTCTAAGTGATGCTGAGCTGCTCGCCATAGTGATTGGTTCCGGGAGTCGCAACGAATCTGCTGTAGATTTGAGCAAACGAATTTTGGCCAAAGTAGGTAACAATTTAAACGAACTTGGTAAGCTGTCCCTCGAGCAGTTGATGCAATTTAAAGGAATTGGTGAGGCGAAAGCCATCTCGATTGCAGCTGCGGTAGAACTTGGCAGGCGCAGACAAATTACCGAATTGCCTACCAAACCCAAAATTTCATCGAGCAGAGATGTTTTTGCGCTTTTGCATCCGCTGATGAGCGATTTGCCTCATGAAGAATTTTGGGTAATTTTCTTAAATAATGCCAACAAAGTGATTCGGCAAGAACAACTCAGTAAAGGTGGCATTCACGCAACTGTAGTAGATGCTCGTTTGGCATTTAGGCGCGCATTGGAATTGGGCGCCTCTGCAGTCATTTTGGCGCACAACCACCCATCAGCGTCGGCTACACCTAGCGATGCCGACAAAAATCTCACGCAAAAGTTTAAACAAGCCGGCGAACATATAGACATCAAAGTACTCGATCATATCATCATTGCCGGTAATACATATTGTAGCTTCTCGGATGAAGGGATGATGTGAGCAGGAAAAGTTGGCATCAGCCAAAAGGGAATAGGGTTTATTGATTGTTGTGCGCAACCCAAGAAAACCCTAACATACTGACATTTTTCAGTAAGATTAAAAAAAGTTTGTATTTTTGAGATATGAGATTGATTGATGAAAATATAGATAAGATAAGAGCTTTATGTAATAAACATAAGGTGACAAGACTATTTGTATTTGGCTCTATATTGACTGATAATTTTAAAAAATCTAGCGATATAGATTTATTGGTTGATTTCTCAGGAGTTGACCTTTACGACTATGCAGATAATTATTTTGACTTAAAAACATCTTTGGAGAAATTACTTAAAAGACAAATAGACTTACTAGAGGATAAAGCTGTTAAAAATCCATATCTAAGAAAATCCATCGACTCCTCTAAACAAATGTTATATGGATAATGATATTAAATCTTGCCTTTATGACATTTTACAATCAATCAATGAGATTGATAGCTACTATGATAACAAACCAAGGATTTTTGAGGAGTATGTTAATGACATTAAGACAAAAAGGGCGATAGAGCGTGATTTGGAAATTATTGGCGAAGCGGCAAATCGGATACTTAAAAAAAATAAGGATTTCAAACTTAATAACGTTGAGAAAATTATCGGCACCCGTAACAGGATAATTCACGGATATGATAAAATCTCAGATGATTTGATTTGGAGTATCGTATTAAACCATTTACCCAAATTAAAAGACGAAGTAACTAAACTGCTTGATGAATAATGAGCAGCACACAACAACGTTTTGGCTCATTCTGGCAGAAGGTTGAGCCCCAAAAGCCGTTGCTTTCTACTAAAACTACAAGTACACTCGTTTTGCGATTTATTTAATTTTTCAGATTGACAACCCGAACTTTAAGGCATAACCGCTGTAATTTCTCACACGGGGTTAAAAATTTCGTTAACTTTATACCGCAATGAGTCGTACACGAAAACCATTATTTGTTACAGGTTTTTGCGATTCATATAAAAAACTCATCATTCAAAATTACCAATCTTGTCGCTACTCGTTTACAGCCATAAAATCACACCGCGCCTGACTTATATTTTCAGGCATATTTTTACGAGAATTTTGCAAATTCCTGTCGTATTCACCACCCGTGTAGAAGATTTTATCGCACATGAAGGAATGAAAATGTCCTACACCAAGTATCCTTTGGGTAACGAATTTTTTGTAAGAAGCCACGAACTCTTGTTCGAAAGAGGCGTCTCGGACGTGGAATTTACCGTACACGACTGGGAAGGCGTTCAGGCGTTTTTCAGTACCGGTGAAAAGAGTGCCCTCCCCTACGATATTTTTGCCGCCGGATTTTATCTCTTAAGCCGCTACGAAGAGTATCTTCCACATGTAAAAGACACTTTTGGCCGATTCCCCTTTCGTGAAAGTATCGCTTACAAACACCATTTTTTAGAAAAACCAGTTCTGGATATTTGGGTCATGCGACTCTGCGATGTTCTTCAATCAAAATTTCCAAACGAAATGCTGACGCCCATTGCATTTAGCTCACAGATTATTGTTGAAGTCTCAGAAGCTTTCGCCTATATAAACAAAGGTGTGGGGAGAAGCTTGTGGGAAATGGGTGAAGATTTGTACAACTTAAAATTTAAAAATATACTGTGGCGCTTATTGGCCATCATCCGTTTGCAAAAAGACCCTTTTTTGGTGTACGACTGGTTGCTTACACAGCACCAAAACAAAACAAGCCGGTTGGTTCTTTTTTTCTTGATGGCAGACTATGGTTTGGTCAACAAATCCATCAACATACACAACCCCGCTTTCCGATTGCTTGTTAAAAACCTTGCAGACCATGTGAAAATCGGATCAGAAATCTCACTTTCGGGTCAAAACGAAACGGAAAAAATGGAAATGGAAATAAACCGCTTAGAAAAAATTACACACCGTAAGTCTTTCGGTACTTTTCAATCTCGCGCACGATTAAACCTACCGGAAACCTACAGAAAACTCATAGATTTGGAAGTGACAGAAGACTACAGCATGGGCTACATCAACCAAGTCGGTTTTAGAGCCGGCACCTCGAATCCTTTCAATTTTTACGACTTGGGCTACGAAATACAAACCCCTTTAAAAATTATACCCTTTTGTGTGTCAGACGAAGCACTAAAAGATTTCTCTGTGGAAACCCGCAACCTAAAGTTAACACAAATCATTGAAGAAGTTAAGCACAATCATGGTACTTTTACAGCTGTTTTTAGTCATAGCGCATTTAGTAAGAAATTTTCGATGATAAACTTTAGAGCATTGTACCAAAAACTTTTAAAAACACTTTCGCAATGAAACGCCCATGTAAAAAGCGTGACCCACAGGGGCATGATTATCCTAGGGCGTTCCGTGCCGGTGCTGAGCGCAGTCGAAGCATGACCGATAAAAATAAATAATATAAATAGATGAAAAATATAACGGATGTGTTTTTTGACTTGGATCACACCCTGTGGGATTTTGACAAAAACTCCAGACTGGCCTTTGACGGTATATTTAACAAACGTAAAATAGCACTTTCGCTCGATGTATTTCTCCGGCATTATGAGCGCATCAATGAACACTATTGGAAAATTTACCGAGAAGAAAAAATAAGCTCCGAAGATTTGCGGTTTCACAGGCTTAAAGATACTTTTGAGGCGATGCAGTTTGCTTGGACTCCATCGTTGATTGACGAACTTTCCGAAGAATACCTGCAAGAACTCACCAGCCATCATCACCTTATAGACGGTGCATTGGAGGTGTTAGACTATCTAAAACCCAAATACAAACTCCATATCATCACCAACGGTTTCGACCAAGTACAAAGCCGAAAAATAAACGGTTCGGGTATCAAGCCCTATTTTGAAACTATTACCACTTCAGAAATGGCGGGTGCCAAAAAACCACACGCCACTATTTTTGAGTATGCACTTGGAAAAGCCAAAACACCTGCACATCAAAGTGTAATGATAGGCGACAACCTAGAGGCAGACATAGATGGCGCGCTTCAGTTTGGCATGCATGCCGTTTTTTTTCAGATTAAAGAAACTACACCTTCTCCCAAAACGTATTCTATTACCCAACTTTCCGCTTTGAAAAATTTACTTTGATTTACATCAAAATTTAATACCTTAGCTATCCACAAAAACCCGAAATAGACCAAAAATGAAAAAAATTCTTTTGATGCTACTCTTCGCTATGAGTAGCCAGCTTTTTGCCCAAGTAAATATAAATGATTACAAATACGTTATTGTTCCACACCGTTTCGATTATCTCAATGAAGCCGATAAATATCAGTTAAATTCATTGCTCAAAAGCTATTTAGAAAAAAAAGGGTTTACCGTTTTTTTTGACAACGAAAACTTTCCAGTTGATTTAGCAACAAATAATTGCTTGGCTCTTAAGGCTTTGGTAATGAATCAATCGAATATGTTTAATAGTAAAACCGAATTCGAATTGGTAAACTGCAACAACCAAGTGGCATTTAAATCCGAAGTAGGAGAAAGTAAATCTAAAGATTTCAGACAATCTTATCAGGAGTCTTTGCGCAATGCCTTACGCTCGTTTGACGCAGTTTCTTACGCCTACAATCCCAATGCACAACCGGTTAACAATGCCGTTCCTGGCAGTCGTGTGGTTTACAATCAAGTACCCGCCCAGCAAAATCAGGTAGTGGTACAACAAAACATACCCACGCCACAGCCGGTTGTTACCATTATAGAAGCCGCCAGCATGGATTTTATCTCAAACGGCGAAGAATTTATGTTAAAAGCCGACGGTAAAAATTTTGAAATATTCAAACGGGCTATCGTTGACGACATGGTTACCTACGGTCTCATTGGCAACCTAAAAGCTACCGGGCAAGCCGGTATTTACTTGGCAACTTACAAGAAGCAAACTTCAATAGGTTATTTTGATGCGCAGGGAAACCTGACCATCGAACTGACAGATGCCAATGGCCAAACGGAGACCAAAGTCTTTAAAAAACAATAATTAATAGCCGTATTTCTTTCCCCATAGCTTTTTGAGAAATTCACGGATAGAAGATTCGCGTTGGTTTTGACCGGGTTCGTATAGTTTTGCGCCTTCAATTTCATCGGGAAGAAAGTTTTGTGCGGCAAAATTGCCCTCAAAATCGTGTGCATATTTATACGATTTGCCATAATCCAAATCTTTCATCAGTTTGGTTGGTGCGTTTCGCAAAGGCAACGGCACAGACAAATTGCCTGTTTTTCTGACCAATTCTTGCGCCTGATTAATCGCTGTGTAACTGCTGTTGCTTTTGGGTGAAGTAGCCAAATAGATGGCACATTGGCTGAGAATAATCCGCGATTCGGGATGGCCCACCACTGCCACCGCCTGAAAGGTATTGTTTGCCATAACAAGGGCTGTGGGATTGGCGTTGCCAATGTCTTCTGATGCTAAAATGAGCATACGGCGGGCAATAAATTTGACATCCTCGCCTCCCTCAATCATGCGTGCCAAATAATACACTGCCGCATTCGGATCGCTCCCACGTATAGATTTGATAAAAGCCGAAATAATATCGTAGTGCTGCTCTCCGGTTTTGTCGTACAAAACCACATTTTTCTGAGCAAAGTGCATTACTTTTTCGTTGGTAATATCAATGGAATCAGCAGTGTCGGCTTGAACGACCAGTTCTAAAAGGTTGAGCAATTTTCGACCATCACCGCCGGATAACTGAATGAGTACATCTGTTTCTTTTAAGCTGATATTTTGTTCGGACAGCACCGCATCTTTCTCGATGGCACGTTTCAGCAGCTTCACCAAATCCGCCTCTTCAAAAGCTTTTAGCACATAGACTTGACAACGAGACAGCAAGGCAGAAATCACTTCAAAACTCGGGTTTTCTGTGGTGGCACCAATCAGCGTAATCCAACCTTTCTCTACGGCAGCTAGCAAAGAATCTTGTTGTGCCTTGTTGAATCGATGAATTTCATCAATAAATAAAATCGGGTTTTTGGCGGTAAAAATACCTTTGTCTTTTTTGGCGTGATCGATAACATCGCGTACGTCTTTCACACTCGAATTGATAGCGCTCAAATGATAAAACGGTCGGTGTGCGTGTTCGGAAATCACCGAAGCCAGCGTTGTTTTTCCAACACCGGGCGGCCCCCAAAATATCATAGAAGGAATCAATCCTTTGAGGATATGTGCCCGCAACGAGCCTTTCGCACCAATCAGGTGTTCTTGACCAATCAGGTCATCGATGGTTTTGGGTCGCATCCGTTCTGCCAAAGGAATATGATTCATCTTTAACGGGATTGGGGTGGGTTAAAAATACAATATTTATGTCGGATGAAAGCAACGACTCAGCTAAATCGCTTCTTCCCTATTGAGCATTTCCCACAATTGATCTTTAAGTGTTACCAAGCCTTGCTGGGCTGCAGATGAAATGAACAAAAATGGAAAATTCCACACTTTTTGAAGCGAAGCTTTGAGTTCGGCTTTGAGTTCATCGTCCAACAAATCGGATTTTGAAATGGCAACCAAGCGCGGCTTAACCAACAATTCGGGGTTGTATCTTTTTAGCTCGTCGAGCAAGATTTCATAGGCTTTGGCATAGTCTTTTTCATCTGCCGGAATGAGAAACAACAACACCGCATTTCGTTCTATATGACGCAAAAATCTATAGCCCAAACCTTTACCTTCGGCTGCTCCTTCAATGATACCGGGAATATCAGCTACCACAAAAGATTGAAAATCTCTATAAGCCACAATACCCAAATTGGGTTTGAGTGTGGTAAAAGGATAATCGGCTATTTTGGGTTTGGCAGCTGTGATGACGGATAATAAGGTGGACTTTCCGGCATTTGGAAAACCGACCAAGCCCACGTCTGCCAGCACTTTCAGCTCCACAATAATATCCTTTTCCTGGAGTGGAATACCCGGTTGTGCGTAACGAGGGGTTTGGTTTGTAGATGTGCGGAAATTCCAATTGCCTAAGCCGCCTTTGCCGCCTTCGGCAATAATTTCGGTTTGCCCGTCTTCTACAATTTCGAAAATAACTTCGTTGGTTTCGGCATCTCGAATGATGCTACCCAGTGGCACTTCAATCACGGCGTGCTGTCCGTCGGCACCTGTACTTCTGTTGGCACTGCCATCGCCACCGTGTTCGGCCTTTACGTGTTTGGTAAATTTCAAGTGAAAGAGTGTCCAAAGGTTTTTGTTTCCCTTGATGTACACGTGCCCACCATGACCGCCATCGCCGCCATCGGGACCACCTTTTGCCACGTATTTTTCACGATGCAAATGCGCAGAACCACGTCCGCCTTTACCGGAAGACACAAAAATCTTTACGTAATCAACAAAATTTCCTTCGGTCAAAATATGTTTGTTTAAAGTGTGTCAATCACATCGCAAAGTCGCTTTGTGATACTATGTATTGTGCCTACACCATCCACACCAAAATATTTGTTTTGTGACTGATAATACGCTTTTAAAACATCGGTTTCTTGGTAGTAAATCTTAATGCGGTTGCGGATTACAGCTTCGTTAGCGTCATCCGGACGCCCGCTGGTTTTCCCGCGTTCGAGGAGTCTTTCTACCAATATGTCGTCTGCCACTTCGAGCGCAATCATGGCATGAACAGTGGTTTTTTTGCTTTGCAATAAGGAATCTAAGGCTTTGGCTTGGTCTTGCGTACGGGGAAAACCATCAAAAATAAAACCTTTGGCATGTGGATGTTTTTCTACCTCCGCAGCAAGCATGTTTATGGTGACGCTATCCGGTACGAGCAAGCCTTTATCCATATAAGCTTTTGCCTGATTGCCCAAATCTGTTTGGTTTTTAATATTAAAGCGAAAGACATCTCCGGTAGAAATATGAATCAGTTCATATTTTTCCTTAAGAAATGTGGCTTGTGTTCCTTTTCCGGCACCCGGAGGTCCAAAAAGTACGATATTTTTCATGGACGAAATTTTAATTTGTATCCGTTTTGAGTTGATAAATCTCGGGTAAGTTTCTGCCCAAACCATCATAATCTAAACCATAACCCAAGATGAATTTGTTGGGAATTTCAAAACCTACATAATCTATTTTTAAATTTTTCTTGAAAGACTCGGGTTTGTAGAAGAGGGTAGCAATTTTTAAATCGGCTACTTTCTTTTCTTCAAAAATGTGATAAATCGTTTCCAAAGTATTGCCCGTATCTACGATATCTTCCAAAATGATAACCGTCCGACCTTCCGGATTTTCATCCATACCAATCAGCGAGCGTACATGCTCAGTGCTTTCCATACCGGAATAAGAAGACAGCTTGATAAAACTGAGTTCGCAGGCATACGGATAGTGCTTTAAAAAATCTGAAACGAACATAAAACTGCCGTTGAGAATGCCGACAAAAATAGGGCGAATATCGCCCAAATCTGCAGCAACTTTTTGTGCCAACTCACCCACTCTTTTTTGAAGCAAGTCTGCAGAAATATAAGGTTGAAAAAATTTGTCGTGTATGCGCATTATTCTGGCTTTTTTAAAGTTTTGCAAATATAGCGAAAAGCTAAAGAATTTGAGAGACAAGTCTTTTAGATTGATGCCATAGCAAATCTTATGGTGGCCAATGAGTCACTAAATATTTTTTTTTTAAAATATTCGCAAAAAAACATTCAAAATAAAAGAATATCTATTTTTGCAAGACGAAATATATCAGATGAACAAAAATATTCTCATTTTGGGTGCCGCCGGGCAGATTGGCTCAGAGTTGACACAGCTGCTTCGAGACACCTACCCGGACAAAACCGTTGTAGCCTCCGACATTCACAAAAGTGATGTATTGGGAACGCCTTTTGAGTTGCTCGATGCTACAGACGAGAAAGCGATTCGCCTAATCATTGAGAAGTATCAAATAGACGAGGTGTATTTGATGGCTGCCATGCTATCTGCTACAGCTGAAAAACACCCCGAAAAAGCTTGGCAGCTAAATATGCAATCTTTATTGATTGTTTTGAATTTGGCGAAGGAAAAACGCATTAGTAAGATTTTTTGGCCTTCCAGCATCGCGGTTTTCGGAAGTACAACACCCAAGCAAAACACACCGCAAGTTACCATTACAGAGCCCAATACAGTTTACGGCATCAGTAAGTTGGCAGGTGAACGCTGGTGTGCCTACTACCGTAAAAAATTTGGTGTGGACGTGCGAAGCATACGTTATCCGGGGCTTATCAGTTGGAAAACAGCTCCCGGCGGCGGTACAACCGATTATGCCATAGATATTTTTCACCAAGCCATAAAGACTGGAAAGTACGAATGTTTCCTGACAGAAAATACCAAACTCCCGATGATGTATATGGACGATGCCATTCGGGCAACACTTCAACTGATGGATGCGGATTTATCGGGCGTCAAAATTTGTTCGTCCTACAACCTTGCCGGCGTCAGTTTCTCACCAAAAGAATTGGCAAACGCCATTCAAAAGTACATTCCTGATTTCAGTGTGGCCTATCGGCCCGATTCTCGCCAAGCCATTGCAGACACATGGCCACAATCGATAGATGATGTTTGCGCCCGGCAAGATTGGAATTGGAAGGCTGAATTTGACACAGAACGCATTGTTTTAGAAATGATGAAGGGCATACGCTTGTTATCACAAAAATAATCTGACTTAGGGTTTTTTAACTATCTATTTCTTATTTATTAGATTGCGGTTTTTGCTTGAGTGATATGGCAATATCGGGAAAATCGGTTATGATGCCGTCGACACCCCAAGACAACAACTCTTTCATTCTCGCGACTTCATTGACTGTCCAGGGCACAACCTTCATTTCAGTTTGATGGATTTTATTTACAATTTGTGATGTAAGAAGCGTGTGAAGTGGGCTATAAACATCGGGCGTAAATCCCAATTCGTTTAAATGGGTTTGTACATCATCTTTAAAAACCAATGAAGCCAATCGGTATTTTGGATAGGTTTTGTGTACATATTTTAAGACCCTAAAATCAAAACTTTGAAGAATCAATCTGTCTTTTGAAATCTTGTGGTTTTCGAGCAATGCGACCAACAAATCAACAAATAATTCGGGTTCCGGATGATAGGTGTTATCGCCTTGGGGATGTGATTTCACTTCAATGTTATAAGAAACTTTTTGATTGTTTAATTCAGCATAAGACTCTGCCATTAGAAGGACATCTCTCAAAAGTGGTTTGTTTGCAAATTGTTTTTTTTGGTCCGGAAAATTTGGGTTTCCTAGGCTTCCACAATCATATTTTTGGGTTTGAAGGAAAGTGTGTTTGTAGATATTCAGGGTGTCTTTTATGGTTTTTCCTAAAGAATCTAAACAAATTTCGGAATTAAACCAAGGTTCGTGCGAAACCAACAATTGATTATCGGCGGTCACAACGACATCCATTTCTAGGGTATTAACCCCTAGTTTGAGTGCTTTTTCAAAAGCCGCAATTGTATTTTCCGGCAACAAACCCCTTGCGCCTCGATGTCCTTGCAAATCAAATACAAAAGTTTTAGACCCGGTTGTTTCAGTGCTATCCGATGTTGCTTTGTTCTCTTTGCAAGCATTGAACAAGGAGGTCATCACAAAGATTGAAATGATTGTAAATGGCTGTTTCATGATTTATTTTAAAATTTTTGTATCGATAAACTTTACGGTTTCATCGTAAACGCTTTGCCAATCTTTTGACCTTAAACTACTTGCAATCACGTGATTGTCAACATTGGGAAAAGCAATTTTTGTTTTATTAATATCAGCTGTACCCAGTTCTTCAAACATACTGAGCATAGCCGGTACAGAAACCACCTTGTCTTGCTCTTCTTTATTTTTGTAGTAATATCCGAGGAAAACCGGCAGGGTAATTTTTGAGAAAGTTTCTTTCACCATGTTTTCTTTGACCATCTTGATTAGCGAAACATATCCATTTACGTGATAGGAAGTTGACCAATATTTTGCTTCTTCTTCGGGTCTTTGCTGTTTTTGAATTTCACCGCCGATTGCTTTTACAAAATTTTCTTTGCCGCCGGGCAGAATGATGGCACCCATGGCTGGGTTTAAGAGATCTATAAAGGGAGAATAAAGAATCAGCGCCAATATATCTTTATCTTGGGAAGCCAAAATAAGGCTGAGTGTGCCACCTGTTGAAGTACTGACTAAAATGACCTTTTCGCCCAACATCTTTCCGATTTCTAGGGCTTCGAGTGCTGAAGCAATATAATTCTCCGGGCTAAGGTATTCAAAACTATTTGCCCTGTTGATTCCGTGCTCTTTCAAACGAGCCATATAAACGTTGGCATTGTATTTTTCGGAAAGCATACTCATAACCGGTTCGCCTTCCTTGTGACTAGCCCCAAAACCATGAAGATAGACAAAAGAAATCGTTGATTTTTGTTGATAAAAGTCTTTTGCCCAAATTACTTTTGCTTGATTGTCTTGTTTGATTCCTTCAATTTCTGATTCTTTTTGAGAAAGATAGTTATCTAAATTTTTTAGTGGTACGTTTAACGTTTTTTTTTCTGTTAATGTTACTTGCGCAGTAAGGTTTAATAACAAATTCAAAAACATAAAGACAAAAGTGTATTTTAAATTTCTCATAGTTTGCGAGTTTACAAATAGACTACTAAGTTATTCAAAAATTGACGGATGTTTGAAACCCTATAAATCGAGGTGCGCCTGCAATAAAAGTCGGGATGCCAAATGCGCCACCGGTATTCCCCGCATCGATAATAAATTCTTTATCAAAAAGATTGGTGACATAAAAATTTATCTCGTATTTGTCTTTAAAAACGAAGCCTGTTCTCAAATTGGTAATTCCGTAATCACCCTGAGAGATTCCCGGCAAATTGGTTTCCTCAAAAAACACTTTCGACTTGAAGGTAAATGTAGGACGGAAAAAGTAATCGATGTTGTCGGTTATTTTTGGATTGTAATTGATGCCTGCTGAAAAGGAATGTTTTGGTGTCAATCTGAACTTGTTGCCTGCCAATGCCTGAATGTTTCCGTTTGAATCTCTGTCATCAAACGAAGCATCTATATAGCCATAATTGGCAAAAATGCTGCTTTTTTTACCGAATGCAAATTGGATGGCAGTCTCAAAACCAAAAGAAGTAGCACTACCACTATCATCGGGATTTAGGTCTAAACCATCCTCGGTAAGTGTTGCTATGGTTGTTTGAAAGTTGCTGTAGTCGTACACAAATGCATTTGCATCAAACTGAAGCTTGTTGTTCATAAACAGTGTTTTTACTCCTACTTCGTATGACCATACGATTTCGTTGGACAAGACATTTACGTCAGATGCAGTTACATTAATCACATTGGGTCTTCTACCTCTTGAAACATTTCCAAAAAAAGTAATTTGATCTGATAATTCATAGTTTAATGCCATGCGGCCCACTACAGATGTAAAATTGTCGCTAGCACTTTTCCTGCCGTTTGTAGGGGCAAAAAGGTTGTTGGGAAACGCACCTAAAAAATTACCCAACAAACCAGGTAGTTCTGCGTTTTCAACTTCCAAGCCTGCATTGATATTTTCCCATGTAGCCCTAATGCCGGCAGTTAGAACAAACTTTTCAAACAAATCATATGATGCGTCGGCAAAGAAATCGCCTGAAAAGTTTTTACCGAAATTGGTTGATTTCTCTCTATTAAACTCATTTAACGGTGCACCAGCAAGCTGGCCAAAAGCCGGATCATTTGGAATGTTGGGAAGCAAAGTCGGGATGCCGTTAATCACCAAAGCCGGGGTGTTGATGAGCAAAATTATATAACTTCTTTCATCTACTTCAAATGGTACAGCTTGAGAACCATTTTCATAAAAATAATTTGCTCCAAAAAAGCCTCTTAGCTTGCTCTTGTTGTCATAATTAAACCGAACTTCTTGACTAAACTGCTCTCCTTTTGCAATTTCTCTGAAATACAAAACCGGTGCTGCTGTACCATCGGCATCAAAAGCCTCATCAGAATTAAATTTTCGGTAAGCTGTTATAGATGTAACATTCCAATTCGGATTGAAGCTATGTTTTAAAATACCTGTGAATCCATAAACTGTGCGATTCAAGCCTAGTGCATCTCCCCTTTCTAAATCGGCGAAAGTATTCGGATTTGTATCGCCTCCCAAAGGCGCAAAAGTACCGCTTTTAAATGAAGTTCCGGGCGGTGTATCTTTCTGCCAATTGGCTATCACATCCAAGGTTGTATTGTCTGATATTAAATATTTTAAAGAACCTCTATACGCAAGGGTTTCTTTCCCGTTCAAATCACCGCCAGATAGATTTCTGATAAAACCATCCCTGTAGTTATAGGTTGCAGCGGCTCTAAAAAAGAGTTTGTCTTTTACTACCGGTACATTAAAAAATCCTGTCGCCAAAAACTGACCAAAATCTCCTGCGCCTATTGTCAAGGAAGCCGCCATTTCGTTTTTGGCTTTGTTTTGAATGATGTGCATGGCACCAATTTGAGCTCCCCTGCCAAAAAGTGTTCCCTGTGGACCTTTTAAAACCTCAATTCTTTCTATATCAAATAGCTCTACGACAGAACCCCTTGATTTGCTGATGGATACACCATCTTGAAAAATAGAAACCCGGGGCTCTACCCTCGAGTCACCGCTGTCACTTGTAATTCCTCTTATAACAACCCCCGGATTGTTGGCACTTTGCAACTGTACTTGAAAACCCGGAACGAAGTCTGAAAAAGCATCGTATTCAAAAGTTCTGTTATTTTTGATAAATTCACCTCCATAGGAAGTAATGGCAATCGGCACATCTTTATTGCGCTGTTCTCTCATTTGTGCAGTCACCACCAATCCCTCCAAAACAAACGCATTCTCCTTGAGTGTAAAGTTAAGGATGGTTAGACTACTGCCTATAACAACTTTTTTAGTGATGGTTTCAAACCCCAAATACGTAACTTGAAGTTCATAAGTACCACTTTTGATGTTCGTGATAACATATTCACCTTTTTCATCTGACACCGTGCCGAGAGAAAGAGAGCTTATCACAATGTTTGCGCCGATAACAGGCATTCCTTGTTCATCGGTAACCGTTCCTTTTATACCTCCGGAGGTTTGCGAATGCACAACTGAAAAAACAGTTAAAAATAATGTAATAAGATAGTAGCGAAATTTCATAACAATGGGTTTAATTTTCAGCAAAGCTAAACGGACAATGTTATGCTAGAATCAACTACAAATTATGCTTGGGTTATACCTTTATTACATATATTAATTAATCTAAAGACAATCAATCCAATCGCCTGACTAGTAAAGTATCTTTCTGCAGTTTGAATTTGAGCCAGGACGCTATTCTAGGCATACTGCTCTGAATTTGCGCTTGCGGAATAGAATCGATCCATTTGACATCAAAAACTATCAAAGTGTCTATTTCAGAAAAATTGGTGTAGAGTCGGTTTGAAAAATAAATTTCCGACACTTCCTGATAATTAATCTTCAATTCTTTGGCAATTTCATCAAAAGGAATGCTTTGACTATCCAGTTTACCCAATCGATTCACCTCATTTTCCAGGAAAGATATTTTCTCGTCTTTATTTTTAAGATCTGCCATATCTCTGGAGCGCAACTCTTTGATATAGTTTAGCTCATCAAAGGCGTCACCTTTTTCGTTTTGATGGATAATCAATGCCGTGTTTTCTGTGATTGCATCCGATTTTAGTTTGTTGCGCCACAAATCTATTACGCCTTCAGGTATGTTTTCGTTGCCCATAAAGTACAAATCTACCCGAGAAGCGCCTTTGTATTCATAGGTAATTTCCGTCAAATCCTTGATGAGATTGTAATTTGTGGAAGCGGTAATTTCGTTGCTGATAAACTCGCGAATATTTCTCTTGAAAACTGTTTCTTTCAACATCACATAGAAAAGAAATATACTCGGAACCATGACCAAGAAAGCGACCAATGAAGCCAGCTGAGAGATACGTCTGCGCCTAATGGAATTTGCGTATTTGACCATTGGGAAACGCAAAAGTTTGGCGACTAAAAAAGTGGTAAGCGCTATAAAAATGGCATTAATGGTGAACAAATACAAAGCGCCACCAAAATAACGGGGTTCCCAAACGGCAAATCCGTAACCGGCCGTACACAGCGGTGGCATCAAAGCGGTTGCTATGGCCACACCAAAGATGGCACTGGCCATCGTCCCTTTTTTTGTTCTCGCTACGATAAGTGCCAAACCGCCAAATACAGCAACCATTACGTCGAGTATGGTAGGATAAGTACGGGCTTCCAGCTCGGGTGTGAGTTCCGTCAAAGGTGAAAGTTTAAAATACAAAAAGGCCGTGAACACGCTTAGGCCAACCATTACACCCAAATTGACAAGTGATTTTCGCAAGGTGTCCACATCGTTTACCGCTACGGAAAGCCCCAAACCTACAATAGGTCCCATGAGCGGCGAAATCAACATGGCACCGATTACCACTGCGGTAGAACTCACATTGAGACCAATAGAAGCAATAAAAACAGAAAAGATGAGAATCCAGGCATTGTGACCGCGAAAGGGAATATCTCTTTTGATGCTTTCGATGGATTCTTCTTTGTCTGTTTCACTCTTTATATCGAGTAGAGAAAGAAAAAAATGTTTAAAATTGTCAAAAACCGTTTGTAGGTTTTTCTTGTCAATTTTTGGAGATTCTCCGGCTGTTTGGTTTGTTTCCATGAGGTGTTATATCAATGATTGGTCTATCTCAGTTTCTACACGTTTCAATATTTGTTTGATGGCTTGCTCTTTTTCTTTAGGTAAAATAAGCAGGGATTTGTCGGTTTCCACGATGATGTAATCGTGAAGCCCCTCGGCTACGATTAGTTTTTTGTTGGCCGATCGCATGATATTCCCACTACAATTGTTCAAAATTGCTCGGGTGTGAATCAACACGTTTTCATCGGGCTTTGCACTCATTTTTTCGAATAAAGAACCCCAAGTGCCGAGGTCGTTCCAATCAAAAGAAGCCGGCAACACCCACACATTAGAAGCTTTTTCCAAAATGGCATAATCTATAGAAATGTTTTCCGCATCGGGATAATGCGCATCTATAAATGCCTGCTCTTCATTTGTGTTATAGAAATCTTTACCCGATTGAAAAAGATAAAACATGTCCTTTTGGTGTTCGGCAAAAGCATTGGCTATGGTGGCCACACTCCAAATAAAAATACCGGCATTCCAATAGTAATTGCCCGATGTCAAAAAACCTTTGGCTGTTTCCAAATCAGGTTTCTCGGTAAACCGTGTAACTTTTATAAAATCATTTTCTACCTGCGACTTGTCAGATTGGATGTAGCCGTAACCGGTGTTGGGCGCATTGGGGCGAATACCCAAAGTAACCAATGCATCGTTTTGGGCACAATACGCAAAACCTTGCAATACATCATTAAGAAATGCGGCTTCATCTTCTATCCAATGGTCACTAGGCGCAACGAGCATCACCGCGTCCGGATTATCTTTTTTAATTTTTAAGGCTGCGTATAAGATACAAGGCGCCGTATTGCGCATGGCGGGTTCCAGCAAAACTTGTTGTGCCTTCAACTGAGATAACTGCTGCAAAACCAGATCTTTGTAGCGAAGATTGGTAAGAATTAAGATGTTTTCTGAAGGTACTATTTTGTTGATGCGATCATAAGTGGTTTGCAACAATGATTTTCCTGTTCCCAACATATCGTGAAACTGCTTAGGAAATGCTGCTGTACTAACCGGCCAAAAACGAGAGCCCACTCCGCCGGCCATAATCACTGCATGATAATGAGAAATTTGTGACATATAAAAATTTATAATTTCCTAGTTCTTTATTAATTCTACTTCAGCCAACGGGTGAAACAGGTATATTTTTTGAGTATTTATTTCCAAACATTCAAAGCGCTTGGTGCGTTTCTTTCCTTTTTTAAACTGTCTATTTTGGGCAGTAAATATAGCGCCATCGGGCAATTCAAAGATACGGTTTTTGTCTAGATGTGCTTCAAATTGACTCAAAGCATAAGAAAGATTGACGTCCGTATCGCTGCTCGCTTTCGGGTTTTTGAAATGACGTGCCAAAATTGGGAGTATTTTCGTAGGAAAAACATCCGGATTGAGGAAGGGTAACATCAGTTTTTGAAAAGTGATCTTCCATTCAATACCATGAGGTTTGATGTGTCTTCCATAAGTTTTAAAAGCGACAAGATGCGCAATTTCATGAATGGTTGTAATTAAAAAACGATAGGTGTTTTCCGAAGCGTTTACGGTGATTTGATGCGAACCGTCCGACATTTTTTTATAATCGCCATGTCGCGTAAGCCGTTTACGCACAATTTTAAGGTGTACATGATGCGTTTTGATTAACTCAAAAACCGGATCTACGGCTGCTTCGGGTATGTATTTGCACAAAATGTCTTTCAATGCTTGCACATTTTAGTTAAGATACGATTCGCAACTTCCTCTAAGGAGTAGAAGAAGAAACTTGCAAGATTTTTCCATTGTAAAAAGTGTTTCCGGAAAGGGCAAATTGGGCAATGTAAGATGCCATTTCGGGTGCGCTTATCGGTGCTTGATAGCCGGGAAAAGCCTGCGCTAGCATTTCAGTCTGCACAGCACCAAGTGCCAACACATTGAAAGAAGGGCCTGATTCTTTGTATTCTTCGGCCAGTAACTCGGTCAAGTTGATCAAAGCCGCTTTGGCAGAACTGTAGGCCGCCAAACCGCCAAACTTCATGCTCCCCTGAATGCCGCCCATGCTACTGATATTCACTACATGTCCGTCTTTAGGCATATAGGGCAAAACCATTTGAATAAGCCGAATCGGACCAAAAACATTTACCTCATAGGACTGTTGAAAATCGGCTTGGGTGAGTTGTTCAAAAGGTTTGTGTACAAGCCATCCGGCATTGTTGATTAGGACATCTATTTGTTTTAAATCTTTTATAATACCTTGAAGTGTGTCAAAAGACTTGTCTGAAGTTAGGTCAAAAGAAACGGCAGTTATGTTTGTGTGATGCAGCTTCAAAATTTTCTGAAGATTTCTAGACAATGCAAACACTTTGTGTCCGGCTTCGGCGAGTTGTTTGCACAGTTCAAAACCGATACCGCGTCCTGCGCCGGTAACTATGATGTTTTTACTCATGGAATTTTACTTCTTTGGTAGGCGTGTTGATCAATTTTTCGATAGGCGGAATAAGTTTTTCGATGAGCACAAACATGCTCTCCGGCGAAAGGTTTTCGACCTCGTCATCTACATGGTGATAGTAAGGCGAATTGGTAAAATCGAATGTAGAAAAAGTTTGAGCCGGAATTTTTAATTGTTCATAGAAAGGGAGGTTATCGGAGCGACGAAAGAGATTAAACTCCACGGCTTTTTCTAGCCTCACAATGAGTGGTTCACCAGCAAATTCGTTTACTTTTTGGGCGAGGTTGGTGAGGTCGAAGCCGGTTAGATAAGCTTTGCCGGGGGTTTCACGCATGGGCACGCCCAGCATTTCAAAATTGAGCATCAAATAGTAGTCTTTATGGGTTGCTTTGAGTTTTTCAGCTAAATGTTTTGCACCCAAAAGTCCTTTTTCTTCAGCTGAGAATAGCGCAAAAATCAGGCTTCTTTTGTTGGATTTGCTTTTAGCAAAATGTTTGGCAAGTGCTAAAACTGTGGTGGTACCGGCTGCGTTGTCGTTGGCACCGTTGGCAATGATGTCGCCATTGTTGACGCGTCCCTGCCCAATGTGGTCATAGTGTGCACCTATGATGATGTATTGGTTCTTGAGTTCGGGATCGGTGCCTTCCAATAGTCCTACAATATTGTAGGCAGGAGCCTCGAAATTGGACAGCGTATCGCGGTAAGACAAAAAGAATGGCTTGAGTCCCAAAACGGTAAAATAGTTTTCAATAAAAACAGCAGCTTTTTCGATACCGGGAGAGCCGGCTTCGCGGCCTTCCAATTCATCAGAAGCCAGATAGCTGAGGATGTTGGTCAATTCGCTTTCGTCTAAAACAAAAGTTTGGGCTTCGGTGAGTTGCGGACTCACCAAAAAGACCCACAATAGTAAGGGTAATTTTAAAAATCTCATCAGTTTTTAATTATCTTTCGGGTAAAGATACCGGTTTGGGTGGAGATTCTCAAAAAGTAAATGCCGGGAGACAGTTCTTTAGTATTGATAACCGCATTAGATGCATTATTAAAATTAAGGTCTAATATTTGCTGACCCAAGGCAGAATACACTTGTACCGCTTCTAAGAAATTACCCGTAGCGATATTGAGGTTTAAAACATCGGAAACGGGATTTGGAAAGATTTTTATCTGCGCTAGCAATTGGTTTTCATCTAAGGAAAGTAAATTACCTGTACCTTCTTCTATGTTATGTATCTGATTAGCAGCAAAATTTAAAAATTCTTCTCGATCACCGTTGGGCCATCTTACTACCACGCTGCTAACGCTGTTCGCACTGCTTAATCCAAATTCCAAAGGTAAAGAATTAAAGGATCCCCTACCGGCGCCACCACTGACTTCTTTTACCGTAGTCTCCCCACCGGCACTGACTTCTACACGTGCACCAATAGCAAGCCGGTTGCTGTTTGTGCCTATTAGGTTAAAAGTTACCCAATTGTTGGAATTGTTGGTATCGTTACGCCATAATTTGGTGTCAACGCCCGACCCACCGGTAAGCACTACATCCATATCGCCATCGTTATCGTAGTCTGCAAAGGCTACTCCTCTGGCATCCCAAGTAATGTTCCCAAAAGAGGCGTTGGTTATATCAGTAAAATTAGTTCCCCCATTGTTGTGCAGAAGCACACTTTGGGTGGAGGAAGCGCTGAAGCCGTTCGACACAAAAAAATCGATAAAACGGTCGTTATCAATATCGGCGGTATTGGCGCTGATGCCCCAACCTGTTGCATCGCCTGTTCCGGTGGCGGCAGTTACATCTATAAATGTGAGGTTACCTTGATTTTGGTAAAGCGTATTGGGTTGAAAATCTTGTATAGGAACACTTTCTCCTTCTGCATGTGGCCAAGTAGTCCAGTATAAATCCATATCGAGGTCGTTGTCATAATCGAAAGACAGCACTCCCATCCCCAAACCTGTGGCATTGATTCCGGCGGTATTGGCTAAATCAGTAAAAGTTCCGTTGCCGTTGTTAATGTACAAACTGTTGGGCACAGAGGAGCGATTACCGGTAAATACATCTATCCAGCCATCATTGTTGAGGTCGGTGGGTACGTTGGCCACTTCGATAATATTGTTTTCAGAAATGCCCACCGAAGCTGCTACATTGGTAAAACTCAGACTATCGTTATTTCGATAAAGTTTATCTTGAAAAAAGCTGTTTACCCAAATATCTAAAAGGCCATCTCTATTAAAGTCTAATACACTCACCCCTCTGTTTCGTCCTCCGGAGACAGTTATGTCGGAGACTAAGGACAAAACCCGCTGAAATACAAAACCGCCACCAATCCCTGAATTAACATATAGTAAATCCTCGTCTATTTCTCCATTGAGAGAGACTATATAGATATCGAGGTTGCCATCGTTGTTAAAATCGGTAAAAGCACAACCTGTGTTGTGTACAACTTCGGTAAGATTGACATCGGCTGAAACATCGGTAAACGTATCGTTGCCATCGTTGCGCATGAGGTGGTTCTGAACGTTGGTAGTAAGAAGCAAATCCTGGTCGCCGTCGTTATCGAAATCGCCCCAACAGGCCGACTCTGTTGTTTCGGCGTTAAAAGCGATACCGGATGAGGTTGTAACATCGGTAAATAAAATTTGAGAAAAACTAAATAAACTAACAGACAGAAAGAGGAATAATAGGTATATTTTTTTCATAGCAATTGATTGATATGTTAAGATAAGAATGTCCAGGCATAATGATTTTAAACGTTTTACGCCGTTAAAAATACGAATTTTACGCCACTCTCAATGACTTCTTAAAAATAGATTAAAATACTCAGAGAGAGACATCTCCAAACAAAAAAAGCCAATAATCAAAAGATTACTGACTTTTCTTTGTCGGGGTGAGAGGATTCGAACCTCCGACCTCCTGGTCCCAAACCAGGCGCGATAACCGGGCTACGCTACACCCCGAAAAATATATATTTAAAAAGAGCGGAGAGTGTGGGATTCGAACCCACGCGACGGTTTCCCGCCGACAGTTTAGCAAACTGCTCCGTTAACCACTCCGGCAACTCTCCTGCTATGAACGTTTCTCTAAAATGAGGGTGCAAATGTAACTTTTAGTTTTTAACGAAACAACTATTTCTAAAACTTTCCATCGCAATTTTTACTCAGGATATGCTATCCGTAAATGATAAATATTAATCAGCTTGCGCTTCAGTACTTTTTTGATCTGTTCAATCTCTTTAAGCGAGATATCTGCATTCACAAATTGGGCTTCTTCCAACTGCTTGGTAATAATTTTTTCAACAAAATCATCTATCATCAAAGCTGTGGGTTCTTTCAGGCTTTTAGAGGCGGCTTCTACACTGTCTGCCATCATCAGTATGGCGGTTTCTTTTGAAAAAGGAATAGGCCCCGGGTACCTAAACTGCATTTCATCTACATCCACAGACTGCTCTTTTTCTTTTTTATAGAAATAATACACCAAAGAAGTACCGTGATGCGTTCGAATAAAGTCTATAATTCTATCGGGAAGCTTATTTTTTTTGGCGAGTGCCACGCCGTCTTTTACGTGATCGATGATAATTTTGACACTTTCCATGCTCGACAATTCATCGTGCAAATTAGATCCTGATATTTGATTTTCAGTAAAATATATCGGATTCAGCATTTTTCCTATATCGTGATACAAGGCGCCTACGCGCACCAACATGGCATTGGCACCCACTTCTTGGGCAGCCGCTTCAGCCAGGTTTGCCACCTGCAAAGAGTGATGAAAAGTACCGGGCGCTTTGTCTGCCATCTCTTTGAGCAAATCAGCATTGGTGTCGGACAATTCGAGCAATGAATAATCTGAAACCAAGCCGAAAACTTTTTCATAAACATAAAAAAGCGGCACCGACAACGCAAGTATCAACAAGCCATTGATGCCAAATACACCCATATCTTGCCATACGTTTTCACTTATACTTCCCTGAAAAACCAATTCGAGTGCCACAAAAGAAACCAAATACACGGCTACAATTTTTCCCACCGAGATAAAGAGATTCGTTCTTTTATAAGATTCTGAAACCGTCAGTATGGTCACAATACCCGCAATAAATTGAATGACTAAAAACTGAATACTATCGGAAACCACCAAACTCAAAATAAGCACTGTAACCACATGCGTAAACAAACCCAACCGCGCATCAAAAAAAGCCTTCACAACCAACGGCAACAAACACAGTGGTGTGAGGTATAAAAATTGGGGTTGCCACTTCAGGACGGCAGTCACAGCCAAAACCATTAGGACGAGATTGAGCAAAACAAAAACCAACTTCCGGTTGGAGGTGTAAATTTCAGGTCTATATTTCTGAATAAATAAAAACAGCATTCCAATTACCAAGCCGACTGTTAGCAAATAACCCGTGAAAAGTGTAAAATACCGCGTTGAACTAAGCTCCAGTGAAAGATTCTTTTTGATGGTTTCCAACTGCCTGAACTTGTCCTTATCTACAACTTCGTTTTGTGACAAAATCAAACTTCCTTTTTCATAAAAACCTTCCCAGAGCGGTATTTCCCGAAGGGCTTTTTCTTTCATCTGGTTTGTGAGTTCGTTATCCAGCCGTACATTGGGTCGCCAAGACAGTTTAAGCGTGTCCAAAACCGATTGTAAAATCTTGTTTTGTACGCTGGCAAAAGGATGGAAATTTTCAAAAGTTGTCTTTTCTATAATACCATTTTTGCGCATGTATAATTCCCGGTTCTCGCGTAAGGCTTCGTTCGGCGCCACCACACCCCGATTGTATAACTGCATGACGCTGTCAAAAGCACCTCTCAAGCGATAGCGAAGTAGAAAGTTTTTTAATTGCGCTGTTTGATCTTTATACTGTGTTTCCAAACTGTCATTGACCTCCTGGTCAAAAGAAAGATACAGCGGATGGTTAAACATGATTTGTTTTTTGGCCGATACCACATCACTCTCGGGTCTGGGGAGGCTAAAATCAAACGGCGCGTAATAATCATCATACGACCAAGGCATACCTATTTTGTAGGCAAAAGGAAATTTTTCTTCTTTAGGAAGTAAAGAAACTATGACTATTGTGGTAAACAAGAACAATATTGTCTTGTAAATAAAATCCCGATTCTCAAAAAACTTTGTGATAAATGTTTTCATAAAGGCACTAAGCATTCAAAAGTACAAATAAATTGATTGAATTACCGATTGAATCATCAGTTCATATTTTATAGGTGTAACCGCCCCTTTTTGTGTCAAAGTTATGACACATTTAAGATAACCGAATCATGAACGAGCACTTTTTATATGACAGTTGAACAACTGAGGCAAATTTGCGCAACATAAAAAGAAGCATCTGTAGGCAGTTAGTTAGAAAATTAAATAGTTGTTAATCACGTAAAATTTATTCACCAATATTATGAAATTTTGTAATTTAGCAATGAAACAAACGATTTATTATAAATTATTCAAAAACATGAACAAACAAGTCGCCATAGTCTCTTTTGCCAGGACGCCCATCGGTAGTTTTTTAGGCAAACTTTCATCGATTCCCGCTACAAAACTTGGCAGTATTGCCATCAAAGGCGCTATAGACAAAATCAAACTCGATCCCAATCTGGTAGATGAAGTTTTTATGGGCTGTGTGGTACAGGCCGGACTTGGACAAGCACCTGCCAAACAAGCCGCACTCGGGGCGGGCATACCCAATAGTGTTCCCTGCACTACGGTAAACAAAGTTTGTGCCTCCGGCATGAAAGCCGTGATGCAAGGCGCACAAGCTATCTTGCTCGGTGATGCTGAGGTAGTTGTAGCCGGAGGCATGGAAAACATGAGCCTCATTCCGCATTACTTGCCACTGCGCAATGGCTACAAATACGGCACTGCACAATTGGAAGACGGCCTGCAAAAAGACGGACTTTCCGATGCTTACGACCATCAGGCTATGGGCATTTGTGGCGATTTGTGTGCCTCTGAATACGGTTTTTCTCGCGAAGATCAAGACGCCTATGCCATCCAATCTTACCAAAGATCCGCCAAAGCTTGGGCAGAAGGAAAATTTGACGATGAAGTAGTGCCGGTCGAAATTCCACAACGAAAGGGCGACCCTATTCTTATGAAAGAAGACGAAGAATACAAGAATGTGGTGTTTGACAAAATCAGCCAACTCAGACCCGCATTTTCAAAGGATGGAACAGTAACGGCTGCCAATGCTTCCACCATAAACGACGGTGCGGGTACCGTTATTTTGATGTCGGTTGAGAAGGCAAAATCACTGGGCTTGCAACCCATAGCCATCATCAAAGGCTATGCAGACGCATCACAAGAACCCAAATGGTTTACCACCTCGCCTGCCAAAGCCCTACCCAAAGCCTTGGACAAAGCAGGTGTAAAAATAGAAGACATCGATTTTTTCGAATTTAACGAAGCTTTCTCAGTAGTTGGCTTGGCCAATATTAAACTACTCGGACTTTCCGATGAAAAAGTGAATGTACACGGCGGTGCGGTATCGTTGGGGCATCCACTTGGTTGCTCGGGTGTACGGATACTCATTACGCTTCTGGGTGTACTCAAACACAACCAAGGCAAACTGGGCGCAGCGGCTATCTGCAATGGTGGCGGAGGGGCTTCAGCCATAGTAGTGGAAAGATTATAACTCGTATATTTGCGCTAAACAATCTTAACACACTTGGAAAAGTACGGAATTTGCCCACTGAGTTTGGTTCCTATCAGAAAAGAACCGGCAGACAAAGCCGAAATGATTTCTCAACTTCTTTTTGGAGAAACTTTTGAGATACTTGAGCTCAAGAAAAATTGGGTATCCATCAAAACATGTTTTGACTGCGTACAAGGATGGATTCAAACCGGGCAGTTTGCTAGTTTAGAAAACGTTGATCATTCCGCTACACCTGTATTAGCTGCCGATTTGGTGGACGTAGTCACCGACGCAAACGGACATCTTAAAACCATTGTTTTGGGGTCTGAATTGACACACCTCCAAAAAATAGCACATCAATTTGAGGGACATTCCGTTTCGGGTGCAACTTCAAAAATAGGCCTTATGAATTTTGCCTTAATGTATTTGAACAGCCCCGGTCTGAATGGCGGCAAAAGCCCTTTTGGCATAGATGCATCCGGATTTACGCAGTTGGTTTACAGACTCACAGGCCATGTGCTGCCTAGGTTTTTAGACCAACAAGCCTTAAGAGGAGAAACCTTGAGTTTTATTGAAGAAGCCGAGCCCGGAGATTTGGTGTTTTTTGATGACACTCACGGTGACATTGTACACACAGGCATTTTACTGACCGACAACCATATTATTCACGCATCCGAAAAAGTGAGGATTGATCGGCTAGACCAACACGGCATATACAACGAAGATACCAAGCAACACTCACATCAATTGCGAATGTTAAAAAAAATCATCTAAAAAATGGAATTCTAAAGAACGAGACTACTCCTCCTCTGCTCTCTTTGCTGCTTTTTCAGCCTTTATTTCTTGAAAACGCTCCTTGGCAGCACCGATAATCCAATATGGAAGAATAGACACC
Organism: Flavobacteriaceae bacterium; assembly: GCA_032251335.1. Lineage (GTDB taxonomy): Bacteria > Bacteroidota > Bacteroidia > Flavobacteriales > Flavobacteriaceae > UM-FILTER-40-17. Next base: position 35,967 of record JAVVDW010000008.1, on the reverse strand, counting down.
AAAAAAATCATCAGCCAAAAACCGATGGTCAAAATGGTTAAAAATGCCAAAAATCCTAAGTATTGATCGAATTCAAACATGATAAAGCGCTTTTAATTACGTCCACAAAAATAATATTTTTTCCGGAGTTTAAAAGATAAAAATTTTTAATTTTAAAATAACTTTTACGACTACCCATCAGAAAAATTAAACGCATAATTGAAATACATTCCCGCATAAATCGTTAATTTTGTTCAAACAATGTTTTTCATGAAACGCCCATATAAAAAAAGTAACACACAGGAGTATGATTACTCTATGGCGTTCCGTGTGACCATTGAAAAACAATAAAAATAAACACATGAAATACAGAATAGAGAAAGACACCATGGGCGAAGTAAAAGTTTCCGCCGACGTGTATTGGGGTGCTCAAACAGAGCGTTCACGCAACAATTTTAAAATAGGACCTCAAGCTTCTATGCCCAAAGAAATCATAGAGGGATTTGCCTATCTCAAAAAAGCCGCCGCTTATACCAACTGCGAACTGGGCGTTTTGCCCATTGAAAAAAGGGATTTAATCGCCAAAGTGTGCGATGAAATTCTTGAAGGCAAACTCGACAACGAATTCCCACTTGTCATTTGGCAAACTGGTTCCGGCACCCAAAGCAATATGAATGTAAACGAGGTGATAGCCAACCGCGCACATGTGTTGGCAGGCAAAACCATAGGAGAAGGCGACAAGACCTTGCAACCCAATGACGATGTCAACAAATCGCAATCGTCCAACGACACCTACCCAACGGCCATGCACATAGCCGCGTACATAAAAATCGTGCAAACGACCATACCGGGTGTCACCCAATTGCGCAATACGCTGAAGAAAAAATCAGATGCATTTAAAAATGTGGTCAAGATTGGACGTACCCATCTGATGGATGCCACACCGCTCACACTCGGTCAAGAGTTTTCGGGTTATGTTTCCCAACTCGATCACGGCCTTAAAACCTTGCACAACTCGCTTGACCATCTGTCCGAATTGGCATTAGGCGGCACTGCTGTAGGCACGGGCATCAACACGCCAAAAGGCTATGCCAAACGCGTGGCAGAGTTTATTGCAAAGTTTACCGAAATGCCTTTTAAAACAGCCGACAACAAATTTGAAGCCCTGGCCGCACACGATGCCATAGTAGAAGCACACAGTGCACTCAAAGTACTGGCCGTTTCGCTCTACAAAATTGCCAATGACATTCGATTGTTGGCATCCGGGCCCAGATCGGGCATCGCAGAAATTATTATTCCTGCCAACGAACCCGGCTCGTCTATCATGCCCGGCAAAGTAAATCCTACCCAATGTGAGGCATTGACCATGGTTTGCGCACAAGTAATCGGCAATGACGCTGCGGTGACCTTTTCGGGCACGCAGGGCCAGTTTGAATTGAATGTCTTTAAACCGGTGATGGCTGCCAATATATTGCAATCTGCACAGCTCATTGGCGATGCTTGCGTTTCCTTTGATGAACATTGCGCCTCCGGCATTGAGCCCAACCACCCGCGCATCAAGGAATTGCTCAACAATTCGCTGATGCTGGTTACCGCTTTGAACACCAAAATAGGCTATTACAAAGCAGCCGAGATTGCGAATACGGCACATCAAAACGGCACAACGCTCAAAGAAGAAGCCGTCCGACTGGGCTATGTGACAGCAGCAGAATTCGACGCATGGGTGAAACCGGAAGACATGGTAGGCTCCTTGAAATAGGCCAAACACTCACCAAGTGTAAGATGAAATTTTGTACAGACACTTGGGTAATGCCTATCGCTTAAACATCCGCAAATAATGACAAAAATACGCATCGCTCTGTATCATCCAGATTTAAAACAAGATTTTGTCAGACTCAATGTTGATTGGCTGGAAGAATTTTTTTTCGTAGAACCTGTAGATGAAATGGTACTCAATCAATGTGAACAAAAAATCATAGCACCGGGCGGACATATCTTTTTTTTGCTCCGAGACAATACCGTTTTGGGTACTGTCGCACTGATGAAAACTGAGGAAGGAGTCTTTGAACTGACCAAAATGTCCGTAGATAAAACCTTGCGTGGCAAAGGTTATGGAAAGACATTGCTGCAACATTGTATAGATTTCGCCAAAAGGCGGTCTTGGAAAAAACTCATTTTGTACTCAAACACAAAATTGGAAAATGCCATTCATCTATACCAAAAATTCGGCTTTTGTGAAATACCCGTTGAGGCAGGTTGTGTGTATGAACGCTGCAATATCAAAATGGAACTACTTTTTTGACATTTTTGCGCAATGAAAAGGCGGTTTGTGAAGTCGCTTAATACACCTTTAGAATTGTTTGCAAAACGCCTTAGTTTGCCACTACGGAGCATCCAACATGCAAAATTTTAAAAAACATCCCAACCCAAGGTATTTTCAGCAAGCAATTTAATCGCCCAGATGCGCCTCTTTTGCGGCAATAGGTATAATGCTGGTCTGTCTTTTATTTACATAGCTAAAGCCTTCTTTGCCAAAAAAACCGGACTCTTCCAAAGCAATTCGAACATCTTTACCCCACTGCTCAACGTACACCATTGCGTTGAGTTCTATAGCATAAGCCGTGTTGTGATGCATTGGATAATCGCCGGTAAAAGGCACGCCTTCTTGTGCGTCCCACATCCCGATGGTGGTGCCCGAACTATGGCCGTAACTGCCCAACGGATGCGTGTAGATTTGAGGCCGTAAACCTGCCGATTTGGCCTGTGCCAGGGCTGCGGCTAAAATTTCGTTTCCGGTGCTACCGACTTTAAAATTGTCCGTAAGTGCATCTTGCACGACGTTTCCTTGTTTAAAAGCTTGCTGCAAGAAGACAGGCACTTCAGTTTCACCGGGTTTTAGCACATAGGCCATTTCTTGGCAATCTGTATTGAGACCAAGATACGTTATGCCAAAATCGCAGTGCAACAAATCGCCGGGCTGAATGACTTTTGAAGCATCTTTATTGGTAAAGGCATCTACGTGGCTTTTAAGTTTTTCTTCGCTTCTTTGGATTTCTACCGAAGGGTGAAACCAAGTTTGCAAGCCTAAATCTGAAACCTTCTGACGCATCCACCAAACCAAATCATCGGCTGTGGTTTGCCCGGGAATGATAACTTTATTGGAGTAGGCTTCGGCTATAATTTGATGGGTAATTTCAACCAAATCTGCAAAGATCTTCATTTCTTTTTCGGTTCGGGTTTCTATCCAGCGGATGGCTAATTTCTCTGACGAATGAACCTTTTTCTTGAAGGTTGAGGGCAGTTTTTCCATGAAGGCTTTGTAGTCGGTTTGCACGAGTCCGTCCAAGATGTTGAAATATTCGGAAACATTGATGCCAATTCGCGATGGATTCCGAGCCTCGATCAAATCGACGAGTGCCTGCCATTGGTCGGGTTGTTTCTCTTTGTTCCACACCGACTTAAAATGCGTACCCACATCATACCTTGCAACAGCCAACTTCTCTATGGTGTTTGCCGATTTATTTCTGTAAAAAACCAAGATGGTTCTCCGGCGGGCGTTGAGCCACGTAGCGGGCAACATGGTTTTTAGGACGGGATCTTCGTTGTATTCGCGCGATATGAGTACCCACATGTCAAAGTTTGTCTCATCCATGAGTTGGGGCAATAAAGAATCTAAACGTTGGCTGAGGATAGCGTCTTTAATTTGGGCTTGCTCGCGAACGGAATAAAACTGCGCCGAAAGCAGCTGAACAGAAAAAAAAAGCAAACTTAAAACCATCCACCGTTTTAACTGTTTGTGCGTGTCACTTTGACTTTGGGCTACACAAGTTTTCTCAACTACCGTATTTTTAATGAGTGGATTGCTGAATTGTAAGGCATTAGAAATCATATCGTTTGGTTGAATAATTTTGTTAGAGAATCATTATAGTTTTAAAGTATCTAAGGTTGCCGCGCGTCGTACTTTACCGCTTGAGGATGTTTGAAATTCAGGTACAAAATAGATGTGTTTGGGCTTTTCAAAGTCTGTCAAATCGGCAAAAACTTCTTCGGGTAAGTTTCTCTCTGTCCCTTCTATAACTAGGACAGTTTTCTCGCCTAAAACGTCGCAGGGAATACCGGTCACAAAAAATCTTTCAGTTATGTGACTTTCCAGTTTGGGTTCAATTTGTTCCGGATGCAACTTTACGCCGCCGCTATTGATCACATAGTCAGCCCTGCCTAGCCAGTCAAACGATGAGTCTGAAATGATTCTGACCACATCCGTAGTGTGCACGGCCTCTTCCATCCAAGGCATTTTTACAATGAGTTTGCCCTCGGCATCTGCCTGAACTTTTACACCTTCCATGGTTTTAAAAAAGGGCTCTGTTTTAATGTTTCGAGCCGCAAAATGGGTTACGGTTTCCGTCATTCCGAAGGTTTCATAAATTTCACATGGTGCCGTTTTGAGTTTTTCACGAGCCGCATCCGAAAGCCTGCCGCCGCCAACCAAGAGCGTACCAATTCGGTGCAGCTGGTCAAAGCTATTGAGGGCTTGCAAGGGCACCATGGCACCAAAATCATAAGTTGTATCTGAGTTTGGGTCTAATGGATGTGAAGAAGGCGTTACCAATTCCACATTGAGTCCCAAAATGAAAGCACGAACAAACATCATTTTACCGGCTATATAGGATGCAGGCAGACACATAAGTCCGCTGTGGCCTACGGTTACTCCAAAAAAATCGCCTGTTGCTAAGGCACTGTCCACCATTTGCTGTTTGGGAATTTGAATGGGCTTTGGTTTTCCTGTAGAACCGGATGTCATCACTTCTATATATGGTTTGTCATCGAGCCAATCCATCAAAAAACGACCGGCTTCTTGTTCGTAATGGTCACCTTCTTTAACAAAGCTATAGGCTACTTGTTGGAGTCCGTCTCTGTCAAAATGGAAACCGTTGAGTTGAAAACGGTTGTGGATATTTTCAGGCGTTACTTTCATTTTAGATTTGTTTTTGTGTTTTGTTGAAATAACTATCAAATTCCATTTATTTACTTTGCTTACTTAGGTTTGTAAAATGGGCTCTTTAAATAGTTCTTTTTAAATTCTTTAAATTTATTTTTTTGTCGAGCGCAGTAAAAACTTCTCTGTAAACTAACTGATGTTTCTATCAATAATTGACTGATTAGACGCACATTTTCTTATAAAGACCCGACAAAAAACAAAAATAATCAAAATGCCCCGGTTTTGATTCTAAAAAACAAAGCATTTTTTATATTGGCTATTTATAGGATGTGTGCAATTTGAGGAAAAATTTGCTTACATACCAATTTTTGGTATTTTTGAATTAAATTAGTATTCAAATGAACAAAAACACATCAGTATCACTCGGAAATCATTTTGACCAATTCGTTCAAAGCCGAATAAGAGAAGGTAGATTTAAAAATGTTAGTGAAGTTATTCGTGCAGGATTAAGACTTTTAGAAGAAGAAGAAAGTAAAGTAATTGCACTGAAAAAAGCTATCCAAGAGGGAATTGATAGCGGAATTGCTCACGATTTTGACCCTAAAAAGCATCTTGATTCTTTAAAAGCGAAAAAGCACTCTAATGGCTGAATATAAACTGACAAACAAAGCGGCCGAGGATTTGTCAAAGATTTGGGAATATACATTTGAGGTTTGGTCGGAAAATCAAGCCGACAAACATTACGAGGAATTAATCTCTAACTGTCAGGAAATTGCGAAAAACCCAGATTTAGGAAAAATCTACGAAGGAATATCAACGCAACTACTTGGAATGAAAGCAAATCGACACGTAATATTCTATAGGACAAATGAAAATTATGTTGAGATAACGAGAATATTGCACGAAAGAATGGATTTAAAAAAAAGAATAACGGAATAACAAAAATGCACACAGCAGCATAGTTTATGGCGGAATAAGTGCTAAATCGAAAGTTTTTGTATTTTTATGAACGCAATTACTAATCCGAAAAGTTAGCGCTTGTTTGCCCGCCACAGACCATATACGCAACACGTTGCAGGTCAACAAAAATATTTTTCTTAATTTTGAAGTGAACCAAGAATTTAAGAAACCTGAAATATCAACCAAAAAAACAAACCAAAAAACCGCTTTTATGACCGCAAAAACCTTCATTTTCTCACTTCTATTCCTTTTGATTGGCTTCGTATCATGCCAAGATAAAAATGAAAAGACCAAAGTTTTGGAAAAAACCGCAAAAGAAGTTGTAGTAAACCGAACGTTTCCAGCCAATATAGACCGTGTTTTTAAAGCACATGGGGGTTACGCTCATTGGGCCAAACAGCAATATTTGACCTTTACACTTCCCAAACCCGATGGCAATGAAATACACCAAATAGATTTACGGTCGCGAAAAGACAGAATCCACACGGACAAATTCAGCCTTGGTTTTGACGGCAAGGAGGTTTGGATTAAACAAGATTCTACCTATTTCAAAGGCAATCCCAAATTTTATCACAACCTGATGTTTTACTTTTACGCGATGCCTTTTGTACTAGGCGACCCGGGTGTCATCTATGAGCCGGCTGAAGATTTGGTCTATCAAGACACCCTTTATAAGGGATTAAAAATATCTTTCGAAGCAGAGGTAGGCGATACCCCGGAAGACAATTATTTTTTGTATTATCACCCGGAAACGGGCCGTATGGCTTGGTTGGGCTATACGGTTACTTTTTTTAGCGGCGAACCCAGCGACAAGGTAAGCTATATTCATTATGCGGGATGGCAAGTATTTCACGGATTACTGCTGCCCACAAGGCTGGAGTGGCACGAATACAAAGATGGAAAATTGGGCAAAATGACTAACGGCGTTACTTTTACAGATATTCAAGTTTCTGACACCATTCCCAATCGGCGTATCTTTGAAAAGCCCGAGGGCGCAACCACGGTGGTTGATTAGGTTTACCAATCGTCTTTTTTGTTCGATTTTTTTGCGCGTTCCGGCAGCGTAAATTGTTCCGTAAAATACGCATTGAGCACACGCAGTCCCTTATTGACCATTTTAGAGTCGTAAAAAGTACCATCTCTTTTAATGACAGACTCTTCAATAGGTTGGTTGACAGATTCCATCCGCATTTCGATGTTTTCAATATTAAAAACACGAATTCTGTACCTGCCATCTCTAAATTCGGCAAGTACGTCAAAAGCATGTCCTTGTTTCGCAAAAAGGCCTATGGAAAGATTACTGCCACCGTATTTTTTAAAATCGATGACGCCGTCTGTCACATGAAAGGTAAAGCCTTCTGCCGTTGAGGCCAACGATGTATGCTTCCAACGCGGCAAAATCAACTCCTTAAAGGCTGCTTTAAGCGAATCTGCCGCTAAGTTTTCTTTGACAAACACTTGTTGCCAATTCACTTTATCGGCTTCGTAACTAAAATTTTCTTTGGGTGCTTGTTGTCCTAGCATCAGAAAGCTCTGAATAAAAAAGGCGAAGCCATAAAATAAATTTCTTGCAAAAATTGATGGATGCAACATTTTTAAAATGAGATAAAGGCGTTTGTAAAAGTGTAAAAGTAAACATTTATAAAACGGAAACAAATTTAGGATTTTTCATAAACATTTGTTAATTTAGACGAATCTAATTGTTCTTTATCATCTCGGCTAGTTTTTCATTTTTTTTCTCGATTGTTGAATAAAATAAATAAAAGACTTTTTTATCCTTAATTATTTTAATGGTATTTAAGTTTTTTTTAAGGATATGACAATTGTCATGTTTTTTATTTCGTGCGATTAGGAACTTTACACAAAATTAAATGAATACTATTTTTAAAAATAAACTAAAGCAGATTTACAATGAAAACTAACAAATTCTTTTCAGCGCTTACCGTACTTTTTTTGCTGGTCTTTATGGCGTCATGTACCAGCGATAACGCACTGATTGGCCCTCCCGGTGCAGACGGTATAGATGGCGTGGACGGCGTAGATGGAACAGCCTCTTGCTTGGCCTGTCACAACACCCAGCACAGAGATTCTATTACAGATGCCTATCTTCTTTCATCACACGGAAGCGGCACAACTTTTGCCCGAGGCAACAGCGTTTCTTGTGCGCGTTGCCACTCCAACGAAGGTTTTGTTGAGGTGATGGAAACAGGCTTGGCCGAACCAAGAGTTGCACCTGAATTTCCAACCCGCATCACTTGTACAACTTGCCACAGCGATCATGACACCTTTGATTTTGAAAGAGACGGACAAGATTTTGCACTCAGGTTTAAAGAAGACCAAGTACCTTTGATGGTAACCGACCCTTCTATTATGGTTAGCTGGAACGATTCCAGTAACCTGTGTGTTAACTGTCACCAACCGCGTGAGCTTAAACCAGAAGATGATGGCGACGGTATCTTTACCATTACTAGCAGCCGTTTTGGCCCTCACCACGGACCACAATCTATGACGCTGGAGGGTATTCAAGGGGTTGAAATTCCCGGCTCCATGCCTTATCCTAACCCAGGAAGTAACCCACACAAAAGCTTATCTTCTTGTGTAGAATGTCACATGGGCCCAGCAGGAGACGAAGTAGGTATCCACACTATGAAGCCAAATATTGTGACTTGCCAACAATGTCACCCGGGTGCTACAGACTTTAATATAAACGGCGTTAGAACAGAAATTGAAGATTTAATAACCCAATTGGAAACTCGCTTGATAGACAGAGGTATAATGAATCCTGATAACGGGCGTAACTTTACTGGTGACTTCCCTATAAATTTGGTGAGCGCATATTGGAATAGAATTTATTTAGTGGAAGACCAAACCCTAGGTGTACACAACTACGAATATGCTAAAGCTTTATTAGTCAATACCATAGAGTATTTAGACAACAACCCTGCACCAAACTAGAAATGTCAACCAAACTATTTTGAGAACAGCCTTAATCCCGAACGGATTAACAAGACGAGGTAAAGTTTAGGATTGAGGCTGTTTAATAAATACACCAGGATTTACTATAAATATTCTTTTGTGAAATGCCAAATGGAGTAATGATCAAACCAAAAATTTGATTAACATGGCATTACACCTGAAAAGTTAAAAACAATAAATATCAACCGATGAAAAAAATACCCATCATAATCCTCGGAATGCTTGTAAGTTTCACCAGCGTATCGTGCTACTACGATACCTTACCCGAAGAAGTCTTCGTACCACTACCGGATGGTGTTTCCTACGCTGCTGACGTGCAACCTATTTGGAACCAGAGTTGTGTGAGTTGCCACGAAGGCGATACGCCCCCCGATTTGAGAGCTGCAAACTCATTCAATGTACTGTTGAACGACGGCTGGGTTATCCCAGGCGACCCCGATGCCAGCATACTTTTTAAATCGCTTACCGGTGATGGAGGCGTATCACTGATGCCTCCCGGAAATCCAATGACTTCTCAACGCATCAACATTGTCAGACAATGGATTTTAGAAGGTGCTTTAGACAACTGATCAACCCAATATACAACAGGTTTATAAAACCAAACAAAATACACAATGACATGAAAAGTTATCCCTTCATATTGTTTTTGCTGCTTCTCATCACACCTTTGGCTTATTGCCAAGAGGAAGAAGTTAAAGAAGAAGTCAAAGAAAAACCCCAGCTCGAACGGCCCGCATTTGACAGTTCAGCACTTATTGACAACCAAACCAACGTGCTTTTCAACAAAGGCGCATTCGAAATGGTGATGAATCACCGCTTTGGTTTGGTCAACGGTGGCGATAATGATTTGATTGGCATTTGGGGACCGGCCAATATTCGCATCGCATTCAATTATGCCATTACCGATCGCATTACCGTGGGTTATGGAACTACCAAAGACAGCAGACTACAAGATTTTCAGTTAAAACTTGCGCTGTTCAGACAAACCAGAGGCAATGAAATGCCGGTAAGTGTTTCTTACTATGGAAATTTTACGGTAGATGCCCGAAAAAAAGAGAATTTCTTCAACACCCAAGACCGGTATTCAAGTCATAACTCATTGATTATAGCACGCCGATTTAGCCGAACATTCTCAATGTTTGTAACCCCTAGTTGGTCACATTTCAACGCCGTAGAAAGCGAGATGCGCAACGATATGTTTGCCGTTGCCGTAGGTGGTCGCTTAAAACTGACACCGTCTATTAACTTTATGGCAGAATACACCCAGCCCATCAATACATACGAAGTCAGCTCACCCGACCCGGGTATTGGTGTCGGTTTTGAATTCTCTACCGGATCGCATGCTTTCCAATTATTTATTGCTAACTACAAAGGCATCGTCCCGCAACAAAACATCATGTTTAACCAAAATAATTTTTTCAAAGGAGATTTCCTTATCGGGTTCAACATCACCCGCTTGTGGTACTTCTAGAAAACTTCAACTAACCTAAAATTTCCTATTTGACATGAAAAAGTCTGAAAAATTCACACGCCGCAGGTTCTTTCCATTGCTAGGCAGTAGTTTCTTGATCCCTTTTGTAGCTTCCGCCATGGATACTTCTTCGGATTCTAGTACAGAAGACGAGGCCTATGAAGTATTGCTCAAACCAGATGGAAGCACCGTAAAGGTCAAAAAATCAGTCTTGTCAAAAACTGAGAAAGTAAATCAGAAACTTTCAAACAGCGCGCTTTTGGGCTGGCTCAAAAAATAGGACAAAAAACCAGCATTATGAAAAAAGAAGATCCCAACAAAAGAAGAAAATTTCTTTCTAAAGGCTTACAGTTTGGTCTTGTAGCCACAGCGGGTGGCATAGCACTAACCAAATATCTGTCCGAACCTGCAGCAGCCGAAAGTGAAGACACCGTAGAACTCATGACTACCGATGGCACCTTGGTTCAAGTGCCCAAATCTGAACTTCACGACCATAGCCAAGCCAAAGACGGATACAATGTACGAGAGGGTTTTCCCGGTAAAAAGTTTGTCATGGTCATCGACCTGGCAAGATGTAAAAATGCCTTAAAATGCCAGGAATCTTGTAACAAAAACCATTACATAACCGGAGATAACGCCTGGTTAAAAGTATATAAAATGCAAGACAGCGAAGCTGCTGCTCCCTATTGGATGCCAACCACCTGTATGCATTGCGACAAACCGCCTTGTGTAACAGTTTGTCCGGTTGATGCCACATTTAAAAGAAAAGACGGCATCGTGCTGATTGACAACGAGCGATGCATTGGATGCAGATTCTGTATGGCTGCTTGTCCCTACTCTATCCGGGTATTCAATTGGAACGAGCCGGAACAACCTGAAGAAATCAAAAGTATGCCACCAAATCCGGATTATGCCGGAATGCCTAGCATAAAAGGGACGGTTGACAAATGTGATTTTTGCCCACATATGATTCACCAAGGCGAACTGCCACACTGCGTCACCGCATGTCCTAATGGCGTGTTCTTCTTTGGTGACAAATATGAAGATACCGTAACCAACGGAGCAGAAACCTTCAGACTCAGCGAACTTCTCAAAAACAAAGCCGGCTATAGGTTGATGGAGAGTTTAGGAACCGAACCTAGTGTTTATTACCTGCCTCCCGTCAATAGAGTGGAACCGTTTGAACAAGGCTTGGAATTCTATGATGAATTTAACTCCGTTAAAAAAACTAAAGAATCATGAGTGCTTACCAACAACTCGTAGAAGAATTAGCCCCGCGTAAATTTTCAAAAGCAGGTGTGATTTGGGTGATTTTTCTCGTAGTGCTTATCATAGCAGGTGTGATTGCCTACATCGATCAAATTGTTCAAGGCCAAGTAGTCACCAATATGCGTGACTATGCGCTATGGGGGGTTTACATCTCCAACTTTGTCTTTTTTGTAGCCACCAGTTTTGTAGGTTCTATGACCGCAGCCATTCTTAGACTGACCAATAACAGTTGGCGCACACCCCTAGTGAGGATAGCAGAAATCATAGCCTTTGCAGCTATCATTATGGCCGGTATTACCATCGTGTTAGATATGGGCCGACCGGACAGACTCTATCACCTGTTTATAAACGCCAGACTACAATCACCCATTACTTGGGATGTCATCATCATCACCACTTACATCGCTATCAGCTTTCTTATTCTATACTTGCCATTACTGCCCGATTTGGCTATTCTAAAAAAATATTACAAAGACAAACCTACGTTGAGCAAATGGTACGGTAAACTCTCTTTAAACTGGACGGGATCCGTCGCACAGCGAAAAATTCAGAACAAAACCATACAAATGGTTGCTGTTTTAATCATCCCTGTTGCCCTTATTTTACAAACCATAGATGCCTGGCTTTTTTCTACCACCTACCGAATTGGTTGGGACAGTACCAATTTTGGTCCATATTTTATTGCAGGTGCATTCTTGGTTGGAACAGGCTGCTTGATTGCTACGGTGTACATCATTCGCAAAGTGTATAAATTAGAGAAATATATCACCGATTTTCATTTCGACAGATTGGGCAAAATGCTGGTATTGGCCGCTTTGATTTATACCTATTTCAACATCAATGAATATTTGTTGCCCTATTATACAACCCCCGAGGCCGAAGCCAAACACTTGCACGAATTGTACTTCGGTCACTACGCAGGTATGTTTTGGTTTGTCACCATCGGTGGTTTGTTGTTGCCTGTGGTTGTATTGCTCTTCAAAAAAGGGCGTGCTCCTAAAGTCCTTTTTTGGGTGTCTGTGGTCGTGGTCATCACGTCTTGGTGGAAACGCTATCTCATTGTAACACCCACTTTGCTAGAACCCTTCTTACCAATCCAAGGTGTTCCGGAATCCTGGAGAACCTACTGGCCTAGTTTACACGAATGGCTCATCACCTTTGCCACCTTGGCCGGTGCTTGTTTAATAATTACACTCCTTGTCAGATACCTTCCGGTAATTCCTGTAGAAAGAACAGCTTTAGAAAAAGGTATTATATCTAATGGTAAAGAAGAAAAATCATGAAAACACCCAGCCCATTTTATATAAAAACACTTTTTAGTGTACTGCTTGCCCTACTCTTTATAGGCCAAACACAAGCCCAAAAAAAAGAAAGACTCCGATTGAGCGTCAATCACTTTTCGGTTATTGACCAAGAAGATTACCTCAATATCTTGGCGCGCTACAAAGGCGAGAACGGATATGAGTCCGTAAGTGGTATATCCCTGGAAATATTTCAAGTTTTGGCTGAAGATAGTTTGGTCAGTCTCGGAAATATAAATACCAATAAGGATGGAATTGCAAAATTCATCATCAAAAACAAGCGAGCACATGTAGCCGATACTGTTTTTGATTTTACGTATCTGGTACAGTTTGAAGGCGATGACAAGTTCAGAAGTGCAGATTCAGACATGAGTGTTTCAGCACTCGGACTAACTGCCTCCATAGAAATCATCGATAGCATTCCGCATATTCAAGCCAAAATGATAGACCCTAAAACTGGGGACGCCTTAACAGAAGAACCCCTTCGGGTGCGTTTGAAAAGGCTTTTTAAACCACTTATTATAGGAGAAGACACATATTTTACCGATGAAGAAGGACAAATTAGCGTAGCGGTTCCTGAAGGCTTACAGGGCGAAGACGGTCAACTTGATTTTGAAGTCGTTTTAGACGAGCACGACACCTACGGAACAGTTATTTCACATGTGACAGCAGATTTTGGCATCGCCCCAACAGACGAATCTACTTTCAATTCAAGAGAATTGTGGTCTCCCGCAGGGAAAACACCAGTATTTATGCTTATTTTTCCAAATCTTCTTATCTTTGGTATATGGTTTGTTATACTATTATCATTCAGAAATCTCTTATTAATTTTTAAATCCAAAAACAATGAAAACAATTAAAAATCTATTTTTAATAGCCATAGTAAGTGTGGTGACCCTCGCCTTTACTTACAACTATCAAAATCCTTGGGTGGTTCCGGCCAAATACGAAAAAATGACAAACCCGACCGACCCGGATGACAAAGAAAATAAAGCCATCGGTAAAACTTTATACGTAAAACAATGTGCCCCATGCCATGGGAAAGAAGGCTTAGGAGACGGCTCCAAAGCGCCCGAACTCAAAGGTGATTTGGGTGACTTCTCCTCAGAAGATTTTCAAAAACAGTCTGACGGAGCCCTTTTTTATAAAAGCTATGAAGGCAGAGATGACATGCCTAACTTCAGAAAAAAGATACCCAACGAAGAAGACATGTGGTTAGTGATCAATCATATAAGAACTTTGGGTGAGTAAACATTTAAAATACATCCACTAAATAGAAAGCCGCCTACTCAGGTGGCTTTTTTTTTTGTAGATATTGTAAAAATCATGTTGAATGTAAGGTTTTTGTTAAGAAATATTTAACCAATCTGCCTAAAATTTGTATTGTTTTAATACATATTTTTACCACAAACACTTAAATAAACACTTAAATAAACACTTAACTTAACAAAAAAACCGATGAAGATTAAACTATCTCAGCTCATGCTGTTGCTTTTTGCAGTAATGCTCGTTGCACCCCAAGCACAGGCACAACGCAAGAAGAAAGCAGACAAAAATGCTCCGGCTGCTCCCGCACCAAAACCCAAACCTAAAAATGGCATCAAGTCTTATGGGGAAGTCATTACCAAAGACGCCAAAACCGACAAAGGACTCTTTGATGTACACGAAATAGAAGGTAAATATTTTTACGAAATACCCGATAGCCTTTTTGGCCGTGAAATGCTCATGGTTTCCAGAATTGCTAAAACAGCAGATGGCATTGGCTTTGGCGGTGGCAAAACCAATACCCAAAACCTTCGTTGGGAGAAAAAAGAAAGGATGGTAACACTAAGAGTGGTATCGCACGAAAACGTAGCAGCCGACTCCTTACCCATCCATCAAGCTGTTGTCAATTCCAATTTCGAACCCGTTCTCTACACTTTTCCTATCAAGGCTTTCAGCAAAGATTCCACCAAGGTAGTCATCGAAGTTACCGAAATGTTTGAAAAAGACGTAAAAGCATTGGGTCTTCCCGATAACCGCAGAAAATCGTACAAGGTTTCCCGCCTTGACGACAGCAAATCGTTTATAGAACACCTAAGAAGCTATCCTTTAAACATTGAAGCGCGTCACGTTAAAACATACGTAGCAGGCGAACCGCCTTCCAACAGCAGCACCGGAACCATTTCAGTTGAGATGAACAACTCCATGATTTTGCTTCCCAAAGTCCCCATGAAAAGACGCTATTTTGACCAACGCGTAGGTTGGTTTGCACGCGGACAAGTAGATTACGGCCTGCCTGCGCAAGAGAGCAAAACCGTTCGCTACTTGGATCGTTGGCGTTTGGAAGTGAAAGACGAAGACATTGAGAAATTTAAGAGAGGTGAATTGGTTGAACCCAAAAAACCAATCGTGTATTACATTGATCGCGCAACACCCGAACAATGGCGCAAATACATCAAACAAGGCGTTGAAGACTGGCAAGTTGCTTTTGAAGCAGCGGGTTTCAAAAACGCCATTCTCGCCAAAGATCCGCCAACTCCCGAAGAAGATCCGGAATGGTCACCGGAAGATGTCCGCTACTCTGTAGTACGTTATTTGGCCTCTCCCATCCCCAATGCAAACGGACCACATGTGAGCGATCCGCGCTCGGGTGAAATTTTGGAATCAGACATCAATTGGTATCACAATGTGATGACATTGCTACGAAATTGGTATTTTGTACAAACAGCTGCTATCAATCCGGAAGCGCGTGGCGTTCAGTTTAAAGACGAAGTCATGGGACGCCTCATCCGATTTGTTTCTTCCCACGAAGTAGGCCACACGCTTGGCTTGCCCCACAATATGGGCAGCAGCGTTGCCTATCCTGTAGATTCGCTCAGAAGTGCCTCTTTCACCAAGAAATACGGAACAGCACCTTCCATTATGGATTATGCCCGTTTCAACTACATTGCCCAACCCGGCGATGAAGGTGTAGCCCTTATGCCGGATATTGGTGTGTATGACAAATATGCCATCATGTGGGGATACAAACCCATTTTGGACAAAAAGGCGGAAGACGAAAAAAGCACGCTAGATTCTTGGATTTTGGCTCACGAAAATGATCCTATGTACAGATTTGGACGCCAACAAAGCGGGGGTGTCATCGATCCGAGCTCGCAGACTGAAGATTTGGGTGACGATGCAGTGAAAGCCAGTCAATACGGCATAGCCAATCTCAAAAGAATTGTACCTAAACTCACCGAATGGACTTACGAAAAAGGTAAAAACTACGATGATTTAGAAACCATGTACGGCCAAGTTCTCGGACAGTACAACCGTTACATGGGCCATGTAACTGCAAATGTGGGTGGCGTTTACGAATACTACAAAACCTACGACCAGGAAGGTGCCGTATATACGCATGTTGCCAAAGCCAAGCAGAAAGAAGCTTTGAAGTTTTTGAACAACGAGCTTTTCAAGACGCCCGAATGGCTTATAGAACCCGATTTGTTTAATAAATTTGAATCGGCAGGTGCTGTCGAAAGAATTCGCAACACCCAGGTAAGAACGCTTGAAAACATACTCGACTTTGGTCGTATGGCACGTATCATTGAAAATGAAGCCATCAACAAAAATCAAGCTTTTTCGCTAATCGAGATGATGACCGATCTTCGCAATGGCATTTGGACAGAACTGTCAACAGGCAGGGCAACAGATACCTATAGAAGAAACTTACAACGCGCCTACATAGACCGAATGGAATATCTCATGACAAAAGAGCAACCCACTATACCGGCAAATTTCAGGAGATTTATTTCACGTACATCGGTAGATGTAAGTCAATCCGACATCAGACCTGTAGTACGTGCGCAACTCAACATTTTGAGAACACAATTGCGAGGCGCCGGAGGCGACACCATGACGCGATACCACTATCAAGATGCCCTGGAACGCATCGAAAAGATTTTGGATCCTAAATAATTTCTAAAATTCATTTCCCAAAAAAAAGCCGTCTCAATACTAAAATTTGAGGCGGTTTTTTTTTATTACTTGAATGTAGATTACAAATAAAAAACTAATCCTCGTGTTTTGATAAAGGTTTGTGCACCCAAAGGCTTAACCACCCAAAAAATCGTCCGAAACTCTCTAGCAGAGGCGCTTTTCTGTTTTTGGATGTAATCACATTTGACAAACGAATCCACATCAATAAAAAAGTAATAACATGCCACTTGATTATATTTTCAAATCCGGGTTTTGGATGTTTTACGCGCCACACATACCACCCATTCCTGACGACCATTTTGCCGTACAAAAAATGGTCGGGTCGTCCCGAAGCTTCGTGGTGGTGAGACAAGCGAGCGGCTGTATTGACATACAATTTACCTACTTTTGACAGTCGTAAGGTAAAATCTGCATCTTCATATAGACCATAGCCTTCAAAATAGGTTGAAAATGAGAAGCTCTCAAAAACCTGCCTCCTAAATGAGGAAACACCACCCATAAATTGCTCCACAGGATAGATTTTACCACTAGGCGGCAAAAAACTCACACTGCGGCCGTGGCTAAATTTGGGCTGAAAAGCCGGTGGCACATCGCTGTCTAAACCCAGCTTTTTACGCAAAATAAACCGACTGCCATCCTTACGTTTCCAACCGTCAAAATAAAATTCGTCAACAAAAAATTTACCGCTATCCTCCGGCATCCATTTCACCTCATTGGTGATATAACCTCCCACGCCAAGCGCATCGGGATAGATAGAATAGGTATCCAATAATGTCTCGAAATAGTCATTTTCCAAAACAGTGTCATCATCCAAAAAACAAATCACATCACAACCCGAATCAACTTTGGAAATTCCGAAATTTCGTTGCCTGGTCAAACCCCTGTCTTTATCCGACACTTTAAAATATTGTAAGTTTTTGAACGGATTATTTTCAAGGGCTTCCCTGGTTTTTTCGTCCTTAGAACCGTCCACTACGACAATCTCATTCGGGTAGCGGGTTTGCAATTCTACTGACCAAAGCAATTTTAGCAACGAGTCCGGTCGCATATACGTGCAAACAATCAGTGAAAAGTTCATCAACAAAAGATTTTTGTAAATGTAGGGCAAACATCCATAAATGAAAATCAATTTTTTAATTTAATCCTTATCTTTAACCTCAAAATTGCACCCGTATCAATACTATGAAACGTGAATCAAACCAACCCATATAATTAATTAGAATCATACACTCCTTTGCTAAACGCTATCCAAACATAACTTTAAAAAAACACATAAACATATGAAAAAAATTCTCTTTCTCATTGCCATCTTGGCATTGTCCTGTAAAAACGAACCGGAAATTGATGCCTATATCTGGACGCCTTATGATGAGACTACCGAACTGGCAGCGCAGCAGTCGCACCAAAACCCGCGTATGCGCTACAAATTACTCTATTCCAAAGTTACCGATCGCAATGCTATTTGGCGTCCGTTTGACGAGGCTTTGGCCAACTTTACAGAAGCAGACTACAACCAACTGAAGCCGCTTATTCTTGAAAAAGACATCCCGAGCTTGCAAGCCTCCATTGCAGCAGGAGCCTTATCCTACGAAACACTCACCAAATTTTACATTTATAGAATTAGAAAATTTGAAAGTGATTCGGCTTTGGCACTCAACGCGGTTATTTCTTTAAATCCGAATGTCATCGCAGAAGCCATCGAAAAAGACAAACTTCGCAAAGCGGGCAACCATCCCATTTTTGGCATGCCTATTTTGATCAAAGACAACATAGGTATGGATGGCACTGCAACCACCGCAGGAGCCATCGCTTTGATGGGCAATCAGGCATCCGATGCCTTTGTCGTGCAAAGACTTAAAGCAAACGGCGCCATCATTTTAGGCAAAGCCAACCTGAGCGAATGGGCCTACTATCTCTGTAGAGGTTGTCCGGTGGGTTACAGTGCCGTTGGCGGACAAACCATGAACCCTTACGGTAGGAAAATATTCGAATCGGGCGGTTCTAGTTCAGGTAGTGGTGTTTCTGCCGCAACCAACTATGCCGTGGCAGCAGTAGGCACTGAAACATCCGGATCCATACTGTCGCCTTCCAGTCAAAACTCCGTAGTGGGGCTCAAACCCACCATTGGCTTGTTGAGCCGCAGTGGGATTGTTCCTATCTCCAGCACGCTCGACACACCCGGTCCTATGACCAAAAGCGTAATTGACAACGCCATACTACTCGATGCCATGCTTGGCAAAGACGAGGCCGACGCAGCTTCCGTTTCCGCAGACCGTTTTAGCTTATCAAACCACCAAACTGAAAACTTGACAGGTAAGCGTTTTGGCGTTTTTGAGAATTTTTACGACAGCGATACCGTTTATCAAAAAACCGTTGAAAAAATACAGACAGCCGGTGGTGAAATCATTTTCCTCAATCCGACGCAGACCCCTTTGCAGAACTTTCTCACCCTGCTGAATATCGACATGAAAAACGACTTGCCGGTCTATTTAGAAAGTCAAGCTTCAAGCAATATCTTAGTATCATCCGTAGCCGACGTAGTCAATTTCAATTTGCAAGATACCTTGACGCGCATTCCTTACGGGCAACAACTCTTTGAAGGCATCGTGGCAGACACAACCTCTGCCGAGTCATTTGAAAAAATAAAGACACATCTGCATCAAACAGGTATTGCATATTTTGAAAACTTAATGAAAGACAACAACTTGGATGCAGTGCTTTCCATCAATAACTACCATGCAGGCTATGCAGCCATTGCCAAATATCCTTGTCTGACTGTTCCTATGGGCTATAAAACCTCGGGCGAACCCGTCAGTCTAACTTTTATCGGTAGGCCATTTGAGGAGCAAAAACTATTGCAATTGGGTGCCGGTTTTGAGGCTTTGACAAAGGCTCGAAAAAGTCCGCTGAAGTATGATTAATCAGTCTAAAATTCAGTTGCTGCTGACAAAAGTGATTACGTTGTATGCCCTGTTTTACACGCTGGTGAAGGTGATTGGTGTGTTTAAGGGTTTATGGCCGATTCCAAACCTGATCGTTGCCTTTATGTTGTTAATCCTCGGCTTGAGTGGATGGCGGCTGTTACGGCAAAAAAAAGCCCCCCTTTACTTTGTAATTTTGGGGATTACATTTATGATATTACTCAGAATTTATGAAATAGATTTGATGCTTTACCTACAAAATCGTTATGGAAAATAAAGGTAATACAAACCGAATTGTTTGT
The DNA here is from genome assembly GCA_032251335.1 of Flavobacteriaceae bacterium. GTDB lineage: Bacteria > Bacteroidota > Bacteroidia > Flavobacteriales > Flavobacteriaceae > UM-FILTER-40-17. The sequence continues at coordinate 15,886 of JAVVDW010000008.1, read as the reverse complement.
GGTGTGAAATTACATCACTAATGTTTACTCTCTTTGTTGACCAAAGTCCTTAACTATAATTCTCATAAAAGACACTCACACAAGAAAAGACACTTAAATTTGGTGTTTTTACTTCGCAAAATATGATAGATGGCGATATCTTCACAAAAATTACATTAAAATGACGGCAGATTAGAACCCCCAACCGCATTATAATCAAAGCCTTGTGATTTAAACAAGTATATCTAAAGAGAAAAGCTGAGCACATTGAGAAATTAACAATAATCATGAAGCACACAAAGGCATTCAAAACAAAAGATTACCTTTGCAGCTAATTTTTATTTTATGACGACATTCCAAGAATTGGGATTACAGGACAATTTGCTAAAAGCTATCACGGATTTAGGGTTTGAAACACCCTCCGAAATTCAAGAAAAATCTATACCAACGCTGCTGGCCAGCGATACTGATATGGTGGCATTGGCGCAAACCGGAACCGGTAAAACAGCTGCTTTTGGCTTCCCACTTATCCAAAAAATAAATCCCGAAAACAGAAAAACGCAGGGACTTATTCTTTCACCTACCCGCGAGTTGTGTATGCAAATCGCAAATGAACTCAAACTCTATTCAAAATACGAGCCTCAAATTCATACAGTTGCCATCTACGGTGGTGCCAGTGTAAGCGACCAGGCTTCACAAATACGAAGAGGTGCACATATTGTTGTGGCCACACCCGGCCGTATGCAAGACATGATCAATCGGGGTTTGGTAGACATCAGCCATATCGATTTTTGCATACTAGACGAAGCAGACGAAATGCTAAATATGGGTTTCTACGAAGACATCAAAAGTATATTGTCGCACACGCCTGCAACCAAAAACACTTGGTTGTTTTCGGCTACCATGCCCAAAGAAGTTTCTGAAATTGCCAAAAAATTCATGAAAACTCCGGTAGAAATCACCGTAGGCACTAAAAATTCAGGTTCTAAAACCATCGAACATCAATACTATTTGGTTCAGGCACGTGAAAGATACCAAGCACTCAAACGGCTGTCCGATGCCAACCCGGATATCTTTTCACTGGTTTTTTGTCGCACCAAACGAGATACGCAATCTGTAGCAGAAAAGCTCATAGAAGACGGCTACAATGCGGCAGCACTACACGGCGATCTCTCTCAAAGTCAACGAGATTTGGTCATGAAATCTTTTAGAGGCAGGCAAATACAGATGTTGGTTGCTACAGATGTGGCCGCAAGAGGTATAGATGTGGACGATATTACCCATGTAATACACTATCAATTATCGGACGAGATTGAGACCTACACACACCGAAGCGGTCGTACGGGCCGGGCCGGGAAAACGGGTATTTCAATGGCGATCATCACCAAGAGTGAACTCCGAAAAGTGAAATCTATCGAGCGAATCATCAAACAGAATTTTGTACAAAGAGAGATTCCGACAGGCATTGAAATTTGTGAAATCCAACTTTTTCACTTGGCAAACAAAGTCAAGAAAACGGAAATAAACCACGAAATTGACCGCTATTTGCCGGCAATCAACGAACTATTGGGCGAAGAAACCAAAGAAGAACTCATCAAGAAATTTTTCTCTGTAGAGTTTTCCCGTTTTTTCAACTATTACCAACGCGCCGCAGACGTCAAAAAAGTTTCACCTTCCGAATTTGAGGAAAGGGAATTTAGCAATGATGGCGGTTCTACCCGATTTTTTATCAATTTGGGTGAAAGAGACGGTTTTGACTGGATGCAGTTAAAAGATTTTTTGAGAGATACACTGGCACTCGGACGCGACGACTTGTACAAAGTTGACGTGAAAGAAAGCTTTTCGTTTTTCAATGTGGACGATCACTTAGCAGACAAAGTCATCGCCTTTTTTGAAAATTTCAAACTCAAAGGCCGCCATATAAACGTTGAAGTTTCAAAAAAAGAAGCTAAAAAATCTTTTGGTGCTCGAAAAAGTTTCAGAGGTGATCGGGGTGGTTTTCAAAATCAAAAGAGAAACGATGATTTTGGAAAATTTGGCAAGAAAAAAGCCTTCGACAAAAAACCGGGCAAAAAAGGGTTCAAAAAATCATTCTAATTACTGTTAATTTAATTTTAAAAACGAAAAGTGTTTGTTTTTAAAGCTGGTAGTTGCTTAATTTTACCGCAATCTTTTAATGAATGAAATTCAGGTTTTCCCTACTTTTTTTCCTTATACTGACGATTGCTCAGTTTAATCGCTCATATGCCCAACAACAGCTCGTGAAAGGTGTCGTATTGAGCTCAGTAGATGACAAGCCTTTGGAAAGCGTAAACGTACTCAATCTCAGTAAAATAACCGGTACTATAACCGATGCAGACGGCGTATTTGAAATCTATGCCTCAGCCAATGATACCCTCTATTTTTCGTTTTTGGGCTTCAAACCCATTCGGGTTCGGGTCACCAACGACTGGCTTCGTTTTCAAAATACCAAAATTACGCTCACAGAAACAGCTGTGGCACTGGAGGAAGTGGAAGTTTCCAACCTGCGTTTGACCGGCTACTTGGAGATAGACGCCAAAAAAGTTCAGCCGCAACCCTCCTATCGCTACAGCATTTCGGGGCTCGACAAAGGCTATGAAGCCGGTAGCTCCTCGCCCACCGCGATGAATAAAATCTTAGGTTCTATATTCAACCCGGCGGATCTTCTCTACAATATGTTTGGCAAACAGCCTAAGCAATTCCAAAAATTGCGACAAATGAAAGAGAACGATCACATTCGAGAGATGCTACAGACAAAATTTGACCGAGAAACACTTTTGGCGCTCCTCCAAGTAGATCGCAACGAGCTCGATGAAATACTGACCAAGTGCAACTACTCATCGGACTTCATCCAAACAGCCAATGATTTGCAAATCTTAGACGCCATCAGCCAATGCTATGAGGAATTTAAAATTCTCAAACGCGGCAATTAGCATAGACGCTTTTTAAGGTAAAGCATTCAAAAACAGTTGGTAAAGAACTGTCTGATAATTTAAAATACCCTATTTCTAAAAGTATCAATTTCAGCCAAAACCAAACGGGCAATGCCGTTTCGATGCAATATTTAATTATCAAAAACAGTATCGACCATTTACTCAGCCAAGATTTGTACACCAATCCATTTTTTAAATCTTCTAAATATTCTATTTTTGAGCAAACACACCTAAAAACAATTCAAAAATGCAGGCAGATCAAAGAAAATGGTGGAAAGAAGGTATCGTTTATCAAATTTACCCGAGAAGTTTTCAAGACTCCAACGCTGACGGTATCGGCGATTTGAGGGGAATCATCAATCGCTTGGATTATATAAAAAGCTTGGGGGTAGATATTGTCTGGCTCAATCCGATTTACGCCTCGCCCAACGACGATAACGGCTACGACATCAGCGACTACCAATCCATCCATCCTGATTTTGGCACCATGGCCGATTTTGATGAACTCATTCAAAAAATGCATCAAAAAGGACTGCGCTTGGTCATGGATTTGGTAATCAACCACACCAGCGATGAACATATTTGGTTTCAAGAATCTAAAAAATCCAGAGACAATCCGTACCGCGATTTTTACCATTGGTGGCCGGCCGAAAAGGGAAAACCCGCTGCGCGATACAGCTATTTTGACGTAAATAATGACGCATGGCAATACGACGCACATACCCACAGCTATTACCTGCACTATTTCTCTGTCAAGCAACCCGATTTGAACTGGGAAAATCCTAAAGTAAGGGAAGCCGTTTATGACATGATGCGTTGGTGGTTCGACAAAGGCATCGATGGCTTCCGAATGGACGTTATTTCATACATTTCCAAAGACACAAATTTCCCCGAACTTCCCAAAAAATATAACGGAAACTTCCTGCCTTTCTACGCACAAGGCCCAAGCATTCATAAGCACTTACAGGAAATGAACCGAAAAGTTTTGGCCCATTACGACTGTATGACTGTTGGCGAAGCACCCGGAGTAGGCCTGAAAGAAGCATTGGACTTTGTGGACGAAGACCGAAAAGAACTCGACATGTTTTTCCATTTTGATTTGATGGAACTCGATCGTAAACCGGGCGAGTTTTTCACCATGCGGCAAGGCTGTTTTAAATTGTCCGAATTCAAGAAAATACATACAGATTGGGATGCTGTTTTTTCCAAAAAAGGTTGGGGCAGTATATTCTTGAGCAACCACGATTTTCCGCGACCGGTGAGCAGATGGGCAAATGACCACCCGAAATTTTGGTATCATGCAGCTACTTTGCTGCACACTTTTTTACTGAGTATGCGCGGCACGCCCTATGTCTATTTTGGTGATGAAATAGGCATGACGAATGTGCGGTTTGATAAAATTGATGACTATCGTGATATTGGCACTTTAAACGCCTACCAAAAAACGATAAAAGAGGGCGGAAATCTCGATGAATTTTTTGCCAACCACAAAGAGTCAAGCAGAGACAATGCGCGTGTTCCGATGCAATGGAACGCTGAAAAATTTGCCGGATTTTCAGAAGTAACCCCCTGGATACCCAACAACCCAAACTTCAAAAACGGTATTCATGTTGCTGCGCAAGAAAAAGACCACACCTCTGTCTTACAATTTTTCAAAAAAATGGTCGGAATTCGCAAAGAGCACCTTACCTTGGTCTATGGGCAGTATGAAATTTTAGAACCCGATCACGAACAAATTTACGCTTACAAAAGATTTGACGATAATAATGAGTTTTTGGTGGTCTTAAATTTTTCTGACACCACTTCTGAATTTCACCTGCCACCAGAAATGCAACAAACGCATTTTGAAATCATTTTGAGCAACTACGAGACAACCGGCAATGAAATAAATGCTAAAAAAATCTGTTTACAAGCCTACCAAGCAATGGTTTGTAAAATAAATGCCTAATGCTGTAAAGCAAAGCCCTATTTTAGCGACTGATTGCACTAAAGCCTAAAAACATGAAACGCCCATGTAAAAATTTTGCACACAGGAGCATGATTATTTTGGGCGTTCCATGCCTGTGCTGAGCGCAGTCGAAGCATGACCGCTTAATAACCATTAAAATAAACAGATGAAAACCAACCTCCTCGCCGCATTACTTTTAACAGTCACTTTGAGTTGCGCACAAACACCCGAGCGCGAAGATATGGACAATTACAAAATGGACGCCATACTGCATCGGGTTGCCGATACCGTTGAAGGCATTCCGGGCAGGTGGCAGTTTTTGATCAAAGACCGTCTTTTTCTGGCTGTAACGGATGCCAATGCCAATCGGATGCGTATTATGTCGCCCGTTGCCGAGATAGACAAGTTGGACGAAGAAATCAAAACAAAGGCTTTGTTGGCAAATTTTCATTCCGTGTTGGATGCCAAATATGCAATTTCGGACGAATATCTCTGGTCTGTTTTTATTCATCCGCTTCGCGAGTTGACAGAAGCCCAATTGGAAGATGCTATATATCAAGTATATAACGCCAATGTGACCTTCGGCAGTTCTTTTTCGAGCACAAATTTAATTTTTCCGGGAACGGCACGGCAAAAAGCAACAGAATCTGATAAAGAAGAAGAACCCGTCTTGAAGAAAAAATCAAAATTTTAATATGGGTTGGATCGCCGGTATTCCTTATCACTTGGCCACAGGCAAGTTAAAATCTATTTATGACCGCATAGCCGGAAACACTTCAAAAATAGACAATGTACTCACCATTCACGGGCTGCGACCGCATACTTTGGAAGGTCATTTATCTTTATATAAAAATGTATTGCACCACAGCGGCAATACTGTTGCGCCTTGGTTTTTGGAATCTATCGGTACTTACGTAAGTCTTCTTAATGGCTGTGCATATTGTGTGGCGCACCACAGCATGGGAATCAAACGCCATATAGACCATGCGGAACGGTATGCCGAGATTATGAAAGCACTTCGTACACAATCTTTGGAGTTGGCCTTTAACGAAAAAGAAGTAGCCGCTTTTTACTATGCCAAAAAACTCACGCAACAGCCGGCTCACATGCAGCCTTCCGATATTTCCACTTTAAAAAAATTGGGGTGGGAAGAAGGTGAAATCTTGGAAATGAACCAAGTAACCGGTTATTTTAATTACGCAAACCGAACCGTTCTGGGATTGGGTGTTTCGCTGGAAGAATAGTTTCTAAACAAAAAAAAAACCGCCTCATTTGGTGAGACGGCTTCTTTTAATTTTTGCAAACTAAGTGTGTCGCAAATTTTATCATTTACCCATTCATAGAAATCAAAAATTCCTCGTTGTTGCGGGTTTTCTTGAAGCGATCGTTGATAAATTCCATGGCTTCCACCGGATTCATATCTGCCAGATACTTGCGCATGACCCACATGCGTTGCAGTACATTTTCATCGTGCAACAGATCGTCGCGGCGGGTGCTGGACGACATGAGGTCGATGGCCGGGTAAATGCGTCGGTTGGCAATACGCCTGTCGAGTTGGAGCTCCATATTGCCGGTTCCTTTAAATTCTTCAAAAATCACCTCGTCCATTTTAGATCCGGTATCTATTAATGCTGTGGCAATGATGGTGAGCGAACCGCCGTTTTCTATATTGCGGGCAGCACCAAAAAACCGTTTGGGCTTGTGGAGCGCATTGGCATCCACACCGCCGGAAAGTACTTTTCCGGAAGCGGGTTGCACGGTATTGTACGCACGTGCCAATCGGGTGATGGAGTCTAACAAAATCACCACATCGTGGCCACATTCAACCAATCTTTTGGCTTTTTCGAGTACGATGTTAGCCACTTTTACATGTCGGTCTGCAGGTTCGTCAAAAGTTGAAGCAACGACTTCACCTTTCACGTTTCGTTGCATATCTGTTACCTCCTCGGGGCGTTCGTCAATCAATAAAATGATTTGATACACCTCAGGATGATTGGCCGCAATGGCATTGGCAATATCTTTTAGCAAAACGGTTTTACCGGTTTTGGGCTGTGAGACTATCATGCCGCGTTGGCCTTTTCCTATGGGTGAAAACAAGTCTATAATTCGGGTTGATATATTGCTCTGTCTTTCGGCGAGCTTAAATTTTTCTTGGGGAAAAAGGGGCGTTAGGTGTTCAAAAGAAGCCCGATCGCGCACCACATCCGGATTGAGTCCGTTTACTTTGAGTACCTTTATCAGCGGAAAATACTTTTCGCCTTCTTTGGGTGGCCGGATAATCCCTTTGATGGTATCGCCTGTTTTTATACCAAACAATCTAATTTGCGACTGAGACACATATACATCGTCCGGTGAAGCGAGGTAGTTGTAATCTGAAGATCGCAAAAATCCATATCCTTCGGGCATGATTTCTAAGACGCCTTCCAATTCAATGATACCGTCAAACTCATAATCGGGCTCGCGATACCTATTCCGCGTATCCTTGTTGCCATTTTGCCCGTGTTGCTGCGGCTGGTTGGTATGTGTTGGTTTCTTGGGCGGGTTTGGTTGCGGACCCGCATGCTCTTTTTTAAATTCCTTTTTGGGTGGAACGGGTTTTTTATCAAATTCTCGTTCTTCATTGACGGCCTTGTGCGTTTCCTGTTTTCTTCTTCCACGCTGGGGAGCCACACGAGGTTGGGAATCAGCATCCGTTATTGACGCTGTTTTGCCTTCAGGTTCTTTTGTTTCAGGTTTTTCTTCTGCTGGCGGAGGGAAGGGCAATACTTTTTTGGCGGCACTTGCTTCTTTCTGGGATTTTTGGGCTTCCAAAATGCCGTCTATGATGTCTTTCTTTTTGAGATATCGAAATTTAGGCACGCCTAATTCTTTACCAATTTCCTGTAATTCAGGAAGTTTCTTCTTACTGAGTGCGATTAAGTCGAACATGAATGTTTTGTGATAATGTCTTAATATAATACTTGTAACGGATGTCGTAACACATAGAAGGTGTTACAATAGCATACTTTTGAGGATAATAGTTGGGAGAAATCGTGAAGATTCTGATGCAATATTAAAAAAAAAATCTGTAATGCCAAAACTTATATTTACACGGTCATACATTTAACTTTTTCTAAGAAGATATTCTAGCTAAATTTATTGCAATCAGCCGGTTATATTTTTTGTTTAAAAATTTGATTGGACAAGTGGCGCATCGTTTGAAAAATCTTATTTTTGCATGAATTAACAGCATCACTTTGATACAACGCATTCAAACTTTATTCATGCTTTTGGCCGGCATTGGCAGTTTGCTCGGTGGTTTTGTTTTTCCTTTGTGGATTGGCGAAAACGCGGCCACATATGCCGATGACACGGCTTGGATTCAGACCACTTTTTTGGCGGGTGCCGTACTGAGTTTCTATACTGTTTTTAAATTTAAAAAACGTAAAAATCAATTTGTACTCAATCGTTTGGGTATTCTTGTCAACTTTATATTGCTTGGTTTTTTTGTGTATCAGTCGCTAACGATATCCGGAGAGGCAGCTGTCTCGGAGAAGGGTATTGGGCTACTCATGCCTGTTGTTTCTATTGCCTTTTTGGCCTTGGCCAATAGGGCGATTAAAAAGGATGAGGCGCTCGTAAAATCTGCTGACAGGCTCAGATAAAACCATCTATCGTAGTGCGTATGAATCCGCGTCAGGAGTGGCGCGGATTTTTTTTTAAATATTTTCAAAACCTGCTATCCGAATTAATTCTCAAAACTGTGGTTTTTATCTTAACTTACCCTAAACTGCAAATGGCTGGTTAGACCTCTTCTAAGGAGAAAAAAACAGCAAATCCTGAAAACAGTATCCTGATAAACAACATATTAAACTGTAAGCTTTACGGCTTTTTATCAAACTCCACCACCTCCAATTTTTCAATTTTATCCCCGTTGATTTCAAACCGGAGCATCGTCCTCACTTGGTGAAAACCGTAAATTCCGGCAGCACCCGGGTTCATGTGGAGTGTTTTTATTTTTGGGTCAAATTGCACTTTCAGGATGTGCGAATGGCCGCAAATAAACAATTTGGGCGGGTTTTTGTACAATTCCTCCCGGATGGCAGGATTGTATTTTCCCGGATAACCGCCAATGTGTGTCATCCAAACCGAAACTTGCTCACAATCAAAGCGGTTGTGCAGCGGATACACCGAGCGGATTTCCTGCCCGTCTATGTTTCCGTAAACCGCCCGCAGGGGTTTCAACGCCTGAAGTTTTTCAGCCACCTCTAAAGTACCTATGTCGCCCGCATGCCAAATTTCATCTGCCCAATTTGCATATTTGCGTATTTTGTCATCCAAAAATCCATGGGTATCCGAAAGCAGTAAGATTTTTTTCATCTGTTTATTTTATTTATTTCGACTGCGCTCAATACAAGTGTTTTTATCGGTCATGTTTCGACTGCGCTCAGTACAGGCACGGAACGCCCTACGATAATCATACTCCTGTGTGTCACTCTTTTTACATGGGCGTTTCATGTTAATGTTAATTATTCCAGACGTGAAAAGTTATAAAAATCTTTCGGGTTCGGCAATCGGGAAAGCCAGTAAAAGTATTCATTTAGAAACATTACCAAAAGGCATCGGGTTTTAAAAATTCGTTAACGAAAGTATTTTTACCGGTTTATGCCAATTCATTTAATATTTTTGTACACTTTCAAACAAAACACAGCTTGAGGTATTTTTTAAAACTAGCCTATCATGGAGGTGCCTATCACGGTTGGCAAACACAACCGGGTGTGGCGACTGTTCAAGAAACCATTGAAAAAGCACTAAGCCTGATCTTGGGAACAAAGACGGCTGTGACGGGTGCCGGACGAACCGACACCGGAGTCCACGCCCATGAATATTATTTGCATTTTAATACGAACCAATCACCTGAGGCTAACCTCGTATTTCGACTTAACAGTCTGCTGCCCAAAGACATTGCTGTGTATGAATGCATGCCGGTACGGCAAGATGCCCATGCGCGATATGATGCTGTGAAGCGCACTTACACCTATACCATTACTACCCAAAAAAATCCATTTTTGACCGATAGGGCATTTTACCTGCAAACGCCTTTGCATCTTGAAGCCATGCAAGAAGCCGCCGATATTTTGAAGCAATATGAAAATTTCAAATGCTTTTCAAAATCAAACACGGATGTAAACCACTATCTTTGCCACATAGATGAAGTAAACTGGCGAGTTGATGGCGCTTTGCTGATTTTTCAAATTACTGCCAATCGGTTTCTGCGCAATATGGTGCGGGCCATCGTGGGAACGCTTTTAGATATTGGAAGCGGCAAAAAAACGGTGGCAAATATGCATCAAATCATATTGAATCAGAACCGGTCAGAAGCCGGATTTTCAGTCCCCGCACACGGGCTTTCTCTGGTTTCCATCGGCTATCCAAACGATATTTTTTTAGATTAAACCCATGCCTGAACAAACCGGAAATGCCTTCGATATCAAATTGCTAAAACGCCTACTGCGCTATTCAGCAGCCTACAAAGGTGTTTTTGTGATTTCGCTTTTAGCAGCCGTTTTGTTGTCGGCCTTTGGCGTGGCGCGTCCCATGTTGGCCAAAGAAGCTATCGATAATTTTATTCAAAATCGAGACCTGGTCGGGCTCCAATTCATTGTTTTGATGATGTTTTTGGTGTTGATGCTGGAAGTGATTTGTCAATTTTCGTTTATTTATTTCTCAAATCTCTTGGGGCAAAGCGTCATTCGGGATATACGCATCAAACTATTTCAAAAGTTGCTCACTTTCAAAATGCAATATTTTGATAAGGCATCTGTGGGCCGACTCGTTACGCGGTCTGTAAGCGATATAGAAACCATCTCCAGTATTTTTAGTGAAGGGCTGTTTACCATCATGAGCGATTTGCTCAAGATGGGCGTGATTCTCGGGGTGATGTTGTATTACGATGTAGAGCTTACCTTAGTTTCTCTTTCGTTGATGCCACTCATTTTGTACGCCACCCGTGTTTTCCAAAAGGCTATGAAAAAAGCCTTTAACGAGGTGCGAAATCAGGTAGCAAATTTGAATTCCTTTGTACAGGAACGCATCACGGGCATGCAGATTGTTCAACTTTTTGGTCGTGAAAAGGTGGAGCATGAAAGTTTTATGGAAATCAACAAAAAACATCAGGATGCTTGGTTGAAAACGGTTTTGTACAACTCTATATTCTTCCCCATAGCCGAACTTTCCACTTCCATCACCATAGGTTTGATTGCCTGGTATGGCGGTTTGCAAATTATAGGCGCAGAAACCGACATCACCTTGGGGTTGATTGTAATGTTTGTTGAGTTGTCTCAAATGCTCTTCAGGCCGCTACGGCAAATTGCCGATAAATTTAATACGCTGCAAATGGGCATGGTGGCTGCCAACCGCGTTTTTAATATTTTGGATACAGAATCGTCTATACAAAACACAGGCCATTTGACGGTTACCCACTTCCGAGGTGCCATTCGTTTTGAGCACGTCAAATTTTCCTACGTGGACGACGAGCCCTTACTGCGCGACTTGTCCTTTGATGTGAAACCCGGTGAAACCATCGCTTTGGTGGGGGCTACAGGTGCCGGAAAATCGACCATCATCAATCTTTTGGGTCGTTTTTATGAAATTAACGGTGGTGCCATTTACCTGGATGATGTCAATATTAAAGATTTACAACTCTCCGATTTGCGCAGTAAAATTGCCATTGTTTTACAAGACGTTTTCTTGTTTGCCGATACCATTTTTAACAATATCAGTTTAAACAAGCCCGGCATTACGCTCGAAGAAGTAGAAAATGCCGCCAAAGAAATTGGTTTGCACGAATTTTTTATTTCGCTCCCGGACGGTTACAACTACAACGTGAAAGAGCGCGGTGCTATGCTCTCTGCCGGACAACGACAAATGATTGCCTTTTTGCGCGCTTACATTTCCAATCCGGGTATTTTAATTATGGATGAAGCCACCTCTTCCATCGATACCTACTCTGAGCAACTGTTGCAAAAAGCGACGAAAAAAATCACCAAAGGACGCACCTCTATCATCATTGCCCACAGGTTGGCCACCGTCAAAAAAGCCAATCGGATTTTGGTGATGGAACAAGGCAAATTGGTTGAAGACGGTACACACAAGGAATTGCTTTCCATAGAAAACGGTTACTACAAAAAATTATACGAAATGCAGTTTGCCAAAGAAGTAGCTGCGGTGTGAGACAAGTTTGCATAATCTTTTTTGCTCACGACCTTTATATTTCAATTTAGAGATTCAAAAATCTCCTACACCCAATCAGGCTAAACTCGCTTAACCTAATCATGCTGAACTCCTCAATTTGTCATGCTGAACTCGTTTCAGTATCTCACTCAAGGACTTGTCACCCCGAGCGCAGTCGAGGGGCAAGACCCTGAAACAAGTTCAGGGTGACACTTCAGTGTGTTTTTGATTGACAGCGCATGGGGGTATTTTTGAGAGTTGCGCCGCTGATTTTCAGTATTTTTTCGCAGGCCGATATGCAATCCCTATACTTTCAATAGTTGAATTTGCCCATTAAAACTGATGCCTGACGGGCATTCATCAAAAAACGATTTACCCGCTATTGGCCAAAAACATCCGTTACACTAGCAAATCTTCCTGAATAATACTTTTCAACGAATCCAAATCATCAAAAGGGATAAATTCACCATTTTTAAAATAAGAAATCACACCGTTTTCCTCAGAAACCACTAAAGCTAAGGCATCTGTTTTCTCCGTAATGCCAATAGCAGCTCGGTGGCGCAATCCAAAACGGCTGGGCACCTTTATGTCGGCTGTGACGGGTAAAATGACACGTGTGGCCGTGATGGTGTTGCCCTCTATGAGTGCTGCGCCGTCGTGCAGCGGGCTGTTTTTGAAGAATATACTTTCTAAGATAGGCTGCGTCACTTGAATCTGCATGCGATCGCCACTGTTCTTGACAAATTCGAGTGCATTGCTGCGCTGAATCACCACAAGCGCACCCGTTTTTGAAATGCTCATGTTTTGAAAAGCATCTAAAATGGCTTTCACATCCGTAAGCGCGGCCGGGTTGCCGTTTTTGTCAAACTTTAATTTTTCGAAAAGTTTTATCTTTTTGAGAAATCGCGTAGAACCAATCAGCAGTAAAAATTTTCTGATTTCTTGTTGAAAAACCACTATCAAGGCAAAGACACCCACATTGATGAACTGTCCCAACAGCGTGCTCAGCAAAGTCATGTGTAGCAATTCTGTGAGTTTCCAAATCAGATAAACCATCACAATGCCGATAAAAATGGGGATCGCCACCGTGCCCCGAACCAATCTGTACACAGAATACAGCAAAAATGCCATCAATACGATGTCTAATATGTCTAAAAATCCAATATCAAAACTGTTGATCTGTTCCAAAACGTAGTTTTTGTAAATGTAAAAAATTGTTCAGACATGTCGCAGTACTTTTTTAAAACGCGGCTACAATTGCATGCTTATTCAATTCCTGTTTTATAGATGATATTAAGATGGAGTTACATTCTAATTTTAAATTATGGTTAAATCAAAAAAAATGAGCTGTTAAAAGCTTCAACATAAAAAAATACGACCTCGTTTATCCGTTAAAAAAAATTACTTTTGCCAATACAACTATGAATGTAATGACAGAAGAAAAAATCGAAATTGCCGTTGTGGGCCTCGGTTATGTAGGATTGCCACTCGCACGCCTTTTTGCAACCAAATATCCCGTAGTTGGTTTTGACATCAACACCGAACGGGTTGCAGCACTCAACACAGGAAAAGATACAACTTTAGAAGTCTCGGACACCGATCTTCAAGCCGTCTTAAAACCACAAGCCGATGATAAAAACGGGCTCTATTGTTCTGCTGAATTAAAAGACATTGCTGCTTCAAACATATACATCATTACGGTGCCGACACCTGTGGACAAGCACAACCGGCCCGATTTATCGCCCTTGTACAAATCGAGTGAATCTATTGGTAAGGTACTGAAAAAGGGCGATATTGTCATTTACGAATCTACCGTTTATCCGGGTGTCACTGAAGAGGAATGCGTCCCTGTTTTAGAGCGTGTATCCGGGTTGGTGTTTAACAAAGATTTTTATGCCGGTTATTCGCCCGAGCGCATCAATCCCGGCGACAAAGAACACACCGTCGAAAAAATATTGAAAGTCACATCGGGTTCTACGCCCGCAATCGGACAAAAAGTGGATGCACTTTATCGTTCCGTAATCACTGCCGGGACGCACTTGGCACCCAGCATCAAAGTAGCTGAAGCCGCCAAAGTAATTGAAAATGCACAACGCGACATCAACATCGCATTTGTGAACGAACTGGCCAAAATTTTTAATTTGTTAGAAATTGACACCCAGGCCGTGCTCGACGCCGCCGCCACAAAGTGGAATTTTTTAAAGTTTAAACCCGGCTTGGTGGGTGGGCATTGCATTGGTGTAGATCCTTATTATTTGGCACAAAAGGCACAGGAAAAAGGCTATCATCCCGAAATAATTTTGGCGGGTAGGCGTTTGAATGACAGTATGGGTAGCTATGTTGCCACGGAAGTCGTAAAGCTCATGATCCAAAAAGACATCAAAATAAAAGATGCCGAAGTGTTGGTTTTGGGCATCACTTTTAAAGAAAACTGCCCGGATGTGCGCAACACCAAGGCTGTAGATGTGGTGGGTGGACTACAAGATTTTGGCGCTCGGGTAACGGTTTATGATCCTTGGGCGAATCCGGCTGAAGTGCAACACGAATACGGATTGCAAATTGTAAACCATGTGCCTAAGCAGAAATTTGATGCGGTTGTGCTTGCCGTATCGCATCAGGCGTTTGAATCATTGGATTTGGCACTTTTGAAGAAACCTACAGCCGTTGTATATGACGTAAAATGCGTACTCAAATGTCCGATAGACGGAAAGTTGTAAACGAATGACTAAATTGCCTCATGAATTGGTATGTACTTTACACGAAACCCCGAACGGAACTCAAAACGGCTACGGCACTTCACAAGGCCGGCATTGAGTGCTACTGCCCTACCCGAACCGAAGTTCGACAATGGACAGACCGAAAAAAAAAGCTAACCGTACCCCTTTTTAGCTCCTTTGTTTTTGTACGATTGAAGGAAACATCACGCAACAGCGTGTTTGTTGTTCCGGGCGTGGTACGATATCTTTTTTGGTTGGGCAAACCGGCTATCGTGAAAGATGAAGAAATTGAAACCCTACAGCGTTGGCTCAGCCAAAAAAATGTAAGCTGCGAAGTCGTTCACTATAAAACGGGCGACAGCATTACCGTTGCCGAAGGTCCTTTTAAGAACAAAACAGGAATTGTAAGAACCGTTTCCAGCAAGGAAGTTTGCCTCGTGTTGGAATCAATGGGCTATATTGTGCGTTTGCCCGGACAATACTGTAAGCGCACAAATGAAACCGAACTAAGCCAAAGCGCCTAGTTTGAAAAAACAACGTGGTAATATCCTATGTTGGTCGCAAATGATAATGTGACTGACGCGGCGGAGCCGTGAAATTTTGCAAGCAAAGACGTAATGAATATTGAATTATAAATGTTAGATGAATAACAAATAACTTATAACACTAATGCCTAATGGCTCTTGGCTTTCAAACAAATAACGAGTAACGTATAACTTATAACAAACAACCTAATGCCTAATGGCTTATGGCTCAAAACAAACAACAACTAACTTATAACCAATAACCATTAGCTGTCACTCTTAACTTGCTTGCGCTGCCCCTCGACTGCGCTCAGGGTAACAATTCCTTGAGTGAGATGCTGAAACGAGTTCAGCATGACAGTTTATAGAGTTTGTGGGATTTAATGATACGATGATGTGATGATATGATGAATTAGAACGTTGAATAAGTAACGAGCAACAAATAACATATAACCCCTAATGCCTTTTGGCTCTTGGCTAATGGCTATTGGCTAATGCCTCCAAACAAATAACGAGTAACGAATAACGTATAACAAACAACCTAATGCCTAT
>JAVVDW010000007.1:0-140542 GCA_032251335.1 Flavobacteriaceae bacterium | reverse complement strand
CCACAAAAAGCTAACCAGATTTTGCGAAAAGCAGGAAGTACCCCTTTTATCAATTATGCGGAAATAACCATTCGAATGATTCCCGCTGTTGCACTTATTTTGTCGGCTGACATTTCAAAATATCCGGACATTTTTAAACTATTGGGTTGGTTTATGTTGCTAACTTCTTTGGTTTTATATTTTGTGCCACGACAGCTTCACCACAATTTTTCGGTTAAAGCCGCTAACATTTTAAAACCCTTGTATTTTCAATTCCTTTCACCATTCGCATTTATAATTGGAATATTCATTATTTATTCGGTCTTTTAAACTGGTCTTGTGGCTGTGTGTCGCTTATAAAAAACGATTCTTTTATTTCAACAAAAAATAATCCAAACGGAAACTTCCCGGTCCATAAGGGTAGCGTTAATCGGGGTTTTGCGAAAAATAAAAAGTCGAGAAAAACTTGAATGCACTTGTTGATATGCCACTACATATAAAAACATACATAGTTGACTATATAGTCGGTTACTTTGTTTATATTTGCTTTCAAAATATTTCGCATGAATGACAATTTTATAAGGGAGCTTGGTTATAAAGCCTTGGATAGCCGTTTTAAAAGAATAAGTGATCGAATGTCACACGATATACGGAAACTGTATAAAGAATTAAATGTGGATGTAGAACCTCACTGGTATCTCATTTTTATGATTTTACAAAAAAAAGAAAGGGTTTCCATTTCATATATTGCTGAACATCTGGGCTATGCACATCCATCGGTTGTGGTTATCGTAAAAAAAATGGTTAAAAAAGGCTATTTAAATAGTGAGCAAGATATTCTGGACAAAAGAAAACAGATTATCTCTTTAACAGTTAAAGGAAAAGAATTAATACCTCAACTGCAAATACTTTGGGATAGTTGCGAAAAGGCGATATTCAAGATGCTCCAAGAAGATTTGGGTATTTTAACCTATTTGGACAAAATAGATTCCGAATTACAAGCAACATCATTTCACAATAGATTTAAACAAGAATACTTAAAATCAAAACAATTAAAATCGTAACATCATGAGAAAAACCCTGTTTATTGTCGCCCTAATTCTTTCTGGTTTAACTTCATTTGCAACAGAAACTAAAGTTATAGTGAGGGCGAAAGCCAAGGATGCAAAATTTATTGGTAGCTCTTTGGGAGGTGCTTACATTATCATCCGGGATAAAGTCAATAACAGAATATTAGCTGAAGGAAAAACTGTTGGTTCAACGGGAAACACCGATTTGATAATGAAAACCCCAATAGAAAGGGGTCATTCGATTACAGATGACCAAACAGCCAAATTCTTAGCAAGTATTGACATTGACGAGCCAACCTTTATTAGTATTGAAGCCGTTTCTCCCTTTAACAACAAACAAGCGCAAGTCCGGGCAACTACTGAATTATGGCTGATACCGGGCAAAGATATTTTGGGGGACGGTATCATTATAGAGATACCGGGTTTCATTATTGATATTTTAGAACCTCGAACCCATCATTATATCTCCTTAAATTCTTTAAAAGACAAACCCCTTCGGGTTAAATCCAACATTGTGATGATGTGTGGATGTGTTATCAATCAGGACGGGATATGGAATGCTTCAGAAATAGAAGTCAAGGGCATTCTAAAAAAGAACGGTGTGCATATCAAAGACATTGTAATGTTGCTGACCGAACCAAATTTATTTGAAGGTAACCTGCCCGTTGATTCTGTGGGGAATTTCGAACTCATCGTTTATGCCTACAGCCCAAAAAGTGGAAATACCGGTGTAGATAAAGTAAATTTTGTGATTTATGAATAAAATAATTCTGCTGGTGTTGGTCTTAGGCTCTTGTAAACTTCATCATTCAAACACAGAAGAGAACAGTCAAATTCAGAATAAAAAATCACAAGAAATTGAATCATTGATAAATTAATCGAATAGCTAAACACTCCATAACATTGGTAACCATCCCAAACCTATTCCAATATTCAAGAACATCTCAAAAAGCCCCGCCCGCATCAACCTAAACGAGGTTTAATTTTACAGCCTTGTTGTATTAACAAAAAATCCTCCGAAACTAAAAAAGTTTGCACCTACTTCACCGTAAAACTCCCCGTAAACGCCCCGTCTGAAGAAGTCCCGATAAAAAACTCAAACACGCCCGGGTCGTAGGTGAAATCCAAGTCGGGGTGGTAGTATTTCAGGTCGTCCACAGTGAGTGTAAAATCAACTTTCACCGTTTCGCCCTTTTTCACCAAAACCTTTTTAAAACCTTTCAATTCCTTCACCGGGCGGCTGATGACACCCACTTTTTGGTGAATGTACAACTGCGCAACCTCTTCGCCGTCAAAATTCCCAGTGTTGGTAATTTCGGCTGTAAAAACAATGCCGTTTTGTGCATCCATCTCGGCAGTACTTTGTGAGGTTTTATATTCAAAAGTTGTATAACTCAACCCATAGCCAAACGCGAAGAGCGGCTCGTTCGGCACGTCCAAATATTGGGTGGTGAACTTGCTGTTTTCTTCAAAAGGCCTTCCTGTGGGCAAATGATTGTAATATATGGGTATTTGCCCCACATTTCGCGGAAAGGTCATCGGCAACTTGCCCGACGGATTGTACTTTCCAAACAACACATCTGCTATGGCATTTCCCGCCTCGATACCTGCAAACCAAACCTGCAAAATGGCATCGGCGTTTTCATTTTCCCATTCGAGGGTCAATGGCCTGCCGCTCATGACGACCAAAACCAGCGGTTTGCCTGTTTTTTTCAAAGCCGCCAACAGGTTTTTTTGGCTCTCCGGCAAGCCGATATCGCTCCTGCTCGCTGCCTCGCCCGACATTTCTGAGGCCTCACCCACCACGGCCACCACCACGTCCGAGTTTTTTGCCAACGTCACCGCTTCGGCAATCAGGGCTTCGGGCGAACGTGCATCGGTGTCAACCCGCTCGCCAAAAACGTTAGCCCTTTTGGCAAGTTCCGCATTGTCTGTGATGTTGGCCCCTTTGGCATAACTCACCTTTATATCTGCTCCCATCACATTTCTGATACCTTCCAAAACACCCACAGAAAGTTGCGGGTTTCCCGAAACTGCCCAGGTGCCCAACATATTACTTTTGTTATTAGCCAAAGGCCCGACCAAGGCTATTTTCTTGGAAGCATCCAACGGCAAAACCTGTTTTTCGTTTTTTAACAAAACAAAAGAACGAACCGCTGCTTCTCTGGCAAACGCCCTGTTTTCGGCTGTCAGTATGCTTTGTTCGGCACGTTTTTCATCGATGTACCGAAAAGGGTCGTCAAACAAACCGAGTTTGTATTTGGCTTCCAAAATCCTGCGGCAGGCAAGGTTGATGTCTTCTTCGGTGACCTTCCCTTCATCGAGGGATTTTTTTAAAGTGGTCAAAAAACCTTCGCCCACCATGTCCATGTCTAGTCCGGCTTTGAGCGACAGCGCAGCAACCGCTTGCAAGTCACCCATGCCATGGTCAATCATCTCGTTGACGGAAGTATAATCTGACTCGACGAAGCCGTCAAAACCCCATTCGCCTCTGAGCAAATCGGTCAATAACCATTTGTTGCCAGTGGCAGGTATGCCGTCCACTACGTTAAACGAGCTCATCACGCTGCCTACGCCTGCTTCGACCGCAGCTTTGTAGGGCGGCAAATATTCGTTGTACATCCTCAGTTTGCTCATATCGACCGTGTTGTAGTCCCTTCCGGCTTCAGATGCGCCGTAAAGTGCAAAGTGCTTCACGGAGGCCATAACGGTGTTGTTTTTTGACAGGTCATCACCCTGGTAACCGGTCACCATGGCTTTGGCTATCTGCGAACCTAGATAAGCGTCCTCGCCCGAACCTTCGGCAACACGCCCCCAACGCGGGTCGCGGGCAATATCGACCATGGGCGAAAACACCCAGTTCAAACCATCGGCGGTGGCTTCATCTGCAGCTATTTGTGCAGATTTTTTAATCAAACCGGTATCCCAACTCGATGCCAATCCTAATGGAATCGGGAAAGTGGTCTTATGCCCATGAATGACATCCGACCCGAATATCAACGGGATTTTTAACCGGCTTTCGTTTACCGCCAATTCTTGTGCCTTGCGAATTTTTTCCGGGCCAATCACACCGAACATTCCGCCGACTTGCCCGTTTTTGATTTTGGACTCAACATCGGTGCTCACTACCGATCCTGTTGGAATATCCGAACCCGGCGTAATCAGGTTGAGCTGTCCTATTTTTTCTTCAATGGTCATTTTTTGCATCAGCCCGGATACAAATACATCCATTTTGTCCGATTTGTTTTCTGTTGATTTTGAACAAGATAACAGAACAATAAAGGTTGCTAATAAAAAATATTTTTTCATGTGTTTTTTTTAAATGTTATGCTTCGACTATGCTCAGTTCGGAAAAAGAATTATTCACATCCATTTTTTTTGCTTTTCAAATGAGTTTTTGAATCTACAATTTCGTCATCGAGCATTTACCCACCCCTTCATTATTTTAAACTGAAAGATTTAGTTTGTGAACCTTCAGTTGGTATCGTCTCAGTTGTTGAGTCTTATTTAATGTAAATAGTTTTAAGACCTCACAGGTTTCCAAAACCTGTGAGGTCTGCTTACCTGATATTTTTTTATTGAATACTAAAATTGAGTTTTTGTAATCCTGTTTTTATTTCGGGGCTGCCCATAAACAAATCCCAAAGCAAACCCGTTCGCCCATTTTCAATCATGATGACAATCGGACCTTGGTCAATGCCAATGTATCGTTGCGGAAACCAGTTGCTCTGTTGGCTGAAGGCATCGTAAAAACCAAATTTTCCCCAGACGGACGGTTTTAAATCTTCATAAAGGTGCCGCATCATCCGCAGCGATTCCACGGGAAGATAGGGATAAGACGACAGCGCTGCCGTTGGGGCGATCACACCCAAATCGTTGTTGATGTTGTGGGCTTCATACCCGGTCATGGACAGGCTCGCGGTCAGTCCCCAAGTATCTGGTCCATATCCGAAAAACCCTTTCGGGTTGGCCACGGCATAATTGAAATGTACCCGTGCGTGTGCCACATTTTGTTCCCAATAATTCGCGTAGTCGTCTGTCAGATTGTTCGGGTTTAATCCCAAATAGGAATAATGTGCCCAAAACAGCGGCCCGATGGAACCCTGATTGCCGATATGCTTGAGCGTGATGCGTTGTCCGAAAGAAATGGCTTCAACTTTAATGTTTCCGTTGTCTGCCCAACCCAGGTGATAGGCTTCGGGCGGAATCGGAAAAGTGGGCGAAGAAGCCGCAAGCACATACACAATGAGGGCTTCGTTGTATCCTTTGATGGGCAGGTTGATACGCCAATCAAAATTGGGCGACCAATGCCAAATCAGGGTGTTGCCGCCGTTCAAATGCCAATTCCATTCAATTTCTTTCCAAAGTGTGTCTATTTTTTGGGCAAGCTGTTTTTCGGGTTCGCTCCCGTTGGACAAATACTGGCGGACACTCAAAAACCCTTGGGCCAGGAAAGCGGTTTCGACCAAATCGCCGCCATCGTCAAAGGCTGAAAAAGGAATGGTTTTTCCTGTTGTGCCATCGAGCCAATGCGGCCAAACGCCGTGAAACCGGTCGGCATTTTCTAAAAATGAGACGATTTTTTCGATGCGGGCAACGCCTTCATTCCGACTGATAAAACCGCGTTCTATGCCGGTTACAATGGTCATCAGCCCGAAACCCGTAGCCCCTGTGGCCACAACATGGCTGTCAACATCCGGGTTGTCAATATTGAACCGTTCGCGGGCAGCCCCTGAATTAACTTCCGCACCTTCCCAAAAATAACCAAAAGTCTGTTTTTGGATCGTGGTGAGCAGTTCTTCGTCAGTGAGTTTGGGGGTTTCAGTTGGCGGGGCGATGACCATTTCATCGGAACTATCGCCGCCTGAAGAACAAGCGGTGATCAGAAAAATTAATATGATAAAAAATAGAAAGCGATTCATTCTTTTTGGTTTTCTATGGTAAAACCGAGTTTTTTAAGCCCCTCTTGCACATCTGCCCGTTGCATAAAAAGTTTCCAAAACATACCAGTCCGGTGATTTTCAATCATCACAGGAATCGGGCCTTGATCGATGGCCAAATATCTGGGCAAATACCAATTGTCGGTCAAGCTGAATGCATCGTAAGGTCCATATTTACCAATGAGAGTGTCGTGGTTTTGGTATAGGTTGCGAAGCACGGCCATGCTTTTTTCCGGCGTGTAGGGGAACGAAGAAAGAGCGGCAGTGGGTGAAATCACGCCCAAATCGTCTCCGGGGCGATGGCCTGCGTAACCTTTCATAGAATAGCTGGAGGTCATTCCCCAAAGGCTGTCTCCGTAACCTTTGAAATTCTTGGGATTGTCAACGGCGTATTTGTAGTGGATCAAGGCGTGGTTTTGATTGAGCTGCCAATAATCGGCATATTGGTCTTTGAGCCCTTTCGGATTTAATCCCAGATAAGAATAATGTGCCCAGAAAAGCGGGCCGACCGGTGCGTCATCGTGTTCAAAATGATTGAGAACAGTTTGCAAATCGTAATATACCGTATCCTTTTTGATGGCTCCATTACCTGCCCAACCTTCATCATAAACGGCTTTTGAAATGGGGTGGGTGGGTGAACTTGCCGCCAATACATACATAATCAAACATTCGTTGTAACCGCCGACCGGGAAGTTCATCTCCCAGCCATAACTGGGCGACCAGTGCCAGTACAGCACGTTTTTGCCGTTGGTGTACCAATCCCACTCAACCTCTTTGTACAGTTTTTCTATGCGGCCGGACAATGCCTTTTCGAGGGCGTTCCCCTCTTTAAAATATTCGGAGACGGTCAGTAGCCCTTGTATCAAAAAGGCAGTTTCTACCAAGTCGCCGCCATTGTCTTTGGGGCTGAAAGGTTTAACTTTACCGGTCTTTCCTTCAATCCAATGTGGCCAGGCACCGTGAAAGCGATCGGCTTTTTCGAGAAAGGATACTATTCTATCGAATCGAACAAGTGCTTCTTCTCTAGTGATGAACTTGTGTTCCACACCCACCAAAATAGCCATCAGGCCAAAACCCGTCCCTCCTGTGGTAACCACATCCTGATCGTTTTGCGGATACATATTATCGAGATGGATGCGCTCGCGGGCCATGCCCGAATTGGGTTCGGCTCCGTCCCAGAAATAATTGAAAGTTTGTTCTTGGACTTTATCGAGTAGTTTTTCATCATCCAATGATGTGATTGGCGTATTGTAATGCAAATTTTCCGACTGCTCCCTTCTGTCTTGTTTGCAAGAAGCGTTGAGAGTAATAAGGACTATTAATATGCAATATTTTATATTCATGGATTGGATTTCAATGTTAATATATCAATTAAAAACTACGCCCTTGACGGGCGTAGCGTTTACTAACAAAAATCAAGTGAATCAAATTAATATGAAGAACAAATCGAATTTCGTTATTAATAGCCTGGGTTTTGGGTGAGTGAGCCTCCCGATACTTCTATTTGAGCCTGCGGTATTGGAAAAAGTTCGTGTTTGCCATCCACAAAAGGTTTGCCAAGCGCACGCATTACTTGTCCGGCGCGTCCTTGCCTAATAAGGTCAAACCAACGATCGTGTTCGAAAGCAAGTTCCAAGCGTCTTTCATTCCAAATAGCCATACGTAGTTCGGATTGATTGGTTGTTGTCACATCCGGAAGGTTGACCCTTTGTCTTACCTCGTTTAGCGACTGCAATGCCGGATCTGTTTGACCAAGATCATTGGATGCTTCTGCATTCATAAGTAGTACCTCTGCATACCTGAGTATGCGAATGTTTTTGTTGGATTCCCAATCATTGCCGTTGAAGGTCTCGGCTACACGACTTAGATAGGCTTTTTCGTTGTATCGTGGGTTAGGGGGTGAAGCGATAACTTGCTCACCATCCCACATGGTTTCCCCTCCAAAAATGATAGTGGCGTTTTTGCGAATTTCATCGCCGGCGGCATCATAGGCATTTACCAAATCTTCTGATGGTGTATTGAAGCCCCAGCCCCATTGACCACGAACGCTTTGAGTAACCACGTATCCTTGAACGCCTAAATTTAAGGGGCCTCCTAAACCCTGTACTTCAAAAATGGATTCCGGTCCGTTTTCGCTACTTTCTCTCCAGAGCGTGGCATAATCTGCTTGGAGGTTATACTGTCCCGATGCTATAACTTCATCTGTGAGTCTTTTGACTTCTGACCAATTACCCAGATACATATTCACTTTAGCCAACAATGTTTTTGCAGCTCCTGAGGTGGCTCTGCCAATGTCCATTTCTGATTTTGGGAAAAGATTTTCTGAGGCAAAGGTCAAATCTGAAATAATTAAATCATAAATTTCGGACTTAGGCACTCTGATAGAGACGGCAGCTAGATCTTCGGGGATATTTGGATTAAGAACACGATCGAGTTTGGGCACATCTCCAAACATGCGCACCAAGTTGAAATAAAAGTATGCCCTCATAAATCGGGCTTCGCCAATCAAACGGTTTCTAAAAGTTTCATCGATTTGTGTATCGGGGCTAGAGATGATACTTATAGCTGTATTAGACCGGGTGATTCCTCTAAAATTTGCACCCCATACTTCATTTGCAGATGGATCTGTTGAAGTAAATGTAAGTGCGTCCAACTTGTCTTTGTCTGCTCCAGTATCGCCGGGATCACTGCCCTTATCGGCATCATCAGATATGATGCTGGAAACTCCTAGCCAAGAAAATGAGTGTTGCGGCCACTGTAGCAAATTGTTGTAAATGGCATTTACCAGTTCGACTGCCCTATCGGTGGAGAAGAAACCTTCCGGGGTAATTTGGCCTTCGGGTTTGATGTTGAGGTCATCGCTACATGAGACCATCATGCTGAGGACAAACAGGCTCAAAAAATAATGTAGTTTTAATGTCTTGAAAATAGTTTTCATAGTATACAATTTTTAAAAATCTAAATTAAATCCAGCAGTGAATTTTGCGGTTGTAGGAAAAGCATTTAACTCGATGCCTGATGAGAGTGGACTGCCCGGCAATTCGGGGTTGAAACCACCAAATGCTTGTGCGGTGAAAGCATTTTGGGCACTGATATAAACCCTTGCTCTAGAAGACCCAATAGTTGATACCCATTTGGTAGGTAGGGTATATCCTAAGGTGATGTTGTTGATTCTGAAAAAATCGCCTGCATCCAAGAAGTGGTCAGACGGTCTTGGGATCTCATTTGACGCTCTAGGGTTTGATGCATTAGGATTGGGGTTTGACGGTGAATATCTGCCATTAGCGACATCTACTTCTATGTTCTCTCCTCCAAATCGCTGTGCGCGTTTGCCGTTGAAAACCAAATTGCCCCAGTTGCCAAATGTATTGATTAACAAATCGAATTTTTTGTATTCAAAATTTAAATTGATACCAAAATAATAACGCGGTTGGAACGATCCAAAGTGTTTTCTGTCTAAATCGTTGATTGTGCCGTCGCCGTTGGCATCGTCAAATCTAAGGTCGCCAACTTTGGCACCGGGTTGGGCTGAGGCGTCAATTTCTTCTTGAGATCCGAAAATGCCTATGGCATCAAACAGCCAAAAACTACCCACTTCGTGACCGACTTCCGTTTTTGTGGTTACTTGCCCGTTTCCAAGACCTCCACTTATGATGGAAGCTTCTGCATCCGGAATGAGGGTTTTGATCTGTTTGACTTCGTTTTCGTTAAAGGTTAGATTTCCGGAAATACTGTATTTGAAATCGTTGCCAATAGTATTGGCATAACTTAAAGAAACTTCAAAACCTTCATTGACGATGGTGGCACTATTTGTGATGAAACTGTTGTCGCCAAGTGCTTGCGGTATGCTGGTTGGAAATAGTAGGTTAGAAGCTTTTTTGTAGTAATAATCTAAAGATCCGGTTAGACTTCCTTTAAGTGTTGAAAATTCTAATCCCAAATCATTTTCTTGAGTAGTTTCCCATTTTAAATTGGCATCTTTAATTTCTTCAATGGTAGAGCCGGTGACGATGGCCTCGTTGATAACCGCATTTAGACCTGTAGTGATTGTTGCGATAAATTCATTGGAAGCAATATTATCATTTCCGGTTTCGCCCCAACTCCATCGAAGTTTTAAGTAGTCAAATATATTTTGATTGCTCATAAAACTTTCATTTGTGATGTTCCAGCCGATACCGATGGAAGGGAAATTGTCCCACCTGTTGTTGGATGAGAATTTGGAAGATCCTTCTCTTCTTATGGTTGCTGTCAACAAGTATTTGTTGTCATAACCGTATTGTATTCGTCCAAAGTAGCCTACTCTTTTAAACCTGTCACCAAAGTCGTTAACCGTTCTACCGGCAACGTCGCCAAGGCTTAAAAATCTGAAATTGTCTTGCGGGGGTACATTGAGTGCCGTGCCTACAAGGGTTCTGCTTCTGAATTCTTCATTGGTTACACCGACTATGGCTGATACATCGTGTTTTTCTAGGAAAACTTTTTGAAATGAGATGACATTGTCCCAAATAACACGCCAGTTATCAGTTTCACTTACGGTCAACCTGCTAGTTGTGTTCTCTTCTACACCACCAGCGTCGTTGAAAATTCTTGTTTCCGGAGCAAAGTTGATGGCCTCGCCATTGAAGGTTTCGGCAGAAGCGGTGGTTTTAAATTTAAAATATTTGAACAATTCTACTTCTCCCCAAACGTTACCTGTAATTCTTCTGTCTCGGTTTTTGCTGTTGAAATTTTCCAACATAAATACCGGATTACCTACGTTGTTGACTGTTGAGCGGAAAAAATTACCGTTTTCGTCTTTCACAGGTATGGCGGGTGATTGCTTGAAAGCAGCATCAAAAGCTCCCGTCAGCGGATTGTGCGTTTTGGATTTGGACAAACCGATGTTGTGTCCGAATTTAAATATTTTGGCTACGGTATATTCATTATTAGCCCTGAGGTTCATCCGTTCAAATTTGTTTTTAAGCAAGATACCTTCTTCTTCATAATATCCTAAGCTTACAAAATATTTTGAATTTTCGGTACCTCCGGAGATGGAACCTGTGTGATTTTGAAATACACCTTCACGTGTAATGAGATCAAACCAATCTGTATTGGGCAGATTTGCTATTTCTTCTTCCGTGAATCTAGGGGCATTTCCATTTCTCTCAAGCGCTTCATTTGTAAATCTGGCAAAAAGTTGTGCATCTGCTAAATCTACATCATTGGTAATGTCACCTAAAGTGTTAAAGCCGAAGAAGCTGTTAAAACTTACTTTAGGTTTTCCGGATTTTCCGGATTTGGTAGTGATAAGAATAACACCATTAGCACCACGAGATCCATAAATGGCGGCAGAGGATGCATCTTTTAAAACGTCGATCGATAAAATATCATTGTTGTTTATATTAGTAATGTCTGTCACAATAATCCCGTCAACTACATACAGCGGATTTACGCCTCCTAATACTGAACCTGTTCCACGTACTCTAATTTCGGGTTGCGCACCCGGTGCGCCACTGTTGATGATTTGGACACCGGCAAGTTTTCCTTGTATGGCTTCGGAAACGGTAAGTACGGGTGAAATATTAATATCCTCCGATTTTAAACTTCCAACGGATCCAACCAAATCCTTCTTTTTGCTTGTGCCATAGCCAATAACCACCACTTCATCTATTTGGGTAACTGAAGCGAGTAGAGTCACGTTGATAACATTGTTGTTTTGCACCGTGATTTCTTGGGGTTCAAAACCGATGTAACTAAATACCAAAATCTGCCCGGTTTGGGCACTTAAATTGTACTTTCCGTCAAAATCGGTAGTTGTTCCGGTTGTAGTACCTTTAATCACGATGGTAACACCGGGTAGCGGTTGACTAAATTCGTCTAAAACTGTTCCGCTGAGTTCTCTTGTTTGTGCCTGTGTAAGGAAAACGAGAGAACAGCATAATAAGGTTAAAAGTTTCTTCATTTTGAGTGTGTATTTTGAGATTTTGTCAAGAATCAAAACTACACACTTAATTGTTAATTCTGCATAGGCTTATTGTCATCAAATGTACATCATGATGTGTTAAAAAAAAATGTTAAATCAGGCTAAACCATTGTTTCAAACGTTTTCGTAGAATTAAAAAAGGTGTTAAAATACTTTAAATGATGTACTTTTGATGTAATTTAAAATTGTAAAAGATACTTAATAAGGTCTTCTTTGGTAGTCAGATTTAATTTTTTTCTAAGTCTGTATCGCTGCAATTCTACACTTCTATAGGTTATGTTGAGCAGTGGTGCAATCTCTTTATTGGTGAGATTCATCCTAAGCATGGCACACAATTTTAGATCTTTCGCGGTGAGTTTGGGGTGTTTTTCTATAAGCTTTTTGAGAAAATCTTCGTGTACTGCATCAAAATTTGTTTCAAACAATTCACTTGCTTCGTCACTTTCTATGCTCTTATCTAGTTTCTTAATTAACCTTTTGTAGCTAAATACATCTGTAAAGGAGTCTTTTTTTGCAACAAACTCCATCTTAATTTGTTTGAGTGTTTCTTTATTTCTAAGTATAGAGATGGCTGTGTTGGCTAACTCCTTTTCTTTATGGATGAGTTCTTCTTTATATTGCTGTGATTTAATTTCTATTAATTTTTTTTCAAGTTCTATTTTCTTTTGATGCATTATTTTTCGTTGTTCTTGCACGTGCTTTATCCTAAGTTTTTTCTGATTTTTCTTAAGCAAGAATTGATTGATAGCGTAAAAACTGTAAATTAAGAAAAGTAAAAAAAGCACATAACCAAGCTTTGCCCAATTGGTTAAAAACCAAGGAGGCAGTACTGTGATTGATGTTTTTAATTCGGTACCAACTTCGTTTCCTTGTTCACCAAGAGCCACCATTTCTAGGGTGTAATCACCACTCGGTATGTTGCTGTATTTAATGCTGCCCGAATGTGTTATATGCCAGTCTTTTTCGTAGTTACTTAGTCTGTATTTAATACCGGAAACTTTAATTCTTTGATTTGTGGTTACATCAATCTCTATACTGTTCTTACCCGGTTTAACGCCCGTGAAGCCTACATCTAGGGAAATGTATTTATCATTGGATTTGATATGTCTTGTAATGATAGTCTCTAGCTCAAGATGTTGTTTCATGGTGCGTAAAATATCTAGGTCTATTTTAGCATAGCCGTCGTCAAGCGCTAACAGCCAATCTCCATGTGTTAGTCTAATTATTTCAACATTGTTTTGAACCAATCTTTCTTTGTAGAAGCGAGTGGGTAGTTCCCATAAAGATTGTGACTTTTTATCCAAGTAAACTAAATGGTTGTTGCTGTCAAACCAAACACCATTTTCGTCTTTATTTACAATAATAGAGTGTTTAAACGCTCCTAATTTTTTATTCAATTCTTCATACATTACAATTGAATCAGAAAGAGGCTCATATATTTGCCATCCTTTGGCAGAAGGAAACACAATCCTGCCATCCATATCAAAAACAGCAGCTTTGTATATGGTGATGAGCCCTTTATCTGCGAAATTCTCTTTGGAAATTACAGAATCTAAAGATTTATTGAGTTTTAGTCTGTGTACTCCTTTGTAAGGATGTGTAACCCACAAAATTTCTGGATTTTCAAAAACTACAAATTTTACCGGGTCAGTATATCCTTTAACTTTGTGAATACTCAGGGGGTTTTCGTCAGGGATAATAATTCCGATGCCGTTGTAGAGACCCTGAACATATTGCTTTTTTTCGGGTATTTTAATGAGACCCCAGCCACCTAAAGACTCTTGTACCCGCTCGAATTTACGCCCTTCTAATTTAAAAAGCCCATTGTTATGGCTCACAAAAATGTTGCTGTTCAATTTTTTGATTCCCCACACATGACCTTGTGAATTAGGAATTAAACTGAGCGCATTTTCATTTAAAGTGAACACCCCTTTGTTTGACCCCAACAGCAATAAATCATTTTCTGTGTGAAGTGCATAGACCGAGCCCAAAACCCCTGTTTTGTCTGTAAAATATTTAACAGGAATATTAAGGCCAATCATGTCCACGCCATTGTCAAGGCCAACCCACAGATTGCCATTATTATCTATGGTTTGACCCAAAACCGTATTGTTTTGCAAACCATTAGGCTTGTTTAGGTGGTAAAGAATTTTTCCTTTTGAATCTGTTATATACAAACCATTTAATATAGTCCCAAAAACGAGTCTACCATCTTCCAATGCGTTTATTTTGTTTAGCTGATACTTTTCTAAATACCCATTTACCTCTGTATCCCATGGGACAAATCCGGTGGCAGTTTCAATGAAACATCCATTGTTGATGGTGCCAACCAGCATATTTTCTTCAATATTTGTAATTGCACTTATAGGTTTGTCATAAAAGAATGCAGATTTTATGATAGGATAAAAAGTGTCTTTACTGCTATCAAGGACAAAAAGCCCTTTGTCCAACGTCCCAATAATATATTTTTCTTTGTTGACAAAAGCAGTTATTGCAGTGGTCGTTATTCCCTTTAATTCTGTAATTTTTATTCCGTCCCATTCAAATATTTTTGAAAATGATTTAAAATAAATGTTGGTACCAATTTTATCTATTTGCCAAAACTCGTAGTTTGTCAATAAACTCGAATCTATTTTGTCGCTCAGTGAAGTATAATACAGAAATCCCTTGTCATCCTGAAGAAAATAACCAAACTCTTCATATGAGCCTACGTAGATAGTGTCTTTTACAACAGAAACGGATCGAAGAATAGTGTTGTTGGGCAATTGATATTTTTCCCATCTAAAGCCGTCAAATACCAACAGGCCATCATTGTTTGCCACATAAACGAAATTGTTTGAATCTACTGAAATGCCCCAATTTTGATTTGCACTTTTGTAATCTTCCTTTGTAAAATTCTCAATGTATGTGGATTCAATCTGACCTGTAGCCACATATCCAACTACAAGAAAAAGTACTGAAAACCATGAAGAAAAATAATTCATTTGCGCGCATTTGTCCTTTCAAAAGTACCAAAAAACAAATAAACAACATTTTAAAAATTAACAAAAAATTAACAGTTAACCTGTAAGTAAGCCTCTCCTTATCGTACAAATTGGTGTCGCTTTTTTTTGGGCGACTCACTTTATTATAAATTATCTAAACATTATGAAAAAAGTAGTTATCTTCTTAATCCCTACCTGTTTGTTTCTCGCAGCATTTACCGTCAATGATTTTCAAGACCCTTGGAAAGCCCCTGAGTCTGCAAAAAGTATACAAAACCCTGTCGCTGACGGCAAAAAAATCATATCCGGGAAAAAAGGAAAAAAAGTGTTTCAGTCTAATTGTATCGTTTGTCATGGCGACGCCGGAAAAGGCGATGGCCCCGGTGGAAAAGCATTAAATCCAAAACCGGCAGATTTAACATCAGACAAAGTACAAGCCCAAACAGATGGCGAAATTTTTTGGAAAATCACCAACGGCCGAGGCGCAATGGTAAAATGGGAACCGGTGATTTCCGAAGCCCAACGATGGGATTTGGTCAACTATATCCGAAGCCTTAAAAATTAAACAAACAAATCAATAAAATCTTTAAAACCAAATAACATGAAAAAAACTGTAGTAACACTAAGCACGCTGGCGCTCGTAGCATTGGCATTTATTTCTTTCAAAAACGCAGACGCCCTCAAAGAAGGCGAATACGTGGCGGTAGAAGCCGGCGAAATGAATCCGTTATGGATCGATTATAAATCGTGGTACAAAATCACTGCCGGAAAACCAAACACAGGAGATCCTACCGGGTTTTTGGATGGCAAACACAAAGGCACCAAAGCTTACAGAGATATTTATATCAATAAGACCGGTGAGGCCACGCACAAACAATCCGGAAACCCTAAGTATCCGGCAGGCACTGTGATTGTTAAAGAATCTTACGGCAACCAGAAAAAATGGGAAGCGCAAGGTAAACCCCAATTGACCATTATGGTTAAATTAAAAGATGGTGAATCTCCCGAAACAGGCGACTGGGGATGGGTCATGGGCGGTAAAGGTAAAATCAGTACCGGCACATCCAAATGGGCTAAGTTTTGCAGCAAATGCCATATCTATGGCGCAGCAAACGATTACACATTCATGACCTCTGATTTTATCAAAAACAATGAATAATTAACGTTATTTTGAAATATAAAAGGTCTTAGCGGTTTGTTAAGACCTTTTTTTATAGAAAGCCATGAAATATTTTCTGTACATATTTGTTTTTCTGATGTTTGGATGTTCCAAAACCTTGAAAGATCCTGATGTTTTCTTCGAGGCTGTCAAATCTGAAAACACAGCCTTTTTAAAAAGTTTTAAGCAGTTTCCCTATGAAATGCTGAACGCATCAGATTCCTTGGGCAAATCGCCATTGGCCTATGCAATAGCATCCGAAAACCACGAACTCGTTTCCTTTTTACTAGACAAAGGCGCAGATCCTAATTTGGCAGATGCCTCCGGTGCCATTCCGCTCCAGCTGGCCCGTGAGCAAAATCTTGTAGATATTCTCAAAACTTTGCACCAACACCAATTTGCCGATTGGAATCATCGTAAAAACAAATTTACAGACGATATCCTGCTATATGCCATAGAAAGTGATAACACACTTATACTCGAAAGATTTTTGGCAGAAAAAACCAGCCCCGACTATGCTTTTCCCGATACCGGCGTTCCTATACTTACGCAAGCAATTTTTGAAGACAGCATAGCATGCGTTTCGCTTTTACTTGCCCATCATGCCAATCCCAACATTCATTTTGACACGCGGCCGGCATTGACTATCGCAGCCATGTTCGGTCAGTACAATATTTGTAAATTACTTCTTGAAGCAGGAGCCAACCCCAACGAAACAGACGGCCCACACACCACAGCACTTATGTTTGCTGCGGAAGAAGGCCACGCCCAAGTGGTGCAACTCCTACTCGAAAACGGTGCTAACCCAACCCTAAAAGACAAAACCGGAGAAACCGCGTTAGACAAAGCCGTCAACAACCAACATATCGACGTAGTCAGGTTGTTTTGATGTTGTTTTATCCCTGAAGTCAATTTATCGTATAAAAAAACTTTCTCATGGCTAAGAAGGTTTCCAGTTGTGCGGGTGATAGGACTTCCCGCCTTGGCGGGATAAACTTCTCGTCCTATTGAGTTTATAAGTTTGTTTAAGTAAATAAAAAAACCTTCTCATGGCTAAGAAGGTTTCCAGTTGTGCGGGTGATAGGACTCGAACCTACACACCGTGAGGCACCAGATCCTAAGTCTGGCGTGTCTACCAATTTCACCACACCCGCAAAAAATAGTTTGGGTATCCAAAACAGTGGTGCAAATTTAGTCAAGTTTTTATTTCTTACATCTTTTTATCCTGAAAAAAAATAGTAAATTTGATAAAAACACCCATAAATGTCATTTAAAGAAACCATACACAAAGAAAAAGACCGCTACCTGTCCGAACTCTTTACACTTTTAAAAATTCCTTCCATCAGTGCAGACAGTGCGTACAAAAAAGAGGTGGCAGCAACTGCCGATGCCGTTGCCGATCATTTACGCCAAATAGGATGTGACAGCGTTGAAATTTGTCCTACAGAAGGACATCCCATCATTTATGCAGAAAAAATAGTAAATTCCAATAGCCCAACAATTTTAGTCTATGGTCACTACGATGTACAGCCACCAAACCCTCTAGAATTATGGGAATCTCCACCTTTTGAGCCAATTATCAAAAAAACGCTCGCACATCCGGATGGTGCCATTTTTGCCCGTGGCGCCTGTGACGACAAAGGACAAATGTTTATGCACATCAAAGCAGTTGAACTGATGTTGCAATCAGATGCTTTGCCGTGCAACGTCAAGTTTATGATAGAAGGAGAAGAAGAGGTGGGGTCTGTCAATTTAGAAAAATTTGTAAAAGCCAATCGTGAAAAACTGCGGACAGATATCATACTCATTTCAGACACCGGAATGATAAGCAACGAACAGCCGTCCATCACCGTGGGTTTGCGCGGACTTTCATACGTGGAAGTGGAAGTTATAGGGCCCAACCGAGACCTACATTCCGGACTTTACGGTGGCGCGGTAGCCAATCCCATCAACATTTTGACAAAAATGATTGCTGCGTTGCACGACGAAAACAACCGCATCACCATACCCGGTTTTTACGATGATGTGGTGGAACTTTCTCAAGATGAACGCGCTGAAATAGCCAAAACACCATTTTCTTTAGATGCCTACCAAAAGGCTTTGGACATAGCCGATATTTATGGGGAAAAGGGATACACAACTTTAGAGCGAAATTCTATTCGCCCTACCTTAGATGTCAACGGTATTTGGGGCGGATATACAGGCGAAGGTGCCAAAACCGTCATTGCATCAAAGGCCTATGCTAAAATTTCTATGCGGTTGGTGGCTAACCAAAATTGGACGAAAATCACAGACTTGTTTGCCTCTTATTTTGAAAGTTTGGCGCCCAAAGGTGTTCGCGTAAAAGTCAAGCCTCACCACGGCGGTCAGGCATATCTCATGGGTACAGACCATATCGGCTATAAAGCCGCTTTTCACGCCTATGAAAAAACCTTTCAAAAAGCACCACTGCCACAATACAGTGGTGGAAGTATTCCCATCGTTTCTCTTTTTGAAAAAGAATTGGGTGTCAAATCTGTGCTCATGGGTTTTGGTTTAGACTCGGATGCCATACATTCTCCCAACGAGCATTTTGGCGTTTTTAATTTTTTGAAAGGTATCGAAACAATTCCTTACTTTTATCAAAATTTCACCCAACGCTATGAAAACGAAAGCCATTCCTAACCTGAAAAAGTTTGTGCTGTTTTATTTGTGTGCTTTATGGAGCCTCATAGCTTTTGCGCAACATGACGAAAAAATAAATGGCGTAAGCTACGTGAGTTCAAGAGATCCTATTGATTTCGAACATATAAAACCCGTTTTAGACATTCATGCCAATTGGACGGCGCTGAGTCCTTTTGGTTTTATGCCAGGCCTCAATGCGCCTGACATTCGATACAATATGAGTAGGCAGTGGCGAGGCGAGCGCACTGACGGCATCAGAGAAATGGCGAGGCTTTTCAAAAAGAACAAGGTCAAAATTTTACTCAAACCACAATTGTGGATTAGTCACGGAGATTTTACGGGTCATATCAAAATGAACACAGAGGAAGACTGGCTTGCTTTCGAAAAAAATTATGCAGATTTTATCCTGACTTTCGCCAAGTTGGCCGAGGAAGAAGGTATCGAAATGTTTAGCATCGGCACAGAATTGGCCACCTATGTAGCCGAACGACCTGATGCCTGGAAAGCACTTATAGAAGCGGTTCGCAAGGTCTATTCCGGCAAATTGACTTATGCCGAAAACTGGGATGCGTATCATAAGTTTCCACACTGGAAATCTTTAGATTTTATTGGCATCGATGCCTATTTTCCTTTGTCTGAAGCCAAAACTCCTGAAGTGGCAGAACTCCTCCAAAACTGGAAACCCGTCAAAGAAAAAATTAGAACCCTTTCTGTTCAAACCGGGAAAGATGTCGTTTTTACCGAGTATGGCTATCGCAGCTTAGACTATACCGCCAAACGTCCTTGGGATTCCTCAAGAGAATTGAAGGATATCAACTTCAAAGCTCAAGAAAACGCTTTGACGGCTATTTACCGCACTTTCTGGAATGAACCTTGGTTTGAAGGTGGTTTTTTGTGGAAATGGTTTCATCGGCACGACGAGTCCGGCGGTGAAAATGACAGCCAATACACCGTCCAAAATAAACCGGCAGAAGGAATCATCCGACAGTTGTACAGAAGATAAATGACTACTGAACCACTTCCCTGCCAAACACACAGGTAAACCCGTCTATGTCTAAACCGCAAAGTCTATAGCGTGCCATTTCGTTTCCAAACCGGAGTTTGCCGTGTATCAAAGTTTCATCAAAGGGATCAAAATGTACGCGCAAGTGTTGTTTAAAACTAATGCCGATAGGCGGTGCTATTTTATAAATAGATTCTTTGGATGCCCAAGCCCACGTTAGTTTTTGAATGTCCTCACCCATGTCTTCGCACTCTTTTTCGTCTAAAAACTTGTGCGCTATTTTAACAATTTTTTCTCGCTTCTTTTCAATATCTATACCATAGGGAACGGAACTTACTACAACAGCCGAAAACTCAAATGAATGGGTGATCGAAATATGACGGCCGTCTCTTAGGTAAGGTTTTCCGTTGCCGTCATAGGATAAATCCACATCTTCATATCCCAAATGTTGCAATAAATGACGAACGCTCAAAAAACCTTTTTGATGAATAACCGATTGCATGCCCTGCAGCCGCTCGGCACTTTTTTCTTTGAGGGTTATGCCCGCGCTGAGATGCGCCAAGGGTTCGGTTATTTTCCAAATCAGTACGCGGGTATCTTTGTCCGGAAAGAGAGATTGATGCAGTGGCAAACGATTGATTTTTTACAAAATGTGTCGGAAATAATCTTCTTGTAAAAATAAGATTTTATTGTCCCCTAAAAAACAATACGGTCGAAAAAGTTTTTACCAAAATCACCATATCCAAGTACAAACTTCTGTGTTTTAGATAGAACAAGTCGTATTGAAGTTTTTCTAAAGCGTGTGCTTCCTCAGAGCCATAACCCGCTTTTACCTGCGCCCAACCGGTGATGCCGGGGCAGATAATATGGCGGGTTTGGTAGAATGGAATTTTTTCGGAAAGTTGCGATACAAATTCCGGCCGCTCCGGTCTGGGACCAATGATAGACATTTCGCCCCGCAGCACATTGATGAGTTGCGGAATCTCGTCGATACGGCTTCTTCGCAGTAAGCGCCCGAATTTTGTCACCCGAAAATCATTTTTTTGTGCCCAAACAGGCCCGGAAGTTTCCGCGTTTTTAATCATGGTCCGCAACTTGTATATCTTAAAGGGTTCGCCATTTTTACCAATGCGTATCTGCGTGTAAAAAAGTGAACCTCGGTTGGCTATCAGGTTTCCGATAAGTACCAATGGCAATAAAAGAAAAAACATGAACAGTCCTACTAATGCCAAGCTGACATCCAAGAGCTTGTGCAGGAACAAATACAACTGGTTTTGGTGGTTGCGACTAAATGGGAAATATCTGTAAAAATCTTTGCCCACGTGTTGTACAGGGATTCTGTGTGTGACTTCTTCATATACCTGAGAATATTCGCGCAGGGGAAATCCTTTTTCTAATAAGTGGAGAAAAACATCGTAAAAGTCTTTGGTAATTTTCTTAGAATTATTGTTGGAAATAATGATTTCAGATATTTGATTTTCTGTTATAAACGCCTCGAGTGCGTTGGGCATTACCGGATAGATATATTGACGTGTTCCATCTTTAGACTTGGCAGACGGACTCATGCCAATGACGATACTCTCCGGATGCATTTTGGCAAAATCAGATTGGATGCGAAGCACTTCTTCCGCACTGCCAAAAACCAATATTTTTTTCTGAAAACGCTCGCTCGTAAAGAGTTTGATGTATAAAATACGCCAAACTAGCAACGAGAGTAAGGTGATTCCGTAAAAATAAAGAATTTCCAAGCGGCGCTCCGGCAAAACAGGAGAAATATAAGGCGTAAACAAAAATGCGACTACGGTTGCCGTAGCTGAAAAAAGGGTGTTTTTAATACTGCGTTCAATGTTGGCGGCGGTTTGCAGGTCGTAGAGCTCAAAAACACTGTTGAATAGCAAGAGATAGAAAGACAACAAAAGCGGCCATTGGATGTTTTCTTTGGTGAAATCGAAATAATTAATACCAATGATTTGATCGATGCCAAAAAGCGAAATCAACACGACCAATACATCAAAAACACGCAAGAGCAATTTGCGCTCGGAAATCTCGAAGTGAATCTTCT
Organism: Flavobacteriaceae bacterium; assembly: GCA_032251335.1. Classification (GTDB taxonomy): domain Bacteria; phylum Bacteroidota; class Bacteroidia; order Flavobacteriales; family Flavobacteriaceae; genus UM-FILTER-40-17. The sequence continues at coordinate 118,719 of JAVVDW010000007.1, read as the reverse complement.
TTTTCGGGCTTTTTAAGTTTTTTTTCACAATTCAAAGATAGAATTTCTTTCTCCAAATGAAAATTGAGCTTTATCAAAGTTTCAAACCCAAGCAATGCATATTTTATTACATAATCAGCTCTTTACTTGTTTTCTTCAGATATAAGGTCAGAGTTCTCTCCACTTATTTTTTATGCGTTCCCAATCGTATGCCTCGGCTGTTAACCTTCCGGCTTGGCTTATTTTGGCGGCTAAAACCGGATTTTCAACCAACCGAATAAGCTGTTGCGCCATGTCTTCTGCATCGCTGTCTGGGCAAAGCAATCCGTTTTGCTCGTGTTTGATTAAAAAAGGAATGCCGCCTACCTGCGTGGAGACTACCGGCAGACCCAAAGCCATTGCTTCGAGCACACTAACGGGTAAATTGTCAGCATGCGTGGTGTTGATGAAAATATCGTATTCCCGCGAAAGCGCATGCCATTCCGGTTTAGACAATCGTCCGGTAAATTCAACATCCAACTTGAGGGCTTGTGCCCGCGCCACACATTTTTGAAAAGTGTCATCTAAGGCGGGGCCAACCATGCAAAGCGACACTTCAAATCCTTTTTCTTTGAGCTTATGCGCCACTTCCACTGCCATTTGCGGATGATAAATGTCTTTGAACGAGCGCACCCAAAGGAGTTTGGCAGCAACCGATTTTCGCTCCGTAAATGGATAAGCTGCCAGGTTGATGTGATTCGGAATATGCACGGTATTTTGATAGCCATTTTTGATAAATACATCGAGCATATAAAGAGAGGGCGCAATGTTTTTAGCAGCGTTTTTAAACAAAAAGCGACTCATTCTTGGTGATTTTTTTAGCCGATGGTTAAGATTTCCGCCGTGTAAAATCGGATAATAAGGCAGGCCAAGCCATCGGCACAGCAAACCACAAAAAAATGCGTAGTAAAAATTTTGGGTGCTGTAGGTGTCTATCAGTACCAAGTCGGTTTTAGACCGGTGAAGCACAACAGTCAACAGCATATCTCCCAATCGGATCCATTTGTTCTTTACGCCTGATGTCGTGACTACAGTATGTCCCAGAGCGATAAGCTTTGGGCTTAGCGTGTCCACACCAGTGGGGTTTTTTCCATGCTCAACCAGTTGGTTGCCGATATACAGAATTCTTGTCATAGTAAATATGTAAGAGCACCAAGGCATACACAAAAGCCGGTGCTGCCAAGCGCATAGAGGAGTGGTTGATGGTCAAAAACCAAAAAGCCAAAAGAGGCAAGAACATCAGGTTTTTCCGATGGTGTATGCGCAGCAACAAAGGGGTAACAGTTAGTATAAGAAGCGAGAGAATACCGGCTGTACCGTGTTCGGCCAACAACCGGCTTACTTCATTATGACTGGCGGATTCCACACCGAAATTCTCTTCTCTGTATTCTTTGTTTTTCCCGACCCCGATGCCGAACAAAGGATTTTCCATAAAAGCCTTAAACTCAGTTTGAAAAAGTGCTACCCTTCCCGTACCGTAGTCACCGGACGTCCTGCCGGCCGCATCCTTACCCGCGTAGCGCAGCTCCAATAAGCCGGAGGTTTGGTAGGAACTGTATAGCCAAGTGCCAAGTGCGATACCCGAAAACACGATGAGCAAAAAGGTCATCTTTTGCTTGTTGTAGAAGTCAATCCGTTTGTAGGTTGAAAACACCAACAAAGCAATCATAATAAGTCCTACAATCATTCCGCCTCGAGAGAAGGTGACAAGACCTCGGTAAGCCAATAAGACAAAAATAAAAATATTAACACCAAGCAGCAGTTTGTTTTGGGAGTGAAACAAAATGCGTGAATAAGCCAGAAAAATACCCAAGCCCAAGATTGTAGCCACTTGGTTGGGGCCAAAACCACCTGAGGCAGCAAAGTTAGATTCCGTACCCGTAATCACATCTCGCAGATCGGGCGTGTAGAGATACAAATAGACTCCCATAGAAATGATGGGCAGCAGGCCAGCCAAGGCAATCCAGTGGAGCTGTTGGCGGCTTACAGGTTTTTTGTAAGCATACAAAGCGGCCACACCCAAGCAAACCGGTCCGCTGAGGTTGAAAGCAATGGCAGTTCTGATGTTGGTGTCCATGTTTAAAGTTTCGGACGATATGACGATGCCCGGTGCCAGCAAAAGAAGGTATAAAAAATAGACAGCACCTTCTCTTTTAAAACCTTCCATAAAAAGACCCAAACCACAAAACGCAATAATTTCATACTTGGCTGCTTCATAGAAAATGGCACCTCCGGTCATGCGCATAAATACCTCGCTTCCTACGATATAGGAACATGCCATTAAAATTTCTTGGTTTCTGTTCCGGGTTTTTAAAATTCTAAGAAAGAAAAATCCCAAAAAAGCAATGTAGTATAATTTGGACAACGGCCCGAAGAGGTACACACCCACACCAATTCCTATATGAATCAATATAAGACCCAAGTAGGAAGACGCGCTAATGTCATATTTTTTTAAAGTTCGTTGTAGCATTTCAATAATTTCTCGATAATTTTTTCAGGCGAAAAATGCTTTTGCACTCGGTTTTTAAAACCCAATCCCAAACGAATGGCAGTTTCTTTATCAGACATCAACAAAGATAGGGAAGCTTTTAGTTGTTTCGCATCATTTAGTGCCACCAACAAACCTTGCGGCGGATTACCCAAAATACCGGCACATTCCCCCACATTTGAAACTACCACAGGCAAGCCTGCCAAGCCGTATTCCAACAAAGCCAACGGAAAACCTTCAGATTGGGATGGCAACACACCGATGTCTGATTGGCTTAAAATATGGTGAATGTCATCGCGTGAGTCGTAGATAAAAACACTTTTTTGCAGGTGGTTTGCTTCTATATATTGCTGTATTTGTTGAAAATACGCATCTTCAAAATTTTTACCGGCCAGGTGAAGCGTCCACTCCGGGAAATCTTTTAAGAGTTCGCCAAAAACAGACAACAACAACAAATGGTTTTTTTGGGGTCTGAAATTTGCTAAACAAATGATTCTTTTTCCATCCAATCCCGAAAGGGTTGTGTTTGTAGGAATGGTCTTGTCCAAAATTGAAAAATTTGTCAGATAGATAACTTTTTTTGTATGAAGATGTGTTTCACACCAATTTTTCAACGCGGGGTTCACCACCACGATCAGGTTGATAAAGCGAGCGGCAAGTTTCAGAATAAGTTTAGGCCTGTTTTCCAATTCTTCGCTTTTTCCATAGTGGTCGTGCCAAACAATTTTCAGATTTCTGACAAATAGTTTACACAAAACTGCCGTCAGAAATGAAGTGCCGTGCGCGTGGATGATTGTGATGTCATTTTTTTTGAGATATCGTGCCAAACGAAAAATTGCGAAGAAGTCTAAAGCCGATTTTTTTTGTAAAAAAAGATAACCAACTTCGGGTTTCAGTTGATTTTTTAAAACCCCTTCCTGCCTTGTGGCGCATAAATAAGAACCGGCTAAGTGTCGGCTCAATTCGTTGGCGTAGTTTAGGGCGACACGTTCGGCACCGCCCGCATTGAGCGTGTCGATGAGTTGCAAAACTTTCATGACGGCCGGGGTTTTAGCAATTTTTGTATTTCCGATTCAAAGGTTTCTAAGGTGTATTTTCGCGACCAATTGGCAGCACTTTCAGCCATTTTTTGAAGGGCATCCGGATTGTTTATTAGCCAAATAAACTGTTGCGTTGTTTTGTTTAAATCAGCATCAAAAAGCAAACCTCTTTCTCCGAAACCGAGCATCCACGGTACACAAGAAACCGCGGAAACGATAGGTATTGCGCCCCAAAACATGGCTTCGGCCACTGCTTTTGGCCAGCCTTCCGACTGCGAAGGCAAGAGCAAAAAATCAGCAGTTTGATAGGCATTTTTCAACACTTCTTTGGGTTGGTTGCCATGCAGCTTTACGCTTTCTTCCAGTTTGTTTTGCTTAATAAAATCAGACAGTTTTTCACTTTCCGGTCCATCGCCATAGAAATCCAACCGAACCGTCAAATGATGCGCTTCTTGGAGTTGGTGTACAAACCGCAATGCTTTCATCGGGTTTTTATTCTTGGTCAAACTTCCGGAAAACACGAAACGCAGTTCACCCGTAAAATCTCTTTTTGGCAGCTGTGTTTTTTCGTTTTCCGAATAGGTGGCTGTAAAAAAAGGCAGGATGTTTTTGGAAGCCCCCGGCCATTCGCCATACACCAAAACCTGCATGTTGCGGGTTAAAAAACGGTTGTTTAAAATCCATTTCTGCAAACGGTAGCTCAGGGGTTGCTTTGCCTTTGGATCCCAATTGCCGGCGTATTTGGCCGTTTTTTGTTTCCAAGGGAAGAAAACCTGTATTAAGCATCCCAACAAACCGATGTTTCCCGGGCAACGCAGGTGGATGTGGTCTGCCCAAAGGCAGACTGAAAATATTTTGTAGAATATAATTGGAAACTGAAGTAAACTTCTCAAAGAGTCCTTCAAATTCAAAAATTGGATAACAGGGATACTTTTTAGAATCAAATGTTGGTGTTGATAAGCCAATAGTATATTTTTAGCTTTATCAAAATCGGTTGGAGAAACGGGTGCCACAACCCGAACGGCTTCGGGCTGCTGAAGCCACAAATTCATTTCCATCACATAAGGCGCATACGCCCAAAGCCTTGCATTTTTATGGAAATGTTGAACATGGGAGATAATGGCAAACTTCACCGCTTTGATTTAGTAGCGTAAAATACGTCCAAATTTGGGAATTTTGCAAAATATGGTGCAACTTAACATCTTGTTATTTTAATACTTCAAAACGGTGGTCAGGTCGAGCGCAGTCGAGACCCTTTTGAAGCTTGATAAATTAAATGTAATGGCTCGGAATCCAAATTGGAGACCAAAATCAAATCGCGTGAATGATGTCGTGTTTGGTGATAATTTGGTGTTTGCCTTCACCCAAATCGACCAACACAGCCGAATTTTCTTTGGTGATCAGCTTGGAAACGGTTTCCACACTCGCGTTTTTGGAAACTACTGGAAAAGCGGCCTGCATTACTTCGCGGATGGGTTTGTCGTTGAGGTTTTTATCTTCAAAAAACCTTCGTAGCAAAGTGGTTTCATCTACAGAGCCTACAAAGCCGGTATTGTCTATCACCGGGATTTGTGAGATGTTGTATTTCCGCATCCGCTCGATGGCATGCGAAACCAACTCTTCTGTGCGGACAATAACCAAGGGTTTGTCGGCGTGGCTGCGGATCAGATCTTCGGCAGTTGCGACGGCTTCATCCAAAAATCCGCGTTCGCGCATCCAGTCGTCGTTGAAAATTTTGCCGACATATCGTGTGCCGCTGTCGTGGAACAAAACCACCACCACATCGTCTTTTTTGAAATGATTTTTGAGTTGCAACACGCCTTTGATGGCAGCTCCGGCCGAATTTCCGACCAAAATACCTTCTTCCAAAGCCAACTTTCGCGTATAAACAGCCGCGTCTTTGTCGGTTACTTTGGTAAAACCTTCGATGAGGCTGAAATTGACATTGGCGGGAAGGATGTCTTCACCGATGCCTTCGGTCACGTAACTGTATATTTCATTGGGGTCGAAGATCCCGGTTTCGTGGTATTTCTTAAAAACAGAGCCGTAAGTATCGATTCCCCAAATTTTAATGTCCGGATTTTTTTCTTTCAAATATTTGCCGACGCCCGAAATGGTTCCGCCGGTACCAACCCCGACCACAAAATGCGTGATTTTCCCATCGGTTTGTTTCCAGATTTCCGGACCCGTACTTTCGTAGTGTGCTTGGGTGTTGGACAGGTTGTCATATTGGTTGACGTACCAAGAATTTGGCGTTTCGGAGGCCAATCGGCGAGAAACAGAATAATACGACCGCGGGTCATCGGGTTCTACATCAGTGGGACATACCACCACCCGCGCACCCACGGCCCTGAGGATATCCATTTTTTCTTTGGATTGTTTGTCGTTCATCACACAAATCAGCTTGTATCCCTTCACGATGGCACCTAATGCCAATCCCATACCGGTGTTTCCGGAAGTGCCTTCTATGATGGTGCCGCCGGGTTGGAGCCTGCCGTCTGCTTCAGCATCGGCTATCATCTTGACAGCCATGCGATCTTTGACCGAGTTTCCGGGATTGAAGGTTTCTACCTTGGCCAATACCAAGGCATCTAATTCTTTTGTAATATTATTGAGCTTGACCATCGGCGTATTGCCAATCGTGTCAAGTATGTTTTTTGCGTATTGCATGAAAAAAAGTTTTGTGCAAAGATAAAAATCTGCCTTGGTTGGGCATTATGCGTTAACGCTTATTTGTTTTTGAATTTGTTGATAAAAAGACAAAAAGCATCGCGAAAAATTTTAATTTTTATCTGTTTATATTTATTGTTTTTCAGTGGTCATACTTCGACTGCGCTCAGCACAGGTGCTGAACACCATAGGATAATCATACTCTTGTGTGTCACTCTTTTTACATGGGTGTTTCATGCATAAGTGTTTCTATTTCGTCTATTTCGATGGGGATATTGCGCATCAAGTTGAAGGGTGCTCCTGATTTTTGAACGACCACGTCGTCTTCCAGCCGAATACCAAAACCTTCTTCGGGTATGTAAATGCCCGGTTCTACGGTGAAGACCATGTTCGGTTGTATGGGTTCGTGGAGCAATCCGTAATCGTGTGTGTCGAGTCCCATGTGGTGTGAGGTGCCGTGCATAAAATACTTTTTGTAGGCAGGCCAATTGGGGTCTTGGTTTTGCACATCGGCTTTATCAAGCAGCTTTAGATCGATGAGTGCCGAAGTCATCAGCTTGCCGACTTCCTCGTGGTATTCCTTCCAAAAAGCTCCCGGTACAAGCATGGCAGTGGCTTCGTTTTTCACTTTTAAAACGGCCTTGTACACTTCGGCTTGGCGCGGGGTAAACTTTCCCGATACCGGAATGGTGCGCGTCATATCGCTGCTGTAGTTGGCGTATTTGGCGCCGACATCCAAAAGCAGCAAATCGCCTGCTTTGCACTGTTCTTTATTTTGAATGTAATGCAACACATTGGCATTGTTTCCTGAAGCGATAATGGGCGTGTAGGCAAAACCTTGAGAGCGGTTGCGGATGAATTCGTGGAGAAACTCAGCCTCTATTTCGTATTCCCAAACGCCGGGTTTTACAAAAGATAAGATGCGTTTGAATCCTTTTTCTGTGATGTTACAGGCTTGTTGAATGAGTTCGATTTCAACGGCATCTTTTACAGACCGCAAGGCTTGCAAAACGGGATTGCTTTTGGCAACTTGGTGTGCCGGATATTTTTCGCGACACCATTTGATGAATCTTCTTTCGCGGGTTTCGGTTTCTTCGGATTGGCGATAGTGTTCGTTGGTGTTCAGATAAATGACTTCACTTTGCGTCATCACTTCAAAAAATATTTTTTCAAAATCGGCGAGCCAATAAATGGTTTCTATTCCGGAAACTTCTGTGGCACGGGCTTTCGTCAGTTTTTCGCCTTCCCACACGGCTATGTGTGCATTGGTTTCGCGTACGAAAAGTACCTCGCGGTGCTTGGGGTTTTTGGCTTCCGGGCAAAGCAACAAAATGCTTTCTTCCTGATCTACACCGCTGAGGTAGAAGATATCGGGGTGCTGCACAAAAGGAAGCGTGCTGTCTGCCCCAATGGGATAGATGTCGTTCGAATTGAAAACGGCTACCGAATGCTGCACCATCTGCGTGGCGAAATTCTTTCTGTTTTTGATAAAGAGATTGCGATCTATGGCATTATAGCGCATATGTTGAATTTTATGATTGATAAATTCAAAGATACGAAACCTCTATAAGAAGCGGTGCATGCAAAGTGAAGAATGTTGGGGCATAAAAAAGGTGGTATGAAAGGCTTGCTATGAAACGCAGATTCGATAGTACTTTGAGCACGTGTTACATTATTAAACGACGTTCGACTTATCATTTATACATGAACTTTGAACTCGGATTTGTCCGGCCGATTGTAGTTGAGGCCTATTTTTAAAAAACCGCTCGGTTGCGCTCGAGGAAACATGCATTTTTTATAAATTACTTATAATGATGATGTGTTTATTTTTTTACCGAAATTAGATCTGTAAAATGATCAACCCATACGATGCTTAGTTTTTTTTACAGTACGCATTTACAAGAAAACTTACCGCTAAATATTTGATATAAAGTGTGTTCGTCAAATAATCAATTGAAAACTTTTCAATCAAACTAGAATTTAGAGGAGTGTTTGTATTTTATCAATGGCAGCATCAATGTTTTTAACGTTTTTAACATTGAGTAACAAACGCAGGCCATTGCGGGTCTGTTTTTCTTTGATAGTGAAGGCAGCGGGTTGTTGCTGCACCGTGCGAATCACATGGAGAAATCGATCGGATTGATAAAACGCTGCCTGTTGGTCGGCTATAAAATACCCTATGAGTGTTTGCTGTTTTAAAACCAATTTCTCAATGCCCAAATCTGCTGCCCACCACTTTAGGCGTACACTGTTGAGCAGTTGCCGAGACGGCTCGGGCAGATCGCCAAATCGGTCAGTCACTTTCTGTTCGAAAACGGTCAGTGCTTCTTCGGTTTTTATTTCTGCCAACTCCTGATAAAGTTTGAGTCTTTCGCTGATGCTGTTGATATAGGCATCCGGGAATAGCAACTCAATATCAGTGTCTATTTGAACATCCTTCACAAAGGGCTTTGGCTCGTCTCCGTCTTGGGCGTAGAGTTCCTTAAATTCGTTTTCTTTGAGTTCGTCAACAGCTTCTTGCAAGATTTTTTGATAGGTTTCAAAGCCCATTTCGTTGATAAAGCCACTTTGTTCGGCACCGAGCAAATCGCCCGCACCGCGAATTTCCAAATCTTTCATAGCGATGTGAATACCCGAACCCAAATCGGTGTGTTGCTCTAGTGCTGTGATGCGTTTTCTGGCATCTTCCGTCATTTGGTGATAGGGTGGTGTGATGAAATAGCAGAAAGCTTTTTTGTTGCTTCGTCCCACCCGTCCGCGAATCTGATGCAAATCAGAAAGGCCGAAATGGTTGGCGTTGTTGACTATCATGGTGTTGGCATTGGGTACATCCAAACCACTTTCAATAATGGAAGTAGAAATCAACACATCAAAAGCACCGTTCATAAAATCGAGCATCAAGGCTTCTAGTTTTTTTCCGTCCATTTGGCCATGTCCTATGCCAATTTTGGCGTCGGGCACCAATCTCTGGATAAGCCCGGCAACTTCCTTGATATTTTCGATGCGGTTGTTTACAAAAAAAACTTGGCCGCCTCTTTGCAATTCGTATGCAATCGCATCGCGGATGAGTTCTTCTGAAAATCGAACGACTTGCGTTTCAATAGGGTAGCGGTTGGGTGGCGGTGTCGTCATGACGGACAAGTCGCGCGCGGCCATCAAAGAAAATTGCAACGTGCGCGGTATGGGCGTGGCGGTCAGGGTAAGCGTGTCAATATTGGCCCGAAGTGTTTTGAGTTTGTCTTTTACGGAAACGCCAAATTTTTGTTCTTCATCAACGATGAGTAGGCCTAAATCTTTAAAATGTATGCTTTTATTGACCAATTGGTGTGTGCCTATGACGATGTCTAGTTGTCCGTTTTCGAGTTTTTCCAAGACTTCTTTTCGCGCTTTTGCCGAGCGAAATCTGTTGAGGTAATCTACGCTTACCGGCAAGTCTTTGAGTCGTTCGCTAAATGTTTTAAAATGTTGAAAAGCTAAAATAGTGGTGGGCACCAAAACCGCTACTTGTTTGCTGTTGTCCACGGCTTTAAAAGCGGCGCGAATGGCAATCTCTGTTTTCCCAAAACCGACATCGCCACAAATAAGCCTGTCCATTGACAAGTCACTTTCCATATCAGCCTTCACTTCGCGGGTGGCTTTTTCTTGATCGGGCGTATCTTCATAAATAAAAGACGCTTCCAATTCGTGCTGCAAATAACTGTCCGGTGCAAAGGCAAATCCTTTTTGCATTTTGCGTTTTGCGTAGAGTTGAATCAGGTCGAAGGCGAGTTTTTTGACCCTTGTTTTTGTTTTTTCTTTCAGCGCCTTCCAAGCGCCGGACCCCAGTTTGTATATTTTCGGCGCTTTGCCGTCTTTACTGTTGTATTTGGAGATTTTGTGCAAGGCGTGTATGCTCAAATACAAAATGTCATTTTCGCCGTATATCAATTTGATGGCTTCCTGTTTTTTGCCTTCCACTTCAATTTTTTGAAGACCGCCAAATCGACCGATACCATGATCGATATGCGTAACATAGTCGCCTACCTGAAGGGTGTTGAGTTCGGAAAGCGAAAGGGCTTCTTTTTTGGCATAGCCGTCTTTTAACCGAAAACGGTGGTAGCGTTCGAAAAACTGATGGTCTGTGAAACAAACCCACTTGAGATCTGTGTCAACAAATCCGCCGTAAAGCGGCAATTCCAATGCGTGGTAGATCAAATCCGGTGCTATGTCTGCAAAGATGTCGTGAAGTCGTTTAACTTGCTGTTCGTTGGCACAACACAGCAACAAAGTGTAGCCATTTGCCTGTTTTTCGGTTAAATATTCAGCCAGACGGTCAAATTGTTTGTTGAATGCCGGTTGGGGTTGCGTCTCAAATACGACAGTTTTTTGTGACGATTTCGGTACTGAATTCAGACTGAAGCGATGAAATTTTGCTAGCGCTGCTATGGCTTCTTCTCCTTTGTTAAACAACGCATCGGGTGTGGCGTGATTGACTTCGCCCGATAGTTTTTCAAAACTGCTTAGGGCTTTCTCAAAAAGTATGTCTAAATCTTTTTGGAGCACCTCGCTGTTTTCGATAAAAACAGCCGTTTGCTCGTGGAGGTGGTTTAAGAAACTGTCGCGATTTTCAAGCAAAACTTTGTTTTCTACATTGGGTACAATTTGTATCTTTTTTAAAGTTTTGAAAGACAACTGATCGACGATATTAAACGTTCGAATCGATTCCACTTCATCGCCAAAAAACTCGATGCGATAAGGCTCTATATGTGAAAACGAAAAAACATCAATAATGCCGCCACGTACTGAAAACTCGCCGGGTTCGGAGACAAAATCTACCCTTTTGAACTTGTATTCAAACAGTATTTCATTCACAAAATCTAAAGAAAGTTTGTCGCCCACAGCCAAGCTTAATGTGTTTTCTGAGAGCGTCTTTCGGGTAACTACTTTTTCAAAAAGTGCTTCCGGATAGGTAACCATCAACGCGGGTTTTTTGCGTCTGTGCAACCTGCTGATGACTTCTGCGCGCAAGAGTACGCTGGCATTATCTGTTTCTTCTATTTCGTAGGGTCTGCGGTAAGAACTCGGGTAAAAAAAGACATTTTTTTCACCCAAAAACTGCTCTAAATCATTTAAGTAATAGGCAGCCGTTTCTTTGTTGTTTAAAATCAGTAGAATCGGCTTGTGGCTCTGCCTGAAAAATGCGGCCACATGTAGGCTAAATGCAGAAGCAGTCAAGCCTTTTAGAACAATATCGGCCGGTGTGTTGGTGTTTACACTCGCTAGGACTTGAGCCAAAACGGGGTGGCTTTCAAAGCGATTGAGCAGTTCTTCCATTTTCATCGGTGCAAAGATAAGTGTTCGGGTGGAGTTTTTTCTGATAAATGCAGCGGATCTTAATGAGCTTTATAGAGAATACGTGCTTTCAAAATCAGTTTGATTATGGCATGGGCATTAAAATCTTTCACGGAGTGCGCACACCAAGTGTAAATTTGAGATTTAAGGTTTAGGTGCACTCAAAATAAATTTTGGATTAATGCTTTTCAGTAAAACTTTGTGTTCAATAAGATTAAAACTAAATTTTACGTATGTGAATAGGGTACAACACCTTTTATACTCTTTTTCGGTTAAAATTTTATACCTTGGCTTCATCAAATTCAACGAAAATGACACGTATTTATATTTTTAGTTTTTTTCTGTTAGCACTCACATGTATTGGTTTCGGGCAGCAGTCCGGTACGCTGATTGTCTTAAACAAATCAAGTCATACGGTCAATTTTATAGATCTTGATACGGATGCCATCGTGGCAGAACTGCAAACCGGTCAAAATCCGCATGAGGTAGCCGTGAATCCTTCAGGTACATTAGCGGTGGTCACCAACTACGGGACGGCCCAACAGCGTGGCAATTCACTTACAGTGATAGATATTCCCAACAGAAAGGTGGTTAGAACCATAGAACTGACTTATACGGCACCACACGGCATCGAATTTTTCGATTCGAACCGGGTGATGGTCACTTCCGAAACCTCTCAAAGTTTGTTGTTGGTGGATATAGAATCTGGCAAAACAGATCAGGTGATCAATACCGGACAGGAAATTAGCCATATGGTAACCTTTGCACCCAAAGCCAAAAGAGCCTTTGTGGCCAACATAGGTTCGGGTAGTGTCTCGGTGATCGATATGGTTGATTTTACCCTCGAGAAAATCACCAAAACCGGACAGGGGGCAGAAGGTGTTGCCGTTTCTCCGGACGGAAACCGGCTTTGGATTACCAACCGTGCCGGCAACACGGTGACGGTGCTCGACGTGGCAAGCTTGCAACTTTTAAAAACCATTCCTTCTGAAAAATTCCCCATACGGGTGAAGTTTACCCAAAAAAACCATTTGGCTTTGGTGTCGAACGCGGAAACCGGAACTGTAAATATATACGATGCGCGCGATGGCAAATTGTTGAAAACAATCTCCATGGAAGCCACCTCAGTAGAAAAAGAACCCGGCCGATTGTTTCAAGACTTTGAAAACAGTCCTGTTCCGGTCGGAATCCTGATCCATCCCAATGATCGTTTTGCCTATGTGGCAAATACCAATGCTGATGTGATTACAGTGATTGATTTGGAAACTTTTACAATCATAAAAAGACTCAAAGCAGGCAAAGAACCCGACGGACTTGGATTTACGTCTTTGACATTTTAATTAATTTAAGCCTGTAAAACAACCATACACGAATGAAGTTGACCATTTTGGGCTGTTATGCGGCCACCCCGCGTACCTTTTCCAATCCCACTTCACAGGTTTTGGAAATGCAAAACCAATTGTTTTTGATAGACTGTGCAGAGGGCACACAAGTGGAGCTCCGCAGAAACAAGATTAAGTTTTCGCGCATCAAACACATTTTTATCTCACATCTTCACGGCGATCATTTTTACGGTTTGATAGGTTTGATATCTTCATTTCGCTTGCTCAATCGCACCCAAGAATTGCATATTTACGGACCGAAAGGCTTAGAAGAAATCATCAAGATTCAGTTCAAACACTCCGATTCGTGGGTAAATTTTCCCTTAATTTTTCATGAGCTCACGTCCAAAGAGCCAGAGCTTATATATGAAGATGAAAAATTGACGGTGAGCACCATTCCGCTCAAACACAGGGTTTATACCAACGGATTCTTTTTCAAGGAAAAACCACACGAGCGAAAACTGAATCCGGTGGCTTGCCGGCAACATGGCGTAGAAATTTGCGACTATCAAAATCTTAAAAACGGCAAAGATTATAAAAAGGAAGATGGTGAACAAGTTGCCAACAGCCTCCTGACGTTTGATCCGGCGCCACCAAAGTCTTATGCCTATTGTAGCGATACGGTTTTTGATACCTCTTTGCCCGAAAAAATCAAAGGCGCAACCGTACTTTACCACGAGGCTACCTTTTTGGAACAACACGCCCACTTGGGGCAACCCACCAAACACAGCACGGCGGCGCAAGCTGCACAAGTTGCAAAAAGCGCGGGAGTAGGCACACTCATTTTAGGTCATTTTTCCACCCGATATGATTCTACGACACCCTTCAAACAAGAAGCAGAAACTATATTTCCGGCAGTTGAATTGGCCGACGACGGCAAAGTTTTTGTCTTTGATTAGACCTTTTAAATCCGTAATTTCGGTTAAAATTTAAGGACAAATGATAGCTGAAAATCTGAAGTGTATTTTGAAAGAAATTCCGGCCGGTGTTACCTTAGTAGCAGTGTCTAAAACCAAGTCTGTTTCAGATATTTTAGAGGCTTATAGTGCCGGGCAAAGAGACTTTGGGGAAAATAAAATTCAGGAGATGGTTGGCAAATACGAACAACTTCCCAAAGATGTTCGTTGGCATATGATAGGCCATGTGCAGACCAACAAGATAAAATACATGGCAAGTTTTGTTTCGTTGATCCACGGAGTTGACCAAGAAAAAACGCTGCTGGAAATTGACAAACAAGCCAAAAAGTACAGGCGCATTATTCCATGTCTTTTACAAGTTAAAATAGCAGACGAAGACACTAAGTTTGGTTTTCATCCCGATGAAGTGGCGACACTTTTAAACTCAGATTTTTTAAAGAAGTTGCCAAACACCAAAGTTGTCGGACTTATGGGCATGGCTACATTTACAGAGGATACGGCGCAAATCAAATCCGAATTTCATTTTCTGAAATCCTTATTTGATAAGTGGAAAGACACTTATTCGTGGACGACCTTATCGATGGGAATGAGTCAAGATTACGCCACGGCCGTTGCATCGGGCAGCAATATGATTCGCGTTGGTAGCAAAATATTTGGATCCAGGTAAGAATTTACTTAAGGGAAAGCTGTACGATGATGAATTTTTTGACAAACAACCGAGAATTAAGATAATGAAAAATAAAGAATTCACACCGAAACTATTTACCCTCTTAAAAGAAGGACTCACTAAAAAACAACTTACAAAAGACGTTTTATCGGGCATAATAGTAGGTATTGTGGCTTTGCCGTTGGCCATTGCTTTTGCCATTGCCTCCGGTGTGTCTCCGGAAAAAGGACTCATAACGGCAATTATAGCCGGACTAGTGATTTCAGTTCTTAGCGGTAGCCGTGTACAAATAGGCGGGCCAACCGGTGCGTTTATAATTATCGTGTACGGAATTGTGCAGAAACATGGTATTGATGGGCTTTCTATTGCTACTTTCATGGCAGGTTTTCTCATCATTGGACTAGGGTTGATGAAACTGGGTAATTACCTGAAATTTATCCCTTATCCTTTAATTGTAGGCTTTACCAGCGGAATCGCTGTAGTTATTTTTTCCACCCAAATCAAAGATTTTTTTGGAATGGAAATCGAAAATATCCCTGCCGATTTCGTCGAAAAGTGGCTCGTATATTTTCAGCATCTCGACAGTGTTAATTGGCTGGCTTTTGGCATTGCAATAAGTACGGTATTAATCGCTTTAAATTTTTATAGAATCTCAACCAAAATACCCGGTTCATTGGTAGCGATTGTACTCGCTACTTTGGTAGTCTATTTTTTTGAGTTACCCGTAGAAACCATTGAAAGTAAATTTGGCGAGATTCCCAATAAAATAGCCATACCACAACTGCCTAATATCAATTTTAAGATTATACAAGAACTCATAGAACCTGCCATAGCCATAGCGCTTTTAGGCGCAATAGAATCATTGCTGTCAGCCGTAGTTGCCGACGGCATGATTGGCGGAAAGCACCGCTCCAATATGGAACTCGTAGCACAAGGTGCCGGCAATATTTTTTCGGGACTTTTTGGTGGCATTCCGGCAACAGGCGCCATTGCCCGCACAGCTACCAACGTAAAAAATGGTGGAAGAACTCCCATAGCGGGAATTGTTCATGCTGTTTTTCTACTGCTCATTATGTTACTTTTTGCGCCGGTAGCAAAACTCATTCCACTGTCTTGTTTGGCGGGTATTTTGGTTGTGGTGGCTTATCATATGAGCGAGTGGCAACATTTCAGAGATTTGCTTAAAAGCAATCGCATGGATATGATTGTATTGCTTACAACTTTTTTTCTTACCGTATTTTTTGATTTGATTCTGGCAATAGAGATAGGATTGATTTTATCCAGTTTTATTTTTATGAAGCGTATGAGTGAAACAACAACCATTAACAATGCAGAAAATCTCTTTGGAACTGCCAATGTCCAAGCAGAAAAATTATTTGAAGAAGAACTGACCTACATTCCAAAAGATACCATGCTTTACGAAATAAACGGGCCACTTTTTTTTGGTGCTTCCCAAAAATTCCAAGAATTCCTTACGGAATTAAAACAAGAGCCCAAAGTTTTAATTCTCAGAATGAGAAATGTGCCATTTATTGATGCAACTGCATTAAACAGGTTAAAAGAGTTTCATCAGAAACTAAAATCCTGTGGAACCACTATTATTCTTTCTGGTGCAAACAGACATGTTAAAGAAGCATTATTTAAATCTGAAGTTTACGAACTTATCGGCAAACACAACATACTTGACAACATCAATGATGCAATCAAAAGAACAGAAGAAATTTTGAACAAGTAATTTTATGGCTAAGTTTGTTGAACAGACATTAGGAAAGATGACAGGTGGATTTTTGTTCCAAAAATATCACAGATTATTTTGAGTTTGTGTGGCTTGAATAGTTTAGGATATCAATAAAAAAACCACGCTTTCTGAGCGTGGTTTTTAGTTGTTGTTAATCGTGCTGGGCTTACATCATACCAGGCATACCGCCTCCCATTGGAGGACCGGCAGGCGTGTCTTCTTTGATGTCAATCAACGCACATTCGGTGGTTAGAATCATACCGGCCACAGAAGCCGCATTTTCGAGGGCTACACGTGTCACTTTTTTAGGATCTATAATACCGGCCTTAAACATGTTGACGTATTTATCCGATTTGGCATCATAACCAAAGTCATCTTTGCCTTCCAGGATTTTAGACACAACCACAGAACCTTCTCCACCGGCATTTTCAATGATTTGACGCAAAGGCTCTTCTATGGCACGAGCTACGATTTGGACTCCTGTTGCTTCGTCTGCGTTGTCTGCTTTGACAGATTTTACACTTTCAATGGCGCGTACCAAGGCAACACCGCCACCGGCTACAATGCCTTCTTCAACGGCGGCACGCGTGGCGTGGAGCGCATCATCTACACGGTCTTTTTTCTCTTTCATTTCTACTTCAGAAGCAGCACCTACGTAAAGTACAGCAACTCCTCCTGCTAATTTGGCAAGTCTTTCTTGCAATTTTTCGCGATCGTAATCAGATGTAGTACTTTCTATTTGTGTTTTGATCTGGTTGACGCGGTTTGAGATGTTTTCTTTAGTACCGGCACCGTTTACAACGGTTGTGTTGTCTTTGTCGATGGTTACTTTTTCAGCAGTGCCAAGCATTTCTAAAGTGGCTGTTTCTAAAGAAAATCCTCTTTCCTCAGCTATCACTTCTCCTCCTGTCAAAATGGCTATGTCCTCCAACATGGCTTTTCTTCTGTCACCAAATCCGGGTGCTTTTACAGCAGCTACTTTCAGCGCACCTCGAAGTTTGTTAACAACCAAGGTAGCTAAAGCTTCGCCGTCAACATCTTCAGCAATAATGAGAAGCGGTCTTCCTGATTGTGCAACCGGTTCTAAAACGGGAAGCAAATCTTTCATGGAAGATATTTTTTTGTCGTAGAGCAAGATGTATGGGTTTTCCAATTCTGCTTCCATCTTTTCTGAATTTGTGACGAAGTAAGGAGACAAATAACCCCTGTCAAACTGCATGCCCTCTACAACATCGACGTAAGTGTCTGTTCCCTTGGCTTCTTCCACGGTGATGACACCTTCCTTGCCAACTTTTTCAAATGCTTGCGCAATCAAATCGCCGATAAGATCATCGTTGTTTGCAGATATGGTGGCAATTTGTTTTATTTTTTCAGAACTGTCACCAACTTCACGCGTCTGTTTCTCCAAATCGGCTACGACTGCCAAAACGGCTTTGTCAATTCCGCGTTTCAAATCCATAGGATTGGCACCTGCGGCAACGTTTTTAAGGCCTTCTTTTACAATTGACTGTGCCAAAACGGTAGCGGTTGTAGTACCGTCACCGGCTAGGTCATTGGTTTTGGAGGCTACTTCTTTTACCATTTGTGCGCCCATGTTTTCCAAGGGATCTTTCAGCTCTATTTCCTTAGCTACGGTAACACCATCTTTGGTTACAGTGGGTGCGCCGAACGATTTGCTGATGATTACATTTCTTCCTTTAGGTCCGAGTGTGACTTTTACCGCATTTGCCAGTGCATCTACACCTCTTTTGAGGCCGTCTCGTGCCTCAAGATTGAACTTAATATCTTTTGCCATTTTTCTTAAAATTTAAAGTGTTTGAGTTTTTTTAAAGAATTGCCAATAGGTCATCTTCACGCATGATGAGATAATCCGTACCTTCAAGTTTGATTTCGGTGCCGGCGTATTTACCGTACAACACTACATCGCCTTTTTTTACGGTCATGGGCTCATCTTTTTTTCCTTTTCCAACCGCAACTACGGTGCCTCTTTGGGGTTTTTCTTTAGCGGTATCGGGGATAATGATACCAGAAGCAGTTTTGGTTTCGGCTGCCAAAGGCGCTACCAAAACTCTGTCTGCAAGAGGTTGAATGTTTAGTGCCATAATTTTTATAAATGTTTTTAAAGTTAAACTGCTACTGACTTTTCAGAAATTGTGCCATTCTAAAAAAACTGACAATATTCAAAAAAAAATGCCAGCTTGTCAGTAAGCTGGCATAAAATTGTAATGGAGATTTCTTAATTTTGTTTATCATCACCCGGTTCGGGGGTCTGTATCGGTTCCTGAGCCGGTGGTGTCACCGGGAGGGTTTGCTCAACTTCCGGAGCACCTTCCAATGCTCTAGAGTCTGCTGCCGCACCGGGTCGGGTCACTGTGGTGCTAGAAAGCAAAATCAAAGCGACCAAAATGGTTGACAATGTCCACGTACTTTTATCTAAAAAGTCACTTGTCTTTTGAACGCCGCCAATGTTTTGGCCACCACCACCAAAGGAGCTAGACAATCCACCACCCTTGGGGTTTTGAACCATAATAGCCAATACCAGTAACAAGGAAACCAGTATAATGAGAATCATAAAAATAGAAAATGTGCTCATTTGTATTTAATTATTTTTATCTAATGCTTGTAGTGCTCGAATTTGGTCTGCAAAGTAACCACTTTTTTCCGGATATTTCAAACTTAAAATTTTATACGCTTTAATGGCTTTTTTGAACTTTTTTTGATGCGTGTACACTTTGGCAAGCGTTTCTGTCATGATTTCGGCTTCCGGAGCTGCACTGTTTATGTTAAGCGAAGTTTTATGGTCTTTTTCCGGAACTATTTTAGGACTTTCGGCCAAAAAACGATCGATGAGTTCAAATTTTTTATTTCGCTCCAAATTTGGACGTGCCTCATGATGAGCAGGCCCGTTAGCTGCATCTTTTGATGGTTTTTGGGGTGCGGCATAATGCAGCCAATCTTCAAAGGAATGGCGGTCTTTAGGGTTGAAATTTACAAGTTTTTTATCTTCATCTAAAGTTGAAGAAACAGCAGGTTTGGATATCATTTTTTCTTCAAACAGATCTTTATCCAAAATCGCGTCAGAAGTGGCCTTGTCAAGTGATTTTTCGGGATGTTCGCCCGACGGATCAATCACTTCCAAATCTACAACATCCAGATTGTGTGCCAAAATTTCATTATTCTGAATTTTTCTGGCAGTTTGATGCGGTTCAAAAGTGTTGGCTGTTATATAATCAAACAGAATAGCCCTGTTGGCTGTATGAGCCGCCATGGTTTTGAGGGCATCATCAAACAAGTAACTTTCTTGTTGTTGAAGTCCTTTTAAGTAGATAGCCCTACCGGAGTGGAAATAAGGAAATTCATCCAATACTGTTTTAAGTTGTGTGGTCTGTGCCTTTGTAACAGCCTCAGGATTGTTGAGTAAATATGTAAATTCTGAGATTTCCAACAGTGTTGAATTAGATTTCATTTTAAAGTGCAAATTAACGAAATTATATGCAGATTGTACACCCAGCAACTGCTATGTTTGTGTAAATACATATCTTTGTCAACAAGATAAAAACATAAATATGTCCTTACTAAACAACTATCTAAAAGGCACCTTACGTCAAATCAAGAAGACATTCGGCATCAAACCGGATATCATACCTTATATGAAATTTAAGGAAATTGCCATCATGGAAGATCTATTTGCGACAAAAAAGCCGTTGAGCGTTTTGGAATACGGCTGTGGTTATTCTTCGCTTTTCTATCCGCAGTTTTTGCCCGAACAGGCAACTTGGACATCCATCGAACACGACAAAGAGTGGTTTGAAGGCATACAGCCGCTTTTGCCCCAAAAGGGTAAAGCTACCATTCATTTTGTAGCACCAAACGCCAAAGAATGGCGTAGAACGGGTGCCTTGGCTGAGTTTAAATCTTATGTGGAAAAACCACTGAGCATGGGTAAGTTTGACTTTATTTTGGTTGACGGTATGGCAAGGGAAGCGTGCATTGAAACGGCAAAAAAACTGCTTAATAAAAACGGCATTCTTGTGGTGCACGATGCAAACAGGAGTTGGTACCACGATCATATCCGTTCCTTTCCAAATTGGTTATTGCTCGAAGATTTTAGAAGAACCTCCGGAGGGCTAGCGATTGCTTCGCTCGATGAAAATCCTGAAAAATACTTAAATGTATCCAAACACTTGGCCGAATGGAAAACAGATGCAAGCATCAGTAATTTTTTTAAATTTAAGTTTTTGCTTTTTAAATCAGCCAAAAAGTTCAGATTCTCAAAAAGCACCAGACCATGAGGTTTTGCCTCCCAAATGTAGTTTTACTGATTTTTTTTATAAGCTGTAGAGGTCAAAATTCCCCAACAATGGAGCATCCCACCAATGCCTTGATTAACGAAACAAGTCCGTATTTGCTGCAACACGCAAACAATCCGGTGGACTGGCATGCATGGAATACGGAAACCTTAGCCAAGGCCAATGAATCGGGGAAATTGTTACTGATTAGTATTGGATATGCATCTTGCCATTGGTGTCATGTGATGGAGAAAGAAGTTTTTGAAGATACGACAGCCGCTGCTTTGATGAACCAACACTTTATCAACATCAAAGTGGATAGGGAAGAGCGTCCCGATGTGGATCAGATTTATATGAATGCCGTGCAACTGATGACCGGTAGCGGTGGGTGGCCTTTAAATGTGGTAGCACTTCCCGACGGTAGGCCGGTTTGGGGTGGTACGTATTTTAGAAAAGATGATTGGATGAATGTGCTGACTCAAATTGCACAAGTCTATAAAAATGAACCCAAAAAATTTGAAGAATACGCCCAAAACCTCACCGACGGCGTTCGGCAAATGGATTTGGTTGAAAGCCCAACCCATAACGAAGATTTTGCTTTTGCAACGCTAGAAAATTTGGTGCAAAATTGGAAACCCAAATTCGATCTGGAATACGGTGGCAACAAAGGGGCACCAAAATTTATGATGCCAACCGGACTCAATTTCTTATTGCGCTATGGTTTTCAGGCAAACGACACAGAAGTTTTGGACTTTGTGCATCTCACCCTGCAAAAGATGGCCTTTGGCGGTCTGTACGATCATGTAGGTGGTGGTTTTTCACGCTACTCTGTTGACAATTATTGGCATGTGCCTCACTTCGAAAAAATGTTGTACGACAACGCACAACTGGTAAGTCTGTATGCCAATGCATATTTACAAAAACCCAATCCGCAATACAAACGCGTGGTTTATGAAACTCTCAGTTTTATTGAAAGAGAAATGACAAATCCTAAAGGGGGTTTCTACGCTTCTTTTGATGCAGATAGCGAAGGCGAAGAAGGTAAATTTTACGTGTGGACCAAAGATGAACTTCAGGCCTTGTTGGAAGATGATTTTGATACTTTTGCCACAGTTTTCAACATCAACGACTTTGGGTTATGGGAGGAAGAAAACTATGTACTCATTCAGACTGAAGACTACGACACACTTTCTCAAAAACTAGGATTGACGGTTGCGCAGTTGACTTCTTCGGTGACACAGTGGAAGCAAATTTTATTTCAAGCCAGAGAAAAGCGCAAAAAACCCGCTTTAGATGACAAGACTTTATCATCTTGGAATGCCATGATGATTAGGGCATACGCAGATGCGTATCGGGCTTTTGGTGAGAAAAAGTTTTTGGATGCAGCCTTGCAAGCAGCCCGTTTTTTAGATGCGCAGCAAAGCAAGCCCGACGGCGGTCTTTGGAGAAATTACAAAGACGGCAAAAGCACCATCAACGCATTTATGGATGATTACGCACTTACCATAGATGCTTACTTGTCTATTTACGAAAACACTTTTGACCAAAAATGGTTGCAGCGCGCCAAACAGTTGACAGACTATACCTTTTCGCATTTTTACAATCCGGAAAGCGGTCTGTTTTTTTACACCTCAGATCTAGATCCTGAGCTTGTGAGTAGAACTACAGAAACATCAGACAATGTGATTCCTGCATCCAACTCAATCATGGCTAAAAACCTATTTCTTTTAGGTTATCATTTCGATAACGAAACCTTCTTGAATACGGCTTCCGGCATGCTCCGCGCAACGGTTCCTGCAATTGGGCAATCGGGTGCGCCTTGGTACGCCAATTGGCTCAACTTGATGCTCAATTACACAAAACCCTTTTACGAAGTGGCTTTTGTAGGTGAAACAGCAACTCAAAAATTGATAAAATTCACCAAAACCTTTCAACCCAATTTGATGCTGGCCGGCAGTACAAGCGAATCAGATTTACCCCTCTTGAAACACAGATTTGTGAAAGGTGAAACCCTTATTTATGTCTGTCAAAATTACGTTTGTAAACTTCCGGTAAAAGATTTGGAAGAAGCACGGGCTCTCATTAAAAACCAGTAAGTAGGAGAGCGTTTACCTCTTTTTTTGCAAGCCGATAAACTCTTTTAAATAGTAAGGCTCAAAATAGGCAACATTCTCAAAGATTTCAGCTTGAAATTTTTGATACGAAAGTACGCACATCGCCTTGGCAGATGGGTATTGCATATTCAGATATACGGCATTTGGATGTGTACAAATGGTCTTCCATTTTGAGACACCGTCGCCCAAGAAGTAAACCGTATCTTTCTGTAAATAGGGTGCAAAACTGTCTTCAGTGAGTATTTCTGCTCTTGTTTCTCGCATTTCAGAACCTTGATGGTCAAGTACTTTTGCATACACTTCCATTCTACGCGCATCGAGCATCGGTACCATATAGCCCGATGTAATCGGATGACTTTTTGCCAATACATCCAGCGTGTTTATACTTATCAAAGGAATATCAAGTGCAAAACAATAGCCCTTAGCGGCAGATACTCCTATGCGAAGACCCGTATAGGATCCGGGGCCTTTGCTGATAGCGATGGCATCCAATGCGGAAAAGTCACATTGTGCTTCCGCTAAACAGGTTTTGATGTAGTGATGCAGTAATTCGCCGTGTTGGTATTGCTCCGAGGCAGATTCTTTGTATGAGATGATGTTGCCCGATTCGGCAAGACAAACTGAGCAATTTTTAGTAGCTGTTTCAATGTTAAGAACCAGCGACATGTTTATTCCTTGGATTTCTCTACCTGCTTGATGGCTACTTTGTCGTTCGGGCTTAGCAATTTGGTTACCACGTTGTAGGGTCCGGTAATTACATCGGATTCGTCGTCAAGACCTGAAGCAATTTCGATGTAAGTGTTGTCTTGTATGCCGGTTTTTACCACTTTTAGTTTGGCTGTTTCTCCAATTTTTACAAAGACACACTCGAATCGCTCTTCTCCAACAGCTTTGTTGGCGGTATTGGCCAGTGTGGGAGTTGCTGTTTTTTTAGTTGATGACGTGTCTGTACGAACCACGACAGCACTGATAGGAACTGTCAATACATTTGTCTTCTTCTCGGTGATGATATCAACCGTGGCGGTCATTCCCGGGCGAAATGGTGAAAAATTTTCAGGTTTTCCAACAGTTAAATCAGCATAAGACTCAGGAAGAATATTGACTTTTACTTCGAAGTTTGTTATCTGATCTACGCTGGTGGTATTGATGGCGGTGTTGGCAATGTTAGAAACAATACCGATGAATTCTCTTTTCAGATAGGCATCTACTTCTACTATGGCTGTGTCGCCCAAGGAAATTTTCACAATATCATTTTCGTTCACCTCGGCCAAAACTTCCATTTTACTAAGGTTGGCTACCCGCAAAATTTCGGTGCCTTCAAACTGTTGTGTACCTACCACACGTTCGCCAAGTTCAACATCCAGTTTAGAGATGGTGCCATCCATCGGGGCGTAGATATTGGTTCGAATCAAATTGTCTTGCGCTTCTTTGACGGTTGCAGCCGAACTTAGCACATTGTATCTGGCAGATTCTTTGGTTGCCATGGCTGCATCACGGGCGGCAACAATTCTATCCCACTCGGAGGCAGAAATGACCCCTTTTTTAAACAATCCTTCGTTTCGCTGATAATTGGCTTCTGCTTCTTTAAGATTGGCCTCTGCTTGCGCTAGGTTAGATTTTACATTGAGCAAAGATGCTTGCGTACGGGCAAGTGCTGACTGAAACAAATCGGGATTGATTTTTACCAAGAGCTCTCCTTTTTTTACTTGTTGCCCTTCTTGAATGGTCAATTCTATAATTTCGCCGGAAACCTCGGCAGATATTTTCACCTCCACAGTGGGTTGTATCTTCCCGGTGGCCGAAACGGTTTGTTGGATGGTTCTACGTGCAATTTTTTCTACCTCAACTTCTTTAAAGTCTCCGGATTTTCCAAACAGTCCTGCTTTTTTTCCGCCGATTAAAATGACAATCAATAAAATGACTGCGCCCAATATAATGTAAATAGTTTTTTTAGACATGTTTGAATTTTTTCCGAATAATTTACAAAATTACTAAATAGCGACTAGAAATACTTTGATTGAAGGAGATAAAAAAAATATTTAAAGTTTATCGAAAGGAATACCAAAAAAGAATTCCAAAACTTTCAGTTTGAATACATAATCAAACTTAGAACGGATGACTTCTGATTCGGCCGTTTCGAGCGCAGACTTTGCCTGAAGGTAGTCAAAAGCATTCATCAAACCCACGTTGAATCGTTCTTGAGAATAGTCAAAAGCCAAGGTTCTGGCCTCGAAGGCACGCTGTGCGGCCTCGTATGATTTATAGGCGCTTTCGGCATCAAAATAGGCTTGGTACACATTGGATTCCAAATCGAGTTTGTCCTGCTCTAATTGGTTTTTGGCGCGTTCCAAGTTTATTTTACTCCGCTTGATGCTGTTAGCCGTTTGGAATCCGTTAAAAACAGGTACACTAAGCTGAAAACCTACGGTATGTCCGTCATTTCGTGTAAACTGGTCTATTAGATTTTCGGGGCCTACGGTAAAGCGATTAAAATTTGGTGTCAACACACGTTCATTGGTGCCTTCCACAAACCCAATTTGCGAAAAAGGATTTTCGGTGTCCGGCAAAACGCCACCAAAAATGTCGGCACTCGAAGCCCTGGTGTTGTAATTGTAAAACAAACTTATGGTTGGGTAGCTGGCACCTCTGGATATTGCCAAATCTTTTTCGGCTACGTCCACATTGGCTTCGGCTAATTTAATCTCTGAACGCAATTCTTTAGCTGATTCAAATATTTCACCCGGATTTTGAGCCAACATGTCGGGTGGAGGAATTAGAAATTCTTCATCTTGAATCTCGAAGTTTTCGTAATCTTTAATGAGCAGTAATTGTGCCAATGAAATTTTAGACAGTTTGAGCGTGTTCTCCGCGGCGATGATGCGTTGTTTTTCGGTGGCGTTGGTGGCCTGAATGTCTAACAAATCGCCGCGCGGTGAAGCACCCGCTTCCACGAGTTGCGTAGTGCGTTGCACTTGCTCTTCTGTCACTTGGTTTTGATATAGCAAGGTGTTGAGCGATTCGCGGTTAAAGACAATTTGCAAAAATGAATTGACCACGAGTAGCGAAATGTCGTCTTTGATTTTATCTAGCTGCAATTGGTTGGCCAGTATAGCCAAATTGGCTCTGTGAAGCGTGTTAAAGTTTCGCAAACCGTCAAAAATCAGCATGTTGGCATTGACGCCTACTGAGGTAAACTGTGTGGTTTGATTTTCCAACAAACCCGTAGTAATGTTTTGGTTCAAACCGATAGACCATTGGTGCGATGTGTTGGCATTGATGGATGGCAGGAAATTGCCAAAGGCGTCTTTTTTGGAAATCTTGGTGTTTTCCATATCCAATTCAGTCTGCTTGACAGTGATGTTGTTGTCCAAAGCATATTGAACGGCTTCCCTTAAAGTCCATTTTTTGGTTTGCGCTTGTGCAAAGCCAAAAACAAAAAATGCAACTGTGAAAATGAGTATTCTATTGATCATGATCATGCTAAATTGTGTGTAAATGTAAATTAATTTGTGAAGACTTTACCCATCTGTACCGTGTTCCATACTTTAATTTTATCTGATTTAGATAAGCCTTTCTTTACTTCTACCTGTATGCCATCCGAGATGCCGAGCTCAACTTCTCTTTTTTCAAATTGTTGCTCGCCTGTCTGAATTTCCACAAAAGGTTTGTTGGTCTCCGGATCAAATTGCAAAACGGCTTCCCGTACAGCCAAAACACTGTCGGCTTTGTTTAAAATGATAGAAGCATTGGCGCTGAGCCCCGCACGGATAAATACATCTTCACTCAACTTTACAGATCCTTTTATTTCAAATTGGATAGCGCCGTTTTCTTCCAAACCTTTGGGTGCGATGTATTCCAAAATGGCATCAAACTTTTTATTTTCAATGGCGCCAACCGTTATTTCTAAAGGCAGACCTTCTTTTATTTTACCCACTTCAGACTCGTCCACTTTTCCAACAAACTCCATCTTGTTGATGTCTGCAATACTGGCAATGGTAGTACCTTCGTTAAAATTGTTGCTCTCAATAACCTGGTTGCCAACTTTTACGGGCACCTCTAGTACCATGCCCGATACGGTAGCGCGAATCATCGTGTTGGCGGCGGTTTCATAGCCTTTGGCTGTGCCGGTACGCACAATTTCATAATTTTCTAGGGCGGTTTCATAGGTTTGTTTAGACTGCTCATAAGCGGCCAACGCATTGTCAAAATCGTTTTGCGAAATCACACCTTTGTCAATCAGTGATTTTTGACGGTTAAAAATTTTTGTTTGGTTGTCCAAGTCAATTTTTGCAGATTCTACCTGTGCTTTGGCATTGTTGAGGTTGGATACGTTTGGCACCACCCTGATTTTGGCAATCAAATCGCCCGATTTTACCAACTCCCCGGCCACTACATACACTTCTTGGATGATGCCGGAAATGTTTGGTTTGATTAAAACTTCTTCTTTGGGCACAATGCTTCCTGTGGATATGGTTTTTTCTACAATGGTCTGCATTCCGGGTTGCTCTGTTTCAAATACGACAGGCGATTGCTTGTTTTTGGTGTACAAATAGTACAGCGAACCTACAAACAGAACCGTGACTAACAAAAGTACTATGGTTGTAATGGTTTTTTTCATTGTAATCAAATATTAAATAAAGTTGTTTTAGTTTTATTCTGTTCTTAAAGCATCTACGGGTTTGACTTTGATGGCAATCTGGGCCGGAATCATACCGGCAAACAGCCCGGAAACAATCAAAATGAGAAGCGCAGCGATGACTACACCCAGACCAACGCTCGGGTTGGCAAACATCATTTGGGATGTGTCCATGCCGCGCATCAGTATCTCAATAATTTTTAACAATCCCGATGCCAAAGCAATTCCGGCCATACCAGATATAATAGTCAGGAAAATGGCTTCCAGTAAAATTTGACTGCGAATATCCCAGGGCGTAGCACCCAAAGCACGTCGCACACCAATCTCTTTGGTACGCTCTTTGACGACAATCAGCATAATATTACCAATCCCGATGACGCCGGAAATCAAAATCAAAATGCCTACAAAATAGGAAATCACACCTAATATGGTAAAAAGCCCATTCACTTTGCTAAATTCTTGATAAAGGTCAAAACTGCCAATGGCCCTGTCGTCATCCGGATGAATTTTGTGCCTGCTCTTGAGGACGTCTTTAATTTGGGGCAGAAGCTCGGTTATAGACGCGTTATCTTTGGCGGTTATGGCCATCCAGCCAACGATATCTCCAAAGTTGAAAGCGCGCTGAAAAGTGGTAAAAGGCGTAAAAATATCCTTCATTCCTTCTTCTTGGTTTCCACCGGAGTTGCCTTTTTTCTTGTAAACACCAACCACCGAAAAATTCACGCCGTTTATTTTGATGTAAGAACCGATAACCGGTTCGCCTTTTTCATACAATCCGTCTATGACGCCTTGCCCAATGACCGCAACTTTTCTATTTTCTTTGATGTCGTTTTGGTTGATGAAACGACCCTCTATGATGTCCATGGGTTGCTGATTGATAAATTCGGGCATGTCGCCATAAACCGTAAAAGCACCGGTTTTGAGTCCTCTGATGACGTTGTTGGCACCTTGCCAACCGCCCAGTTGGTTTCTGGGAGAGATGAAGCGCAAATCGGGAAATTTTTCCCACAGTGCAGGCACGTCACCATTTCTGTAATTAAATCTTCTGCCTTCGGGCATGCCCTTGAAGGGTTTAGAAGTTTGCTGGGTCCACATAAAAGCAGTGTTGGTGGCAATACCGGAAAATCCTTGTTTTACTCCGTTTTCCAATCCTTTACCGGCTGCCAACAAAATCACCAAAATAAAAATTCCCCAAAACACGCCAAAGGCCGTCAACAGTGTACGAAACCAATTGGCACTAAGTGCCTCCAAGATTTCATTCCAACTTTCTTTGTTAAACAGATTACTCATCGCGCAAGGCTATTATGGGTTTTATTTTGGCGGCTCGGTATGCGGGGAAAAAACCGGCCAGGGCTCCGGCTATGATTAAGATGACGATGGTGCTCAAAGCCACATTCATATCGACTTCCGGGTTTGCGAAAAAGTCACTCTGAATTTGAGGTCCCACAACTTCCAACAAAAGAAGTCCGGCAAAAAGACCGAAAAACCCTGCTACAAAGGTCACAAAAACAGCTTCTTGAAGGATCATTCCGATGATAGACATAGGTTGAGCCCCTATGGCTTTGCGGATACCTATTTCTTTGGTTCGCTCTTTAACAACAATCAGCATAATGTTTCCAACGCCTACTACGCCTGCTATGATGGTACAAATGCCGACTATCCAAAAAAACAAATCTATATAACTCAGCAAATCGTAAATTCTTTTGGCCTCTTCCAAGGTGTCAAAAACACGAATCCCACTGGTGTCGTCGGGCGAAACGAGGTGTCTTTGTTTTAGCGATTTTTCCAAACCGTCAGACAGAAAAGCGGCATTTTGAACGGCTTCATCAAAGGTGGCGGCCGGCTTGATGGTAAACGACAGCATACGGAGCTGGTTTTTTCCGTTAAAAACCCGTTGGGCGGTTGTCAGTGGCAGATAGACACGGGTTTCCTCGCGTTCACCGCCCGGATCGGTATAAACACCGACAACTTTGAAAGGAACTTTAGAAATATTGATGTATTCCCCAATAGGATCTTTGTCTTTAAACAAATCCAGTTTGACGCGGTTGCCAATGACGGCTACTTTGTCATTACCTTCTATATCCGATGCATTAATAAATCGACCGGATATGATGGTAGCGTTTTCCACTTTTTGAAAATCGGGATGTACGCCTGCAAATTCGTAAGATCCGTTTTCTTTTTTGTAATTGATGATAGCGCCCCAGCGCCCGAAATATCCGGACTTGCTGTCAATTTGGTCGCCAAACTTTTGGGTGGTGTACTCGTAATCTTCGTTTTCAAGTTGCACCCTTCTTCCGGGGTTCATGCCTTTGTAGCCTACAGTTGTTGTACCTGTCCAAACCTCTACTTCTGTGACGGCATCTTGCTGGAATTCTTTTTCGATGCCGTTTTGCATGCCCCGGCTTACGCCGAGCAAAATGACAAGGATAAAAATACCTGATGAAACGGAAAGACCTGTCAAAAAAGCCCTAAGTTTGTTTTTAGACAGGGTTTGGAAGATTTCTTGCCAACGGTCCAGACTAAACATAGGCGGAGGCTCTTATTTGATTTACAGCTGTGTCATCGGTTACCAATCCGTCTTTTAAGTGAACGATGCGCTTGGTCATTTGCGCAATGTCGTGTTCGTGTGTCACCACTATGATGGTTTTGCCTTCATCATTGATGTTTTGGATAATTTCCATGACTTCGTATGAAGTTTTAGAATCCAAAGCGCCTGTGGGCTCATCTGCCAAAAGCACTTTTGGATCGGAGGCCAAAGCGCGCGCAATGGCAACACGTTGTTTTTGTCCGCCGGAGAGTTCGTTTGGCGTGTGATGTGACCAACTTGCCAAACCTACTTTGTCTAGGTAATGCATGGCTTTTTCTGTACGTTCTTTACTCTTCACGCCCTGATAGTATAGCGGGAGCGAAACGTTTTCTAAAGCGGATTTATAATTAATCAGGTTGAAAGACTGAAAGATAAATCCCAAGAATTTGTTTCGGTATTGGGCGGCTACTTTTTCATTGAGGTTTTTTATTAAAACCCCGTCTAACCAATATTCGCCTTTGTCTGCTTCGTCCAAGATGCCGAGTATGTTCAGGAGTGTTGATTTTCCCGAACCGGACGATCCCATGATTGATACAAAATCACCTTCTTTTACAGAAAAATTGATGCCTTTTAAAACATGAAGCGAGTTACTTCCCATTTTATAGGATTTGTGAAGATCTTTAATTTCAATCATTATTTGGTTATCTAGATAATGTCACAAAATTCAAATGACTGACAATGGGATAAACCATTACAGTTCTTCCCTAAAAGACTATTTTGAAAGCGTTATGTTACAGGGTGACGACTTAATTTTTTGTTAAAACTAAGTTGTTTTTTCAACTGGGCTTTGATTTTTCTTGCGAAAGCTGCGAATGACAAAAAACAAGACGCCACCAATGAGGAGATATGGGAACAACATCAAGTACACAATGCCATCGTTAATACCTTGTGCTGTATCTTTGTTGGCTTCAGATTCCAAAACGGCTCTACACATGGCACATTGTGCGTCGGAAAACAACGGCAGCAATACAGTCAATACAAAGATGTAGGCTCTTTTTTGCATTTTATGAGGTGTAATATGGAGAAATCATCAAGTAAACAACGACACCCGTGATGGCTACATAAAGCCAGATTGGCAAAGTAATACGGGCTATTTTTCGGTGCTTGTCAAAACGTTGATTTAAAGCACGAACGAAGCTAAACAACACCAACGGAATGACGGCTATGGAAAGTAAAATATGTGAGATAAGGATTGTATAATAAACCATTTTGATGGCACCTTTACCACCAAAAGGCGTGGGGTCAGACGTCATGTGGTACGCGACGTACATAATTAAAAAGAGGGCAGAGAAGGCCAAACATACTTTCATAAGTTGCTCATGTAAACGAACTTTTTTATTTTTAATAGCCCAAAATGCGACCATTAAAAGTAAGGCCGTTAGGCCGTTTATGCTTGCGTAAATGGGTGGTAAAAAGCTGAGTGGTTCCACATTCGGGATACGAACACCAAACAAGACAGCTACGACCAAAGGGATGGCAATTGACAAAACTAAAATCAGCTTGTTGAATCGATTTTCGTTAGTAGAAACAGCTTCCTGCATGTTTATTCTTTTAATAGTTTTTGGATATCTTCTTTGAGCATGAAAATGCCGGGTTTGTGGCTGCCACCGAGTTTGAATTGCAGGGATTCGGCATCTGCGTAGGAGAGGCCATCGTAATAGACAATCGGGTTTCCAAAATCATCTTTACGAGATCGGATGTTGCCTTCCTTGTCAATAAGTGCAAACATGCCTGAGTGTTGAAATTCCCCGTTTATTTTTTCTGATGCGTCCACATAAATGTTAAATCCGGCATTGGCCAAAGTAGAAATAGCTTCTTTGTCTCCGGTCAAAAAATGCCAATTTTGATTTTTAATTTGATGTTTTTCGGCGTATTTTTTTAAAACTTCCGGGCTGTCAAACTGGGAGTCGATAGATACAGAAAGTATGCCGAAATTGGGGTTTCCATAGAATTGGTCTTGTATCTCTTTGAGGTTTTCTGTCATGACCGGACAAATGCTTGGACAACTTGTAAAGAAAAAATCTACCACATAAACTTTGCCTTTCATGTCTTCCGGAGTGATGGTTTCACCGTGTTGGTTGGTCAGCGTAAATTTGGGTGCAGGGCCCACTAGAGCCATAGTGTCATTTTGGCCAAACCGCTGCCTGAATTCGTTTACAACCCAGATGCCGAACACCAAAATCACAAAAGAAATTCCTATGTATGAATATTTTTTCACTTGATTTATTTTCGTTTGTACTTTTTCAATTCGAGGCGGTACTCAGCCAAAAGCACTTTTACATCATCTAGCATATGGTTGGTAATTTCCGCAACTGAAGCGGCATTGTAGCCGTAGAAAGTTTTCGACTCGTCCTGCCTGCCTCTTAGCTTCATATCTTTGTCAATTATAAACACGTAATCTGTTGTGCCGCGGGCGTCCAACGAATAAGGTGTTTGCAAGGCATTGAACAATTCAAGAATTTCTTCATCGGTACCGAAAATAAATTTCCATTGATGCGTATCTGTGATTTGCCCTAAGGTTGAGAGCACATCTTCTGCTGCTTTTTCGTGATTTTCGGGCAGTACCATCACTACTTGAAAGTCTTCAAATCCTTCAAATCTTTTGTAGATTTTTTGATTCAGATTGAACAACATGCTTCGCCCTGATGAAGCGGTCGTACCTAAAAACCCCAAAATGGTGATTTTTCCCTGCAAGCGAACAGGCGTTGAGTCCAGACTTTTAAAGTTACTAATCTCCACAACTGATTGGCCCACCACAGGCAGTTTGCCAAAATGATTGACGCCGGAAGCAAAAAAAAGATAAGCGACTATCGGTACAATAAATAGGGCGAAAAGAACCAAGAACTTCTTCATCAATTCGTTTAGTTAGTTGATGCAAAGATAAAAAAAACCACGCCGTAGAGCGTGGTTTGTATGTTTTAAAATCTCGTTAAAAATCCCATTTCATAATACCGTATCTAAACACGTCATGTATGTAATCTCCTTCCAGCAGTAGGATGAATAATAAATAAGGCACCAAGATTAAAATAGGGGTGAGTATGGACCATCGAAGAGCACCGGTTTCTCCTTCAAGGTGCATAAAAGCATACACGATGTAATAGGCTTTCAAAATCGTTAAAATGATGAATATCCAGTTGAGAATTTTCATTCCCACAAAGTAGGTTTCTACCGTCCAACGCGGGCGTATGATTCCCAGAACTACCTCTACTAGCGTCACAACGGTAAGGATGCCAAAAACCACCCAGATGCGTTTTGTATTTGATGTATGTGCTGAATCGTGTGCCATGTGTATGTTTTTTTAAATTTTTTAAACCAGATAGAAAAATGTAAATACAAATACCCAAACCAAATCTACAAAGTGCCAGTAAAGTCCAACTTTTTCAACCATTTCATAATGGCCGCGTTTTTCGTAGGTTCCCAATATGACATTGAAAAAGATGATAATGTTGATGACAACTCCGGAAAAAACGTGAAAACCGTGAAACCCTGTGATAAAGAAAAAGAAATCTGCAAAGAGTCTGTTGCCGTATTCGTTGTGAACTAAATTGGCACCTTCTACAACTGCAACAGCACTTTTGATGCGTTCATCTGAAAATTCTCTTTTATAAATAGCCTTTTGTCCAAAGGCATCGGGGTTTACAAGTTGAGTTTCCAATCTTTCGGCAAGCACTTGGTCACTTACACGAGGAGATGCTTTGAGTTTGTCAAGATTCGGGACAATTTCCTGAGTGCGAATCAATACATTCGGATGTTCGGCATAAGCATTTTGAATGTCAGAAACGGTGTAGCTGGGTAAACTTTTTTCGGAGACAAACCACAAACCGTTGCTTCTGGTGTGTTGTGTACGCTCGTTAGGCGTAGCCGTCGCAAACTCGTGGAGTGCAATTTGCTTACCGGTTTCGGCATCTACAAACTGCAAAATCTGACCACCTTTGGTTTCAATGGCGCCAAACTCTCCTTTGATGAAGTTTTTCCATTCCCAAGCCTGTGATCCTACGAAGATCAAACCGCCGATAATGGTCAAAAACATATAGATGGCTACTTTATTTTTTTTCATTTGATGTCCTGCATCCACAGCCAAAACCATGGTTACCGATGAAAATATCAGAATAAAAGTCATCAAAGCCACGTAATACATGGGCGCTTCAACACCGTGCAGAAACGGAAAGTGGGTAAACACTTCGTCGGCGATAGGCCAAGTTTCGATAAATTTATATCTGGAAAAGCCGTAAGCAGCCAAAAAACCCGAAAAAGTCAAGGCATCGGAGACGATAAAAAACCACATCATGATTTTTCCATAGCTCGCATTGAGCGGTTGGTTGCCGCCCTTCCAAATAGATTCGGCTCTTACATTCTGTGCAGTTGCATCCATAGGTTAATGAATTTCTAATAAAAAGTTTTCAAATTTAAGTTTTTCAACCGAAAAAATATAAAAATATAAATAGGTAAAGCCATAAAATATCCACAAAGTGCCAAAATGTTTTTGCTAAATCAAATCCGAGTCTTTTTTCAGGACTATATTGCGCCGTAAAAAGCTTATAGGTAACGACCATTAAAGACAGTACGCCACCTGCTATGTGTGCTAGGTGCGTAGCCGTTATCACGTATAAAAAGGAAGTAGTCACAGAGCTTTGTGCACCGGTCATAAAATAACCCATATCAATGACTTGCGAAAAGCCCACAAACTGTAGCACGATGAAGGCAATGCCCTGTAGAAGTGTCAAAAGACTTAACACAGCAGCTTGTTTTGTCTGGTTTTTTGCGAGCAACACAGAGGCTACATATAGCGTCAGGCTGCTGAGTAAAATGACTACCGTACTGGCGATAAACGCATTGGGCAGCGTGAAATCGTTTAGCCAATCGGGTCGTGATTTGCTCACCACATAAGAGCTCGTGAGGCCTGCAAACATCATGGCCATACTCACAATTCCGAACCAAAGCATCATTTTTTTTGCGCGTTGTTCTTTGGTGTGAAAATTCTTTTCGTCAGTTATTGTCATCATGCGATCCATTTATCCAAAACATATACAATTTGTAGTAGGCTTATGTAGAGCACACTTGCCAGAACCAATATTCTCGCAGCTTTGGTGCTTTTTTCTCTAAATAATTTGAGTGAAAACCATAAGAAACCTAAACCAAGCAAAAGTATAACGACAGCACCCGGGATGCTCAGAGACAAATTGCCGGTGATTCCCAACACTGGTATCAGCGATACTAAAATCGTCCAAAAAGTGTACATTAATATTTGTACGGCGGTTCCTTTGTCTTTTTTGCCGGTGGGAAGCATTTTGAATCCTGCTTTTTGGTAGTCCTCATCTAGCAACCAGCCGATGGCCCAAAAATGTGGAAACTGCCAAAAAAACTGAACCATAAACAACACACCCGGTTCTATGCCGAATTGATTGGTAGCGGCTACCCAGCCCAACATAAAAGGGATGGCACCCGGAATGGCACCCGCAAATACAGAAAGTGGTGTCAAGGTTTTTAATGGCGTATAGACGCTAGTGTAAAGAAAAATAGATACTGCGCCAAACAGTGCCGTTTTCGGGTTAATGATGTAGAGCGCAGACAGACCTAAAACTGTAAAAATCAGTGCTAAGATGAATGCGGCATTTTTAGAAACCCTACCGGCAGGAATAGGTCTGTTTTGGGTGCGTTTCATTAAAGCATCTAAATCTTTTTCGATGATTTGATTGAATATGTTGGATGCGCCTACCATAAAGTAGCCACCCACGGCCAAAAGCATTAGTGTAGAAAAGGAAAAAGCATCTACTGCCAATAAATAACCTGCAACAGACGAAAAAACAACGCTGACAGACAGTCTAAACTTGGTGAGTTCTTTGAGATCAGCCAAGAGTTCAGCAAAATTTGTAGTGGTAAAAGCTTTGTTTACGGCAGTTTTCATCTATTTTTTTAAACTGGGCAAAGATAGGCCATACGTTAAATTTAACCAAAGTCTGTTTTCCTTTTTATTATAAAATTTTAAATTTGGTTAAACTTTAAACCAACACAACTTGAAAACAAATTCATTTTTTACACTAGCAGCGGTTTTTTTGATGACATTAAGTCTTTATGCCCAACCACAGGAAGTCAATATCGAAGTAATTCCCGTCAACGGAAAAGTCTATATGCTCAAAGGAAGAGGTGGCAACATTGGCTTGTTGGCTGGTGCCGGCAAAGCCCTTTTGGTTGACGACCAGTTTGCAGATTTAACGCCTAAAATTTTAGCGGCTGTTGAAACCGTCAGCGATAAGCCCATCAGCTACCTGCTCAATACGCATTGGCACGGCGACCATACCGGCGGCAACGCCAACTTGGGCAAAGCAGGTGCCCTGATTGTTTCGCACGACAATGTGCGAAAAAGATTGTATGATGCGCAACAAGAGAAAAACCAATCCAATCCCGATGCACTACCGGAAATTACTTTTGCCGAGGGGCTCAATTTTCATTTTGAAGACGAGGAAATCATGTTTTTTCACAGCCATAACGGACATACAGACGGTGACGCCATGGTGTATTTTGTTCAAAGCAACGTGCTTCACACCGGAGACTTGTTTTTTAACGGGCGCTATCCGTATATTGATTCAAATTCAGGCGGAAATGCAATGGGCTACATAAAGGCGGTAGAAAACGCCTTGATGATTATCAACGATGATACAAAGATCATCCCGGGACACGGGGAGTTGGCCACAAAAAAAGATTATCAGAATTTCTTAGAAATGCTTAAATATTTGGAGAAAAATATTTCCGAGGCCATCAAAGCAGGCAAAAGTAAGGAAGCAATTGTAGCAGACATTTCTCTGACTCAAAAATATGATGATTTAGGATTTGGCTCAGGATTTATCAATAGCGAACGTATAAGACTGTTTTTTTACGAGAGTCTCATTAGTAAATAGTAATAAATCTTATGATTGTGTTGAGAAATATTCTAATTCTTTTTGCGTCTTCATTTTTTTTCCTTGCTCAAAGTCAGAGCATTGAAGGAAGTTGGCAACTCACACACAGAAATGGGCAAGCAGTGCAGGATGTTTTTGTCAAAATATTTATGGAAGGCTATTTTGCTTTTGGAGGAAAACAAAAAGCAGACCATACTTTTTTGAGTGCCGGCGGGGGTGTTTACGCTTTGCAAGGAAATCAGTACACAGAAACCTTGGACTTTTTTACTCAAAATGCTGAATATGTCGGCAAAACTTTTTCTTATAAAATAAAAATAGAAGCAAACCAGATGGAGATAA
Source organism: Flavobacteriaceae bacterium (assembly GCA_032251335.1). Classification (GTDB taxonomy): domain Bacteria; phylum Bacteroidota; class Bacteroidia; order Flavobacteriales; family Flavobacteriaceae; genus UM-FILTER-40-17. Next base: position 81,607 of record JAVVDW010000007.1, on the reverse strand, counting down.
CTTCTTTGGATGCCGAAAATCCTTTTACAGAAAAGTGGCTAAAGCTTTCAGACAATAGAGATGACCTCACAGGCAATTGGGTAATAACGGGTCGAAAAAGAGATGGCCAGGTGAGTACACAAACTCCGGGAGCCAGAAGGACGGTGAAAATTTTGGGAGGTGGCAGGTTTCAGTGGATTGCCTTCAACTCGGAGACCAAAGCATTCATGGGAACTGGCGGTGGCACTTACAGTGCTGTTGACGGGAACTACACAGAAAACATTGATTTCTTCTCAAGAGATAAGACTCGGGTTGGCGCAAAATTGGATTTTAAATTTGAAATCATAGACGGCCATTGGCACCACAGCGGCAAAAGTTCGAAAGGAGATCCTATCTACGAAATATGGTCGGATTACCAAACAGCCTATCTTGATAAACTATAAAAAAAGCCCCGAGTCGGGGCTTTTTCAGCTAAACAATTTGACAGTTACTGATTGTGAATGACAAAATTTATCGGTAAACTAAATGAAACTTTTACAGGTTTGCCGCGTTGTTTTCCGGGGAGCATTTTGGGTAGTTTAGAAACAATTCTTCGTGCCTCGTTCTCAAGATTTTTGTCAGGTGCGCGCATTTTAATGTTCGTAATACGGCCTTCTTTGTCAATGTCAAACACTATGTAAACCCTGCCCTGTATGCCCAGTTCTAAAGCAACTTGCGGATAGGAGAAGTTGTTTCGTACGTGTTCGTCCATCTTGGTTTGAAAACATTCGCGTTGCTGGTCTTTTGGTACATTTTCACAACCGGGAAATATAGGTGCTTGTTCGATGATAGCAAACGGAACTATAACATCTTCCTCTTCTTCTTCGGCCTCTACGGCTTCAAATTTGACAATTTCTAACACTTGGTTTTGATTGGTTTCGGTAGATTGAAGCACCGTTTCTTCTATATCTACCTGATCGTCAACGACCTGAAGTACTTCCGGAGCTGCTGCCATTGGCGGTGGCGGTGGCGGTGGGGGTACGTTGAGGTTTACTACCGGAATTTCTTCTTCAAAAGATTTATCCATGGTAATCGTATCTAAAGACAAGTCGCCGTTTTCGGTAGATTTCCATTCCATTCCGATGTATGTGACGCCCAACATTACCACTAAGCCAATCTGAAAAAAGAGTCCGCTATAGCGACTCATGTCTGCTTTTGGATTTTTTTTAGGTACCATAGTTTCGCAATTTTAGGTTAGACAAAACATTTGTTTACGTATCAAAATTACGTTACCTAAAATGTTGAAAACATGACATTTGTTAGGTTTCAAAAAAAAATCCCGTCATTTAATTGACGGGATTTGTATAACAAAGTGTTAAGTGCTTACTGAAGCTTGAAATTGATAGGGATACTAAAGGGTACTTTTACAGCTTTACCGCGCTGTTTGCCGGGAATCATTTTTGGGAGCTTAGAAATAATTCTAGCAGCTTCTTTCTCCAAATTTTTGTCCGGACCTCTCATGCGGACGTCTGTGATACTTCCGTCTTTAGCGATGGTAAACTGCACATATACGCGACCTTGTATGCCCATTTCTTGCGCAATTTCAGGATATTGAAAATTATCCCTAATGTGATCATTCATTTTTTCTTGAAAACAATCTCTTCTTTTATCTTTGGCTACTTTTTCGCAACCGGGGAATAGCGGAACATCTTCAATGACGGCAAAAGGTACAGATACATCTTCAACCTCTTCTTCCACTTCAACCGTTTCCACTTTTACAATCTCTGTTTGTTGAGTGGCCTCTGTAGATTGGATGATCGTTTCTTCTACTTCTTTCTCGTCCTCTACAACTTCCAGCACCTCAGGAGCAGCAGGTGGCGGCGGTGGCGGCGGTGGCGGGGTTGATAAATCTACTACCGGAATTTCTTCTTCAAACATTTCGTCCATATTCACCATACCGACGTCAATATTCGAACGATCGTACGATTTCCATTCAATCATAATCCATGTAATCAGTAAAACTGCTACAAGACCGACTTGGAAAAACAGCCCGCTTCTGCGGGTCAAATCAACTTTTGGATTCTTTTTTGGTTCCATAATTTTGGTTTCTAATAGGTTTGCTAATATAAAAAAATAGTGTTCAATTGAGCAAAAAAAAATATTTTTTTATGATAATTTATATTTTGTACTCAATAAAATAGCCACACTTGCCAACAAAGAACCGGAAATATTAGCCAAAATGTCTAAAAAATCTGCAGATCTGTAATTGGTCAAGGCAACTTGTAAAACCTCAATAATAATGCCATAAACTACTGAAAGCCCAATAGCAAAAATAATCAAGATGTGTTGAGGTTTTTTTTTAAGCCTTTGTATAAGGTTAAAATAAACTAAAATGGTAAGCACAAAGTAAAAAAAGACGTGCACCCACTTGTCGCTATTTGACGGTAATTTTTGGTCGGGGATTTTAACAGGTACCAAACTCAGAACCGTTAAAAAAACGAGCCAACCAAACAGCAGCCAAGCGGCGCTACTTTTTTTAGACGCCCACGGCTTCTTTGTACGCTGCATCGTCCATCAGTGATTCCAATTCCGTCTTGTCTTGTATTTTTAGTTTGATCATCCAACCGGCAACATAAGGATCTGAGTTGACCAACTCCGGTTCTGTTTCTAAAGTAGTGTTAAATTCTATAATTTCGCCACTCAGCGGCAAAAACAAATCGGAAACTGTTTTTACAGCTTCAACGGTGCCAAAAACGGCATCTTTTTCAAGGGTTTCACCCTCGGTCTCAACTTCTACATACACAATGTCACCTAATTCTTTTTGGGCAAAATCCGTAATGCCAACCACAGCGATGTCGCCTTCAACGCGCACCCATTCGTGGTCTTTGGTGTATTTTAAATCAGCAGGAAAGTTCATAAGTTTTTTGTTTATTGACAAAAGTAAAATTTCTGACCGTTTCATCCTAACATTCATGAGCAAATTTTTAGAAGGTGTATCGAAGCGTGACACCACTTCTGATAGTGGTTTGTGGGAAGGCGGTTGAAATGGCAAATTCTGAAAATGTGTGGTCGTAAAAAAACAAGGTGGTAAAATTGCTACTCACCGCATAATCTGCCGTAAAGCGGAATGTCCATATTTTTTGTCCGGCTGTTGTTTGATTGTTTTCCGTGTCTATAGACCGCACGATGGTTTCATTGTCTCGCAACGAAAAATCGGCTTTCATATTCAGGTCGTTTCGGTTGGTGACCCTGCGACCGCCTAAGTTGGTTGTAAACGGTACATCTTTGATTCGGTAACCGACGCCTAAAATAAATTCGTCGCCTTGAATTTCCGTGAGTAAATTGTTGTCAAAACTCAAAGACAATGCACGGTCTTTGCGTACTTCTGCTAAAATTTTTAAATCGTTTTTCAGTTCAAAATCCATCCGAACCAAAGGGCTGAATTGCTCAACCAAATTGATGCTGGTAAAAAGTATGGAGTTGAGGAAATTTCCGGCGGCATCTCTTTTTTGTACGCCTTCTTCAAAGTTGCGGTTAGAGTTGAAAGAGTTTATGGTGTAGGTAGATCGGTAGCCGTGGGCCAGGGAAAATCGTTTAAAATTTCTTTTAAACCAAGCAAAATTCATCAAACCGGTGTATTTCACATCCCAGTTGGGAATAGGTGTGTCGCGAAAAGCACCCAATTGAATGTCGGCGGCATCCTTTCCTGTAAAAGCAGATAGAAAAGCGGGCAACATCACCGCTTGGTTGTTCGGTCCGAACCCGTCTGGAAAGCTGGTTGCATCCGGATTTATGGGTTCTCCGGCAAGTCGCTGGGCAATGACAATTCGATTGCGGCGAAATTCTTCAAAGGCACTGGATTTGTCCACACTGCTCTTGTCAAATGTGGTCTTAATCATCAGTGTCGAGATGCTGAAATTGCCAAAAGTATTGGGCGAAAGCGAAGTGAAAGTGCCATCGTCACGAACGTTAAACTGTTCGGTAAAGTTTGATGATTCAAGTCTGTTGGCCACCAAATCGATTGTCAAATCTTTGAGCAAATTTACCGAAGCTGTAATGTCGAGTTGTTCGTTTTTTACCTGAGAAAACTGTTGGTTAAATTCGGGAAAGATGGTCAAATAACCCTTTTTGGCCGCTTCAAAACGGATGTCATCTTGGCTACCAAAAACAAAACCGAACGAGGGTTTTAAGGTCCCAAAGAAACCAAGCGATGGCAGGTAACCTGGTAGAACCGTACCATTGTTTTCTCTATAATTCACTTGTATTCTCTTCACACTCGTCAGTGCTTTGATAGCCACGTTGTAGGCTTTGTCAGCACCGCTCAATTCGGTCTTTATTCGTTTGTTTTTCTTCGGTTTTTCATCGCTTGGTGCTGGTTGGGGCGGAACACCCGGCCTAGGAGGCAATGCCCTACCGCCCAAATTGGTATTCTGTCCTCTATTGAGGGTTTTGGGGACCAATTTTACGTATTTGTAGAATTGATCCATATCCAGATTGGCTGTAAAGGTTTGGGTGTTGGCATTTTGGATGGTGTTGCCCAAGTCAAAAGTATCGCCGTTTTCGTCCGGAATGCTGTTAAACAACAGTGAACCGCGTTGCCAGCTAAAATCGCCGGTGTAAATGTAATTGGCTTTGATAAATTTGAAAATGGGAATTTTGTTGATGGGAATTTCATAGTTGATACCCAAGCTTTGATTGTGTCTGTTTGGGTCGCCGGTGTCAAAAAAGTTATCCCACACGCCCACGTCATTGAGCGGCAAATCGGGGTCTCTGTTAAAATTTCGGATGATGTTGTTGCGCGATGCCGTAAAGTTCATGCGAAGCCCTTTGCTCAAATTCCAATTGAGGTTGTACTGCCAGTCAAAGGAGAAGTTTCGGGTAAATTGCGGATCTAGCCCAATACCGACGATGTCCACCTCTCTAAACTTTTGCTTGTTAAACAAACGCAGAAAATTGGCGTTGAAACTGATGCTCGAAGGCAAGTAATTAAAATTGATGTCTTGCAAGAGCTTCCAATAGGCACTCTTGTCCATAAATTTGGTATTTTTGAACGGCTCAACACTTTTGGGTCTAAAGTTGTAGTTATAGGAAACCCCTGTTCGCACATTTTGATCTAAAAATTCTTCAATTTCAAAACTCCGTTGATTCACTTCATTATAAGAAAAGTTGAACGTTAAATTTTCTACGTCGTACACCTGCGATTTTTTTTCGGTGGTTCTGTCTTTTCGTACACCTATAAAATTGATGGATTGACGCTTGGTATAATCTTCCGCTTGCCGCTCAATACGCTTGCGTTCCTCGGGGTCTTCCGTGTTGTCCAATAAAATATCCAGCTTAATGTCCTGAAAAAACGGATCGTATTCCGGCGTTCGGATTTCTTCCGAAACCCCATAGGTAAAAGGTAGCTGAATGCCCCATTTTTTGGGAAGCAATTGCCCCAAATTGATGGTCGTGAGCAAATCGTATTGTTGCACATCTTCTCGGCTTCTTTCGTTGGGGGTTTGGTCTATGGCGCCAAAGCCGATAGTGCTGTACCTACCAGTGGCCGTCACATTCATAAAATCGGCCATATTCACATCCAAATTACCGGTAGTGGCCCAACCGCCGCTTTGGTCGAGGTCGGTCAGCCTGAGTTCGTTGAACCACACTTCGCCACAAGCATCGGTGCCTGAACGGTTTCTCACACCCACCATCAAAGCCCTGATGTCACCGATACTCGGATTGCCTTTAATGCCAATGCGAAGCGGATTGACTTTGTCAGCCGCGTCGGGGTTTAAATCTACCTCGTTGAAAAAGTTAACGATAGTCGGGTCTAAATCGGGATTGGTAAGCAGTTGAACTTTGATGACTTGCAAAAGCGAAAGCGAGAGGTCTATTTCATTGGCTTTGGGCCAAATAGATTCAGCATCGCGCGCGCCAAACGGAGTTACTTTTAAGGGAATTTCTATCTCGTAAAAATTGTTGGTAAAATCATTGCCCATCCGTACAAAGGCAATCATTTGATCTTCAATCAGCGGAAACTCATTCTGAATGGATTCTGCATGAAGAAACATGCGCAATTTTTTAAACTGACGCATATCGAGACTTACATTTTTAAAAACGGCTCTGGAGTCGCCCGGTTCTAGTCCGCAAACTTGCGCCGATAGCGATTGTTCGTTTTGACGAATCAAGACATTGTTGTTGAAAAGTCTTTGACGGTCTATACCCGGTGGTACTACATAAGGAATAGGTGTACGGTCTTCGTTTTCTTGAATGTTAACGGCGGCTACGTTAAAATCTGTATCGTCGTCGTCAACATTGGGGTCGTTTTCGTCGAGTGATGCCAAAAAACGTCGCCAATCGCCCTGAATCAGGTCTAAAGTTCCAAACCTAAGCACAGTAGGTTGTTCAAACCCATTCATAAACATTCTGATAAAGCGAACAGACCTGAAGTCTTCAATGGGGCCAATGACTCTGTCCGGATTAAAAACCGGTATTTTGAACTGAATCCAACGCGCCCGCGTGCGTTGTCCGTTCGGCACGTCAACCGTTACTTCTCGTATATCGGTTATCAGCGGATTTTCGGTAGTCATTCCCGGACGTATCGGTATGTTGTATTCAAAATACGCATCGAGCGTGTTCATGGTTTGGTCGCGATTGATGTCTTCTACATCGGGTTGGGTGGTGTTGCCACGATTGGCCGCATTGATCGATTCCGGAGAGTTGCCCTCCAAACCGTTAAAATCGCGATATCGTTCGAGGATGGAGCCTTCCCGATTTAAAAAATACAGATAATTGTCTGCCGCAGGATCTTCAAATCCGGCATAGTTCTGCTTGATGCTGTTGATTTGAGGATCGGGGTCTGAAGCTTCGAAAGGGTCTGCCAAACCGTCAAAACCAACATCTTGATTTTGTCGTTCGCCGCCTCCGGTGTCAAATGCATACACCAAAGATTGATTGGCCGGCACGATACCCCACGCGGTTCTGTTGGTGATGATGGTGCTTTGGTCATTTTTAGGAAGTCCGTTTTCATATTGTTTTTTGCCGTCTTTCAGGATGTCTTCTGAAATATTTCCCAGGTTGAAAGTCAATGTTCCACCCTGGTTGGTGTTGCCCTCTTCTGTAAACGGATCGAGTACCCAAAACTGGATAAATTCCACATTGGTTTGTTCGAAGTTGGTGCTGGACAAGCCACGCATGATACCGGCCCAGTTATCTTCAGGATTGTCCACGGTGTTTACGTATGCGGGATTGTAATTGTACGGACCGCGTTCGTCCGGATAATAAGCTAAATCCAATGTCTGTATGGCAGCACTCTGCCCTGTTGTCAGGTCAATTTGCGGAAAAATCTCATCAATAAAAACCCTTCGCGTTTGGTTGCTGGAGATATCGTCAACCGAAACGCCTGCTGGGCGTCCGCCGGCAAAGAAAGTAGGGTCAATGGTGTACCACGACAGCTTGGCTCTTTTAAAACCAACTTCTAATGAATTATTGGGCAATTCGCCGCCAAAGCCTACAGGTGTGGAAGCCAAGCTCCATGCCAACGGCGACTTAATATCTATGGCTGTTTGCGCGCCTTCAAAATCATCTATGTAGGTTGTGGCTTCTCCTCCGAGCTCTGTTGCCTTGGGCGCACCCGGTTTCAAAAAGGCAGCTTCGCCCCTGAAACTCAAATTTGATGGTACATCCGTGTCGATATTGGGTAACTTATTTGCCAGACGCGTCAGAAAAGGCACTTCTGTAGCATAATTCATGTTGATGCCAAACATGGTGTTGTTCACAGGCTCGGAGCCTAAGTTTACCTTTTGTGTGAGCGGTTTTTCGTTCAAATTCATAAGCGTGGCGCCCAACAATAACTTTTTGTTGAATTGATGTTCCACATTGATACCCGAAAACCTTCTGGTTTGCTGTCCGAAAAGGTTGTTGTTTTCTACGGAAACCTGTACGGGTGTGTTGGATGCCTTGAGCGATTCATCAAGAATTTGTACGCGACCCAATTGGTAATTAACGGTATAGTCTATGCCTTCTGTGAGTGTTCGGCCACCGGCAGTAACCGTAACAGATCCTCTGGGCACATTAAAGGCACCCAAGGGGATGCCATCGCCTCCGCTCGATTTGTAACTTCCTCTAAGTTGAAACTTGTTTTTGTCACTGTTTTCCAGGGCAGAGGCCTTGGTAGATGTATATAGTCTGTTGAATACGTATTTACTTTGGTTGGCATTATAGGTATTTGGATTGGCAAAGTCTTCGCCGGGATTGGAACGCAATTTTTCAAACAGATGACCACCAAAGGGTTCCGTCGTTGTGAAGATAATTCGTCCGTTGGTAGCATCCACTGTGATGCCCGGCAAAAAATCAAAAAAACCGTCGCCATCGGGCACACCATTTCCGTCTTTGTCGCCCACGGGGTCGTTTAATTGGTCAAGTTTATCAACGTTAAACACTTCGAGCAAGGGTGTGAGTTCTACATCTGAAGGGAGCTGAGGACCTCCCTCGGCTCGGGTAATATAGTTGAGCGGTTGCGGATCGATGTATAGAATATTGAGTTTAAAATCTTGTTGCGACAACCCAAAGGCGTTCAAATCGTAGATGTTTTTCATCATCAAGTTCCAAACGGGCTCGGAGACCAACGTGAGGTTGCTTTTTAGCATTTTTACAACCAGTGCGTTGGTAGCAATTTCGGCGCCATTACCATTGTTGACGGTTTCCGAACCTACAATCCCATCATTGGCAAATTCACCCACTTGAAAAACTTCTCCGCGAAAGGTATATTGGAAAGCAACGCCAATGACTTCGTCGTTACTGAGCCTTTGGTTTAATGAAATATAACCGAGTTGGGTGTCTAAAGTATATTCGTTTTCTTCCAACTTTCGGGCGTTTTCCAAAGTGGCAAAATCAACCCCTTCTGCCGGGGAAATGGTGTTAAAACCGGCTTGGATGTTTGAAATATCCCTGATTTGAGGATTGAAAAAAGAGTTGGCTGTTCCTATTTCTAAAGGATTGAGTTTGTTGTTGGCGTTGTCCGGAGTGGTGTTGGGCGCCGTGTTGAAAAAATTGGCAGGCGGATTGTCTAAACCTATGGTGGTGAGTTCTTGCCCTTGCGGATTGATAAACCTGGATTCACCAATATCTTGCACGGCAACGATATTTCTGACATTATCGGTTCGGGAGTTTCTGTTGGTTACCCATATTTCGAGGCGGGTAATCTGTATTTCGGATCTAATAAAAGGATAACTGACTAGTGCCTGATTGTATTGATTTCTAAAAAATTGAGACAGGAAAAAATGTCTGTTTTCATCATAATCTAAGGCAAAAACTTCAAATCGCTCAAGGGCATCTCCGCCTTGGGCAAGTATGTTTCGCGTTTGCGATCGCTGCTCCGAAAAAACGGCAGTCAGTCTGGTTTTTCCAAATTGAAGTTCTGTCTTTACACCAAACAAACTCTGAGCACCGGTAATAAGCGAGCTGTTGAGTGGCATGCTGATATTTCCCACTTCTATTTTCCTGATGATGTCGTCTTCGTTGGGTGTGTATTCGAGTTTGACCTGGTTTTGAAAATCAAAGGTAGATTCTGTATCAAAGTTGGCCGTGACTTTGAGTCGTGTTCCTACTTTTCCGAGCAAACTCACTTGAATGCGCTGGTCAAAGTCAAAAGTAAAGTTGGATCGGTTTCTGGGTGACAACGCCGGATTGTCTTGTTTGGTAAAGAGCACGCCCAAATCCATTTCAACAGAACCTTGGGGAATAAGTTCTATGGTATTGCCGCCAAAAATGGATTCAAAAAAGCTGGAATTGACATAAAAATTCGGCAATAGATTTTTTTGGGCTTCTTTGGCTTCTTCCGTTTTGCCACTGAGTGCAGCAGCCTTCTCTTTGAAATAAATTTTCATGGATTCTTCCAACATCAATTTTTGATATTCGGCAGGGGTAAGAATCACGGGGTAGTTGATGTTGAAAGCGCCAATTTTTTCGGTGTACACATACCGATCGAGTACCGGGTCGTAGGCGTATTTGGCGACAATACTATTGGGATTTTTGAGGACGATTTCGCCGAGTGAATACGTAGGAATGGTGTCACTATTTTGCTGAGGTTCCTGGCTGTATGCAGAAATTCCCATCAAGATGACAAACCCAAGCACCGCCTTTCTGAAAGCGGAAAAGTAAAAATTGTAAAGTGTATTCAAATCTTTTACAAATTTTTTAATGCGCGTTTTAAGACATCTTCAATTTTTTCCTCGGGGCTTTCAGAAATAATTTTGTCTATGATTTTTTCCGTTTGTTTTTTGGGATATCCCAAAACTTCTAAAGCAGATAACGCCTCGTTTCTAATAGTATTGCCTGAAAACTCAGTCTTAACATCTCCCGGATATACCTTGATGATTTTGTCTTTAAGATCCAAGATAACGCGTTGGGCGGTCTTGGCTCCGATACCTTTTACTTTTTGAATACTTAGCGCATCTTCATGCAGAATCGCATTTTTAACCTGCTCCGGACTCATGGAAGAAAAAATGGTACGTGCCGTATTGGCACCAACGCCCGAAACCGTGAGCAACAACTCAAACATCTCTCTTTCAAAAGCGTCTGCAAATCCATATAGAATATGTGCATCTTCTCTGACGATGAGATGGGTAAATATCAGTATGTTTTCTTCGTCTTTTATCTTTGAAAAGGTGTGCAGGGAGATATTTAAAAAATAGCCCACACCCGAACATTCAACGATGAGATGTGTCGGATTTTTTTCTACGAGTTTTCCGTTGAGGTGATGTATCATAAAATAGGACGAGCTTGAAAAGTGACCAAATGTAAAAATTTTATTTTACCTTTTCCTTTTCTTGGGCATCAATGACGGCGATGGCCGCCATATTGACAATTTCGTCCACGCTGGCACCTAGTTGTAATATATGTACAGGTTTTCGCATACCCATCAAAATGGGGCCGATAGAGTCTGCTTCGTTGAGCTCTTTCAGCAGTTTGTAGGTGATGTTAGAAGCATCCAAGTTTGGAAAAACAAGCGTATTGATTTTTTTACCCGAAAGTTTACTGAAGGGAAAGGTACTTTCCCTAAGATGTTCATTCAAGGCAAAATCGGTCTGAAGCTCTCCGTCAACTGAAAGATGCGGATAGTTCTCATGCAACAGCGAGACTGCTTCGGCAACTTTTGTGGCGTTTTTATGCTTGGAAGAGCCAAAGTTTGAGAAAGAGACCATAGCCATAACGGGCTCAATTCCGAACATTTTTACAACCCTTGCCGTCATTGCGGCTATTTTTGAAAGCGTAAAAGCATCCGGTTCTATGTTGATGGCCGTGTCAGACAAGAACATAGGGCCTCGTCTGGTGAGCATCAAGTTTGTAGCGGCTACGCGGTGTACATTTTTGGCCGGGCCAATAAGTTCGAGCATGGGCTTGAGCACGGAAGGGTAATTTCTCGAATAACCCGAAATGACGGCGTCTGCTTCGCCTTCGTTTACCATCATGGCTGCAAAATAGTTGCGTTCGCGCATCAGGTTTCCTGCGGCAAAACGGGTAACGCCTTTTCTTTTGCGCGCTTTCCAATACACGTCGGCATAACGGTCTTTTCTGCCGCATTCTTCGTCAGATTTTGGATCGATGATGGCGACATCGGCTTCGAAGCCAATTTCTTTTTTTAGTTCGATGATGATGTTTTTCTTGCCGAGCAATATTGGAATGGCAATACCTTCCTCGTGCACTATCTGTGCAGCTTTGATTACGTTGATGTGATCTGCTTCCGCAAAAATGACCCTTTTCGGATTCTTTTTGGCACGGTCAAACATCATGCGGATTATTTTGTTTTCGGAACCCATTCGGGCATGCAACTCATCTACGTACCGATCCCAATCATCTATATTACAGGTAGCAACGCCCGATTCTATGGCAGCTTTGGCCACTGCTACAGGAACGGTGGCTATCAGTCTTGGATCTACGGGTTTGGGAATGATATAATCTCTGCCAAAGGATAGTTTGGTTTCGCTGTAGGCAATATTTACTTGCTCGGGCACAGGTTCTTTGGCAAGTTCAGCCAAGGCTTTTACGGCAGCCATCTTCATGGCTTCGTTAATTTTTGTTGCTCTCACATCGAGTGCGCCACGGAATATAAATGGAAAACCGAGCACATTGTTTACCTGATTGGGATAATCGGATCTGCCCGTAGCCATGATAATGTCTTTTCGGGTTTTGATGGCTAGTGGGTAATCTATTTCCGGATCGGGGTTGGCCATGGCAAAAACAACGGGATTTTTTGCCATTTTTTTCAACATTTGTGGCTTGAGAATGCCGGCTTTGGAAAGCCCGATAAAAACATCTGCATCAATCAAAGCCTTTTCCAAATTCTCTACCTCGCGGTCTATGGCAAATTCTTCTTTTTCACAGGTCAAATCGGTTCTGCTTTTGGTGATGGCACCTTTGCTGTCAAACATAACCATGTTTTGTCCTTGAACGCCGAAAGCTTTGTAAAGCTTTGCGCACGAAATGGCAGCAGCACCGGCACCACTGATGACCATTTTGATATCTTCCATTTTTTTACCGGCCAGTTCTACCGCGTTGAGAAGTGCTGCTGCGGAGATAATGGCTGTGCCGTGTTGGTCGTCGTGCATAACCGGTATGTCTAACTCTTCTTTGAGGCGTCTTTCAATTTCAAAGGCTTCCGGCGCTTTTATATCTTCTAGATTGATACCGCCAAAAGTAGGTGCTATGGTTTTTACCGTTTCTACAAATTTGTCGATGTCTTTGGTGTCGAGTTCTATATCAAAAACATCAATATCGGCAAAGATTTTAAAGAGCAGGCCTTTACCTTCCATCACCGGTTTGGAGGCCTCCGGGCCAATGTCACCCAAGCCTAAAACCGCAGTTCCGTTAGTGATGACCGCTACCAAGTTGCCCTTGATGGTGTATTTGTAGGCATCAGCCTTATTTTTTTCAATAGCCAGACAAGGTTCTGCCACGCCCGGTGAGTACGCCAAAGACAAATCGCGTTGGGAGCTGTGTTTTTTGGTAGGAATGACTTCTATTTTTCCGGGTTTTGGATACTGGTGATAGGCCAAAGCATCCGAAAGTTTGTTTTTTTTGCCCATGGTATTTTTGTAAATGAATTGCAAAATTAAGCGTTCAGATTGATAAACTGTTTGATTACGCTCTTTATTTTACAAAGGACAATGTTAAACATCCGATTGAATTGCATCAATAATTAACGCGTAGTTTCTCTGAGTAAAACTTTTGTAGGCAGAACAATTTTTTGCAGCGTTGACTTTTCATCGTTCTTTTTTGAACCAATTTCTTGAATGAGTAAATTGACGGCTCTAATACCCATTTCATAGCCGGGTTGATCTACCGTGCTCAAAGAAGGACTCATCAACTCAGAGATGAGCCAGTTTGAAAATCCGATGATGGAAACCTGTTCAGGCATCTTAATCTGGTGGGTTTTGCAATACTTGTGTACGCCCGCAGCCACCAAATCTGTGATGCAAAAAACGGCATCCATATCCGGATGGTCTTTTAGGGCTTGTTCGGTGAGTTTGTAACCATCGTCTATGCTCACGTTATTACTGGTATAAACATAAGAAGAATGGAAAGGAATTCGATGTTTTTTCAGGGCATCTTTGTAGCCATCAAGCCTGTCTTGGGATGTTTTGGGCCCGTCCGGGCCTTTGAGGTGAATGATTTTTCTACAACCACTTAAAATGAGCTTTTCTGTGGCTTCAAAAGCTGCTTGCCAGTCGTCTATGATGACTTGAGAACAGCGAATTTCGTCAGAAATTTTATCGAACATCACAAGTGGCACTTCTTTTTTGAGAATTTGACTGATGTGATGGGTGTGAACGGTACTGCCGGCAAGTGAAACCAAAATGCCGTCAACTCTTTTGTCGAGTAGCAGGGCCACTTGCTGTTTTTCGAGTTCGTAGGAGTCGTTTGAAATTAACGAAATAACCAAATAACCGTGGTTTTCGGCTTCTAAAACCACACCATGGATAATACTTGCAAAAAAATGATGCACCACTTCGGGGATAATCAGTCCAATGATTTTGGTTTCTCTATTGCGCAAACTCAGTGCGGTGGGGTTGGGTTTGTAATTGAGTTTTGCCGCTAAATTTCGAACCTCTGCCTTGGTTTTAGGGCTTACATCTTTGTAATCCTTAAGCGCTTTGGAAACGGTAGTTACCGAAATTTGAAGTATTTCAGCAATCTGTTTGAGGGTAACTTCTTGCATATTTTTAGTTGTGTTGTAAATTTAAAAATATAATCAGAACACTATACAAAATTGGTTAATTTCTGTTGTATTTTTTTTTCTTTTCATCGAAAAATGTATATTCGACAAAATTTAGAAACAAAATTTGACTTATTGTTAATTGCTACATAATATGTTTGCTAATTTCAAACTTAAACAAACAAATCATTAAATCATTCCGAAAACGTTTTAGATATGAATAACTTAACCTTTCTAGACTTTGCCGTAATTTTAATTTACCTCATCGGCATTATTATTTACGGAATTTCTAAATCTAAACGCAGCAGTTCCGAAGATTATTTTCTCGGTGGCAGGACGATGACTTGGCCCATCGTTGGCATTGCGCTTTTTTCTGCCAATATTTCCAGTTCTACCCTTGTAGGTTTGGCTTCCGATGCCTATCAGACAAACATAAATGTGTACAACTACGAATGGTATGCCGTAGTGGTACTCATCTTTTTTGCCATTTTCTTTTTGCCTTTCTACCTGCGATCCGGGGTTTATACCATGCCCGAATTTTTGGAACGCCGGTATGACAGCCGTTCCAGGTATTATTTTTCTTTTATCACCGTAGTCGGTAATATTTTGGTGGACACAGCTGCCGGATTGTATGTTGGTAAAATCGTATTGACCCTTGTTTTTCCTCAAATGGATTCGGATTTGATTTTGGTCATTCTTGCCGTTGCCGCCGCCGCCTATACCATACCCGGCGGATTGAATTCGGTGATACAAACAGAAGTCATACAGGCCGTTTTACTCATTTTAGGCTCTTGCCTGCTTACTTATTTTGCCTTTGACCGGCTCGGTGGCGGGTGGCATTTGATGACCACAAAACTAGACGCCATGCTAGCAGCTGGCGATGTCAATTTTGGTGACAGGTTGGCCGAAGGAAAGTTTATTCCTCAGAATTCGGAGGAAGTATTTAGCTTGGTCAGACCATCAAACGACGAATTTATGCCTTGGTGGGGTTTGCTCTCAGGTGTGCCATTATTGGGTTTCTATTTTTGGGCAAACAATCAATTTATGGTACAACGCGTTTTAGGCGCCAAGGATTTGAATCACGGACGTATGGGCGCGCTTTTTGCTGGTTTGCTCAAACTTCCTGTCATCTTTATCATGGTTGTGCCCGGTATATTAGCACTTTTGCTCTTCAATAGTTTAGATATTACCGGCTTAAACTACCAACTGACAAACGGCGAAATTTGCGCCGATTTGAGTAATTGTCCCAATCTTACCTATCCCGTTTTGTTGTTCAATTTGTTGCCGGCAGGTATTTTGGGCCTTGTGGTAGCCGGACTCATGGCCGCGATGATGTCTTCTGTTTCTGCAACTTTTAATTCGGCATCTACCTTAGTCACCATGGATTTTGTGCGCCAAATAAACCCGAAACTTACGAGCAAACAACTCGTAAAATCCGGACAGATTACTACTGCCATTTTGGTGGTGTTGGCTATTTTATGGGTGCCGCAAATAGAGAAAGTAAGTGATTCCCTTTGGACTTATTTACAACTTGTGATTGCTTTTACCTCACCACCGGCGGTTTCTACCTTCATATTGGGCATGTTTTGGAAACGAGGAAATGGCACAGGCTCAATAGTGAGTTTGTTGGTTGGTTTTTCATTGGCGGTTTTTATGATACTGTCACAAGGTTTCGATTGGGTGCCCGCAATCAATGAAATACATTTTCTGGGGAAAGCTTCCATTTTGTTTATAATCAGCATAGTGGTTCATGTGGTGGTAAGTTTAGCTACGGAACCGCCACCGGTGCATCAAGTCGCAGAATACACCTACAAAAAAGCTATTTTTGATGCAGAAACTATTGAATTGCGTCCGTTACCTTGGTATAAAAACTATCGAAAATTGGCAATTGTACTACTGATAATAACCAGTATTATTGTGGGCTATTTTTGGTAACATCAAAAAAAAACTAAAGGTCTGTATTTAGCGGATTACATCCAAACGAAGCAATGACCGACAAGCGGTTTTTATCAATTAAAACAACAAACAAATGAAACATACAGGGGTCAAAATTTCGCTTTTTCTCAATTACTTTGTGTTTGCAATTTTGCTCAATAGTGTCGGAATAGTCATCCTAAAGTCGTTGAACAATTACGGAGTGGCTGAGGATCAGGCCAGTGTGTTGGAACCTTTTAAAGACATGCCTATTGCCATCGTTTCCTTTGTCATTGCCTCTTTTTTGCCACGTATAGGCTACAAAAGAGCCATGCTAATCGCCTTGGCTTTGGTTTCCTTTGCCTGTATTTTTATGTTTTATGGCAATTCGTTTTTTGCCGCAAAAGTACTCTTTGCCACCGTGGGTACTTCCTTTGCTTTGATAAAAGTATCCGTCTATTCCATGATTGGGATGGTGACGGAAAACCCCAAAGAGCACAACAGCTTGATGAGCAATATAGAAGGCGTTTTTATGATAGGGATTGCCTTAGCGTATTTTTTATTTCCTTCCTTCAATAGCGACACCAACCCGGATGCTTGGTTGCGCGTTTATTGGTTGTTGGCAGCGGCATCTGTACTCTCTTTTTTGTTTTTATACTTTACAAAATTTGACAAAACACCGGAGATTCCCGGTGTGGATTTGGCACAAGATTTTGTAGAAATGATGAAATTGATGGCACGCCTGCTGACCTTAGTGTTTATCATCAGTGCTTTTCTCTTTGTGATGATCGAACAAGGCATCATGACATGGCTGCCTACCTTCAACCAAAATGTGTTACACCTCCCGGAAAGTGTCAGTATTATGATGGCGAGTATTTTTGCTATTTCACTGGCAATCGGAAGGTTGTTGGCGGGTGTACTCACACGTAAAGTTCACTGGATTTGGGTGTTGAGTTTTTGCACCGTTACAGCCATGTTTTTGGTCGTTTTTTTACTGCCCAAAACAGTCGGAATAGAGGTAAAAGCCATCCAATCTATTAATGATATTCCACTTATTGGTTTTGCATTTCCCATTGTAGGATTGTTTATTGCGCCTATTTACCCGCTTTTAAACTCGATAGTGTTGAGCGCATTGCCCAAAAAACTGCACAGCCCTATGACCGGACTTATCGTAGTTTTTTCGGCTGTTGGAGGTTCCATGGGGTCTGTGATTACCGGTTGGCTGTTTAAAAACAAAGGCCCTGAAAATGCATTCTATTTTATTTTGATACCCATGACTTTTCTTTTGATTTCATATTTTATACTCAAAAAATTAACATCCAGAAATGCAGTTCAGGCTTGATATAGAAAAAACCCTTACCGCCTTGTTGGCACAGGAAGACACGGATGGCGATAAAAAAATCACCAAAGAAGATACCGGCCCCAAAAGTTTTATCCTTGAAGCCCATGGTGGGCAGACATATACCGTAAAAGGAACGTATCAACTTTCCAATTTACTGCAAGAGTTGGCATTGGAAAAGAAAGCCGGAAAAACCATAGCAGAGATACCGCTTACTAAAATTGAAGAAGCACCCGCCGACAGAATCTCGCGTATGATAAGAGATTACTTTTGGAATGACCTCACCCGAAGTGTAGATAAAGACGGCTTGGCCACTATTTTAGGTGACGATAAAGCGTCGACAGACAAGCAAAGACTCTATGTGCCTTGCACAGACAAAACAGGCAGAAAGTATTTCTCCGAAATAGCCTGTTCACATCCCGAAATGGAGTTGGTCGTCCTACCCAAAAAAATAACACCTAAATACGTACTGAGCATCAACAACAAACCGGGTATTTTGTCCTTAAAAATAGAAAATGAAAGAGGTGTTCCATTTGTTGTGCCCGGTGGTCGGTTCAACGAAATGTACGGTTGGGACAGTTATTTTGAAGGAGTGGGGCTGCTGTTAGATGACCGCGTAGATTTGGCGAAAGCCATGGTGGATAATTTTTGCTACCAAATAGAACACTACGGCAAAATACTCAATGCAAACCGAACCTATTACCTGACAAGAACACAACCGCCCTTCTTGAGTTCGTTCATCAGAGAGGTTTTTGAATCCGGAAATACGCAAGATTTGAAATGGTTACAAGAAACTTTGGAAACGGCTATTAAAGAATATGAAACCGTTTGGATGGTGGATGGAAAAAGATTGACACATACCGGCCTGAACCGCTATTTTGCCGAAGGAATAGGTGTGCCGCCGGAAACCGAACCGGGTCATTTTGAAAAAGTATTGCAGAAATTTGCATATAAACACGGCCTTTCTCTTCAAGAATTTGAACAAAAGTACAGCCAAAGACAGCTGGTGGACGAAGACCTCGATTTGTATTTTAGGCATGACCGCAGCCTGCGCGAAAGCGGTCACGACACCTCTTGGCGATTGGATGACTGTTGCGCCGATCTCAATTGTGTCGATCTCAACGCCTTGCTCTACAAATACGAAAATGATTTTGCCTATTTAATCAAAACCTACTTCAACAACAAATTCAAAACCTCAAAAGGCAAATATTACCATTCCGATTATTGGATAGAAAAAGCTGCTTCCAGAAAAATGCTTATGAACAAATACATGTGGAACGAAGCAGCAGGCAGTTTTTTTGATTATAATTTGAAAACAGGCAAACAAACAGCATTTGAATCAGCCACCAATTTCTATCCACTTTGGAGCGGTATATGTTCGACCGAACAAGCCGAAAAAATAAAAAATTGCTTGATGGCGCACTACTTAGCCAAGGGAGGCATACTGGCCACCTCGGCAGCTTCAGTGTCGCACATAGCCAAAGACCAACCCCAGCGTCAATGGGATTACCCCAACGGATGGGCGCCCCATCAAATGCTAATTTGGCGCGGATTGGTTCGTTACGGCTTTCTCGATGAAGCCCAACAATGTATCTATCGTTGGCTGTGGATGATTACCCGAAATGCCGTGGACTACAACGGCACTATTCCCGAAAAATACGACGTTGTGGCCTGCACACACAAGGTTTATGCAGAATACGGCAATGTAGGCACCGAATTTGACTATATCACAACTTCCGGTTTTGGATGGATGAATGCATCTTACCAACTTGGACTGTCCATGCTTTCAGCTGATTTAAGAGATCAACTCAACCAATTAACAGACCCCGATAAAATTTTCTAACTATGACAGCCTATCAAAAAGCAACAGCGTTGCTTCACGAAGTAGCAACAGAAAAAGGTTTTTTGGCAAGTGCCAACGACATTACCAACTACCGACGCATTTGGGCGCGTGATGGCGTTATCTGTGGTCTGGCCGCACTTTTTGACGGTGATGAACATCTCGTCAAAACGTTCCGGGAAACCCTCAATACTTTGAGCGATCATCAATACCACCTAGGCAACATACCGTCAAACGTGTTTTTTGATAAAACCAAAACCAAACTGAGTTTTGGTGGCTTAGCCGGACGCGTCGATACGATTGCTTGGTACATTATAGGGGTGTGTAATTACGCCCAGTTTACCCACGATTTGGATTTTGCCAAATCACACGTCAATGCCATCAATAAAGGTTTTAATTTGCTGGAAGCATGGGAATTCAACAACAACCATTTGGTCTATGTGCCGCGATCCGGAAATTGGGCAGACGAATACATCACAGAAGGTTATATTCTCTACGACCAATTGCTTCGCCTCTGGGCTTTGCGCGCTTTTAATTTGCTTTTTCCGAGTATTGAAAAAGAAGATAAAATCATTAGAATTACCAGAAAAATTTCAGAAAATTACCGCAAGCGCAAAACCACCAATGAGCCATATCACCCAAAAGCTTACCACGAACTGCCAAAAAAGAAATACTGGATGGCAGCCTTTAACCCCTCCGGCTATCAAACACAGTTTGATGCACTTGCCAACAGCCTCGCGTTAATTCTGGAGATTGATAAAGAAGAATTTTCACCCAAAGTGGTGAAATACGCAGAGAAAGTGAGAAAAAAAGTAAAAACAAAACTTTTACCCGCATTTTGGCCGGCAATCACAGAAGAGGATGCTGATTGGAAATTACTGATCAATAATTGTAAATACGAATTCAGAAACATCCCTTTTGAATTTCACAATGGGGGCACTTGGCAGATGGTTAATGGTTTTTACGGTGTGGGGCTCTTGCAAAACGGTTACAGGGATGAAGCCGAAGAGGTGTTGATGCGCATCAACAAACTCAATGAAATTAAAGATTGGGCTTTTTACGAAAATTTCAACACTGACACCAAACAGCCAACGGGGGTGCCCAAGTGCGCTTGGAGTGCAGCAGCCACTGTTATTTTATCGCAAGCCCTCAACGGTAAAAAATTTCTTACCTAAGCTATGTCAAGAAGTATAGATATTTTGTCTGTCGGTGAAATTTTAATCGATTTTATCGGACACCAAAAAGAAGCCGGTACAGCAACCACCACAGATTACAAACGTTATTTGGGTGGCTCGCCCACCAATGTAGCCGTCAACATGACCCGGCTGGGATTAAACGCACGACTTGTTGCAGCCATCGGGCATGACGGATTGGGAAAATTTGTCCTGTCCGAATTTGAAAACATGAAGCTTCCGTCCGACGGTGTGGCCGTTTTGGACCGATATCCAACGAGTGTAATTTTGGTCTCGCGCACTTCCGGAACGCCTGATTTTTTAGCCTATCGAGAAGCAGATAAAGAGATTTATGAATCTCAAATTACTGATGAAGACCTAAAAGAAACGCGGATTTTCCACACCACTTGTTTTGCCTTGAGTAAAAATCCGGCACGTGCAACCATCATTAACCGGGCTGCAAAAGCTGCGACTTTGGGCTGTAAACTTAGTATAGACGTAAACTACGCTCAGGGTATTTGGCCGGACAGGTCCGAAGCGCAAGGCGTCATCCAACAATACTGTAGTTTCAATCCTTTGGTCAAGCTTAGTGAAGATGACATTTTGAGATATTTTGGGAGAGAAGTTTCGCATGAAGATGCTTTTGACTATTTTCATCAGGCCGGAGCCGATTGGGTTTGTCTGACTTTAGGCGCCAAAGGGGTGAAACTTTCCATCAAGGGAAACACCCCCATTTTCAGAAAAGCACTGCCCCTTGAACAAGTAGCCGATGCCACCGGTGCCGGAGATGCTTTTTGGTCCGGGTTTTTATATGCTTATCTCAAGAAAAACAAACCGCAAGTTTGTTTACATGCCGGATTGACCTTGGCCGCTATAAAATTGCAAAACGTTGGCGGATTGCCAAAAGATATCAATTTAGTCGATTTGTTTGCCGCCGAAACTTAGACTTTTCCGCTGGTTTACTTTTTTAAATTTAATAGCATAAATAACTGTCGCCTACAAATAATAGGGGATGCCCTATGGCTCTTAATGTCTTTTTAACACCCATCCGCAAATTTTAGATAAGCGTTTGTGTCGTTTATACTATCTTTATCTCATCAATAAAAATCATAATTTATAAAAAATGGAGACGTCTAAAGACCTGAAACTCGCCGTTATTATTGATGCAGACAACGTCCCGGCTAGCAACGTAAGGGAAATGATGCAAGAAATTGCCAAATATGGCGTACCCACATTCAAAAGAATTTACGGAGACTGGACCAAGCCCAATTTGGCCGGCTGGAAATCCGTACTTTTAGAAAACGCCATCACACCCATTCAACAATACGGTTACACATCCGGAAAAAATGCGACCGACTCGGCCATGATTATCGATGCGATGGATATACTCTACACCAATCGGGTCGATGGTTTCTGCATCGTTTCCAGTGACAGCGACTTTACCCGCTTGGCCACACGTCTTCGCGAATCGGGGATGAAAGTTTTTGGTTTTGGCGAAAAAAAGACGCCCAAACCATTTATTGTAGCCTGCGATAAATTTGTCTATCTCGAAATTTTGAAAAGACAAAAATCGTCCAAAACCGATGCCACACTCAAGAACAAACAGCAAGTTGCTGAGGTAGAAGATTCTTTCCAAAAAATTGACCGCGAATTGCTTTCCTTGCTTTCTAGCACGGTCAACGATGTGGCAGATGAGGACGGCTGGGCTTTTTTGGGCGATGTAGGGAACCTGCTCATCAAGAAAAGTCCGGATTTTGACCCGCGAAATTTTGGTTTTGAAAAACTCACCCCGCTGATCAAATCGCTCAAAAATCATTTTGAAATCGACGAGCGCCGAACAGACAGAGCCTCTATTAAATTGGTTTATATCAGAGCCATAAACAACAAGTAATCAGCCTTAGTTTTAAATCTATTTTAAAAAACAACGCGATGCCTAGAAAAATTTTATATCCTTTTTTTTGCATCATGATTTCCTTTGCCCTGCACGCGCAAACGTTTTCTCGTCAAGATAGCCTGCAAGGCGGTTTGCGACCGGAGCGAACAAATTTTGACGTACAGCGATACGACTTGAACATCCAAATAAATACAGACGAAAAATATCTATCCGGTTACAACGACATTTCGTTTGAAGTAAAGGAAAACACCCGTCGTATCCAACTTGATTTGTTTGCCAACATGCAGGTTGATTCCATCGTTTTTCAGGGAAAAAAATTGGCCTATATCCGCGAATTTAACGCCGTTTTTATCGATTTTGAAAAAGCCTTGACAAAGGGGAATCATGCATCTTTAAGGTTTTATTATTCCGGTCAACCCCTTACAGCCCGAAGGGCGCCTTGGGACGGCGGTTTTGTCTGGCAAAAAGACAGCAACGGAAAGCCCTGGGTAGGCGTGGCCGTTCAAGGTACGGGCGCCAGCCTTTGGTATCCTGTAAAAGACCACCAAAGCGACGAGCCAGATTTGGGCGCAACCATTAAAGTGGCTGTTCCTGATGGTTTGATGAATGTTTCCAACGGTCGGTTTTTGGGCAGCGAAAAAATGGCAGGCGGATATACAAGATGGGATTGGGAAGTCAAAAGCCCGATTAACAACTATGACATCACGGTAAATATCGCAGATTACGTACATTTTGGCGAGAACTACAAAGGCCTCGATTTAGATTATTACGTGCTGCGGCAAAACCTCGAAGCCGCGAAAATTCAGTTTGAAGAAGTCAAGCCTATGATGGATTGCTTTCAAGCCAAATTCGGAACATATCCTTTTGCCAATGACAGTTTTAAATTAATAGATACCCCCTATTTGGGTATGGAGCATCAAAGCGCGGTGGCTTATGGCAACCAATATCAAATGGGATATTTGGGTAGAGATTTGTCTGGTACTGGCGTGGGTTTATTGTGGGATTTTATCATCATACACGAATCGGCGCATGAATGGTTTGGGAACAGCATCACCTCGGCAGACATAGCCGACATGTGGATACACGAAGGGTTTACCACCTATGCCGAATCAGTATATATCGAGTGTCGTTGGGGTTATGAAAAGGCACAGCATTACATCAATGGGCTGGGCAAGTCGGTGCGCAACAACCGGCCGATTATTGCTGCATACGGATTGAACCAAAAAGGTTCGAGCGATATGTACGTGAAGGGCGCTTTGATGATCAACACAATCCGGCATATGGTGGACAACGATAACAAGTGGTGGCTAATTTTGCGCAAATATGCAGAAACATTTCGGCATCAAATTATAGACACCAAAACGGTGATTGATTTTTTCAATCGGGAAACCGGGCAAGATCTCAGCCCTGTTTTTCATCAATATCTGTTCTATAAAAATATCCCGATGCTCGAAGTTGAACCTGTAGAAAATACTTTTAAATACCGATGGAAAACCGATGTTGAAGGTTTTGAAATGCCTTTCGAGTTTACTTACATCGGGAGAAATCACAAGCTGATTGCTACGAATGATTGGCAGACATTTTCAGAAAAAGCCGATTTGAACCAAGCGGACTTTTCTTCCAACAGATTTTATTATACGGTTAAGAAGAATTAAGACCTCACAGGTTTTTAAAACCTGTGAGGTCTGTTTTTAAAAACTGTGAGGTTTAATGAAGATTGAATAAATTGAATTTTCTTAACTAATAGCACTCAATTCCGTACTTTTGGCTTACCAAACAAAAAGCAAATGTCCACAGCAAAAAAAGACTACAAACGCATCACCACCAAATCGCTTTTTGAGATGAAAAGCCGGGGTGAAAAAATATCCATGCTCACCGCTTACGACTATACCATGGCCAAGATTGTTGACAACGCCGGTGTGGACGTGATTTTGGTAGGAGACTCGGCCTCCAACGTCATGGCCGGGCACGAGACTACCTTACCCATTACCTTAGACCAAATGATCTACCACGCTTCGTCGGTGGTGCGTGCCATCAACCGGAGTTTGGTGGTGGTCGATTTGCCCTTTGGCAGCTACCAATCCGACTCGAAAGAAGCACTCCGCTCCGCCATACGTATCATGAAGGAAAGCGGCGCGCATGCCATTAAACTCGAAGGCGGCAACGAGGTGAAAGATTCCATCAAAAAAATATTGAACGCCGGTATCCCCGTGATGGGACATTTGGGATTGACCCCGCAATCGATTTATAAATTCGGGACTTATACCGTCCGTGCCAAAGAAGAAACCGAAGCCGAGCAACTCATCGAAGATGCCAAATTGCTGGAGCGCATTGGGTGCTTTGCCATCGTGCTAGAAAAAATTCCTGCGGCCTTGGCCAAGCAAGTGGCAGAGACGATTTCCATTCCGGTCATTGGTATCGGAGCTGGAAACGGCGTAGACGGGCAGGTGCTTGTCCTGCACGACATGCTCGGCATGACACATGAGTTTAGCCCGCGGTTTTTGCGCCGCTACATGAACTTGTACGAAGACATGAACACTGCCATTTCGCAATATGTCGATGACGTGAAATCGAAAGATTTTCCGAACGAGGGGGAGCAGTATTAGTTTAACGCGAGTTCAAAATAAGAAAAACATTAGAGGTCAGAAGTCGGAAGTCGGAAGTTTTTTGATTGTTATTTACCTGAGTTTGATTAATCAAATTTTCATATAATACTGATTGTCAGTTTCCTATTTATTCAATTGCACCGGACTTCAGTCCGATGTTTAAAAACAATCATGAAATAGGGCTTTAGCCAAAATTTTATTTTAGAACTTGGTTGAAGCCCAATGTGTTTTATTTGATATGAACAGGCTAAGGCCCCAATCTATTGCCATTTGACAAATTAAAAAATTCAAACTCAGGCTATTTGAAATTTGTTATGTCGAACTCACGTTAGTTTACTGTTTGGTAAAAATTTCTATCACCCCGTTTTTGCCCTTGTCGCCGTATTTTTTGGTGGCGTGTTCACCTTTTAAAACAAAAACGGCCCTGATATCTTCCTGTCTAAGTTTTTCGACGGCATCCCGGGTCGTTGTTTCACCATCGACGATGTACAGCGCATTTTCAGGTAGCTTGTCTGCCTGCGAGCCGTTTTTTAAATTCTTCGGGGTGATATATTCGTCACCGGCTTGAATCCGCGTGATTTCAACCACACCGTTTTTGCCTTTTTCACCATATTTTTCGGTGGCATTTCCGCCTTTGAGCACGTTGATACTTTTGATATCCTCAGGCTTTATCCCATCCATGGTTTGTTCGACACCGTCAATTACAACAAGCGGTTTTTCGTTTTCGGCAAACGTTGGCGGTGGTGGTGGTGGCGTTGGGGTTTCGACAGCGGTAGTTGGCGGTGGAGGTGGCGGCACTTCAGAGGCTTTCTCTTTAACGGTTTTCGGTTTGTTTTGGGCGACTGTTTCAATTTGAAACTGCAAAAAGAACAAAACGAGCAGCGGTAGCATCAATGAATATTTGAATGCATTGTGTTTCGGGGATTTTTTTTGGTTCATCATGACGATTCGGTTTTTTAAAAAAGATTGATAAAAAGGGTGGGTGAGTGCCAAGTTTGCTTGCAGGGAAAGTGATTTCAACAAAGTTTGTTGGTACACTGTTTTGTCTGTCTCGGACGTGACGGCAGCTTCATCGGCGAGGTATTCTAAGTTTTGATTGATTTTTGATTGGTACCACCAAGCAAACGGATGAAACCAAAAGAAAACGGTATGCAGGTTTGCAAACAGCAAGTCCACGGAATGATAGCCGTTGGCATGCGCTTGCTCGTGCTTAAAAATAAATGTGGCTTCTTTACCGGAATAAACGTGGGTGTTCAGAAAAACAAAACGGAAAAATGAAAAGGGCAATTCAATCGCAACGTCATCTGCCACCAACAATTTATTTACTTTTTGAAAACGGTATTTTCGAATAGTTTTGACCAATTGCAGGAGATTCATGGTGAATCTCAATCCGAAAAATGCCAGTCCAATACCATAAACAACCAAAGCGATTTCTTTCCAATCCATAGTATAAGATTCGATTGAAACAGGGTTTGCTTGAATACTTTCTATGGTGCTGATAGTCGGTATTTCCACAAACACTTTTTTTACAAAAGTGATCAGTGGCAAAACCAAGGATACCAAATAGCCTAACCATAAAAACCAGCGGTTTGCCCGATAAAAAGTTTCCTTTTGCAACAGAAAATGATAAACTAAGTAAAAGCCGGCAAGCAATACACCCGATTTAAGGAGGTAAAAAAAGAAAGTTTCCATAGTTTATTTTTTTTCGATGAGTGCCAAAATTTCTCTCAACTCTGCTGCCGATATTTTTTCTTCTTTGGCAAAATAGGATACCATATTCTTGTACGAATTGTTGAAATAATGATTTAGGGTATTGCTCATCACATATTTTCGATAGTCTTCTTTGCTGATAATAGGAAAGTATTGATGTGTCTTTCCGTAAGCCTGATAAGACACAAACCCTTTTTCTTCAAGCGTCCGGATGATGGTGGAAACCGTGTTGTAATGCGGTTTTTCGCCCTTAATCTCTTTCAAAACATCGTTTACAAAAGCTTTTTGGAGCTTCCATAAAACCTGCATGATTTCTTCTTCTTTGGCAGTTAATTTTTGCATGACGGATAATATTTAGGACAAACATAAAACTTATTTTTTAGTTATACAACTATAAAAACAGTTATTTAACGAAATATTTAGTTTTGAGGCTTGAAAAAGCCGCTCCCACGCAAAATGCAATTCGATTGAGTCAATCCCTTCGCGTGGTTCATTACTAAATAAAAGATTTTTACTATTTTTGAATGAAAGCAAAAATTTGTAGAAAATAAGAAATGAATCGCGCGCATTAATTTTACAATAATGCTGAGGTTATGTCGATAGAAAAGCTTTTGTGTTTTTAGTATCCAAAAATTAAAGCCACGCGAAAGCACTTAGGCTTTAGTAGATGTGGTAGTGGGTAGCAAAATCTGACAAATTTTTTGAACAAACAACAGAGCTGAAATGAAAATATTTTTTAATAAATACGCCTATTATTTTTATGCATTATTGCTGGTTTTATATTTTTTCAATGGGTCAGTTATGGGGGAATATCTATACAACCATTTCGGTTATACTTATTCATTCTTTATAATTTCATTGTTAATTATTGTAATCCTCTATGTTTACAAGGCATTTAAGAACAAATTAGTTATCGTTTTTTTATCTTTTGCAGTATTTATTATTGCAGATTATACAACTCATTACTTACTTTCGGTAGAGGTTAAGGGTTCAGAAGTTTTTTGCGATTTTTCTGAACCTTTTAAAGGGGTTGTGATTGAAAGATTTCATGAAAATCTATTTTTTAAAAATGAAATTATTGTAAAAAAGGAGAATGGAGATAAAATAAAATTCAATCATGTAACGGATCCCGTTTTAACTTTTACCGTAATAGTTGATACACTAGAAAAACCTTTAAATTCTGATCTGTTATTTAGTAAATCGGCTAAAGGTTATGGAGACCTTAAATTTAAGTTGCCCAAGTGTCCTCATTAGAACATTGTCACCTTCCCCGCTCCCACTCGAAACCTTAAGGTTCAGCAAAGCTAAATCGAAGATTCGGCGTAGCCAAACCAAACGTTCAGCGTAGTTCATCCTTTCGTGTACTAATGGATACATGCATTAAAAATGGTTTTTTGCGATTTGGTTTGACCAAAAAATTCCTCACGGTCTAAATCCCGCGATTTATAAAAATAATTCTGAACAGTTTCCTACTTTTGCCACATGTCCAGACGAAAGAAGAATTTTGTATTAGAAAAAATAACCATACACGATGCCGGTGCCAAAGGCGTGGGCGTAGGCAAAGCACCCGATGGCAAAGTGGTTTTTGTGGACAAAGTAGTTCCGGGAGATGTGTGCGACGTTTTTGTCTATAAAAACAAAGGCGGATATTACCACGGTTCGCCGCGCGCTTTTCACCAGTTTTCCGATAGACGTACCGAGCCGGTTTGCGAACATTTTGGCGTATGTGGCGGTTGCAAATGGCAGCACATGGACTACCAAAGCCAGCTCTTCTTCAAGCAAAAAGAAGTCTATCAAAACCTCAGGCGCATCGGGAAATTGGACTTGCCCAACGAAACGCCCATTTTAGGCTGTGCGCAGCCCTATTTCTACAGAAACAAAATGGAGTTTGCTTTTTCAGACAGCCGTTGGATAACCGATGAAGAAAGGGATGCAAAGGGCCTGATTGAAGACCGAAATGCCTTGGGCTTCCATATTCCCGGCCGTTGGGACAAAGTGTTGGATGTTCAAAAATGCCACCTTCAGCCCGATCCTTCAAACGCTATCAGAAATGCCGTGAAAAAATTCGCCACAGCACATCAAATGGCTTTTTTCAATCCAAAAAGCCAGGAAGGTTTTTTGCGGACACTCATGGTTAGAACCACCACTACCGGTCAGGTTATGGTAGTTGTTCAATTTTTTAAAGAAGACGAAAACCAGCGAAAAAAACTTCTCGATTTTATTGGGGAAACTTTCCCCGAAGTCACTTCGCTGCAATACATCATCAACCATAAGCCCAACGACAGCATCTACGACCAAGAAGTCATTTGTTACCAAGGCAAGGCATACGTGGAAGAACAAATGGAAGATTTGATATTTCCCATACATCCCAAATCGTTTTACCAAACCAACCCGCTGCAAGCCTACGAACTCTATAAAATTGTGCGCGCCTTTGCAGGGCTGTCAGGCAATGAAGTGGTGTACGATCTGTACACCGGCATTGGCACGATTGCTCAATTTGTCGCTAAAAATGCCAAAAAAGTAGTGGGCATAGAATCGGTGCCGGAGGCCATCGCAGATGCCAAACGCAGTGCCGAAAAAAACGGTTTACAAAACCTTTCCTTTTTTGCAGGCGATATAAAAGTGTTGCTCAACAATGATTTTATAAACACCCACGGCCACCCGGATGTGGTTATTACAGACCCGCCTCGAGACGGGATGCATCCCGATGTAGTCGCGCAATTGCTGCGCATGGCACCCGAAAAAATAGTCTATGTGAGTTGTAATTCGGCCACCCAAGCACGCGATTTGGCACTGATGAAGGAACAATATAAAATTGTAAAAGTGCAAGCTGTGGATATGTTTCCACAAACTTTTCACGTAGAAAATGTTGTACTTTTGGAAAAAATTAAAGCATGAGGTTATACCGATACCTGATTTTTGTAGGTTTGTTTTTGTGCTTGCTCGGCGCTTGCGAACGCGACGATTTATGTAGTGCGGGGATTCCCAAAACGCCCAATCTCGTCTTACGGTTTTTAGATGCCAATATCACAAATGATTTTAAAATCGTTCCCGGTTTGCGTGTTGTATATCCGGAAGTGAATGATTCACTCCCTGCAAACGGCGGTACTTTTGCCAACGATTCCATAGGTATTCCATTGCCCACCGGATTGGGCGAATTCACAACCACCATCGTGATGGTTAAAGATGCAGCAAACGCCAACCTCCGAAATTCCGATACGGTTGACATAAGATACTTGGCACAGGAAGTTTTTATTTCCAAAGCCTGCGGATTCAAAAATGAGTTTATCTTGCAACAAATCACTTTGCGGAACGACAACGACAATTGGATTAGAAACCTACTGATTACTAACGATACCATACAGAATGAATTTCAAGCAGCGGTGCGTATTTTTCATTAGTCTGTCGGGCTTTTTCCTGACAACTTCACTCGCTTTTGCCCAGCAGGGCAAAGTGAATCCGTACGACACCATCACCATCAGAGATCGCTACGGTTTGCGCTTGGGCGTGGATTTGTTCAAGCCTGCACGCACATTTTTAGAGGATGACTTTACGGGCTTTGAAATTGTAGCCGATTACAGACTCACCAAAAAACACTGGTTGGCAGTAGAACTCGGTTATGACGATAGGACCAAAAACGAAGACAATAGCAATTCCACCATAGAAGGTTCTTACGTCAAAGCCGGTTTTGACTACAACATGCACAACAACTGGCTGGGGATGGAAAACATGATTTACGTAGGGCTGAGAGTAGGCGTGAGCTCTTTTTCAAACACGCTAAACAGTTTTAACATTCAATCCAACAATCCTTTTTTTGGTGAAGTATCTGTAGAGCCCGGTACCAAATTTGACAACCTATCTGCCGCTTGGGGCGAGGCGCTTTTTGGCCTCAGATTTGAAGCCCTGCCCAATGTATATGTAAATATGAACATACAGTTTAAAGGACTTTTAAACAATACAGATCCGCCTAACTTTAAAAACTTTCACATTCCCGGTTTTAACGAAGTCAACGATTTCGGCGATTTTGGTTTCGGATTTTCATATTCTGTATCCTACTTTATTCCCTTCTACGAAAGGACACGCGAGAAAGCCAAAAAATAAAGGATATGGAACTTCGGGCTTCAAACGATAGTTTCTTATTGCTCAGTCGGTTACTGTTTTTTACTAAAAAACCAACGCATCACCAATTTTGGATTTTTTCGATCGGGTGTCATCAGAAACTTTGGTGCCAACAAGATGGCCAGAACACCTGCAGCAACAGCCGTCCATAAAGGTTCAAGCGCAACCAAATAGGGCAAACCGAATCGAAATCCCAAAAAGAATACAACAGAAGATAAGAAGTTGAGCAAAAAAGCTTTAGTAGAAAGAGACATCACAACCTAATTTTTATTGAATTTTTCCTTTTTACTACCGGCATACATCGGATAGTACAAGAACCGTCCTTCCAAGCCGCCGTTGAAAATTTTAATCTTTCGCGAAGGCCGCAGCCCCATGTTTTTCATGCCGTCCGGATCTGTAGTAATCAGCCAAGCATGCGTGTCCGGATAATGCTGTTTGAGCGTGTCGCCTATGCTTTTGTACAATTCGGGGATGTCTGCTTGTAAACGTTCGCCGTAGGGTGGATTAAAAACCATGTGCAACGTGCCCGAAACCGGTTTTTCGGCGGTAAAAAAATCGACTTGTTCCAAAGTGATAAAATCTTCCAAACGTGCATTTTTGGCGTTTTCGCGCGCTTTGGCAATAGCCGATGGCGCTTTGTCGAAACCTAAAATTTTGTAAGGAAAATCAGTCACCTTGTCCATCAAAGCATCAAAGATGGTTTCAAACAAATCCACGTCAAAATCATCCCATTTTTCAAATGCAAATTCCGACCGATTGCTGTTGGCCGGAATGTTGGCCGCAATCATGGCAGCTTCTATCGGTATGGTGCCGCTCCCACACATAGGATCCAAAAAATCTGACTGTCCTTTCCAACCCGAATGCAACAACATACCGGCTGCCAGCACTTCGTTTATCGGGGCAATATTGGTAGCCGACCGATAGCCTCGGTGATGTAGGGATTTTCCGGAACTGTCTAGCGAAAATGTAACCTGATCTGCGTTGATGTGCACTTCCAAGGCCAAATCCGGATGCTCCGTGTTTACGTTGGGCCTGCGACCGCTGTGTTTTCTAAACTGGTCCACTATGGCATCTTTGGTCTTGAGCGCCACATATTGGGTGTGTTTAAAATAATCGGAATGTACGGTCGCATTAATGGCAAAAGACTTATCGAGACTGATGTGTTGCGACCAATCAAATGCCAAAGCAGCAGTGTACAGTTCGTCTTCGTTTTTGGCATATACGCGATGTATGGGCACCATAATTTTCAAAGCCGTACGGCAGGCAATATTGGCCTTGTACATAAAACCTTTATCGCCCCAAAAACTGACGTTTCTGACGCCTATCTGAATTTTTTGAGCACCCAACTTCTTCAGCTCTTCGGCGAGTAAATCTTCAAACCCAAACAGGGTTTTGGCAATCATTTCGAAATTATTTTCCATGCTTTACGACTCTATACATGCAAAAATACATTAATTTAGCCCGTTAAAGAATTTCCATGCAGAAAGAAACAAAAACTTGGTACCGCTCTTGGTTCGACACACCTTTTTATCACATTTTATACAAAGATAGAGACCACGAAGAAGCTGCACTCTTTATGGACAACCTCACCCAATATTTGAATTTACCCAAAGGTGCCAAAATTTTAGATTTGGCCTGTGGCAAGGGCAGGCACGCTGTTTATCTCAACCAATTGGGCTTCAATGTCACCGGAATTGATCTTTCTGAAAACAGTATAGCAGAAGCTTCCAAGCATGCAAACCAAACCTTGCACTTTCAGGTACACAATATGTGTGAACCTTTTCCCGATACCTTTGATGCCGTATTTAATCTCTTTACGAGTTTTGGCTACTTTGACCAGCCTGATGCCCATGTAAAAACCCTTAAGGCTATAAAAGCAGACCTCATCGAAACCGGTTTTGGCGTTATTGATTTTCTCAATGCCGATGTTGTTATCCCAAACTTGATACCTGAAGAAACCAAGGTAGTCAACAATATTTCTTTTGATTTAAAAAGACATCATTCTGATGGTTTCATCATCAAAGAGATTGATTTTGAAGCGGAGGGTCAGTCATATCATTTTGAAGAGCGCGTCAAAGCATTCAGACTTTCAGATTTTGAAGCTATGTTTGCCGAAGCTGATATTGATTTGCTCGATGTTTTTGGCAATTACAAATTGCAAAAATTTCGTTCGGACGAAAGCCCCAGGTTGATTATGATTTTCAAGTAATGGTATATTTACTCCCTATAATTGCGGTTTTATTAGGATACGGATTTTCCCTTACGGTGCCAAACCTCAACGGGAAAAACCTGCGTTTACTGTTGGCATTTAGTGGTGCTTTTTTGTTGGCGCTTACTGTTTTTCACCTGTTGCCGGATATTTATAAGAGTTATCATCCCGCATTGGGTTGGTTGATTTTGGTGGGTTTGTTTTTGCAAATTCTTTTGGAAGTGTTTTCTAAAGGTGCCGAACACGGACACGTGCACCTGCATGCAAACAGCAAACTGTTTCCGTGGGCATTGTTTGTGAGCCTTTCGCTGCATGCGCTGACAGAAGGAATACCCATCAACGAACATCACGGTTTGCTATGGGGAATTGTGGTGCACAAACTTCCGGTGGCGGTTATTTTGTCACTATTTCTTTTAAAATCCCAATTGAGTAGGCAAGGTGTTTTTTGGTTTATGATGCTTTTTGCTTTGATGACACCTTTGGGTTCGCTTTTGTCTGCATACGTTATTTCATCGCATTGGCAGTTGTATTTTTCTGCCTTAGTGGTGGGTGTCTTCTTGCATATTTCTACTACTATTTTGTTTGAAACCACAGAAGGGCATAAGTTTAACGCTGCCAAGCTGCTAGTGGTAGTCGTCGGGTTTTTGTTGGCTTACTTTATATAGGCAGGCTTAGCGGTTTGCAAAACAAAAATTACAATTTCCGCAACATCCACACCGGGCAGGAATAATGTCCTGTGCCACCCATAGGATGGTCTATGTATTCGAAACCGAATTTTTTATAAAGTTTTTGTGCATCTTCCATAAAAGGCATGGTTTCTAAATAGCATTGCTCAAAACCAAACTCCCGGGCTTTTTCCAAACACAATTGAATCATTTGAGCGCCAAGACCCAATCCTCTTGCCTCGGGAAGAAAATACATTTTTTGTAATTCGCATACGTTACCTTCATAATTGTCCAACTTTTTGATGCCGGCACCACCGAGTATGCGGCCTTCTTTTTCTATGACAAAATAGACGGCTTTGGGCTTGTTATATTCTTCAAAAAGATGGTTTAAATGAGGGTCTTCGAACGCTGTCCCGCATTTGGAAACGCCTCTGGGATCAAACAATTCTACAAAAACAGCCCGTATGGCTGCTGCTAAAGGGGCATTGTCCTTTTTGTCAATTTCTCTGATGGTGGGTAAAGATGAAGACATAGAAAACGTATTTTTGCGGTGTGAAGATAAAAGAAAAATATATACGTAGATGCATCGAGATTGCTCAAAACGGTTTGGGCACCACCTATCCAAATCCTTTGGTGGGTGCAGTTATTGTTTACAACCACCAAATTATAGGAGAAGGCTGGCATCGGAAAGCAGGTGAGCCTCATGCAGAAGTGTTGGCCATCAACGCGGTGAAGAAACCTGAATTGTTATCGAAATCAACCCTGTACGTGAGTTTAGAACCCTGCAGCCATTTCGGAAAAACACCACCTTGTGCCGATTTGATTATAGAAAAAGGTATTCGGAAAGTAGTCATAGGCTCTGTAGATCCCAACAAAAAAGTAGCCGGGCGGGGCATCAAAAAATTATTGGAAGCCGGTTGTGAAGTTCACGTGGGCGTGCTCGAATCGGCTTGCAGTCAACTCAACAAGCGTTTTTTTGCTTTTCACCTAAACAAACGCCCGTATATCATTTTAAAATGGGCTGAAAGCACAGACGGATATATTGCGCCAATGCACAGAAACGAACCGCGTCCGGTGTGGATTACGTCTGCACAATCGAGACAGTTGGTGCACAAATGGCGCACGGAAGAACAAGCTATTTTGGTAGGCACTCAAACAGTGCTTGCAGACAACCCCAAACTCAATGCAAGAACATGGACAGGCAATGCGCCGGTTCGGGTGGTGATTGACCGAAATTTGCGTGTGCCCAAAAGCATGTCTGTGTGGGACCAAAGTCAGAAAACCATTTTTATAGTAGACCAAAACCTCGATTTGGAAAATCCAAATTCGCATATCATTTTTGAAACTATTGACTTTTCGGGAAATGTACCCCATCAAATTGCAAACATACTATACAGTCACGGGTTGCAATCAGTAATTGTAGAAGGCGGCGCCAAAACCTTGCAGTCTTTTATAGATGCGGAACTTTGGGATGAAGCACGCATATTTACAGGAAATACATGTTTACAAGACGGTATTAGCACCCCGAAGTTTACAGGAAAATTGGTTAGAGAAGAAAACATACATACAGATATATTGAGAATTTATGAACATGGATATTAAAAACATCATATTCGATTTTGGCGATGTGTTTATCAACCTCGACAAACCGGCCACCTTGCGCGAAATGCAAAAATTAGGGCTCACCGAACTCACTTCGGAAATGGATGCCGCCAACAAAGCTTATGAAAAGGGTGAAATGTCCACCCAAGCCTTTATCGATTTCTATCATCAACACTTTCCCCACCTGACAAAAAATCAACTCGTTTTGGCATGGAATGCGATTATTTTAGATTTTCCACTTCACAGGTTACAATTTTTAAAAAATTTACAAAAACAGGCTACGCACCGCCTTTTCTTGTGGAGCAACACCAATGCACTTCATCTGGATCGCGTACAGGAAGTGATGGGAAAATCGGATTATCAGACTTTTTTGGCTTGTTTTGAAAAGTACTATTTTTCACACGAACTTGGAATGCGTAAACCCGAACCGGTTTGTTTTACCAGCATATTGGAAGAACAAAACCTCCGCCCCGAACAGACGCTTTTTATAGACGACATTGCCCAGAACACGGAGGCAGCTGCCCGGTTGGGCATTCAGGTTTGGAATATCAAGCCCGGCATAGAGGACGTGAGTCAACTTTTTGACAAGTAATTTTTTTAAAATGATGAGTCGTTATAAAACCATTGCATCACCGGTTGAAGACATGCTTTTTAAAGAACGAAAGAGTAAATTTATCGGCTATGCCTATCCTATTGAAAATGAAACAGAGGCAAAGTCGCTACTTGAAAATCTGCGAAAAAAACACGCACAGGCAAACCATGTTTGTTTCGCTTATCGATTGGGCAACTCCGGCGAAACCTATCGCAGCTTTGATGATGGCGAACCCAACAACAGTGCAGGCGCACCCATTTACGGGCAATTGTTGTCCTTTGATGTCACCGGCGTTTTGGTAGCGGTCGTCCGTTATTTCGGCGGAGTCAAATTGGGGGTTGGCGGATTGGTTTCGGCTTATAAGTCTGCGGCGCTATTGACACTGGAACAGGCAGATATTGTTGTTAAAGAATCCGTTTGCCGTTACAAGATAAAATGTGCCTACAAAGATTTGAGTCAAACACAAAAAATCATCAAAAATGTCGGTGGAGATGTGCTACAGCTAACAACAAGCCTCGATTGTGAGTTGGACATTGTGATGCCCGAATCTGCAGAGTCTCAATTTTTATTGTCATTTGAGCAGCTCTATGAGGTGGTGCTTACCAAAAAGGCATCGTGTACTTAAAAATCGAAGTTTGCCCTGATTCGATGGAGCAAGTAGTCTGGTGCAACAACAGGTTTTCCGGTTTTCATATTCACAAAAACCAATTCTGTGAAGGCTTTGGTGCAGAGTTTGTTTTTTTCGTTATAGATTTCGTAATCAAAGGCAATACGCACGCCGGGTAACTTTTTGAGTGAGATTTTAACAGTGATTTCCTCGTCATAAGTTATAGGGTTCAGATAGTTGATTTGCAAGGATATAACGGGTAGCATCACACCTTCCTCTTCCATTTTTTTATACGAAAAACCCAAGGCACGCAACCACTCAACTCGCGCAACTTCAAGGTATTGCGGGTAGTTTCCGTAGTAGGCATACCCCATTTGATCGGTCTCGCCGTAGCGGACTCTTAATTTTATTTCTTTTATCATTTGGTGTAAAAGTTTTCCGTATCTTTATGCTTGCATATATTCCGAAAAAAAAACTGAAAATTCAAACGTATTTCGTTTTTTTTTTAACTTTTTTGTTCACATATTTGCTAACCCGAATTTAAGTGTTTTCGTCACGAAAATACGCACTGACTAACAAAACTTAAACTCAAAATTTACCTGTAGGCATGAGCAAAACTGCGCAATCAGTTTGGGAAAATTGTTTATTATTTATTAAAGACAATATACAACCACAAGCATTTAAAACTTGGTTTTTGCCTATTGTAGCCGTTAAACTAACAGACAATGCCCTGAGCATTCAGGTACCGAGTAAGTTTTTCTACGAGTGGCTCGAAGAGCATTACGTTAAAATCTTAAAGGTTGCGCTCACAAAAGAATTGGGCGAGAATGCACGTTTGGTTTATGTAATCAAGTTGGAAAATACCTACGGAAATAAAAAACCATTTACAGAAAAAATACCAAGTGCCAACCGTCAGGGGGCGATCAAATCTCAGGATGTAGATGTGGCCATTCGCCACAAAGATCCGGAGTTGAAGAATCCGTTTATCATACCCGGTATTCGCAACCTTAAAATCGAATCTCAATTAAATCCCACTTATAACTTCGAAAACTTTTTGGAGGGAGACAGCAACAGATTGGCTCGTTCGGCAGGTGTGGCAGTGGCCAACAAACCTGGTGGCACATCCTTTAATCCCCTGTTGATTTTTGGCGGGGTTGGACTCGGAAAAACCCACTTGGCTCATGCCATCGGTGTTCAAATAAAAGACAAATATCCCGAGAAAACCGTTTTATACATCCCGGCAGAAAAATTTGCCCAACAATACATAGAGTCTGTTCGGAAAAATACCCGAAACGATTTTATACATTTCTATCAGATTCTAGATGTGTTGTTACTAGATGATGTGCAATTTTTGTCCGGAAAAGCCGGTACCCAAGATGTATTCTTTCATATATTCAACCATTTGCATCAAAATGGCAAGCAGGTTATCTTAACCTCAGACAAGGCTCCGGTTGACTTGCAAGACATTGAACAACGATTGCTTTCCCGATTAAAATGGGGACTCTCGGCCGAACTCTTGCCTCCGGATTTTGACACCAGGGTTTCAATTCTTCAAAACAAACTTTACAGAGACGGCGTGGAAATGCCCAACGACATCGTAGAGTATATTGCCAAGAACATCAAGACCAATATTCGCGAGCTGGAAGGCGCCATCATTTCGCTGATCGCCCAGTCTTCTTTTAACCGCAGAGAAATCACGATAGATTTGGCTCGGCAAATTGTGGAAAAATTTGTAAAACACACCAAAAGAGAAGTTTCTATTGATTATATACAGAAAATCGTCAGCGATTATTTTCAAATGGATGTAGATACGCTCCAGTCGAAAACCCGTCGCCGACACATCGTTCAGGCCCGACAACTCGCCATGTTTTTTGCTAAAAAGTACACCAAAACATCATTGGCCAGCATCGGCTCTCAGATTGGAGATCGTGACCATGCT
The DNA here is from genome assembly GCA_032251335.1 of Flavobacteriaceae bacterium. GTDB lineage: Bacteria > Bacteroidota > Bacteroidia > Flavobacteriales > Flavobacteriaceae > UM-FILTER-40-17. The sequence continues at coordinate 43,244 of JAVVDW010000007.1, read as the reverse complement.
ACTGTGCTTCACGCTTGTAAGACAGTCGAAAACCTCACCGCAACGGACAAACAATTTAGAAAATACGTGGATGACTTGACCAACAAGTTTTCCGGATGAAATACATCAGATGAAGACGAGAATATTGATGGTTTGCCTCGGAAACATTTGTCGCTCTCCGCTGGCAGAAGGAATCTTGAGGAGTAAACTCCCCAAAAAGCTATTCGAAGTTGACTCAGCCGGAACCGCGCACTACCACATAGGAGACCCTCCCGATATCAGAAGCATTAAAGTGGCTTCGCAACAAGGTATCGACATTTCCAATCTTAGAGGCCGTCAGTTTAAGCCTGTAGATTTTCAAAAATTTGATTACATTTTCGCCATGGACATGGCCAATAGAGCAGATATGCTGCGACTGGCAGATAAAAAGGAACACGCTTCAAAAGTAAGTTTGTTGCTCGAAGCACTTTTTCCCGATGAAAACATGGAAGTTCCGGATCCGTACTACGGCACCGAACGCGACTTTGAACAGGTTTTTGAGTTACTAGACAAGGCTACAGACGCCTTGGTTTTGAAGTTGACAAACCATATTAATCATGGAAAATAGCGGTAAACTTTTTCTGATTCCTACTACTTTGGGCGATATTGAACCGCTCAATGTGTTGCCGTTGACTGTCAAAAAAGTGATCGAATCTACACATATTTATGTGGTTGAAAACGAAAAATCTGCACGCAGGTTTATCAAAAAAATATCGCCTTCCAAAACCCAATCCAAACTCGTTATTAAAGTGGTATCCAAATATCTTGAAGAAGAAGAAACCATGCAGTTTTTACAAGAAGTTTGGAAAAATGGTCAAGATGTTGGAATGATTTCAGAGGCAGGTTGTCCGGCAGTGGCAGATCCCGGTTTTGATGTAGTTTGGTTGGCCCACCGTTCGGGCGTGAAGGTGGTGCCTTTGGTGGGCCCCAGTTCCATCATGCTCGCTTTGATGGCTTCCGGATTAAACGGACAGAATTTTGCCTTCAACGGCTATTTGCCCATTGACAAACCTAAATTGAAAAGTACGGTTAAAGCTCTTGAAACCAAATCGCTGAAGGAAAATCAGACCCAGATTTTTATGGAAACACCTTATCGCAACAACAATTTTTTAAAAGAGTTGCTCAGTGTACTTCATCCCGATACTTTGTTGTGTGTAGCCGCCGATATTACGCTCGATACCGAATGGATTTTTACAGATTGTGTGAAAAACTGGAAGCAGGTGACGGTAGATTTGCACAGAAGACCGGCCATTTATTTGATTTGGCGAAAAGGATAAAACAGTCAGCATCTGACTCGAAAAGACATGTTTTTCATCTATGATTCCATTTTAATTGACTTGCCAAGCAAGAATTCTTGGTATAAAATCTTTTAGAGTAATTAGATTCCTTATTTTTATCCATGAATATATAAAAAATCACGGATGAAACGCCCATGTAAAAAGAGTTACACACAGGCGTATGATTATCCTAGGGTGTCTCGCCAGTGGCGAGCGCAGCCGGAGCATGACAGTTAAAAACACTTTTATTGAACGAAGTCGAAGTACATGAAAACATAAAAAAGCCATTCTGCCAATGTAGTCTCAGTTTGGGACAAGATATTTGTTTTGGGGATTAATGATAAAACCTCACAGGTTTTTAAAACCTGTGAGGTTTAAAATGACAACATTTGGGTTTGATCAATAAAATGGACCCGTGAAAATATTTAAAAAACAGATGGAGGTATTAAATTGGAAATCAATTACTTGAAAAATATAGATACATGAAACGCCAATGTAAAAATTTTGCACACAGGAGCATGATTATCCTAGGGCGTTCTATCTGACCGATAAAAACAAATAAATTATAAACAGATGAAATATTTTTTGACAATCTTTTTGACCGTAACCCTACTATCGGCTTGCCGTCAAAACACGCAAGATGAGCCCTTGAAACCTATAGAAGAAAGCGTTTCCTACACAGAAGCATTTCGGCCTCAGTATCATTTTACACCTCAGGAAAAATGGATGAACGATCCAAACGGATTGGTATATCACCAAGGAGTCTATCACCTCTTTTATCAATACTATCCGGATGATATTGTTTGGGGACCTATGCATTGGGGGCATGCCGTTAGCAAAGATATGTTGCATTGGGAACACAAACCCATAGCCTTGTATCCGGACAAAAACGGCTATATTTTTTCGGGTAGTGCTGTAGTGGATACCCAAAATTCATCTGGCTTTGGCAGCTTAGAAAATCCGCCACTCGTTGCTATTTTTACTTATCACGATGATGTCAAAGCAAAAGCAGGTCGCCACGATTTTCAAACCCAAGGCATTGCCTACAGCCTCGACAATGGCGATACTTGGACGGTTTATGAAGACAATCCGGTAATCGGCAACACGGACATACACGATTTTCGCGATCCTAAGGTTTTTTGGCACGAGGACACCCAACGTTGGATAATGGCTTTGGTGGCAGGTGACCACGCAAAGTTTTATGCATCAGACAATCTGAAAACGTGGACACACCTCAGCGATTTTGGCAAAGACAAAGGCGCGCATGGCGGCGTTTGGGAATGTCCGGATCTGTTCAAGTTGCCGGTTGATGGTACAGACGAAGAAAAATGGGTGCTGTTTATCAGCATCAATCCCGGTGCGCCTCACGGTGGCTCCGGCACACAATATTTTGTAGGCTCGTTCGATGGAACGACCTTCACTACAGATCAAACAACCGAGAAATGGATAGATTGGGGCACAGACAATTATGCCGGCGTTACCTACAACAACACACCCGGCGGTGAACGCCTCTTTATTGGTTGGATGAGCAATTGGCTTTATGCACAAGAAACACCCACAGAAACATGGCGCAGTGCGATGACGCTTCCGCGCGAACTGTCTCTGAGCAAAGTGAACGGCGAATATGTATTAAAAAGCAAGGTGTTTATCGATGTGGAAAAAAATAGTGAAGATGTCTTTTCTCGTGACGCGATACCACTTGACCAAAACGGACAATTTAATTTGGTTTCATCAAGCTTGGGTACTTCTGAAATCAGTTTTCAAATGCCTAATAGGGATGTGGAGGTTTACCTTTCAAATGATGAAGGCGATACTTTGGTGGTTACTTATCAAAAAGATAAAAAAATATTTTCATTAGACCGGAGCCGTTCGGGAATAGTCAATTTTAATGATGCTTTTGGGCAAAAACACAACACGTCAGTGCCATTGTTGACTTCAGATTCAGTCAATTTTCAGATTTTCTTGGATTGGAGTTCAATCGAAATCTTCTTAAACGATGGGTTGTATAGTTTTACAGAAATTGTTTTTCCTAAAAGCCCTTTTAACAAGCTATCGATTATTAGTGACAAAAATGTGAAACTAACACATTTTTCGGTTAAAAACATACATACGATTTGGTAAATTCGTAATATTGGTGCCCTAACCTCTTTATTCATAAAATTTTTGAAACGCGTATGAACCAATTTGTCAAGCCAATCAATTTAATGATAAAGGCATCACATTTTTGCGTTAAACGTGTCTGAAGTTATGAATATTGAAAAAATAAACATAAACTTATGAAAGCATCCAATATCAGAAATTGGTCCATTACGGTTGCTGTTTCCGGATTCCTGTTTGGGTTTGACACTGTAGTCATCTCGGGAGCCAACCAACCCATCAAACTCCTTTGGGACACTTCCCCTTTGTTTCACGGACTGTTTATCATGTCTATGGCACTTTGGGGCACGGTTATCGGAGCACTTTTTGGGGGTTGGCCCTGCGATAAATTCGGACGAAAAAAAACACTTTTTTGGATAGGTGTCCTTTATTTGGTTTCTGCGCTCGGCTCTGCTTTGGCCACAGACCCCTATATGTTTTCCTTTTTTAGGTTTGTCGGCGGCATTGGTGTGGGCGCATCTTCTGTGGCGGCGCCTATTTACATATCTGAAATCACATCAGCACAAAATCGCGGAAAGTTGGGTATGATGTATCAATTCAACATCGTATTTGGTATTTTAATCGCTTATTTTTCCAATTTTTTGCTAAAAGATTTTGGCGGCACCAACGACTGGCGTTGGATGTTGGGCGTAGAAGCTATACCTGCGGCTGTCTATTCTTTACTGGTACTGACTGTAAAAGAAACGCCACGTTGGTTGATTCTTAAAAAAAATGACGAAGCTGAAGCGTTGAAGATTTTGGAAATGAGTCTTCCAAAAGAAACGGCTTTGCAGAGTTTGGAAGAAATTAAAAAAGATCAATTGGAAGTTAAAAAAGGAGATCCCTTGTTCTCAAAAAAATACAGTTTTCCACTTTTGTTAGCTTTTCTCTTAGCGTTCTTTAACCAGCTTTCGGGCATCAATTTCATTTTGTATTACGCGCCCGAAATTCTCGAAAAAGCGGGACTAGCCGCAAAGGAATCACTGAAAAATTCGGTTTTGATTGGCGTCACCAACCTTGTTTTTACGTTTGTTGGTATGCGTTTGATAGATCCTTTTGGCAGAAAGCAACTTATGTATATCGGTTCTGTGGGTTACATAGTTAGTTTGGCTGTGGTGGCTTGGGCGTTCTACACAGGCGCCGATTCCACCTTATTGCTGGTTTTTATCATGTTGTTTATCGCTTCGCACGCCATTGGGCAAGGTGCTGTCATTTGGGTCTTTATTTCGGAAATTTTTCCAAATGCGGTGCGCGCATCCGGCCAATCGTTTGGCACAGGGACGCATTGGGTTTTTGCGGCACTTATCACCTTGTTAGGGCCTGTTTTTATAGACTTGTTTAAAGAAAATCCCTGGCCCATCTTTGCCTTTTTTAGTTTTATGATGGTTTTACAATTGTTGTACGTGCATTTTATCATGCCGGAAACAAAGGGGTTGTCTTTGGAAGATCTTGAGAAAAAAATATTAAACCGCGGAAAAAATTAGAAAATGAATTCTTTAGATTGTTGTTGTTTTGGTGAAGTATTGTTTGATGTATTGCCTGAACGCCGGGTTGTTGGTGGCGCTTCGCTCAATGTAGCCGTTTGGCTTCATCGATTGGGAAATGCTGTCGGTATGATCAGCAGGGTAGGTGCGGACGATTTGGGCAAAGAACTGCTCCATTTTATAGAAAAACAAGGTTTGACCACAACACTTATCGGCACGGATAGTCATTTACCCACTAGCACTGTCAAAGTATCATTGGACGATAAGGGTATCGCCTCGTATGTTATTGACAAACCTGTTGCCTGGGATGCGATTCCGCATAGTGACGCATTGCAAACGGCTGTGGCAAACGCAAAAGTATTTGTGTATAATTCGCTCACCGTTAGGAGTGAAGTAAGTCGCGAAACGCTTTTTAAACTATTTTCAAGCAAAGCTTACAAAGTGCTCGATGTAAATCTGAGGCCGCCACATTACGAAAAATCGCTATTGATTGCACTGATGCAGGCGGCTGATTTTATCAAATTTAACGACGACGAAATTCGTGAAGTTGTAGGTTATTTTCAAAAAGACGTCCGCGACTTGAAACAGGCCGTACAAGTCATTTCAACGAAGACGTGTACGCCCACTATTTGCGTGACGCTTGGCGGTGATGGTGTACTTTTTTTTCAAGACGGCAGGTTTTACAGTTTTGAAGGCTTCAAAGTGACCGTAAAAGACACAGTGGGAGCCGGTGATTCATTTTTAGCGGCTTTGATTTCTTCATTGCAAAAAAACATCCCTATTGAAGCATCCTTGCGTTATGCTTGTGCCTTGGGCGCCAGTGTTGCCTCTAAAGAAGGTGCGCTACCTGATATCGATTTAAAGGCTGTGGCTCAGTTGGCAGGTAGCTGATAACCAATGTGTAAATGGTACTCATAAAACTTTACACTGCATCCGTAGCTTTATCGTTGGATGACGAAATCACCGATGGTCAAAACCTAAATATTAAAAGCAACAAACCCGAAAGATTTTGAATTCTTTCGGGTTTTGATTTTTTTAAAAGCAAATCGGGTTTATAGTTCGAGTGCTTTTTTTACATCGCCGTGCATCAGGTGTTCAACCGGATTTTCTATAGCTTCTTTAACGGCCACCAAAAACCCGACAGATTCGCGTCCGTCTATAATGCGGTGGTCATAGGAAAGTGCCAGATACATTACCGGAGCAATGGCAACCTGGCCGTCTTTTACAATGGGTCTTTCAACGATGTTGTGCATACCCAAAATAGCCGATTGGGGCGGATTGATGATAGGCGTTGACAGCATGGAGCCAAAAACACCGCCATTGGATATGGTAAATGTACCACCGGTCATTTCATCTACGGTGATTTGTCCGTCGCGCGCACGAACGGCTAGTCTTTTGATTTCGGCTTCAATACCTCTGAAACTGAGGTTTTCTGCGTTGCGAACTACCGGGACTACCAAACCTTTAGGGCCGGAAACCGCTACACTGATATCGCAAAAGTCGTAGGTAATCATGTGGTCGTTGTCAATCATTGAATTGACGTCCGGATAAAGTTGAAGTGCGCGTACTACAGCTTTGGTGAAGAAGCTCATAAATCCAAGACCTACGCCGTGCTTGGCAGCAAAAGCTTCTTTGTGCGCTTTGCGAAGTCGGAAAATCTCGCTCATGTCCACCTCATTAAAAGTGGTTAACATAGCTGTTTCGTTTTTGGCACTGACCAAGCGCTCGGCCACTTTGCGTCGCAACATAGACATTTTTTTACGCTCGGTGCCACGGCTTCCCGGACCGGGCGTGCCCATAGACGGTGTGGCCTTTACCGCGTCGTCTTTGGTGATGCGTCCGTCACGACCGGTACCTTGTACTTGGTTGGGAGGAATATTTTTTTCATCCAATACTTTTTTAGCAGCCGGCGAAGGTGTGCCTGAGGCATATGAATTTTCTTTGGCGACTTCGGGTGCTTTCGGCTTTTCGGCTGTTTTAGTTTCAGCTTGCGCCGGTTTTTCTTCTTTTTTCTCAGCTTTGGCACTACTTTCCGGTTTGCTTGCCTCTGTATCTATGAGACACACAATTTCTCCAACGGCCACAGCATCGCCTTCTTGGGCTTTGAGCGTGATGATGCCGGCGGCCTCAGCAGGAAGCTCAAGCGTAGCTTTATCTGAATCAACTTCGGCAATTGGCTGATCTTTTTCTACATAATCGCCATCTTTGACCAACCACTGTGCTATTTCAACCTCTGTGATAGATTCGCCCGGCGAGGGCACTTTCATTTCTAAAACCATAATGTCTGTTTTTATATAAATATGTTGAGCTCGTAACTATTTTTGTTGTTGCGTAAAATCATACACCAATACTTTGCGCCATTTTGATTTGTTTTTCTCGATAAAATCAAGATGTTTTTGGTCTTTTTGGTAAAGTTCGTGCGATGCCAAGTCGTCAAAATAAACGGTGAGGGATATTTGATATGAATGGTCTACCACATCACGAGCGGGCGTTTGGGCTGGCACACCTACTGAAAAATCGCGAACGCCTTCCAGTTTACCCAAAGCCGTGATGGCTTCCAGTTGTTCTTGTAGGTCTATTTCGGGTTGATGCAACCAGAAAAAAACTTGGTGTACAAAAGCTTCGCGCTTTTTTTCCTGCCCAATTGCACCATGAGAAATGGAAAGCATTAGCGAACAGGTGAACAATAGGAATACAGTTTTGGCAGTTTTTGACATTTTGAATAGGTTAGTAGGTTTCAAATTTAAGCATTTTCTTTTTCGAAAACACTCTGAATGATGCGGTCGTGTCTTCGTTTGAACCTGACGGAACTTCCCGCTGCGGGTGCACCGTAAAATTTACCGGAACACACACGGAAATGTCGCGCTTCTTCAAAGTGAAGCAACAAAAAGCCATAAGCCCCCATGTTGCGTGGCTCTTCTTGTGCCCAAACGACATCTTCTGCTTGGTATTTGTTCATCAGTGTTTTCATGGTTTCTGTTGGCAACGGAAACAATTGTTCGATACGAACCAAAGCCACATCGTTTCTGTTTCGCTTTTCGCGTTCTTCCAACAATTCGTAGTAGAACTTACCGGTACAGAACACCAATGTTTTTACGTTTTTTGGATTCACGTCTGCGTCGTCTATCACTTTTTGGAAAGTGCCATTTGCCAATTCCTCAACTGTAGAAACCACTTTGGGGTGGCGCAAGAGGCTTTTGGGTGTAAACACGATGAGCGGTTTGCGGTAGTTCACTTTCATTTGGCGTCGCAATAGGTGATAGAAGTTGGCAGGTGTGGTACAATCGGCCACAAACATGTTGTCTTTGGCACAGAGTTGCAGATATCTTTCCATGCGTGCAGAGGAATGTTCGGCACCTTGCCCTTCGTAGCCGTGGGGCAACAACAGTACAATGCCGTTTTGCAACTTCCACTTGTCTTCGGCAGCAGATATGTATTGGTCTATCATGATTTGTGCGCCGTTGCTGAAATCGCCAAACTGCGCTTCCCAAATGGTCAAGCAATTGGGAGATGCCATGGCATAACCATAGTCAAAACCTACTACGCCGTATTCCGAAAGCAATGAGTTGTAGATAAATACATCGCCTTGATTTTTATCTAAATTGCTGAGCAAAACAACTTCTTCTTCGGAGTCTTCTACTTTGAGTACGGCGTGTCTGTGTGAGAAGGTGCCGCGTTCTACATCTTGTCCGGAGAGTCGGAGGTCATAACCCTCAGCCAACAAGGTGGCATAGGCCAGTAGCTCACCCATCGCCCAATCAAGGCTGTTCTTTTCAAAATACATTTGGTGTCTATCCTGTATGAGTTTTTGTATTTTTCGGATAAACTTTTTGTCTTTGGGCAGTTCCGTAATAGATTTGGCCAAGGCGTCCAGTTTTTCTTGAGGATAGGTAGTGTCCACTTCCTGACTCATTACGTGTTCATCAACTGTTTCAAACCCATCCCATTCATCTTGCATAAATGGCATAATAACAGTCTTTTCTTCTTTTTTGGAAGCCTCTAGGTCTTCTTCCAAATCTTCTTTAAATTCTTTTTCGAGTTGGGCGATGTAACTGTCGTCTATAACGCCTTCTGCTTCCAAAATTTTAGCATATCTATCGCGTGCATTGGTATGGCTTGCAATGGCCTTGTAGAGTTTGGGCTGGGTAAAGCGGGGTTCATCTCCCTCGTTGTGTCCGTATTTTCTGTATCCCAACAAGTCTATAAACACATCACTTTGAAACGCCATGCGATATTTTAAAGCAAAAACGCAGGCGTGTACTACGGCTTCAACATCGTCGGCATTGACGTGAAGAACGGGAGACAGGGTGACTTTGCCTACATCTGTACAATAGGTGCTGGAGCGTGCATCGAGGTAATTGGTGGTAAAACCGATTTGATTGTTGATTACGATATGTATGGTGCCGGCTGTTTTATATCCGTCTAGTTTGGCCATTTGTACAATTTCGTAAACGATGCCTTGACCGGCTATTGCCGCATCGCCATGAACCACTATGGGTAGCACTTTGGAGAAGTCATCAGGAAAATGTTTGTCTTGTTTGGAGCGCGTAATGCCCTCTGCTACAGCACCAACTGTTTCAAGATGCGAAGGATTGGGCGCTATGTTCATGTTGATGGATTTACCGCTTTTGCTGGTTCTGTTGCTGGTCCAGCCGAGGTGATATTTTACATCGCCGTCAAAAATAGCTTGATCGTAATCTTTGCCGTCAAACTCGTTAAAGATGTCTTTGGGCGATTTACCAAATATGTTTGAGAGTACATTTAGCCTGCCTCGGTGTGCCATTCCCATCACGAATTGTTCTACGCCCATGTCGGCAGCTTTTTCGATAATCACGTCGAGTGCGGGAATCAGTGATTCGCCACCTTCCAATGAAAAACGTTTTTGACCTACATATTTCGTGTGGAGGAATGTTTCAAAAGCATAGGCTTGATTCAGCTTATACAGGATGTGTTTTTTTTCTTCGGGAGAAAAAGAGGTTGCGTTTTCGTTTTTGGCCAATTCGTCTTGTATCCATGAAACCACTTTTGGGTCGCGGATGTACATGTATTCTATGCCGATGGAATTGCAATATACTTTTTGCAGGTGCTCAATGATTTTCCGTAAACTAGTTGGGCCCAAACCCACAACATCGCCTGCGTTGAACACCTTGTCAAGGTCTGCATTTTCCAGTCCGAAATTTTTGATATCCAGGGTAGGGAAGTACTTGCGCCTTTCGCGTACCGGATTGGTTTTGGTGAACAAATGTCCGCGTGTTCGATAGCCTTCTATGAGTTTGACCACACAAAATTCTTTCTGAACGTCTTTGGGGACATCAATTTTTTGCGTGCCGGTATCCACTACTACAGTTTCGCCTTGATTCACAGATTCGGAGGCCACCGCAAAATCATATCCTTGAAAAAAGGCGCGCCAACTGGGCTCTACAGCATCAGGGTTGATGAGGTATTGGTCGTATAGTTCGGCAAAAAAGGAGGTATGCGCTGCGTTTAAAAAGGAAAATCTATCCATAATGAATTGTAATTCAATTTATTAAATCAAAATAAATGCTGACTAAAGTTAAAACAAAAAAACTACGCATCTTATGTCGTAAATGTTTTTCTGAATATACAAAAATAAGGGTTTATTTAATTTTGGTGCGCACTTGTTCTCAAATAAAAAAATAGAAGCTTATTGGATGTTTGATTTGGAATTATTTCTTGTGAATTTAGAAATTTGCAAATTTCTTTCTGGATTCAATTTTTTCCCATGTTCTTTTGAGGAGGAGCCACGTAATGGCTTCTTCAGGCGTACCTTTTTGGGCAGCTATCAATTTGCCGAGTGCAATTTCGCTAACATCAACTACATACAATAAATTCTGAAGTGCATCGGGTTTTCCTGCGATGCATTGATGGATTATACCCAACAATTCATTTGCAAAATCGGTTGATGATACATTACCGCTTACATGTGCTTTTACGCCGGCTCTGTCAAAGTCTTTGTTAAGTTGGTCTGCCATCGCACGTATGTCGGGCGGTGGAGCCATAAAATTTATGATGTCTGACGCAGGTTTCACTGCGGCGCGGCTTGCGTAGTCACAGACAATTGCTGTATGTCTCTGTCAAAAAGGTACAGGCCACCTTTGTCGTCTCCAATCATATTTATTTTGTCCAAAATGGTTTTGGCTTGTGCCTCTTCCTCCAATTGTTCGGCGACGTACCACTGTAGAAAGTTGTGGGTAGAATAATCTTTTTCGTCTAGCGCAAGACCTACAAGTTTGTTAATGCTTTCCGACACAAAAAGTTCGTGCTCGTAGAGTTTTTTAAACATTTCTTTAAAAGATTCAAACCGGTTGTTTGGTGCTTTGAGCTCGGTGATTTCCACAGCGGCATCGCGCTCGTGCATAAACTTAATGAGTTTGAGCATATGAAGTCGTTCTTCATCTGATTGTTTGTACATAAATTTAGCCACGCCTTCCAAGCCTTTCATTTCGGCCCAACCGGCCATGGCTAAATAAACTTGAGAGGATTCTGCTTCTATTCGAACCTGCTCATTGAGTGCTTTTTGAATTTTATCGCTTAACATAACAAAAGAATTTAATTTAGTTAGAAAAATATTTGTCTCGTTGTTTTGTGGATGTTGACATGGACTTCCAAAATTGGTTTCACATCAAATCTAAGAACACCGTCCGAGTTACTTTGAATCGGAATTTGATGTTTTTTGCAGATTAAAAAAACCATTTCGCCATTTTGTTTGCAGCCAAACATACTCAAAACCAAACTTTGGCGTTTGTCTGTTTTCTACAAAACTACACCGCTAAGATAGTAAATAAAATCAGGATAATGAAGTGTTCACAGCTCGTTTAAGGCGATTTTTAAATATTTTAAATAATCGTTATCACGCGTAACGTCAGTTTGTGATATGTCCCAATCGCAGCACTACTTTCCCAAAAGATATTTTTTTGTTTGTGTATGGAAAAGTTGCATACACCGGGGTTGGATTGAAACAGTTGAGCCTTTCCAGCATCGATTGTGCCTAGTGAGTGTGATGCGCTATAAATTAAAGCAGATATTTTCTTCAATAATGTGTGAGTTGTGTCGTTTTTTTAAACGAAGTTAGTGCCACAATAAAGATTAACACCGGAAATTTTGCTACTTTAGCGAATGTCTTTTGTGATAAGATCTGTTGCCTACATTAAAGTGATATTGCTCCAGAAAGCCATACAGAAAAAGTTATACAAAAGACAGAGAGAGGTCTTCAGAAATATCAAATATCGGTAAACGACATATAAAGATGAAACGCCCATGTAAAAAGAGTGACACACAGGAATATGATTATCCTAGTGCTTTACGTGCTTGTGCTGAGCGCAGTCAAAGCATGAAAGATAAAAACACTTGTATTGAGCGAAGTCGAAATAAATAAAATAAACACATGAAACATATCCGAAATATTGGAAAGTATTTTATCATGTTGCGAAAAGTTTTTTCCAATCCGCCCAGAGGGTGCGATTTTAGAGAAGTGTTGGTAAAAGAAATAGACGATTTAATTCTCAATTCGATGGGAATTGTCGCTTTTGTTTCATTTTTTGTGGGTGGTGTGGTAAGCATCCAAACCGCACTCAACTTAACCAACCCTATTCTGCCTAAATTTCTGATTGGTTTTGCCACCAGACAATCCATCATCTTAGAATTTTCACCTACTTTTTTATCCATCATTATGGCCGGAAAAGTGGGTTCCTTTATCACCTCCAGCATCGGCACCATGCGTGTGACCGAACAAATTGACGCCTTAGAGGTGATGGGTGTCAACTCGCTCAACTATCTTATTTTTCCAAAAATTATTGCATTGATGCTGTATCCGTTTATTATTGCTATCAGTATGTTTTTGGGTGTTGTAGGTGGCTGGGCAGCGGCTGTGATGGGCGGTTTTGCCACGACTACAGATTACATACAGGGCATACAAATCGATTTTATTCCCTATCACATTGTTTACGCTTTTATCAAAACATGTGTCTTTGCCTTTATTTTGGCCACCATTCCTTCATTCCACGGTTATTATATGCGTGGCGGCGCGCTCGAAGTGGGCAAAGCCAGTACAACAGCCTTTGTATGGACGAGTGTGACCATCATCGTATTAAATTATATACTTACTCAAATGTTGCTCAGCTAATGATTAAAGTCGAAAATTTATGCAAATCCTTTGACGGCGTAGAAATTTTAAAAAACATATCTACCTGCTTTGATGAGGGAAAAACAAATTTGATTATAGGATCGAGCGGCTCGGGAAAAACGGTTTTTCTCAAGTGTATGCTTGGCTTGTACAAACCCGACTCGGGCATTATCACTTTTGATGGCCTTACCTACAGCGAAGCAGATTACGAATCGCAAATGACTTTGCGGACCAAAATTGGGATGGTCTTCCAGGGAAGTGCTTTGTTTGATTCTATGTCGGTGGCCGGCAACGTGATGTTTCCGCTGAACATGTTTTCAAAAATGAATAAAGCCGAGATGAAAGAACGTGTAGATCAGGTTTTAGAACGTGTCAACCTGCAAGATGCCCAACACAAACTGCCATCTCAAATTTCGGGAGGTATGCAAAAACGGGTAGCCATCGCACGCAGTATCGTATTGAATCCCAAATATTTGTTTTGCGACGAACCCAACTCGGGTTTGGATCCCAAAACATCTATCATGATAGACAACCTGATACAAGAAATAACAAGGGAGTACAACATTACCACTGTGATCAATTCGCACGACATGAACTCTGTGATGGAAATTGGCGAAAAAATAATTCTTCTCAAAGGAGGCGAAAAAGCATGGGAAGGCACCAACAAAGAGATTTTTAAAACAGACAATAAAGCAGTGACTGATTTCGTTTACTCTTCAAACCTTATGAAAAAGGTACGCGAAGTCTACAGACGCGAAAACTAACTATGTTTCACTAAATTAATTATTATGAAAAAAACAGCTGTTTTGCTAGCACTGTGTGTTAGCATCATGTCAAGCTCATGCTTGGGCTCATTCAATGCTTTCAACAACCTTAAAGACTGGAACGATGGCGCCACAGACAATCGGTATGTCAACAACGCGATTTTCTGGGGCTTGTGGATTATTCCGGCCTATCCGCTTTTCTTTTTAGGCGATTTGATTATTTTTAACGTAATCGAATTTTGGTCCGGCTCCAACCCAATCGTCATGTTGGATGGCGAGTTTGAAAGCCAATTGGTACACCACAAAGGTGTAGATTACAGATTGGAAGCGCGTAAAAACCAATTTGACATCTACGTGACATCAGGCGAAAAAGCCGGGAAGAGCGTACACATGTATTACACGCCTGAAAACAAAACTTGGTTTGCAAAAAATCCGGAAGGCACAGATATCAAGCTCACTTCTTTTAAAGACGGTATGCATTTGGTTTATTTACCCGACGGACAAACCGTAAAAATACCGCAAGACTTTACGCGTCAACAAGGCGTTTCGCTGTTGCAATCAGCTGCGTATGCCGCGCACAGTTCATCTCCGAAAGAAGTCGCTGTGCAGGTCGCTGAATAAATTTAAACAAGTTCAATCAAAAGGCGCGTATCTGTACATACGCGCCTTTCTTTTAAAAAATTCTTTTAACTTTGTGTGCACAACTACATAACAGTATTATGGAAAAGATTACACCCGACAGCGGTAAAACCATTGCCATCATCTCTTATATAACCTTGATAGGATTGATTTTGGCCTTCGTGATGAACCACGACAAAAAACTTCCATTGGCCTCTTTTCACATACGCCAATCCCTTGGCATCGTGCTTTCATATTTAGTGCTCGGATTTGTCAATGTCATCCCGATTCTTGGCCAAATGGTTTTTGTGGTGGGCGCTATACTGCTGCTCATCATGTGGATAAAAGGGCTCATCAATGCAGTTGACGAAAAAATGGAACCTGTTCCGCTTTTGGGCAACTATTTCGCCGATTGGTTTAGTTCCATTTAAAATCAATTCTTCACAGTTCTTTTTTGTGAAAAACATGAGTTTTTCAACAGTTTTTATACCTTAGTGAAAATTTTTTGTTTTGCAGCATATATTAATAGTTGAAGACCATGAAGGTGTTTCATCCTTCGTCAAAGAAGGTTTGACAGAGGAGGGGTACGCCGTTGAAATTGCCAAAGACGGTTCTCAAGCGCTCGATTTTTTCAAGAAAAATACCTATAACCTTATTTTACTAGATTGGAGCTTGCCCAAGATGAATGGTTTAGAGGTGTGTCGTGAAATAAGGAAGCAAAACGAGCACGTTCCCATTCTGTTTCTCACGGCCAAAGACACCTTGCAAGACACCATCAACGGACTTAGAGCCGGCGCCAATGACTACATCAAAAAGCCCTTTAGTTTTGAAGAACTGCTAGAGCGCATCAAAGTACACTTTAGAAATCCGACCGATGAGCCTACCGCACTTTTACAGCTCAAAGAACTCACTATCAATACCGATACCTATCAGGTTTTTGTGGAAAACGAAGAGGTTTCCCTTACACGACGCGAATTCGACCTTTTGAAATATCTGGTTATAAACAAAGAAAAAGTCTGTACCCGCGAACAGATCATTCGCGATGTTTGGAACATTCATTTTGAATACGACACCGGTGTAATCGATGTGTTTATAAACGCTATTCGGAAAAAACTAGGTATTAAAGCCAATTCTCATTTCATCAAAACCATCAGAGGTGTGGGTTATATGGCAACCGATAAATCCTAAATATAGTGTCTAAACTTTCCTTCACCGACCGAATTGCATTTCACTTTATCTTGAGCTCGGGCATATTGTTGTTTATGGCATTTGCCGTTACTTTTTTGATTGTTTACATCACTGTAAACAGCCGTGTTAAAGATGATTTAATTCAGGAATCGTCTCAACACCTGTCCGAGTTATACGTGTCTGATGGTCAAATTCGTTTTAAAGACCTGAACGAATGGCTCGAAAGAGAGCACAACACAGTAGAAGTGAACCCTGTTTTTATTCAAATTGTTGATGAAGCCGGTAATATTCACGAGAAATCTCCCAATCTTCGAGAAGAAACACTCCCTTTTGACAAGAATGACCCGAGCTATCATTTTTTTGACGCCCAATTCAACAACCAATGGGTGCGACAAGTTCAAGTTCCTTTCTATGATGGCTACGATTTGATAGGTCACCTGATTGTAGCAATTTCATTGGAAGATTCCAAAGCCATTTTGAGCAACCTAAGAAAAATCATGTTTCTTACCTATCCGGCGTGTTTGATTTTGCTGTTTTTTTTAGCCAAATTTTATGCTAAGAGAAGCATTCAACCGGTCAAAGAAATCATTCAAACCGCCAATACCATCAACAAGGAAAATTTATCTACCCGAATCAAACTACCCGAAAACGAAGACGAGTTGTACACGCTGTCTGTCACCATAAACAAGTTGTTGGACAGGATAGAAAATGCCATTCAACGAGAAAAACAATTTACTTCTGATGCATCACATGAGTTTCGCACACCCATAGCCGCCGTTAAAGGAACACTCGAAGTATTGACACGAAAAAATCGAGATCCCGAATACTATCGGGATAAAGTTGCCTATTGCATAGGCGAACTGGACCTGCTGCACAATATGATGGAACAACTCTTGCTGATTGCCCGTGCTGAAAACCAATACCTAGAAACACACCTAGAGCTCATACAACTGGAAGAAACCGTCATGCAAACCCTAGAGCGTTACAAATTAAAAATAGAAAAATACGGTGTAAAAGTGATTTTTGATATCTCAGAGGCCATCACAGTAAAAACCGACCGCAATCTCATCGCTATCATTCTGAATAATCTTATTTCCAATGCTATCAAATATTCCCCACAAGGCGGAAAAATTTATATCACCATCGCAAAAAACAAACAAGGAATTCTGCTTAGTATCAAAGACGAAGGCATTGGCATAGATGCAGAATCTTTGAAATTTATTTTTGACAGGTTCTATCGATCCGAATCCGGAAGAGAACAAGCAGCTGTAGGCAGCGGATTGGGATTGTCTATTGTCAAAAAACTCTGCGATTATTTGTCCATAAAAATTGATGTGAAAAGCCAATCACAACAAGGATCCGAGTTTACGTTGGTATTTGACAAATAACATGAGACAAACACAAAAAAAAAGACTGAAGCATGCTTCAGTCTTTTAGGTATTCAATTAAATTCTTTTTTTAATTCTGATTTCTAAAGTTATCAAAACGTGTTGGCTTTTCTTCTCTCGGCCAAGTGTTGTTGCTCACATCTATATCTGCGGTCTCCAATTTAGGATCGACTGTGATTTTGGTAATTTCTTTATCTGTAATCAGAACCTTGGTTACTTTGTCATTGCTTTTCGCCCAAATCTGAGCCGGGTAGCGCACCTCTTCGGTGGTGCCATCGGCATAAGTATATGCTACAATGAGTGGCATCACCAAACCTCCGGGTCTGTCAAATGTCAATTCATACATAAATTTGGCCTGTGGCAGTTTGGCTTTTTCTGCAGCTGAGAGGTTTTCATCTGCATAAGCCTTGAGCGATGTGGCAGAA
Organism: Flavobacteriaceae bacterium; assembly: GCA_032251335.1. GTDB lineage: Bacteria > Bacteroidota > Bacteroidia > Flavobacteriales > Flavobacteriaceae > UM-FILTER-40-17. The sequence goes on along the minus strand of JAVVDW010000007.1, from coordinate 25,803 downwards.
GCCACAAGATTGCCCGATTTTAAAGCCGGGTTAAAATCGGCTTCCTCTTCGGTTGTGGTATAAACCAGTGGTCCTTGCTTAGAAAGGTCAATATTGTTTTCTTCGGCGAAGGCTTTCACTTTGGCCGTGGGCTCAGATGTAATATAAAGTTTTTTGACTTCTTTCAGGCGTATATCTACATAGTCTGTGGTGAAAAACCACCCGCGCCAAAACCAATCTAAATCGACGGCTGATGCATCTTCCATGGTGCGGAAGAAGTCATCCGGAGTAGGGTGTTTAAACATCCAACGGCGAGAATAGGTTTGGAAAGCCTTGTCAAACAAATCGGGTCCCATCACGGTTTCGCGTAAAATATTTAGTGCTGTTGCCGGTTTTCCATAGGCGTTGTTGCCCAATTGTCTTACGTATTCCGGATTGGCCATAATGGGTGTGATAAAGCTTTGATCACCACTCATATAAGGCACTATATTGGCTGCCGGGCCGCGTCTGGAAGGGTATTTGTCATAAGTTTTTTCACCCACAAGGGCTTCCGGATATCGCTCGCCAAATTCTTGCTCTGCTAAATACTGCACAAAGGTATTGATGCCTTCATCCATCCAAGCCCATTGGCGCTCATCTGAATTGACAATCATCGGGAAAAAATTGTGACCGACTTCGTGAATGATGACGCCATACATCCCAAAACGAACCCTGTCCGAAATTTTGCCGTTTTCGTCTGGCCTACCGTAATTCCAACATATCATCGGATATTCCATTCCTTGATTTCTGGCGTGTACGGAAATGGCTTTGTGGTAGGGATAATCAAAGGTGTATTTAGAATAACTTTTCAAAGTGCTGGCCACCGCTTTGGTTGACCAATCTTCCCATAGCGGGTTGCCTTCTTTGGGGTACATCGAAACGGCCATGACACGTTTGCCGTTGATGTCCACCGCCATCATGTCATAAACAAATCTGCGAGAAGTTGCAAAAGCGAAGTCGCGCACGTTTTCTGCTTTTAGTTTCCAAGTTTTTTTCTTGTCGGAAAAACTTTTCTCGGCAGCTTCTGCTTCTTCTTGGGTAACAATTAAAACAGGCTCGTCATAAGAATTCATAGCTTGTTCGTATCGTTTCAACATTTCCTTGGAGAAGACTTCCTTGCGGTTTTGCAAAACACCGGTACCATCAAGTATGTGGTCTGCGGGCACAGTGATGTTTACTTCGTAATTTCCAAAAGGAAGGGCAAACTCACCACTTCCCCAAAACTGATGGTTTTGCCAGCCTTCCACGTCGTTGTAAACAGCCATACGCGGGAAAAACTGCGCGATGACATAGGCATTATTGCCATCTTTCTCAAAGTGCTCATAGCCGGAACGCGCCCTGTCGGTAACGTGGTTGTTGATGTTGTACCACCATTTTATTTTAAACGAATAGGCCTGTCCGGGTGCAAGCGGTGTGGGTAAATCTACCCGCATCATGGTTTGATTGATAACTACCGGAAGGTCTTTTCCGTTGATGTCTTTAACGTGTTCTATATTAAATCCGCCATCAAAAGGATCTTTTAAAAATTGATCGGCAAATCTACCGGGCGTAGTGATAAAGGGAGCCGAACTGTTTTCGATGAGCAGACTTTTAGAATCTTTTGAACGCACGTTTTGGTCGAGTTGAACCCAGAGAAATTCGAGTACATCGGGTGATTTGTTGGTGTAGGTAATGGTTTCTTCGCCGTATAACTTTTGGTTGGCGTCGTCGAGTTCGATATCCATTTTATAATCGGCCTGTTGCTGATAATAATCGGGACCGGGTGCGCCGGATGCCGTACGGAAAGTGTTGGGGGTTGCCAACAAATCATACATTTGTTTGAATTTGTTGATGTCTTCGTGGCCGGGCGCTCTTTCGGGGGTTTCTTGTGAAAAAGCAGCACTGCTTAAAAGTAAAAGGCTACTTAAGAGATAATAATAAAACGTTTTATACATAGTGATTGAATTAATTTTGTTGTGAAATTAAAGGTTTGAAGATATATTTAGTTTGTTTTTAACACTGCTTTAGGTTTATCAGCATCTGTCATGCTGCTTTTGCGGCCGTTTGCTGTTATCAGGTGAATGATGTTCTGCTGATCCGGAATAAAATCTGTTAACACCGTGTTTTTTATTTCAATGGCCTGAAAGGTTTCTATGTTTTTGATGAGCAAATAACCGTACATGACATCCAAGTCGTATTCGCGTCCCAAATATTCAAATGTCTTAGGTTGGTTGTCAATAGAAAATCGCAAGTGTTGTTTTAAGTAATTCTCAAATAGGAGTGTAGCTTCCTTCGAATCATCCTGATAGTTCACTATTTTATCCGACGGTTGGGTTTCGTCCAGATACCGCTCCCAGTCGTCCCAAAAAATAGACAGAGAAATTTGAAGTTCCTTTTTGGCTTCATCGTGTCTGATTTCCATAACACTTACGTAAAATTTATGCGAAACAGGCTTAAAACCCGAGTGTATAACAAAAATGAACAGCAACAAGAATGAAATCGGTGTTTTCAAGAGGTGTATTTTGGTGTAAAAATATTATAATTTATTGGTTTTTTGTACTTCGATAGCTGCTGCCGGAAAAAGTAACAAAAGCCAGATGGGTTGTATCAACAATCGGCGAATATAAAAAAAGGCAGTGTAAAAATCCGGTAAAAAACGAATACTCACCACAAATAACATGCCTGTTATCAATCCGGCAAGTACGTACACAAATATCCAAAACAGCAGTTTTGATTTATTGGAAAACCAAACAAAAAGCAACGCTATTGAAAGCGTTGAGTTTATTAAATACCTGATAATTAAATAGAAATACATTTTTTGAGCATCTACTTCAGGTACAAACGCTAAATAGTCTGCCCGCTTAAAATGAGTGATAAATGGATCGTAAAAGAGCTGTAATTCCAAGGCCCTCACGCCAACGAGTGCCGCTAAAAGCAGTGCTGTTAAAGCAAATTTAAGTAGATTCGTTTTCACAAGCGGGAAAATTTAAAGACCCAAGCCAACCATAAAAATACGATCCATCCGTAAATCACGGCCGGAAAAACCAGTTGATGCAAGGGCTCGCTTGCTTGAGGAAATTCGTAGAGGGCGATCGATAGAAGGGCTATTCGAAGCCAATTCAGTACGAAAACGGACAAACTCCCCAAGAGCACAAAACGCCAAGTGATACCTGACTTGCCACCATAAGCCCAAACAAAAGCCGCAAAAAGCAAAGTGACGCTGACCCCGTTGCAACCTTCAATAATTCTTGCCAAATATTGTCCTTCTACATGTAGTTCGAGGGTTGACGACATGCTTTGCGGAATTAAGTTCGATTCATAGCCGAAAAATTGGATGAGTGACTGCGCAATTTCCCCAGTCCGAATGGTTAAAAAATCGGGTTGGTTTTGAAAAGCAGAAAGGTACCCAAAATACAGCAAACTAAGTGCTGTGTAAAACAGCGCAAACCGTCCCATAAAAACCAGTGAGGCGCGATTTTGAATTAAAATTTCTTTTAGTTTTTGTATCACAGCTTTTTTTAAAAAATAGTTGTTCGATTTTTAATGGGTTTGTCAGTAATTTTCTGTCTAATGTTCAAATATTCTTATCGGGTTCCGGTTAGTCGACACCTTTTTACAAAAGATAGGATACATCTATTAACGAATTTTCAAGTGATAGTTTTACATACCATTTCCAACAAAACATCATCTTGGAGCAATTGGTTTGCAGAAACCCATATAAATCTTGCTATCAATAACCCATAGCTGTGTTGTCGCCTCTCGGATCTGCACCGCCTTCGAGGGTGCCGTTTGGCAAAACCAAAATAGCATTCACCTGGCCAATCACAGGCGCATTTCCTTCTTCAATAAGGTAGCCTTTAGATTTTAGTGTTGAAATAAGTTTCACAGAAAAGGCCTCCGGTTCAAACCGCACGATATCAGGCAGCCATTGGTGGTGAAAACGGGGCGCATTCACGGCTTCTTGCATGCCCATATCAAACTCTATTACGTTCAATAGGGTTTGATATACCGATGTGATAATGGTAGAACCGCCCGGCGTGCCCACTACCATAAAAAGTTTACCGTCTTTTGAAACCAAGGTTGGTGTCATGGAACTCAACATTCTTTTGCCGGGTGCAATGCTGTTGGCCTCGTAGCCTACCAAACCAAATTGGTTGGGGACGCCCGGTTTGGCACTGAAATCGTCCATTTCGTTGTTTAAGAAAAAACCGGCACCGGCTACCATTACTTTAGAGCCAAAATAGCTGTTGAGCGTGGTTGTGACCGAAACGGCATTGCCTTCGGCATCAACAATGGAGTAATGGGTGGTTTCGGTGCTTTCTGAAGGGAGTTGAAATTCTCCCGATAGTATATCGCTCGATTTTCCTGCCTTTTCAAAACTAAAAGTTTCCATACGGTGCGCCAAATAATCGGCTGCCAACAAAGAATCTGTAGGGATGTTTACAAAATCCGGATCGCCCAAATACTGTGCGCGGTCTGCATAAGCTCTGCGCTCGGCTTCTACCATCACTTGTACAGTTTCGGGGCTGTGATACCCCATATTCTTTAAGTCGAAAGGTTCGGTCATCTCCATGAGTTGGGCCAAACAAATGCCGCCACTCGAAGGCGGTGCCATAGATGTAATTTGGTAGCCTTTGTAATCGAACTCAATCGTTTTGCGCCATTGAGCTTCGTAGTTTTTTAAATCATCCAAGGTGATCAGTCCGTTGTGTTTTTGCATTTCGGATACAATGAGCTCGGCTGTTTTGCCCTCGTAAAAGCCGGCTTTGCCCTGATCTCTGATTCTCTCCAGCGTTTCAGCCAAGTCTGCCTGATAAATCGTATCGCCGGTTTGCCAAATCGAATCTGCGGTAAAAGGCAGCCTAAAATCGTTGTGTTGGGCAAAGGCTTCCTGGAAACGATTGAGGTTTTTTGATGCATTTTCGGTAATCGGATAGCCGTTTCTGGCTACTTCAATGGCGGGTTGCACCACTTCGGCCCACGGAAGTTTACCGAATTTTTTATGAGCAGCGGCAATTCCGGCCACAGTGCCGGGTACGCCAACCGAAAAAATACCCACCGAACTTTTTTCCGGGATTACCTCACCGTTTTCGTCTAAATACATATCACGGTGGGCGGCCAGCGGCGCTTTTTCGCGGTAATCGAGCGAACCGGTCTCGCCGTTGGCAAGCCTATACACCATAAAACCACCACCGCCTATGTTACCCGCTCTCGGATACACTACAGCCAACGCCAACTCGGTGGCTGCCATGGCGTCAAAGGCGTTACCGCCGTTTTTCATCACTTCCATACCTATTTTAGATGCAATAGGATGAGCTGCCACTACCATAACGTTTTGCGCCACAATACCTCTTTGTTTTTCAGGCGCGGGGTCAGGTGATTTGCAGGAGAAAACTACCAAAAAAAGAATCAGTAAACTCAGTACGTTTTTAGACATCACTAATTTGTTGAGGAATCAAAAATAGAAAAATAAAATGCGGTTTACCATCTTGCATCCGGATTTTCACGAACATATAGTTGCAAATCTTCAAAAAAGGCATGAAACTCATTTTCGTATTCCGCATAAAACTGCACCAAAAAATCGACACCTTTCCACAGTTCCACTTTATACTGAATACGATGGGTCATTTGTTTTAAAATATAGGCTAAACCGTCTAGTTCCGCATATTTTACCAGCCAATTTTCTTCGATTAAATAAGGTAAACTCTTCTGATTGCGAAGCGGTAAGTCATCGGTCCGTATTTCTAAAAAACGATAGAAATCCTGGGCAAAATCTGCAAGAGAACTTTCGGAATACTCACACCAGTTTTTGGCTAAAAAATGATCGTAAAACATATCCATCAGCACCAAATGGTAATGTCTAAAAGTAGGGAAAAGTCTGGCGCCTCCTTTTTTGACCAACGGATGGGTGTCTGTGAAATAGTCTATGGCGCGATGCATGCGAATGCCTTTTTGGATGCCTATTCCATAGCGCTCCAATTGTTTTCCCTTAATGCTATCTGCTATAAAATTGCCCAACTGAACTTCGCGGTCGTTTCCGGATAGATAAATATGGGCTAAATAGTTCATTAGATTTAAAAATGTTTTAAAAATTAGTTTTAGAAACAGGCTTTTTCTTGCATGCTTTTTTGAGGCGTGTATCTTTGCTAAAAATAATGAAAAAATGACGCTCATCAAATCTATTTCCGGAATTCGCGGAACTATTGGCGGAAAAACAGCAGAAAACCTTACGCCGCTTGATGCGGTTAAGTTTGCAGCCGCCTACGGCAGCTGGCTGAAAACATACAGAAAAAAAGAAAAACTGACTGTGGTTTTGGGTCGAGACGCACGTATATCCGGCGAAATGATACAGCAACTGGTGTCGGCAACCTTAGTGGGACTGGGGATTGATGTAGTGAATCTGGGTTTGAGCACCACACCAACCGTAGAAATAGCGGTGGCACTTGAAGAAGCCGATGGCGGCATCATACTGACGGCGAGCCACAATCCCAAACAGTGGAATGCACTCAAATTACTTAACGAAAAAGGTGAGTTTTTAGATGCTGAAGCCGGTATACGCATTTTGGAACTTGCCGAAAAAGACGACTTTTATTTTGCAGAAGTGGATGATTTGGGAAAAGTAGTTTCAAAAACAGACTATATTCAAAAACACATAGAAGCAGTGTTGGCCTTGCCTTTGGTGAAGCAGGAAATTATTCAAAAAGCCGGTTTTAAGGTGGTAGTCGATGCCGTGAATTCTACCGGTGGCATCGCAGTTCCACAACTTTTAAAAGCACTTGGTGTCGAAGTTGTAGAAATGTATTGTGAGCCTACCGGACATTTTCCGCACAATCCGGAGCCTTTGAAAGAACACCTTACGGAAATTTCAGCGCGTGTGGTTGCAGAAAGTGCCGATTTGGGCATCGTCGTAGATCCGGATGTGGACAGGCTGGCCTTTGTTTGCAACGACGGCGATATGTTTGGCGAAGAATACACCTTGGTAGCTTGTGCAGACTACGTTTTGCGCAACACACCCGGAAATACGGTTTCCAACCTGTCATCGTCGAGAGCGCTTCGCGACATTACAGAAGCATTGGGCGGAAACTATCAAGCTGCCGCAGTTGGTGAAGTAAACGTGGTGCAAAAAATGAAAGACATCCAAGCCGTCATTGGTGGAGAAGGTAACGGCGGCATTATCTATCCGGCTGCTCATTACGGACGCGATGCCTTGGTGGGCATTGGATTGTTTTTGACGCACTTGGCGCAGACAGGCAAAACCGTTCGCCAACTCAGAGACGAATATCCGTCATATTATATGTCTAAAAACAAAATAGAATTGACACCGCAAATAGATGTTGACCATCTTTTACTTGCCATGCATCAAAGATATTTACATGAAAATTGTCTTACCATAGACGGTTTAAAGATTGATTTTGAAGATACTTGGGTGCACTTGAGAAAATCCAATACCGAGCCAATTATTCGTGTGTATACCGAGGCTAAAAGCCAGAAAACTGCCGACGACTTGGCAGAAAGATTTGTAGATGAGTTGCGGCTTTTGGCACTTTAACAAAACGCAATAAAAGTCTCCACCCATGGTTTCTGTAAAACTACATCGAACAGGTTATGATATACAAAAAAACCGCCTCAGCTGGTGAGACGGCTTTATTAGCATTGAAATCCTTACCAAGAACTTCAATTTATATGCGCGCTTTGCGATTGGCTTCTATTTTGGAAATGTCGTAGCCGCCAAAATCTTTGAGGTATTTTCTGAGTGAGGTGCCGAAGGCGTCTGAAAAATGGGCTTGGCCGTTGGAATGAAGAAATTTTTTCACGTTTCCCGGGCCTGCCAAATGTGCGGCAGCCAAAATACCGGATTCGGTGATAAGCACACCGTCAATAACACTGCCGTTGAATTTTGCGATTTCTTTTCTCAAAATCCACTTGTTTCGAGATAAGTTTTTCTCGAAGGCAATTTCTTGTAAAACAGGTGTTTTCAAAAAAGTAGTGGTGTCTTGTATGCCGAGTAGCTTTAGGGTAGGCGCATTGAATTGGTATTTACCCATGTACCCAAAACTATTTACGATGTGGTAACGACCGCCCGATTCTTTAAATCCAACCCGTTCTTTAAAAGCAATAAAAGATTTTCCGTAAAAAGGAACGCGGAGAAATCTTGGGTCAAAATGAGAAGGAGAAGGTTGAGGCAAATCTACCAATACAGATTCCGATACAATAAAATCTGAATGAATTCTTGTGGTTTTTTTGTCAGAAAAACCATAACTGATGAGAGCTAAAACGGCTACAAAATAGGAATATTTGACGACTCGTTTTTTCATAATGTTGATTTCTTTAAGACTTATCTGACCCGATGAGTCGAAGTACAGTGCTTAAAATTTCAGCTGCAAAAGTACAACAAAATTTTATATGGTCAATATCAATATACTAAATATTTCTTAATAAAGGCAAAGAGTCTGTATGAGGATTTTGTCGTTAAAACACTTAAAAACAGTATTTTGTGTTTAACTCAAAGGTTTTCGGTAATTAGAGTTTATGGTTAAAATAACATATAAACCGGCGAATAGGCAATACGGCGAGAAGGCTGCTTTTTTAACCTTTTTTTAACGCTTTATCCCTTGTTTGTCTATCCATCTTTGGTACTCTATCCGATTTTTGTTGTGTTGGGATAGTGTTCGGGCAAATTTGTGATAGCCCAAACGTTGCGTATCGGCCACAAAATAGTAAAAGTTGTGTTCTTCAGCATGTAAAACGGCTTCTATAGCTGTGATATCCGGCATGGTAATAGGGCCGGGAGGCAAGCCTGTGTTCAAATAAGTATTATAAGGAGAGTTGATTTCTAAGTCTTTGTAAAGCACGCGCTTTATTTCCAATGAAAAATCGTCCTGATCTTTTTTGAGCGCATAGATGACAGTCGGGTCGGCTTGTAACTTCCAACCATCTCTCAGCCGGTTGAGGTAAACGCCGGCTACCCTAGGCATTTCGTCGGTTTTGACGGTTTCTTTTTGAACGATGGATGCCAAAATACTCACTTCTTTTGGCGAGAGGTTTATTTTTTTGGCTAAAACCAATCGATCTTCGTTCCAGAATCGCCTGTATTCTTTCATCATTCTTTCCGCAAAAGCATTTGCAGACGTGTTCCAATAAAATTCGTAAGTATTCGGAATAAAATAGATGAGTACATCTTCTAAAGACAATTGATGGGTTTCCAAAAACTCGGAACTACTCAGGTATTGCACAATTTCTAAGCTGTCTGCTTCAATTTGAGAACCTACTCTTCCGGCTAAATCATAAAGGGTTTGTTGGTTGTTAAAAGATACTTTGATAGGAGTGTTGCCCGTTCGTAAGACATTGATGATGTCGTTGTTGTTCATACCTTTTTTAATTACATAACGTCCGGGCTTTACGTTGGATGTATAGGATTTTTGTTTTGCGAGGGTTTCAAAAGTTTCTGATTTTTTCAACAAAAAATCCATTTCCTTTTTTACGGTTTCAAAAGTGGCATCACTTGGAATCAAAACCACCGCTTCCGCATTTTCAAAAGCCGTATTGGGCACCACTACAATTTGGTACACTTTGTAAGCAAAAAATCCCATGCCTATTAGACCCAAAAGCAATACTGACCAAATGATTTTTTTCAGATTCATATCTAAGTTAGTATCAGTTGAACAAGCGCTTCGTCTTCAAATTTTCCGTTGTGGTAGATCCAATCTTGTTTGATGCCGACAGTCTGAAACCCACATTTGTCAAATAGGTGTAAACTTGGCACGTTTTGCAACAGAATATTGGCATAGAGTTGGTGCAAGTCCAAATGTTTTTTGGCATAAGCCACCACGCATTGCATGGCGTGAAATCCGACACCTTTGGATCTGAATTTTTCCAAAATAACAATACCAACTCCGGCTTTTTTATTTTTCACATCAAAATCAAACAAATCGACAAGCCCGACCGATAAACCATTTTTTAAACAAATTACCAACCGGAGTTGCTTGGCCGTATAAATGTCTTCCTTGGCATTTTTGAGATATTCTCTGAGTACAAACTCTGAAAAAGGCTGCACGGTGCTGCCGAGTAGCCAAAGTCGTTCGTCGTTTTCTATCTCCGATAAAAAAACAAAGTCTTCAGGCTCAATAGCCCTCAGATAAACGTGCTCATTTTGAAGTGTCTGTGTCATATTCGCCTTTAAAAACAAATTTTGCAGGTCCTTTAAGATATATGTGCTCATAGCAATCGCCTTTGGGCTCAAAATGAACTGACAATTGGCCGCCGGGCGTTTCAAGGATAATTTCTGTTTTTTGGGTTTTTCCCGATGCGTGAGCTGCCAAAGCCACAGCCGTCACACCTGTGCCGCATGATAAGGTTTCGTTTTCCACCCCGCGCTCATAGGTTCTGACGGCAAAAACATTCGAGTCTCTTTGTTCAACAAAATTCACATTGGTACCGCTTTCGCCATAAGGAGCACCGTATCTAATCTTTTTACCGTTGCCAAATACATCGTAATGCTCCAATACTTCTACAAAACTTACATGATGTGGCGATCCCGTATCCAAAAATATATGCGTGTTGTAATTTTTAATTTCTGCAACATCCTGCATTTTTAATGACACCGTTTCGCCATTGATGTAGGCTTCATGCAAACCGTCTATCGCGCTAAAAATAGCCTTGTTTGAGATAATGCCCAGCTTTTGTGCAAATTTTACAAGGCACCTGCCGCCATTGCCACACATGCTACTTTGCCTGCCATCGGCATTGAAATAAACCATGCAGAAATCTGCAACGTTGTCATTTTCAAGAAGTATTAAACCATCTGCACCAATGCCAAATTTTCGGTCACAAATGTCAGCAATAAGTTTGGTATCTTTTTTGTTGAAAAACAAATCGCGATTGTCAATCATGACAAAATCGTTTCCGGTACCTTGGTATTTGTAGAAGGTGATGCACATTTTATAGTGTAATTTCCCGACAAAGGTACATATTTTATAAAGGAGTTTTAATTGAATGAATGCGTTAAACACAAGTTAAAGCACTTGACAATTACTTTTTTTAACAACTAACTTTACATCAAATATTAATACAAAAACACAAAACTATGAAAAGGTTATTGAGTTTATTATTAGTTTCCATTTTAGGTGGCGCCATCACCTTAGGCGCTTACAAGTTATACTTTGAAAAACCGGTTGAGAATCCGAATGTACTTCTGACGGGATACAGCCCGAATACAGTCAAAACCAATTTGGTGTCCACGGCCAACAGTGGTGAAGCCTTACCCAATGTAGATTTAACTGCGGCTGCGGAAAGTACTATAAACACAGTTGTTCACGTAAAAAACACGGCTGTGGCTAAATCCTCATCGAGCAGTTTGTTGGAATTTTTGTACGGATTTGGCGGCGCACAAGAACGTGAACGCATCGGTACCGGATCCGGAGTTATCATTTCGCCGGATGGTTATATCGTTACCAACAATCACGTCATACAGGATGCTAAAGAAATCAGTATCACGCTGAATGACAACAGAGAATTTAAAGCCAAACTCATAGGTTCCGATCTAAACACAGACATCGCACTCATCAAAATAGAAGCAGGAAGTAACTTGCCCTACATTACTTTTGCGGATTCTGACAACACCCGCATCGGCGAGTGGGTTTTGGCAGTTGGCAATCCATACAACCTTAATTCTACCGTTACCGCCGGAATTATAAGTGCTAAAGCGCGCAGTTTGGGCGATCAAACCACCATTCAGTCTTTTATTCAGACAGATGCCGCGGTAAATCCCGGAAATAGTGGGGGAGCTTTAGTAAACACTCGTGGAGAACTTATCGGCATCAATACGGCTATCACTTCGCAGACGGGTTCTTACATAGGTTACTCTTTTGCGGTTCCGAGTAACATTGCCCGTAAAGTGGTTGAAGATTTAATAGAATTCGGCAACGTGCAAAGAGCCATCTTGGGTGTCACAGGAGGCGAAGTCAATAGTAAAGTAGCCGAACAATACGGCTTAAATGAAACAGAAGGTTTCTATGTAGATTCCGTAGAGCCGGGGTCCGGCGCACAAAAAGCCGGTTTGCAAACAGGAGATGTCATCGTTAAGCTCGATGAAATCAAAATATCCAAATTCGCCGACCTTTCTGGTTACCTCAATACCAAAAGACCCAACGACATCGTGACAGTCACCATCGATCGAAAAGGAAGTTTAAAAAAATTACCTGTCACCTTGTCCAAAAACGAACTCATCAGGTACAACCTTTTCGGATTGGAACTCAAAAATTTGAATCCTGACGATTTCAAATCCGGTAAAATCAAAGTGAAAGAAGGCGTTTTGGTCGGTAAGGTAAACAGACCCGATCTCTTGCAATACGGTGCTATCGCACCCGGATATATCATCACCGCAGTCAACGGTCAAAAAGTGACAAATGTGGAAGATATTTCCAAAATCGTTGAAAAAGTCAATCCAAACGAACCCGTAGTGCTCGAGCTTTTAAACCTGAATGGTGTCGTGGAAAAATTGCGTTTTTACAACAAATAATAAATAGAAGAATTTCTTTGATTTAGCCCTGCAAAAATGTTAATTTGCAGGGTTATTATTTTTATAAATGGACGCACAAAAACTTGAAGCGCTTCAGCGTAAAATCAAAGGAACTTTACATACCGACCATTTGACGCGCGTTCTTTATGCCACAGATGCCTCCGTGTATCGCAAGATTCCGGACATGGTCTGCTATCCGAAAAATTTTACAGACATCAAGCACATCATTGAGTTTGCGCATTTAGAGAAAATTCCTATCATTCCCAGAACGGCAGGGACTTCTCTGGCAGGACAATGTGTGGGTGGTGGCATCATTGTGGATGTTTCCAGAAATTTAAATAAAATAGGTAAACTCGATCTTGTAAAAAAGACAGTGACCGTTCAACCGGGTGTGATTCGTGATGCACTCAATGATTTCCTCCGTCCACACGGTTTGTTTTTCGGCCCCAACACTTCTACATCCAACCGATGTATGATCGGCGGGATGGTAGGCAACAATTCTTCCGGAACCACTTCTATAAAATACGGCGTAACCAGAGATAAAGTTTTAAAAATAAAGGGTTTTATGCCAAACGGTTCGCCCATGACCTTTGAGCCGTTAACCAAAGAAGCATTTTTTCAAAAAGCCAAATTGAAAACCCAAGAAGGTCTGCTCTATCAGACCATTTACACCTTACTTTCTGACAAAGACAATCAAAAAGAAATAGCAGCACATTTTCCCGATCCTGCCATACACAGAAGAAACACCGGTTATGCGATAGATGCACTGCTTCAAAATGAGATTTTTGCAGAATCCGATGCACTGTTCAATTTCTCCAAACTCCTTGCAGGTAGCGAAGGAACCCTGTTTTTCTCTACAGAAATCACACTTCAACTAGATGAATTGCCACCCGAGGAAGGCATAATGGTTGCGGCGCATTTTCGAAGTATTTCAGACTGTATGAAAGCGGTTGTTTTGGTAATGCAACACGAGTTGTACTCCTGTGAAATGTTAGACAAAGTGATTTTGGACTGTACAAAAAACAACCGAGAACAGCTCAAAAACAGGTTTTTTATAGAAGGCGATCCCGAAGCCATATTGATGCTGGAACTGAGGGCAGAAAATGCCGAAAAACTACATCAAAAAACAAAAAAACTTTTAGAATCCATCATTCAAAGCGGTTTGTCTTATGCCAATCCGGTTTTGCAAGGTGGCGAAATCAAACAAGCCGAAGAATTGCGAAAAGCGGGGTTGGGATTGTTGGGTAATATGGTGGGCGACAAAAAAGCGGTTGCTTGTATTGAAGATACAGCGGTCAATGTGTCGGATTTACCCGAATACATCGATGCGTTTACCAAAATTATGGCGTCTTATGGCCAAGATGCGGTTTACTATGCGCATGCCGGCGCCGGCGAACTTCACCTGAGGCCGATTCTGAACTTAAAAGTCAAAAAAGATGTAGCACATTTTAAGCAAATTACCGCAGAAGTTGCCGCACTTGTGAAGAGGTTTAAAGGCTCTTTTAGCGGAGAACACGGCGATGGTATAGTACGTTCTTCTTTTATTCCGATGATGGTAGGAGAGAAAAATTACGAAATTTTTAAAACCATAAAGAAAACATTTGATCCGCAAAATCTTTTCAATCCCGGAAAAATTGTCGATGCCTCGCCGATGGATCAGAATTTGCGCTACCAACCCGATAGAACTGAGCCCAATATCAAAACCTTGATGGATTTTTCCGACTCGGGGGGCATTTTAAGAGTAGCAGAAAAATGTAACGGTTCCGGAGATTGTAGAAAATTGCCCGAGAGCGGTGGGACCATGTGCCCGAGTTATCGCGCCACACGCATGGAAAAAGACACCACGCGAGCCCGTGCAAATGCCCTCCGCGAATATTTGACACAAAGCGTATTGCCCAACCGCTTCGACAGAGAAGAACTCAAAGAAGTGTTTGATTTGTGCCTGAGTTGTAAAGCTTGCGCCAGCGAATGCCCCTCAAATGTAGATATAGCCGCTTTGAAAGCAGAATTTCTATATCAATATCAAAAAGCAAACGGCATCTCATGGCAGACCAAAGCATTTGCTTACAGCACAGCCATCAACAGATGGGGTTATCGCTTTCGTTTGCTGACCAATTTTTTATACAGCAACGGGGCTACATCTAGAATCATCAAAAAGGCTTCATCTATATCCAAACATCGCAGTTTACCGAAACTTTCCCGTAGAAGATTGGCATCACATATCAGAAGATACCGAAAAAAGCCTATACAAGGAAATGGAAGAAAAGTACTGCTATTTGTAGATGAATTTACAGATTATTTGGATGCGTCTGTGGGTGTTGATGCCATAGAACTCTTACGCGGACTGGGTTACAATATCCAATTTGTGCGCCACTCCGAAAGCGGTCGTGCTTTTATTTCTAAAGGTTTGCTCGACAACGCTAAGAAAATCGCCAATAGAAACGTAAAAATTTTCAGTAAAATAGTTTCAGAGAAAACTCCACTACTAGGAGTTGAGCCCTCGGCAATTCTCACTTTTAGAGACGAGTATCTTCGTTTGGCTGACGACCAAGAAGCCGCCAAAGCTTTGGCTAGACACGTTTATTTGATCGAGGAGTTTCTGCAAACGGAAATGAAGGCAGGGCATATCAAACCGGAACAGTTTACCGATGTTTCGCAAGTGATTAAAATTCACGGGCACTGCCATCAAAAAGCCCTTTCAGGTATTGAGCCTACTTTTTATGTGCTCAATTTCCCGAAAAATTTCTCGGTGACCATTATTCCTTCGGGTTGTTGCGGCATGGCCGGTTCTTTTGGCTATGAAGAGGAGCATTTTGAAATCAGTATGCGCATCGGGGAGCAAACCTTGTTTCCTGCCGTTAGAAAAAGTCCGTCCACCACCATCATTGCAGCTTCCGGTACCAGTTGCCGCCATCAGATTTATGATGGAACCGCAAGAGAGGCCTTGCATCCGGTAACTATCCTTCGAAACGCATTAATTTGATATAAACTCGCTTCAAGGATGAAAAAACAAATCTCATGGGCGTTTCATCTTAAAAAAAACCGCCCCAGATTGCTCCGGGACGGTTGACAAAAATCGAGTGTAATTTATTTTTTGGTGATTTCTTTTATCTCAACTTTTGGGGACAAGAGTTTTTTTGTTTTGAAAATGATCTTCTTTTCAAGTTCAATTTGTGTCTGTAAACGGATGGTTTTTGAATCGCTGCCAATCAAAATTTGGTAATTGCCCGCGTCCCTTGCCCAAGCTGATTTTGAAGTGTCATAAGAACCTAAATCAGCCGCGGATATTGTCACAGACACTGCGGTGGATTCTCCCGGTTGCAAAAGTTTTGTCTTGGCAAATCCTTTGAGTTCCTTGGCCGGTTTTTCGAGTTGGCCTTTCGGTGCGGAAACGTAGAGTTGGGCTACCTCTTTTCCCGCTGTTTTTCCCGCATTTTTAATCTGGAAAGTGACGGTGATCCCTTCTCCGTTTCGCAATGCTTTCAAATCAGTATATTCGAAAGCCGTGTAAGACAAGCCAAAGCCGAAAGGAAATGAAGTGGGCACATCAAAAGTGTCATAATAGCGGTATCCGACATAGATGCCTTCCTGATAGATTTCTTCGGAAGGGGTTCCCGCCAACGGGTTTTGGGATTTGGGCGCGTTGGGGTCTGTGATTGTACCGGGAAAATTATTGAAAGAACTGACATCGCTCAGGTTTACCGGAAAACTGGAAGCCAATTTTCCTGACGGGTTTACATTCCCTGAAATGATATCTGCTATGGCATTACCGGCTTCTTGCCCGCCTTGCCAGGCAAGCAGGATAGCGTCGGTGTCTTTTTTCCAGCCGGCGGTTTCGAGTACGCCCCCAACGTTTAGGATGACAACCAATTTCTTCCCCTTGGCGTGAAATGCTTCCGAGATGTGTTTTATCAGGTTGTGCTCTGTTTCCGTAAGATTAAAATCTTCTTTTTTGCGATCGAAAAACTCGCCGGAGGTCCTGGCCAAGGTCAAAACAGCAACGTCATTCTCATTCGCCAATTCGGCTAATTCCGCAGTTTCAAACCCCTTTTCGGGTACCAATACGTCCGGCTCAAAGAAGAACCGTTTTTGCGGAATTTCTGCTTTTCCTTTTTGAATATAGGGTTTGTAAGCATCGGCAAGCCGTTCGGAAACCCTCAATCCTGCATTCCTAAACCCTTCTTCAATGCTCACCATATAGGCTTTGTTCACATCGCCGCTACCGGTTCCCCCCGCGATGGTTTCATAGGAAGCTACCCCAAAAAGCGCCACTTTTGCATTCCCGGATATCGGCAAAGCTTGCTCGTTTTTAAGGAGCACCATGCTCTCGGCAGCGGCTTCCCTTGCAATTGCCCGATTCGCTTCAAAATCGGGGAGGTTGGTGGCAGGCTCGTTTTTGAATACCGGCGTTTTGAGGTATTGGATGAGTATTTTTTTGATGTTCCGGTCGAGTGTTTTTTCACTGAGCTTACCGGTTTTTACCGCGGTGATAATGGCATCTGCTTGTTGGGTTGTCCCGGGCATAAGCAAGTCGTTCCCGGCTTTCATCTGTGCAACAGGGTCTTTGCCGCCAAACCAGTCGGTCATCACAAACCCTTCGTATTTCCACTCGTTGCGAAGGATTCCGGTCAGTAAATCTTCGTTTTCGGATGCATAGGTTCCGTTTATTTTGTTGTAAGACGACATCACAGACCACGGATGGCTTTCTTTGACAGCAATTTCAAATCCTTTGAGATAAATTTCCCGCAGGGCCCGTTCGCTCACCACGGTGTTCAACGCGGTGCGGTTGGTTTCAGAATTGTTAGCCACAAAATGTTTGATGGTCGCGCCGACACCTTCCGATTGAACGCCTTGCACGAAGGCAGCCGCCAGTTTTCCGGACAAAACCGGGTCTTCGGAATAGTATTCAAAGTTTCTTCCCCCAAGCGGGTTGCGGTGAATGTTGAGTGCCGGGGCCAACAGGAAGTCCACGCCATAAGCTTTCGTTTCATTGCCAAATGCATGGCCTACTTTTTTGACCAGTTCTACATCCCAGGAAGATGCCAAAGCTGATGCAATCGGGAATGCGGTGGCGTAAAAACTTTTTCCGGGTTGGTCTTTGTGTTGCGCATCGATGCGGATACCGGCCGGGCCGTCTGCAAAAACGACAACGGGCAGGTCAAACTTTTTCAGGATATAGCTGGTGCCTGCCGCCCCGGGAACTTTGCCCTGGGTACTGCCGACTATGGCTTCGGGGGCATTGCCTGTTTGTATCAAACCGGGGATGTTCATGCCGGCACCGATGACTAAGTAAGCTTTTTCTTCGACGCTGAGTTTTTTGATGAACGAATCGACATTGCCAATGGGCGTTTGTTGCGCAAAAAGAGCGGCGTTGACAAACAACAGCAGGGATAAGAATTTTTTCATGGAGTTTGGATTTGTGAGTTTTCACAAATTTCCGCAAACGTTGTAGTTCTGCAATTGACAATTGTCAAAAAATGAACCCCGGAAAAATAATCAAATCACCCGATGGATGAACGCTAAAAATCTGTTTATTTAGGTGCTTTCAAAAAAGAATCCATCAGCAAATAGCGGTTGCGATGTGTCTCTTTTTCTGCATGCGTATCGACATCAATTTTCATGAACATTGCGTCTGTGTTGCTTTCCACTTCAGGCCAATTGGGCAGTCCCAATCCGTTCGGGTTGCCGGTTTTGATGAAATTTACAAAATAAGCCTGTATAATTTCCGAGACTTTGTAATCTTCCGGTTGCCAGTCATAAACCCTGTTTGTAGGCAGGTTCCCCATCGCATATTCTATTTCGGCAGAGTGGGCGGCACCTACCACTTCGGGCACATTTTTTACTTCAGAATTCTTCTCTTCATTTTTGATGACACCACCTGCCAATCCTGCAACGGCATTTCCCATTTCCGCGCGCATTTGCGGCCTCGGGCGGGCGTAAAAATAACGATACACGGGTTTGTTGCTTGTTTGGCTTTGGATGTCTATCCATCTCCAGGTTCCAAAAGATATAAACCGGTCGCTTGCCAGGTCTGTCGCCACTTGTTTGACTTCTCCGTCATGGGCCGGATTATAGACTTTAAGCACGGCATCGGCCTGATTGCCATAAAGTTTTTCGACGGTTTTCCGATAATTTTCCAATGTTGGCGACTGTCCCTGTAAGAGTGCCTGATAAGGCATTTCGGCAGAATTCCATCCCGCCAACAACGGGACTATGGCTTGTTCTCCCTGAGAAAAAATTTCACTTGGCGATTTGGGCAGGAAATAACCGTCTATGACGGGTGAGAAAGATAGAATTTGCTGGTTGGCAGTCGCTTGCAGGAGTTTGTCTGCCGACATGGCGCGCATATCTTTTAGAGAATTGAAACCCAATTCTTTTGCAAATTGAACCCCTTGTTGTTCTGCTTCATGAAGGGGTTTGGGTTCAAAAGCACCTAAAAGCGAGCCACTTTCGCCAATGGCTCCGGCAAATAGATTTTTCGAAACGGGCGAAGCCATTTGCGCACTCACGGAGAAAGAACCTGCGGATTCACCGGCAATGGTAACTCTTTTGGGATCGCCCCCAAAAGCAGCAATATTTTTTTGTACCCAAAGCAAAGCCGCTTGCTGATCGAGAAGCCCGTAATTTCCGGAAGCCCGGTTGGGCGATTCTTTTGTAAGCTCGGGATGGGTGTAAAATCCGAATATACCAAGCCGGTAGTTTATGGTCACAGCCACGATGCCGTTCCGTGCCATACTTTCGCCGTCGTATCTCGGCTCGGAACCATCACCGGCCACCAGTCCGCCACCGTAAAAATAGACTAAAACAGGGAGTTTTTCATCGGGAGATTGGGCAGGTGACCAAACATTCAGGTACAGGCAATCTTCGCTCACACCGTTGGACCTGAAATTCATATCCCCAAATATGGGCAATTGCATGGCACGCGGGCCGAATGCGGTTGTTTTTAAAATACCGTCCCAATTTTTTACCGGCTGCGGCTCCCGCCACCTGAATTCGCCAACGGGCGGTGCGGCAAAGGGTATTCCTTTGAAGGTGTTGATGCCCGAGTCGTAAATTCCTTCGACCATGCCATTGGCAGTTTTGATTTTTGTCATAGGATGATGATTAGCGGTTTGCGCATAAGCCTGGCTTACCAAGATGAAAGTAAGCGAAGCCAAAAGGATGTTTTTTTTCATGGAGGAATGAATGTAAAGATTAATCGAAATTAGGTATTCCTACAAAGTTGCGCAAACGTTGTAGTTTTACAATTGACAATTGTCAAAAAAACAATTCAAATTTGCGTCCGGATGCGGCTTAGCGTTTCGGGTGTGATGCCCAAAAAGGAAGCCAGGTACTGCATGGGTGCTTTTTGTAGGATATACGGTTGGTTTTTGAGGAGTTTTTCATAGCGTTGGCGGGCAGTTTCAAATTGGATGGAATCCATGCGCTTTTGCGACAAAATCAGTGCGCCCGAAATCAGTTTACTGAAAAAATTACTGATTTCGATATGTGTCTTGCAAAGCCTGTCCAAGCCTTCTTTCGATAGGTAAATGACTTCCGAGTCTTCCAAACATTCGATGATCAGGTGGCTGGGTTTTTCTTCAAAATAACTGCTGATGGAGAAGCAAAAGTTTTTCTCCGGCGTAAACCATTCGGTAATTTCCTTGCCATTTTTAAAATAAAAAATTCTGGCAAAACCCTTGTTGACAAAATAAATGTGCCGGCAGGTTTCGTCTTTCCGCAAGATAAAATCACCTTTTGAAAGATGTTTTTTAGCGATGAAAGGTTTTAGCAAATCCAAGCCTTCCGCACTGAGCGGATAAACAGAGTGCAACCGTTCAAAATAAGTTTCCACTTGAATCCTTTTGAAAGGCTAAAATACAAAAACTGAGGAATGTGAGAATTGCTTACTACGACTCGTGTATCATCGAATGGATGATGGACTTCATGTCGATTTCAACCTGCATGTTTTCCTCCTCCTCTTCGACGGGTTCATCTTTTTTGAGGATGGGTTGATGAAAAACAGACCACTTGCCTTCGTGGTATTCGAGCGCGCTCATGTTTTCAATCCAGTCGCCGGAGTTGAGATAGGTCGTCTTGCCTTTGTCGGTAACCACTTCGCGTATCTGAGGCTGGTGAATATGCCCGCAAGCCACGAAGTGACAGCCTTTTTGGATGGCAAGCTCGGCGGCGGTTTGTTCAAAATTACTGATGTATTGCACCGCTTTTTTGACGCTGTTCTTGATTTTTTTGGAGAGCGAATATTTCTCACGCCCAAACATTTCCAGTACCGAATTCATATACCGGTTGAAGACGATCAAAAAGTCGTAGCCCCAACCGCCGAGTTTGGCGATCCACTTGCTGTGTTGGATGGAAGCATCAAAAACATCACCGTGAAAAATCCAGGTTTTCTGCCCGTTCAGGTTGAGCATCAGTTTGTTGGTCAATACAAAATTTCCCATTTTGAAATCGGCAAATTTGCGCAGCATCTCATCGTGGTTGCCGGTGATGTAATAGACCTTGGTGCCTTTGGAAGCGAGGTTGATAAATTTTTTAAGCACTTTCAGGTGATGGGCAGGGAAGTATTTTTTGCGGAATTGCCAAATATCAATGATGTCGCCGTTGAGGATGAGCAATTCGGGTTTGATCGATTTCAGGTAATGCAACAACTCCCTGGCATGGCAGCCATAGGTGCCGAGGTGGATGTCGGAAAGAATGACCAATTCTACTTTTCTCTTTTTCAAGCAAAAACGTTTCTACAAATAAAAACCATTGCCCCCAAACGAAAATCAAATTAAGGTAAGAAAAAGGTTAAGGTTTTGGTTTGCTTTTTTTCAAAACCGAAAACCTGCTTTGAGCATGACGTAGCGCGGGAGCAACCTGAAATCTGTCAGGGATGTTGAGGTGTCGCCGATGTTGCTGTTGCGAAGGTTGTTGGTATTTAATAAGTTATGCCCAACCAGTTCGAAGCTCATTCCGCTTTCCTTTAATTTGTATTGAACAGAAAGTTCTGTGAAATAAAAACTGCTGTCGCTATCTAAATTTCCAAAAAAATAGCGATCGTTTTGTAGTTTGATGATGGTGTTTTTATGGATATTAAAATACAAATCCAAAAAGGTCAGATTGTCTGTTCGTGTGCTTTTGCCGCCAAATTTTACTTCGCTATACTGCCATTCCGAACCGATGTGATAATTGAAAAAACCAAGAAAGGCCGAACGCAATTCCCCTCCAAAGTTGATGTTTTGTGATTCAATACTCCGTTTACCGGACTGGTTGACAAAGTTTTGAAAATGCGTGTTGGTGTAATTGAATTTTCCTTTCAGATTTGACGAAAGGGCTTTGATATAATAGTCTGATTGCAGATTATAAGAATAGCTTTCACGGTTGCGAAGCAATGCCAATTCGGAAGTAGAAAACTCAGGTTCGATACGGGAGATGTTCCCAAAGTATTCAGATTCCCTGTTGTAAACAAAAGAGCTGTTGAGGGTGAAGCCACTTAGAAAACCACCATACACATAATTCACAAACAAAAATTGATTTTGAAGCTGCTCAAATTTTCCGAACCCGCTTGAGAGGTTCCTATAATCATTCAAGACAAAACCATCGGATACATTTAAGAGACTGGAATTGTTTGTGTTAAAGTTGTATGAGGCAGTCAGTGAACTGATATTTGAAAATTTATATTCGCCGCTAACCTGACCGTTCCAATACAACGGATTGGTTTGTTTGGAAGTGATATCATTTTCCACTTGTGTAAACAATTGATGGATTTCGGCTTTGGCAAAAATTTTCAATCTACCTATATTTCTTCTGTAACGAGCTGAAGTGTAAAAATTATTCTGATTGAGATTGAGTCGGTTTCGATAGAGTGAATCTACGGGTTGCAATGCGTTTTTATCACCGAGCAGCAGGGTGTTGTTCAGTCGGTCGGATGCGTAATAATAACCAGCGATTAACTCCCAATTTGACGAGCCGTTATTCGTTATCCAACGCGCTTCTGTTGCGAAGGCGTTGGTAGTAGCGGTTGCGTGTTGTGCTGTCCGGGTTGCGGTGGTGTTGTTCGGGAACAACTTGCCCAATAGGAACGTATCGGCTACGTAGCTTTGCGGTTTTTCGTCATGGACATATTGTGCCGAAAGCACCAATGCCCTGTTTTTGCGCAGCTTGCTTGTATAGCTTAAATACTGGTCGATTGAAAGCGGGTCATGATCTAAATTTTCTCTGGTTGGGCTGCCATTAAAAAGCAGTTGGGTATTGGTTTTCTGATTTCCAAAGCTGATGTTGCCTGAATATTCCAAAAGTTTGGTCTTGCTAAGATTGGAAGTCAGGTCGGTTTTTACAAACCCTAATTTTGTTTTTTTACGCAGTCGATAATCTTCCGTATTGGTAAATGCCTCGCCCGGGCCAAAAAATTCGAGGGTTTGGTCTCTAAAAAAGTCATTTTCATCAGCCGTAAAAAAAACAAGGGTTTTGAGTTTGGTTTTCTCAGAAAGCGATGTGATGCTGCTAAGCGATGCCATTTCGGCATTATTGAAGTTGATATAAGCATCTTTCAGGCTTGGGCGTGCTGCCATAAGGCTCATCACTTCGGGAGCTTTGTTGGTGTCTGCGGGGCGGTTGCCCGAAGCAAAGGAATTGCCCGACATTTGGCTGATGTCCCCGGTAGGGTCTAAGCCGGTGTTGTTGAGATTTCCGAAAAAAAAGTGTTTAGAATTTTTTTGAAAAGAGATAAGATTTAAACGGTTTTCATAAAAATCATCTGTGCCCCCGCCCAAAGTTGCATTGCCAAAAAGCCGTTGTTTTTTGTCTCCTTTGAGTGTCAGGTTGAGCGCCACTTTTTCCGAATCTTCCACATCTTTCAGAAGCGGGTTGTCCGAATAGTGGTCATAGACTTCTATGCGGTCTATAACCCCGGCGTTGAGGTTCTTGGTGAGTAGTTGATAACCTTTTTCAAAAAGGTCATCCCCGTCAACCATCACTTTTTCGATGGATTTTCCGTTGACTTTGATATTCCCCCGGCTGTCCACTTCCAGCCCGGGTATTTTTTTGAGCAGGTCTTCTACCACGGTTTCCGTGCCGTCGGCATAGGCATCTGCTTTAAAAGAAATGGTATCTTTTTTGACGACCACGGGCAGGTTTGCATTGACAATAACCTCATTGAGCTCCATTTTTTGGGTTTGCAAACGCACGTTGTTAATGAGTTGTTTGGGAGGGTTTAAGCTGTCTATGACAACGGCGATTTGTTGTGGACTGAAACCTAAGCTAGTAATATTGAGCTGATAAATACCAGATTTGTCGTATGAAAATTCGTAGTAACCATTACTGTCGGTAATGGAAAAGGCCACAATCACGGTACTTGAATTAGGCTGTAGATATATGTTAGTTAAAGGCATAACCTTACCGAGGCTGTCAGTAACGATACCTTTAAAAACCGTTTGAGCGTTGACCAAGCCAACACTCAAGCTACATAAGACTATGATAATATGTTTTTCAAACAAATTAATATACTTATAGTTTTTTCTAAATAGTAGCGAGCGTGAAATTAATTCATTTCGGGATATAGTTCAAGCGACCAAAAAGAATAACTATCTGTAACTGGAGACTGACCCTTAGACAACTTAGAATTTATAATCCTTTCATATTTTTGCTCAAAGTCTGTCAGTATTTTTAAATAATCTTCAAACGAAATCGTTGTTTTAGGGTTCTTATATTGTCCAATTTTTTTTTGAATAAAAGTATTTTCAGCCGTAAGGTTTATGGATGTCGCTATAATATGAATAAGTCCATTTTCCTCTTGGACTTCTAAAATTAACCCACTTAGTCCGTTTAATTTCCACGGACCTGTCGATAGCGGAATCTCAGTTGTAAACCACACATAATAATTTCTACCTCTAAAGTGAGCCTTAGCTTTTTGGCATTCAAAATTGCCTATTTTTTTCGTTTCCCCCATTAAAGACCAAGAAATTTTTTCATCTTTATCGTTAACAATAGTATAATTACCAAAAGGAGAAATGGAAAACATACTTGAATTATTCTTAAAATCAAAAAAGTTAAACTTAGGTTTGTCCCTATAGGGCAACTTTATTGTAGTGATTGTTCCATCGGATTCGTTAAAATCCATTTCGCCAAAGGTGGCTTTATTTAAGTTTTCTTCATACAACGAATAATTATTATCGAAATACAGTGTGTAAAAACTTTTAATTCCCTTGTAATTAAATTCGTCTGTTTCTTGATATTCAACTATCCCTTTAATATTATTTTGACCATTTATATTAATGGAAACAAAAAACATTAATAATGGGATGATTTTTAGCAACTTTAAATTCATTATAAACATATTATTTTTTAATTAAAAAATAAAAAGGTTAACAGCCAAAATGGTAACACTTGAGGTTTCCGTTAAATAATGCCCCAAAAATAACTAGAAAAAGAGGTCGTTTCACAATTTGTGAAACGACCAGACACATGTATTAATTCACTGCTCATTTGGGCAAGCAATGGGTTTACAACCGTAACACCTCTCACCACCATTTATATCAGGAACACATTTGTCGCATTTTCTGCACTCTGCAAATACTTCTGATTTATTATTACTATGTGAATTCACTAATGGTTTGCTTATAGCAAACATAAAAACACCAAACAATAGAAAAAAAATCGGGAAAACTAACTTCTTCATAATGGTTAAATTTAGGGATTAATAATTAATTTTATTATTTTGAGAAAATAAACTTATTTTAAATTTCGGTTCTATTTCTTAGGGCAATCAATGGGCTTGCATAAGCGACATTTCGTTGCCCCATTTATGTCAGTCGTACAATCCCAACAGTAAGTGCAAGTTGATGCAAATTTTTCAACTTTGGTGTTGTAGTTGGACTTTAATTTTGTAATACTATGAACAAATGAAAAAGAGAGAGTAGCTAACAATGTGAACAAGATTAACTTTTTCATAATGATAAAAATTTAGAGGTTAATAAAAGTTTGAATTCAAAAATACCCCCCCCCTAATCAATTATCCAAATATATTAAGTTAAATTTTGTTAAATTATGTGTTTTGTCAGGTTTAACTGATGTTTTAGTGTGTAAATAAGTGTTAATTTTTTGATTTTGTTTTATCGACAGTGTTTTTCTCCCATTCAAATTCAAACTCCAATCGGTATTTGGAGCGATCAAATGTAGGGAATCTTGCATCATTTTCTCTCGACAGTTTGGACATGGCATTGCTTTTTAACGTTTCTCTCATCGTGTTCTCCTTCTCAACATATTCTTTAAGGGTTATTAGCGTTCCTTTTCTTGGTATTTCAAATAAG
>JAVVDW010000006.1:0-144958 GCA_032251335.1 Flavobacteriaceae bacterium | reverse complement strand
AACCTTTTACCAAATGCATTGCCAAGGGCAAAGCACATAAACCATACGAGTTTGGAAACAAAGTAGGGTTGATAACCACTTCCAACAAAAGCAAAAAAATCATAACAGCAGTCAAAGCCTTTTTACACACCCCTTATGACGGGCACACCATAGCTCCACTTCTTGATCAAATGGAAGAAAATAAATTGAAACTTCCCCAAGAATTGGTCTATGACCGGGGCGGGAAAGGAAAAACACAAATCAAGGGCGTAAAAATATCCACCCCCTCACCGCCCAAGAAAGCTGATACGGCTTATCAAAAAAGGGTAAAACGTAAAAAATTTAGGACCCGGGCAGCCATAGAGCCGATTATCGGGCATCTGAAAACAGACTTTAGGATGGCACAAAACTACTTTTGGGGAGAAACCGGCCCACAAATCAACGCTTTTATGGCTGCAACTGCTTGGAATTTGAAGAAAATGATGGAAATCCTCAAAGAAAATGTCTTGAATTATTTTTTGTCTGTTTTATTCCGTTGGAATTTGTACCCAAAATTAATCCGTGTAAATGAAAATGAGAATTTATAAGGAGCGACTATCTAAAAACCACTTTGCGAATTTGCGTCCCCGAAGTCCCAGTTGTTTTAACCAAATACACGCCCGAACGCAAATTGACATCCAGGTCAGTATCTTGAAAAACCGTCTTTTCAAATACTTTTTGTCCGCTTATTGAAAAAATTTGAACCGCGGTCTCACCCGCAATGCCGGCAAAAAATAATTTACCGTCCGACGGATTTGGATAAACCCGAAACCGATTCTTTTCAAAATCAACCAAACTCATTGTTGGTCGTACCCAAATATCACCCACTCTTGATCCCCAAATAAAATCGACCATATCCGGAAAATCGATAAACGGATTTCTGTTCTTTTGCCAAGTGTAAATCACATTGTTCCTGTTCATTTCAAAATCATCCGGCGGATCTGCCAGATGCCACTGCAAGAGTGTTGCCAAATCGCCAAACGCGCCTACTGCCACCGGAAATCCATTCACAACATCTAAGCCGTTGTAGCGGATAGCCATGTACAAAATAGCTCTTGAGACATCTCCTTTGAAGCGTCCCAAGTTTCCAGAAGGCCCTTCGTACTGTCCCATGCCGTAGAATTGGTTGCCTCTTGAACTGTTTTCGTTGGCATCGGCAGCGCGCAAATGGTGTGCATCCGAATTGGCATGTCGGAGTGAATCGGCATTGGTTTCCCACCAAAAATTGATGCCATCCGCAATATCATCATCCTGAATACTGTTAAACCCGCCCCTAGACCTCGGATACACATGTTCTCGATTCCAAAAGCCGGTACCGGAGGATGTTTCTTGAAACAGAAACTTGGCACGTGGCTCCTCGCGATAGAGCAACCAAACTTGGTTGTTGTTTTCCGGATTTTGATCGGCTGCCTTTAAAATATCTATAATATCCGCATAGGTGTGCGTTCGTACCACAAATGGTTTAGCCACCAGGTCTTGCAATGCTTGTACCAAATTGACACCGGACAATCCTTCAATAGAATCGTAATAATCAGCGGGTGCGGTGCTTTGAACATTACCAAAAGTTGGATTGAGCGGCGTTCCCCAAGGCGAAACACCAAAATCTCCGTCTATAACCGTTACCGACACATTGTCGTTTACCCTGAAGAATTCTGGAGGCAAACCCGTATGTGCAATCCGCATAAATTCGTCTTCTTCCGTGACGCCATCAGCTAAAAGGGTGATGCTAGTAACTCCTGTATTTGTCCCGCCCAAGATGGTGACAAATGCATCGCCCGTAAAGTCCGCATTGGTAAAATCACCGTTGATAAAACTAAATGGAAATGTCACGTCTTCCGTCACATTAAAATCTGTCACAAGCGTGATGTTAAAAGTATCGCCTTCGTTGAAAAGATTGGCATTCAATACAATTTCGACGCCGTTGAGAATTACTCCCGAGCCGTCATTTTGCATCTTTGGGGTCGGGGCGGCAACAAACCAAGAGCCGTCATTGGCACGTTGGATGGATTCCGTGGTCTGATTACCATTCTCATTTTCGTTTATCTGTTGCGTTTGCCCCAACAAACTCATCAAATTGACATCATCCGCGTCGGATGTGTCGTAAACCAAAGCATCTATCAGGTTGGTGGTGGTGGCCAAAGTGCCATCGGGAAAATCAAAAAAACTGCCCTGGTAGATGGCTACGGCATCGGCTCCGTTTTGGATCAGGTTGAGTGGTATTACATAATCCGGAGTGGGCCTGAGCGCCTCGGCACCCAATACAAACAAACCGTTGATATCGGTAACAAATCCGTCGAGATCCATTGTATAATAACTCGAATCGCCACCGGAGGTGGAACCGTTAAACAACACCAACACATAGCCGTCCAAGGGCGAGAACGGATTGGGTGTTTTGAGTTCTATAAATTCTAATAAATCCGTACTAGGCGTATCTGCATCTAATTCGTTAATCAACACAGGCTGTGAAAAACCTACGCTTATGGTAAAAATGAATAGAAAAAGAGTACATATTTTTCCCATCTCTACTGTTTAAAAGATGAGGCTAATTTAACCATAAGTCGGCTACTTTCGCTTTATCAAATTGTAAAAAAATATCTGAAGCCTTTAGGCGACTTTGACCCTAGAAATCTTTACTGTTTCCTTTTCTGTACAGATTCCAAACCGGAACTATAATCCAAACCAACAAAAAGGCAGCAACGGTAAACAAGCCCAAACCCGTGCCAAAAAACTGTTTGAAAACAGCACCCGTGTATCCCATCAGGGCAGAAATATCGAGTTGAAGCAAAATCAGTATGCGAGACAGGTCAACAGGATTGAGCAAGGTGGCAACCAACGAAAATTTTTCAAGTGGATAGGCACTGTAATTCATCAACAGAATCAGAAAAAGACCGTCGTACAAAACCGTCAGAAACAGCCACAATAAGATGGCGTAACTAAAGCCTTTAATTCGGTTTTCGTGGTATAGTGACAGGTTATATGCCAAGGCCGTAAAAATGAAATTCTGAAAAACACCGGCCAGCAACAGCATTGAAAAATCGGGAATCACTTCAGTATTAAAACCGCCATAGAATGCAAAGGGAATGCCTAGGCCCAGAAGCAAGCTCAAACTCAAAGATAAGCTCACACCTAAATATTGACCTATAAAAATAGATGATCTCTTGAGTGGTTGCCCAAGCAGCAACTCTATAAACTCACGGGAATTGTAGTAATACATGGAACCAAAAACGACGGCAATCAGCGAGGTTAAAACCACCAAAACGTTCATCAGGGTAATGACAGATTTTGACACGTCGTTGTTGAGAAACAAAAGTGAAAAAGTGAGCAGCAGATAAAAGCCGAAATATATCCAGCTCCAGCCGCTTCGCAACAGGTCGTATAGGGTGTATTTAAGTACTTTAAGCATGTTCTTGAATGATTAGTTTGGCAATAGCCATTTCGATAGTTTGGGATTGGGTCTGATTTTTCAAAACATCGACAGAGCCGCGAAAATGAATTTTTCCCTCCAAAAGATAGACTACCTCATCGCTTATTTCTTCCACAAAATCCATCACGTGAGATGTCATCAGTATGGTTTTTCCCTTCTCCTTTTCGGCCTTCAAAATTTGTTTCAAAACCTGCATGGCAGCCGGATCCAAACCAGAGGTAGGCTCGTCTAACACCACTACCGGATTGTCTGTCATAAACGCCAGCAACAAATTGACTTTTTGTTTGGTACCACCGGATAAATAACCCAGTTTTTTATTTAAAAAAGAAGCGAGTTGAAATTGAGAAATAAAGGGGGTTTCATCGGATGGTTTTTGGCGAAGGTTTTTGATGAATTGGATGAGCTCTCCTACCGAAACATTTTTAGGGAAATTGGCAATCTGTGGCAGATAGCTAATATTATCTCTGTACTGCCATTGCTTCAAAACGCTTTTCCCTTGCCATATTATATCGCCTGCATCCGGATGTACCATACCCATAAAAGATTTAATCAAGGTGGTTTTTCCCGATCCATTTGGGCCGAGTATGGCATAGATACCGGGCGCATCTATATCAAGACTCACACTTTGAAGCACTTGCAGCTTGCCAAACGACTTGGATATGTTTTGAAAAGAAATCATGGTTTAAATTTTGTCATGTTAGGGGTTTCATCCATCAAATTGTCGGGTGTAAAAACAGGAGATACTTTTTCGGAAAAGTTGACCAAATCCACAAAAAAACTTCGCATCAACATAATGCTTTCAGGTGTTTTGTTCACAATATACGAAAACAATTTAACGGGTCTGAAAGGCACATCGCCCACGCCGTCTCTATCCAAATCATAGCCGGTATATTCACTCCAGTAATTGCTATTGAAAGTGTTGTCGTTGATCCTGCCACCGCTAAACGAAATATCAAAAGTGTTGGCTATAAAGTTGTTACGCGTAAATACATTCGTAAAACTAGCACCCATCATCTTAACCGCCCAGCCGTTGCTTTCAAACAAATTTTGGATGTAATTTATCCGGTTACAACCTTCTATGTGCAGGCCTGTGGTGTTGCCTATAAAACGATTTTGATGAATTTCGGCGTCGTTAATTTCTTTGAGTAACAAACCGTAAGCTGCCGGCCCCCAATTTTCTTTAAAGAGATTCTTCCTGATTTCTATGTTTTTGGAAAACATCACGGCCACGCCTGCGCCATTGTTTTCAAATCGATTTTGGGTATAACTGTCATGGTTTGA
Source organism: Flavobacteriaceae bacterium (assembly GCA_032251335.1). Lineage (GTDB taxonomy): Bacteria > Bacteroidota > Bacteroidia > Flavobacteriales > Flavobacteriaceae > UM-FILTER-40-17. Next base: position 140,235 of record JAVVDW010000006.1, on the reverse strand, counting down.
AAACATAAAATGCAAGCCGTATCTCAGATTTTTCCAGCTCCGGTTGTCCCAAACCTTACTGTCATCTACAAATTCGAAGTAGATACCGTCTCGGGTACCGGTGATTTCATTTCCGTAAACCTGCAACCGATCCGACTCCCAAGCGTGGATACCATTGCCGGAATTGTATTCGGCTTTGGCTTCGCCTTCAATGCGGTTGTTTCGCAAAATACCGTCAGAGGATTTTTCGAGGTAAATACCAAAGAAAAGGGTTTCTAAGCGAACGTTTTGCACAATAAAAAAACGACTTCTTCGAAACCGTATGGCAGCAAAATCTGACGTATAGCTAGTCCCCACGTTTTTGATAAACAAACCGTCGAGCGTGACGCTGTCTGCCTGAACCGTGATGACTTCTCCTTTAAATTCGCCGTCTATAACCGGATAATCGCGTCCAATCAAGGTGAGCTTCTTGTCGATTAGAAGGCTGTTTTCCTTATAAACACCCGGTTCAATGCGCAAAGTGTCGCCAGGGTGTGCTTTTTGAATCGCCTCTGCTATGGAAGAGAGTGTACAACCTTTACAAACCTGCAAGGTTTGGGCATAGCTTTGTTGAAAAAGCATACATAAAATGATTACAAAAAAGCGCATATCTTATTGTTGGCTGTTGAAATAGGCTTTCAATTCATCCCAATGATACAATTTTCCATCGTATTTCGCAGCTTCTTCCTTGTTTTTGTGTGCCGATAAATTGGCGCCCATAGGACTTTGAATCTCACGAGAGATAAGGAAGATGGCATCTTGAGCGTTTGTAAAGCCTCCGTCTGGATTTTGAAGATCGTGTACAAGATGTAAGGCATACTCAGTTTGCAGATCGCCTTTCAGATGGTTCATCATACACTCTATAGCATCAAATTTGTACACCTTCCCTTTTTGGGTTACCAATTCAGCCGAAAAGGGTTTAGACACGATGGTCATCTTGCAAAAATGGCAACTATCGGAAGCGTAGTTAATGGGTTCGGGTGCGGGTTTGCAAGCGACAAAACCCAACAAGAGTACAACAAAGGTTAGTGAAATATTTTTCATTTTAAAATATATTGGTTAGCATTAAAATCGGCACTACAATCGGCTAAAACTGTGTCCGGGTCGCATCAGGCCATGGATTTCTTTGTGGAAAAACGAAATGCCAGATAGCCCATAAATATTGCGATTCCGAATACGTAGGTAGCCATTTCCGGATAGGACTGTGCTGTAAAATTGAGCAACATTTTTTCACCAAACAAAGGCGGCTGATATGCCATGCCGGGCACTTTGATTGGAGCTGTTGGACTCAGGTTGTGGCCATAGTCATATTCCCAGAGGTAAAAATCGTAGAGTCCCAAAATACCGAGCACGCCCAAAATAAGACTCCAAACGTAGTATAAATGTCTTTTGCCAATCAGTGCAATCAGTAATCCCAAACCTATCATGCCATAGATAATTTTAGGAAAGTATTGCAACTCGGGAATGGAATCCGGTTCTATCATTTTCATCCCGACATAGTGGTTCAATATATTGATGTTTTGAAGTGTTCCGGGTTCACTTCCTGTAAGCTTATCGATCCAAATATAGAGGGTAACGCCATCCGGATATTGTGGGGCTAATAGGGTGATTTGCCAAATCGGAAAAACAAAGACCAGCAAGAGTAGCAGAGCAGCTGCTACCATAATCAACCTTGGAAAAATTTTCATTGTGATGATTTTGAAATTGTGTGTCCGGCTTTTATTGATGGCAGACAGGATTTAAAAAGCAGGAAAAATCAATACTGTCTGAATTTGAAAAGGCCGCCGCCGAAGCAAGCGGCCTCATTTCAAAAACCTGAATGGTTTATTCGCCCAAAGACCATTTGAGTGGCACATTGGCATTTTTAGCGGAAACCCTTAGGTAACCTTGCATTTCTTGGTGAAGTGCCGAGCAAAAATCTGTACAATAGAACGGAAATACCCCTTCTGTTTTGGGTTCCCATAGTAAGGTTTCCGTTTGACCCGGCATAATGAGCAACTCTGCGTTGTTGGCACCCATTACTGAGAAGCCGTGTGGCACATCCCAATCTTGTTCCAAATTCGTTACATGGAAATAGACCTTATCACCCACTTTAAGACCTTCAATATTGTCCGGCGCAAAATGGCTGCGGATGGTGGTCATATACACATGTACATTGCTTCCTTCTCTGACAACCTTGGCCTCGCTTTCTTTTTTGGTTACAAACGGGTGGGTGTTTTCATCTAAGGGGAAGTATTTGACCGATTTAGAGATGATTTTATCAGCGGCAATTCCCTGGGCGTAGTGAGGCTCACCAATGGTTGGAAAATCGAGCAACAATTCCATTTTGTCGCCGGAGATGTCAAACAATTGGGCAGACTGTGTGAGTTCGGGGCCTGTGGGCAAGTACCTATCTTTGGTAATCTTGTTTAGGGCTACCAAATATTTGCCTTCAGGTTTTTGCGAATCGCCACCGGGTATCATCAAGTGACCTATGGAATAGTAAGTTGGTGCTCTGTCAAGTATTTCCCAAGTGCCCACTTTCCATTTGACCACCTCCGAACTGATAAAGAAACTGGTGTATCCATTGCCTCTTTCGTCAAATTCAGTATGAAGCGGGCCGAGACCTGCGTCTTTTACCACACCACCTACGATGGCTTCCATATTAAGAATTGGAATGCCATAGGCTTCGCCGTCAAAATTTTTCTCCTCTATGGCTTTTAGTACTTTGGTAAAAGAGTGGACGGTCAAGTCTGTAGAAAGCTTGCCGTTACCGATGATATACTCACCGGTTGGATCAACATCTACGCCATGTGGCGATTTGGGGGTAGGTAAAAAATACACCAAACCGGGGCATTCTTCGGGAATTAAAACTTTAACGGTTTTAATGGTTTCAGAGGTTGCTATATGCGACTTTTCGTCATAGACGTTGTGTGCATAAGAAGCCGGAATCTCTTTGTATTTTCCGGCAGCCAAATATTCTTCTGCTTTCTTCCAGTTGACGGCAGCTATAAAATCTTTATCGTTTTGAGAAGCGTTTACCTCCAACAAAGAATTGCCTTCTTCTGTGTTATACGTTGTGAAGAATGTCCAGCCGTTTGATTTTCCTTTTCCTGAATGCGCCAAATCGTAGTTAAAGCCGGGCATCAACACTTGAAATTCTACATTCATACGTCCGGTGTCCGGTTGTACTTTTATAAAGGTTAAAGCGCCTTTAAAATTGCCTTTATATTCGTTTATCGGCATGTCTTTTTGCGGATAAGGCACCGCAAAACGAGTTCCGGCTACCACATACTCTGTGTTCTCTGTAGTAAATGGCGAACTGTGGTTTCCGCCACTGTTGGGAATTTCGATAATCTCGGTTGTTTCAAAAATAGACAAGTCTATTCGTGCTATACGCGGCGTGTTGTTGCCGTTGATAAAAATCCATCTGCCGTCTGTTTCGCCATTCGTTTGCGAAAGTTCGGGGTGGTGGGCATCGTCCCAAGGCACAAAACCAAACGAAGTGTTGAGCATCGGCTTGGTTTCTTCGTTAAAACCGTAGCCTTTTTCAGGATCCACTGAAAATACAGGTATAACCCTTAGCAACCTGCCTGAAGGCAACCCATAGACAGCCAATTGACCACTAAAACCACCGGACATAAATCCGTAATATTCATCGAGTTCACCAGGTGCCACATAGGCTTTTTCGGCTGCGCTGGCATTGACAGCACTCGATTTTTGGTTACCACTACCTCCGCAGGAAACCAGCGTCAAGAGTGAAAGGGCAAGAAAGAAATTAAAAAATGTTTTCATATCGAATATATTTAGTTTTTGAAATTTATTGTTGTGGTAGCATTACTTTGTCCACTACGTGGATGATGCCGTTGGATGCGGGAATGCTGGCAATAATTTTAGCACCACCCACATAAACCTCGTCATCTATAACCTCTACAGGTACATATTGGTTGTTGGCTTGGCCTAGTTTTTTGAATTTTTTCAAAAAATCTACCGAGTAGTTTCCGGGCGTTACGTGAAACTTGAGGATGTTGGCCAAATCGCCTTTGTTCTCAGGCTTCAATAGATTTTCTACCGTGCCTTCCGGAAGCGCGGCAAAGGCCGCGTTGGTGGGCGCAAAAACCATCAATGGACCTGCATTTACCAAGGCATTCTCAAGTTCGGCCGCTTGTACGGCTGCCACAAGTGTTGCGTGGTCGGCAGAGCCAATGGCAATCTGCAGAATGTTGGGGCTAGAGGTGTCATCCTCTATAAAAGCTTGACCCCGTTTTTCTGTCGTTGGTGACTGTGATGAGGTATCTACTACTGACTGGGCTGTGTCGTTTTTACAGCCGATGAGCATCAGTAAGCATACCAAAGTCAAAAGGTTGAAAATTGTTTTCATAGTTGCATATTGAATGGTTTATAAAGTTCGGAAGTATTCTAATACCGCCCTGGCTTGTTCCTCTGTCAGGTTTTGATTGGCCATGGGCGCGCCGTTGAATTCCATCAACAATTTGCGGGCAATCGGGTCTTCTTTAACCATTCCTTCCGGGTTTAGAATCATGTTCATGATCCATTCGGGAGAACGTCTTTCAAAAATGCCTTTGGGCGCAGGCCCTATAAACTTCTGATCGGGTTTGTGGCAGGCCATACACAAATTGGCATAAATGGTTTTGCCTTCTTCTGCCAAAGCGGTGTCAATATCTTCTCCTAGGGTAACGGAAGTTACCGGCCCAACGCCTTTGTTGTCTCTAAAATCTGTTGAGGCTTCAGTTTTAGGCGCAGGCGATTCCTTTTTTACACCGTAACCCGGTTCCGATTTTTTTTCAGAAGAATTACAACTAACCAGCATCACTGCAAGGCTTAAAAAACTAAAAATGAACTGTTTCATGGTTTTGAATTTTGATTTAACAGGACAAAAATACCGACTCGAATTTTCAAAAAACATGACAAATGTCATAAATAGGATAAAAATGTCCTTTTATCTTTGTTTGTGTAATAAAAACGTGTTTTATTCTTTTAAATATGCTATCACAATCTGGAAAATATGCCGTTAGAGCTGTTTTGTATTTGGCGGTTCACTCCGATGAAACAAACAAAATCGGGTTTAAGAAACTTTCGGAAGATTTGGGAGCACCTGCCGCTTTTGTAGCCAAACTCTTGCAAGAACTTTCCCGAAAAGGGCACGTCAATTCATCTAAAGGGAAAAACGGCGGTTTCTACCTTACTGAAAGTCAAAAGCACAAAAATTTGCTAGAAATTATTATTGAAATAGAAGGAAAGGACAAACTCAATAACTGTGTGTTGGATGCTTCACACTGCAACCACAAGCATCCCTGCGCGTTGCATCACATTGCCTATCCCAAGCAAAAGGAATTTTTAAACGGCCTAAAAGAAAAAACCCTTCTTGATTTTGCGTCCGAAATCAAAAAAGGGACTTCTTTCTTATAAAAAAAAATCTGACGCTATATATGATAGCATCAGATTTTAAGATATTTCACAGACTTGTTTACTGCATGGAAACCCTGCCCGAACCGGAAACTTTGATGTCTTCTTTTTGGGGTCTTCCATAATAACCAATCGTACCCGAACCGGACACCCGTGCATATATTTCTACTCGGCTTGTCACCAAAACGTCACCCGAGCCGGCCACGCTAATTTTGGCACTATCGCTTCGCAGGTTTTTGGCATCTACATCGCCCGAGCCCGAAACGGCAATTTCTATGGTTTGGCTTTCACCGTCCAGTTCGATATCACCGGAACCCGCCAAAGAGGTTTTCAGGTTTTGCGATTTAATCTGTGCCTTAAAATTGCCCGATCCCGATACGGAAATTTTTATTTGTGTACCTTCCAGCGGCAAGCTCACATCGCCCGAACCGGCTAAAGAGGCGTTCAGTTCATCAGCTTTGATCACATATTCCGATTTGAGATTTCCGGAGCCTGCAAAACTGATTGCGTTGAGGTCTTCAAAAGGTATTGTGATGGTAATGTGGCGGCGGGTAGAGATACTCACCCCTTTTTTGAAAGCCACCTTCAGCTTGTTGTTTTTAACTTCTGTTTCTATCAGGCTGATGATGTTTTCTTCGCCTTCAAGCGTGATTTTTCCTTCGGTGCCTTTTACCAGTATCACATCAAAACTTCCTGCTGCCGATATTTGGTCGTAGGATTCGGTAGTCCTTGTTTCGGTGATGACGTTGCCGTTGCCTTTCACCTTGTTAAACCAACCCTGAGCTTGCGAAGCGGTAAAGGAAAGTGCTAAGAAGATTGTAAAAAATAAACTTTTCATAGTTGTGTAATTATAGCGTTATTAAAAAGGTGTTGTGAGTGTAAGATTTCCGTAGTTGGATTGGATGCTGAGGTTGCCTTTTTGAGGCGTTCCAAAGCTGCCTACATAGTTTTCTTGTGATCCGGATATAATTTTTTTATCAAAATTCAACCCTTCAAAGCTGCGTAGTTTGGCGTATTTCAGACTAAAATCGAAACGAAAGTTTGTCTGTGGCGAAATACCTATTTTAACGCTCACATAACTGGACCGAATTTTGATATTTTCAAAACCGTCATTTAAGTTTCGAATTTTTACAGATCCGTAATCTGCATCCAATTCCAAGCTGCCGGTAATATGCTCAAACTCCTGTGTGAGGTAATCGCTGTTTCCGAAAACATACCGAACGGTTCCTACTAGCAAACTACCATAGTCGGCGTCGTAGGTAATTTTATCGGCCTTTCGGACTTCGCTTTTGGTGTAGTCTGCATCGATACGCAGCGAGCCGGCATTTTCTATGCGGTAGCCGGAATAATCGGCATGGATTTCGCCATCTTTTATATAGTCAATCACCACATTGTTGGTATAATCAAAACTGAGTCTGTTGCCGGTTGCGTTGAGGCTGCCGATGTCCATGCGGCCATAATCGCAGTCAATGTCCACGCGCGCATCTAGCCGGTCTATGGTGATGTTGCCGTAATCGTGGTTGAGAATCAAAAAATTGGTAACCGGCATTTTGATCAAATAATTGATTTCCAAGCTGACATTGCTACTATTCCAACCCCAACTCCACCGCTCTGTCTCAATCTGCGTTTTGGCTGTAACTACACGCTGATTGGCTTCAAAATCCACGTCTATTTGGTTTAATTTTTCGATGGCCCGCTGCTCATTGTTGCTGCTGGTTTTAATCGTAACTTCAATTTCTATACGATTCTGATTCCAACTACTGATATTTACATTACCGTATTTGTTGGTGACATTTAAGGTGGCATCCGCTGCCACACTATAGTCTTTTTTGATTTTTTTCTCTTTGGTGTATTTTCCTTCGGGCCCGGTCGGATTGGACATGGCCAATGCGGGAAATATCATCAAGAAAAAAAATGTTTTAAATAACTTCATGATTGTTTTCGTTTAAATTTTGTAAATATTCTATTTCTTTGATTACGCTTTGTAGCAGTGCTATACGTTTCTGAAAATTGTCTATCATGGCGTAAATTACTTGCTGGTTGTAGCCACTTTTCACCAACTCTGCGCGCAAATTTTCATAATCGAACTCTAAAGTGTCCAATTGTTTTAAGGCATCGGCTGCCAATTGTTTGGCGCTTTCGTTCAGATTGTTTTCTTGCAAACGCTCCAATTCCGTTTGAATGGTTTGCTTAAAAAAGGTTTCTGTAGCTTTCATTTCAGGAGAAACGCTTGCCAAATCTGCTTTTTGAGGTTTTATTTGAACCCCAGAAAGCAGCGCCAACAACAAGGCTACGGAGGCTGCCGCCATCCACCAAAAACGATTTGCTTTTTTGGGCTTTTCGACTTGCAAAAGCCGTTTTTCAAAACGATGGTGGTGGCCATCGGTAGGCTTCAACACATCTTTGTGTTGTTGCCATACCTCAAACAAGTCATCTAATCTATCTCTTTCCATCTGTCTTTTAATTTTATTGTAAACATTTTCTTAAACTTTCTTTGGCTCTTGAGAGCATGGTTCTGCAATTTCCGTGCGTCATATCCATCAACACTGCCACTTCTTCTTGCGAATAACCTTCTAAATAATGCAAGGTTAAAATCAGGTTATAGTTGGCATGAAGGTTTTTCATGGCTTGCATCATTTTTTTGAGTTGATCCGGCATGCCTTCGGCATCTTCAAACGCCGCATCGCTTTCCGATGCCTCCGGCAATTCTTTATCGGTGACCACGGTCAATTGACTTCCGCTTACTCTGCACGCTGTCAAACTTCCGTTGATGACAATGCGTTTCAACCAAGCGCCAAACATTTCGGGGTCTTTGAGCGTATGCAACTTCTCAAACGCTTTTATAAATCCCTCTTGCATCACATCTTCGGCCATTTCGCGGTTTCGCACTATGCGGTATGCCGAGTTGTACATGGCCCGGTGATACCGGTCGTATATTTCCATCTGCGCACGCCGATCTCCCGACTTACACATTTCTAGCAAATTGTCTATGCGGAGAGTGTTTTGCTTCAAAACGTAAACTTTGGTCTTATGATAAAGATGTACCATGTACGGTTTTGTTACAGTTGATGTTACTTTTTATTTTAAAGTGAAGTCTGAACGCTATTTCACTTATACACTTTTTTGGCATAGCAATTGACTTAACTGCTTCGAAAAGAAAAATTAATTTAATGCATCCTATTGGCAAACAGTTTCTTACATTTATAGCTGTAAGTCTGCTTTTGTAAAAATATTGCATTTAACTGACATATTGACTGAAAGAAACCCTATGAATTCATCAAATTTTATAAGCATCGACAATTTGTCACTCCAAGACATAGACCACGAGTCTGAGCTCATCCCGCTGATGACGCCGGAAGACGAAGCCGAAATAAACAAAGAAGCGCTACCCGAGTTATTGCCCATTTTACCTTTGCGCAACACGGTGTTGTTTCCCGGTGTTGTGATTCCCATCACGGCCGGACGCGACAAATCTATCAAACTCATACAAGATGCCAATGCCAAGAAAGGTGTGATTGGTGTAGTGGCTCAAAAAAACGAAGAAACAGGCGAACCCGGTTTTGAAGACTTACATCGCGTGGGTACGGTGGCTCGTATTTTGAAAGTACTCAAAATGCCCGATGGCAACACCATGGTCATTATACAAGGAAAAAAGCGTTTCGAACTTACCGAAATGGTTTCAGAAAAGCCCTATCTAATTGCAAAAGTGCAAGAGGTACCCGAGCTGAGGCCCAAAAAGGGCGAAAAGGAGTTCAGGGCTATACTTGATTCCATTCGCGAAACGGCTCTCAAAATCATAAACGAAAGTCCCAACATCCCTTCTGAGGCGTCCTTTGCCATCAAAAATATAGAAAGTGGTGCTTTTTTGGTGAATTTTGTCGCTTCCAATTTAGACTTGAACGTCAAAGACAAACAAGATCTTCTGGATACAAACGATTTAAAAGCGCGCGCGCTGAAAGCCCTGAAATACATGACCTTGGAATTGCAGAAATTGGAATTGCGCAACGACATACAGTCCAAAGTCCGCAGCGATATTGACCAACAACAACGCGAATATTTTCTGCACCAACAAATCAAAACCATACAAGAAGAATTGGGTGGTATTTCATTTGAAGAAGAGCTTGACGAGATGGTAAAGTTGGCCGAGAAGAAAAAATGGAGCGAAAAAACGAAAGCGCATTACGAGAAAGAGTTTGGCAAATTGCAACGCATGAATCCACAGGTTGCAGAATATTCGCTGCAGCGAAACTACCTCGATTTGATGCTAGAGCTTCCTTGGAATGTGTATTCCAAAGACAAATTTGACCTCAAACGTGCCGAGCGCATTCTCAACCGAGATCACTTTGGTTTGGACGATGTAAAAAAACGCATCTTGGAATACTTGGCCGTGTTAAAACTTCGGAACGATATGAAGTCGCCCATACTGTGCTTGTACGGACCTCCGGGTGTGGGAAAAACCTCCCTCGGAAAGTCTATTGCCGAAGCCATCGGGCGCAAATACGTACGTATGTCTTTGGGCGGTTTGCGTGACGAAGCCGAAATACGCGGACACCGAAAAACCTACATTGGCGCCATGCCCGGACGTATTTTGCAAAACATCAAAAAAGTAGGAACATCCAACCCTGTATTTGTTTTGGATGAAATAGACAAATTGTCCAACAGCCACCAAGGCGATCCTTCTTCTGCCATGTTGGAAGTATTAGATCCGGAACAAAATGTTGATTTTTACGACAATTTTTTGGAGCTTGGTTATGACTTGTCCAAAGTGATGTTTATCGCCACTGCCAACGATTTGTCAACCCTACAGCCCGCCCTACGCGACAGAATGGAAATTATACCGGTAAGCGGTTACACCATTGAAGAAAAAGTAGAAATCGCCAAAGGTTTTTTGGTGCCAAAACTTATTGCAGACCACGGCATTCAAAAAACGGATATCAAAATAGGCAAGCGAGAGTTGGAAAAAATAGTGGAAGGTTATACGCGGGAATCCGGAGTGCGCGGCCTGGAAAAGCAATTGGCCAAAGTGGTCAGGTTTGTAGCAAAGTCCATTGCCATGGAGGAATCCTACGAACCAAAAATTTCGATGGAAACCATTCGAAAAGTATTGGGCCCGGCCAGAATGCAACGCGACCGCACCGAGAATAATGAAATTGCCGGCGTGGTAACCGGATTGGCATGGACTGCCGTTGGGGGCGACATTTTGTTTATCGAATCCATTCTCTCCAAAGGCAAGGGCTTGCTCAACGTGACAGGAAACCTGGGAAAAGTCATGAAAGAATCTGCAATCATCGCTTTAGAGTACATCAAATCGCACGCAGAAGAACTGGAAATAGACCCGAATGTTTTTGACCATTACAACATTCACATCCATGTACCTGAAGGCGCCACACCCAAAGACGGTCCATCGGCAGGTATCACCATGCTGACTTCTTTAGTGTCTTTGTTTACACAACGCAAAGTGAAGAAAAACCTAGCTATGACCGGCGAAATTACCCTACGGGGAAAAGTATTGCCTGTGGGTGGCATCAAAGAAAAAATATTGGCTGCCAAGCGTGCCGGTATAACAGAAATCATTTTGTGTGAAGAAAACAGACACGATATTGAAGAAATCAAAGAAGATTACCTGAAAGGTTTACAATTTATTTACGTGTCAGACATGGGCGAAGTGTTGCAAAATGCTTTGACCCATCAAAAAGTGAAAAACGCAAAAAAACTGGAAGTCCCCAATAAAAATTGAGGCGGGTTTTATCTTCGCAAAATAAAAAACAGCCTAGTACGTTTTCTGAATGATTCGTTACCTTGCCGGCATGCAGCGAAAAATGTGGAATCTTTTGGTTTTTCTATTTATTCAGTCGGCAATGGCGCAGGTTGGAGGCAGAAGTACGTTTGAATTTCTCAATCTTATTTCCTCTCCGCGTCAGGCAGCATTAGGCGGGAAAGTCATCACCATATATGACGATGATGTAAATGCACCGCTGTTCAACCCGGCTACCATTAACGTGGACATGGGCAACCAATTGGCCGTTAATTTTGTCGATTACCTGGGAGATGTGACTTATGGTTCGGCATCCTACGCCTATACCTACGACAGACACGTGCAAACTTTCCACGCCGGGGTTACCTACATAAACTACGGCACTTTCGAAGGACGTGACATCAACGGTGAATTCACCAATAGTTTTCGCGGCAGCGAAGTGGCCCTTTCCATGGGATATGCGCGCAACATCTTGTTTACCGATTTTTACGTTGGCGGCAGTGTGAAGTTGATATCCTCACAACTCGAAGATTTCACCTCATTGGGTGGCGCAGTTGATTTAGGTCTTATTTATGTCAACGAACGCTGGGGTGTCAATATGTCTGTAGTCATACGAAATTTGGGTGTACAATTCACAAAATTTGACGATCGCCGAGAAGACCTCCCTTTTGAAGTGATTGCGGGCATCTCTCAAAAACTAAATCACTTGCCTTTTAGATGGCACTTGACCATGGAAAATTTACAACAGTGGGATACAACCTTCGAAAACCCGGAACGCAACCGAGAAGGCGTAGGTGAAAACGTAGTGGACGGTGATGTGTCGTTTATAAACAATGCTTTTCGGCACTTGTTGGCCGGAATCGAATTTTTTCCGGACAAGGCCATCAACTTGCGTTTGGGATACAATTTTAGACGTGGCGAAGAGCTTCGATTTGTAGAACAGCGCTCTTTTGCAGGAATATCGGCAGGTTTCGGATTAAAAATCAACAATCTGAAGTTTAATTATACCTTTGCCAAATACACCACAGCCGTTAATTCCAGCTTTTTCGGCCTGAATATTTATCTCTAATGCCAGACATTATTATCGCCATAGACGGGCATTCCTCTACCGGAAAAAGTACACTTGCCAAAAAATTGGCCAAAGAATTGGGTTACGCCTTTATAGACACGGGAGCCATGTACAGGGCTGTAACCTTACACGCCCTGAGAAAAGGTTACTTTAACAAAAACCAACTCGACACTCAGGCTTTGGTAGCTGACTTGGCAGCTATGAAACTGCGTTTTATTTGCGACACCCAAACCGGCAAATCCGAAATGTATCTGAACGGTGAAAATGTAGAAGCTTTTATCCGAAGTATGGAAGTGTCCGAAAAGGTGAGTTTGGTGGCAATTGTTCCCGAAGTGCGACAAAAATTGGTTGCCCAACAACACGATATGGGCATCGAAAAAGGCATCGTGATGGACGGTAGAGATATTGGCACCGTTGTTTTTCCGGAAGCAGAATTAAAAATATTTATGACGGCCTCAGCCGAAATCAGAGCACAAAGAAGGTTTGAGGAATTAAGCGCAAAGGGCTATCAAGAAACTTACGAAGATGTCCTTAAAAACGTGATGGAACGCGATGAACTTGATTCCAACAGAAGCGAATCGCCGCTGAAAAAAGCACCCGATTCTAAAACGCTTGACAACAGCTACCTCAGCCAAGACGAGCAATTCGACATCGCCTTGGCATGGGCAAAAAAAGCCATCGCCGAAACAGTGCATTCTTAAAGTAGAAAAACAGCCTGCCCTACAATTTTTTAGATAGGCTTAGGCAACTGAATTCTTTTTCTTACTTTTATCCAAACCTTAAATTCCAAATTCTGATGAAAAAAACACTTTGTGGTGTGGTTTTGCTGTTGTTGATGCCCGCTATCAGCCCGGCACAAGCAAAACTCACTAAGAACAAACAAGCTTTGCTGGCCTCCATTGCCAAGCACGAGCCCAAACTTATTGAAATTAGCGATGCCATTTGGGCCAACGCCGAGGTGGCTTTTGAAGAACAAAAATCGTATAAACTTTTGGCCGATTACGCCCGTGAAAACGGTTTTACAGTAACGGAAAACATAGGTGGCATCCCTACCGCTTTTACAGCAACTTATGGTTCTGGCAGTCCGGTGATTAGTATTTTGGGCGAGTTTGATGCCTTGCCCGGATTGTCTCAAAAAACAGTACCGACCAAAGATCCGTTGGAAGAAGGTGGCGCCGGACACGGATGCGGGCACAATTTGTTTGGCACAGCAAGTTTGGGTGCGGCAATAGCCGTTAAAGAACTGATTGCAGCCGGAAAAATAAAAGGGACTGTCAAGTTTATAGGCACGCCGGCTGAAGAGAAATTTTTTGGTAAACTTTGGATGATTGAGGCCGGAGCCTGGGATGGCGTGGACGTAAATGTAAGCTGGCATCCCGGTGCCAATACAGAAGCTGATGTGCAAACTACGCTTGCCTTAGTCGATTTTAAAGTGGAATTCTTCGGTCAGGCGGCGCATGCTTCAGCAGATCCTTGGAACGGTCGTAGCGCTAGCGATGCCTTAGAACTCTACACAACCGGTATCAACTACTACAGAGAACACATCCAACCAACCGTTCGCATTCACTACCACATCCAAGATGGCGGGCAAGTGGTAAATGTGGTACCGGATTACAGCCGCTTGTGGGTTCGTGTGCGCAACACCACTACCGAGGGGATGTTGCCCGTGTACGAACAAGTGAAAAAAATGGCCGAAGGGGCTGCCATTATGGCCAATGTAGATTATAAACTTTCGCTAATTTCCGGTATTCGCGAAGTGTTGGTAAATCGTGCGGGCGGTCAAATTATGCAAGACAACTTGGAACTGCTAGGTCCCATTGAATACACCGGTGAGGAAGAAGCCTTTGGTAAGAAAATACAAGAAGCCACCGGCAAACCGCTCGTGGGCATGGACAGCAAAATTAGTCCGCTTCGGGAAACGCTTGAACACCCGGGTGGTGGCTCTACCGATGTGGGAGACGTAAGTTGGGTGGTGCCCAACATTAACCTGAGTGTGACAGTGGCTCCCAAAGATACGCCTTGGCATTCATGGGCGGTGGTAGCCTGCGGCGGCATGTCTATCGGCCACAAAGGCATGATACACGCCACCAAAGCATTGTCATTTACCATGCTCGATTTGTTTGAAGACTCGAAGAAAGTAGAGGCTATTAAAGCGGAGTTTAAAAACCGCAAAGGCAATTTCCAATACAAAGCTTTAATTCCCGATGGCCCGCCTCCGGTAGGCGCCAATTGATTTTGCAAGAATCGTGGGAATTTAATATTTTGAATGTGGGTTGAAAGTCAATCCTGAAAGGTTTTGAAAACCTTTCAGGATTTCCCCAAAACCGCAGTCAGTAACCGCCAAAACTTTTGAACGGACGGTATTTGCACACATTCGTCGGGGCTGTGAGCACCTTCAATATTGGGGCCGAAAGAAATCATCTGCACCTCCGGAAGTTTCTTTTTTAAAATACCACATTCGAGCCCGGCGTGGCAAGCCACAACCTTGGGCTTTTCTTTGTAAAATTGTTCGTAAACTTCGGTGTACAATGCCAATATTTCTGCATCTGCTTCGGGTTGCCATCCCGGATAGTCGTTGCCAAAACTCACCGTAAAGCCTTGTGCCTCAAAAGTGTTTTTTAATTGATCGGCCAATTCGTTTTTGGAGGCTTCAACAGAAGAGCGCGTCAAACAAGCCAGCTCGGCTTTGCCGCCATCTAAAGTAACTTTTGCAAGGTTGTTTGATGTCTCAACCAAATCGGGGAAATGTGCATCCATCCTATAAACGCCGTTGTGGGCTTCGTTCAAGGCTTTTAAAAATGTATGCTGAAAGTCAATAGAAACTGCCGGTTGGACTTTAGACTGAACGGCCGATACGTGCAAATACTTTTCTGTAGTTTCAAACGCATCTTTTACGGCTTTGGTTTGCGCAGCCATCCAAGTTTCAAACGCAGCGATGTTTGCTGTGGGCAAAGCCACTATGGCATGCGCTTCGCGCGGAATGGCATTTCTAAGTGTGCCACCCGAAAAAGCACACAGCCGGGCATCAAAATTTTGAAAGAATTTGAATAGTAAACTACCTAAAATTTTATTGGCATTGCCAAATCCGCGGTGAATGTCCATCCCGGAATGGCCTCCGCGCAAACCGGAAATCTCAATTTTGAAAAAAGAATAGGCATCCGAAACAGATTCTTGGGTGTAGTTGGCCTGCGCGGTCACATCTACGCCTCCGGCACAGCCTATATCCACTTCATCGTCTTCCTCAGTGTCCAAATTGAGCAATATTTTTGCACTTATCAAACTGGCATCAAGCTCTTTAGCACCGGTCATACCGGTTTCTTCATCGATAGTAAAAAGGGCCTCCAAGGGCGGATGTGAAAGGTCTGTGCTTTCCAGCAAAGCCATCATAGCAGCCACGCCTATGCCGTTGTCGGCACCCAAGGTAGTGCCTCGCGCACGCACAAAATCGCCGTCCACATACATATCGATGCCCTGATGGTCGAAGTCGAAAACAGTGCCCTCGTTTTTTTGGTGCACCATATCCAGGTGGCTTTGCAAAGCAAGCGCAGGTCGGTTTTCAAAACCCGGACTGCCCGGTTTTTTGATGATGACATTGCCCACGCGGTCTTCCAAAGTTTCCAAATGGAGTCGCGCACCAAAATTTTTTATAAAAGCACGGATTTTTTCTTCTTTTTTAGAGGGCCGCGGGATGGCGTTGAGTTTTTCGAAATTGACCCAAAGTGCTTTGGGATCCAAATGTGCAAGTATCATGTATCTAAGGTTTTTTTGATTTTAAAACAAAAGTACGGCTTCCCGATTTTTTAAGAATGGTAAATTGAGGTAAATATTCGAGAAGCGCAAGTTATTCTTTACTTTTGCTTCAAAATAAGTCCCCAGCAAATGCCTATAATCGCATCAAAAAAACTCAAAAACGACCTTTATTTTTTATTCGGATGCGTGTTTTTGGCATTGATTACGGTTGTGCTCAAGCAATTTCCGGAATTTGTAGAAACCTATTACAGCCAAGGACTTTACCCAAAAATAGGACTTTGGTTTCGCACAGTATTTGGCTGGATTCCTTTTTCGGTTGGCGATTGGATTTATATCATATCTATTTTATTGATGGTTCGGTGGCTTTTAATTAATATTCGAAATTGTCTGCGACAACCCCGATGGTTTTTCGGAAAGATTTTGGCTGTCTTAACGGTTGTTTACGCTGCGTTTTTGTTGTTTTGGGGCATCAATTATTACCGTTTGCCTTTAGCAACAACTTTAGATATCAAAACGAATTACACGACTGAGGCACTTCAAAAAACCGTTGACATACTTACAGAAAAAAGCAATCGCTTACAGCTATTCTTGTCTGATAACGACAGCGCAATGGTTCATATTCCTATGGAAAAAACCACTATTTATAAAGCTTCTTTGGCCGGATATCGGGAAATAGAGAAAGATTTTGCGCAACTTTCTTTTGATCGGCAAAGCCTCAAAACTTCTACTTACAGCACCCTTTTGACCTATATGGGTTTTAGCGGTTATTTTAATCCGCTTACACACGAAGGTCATGTGGATGGCATCATGCCGGTCAACAAATTTCCTGTTACTGCGCTTCACGAACAAGCACATCAGTTGGGCTATGCCGCCGAAGACGAGGCGAATTTTATCGCGTGGCTGACAGCCACACAACATCCGGATCCTTATTTTCAATACTTCGGATATATTTTTGGCTTAAAGTATTGTTTGAATGAGCTGTATTTACGCGATCCGGAAAACTATACTACCTACTTGCGGAAAGTAAACAAGGGAATTTTAGCCAACTACCAAGAGTCCAATGCTTTTTGGAAGGCTTATGAAAATCCCTTTGAACCTTTGTTTAAAAAGTCATTCGACACCTATTTAAAAGCCAACAGCCAGCGGCATGGCATAGCGAGTTATGACAAAGTGGTCGGTATGATAGTGGGCTACTTAAACAAATATCTACAATAAAACGTACCAAGGCTAGTTCTCCGCCAGTAGGCGTTCGATGGCAGGGTCAAAAAAGTTTTCGGATGCGTTGAGAATCTCTCCTTTTTGATTGACGATATAAGCTTTAGAAAGATTGTTAATCATCAAATCTTCACTGATTTTTTGAAAATTTAAGGCCCTGAATTCGCTCTTAGGATCCAAATTGTTGCGTTTGGATTCTGCCACCCAATCTTCGTGGTTGTCGGAGACAGAAACGCCGTAAAAATTGATATTTGGGAACTGCTTTTGAAGTTCTGCAATACGTTCGTGGGCATTTTTAAAATGCTTTCTGTATTTTGAATCCCAAAAGAAAATAACAGACGGGTTTTTTTGAAACTGTCGGCTCATTGGAAAAGGGCGTCCTTCTATGTCCACTACTTCAAAATCCGGCAATACCTTCCCACTGGCAAGCATCAAGGTTTTGCTAGCCATATTTTTTACCTTTGAATCGAGTTCGACACTTTTGGAAATTTTATTAAAAACAGTCATATAGCTGTTGATATTCACGCTGTCTTCTTCGTTTTTTAGGAATGAGAAGGCACTCTCCTGCAACAGCATATCCCGAATCTGGTTGTTTTTTATCAAACTGTCTATCATTTCAATTTTATGCAAATTGTGATGGTAGGTAAATTTTGGAACGTGTTGGTGGTTTTTACAATCCGCCAGACATTTGAAAAACGAAATGTTGTTCAAATAGGACATCAGATAGTTCTTGAAAGAGTAATAGGATGACAATAAGGTATCGTCAACATCTATTTCTTCTCTAAATTTGTAATAATCGCTCGGCAAGGTTTCAAAAGAAGACTCTAAGTGGTTTGTGTTGATAAAAGGGTATAATTCACGCACCCTGTAGTTCATAAAATTCATACTGCCGTGGGCAATTTTAGAAAATGCTTCCGAAATATCTGTTTCTTTCTTAAACGATGCAAACTTTTGAAGTTTTTCATCGCGGAGCGAATCCATTTTATGGATAAACGATTCGGTTGGCAACTGATAATACCCAATAATATCTTTGGAATCTTCTTCGTTTTCAAGAAACATTTCGGATAAAAAATTGTTTTTTGCACCACCCCTTCCCGAAAAAGCCAGCGATTCATCAAATTCGAGCGTGTTGAGATACACCATGATGCTGTCTTCCGGTTCTATAAAAACATATTGATATTCGGGCTTAATGACGAAGCGAAACAATCCGGTTTTTTTATTGTCGAGAGCAAACATGAAAGACTTAGTGGAATCGATAAAAGCGGAATCGATGAGTGTTTCTCCGCTGTACAAATAAACCCAGTCACTGGTTTGGTTGATAACCGTTCCGCCAAAATAATTTGCTTCGGTATTTGATTGTTTTTTATCGTTACATCCCCAAACAAAAACCGTTAAAAAAAGTATATGTAAAAATCTTCGCATCTATTGTTTTTAAAAAGAATTAAACAAAAGTAAATGAACACCTTATGCCACGCTGTTAAACGCTTGTTAAAATAAAATAACAATCTCTTAAAGTTAAGCTTAGATTTCTAACAATGATGTGAAGTCAAATCCTCATTCATGTCAAATTTGGCATTAATTTTCTTAGTTTTGCAAACCAAAAAACAAAATTCATGCTCAGCGTATCCAACCTTTCTGTTCAATTCGGAAAACGCATCTTGTTTGATGAGGTAAACGTCACTTTTACCAAAGGCAATTGCTATGGCATCATTGGTGCCAACGGTGCGGGTAAATCGACATTTTTAAAAATACTAACCGGGCAACACGACGCCACTTCGGGCCATGTGTCGCTAGAGCCCGGCAAGCGGATGTCTGTCCTGGAGCAAAATCACTTTGCCTATGATGCGCACACCGTTTTGGAAACTGTGCTTATGGGCAACAAGCCGCTTTACGCCATTAAGCAAGAGATGGACCAGCTCTATGCAAAACCCGACTTTTCTGATGCAGACAGCGATCGGGTTGGCGAACTGCAAGTACACTTCGAAGAGATGAACGGCTGGAATGCAGATTCGGATGCGGCAGCACTCCTTTCCAACCTGGGTATCAGCGAAGATTTGCACTACACGCTGATGGGCGAATTAGACAACAAACTAAAAGTGCGCGTTTTGTTGGCTCAAGCGCTTTTTGGCAATCCGGATGTGTTGATCATGGATGAGCCTACCAACGATTTGGACTACGAAACCATCAACTGGCTCGAAAATTTTATAGCCAATTATGAAAACACCGTCATCGTGGTCTCGCACGACCGTCACTTCTTGGACGCGGTTTGTACACATATTTCAGACATCGATTTCGGAAAAATAAACCACTACAGCGGCAACTATACTTTTTGGTACGAATCCAGCCAATTGGCAGCCCGCCAACGCTCTCAACAGAACAAAAAAGCCGAGGAAAAACGCAAAGAACTGCAAGAATTTATTATGCGTTTCAGTGCCAATGTCGCTAAATCTAAACAAGCTACCAGCCGGAAAAAAATGCTGGAAAAACTCAAAGTGGACGACATAAAGCCCTCTAGCCGACGCTATCCTGCCATTATATATGATCAGGAACGGGAAGCCGGCGATCAAATTTTGAATGTAGAAAACCTATCGGCTTCGGCTGAAGGCGAAGTCCTCTTTAAGAACCTAGATTTGAATTTATCAAAAGGAGACAAAGTCATTGTCTATTCTAAAGATTCGCGTGCGGCAACCGCTTTTTATGAAATTATCTCCGGCAATGCCAAGCCCGATTCCGGAAAATTTGCCTGGGGCATCACCACTTCTCAGGCCTATTTGCCACTAGACAACAGCGCATTTTTTGAAAACAAACTCAGTTTGGTAGATTGGCTACGACAATGGGCACAAACGGAAGAAGAACGCGAAGAAGTGTACTTGCGCGGTTTTCTGGGAAAAATGCTCTTTAGCGGCGAAGAAGCCCTCAAAACTTCCAACGTGCTGTCGGGTGGTGAAAAAGTGCGTTGTATGATTTCGCGTATGATGATGCAACGCGCCAATGTGTTGATGCTAGACGAACCTACCAACCACCTGGACTTGGAATCGATTACCGCGTTTAACAATTCGCTCAAAAACTTTAAAGGCACCGTTTTACTCACCACGCACGACCACGCCTTTGCGCAAACAGTGGGCAATCGCATATTGGAACTAACACCTAGTGGCGTTATCGATAGATACATGACCTTTGACGACTATATGGACGACGACACCATACGAGAGCAAAGAGAAAAAATGTATGGAAAACCGTAAATTTCTTCTATTTTTAAAGATTTATCTCATAAATCTGACGAAATAAACACCACAATCTGAAGGATATTTCTAAACAAAAATGCAAAGAAAAGTAGAAATTTTGGCTCCGGCAGGTTCTTTCGAATCGTTGATGGCCGCAATACAAGCCGGTGCCGACGCGGTCTATTTTGGCATCGAACAACTCAATATGCGCGCGCGCGCCGCTCATAATTTCACTTTAGATGATTTGGACGCTATCAGCAAACGTACCCAAAAACACAATGTCAAAAGCTATTTGACCCTCAACACCATTATCTACGACCACGATTTATCTCTGATGAAACGGATTGTAAACCGAGCCAAGGAAAGTGGCATATCGGCAGTAATCGCCGCTGACCAAGCCGTCATCAACTACGCCGCTTCAATCTACATGCCGGTACATGTTTCTACACAAGTAAACATCACAAACTTGGAAACGGTCAAGTTTTATGCCCATTTTGCAGATTTGGTGGTGTTGGCTCGCGAACTCAGTCTCAAACAGGTCAAAGAAATAACCGATGGTATCCGTAGAGACAACGTATGTGGTCCGTCGGGAGAACTTGTCAAAGTTGAAATTTTTGTTCACGGCGCGCTCTGCATGGCGGTTTCGGGCAAATGCTATTTAAGTTTGCACACCCACAATGCTTCGGCAAACAGGGGTGCTTGTATGCAAAATTGTCGACGCACCTATGAGGTGACTGACAAAGAAGACGGTCATGTATTGGCTATCGATCAGGAATACATCATGTCGCCAAAAGATCTTTGCACCATAGACTTTTTAGACGAAATAGTCGCAGCCGGAGTAAGCGTTCTCAAAATAGAAGGACGCGGACGCGCCCCGGAATATGTAAAAACAGTGACCCAATGTTATAGAGAGGCTGTCGTTTCTATTCAAAACGGCACCTATACACCCGACGAAATTTCTCATTGGAAAAACCTTCTGGAAAAAGTGTACAACCGTGGTTTTTGGGATGGATATTATTTGGGGCAAAAAATGGGGGCATGGTCAGACGGCTACGGCTCGCAGGCAACCACCCGAAAAATATATATTGGACGTGCCGTAAAATACTACCCAAAGTTGGGTGTGGCCGAATTTATCCTTGAATCTCACAGGCTTCAAAAAGGTGAAGACATACTCATTACAGGAGCAAAAACGGGTGTAGTAGAAACCACAGTTTCTGAAATACGCGTCAACGACCTCCCATGCCATGAAGTAGGAAAAGGCAGTTCTTTTTCTGTTATTGTTCCCGCCCCCATTCGCCCGTCAGACAGGCTTTACAAAATAGTTGCCCATGATCCGTATCACACAACAACGACATAAATGTATCGGTTGCAACTACTGCGTTGAATTAGCGCCCGAGCGGTGGCGTATGTCTCGCAAAGATGGCAAAAGCAGGCTCATAGGTGCGCATGAAAAGAGCGGATTTCATCACGTCATTGCAAGCGTGCATGAGTGGGAAGCAAATAGAAAAGCAGCCGAATTGTGCCCGGTGAAAATCATAAAAGTCCAACAACTCTGAAAGCAACCGACAAAATCCGGGAAAGTGATACGTTTTTTGATCTACTGATCATAGGTGGTGGCGCAGCCGGATTTTTTGCAGCAGCGCATTTGAAACAACTGGCACCACAAAAATCTGTCTGCATCCTCGAAAAACAAAAAGATGTCCTTAGCAAAGTCAAAATTTCCGGTGGTGGCAGGTGCAACGTTACCCACGCCTGTTTTGATCCCAAAAAGCTGGTTGGTTTTTATCCGCGTGGCCATAAAGAACTTTTAGGTCCATTTTACAAGTTTGGCCCTCGCCAAACCATAGATTGGTTTGAAAAAAAGGATGTTTTACTCAAAACAGAGGCAGACGGACGCATGTTTCCCGTAAGTAATAAATCCCAAAGCATTATAGATTGCTTGATTCACCACAGCCTTGGCAAAGGTGTTAGTTTATTCACCTCTTGTCATGTACAGTCTGTTCGCCGAGAAGATACGCATTGGCTGGTAAAAACCCATGATAACACCTATCGTGCAAAAAACCTGATGATTGCCACCGGAAGCAGTCCTAAAAGTTGGGCGATGATAGAAACACTAGGACACAAGATTGAACCGCCGGTGCCTTCGCTGTTCACTTTTAACACTACTGACACGTTGGTACAAGACATGGCGGGCATTTCCATCGATGTGCGCTTGCAAATCAAAAAATCAAATCATGAATCCTTTGGTCCGTTGCTGATAACCCATTGGGGATTGAGCGGGCCGGCTATCTTGAAGCTTTCGGCTTTTGGTGCGCGTTGGATGGCAAACGAACAATACAAATTTGAACTCACCATCAATTGGTTGCAAACCCAAAATACGGAGGAAGCCGTGGACTCTCTCCATCGGATGAAGGCGCAACATCCCAAACAGTTTGTCGCGAATACAGCACCCGAAACCATTCCCAAACGATTTTGGGCAAAACTCTTACAAAAATCCGAAGTCGAAGGGCAGCAGACTTGGGCAGCTACAGACAAAAAATCCCTTCGCAGATTGGCTGAAACACTTACGCAAACCACAGTTGCCATAGACGGCAAAAGCACTTTTAAAGAAGAATTTGTAACCGCGGGCGGTGTACAACTCAAAGAAATAGACTTTAAAAACTACAGCAGCAAGCTGCATCCGCATTTATACTTTGGCGGAGAGGTTTTGAACATCGATGCCGTGACGGGCGGCTTTAATTTTCAGAATGCTTGGACGAGTGGCTTTTTAATAGCGGAGCATCTAGCCGTTTGATTTTTGTGCTATCAAATCTATTTTAATAAACACATCACCACACCACCGACAGTCCAGTAAGTTCAAGCTCTTTGGAGCTATTAATAGGAATGCCTATGTGACTTGTTATGAAAATCTACAGATCTAAATTCCAATTTTAATAGTTTGTATTTGACCGTCTGCAAGCCTTACTTTGGCAATAAGAAGCGAATGATTGTTTTTAAAATTCGGAAAAATCACAAATTTCTGATTTACCTGTTCGCGGCTAAAGAGTAACACCCCTGTGAAGTCAAATACTTGCAGGGCTTCAATGGGCGTTTCAGAGCTTTCAAGTTTGATTCTGCCGTTGGTTTCAGAACTCACCAACTTGTTATCTGCGATAATAACGGTTTGACCCGGCAAATCAGAAGAGATAATTTTCAAAATAAACCTATCGTTAAATATACCTTTGTTTGTTGTAAACGCATAGTCTGATTCGTTCAGGTTGTGGATACTTCCGGTAAAGGTATCTTCAAGGAATATCTGCTTGCCCTGATCAAAAATACCATCAAACTTGCTAATCGAAATGTGAAACAAACTGTTTATGCTTGAACGAAAACCTAACTTAAAGACCGTTTCCTCTTGGCCTTCTGTCAATGGTTTGGCTTGTATGGTAAACCGGTCTTCCTCGTATAAGCTGTAAAAACCAATCACGTTTTGTGCACCATCTACATAAAATGCATCCCAAAACTTGTCAATGCCTTCTGTTGCTTGTGGTACAATTCCCAATAAAAGCTGGCTAAAAGCGCCTTGGGTATTGGTCATATTTAACCACAGCCTGCTTTTTTCTGTGGAAATATATTCCGCTGTCGGTACAATTCCAATCGTTTCTCTTATTAGGGTTGTAGAAGCCGTTGATATGTCGCTAAGAGAAATGTCGCGCACAGGTTCATTGTTTGCCGCGAAAAAACGGTCGTTGCTCCCCATTATTCTTTGCGAGTTATTGAACTTTATAGTGCCTGCCGTTGCCAAACTCACAAAAAAGCCTTGCCCTGAGGCGATTGTTCCATCGGGTGCATCGCCCCCTGAATCGGCACTCGTACCACCGGTCTTATTGTACACAGAATAGTCGTCTGCCGTAAAAACCAAATTGGTAAGCGGTGTGTTATGCGTCCAAAAATATAGAGATCCGCCCAGCACTTCGCTATTTTGATCGATAAAAGCATCCGCATGTAAAGCCGAGGGGTAAGGATTTCCTATTAGCGCAAAACTGGTAGCAAAGGGTTTTTGTACCGTTACCTCTATCAAACCATTGTTTGGCACCCCGTTGAAACGGCCGTTATAAACCTGTAGGTTTCCAGACGTAAAGCTTTGAGGTGAACGAATAATATATCCAGCACCCGCTTGCATCACCTGATTACCGTTGTAAATAGTGACCCAATTTTGTATAGCTGAGTCAAAGAAGAAATACTTATCAAAGAGCGTCTCCGGCGACAGGTCGAAAAGCCTTTGATTGGACAAAGGCGAAGACCAATAGGTAAAATCAAAACGTTCCATGGGTGTGGTGTTCCTTTTGTACAAAACCGAACCCTCATTGGTAACATCATTGATTTGCACCAGCGATGCATCGTTTTCAAAAGTAAGAGATCCACCTCCGGTAACCGTGACCTTGTTGACAACCTTCAGGGTGTGTCCCGGATTTACAATCACATTTCCTGAGTTTACAGACAAATTACATGCATTAATGTTTCCCCCTGTGTTTAAAGCTGCTTCAAAAAGCACATCTACATTCTCGTCGGGTGTTGCATTTTGCCATGTATTGCCATCCCATATAGCGGTTTGTTTTTCGGGTCTTTTGATTTCCTCTCTTAGGCTTACCATGCCGTCCGGGAAACTCGCTTCTGCATAATAGTTAGTTTGACTGTCCAAACTGGCCGAAAGCACAAGTCCTTCATCTAAAAGATTACCCCCTGAAGGGGCGTCATACCATTGAATAATGGTGCCTTCATCGGGCGGAAAGGGTTGTGCAAATAAATCAACTGAATTGGTCAAACAAACCGGAGCCCCTGACGATAAGTTAACGATTCCAAAACCGCCGTTATTCAGTAAATCGGCAAAACTAAAGTCGAAACCTGCCTGTCCATTACAACTAGCTAAAAGTCTGTCTCCTATGACAATTCTTTCAGAAGCATTACAGCTGCCACCAATAAGCACTGCACCATCTTCAAACTTAAGCGTGGAACCGGCAGCCAAAATCAATTTTTCGTTTCCGGGACTAAAATCAAATCCTGAACTGAATTTCGAAATTATATTCACAGGACCTAGAGTTGTTAAATCCAGTTGGGCATCCATACTTATAACCGCGGGATTTACGCCATCTCCGATAGTTATTAATCCGTTGCAACCTGCAAAGTCTGTAG
This sequence comes from Flavobacteriaceae bacterium, assembly GCA_032251335.1. Classification (GTDB taxonomy): domain Bacteria; phylum Bacteroidota; class Bacteroidia; order Flavobacteriales; family Flavobacteriaceae; genus UM-FILTER-40-17. The sequence goes on along the minus strand of JAVVDW010000006.1, from coordinate 114,626 downwards.
CAATCACTAAGTTACTCGAGTTGATACTGCTCGTTATTGAACATTGTGCTTGTGTAAGATTAAAATTCCAAAACAAGAGTACGAGGATTACCAAGCTTAGCTTAGAAAGATGATTGCCACCTATCCTGTCCTGCGAATTATTAGAAGCTTCTAAAGCAATGTCAATTTCTGAAGCACCCCTTAAAATAAAATTTTTGTAATCATTCTTCATGGCTACGGTGTATTAAAATGATTGAATAAACCTCTGTAAAAGACTTTTAAAAGAACTAAAAACTAAGAACCAAAGTTGGGGCGCTTTAGAAACCATCAGCAAAGGGGCTTGCTATAAAATGTAAGAGGGGCAAAAAAAATCAGCGTTTAGCTAGTAAGGTCAAATTACCCTACAAAGGTATCAAAACCCATTCATTCTTTTGATAATCAATGCGTTTGAAACACATCGTTTTATCGATTATTCACAACCGTTTATCGAAAAAAAACAACTTTCTTAAAAAACGACCTTTTTGACGACCGATTTTCCGTTCTGAAGTTTGATTTTGACCAACAATACACCTCTTTGCATCTGGGCAGGCAAAATCAGTTTATTGTTATCTATGTTAGATTTGGTAAACAAGCGTTTACCGGTCAGGTCGAAGATAGAAATATGATAGAGCAAGTCGATATTTGATTCAATCTGTAATTGCGATCCCGAAGTATATATTTTAACTTCGTTTTCGGTGAGCAAAGTTGAATCGTCAAGACTCAATGTGCGGTTGGCAAATTGAATGATAAAACGCTCATTGAACACACCTTTTTGGGTGGTGAAGGTGTAATCACTTTCTTTCAGGTTTTGATTTTGCCCTGTAAGTTGGTCTATCAGCAAAATGCCATCCATATCTTCAAATAAACCATCCAATTTGTCTAGAGAAATGGAAAACTCACCACTGATATTGGTTCTGAAACCCAATAAAAAACTATCTTCTGTAGGGTTTTGAGGAATACCTTTGGCTTGCACAGAAAAACGATTGCCATTCATGAGCGTGTAAAAACCAATCACATTGGCAAAGCCGTCGAAGTAAGATGCATCCCAAAGTTTGTCTTCGCCGTCGGTTGCCGAAGCAGCATAGCCCATCAAAGCTTGGCTGTATGCACCTTGGTCATTTGTCAAATTAAGCCAAATCCTATTTTTGTTTGTCTCAACTGCGGTAGCATTTGTTGTTGATGCTGTTTGCACTTGTGTGGCACTTCCTAGCGATACTACTTTGTCTTTTGGACGGTTTGCCCTAAAAAACTGGTTGTTACCCCCGGCTATTCGTTGGCTATTGTTAAAGGTAATATTTCCACCGCTTGCTAAATTCACAAAAAACCCTTGCCCGGAGGCAATTTGACCATTGGGAATGGGGCTTCCGCTGGTGCCAGTACCACCAAACAAAGTATAAACTGCGTAATCGTTGGTGTTGTATATGTTGTTGGCAATGGGCGTATTGTGTGTCCAAAAATAGAGCGCACCACCCAAAACAGTGCTATTTTGCTGAATAAAAATATCCGCATCTATAGCAGACGGATACGGATTGCCGATTAAGGCCACACTGCCGGGATTGGGCGCAGATACAGGTACCGAAATAACGCCGTTGTTAGGCACACCCTGCACGTTAGCCGTGAAAATACCGGATACACTGGTTGAGAAAGACTGTGGCGAGCGCACGGCATAGCCCACACCGGCTTGCATGACCGTATTCCCGTCAAACTCGGTTTGCCAGTTTTGGATATTGGTGTTGAATGAAAAATACTTGTCTCGTAAAGTTCCTGGCGACAAATCTGACAGGCGACGACCCGAAACCGGTGAAGACCAATAGGTAAAATCAAACTTGGTAACCGGTGTGGTGCTTCTGCGTATGTTGATGTTGCCTGTGTTTACAGCATTATCGTTGAGTTGTAACAAGCTTCCGCCACTTTCTACATCTATATTTCCGGTGCCGTTCACACTGATATAGTTCTCGACCGTCACCGAAGTTCCTTGGGCGATGGTTAAGGTATTGCCCGGATTGACTTCTAATTCACAAGACTGAAAGTTGCCTTGGGTGAGCGTGTTGTAGTCTGCATTGATGCGAACACTGGTGTTGAGCGTTGGTGCGCCGTTGTTCCATGAAGAGGAAGTCCACGTGGTGGTTGCGCCACAGCGTTCTACAGTACCTGTGATGCGGAGGGTGTTGGCGTCGAATTGCCAGTCTCCGCCGCCAGAGAATGCCTGTGAACGAAATCCGTAAAATCTGATATACAAGGTTTGCCCGTCTTCCACTAACACGTTGATGGGCAAGTTTTCAGAAATGCCGACCTCATCCGTGTTGGCATTATTTCTTAAATTAGTAAATGTACCCGCGGCAAAATTAGGATTAAATGAATACCTGATGGTATAACGTCTGGGACCTCTAATTCCAAAGAAGCGTGCCTCTCTGTGTGTAAGAAGAAGATTGTTGATGAATAAATTTTCACCGGCTAAAGGCCTTATGCTGATCTGAATAAATTCATTAACATTAATATTGTTACTCGTTGGCCAATCGTATGTCTTTAAACCACCGTCAAACCAAAAATTTACTCCCTGAACCGTTAATGCTTGCGCATCTGCTTCGGGGACTAAATTAATCGGATTCAAATTATCTATTAAAGGCCACTGAGCCAAATCCACCTGCGCACTGCCCGGTGTGGACAAGATTAAAAAAAGGAAGAAAAGAATATATTGAAATGAACGTAAAGGAAAAGTAGAAATTTTGGACATACTTAGGGGCTTTAAAAATTCTGTTGCAAAAGTATGTAACTGATTGATTGATATAAAATTAACCATATACCGTTCATCGAATTATAGGGTCATTCATCGAAAAAACTGTTAAAATTCATTTTTTTATAACTAAAGTCACATTTAATAAAAAGCCCTGAAAGGTTTTAGAAACCTTTCAGGGCTATCCTTGCGTGAGGGATTGAGGCTTTGTTGAAGCACCGCCGCAGGCGTGCGACTGCCGAAAGCCCGGTCTTCACAACCCCGCTTGGCGGGGGTTGTGAAGACACGCCAGAAAAAATTAAAAGGCTAGCGTGATGCCACCCAAAACATTGATGCCCGCTTGCGGATAAAAGCCGGAGAAAAATCCGGTTTCCACTCCTGTAGGTTTGTCGGGATTTTCGAAATCGAAAGTGCCCCAAAATCCGTTGGAGACATATTGCCTGTCGAAAAGATTGTTGATGAGAAATTTAAAGGTTACATCTTTAAACGTCAGCCATTTTCCCGTGCTGAACTGCGCATTAAAATCTGTCACAAAATAATCGGGCAGTTGGGAAGAGGCCAAGTCTAAATTGCCCATGTATTGTTCCCCCACATATTTGGAAAACAGGGAGAGTTCTAAGTTGTGTATAGGTTTGTAAACAATCATATTTCCCAATACTATTTCGGGCGAAAATGGCAGGTTGGTGGTGCCGAGCTTGCGTTGTTCGCCATCAATTGAAGCGACAAAATCGCGGTTTTTATTGGTACTGAATGCGGCATTGGGTGCCCAAGTCCATTTTGGGCTCAAAGATAAAGTAGCCTCCATCTCCAAACCGATGCGGTGGCTCTGTCCGCTGTTTTGCCTGATGGGATTGCCCACATCGTCTAAGGCACCGGTGAGCACGAGTTGGTTGCTGTAATCCATCCAATATAGGTTGATGTTAAAGCTGTTTTTGGCATCTTTGTAGCGCCAACCGGCTTCGTAATCGTCGAGAGATTCAGGTTCGGGGTTGCCGTTTTCAAAATCGGTGCGGTTGGGCTCTCGATGCGCCTTGGCGTAGGAAATATAAAAATGGTTTCGCGCGTTCAGCTGGTAGGTAAGCCCACCTTTGGGATTGAAAAAGGTGAAAAATTCTTTAGTGCCTAAGTCTACAAATCCTAAATCTTCACCCCTGATTACATAGTCCACATAACGCAATTGCAGGTCGCCATACAAACTTAGGCGGTCGTTGAGGCGCCAGTTGGCTTTGCCATACACATTAAAATCGGTTTTATTGCCTACATTAAAATAGAGTTCTTGTCCGGGTCGGTCTCCGCCGATGTTGGCAAAAACCAATTTGCCGAAATGCTCGCCGTCATAGCGGTTCCAGGCACCGCCGAGTGTAAAATCGAAGCCGGTAGTTTTGTAATTGGCCGAAAAAGTGGTGCCGAAAAAGTCGTTGTCCAACCATTGCCGTTGTACCAAATCGGTGGTATTGACGACTTGGCCGTTCACCACCACGGGCGTAAATCCGTAAGTGCCAAAATCGGCATCTTCAATAAATTCCTCAAAAAAACCGCGGCCAAAGGTGTAGTGAAGCGCCAAATTGGCTGTCCACCGAGGGCTCAATTCTCTAAAAATATGGAGCTGATAGTGGTCTTGTTTGTAGTCGTCCACCTGGTTTTCATAGAAAAACACATTGCCTTCGTCGTCGGTGTACATGCCGGCGGGGTTGAACCTTCTGTCTGTTTCTAAAGTTTCTTTATCGATGCCGAACCAAGCTTGGTAAGTGACTTCCGAACCGCCAAAAACGATGGCTTTCACTTGGGTTTTGTCGTCAAACCAAGTACCCGACAAATAAAAAGACTTGAGGTCGGAAAAAGCACGATCTATATACCCGTTGGATTTGATGATGGAGCCGCGTCCGGTAAACTCAAAATGGTCGTTCAGTATTCCGGTGCTAAACTTGGCCGTGGCTTTGCGCGTGTCGAAACTGCCAAACGACCCCGATACTTCGGCATAGGGAACGGGGCTCACGGCATCGGACAAAAAATTGATACTAGCGCCAAAAGCGCCCGCTCCGTTGGTCGAAGTACCCACGCCCCTTTGGATTTGCACATTTTCTACGGAGGAGACAAAATCGGGTATGTCCACCCAAAAAGTCTGTTGTGATTCGGCGTCATTGTACGGAATACCATTGATAGTTACGTTTACCCGAGTGGCGTCTGATCCTCGAATACGCAATCCTGTATAGCCCACGCCCGAGCCATTATCGCTGGTGCTGACTACGGCGGTTTGGGTATTGAGCAAAATGGGGATGTCTTGTCCCAGATTGCGTTTGGCCAATTCGGTTTTATCCAAATTGACAAAGGTCATCGGATCTGTATTTCTTGCTCTGGTGGACGAAACCATCACTTCTTGAAGTTCCACGTCAATGTTTTGAAAAACAATTTCGAGCACCAAATCCGATTTAAACTCAACTATTTCCGTTTTCTTATTGCCTAAATAACTGAGAATAAGCCTGTAATTTCCGCGCGGAAGTTGCAGCTCAAATTGACCCTTCTCATTAGAAAAGGTAGCGTAAGCGGTGTTTTGAACAAGAATGTTGACATTGGCTAAAGGGTTGCGGGACTGATCTAAAACCGATCCGGAGAGCTTGAAACTTTGTGCTTGGGCCATGCTCACGGTGCAGCTGAAAAAGTATAAGCAACCTAGAACCATAAGATTTTGTAAACCGAAGCCAAACCTCACAGGTTTTAAAAACCTGTGAGGTTTTGAGAAAAGAGCGTGAGGTTTTGAGAAAAACACTTGCCATTTTAAGGCCATACACGAATACTTTTGGAAAGAATTCGCGTTTTTGGAAAGGGAATAAAAGATTTTCATCCGTAAAAAAATTTTACGAATAAAAGGGGTCATTATTCTGGGTTAATGTTATGTTTTTTGTCCGTATCGAATCGGACTTTTTTTCCTTGGCAGCATTACCTGCCCAGGTTCGATGGGTATAATCTCAGCTTAGACCGACAAAGTCGGGTTTGGCACCCCTTTGAGACGGGGCAAAGTTAATGTAGAAAAAGAGAATAGACAACAGCTATTTTAAAAAACTGTTTTCAGATTTTAAATTTGACTCCAATTAACACATAACGCGGTTGCACAATGTACCGGTTGGTGCTGATGATGAAATCGTTAAAACTGTCGTTGTTGATAGATGTGGTGTTGGTCAGGTTGGTGCCGTAAAGGTAAAATTCCCACGAACTTTTGTCTTGTGAATAGGTAAGCCGTGCGTTGAGAAAATCGTAATCAGTAGATGTGCTTTGCGAACGGTTTTTGTAGTTGTTGTAGGTGTAATCAGCATCAAACAGGAAGTTCTTCAAAAAAGGGATTTCGATACTTGCAAACGGACTGTCCGTCACAAAACGGGAGGTGGTTTGGCTCCCAGTATAAAAATTATTGGTCGTCTCAAAACCGATTTCTATGTTCGGGCTGTCTTTAAAATTGCTTTCTACGGAAGCTTTGTAGTTTTGGGTCAGCGTCCGGTTGGTGTTTTCTACCTCGTTGATGCTGTTGTTGATTTTGCTGTAACTGATGTTGGTGGTCAGGTTGGTTTTAAACTTCCTGAACCGTTTCTCATAAGTAGCCGAGCCGCTCAGGATGTCGTTGGCAGAAGCCGCATTGACGGTGGTCAAAATCCGTTCTAAATTTTCAAACCGGACCGTGTTGGTGATGTCATCAATCCTTCGGCTGTATGAAATATTGCCATAGATATTTGAAAAATTATACGAATTGAAATTAAAATAATTCAGCGAAACCTGGTGGTACCATTGGTTGTCCAACGCCCGGTTGCCCGAAAACAAAGTGTTGTACCCGCTGATGATAACCCCCGATGCCAAACTGTTGACATCGGCATACTCGGCCTTGATGCCGTAATTCAGCGTGAGCGAATGGGCTTTGGAAATGTTGTATTTGGCGTTAAACGTTGGCAAAACTAACACTTGGTCATGGCTTTGCTTGTCGGAGAATTGAAAATTTGAGGTGTTGAAAAAATGGACATTCACACCCGGCCGGAGTTCAAATGCGCCCAATTTAGAGGTGAGCTGTACGGTGGCATACGTATCGGAAAACCGGTACCGGAAACGGTTGAGTAGCGCATCTTCTGTAAAATCGATACGGTCGCCGTCGGTCGTCAACTGTGTCAACGAAGAACCGAGAAACTGATTGGCCGTCACGTTTCCAACGGTTACATTCAAGTGGTTTTTTTTGTTGAAAACATAATAATAGCTCAAGCGCGTATCCAATTTTCGGGTAAAAACATTTCGGTTTTGCAAAAGGTTAAATACTTCGTCATCTACCGTGGGAATGATGCCGGCAAACTGTCGTTGGCTGGTTGCCAAATCGAAAAACGGATCTTGCTGTTTGTACAAAAACTGGCTTTCGAACGAAAAAATGTGTCGGTCGCTTTGGGCGAAATACGCGTTCAAACTCTGGTTAAACGTCAACGGATGTTGCCTGTTTTCGGAAGCAATGGTGTTGACAGTCCCCGAAAAATCGGAGTTTTGATTTTCTTTTTGGTTGATGTCGGCATATTTGAAAAAGGTTTGCGACCTGATTTCGAGCCTGCTTGTGGGTTTGTATTTTCCGGTCAGTTTGATTTGTCCCGAATTGTTCCGCTGGTTGGTTTTATCGGTCAATTCTTCCAATAGGTTTCCATCTTCGCGAAGATAGGTGCGCGAGGTTTCAGAACGCAGGTCGGTGTTGCTGCCCAAAAACATACCAAACCCTGAAAAGTTCCATTTTTTATTCGGATTGAGCGTGTAGTTCAAACCCGCAAAACGAGAATCAATATTGGCCGCTCTGTTGTCGCGCAAGGGCAAAAAGCCTGCATCGTCCGAAGCAATATTGATGGATGAGCCGCTGCGTTGCGAAAGCCCGCCAAAACCGCCGTTGAAACGAAAATAATCTTGCAGGGTCAGCGCCGGCTCGCCTATGTTGTTGAGGTCGCCGATAAAATTAAAACTGCTTTTGGGTTTGTACAAAAACAAGTTGGCATGGCCGGCATAGCGCTCGTCGTGGCCGCCGGAAGCTGCCACATCGCCAAAAAGCATGCTCTTTTTCCCGTCTTTCAGTTTGATGTTGAGCGCGATGGCATCGCTGTCGTTAACACTTCCCAATGGTCCTACATCGTTAAAATTTTGTAGCACTTCCACCTTGTCCACCGCGTCGGCAGGCAGGTTTTTGGAAGCCGTCTTGGTGTCGCCGTCAAAAAAATCTTTGCCTTCCACCATCACCTTGCTGACATCCTTGCCCTGTACTTTTACATTTCCTTCTTTGTCCACCTGAAACCCGGGCAGTTTTTCCAACACATCTTTCAATTTCTTTTCATTGCCCGTGGTGAAGGCATCTGCTTTGTAAACGATGGTATCGCCCTTCACCACCACCGGCATTTCGTAGATGAGCTCCACTTCGTCCAAGGCGTTTTGCGGCTTCATCACAATGTGTTTCTCGATGGGTTTTGGCTCGCTGAGCAGCAACTTTTCTTCAAACATGGTGAAACCAACATAACTGCTCCGGATGAGGTAGTTTTTGCCTATTTCCAAATCCAATTTATACCTGCCTTGCGCATCGGTGACCGAATAGGAAGCGATGCCGTTTGCCAACACGTCCACGGCCAATACATTTGCCATCTCCAACGGATTGCCCAACGAATCTTTGACCGTACCGGAAACGCGGACTGTTTGCGCGGTCAGGTTTAGGCAAAGGATTAGGAAACCTAATAGAATAAATAGGGTATTTTTTTGCATATCGAAAAGTGATGAAATTAGGAAGGAAATCGTTGATTTTAAACCCGAAAGGTTTTGAAAACCTTTCGGGTTTTAGGGGATGTATTCGTTTTTAAAATCAATTCCCAATCCTGATTTCGAAGCTGTTCCCATCTTTGCCTTTTTTGCCGCCGCCGTACATTTCCTGCATTTCTTTCATTTTTTCATCAAACAATTTGTCATATTCGGCTTGGGTGACTTCTTTGCCTTTTTTGGGTTGTTCAATGGCGATTTTTTCCTTCGGGTTGATGACGATTTTGTCACAAATCATGGTTGTGTTCCCGTCGTTGACTTCGAGGATGAGCCCGGGCAGTCCCCAATAGTTGGACGGCCCGATGTTGACCGGGATTTCGGGCGTGTACCAAGCCGTGATGGTTTGCTTTTTTACTTCTTCTTTTTTATCAGCGATGGAGTCCGTCTCGCTTTTTTTGTCTGTGGAAAAACTGAATTGCTTCACTTCCCGCTCAAAAGTTGCTTTGTAGCAGGTGTAATTCCCGATTTTTTTAGATTCGTTCGCCAGTTTCCAATCATAGACTTTTAAACTGTCTTTGACCAAAAAAGCTTTCCCGAACAAATCCGTTTCTTTCACAAATGTTTTGTCTTTGGTGTTGCGGAACAAAACACCACTGTTGCCGTCAGAAAAAGAAAATACCATACTGCCACCGCCTGTAGCAGGCGCGCCCAAACTTTCGTCTTGTTTATAGGTAGAAGTGGTTGCGTCAAACTGCAAGGTGTATTCCTTCTCCATTTGCTTTTTCATCATTTCGTTGATTTGCTGTTGCATTTCGCTTGAAACCTGGGTGCTGTCCATGGTGATTTTCATGGCCGTTTTGGTCTTGTAATGCGCGATGCCCTGAAAAGACTGGGCTTGCAATTGAGAAACGAGAAAGCAACTTACTGAAACGAAGAGGGTAATGATTGATTTCATGGTGCATTTTTTAAAATTGATGAAGCAAATATCAGCCATTTCAACTAATTTAACCGTTAATGAGTGTTAACGAGTGTTAACCAAACCTGAATTTTACAATCAATCCCCTTACTTTTGAACTGTGAAAGAACAAAACTACCGCATCATCGTTTGGCTTGTTGCTGCCACCATTCTGTTAACTATTGGCGTGCAGGTGTATTGGAACATCAACAACTATCGCTACAACCGCGAGCAGTTTGACAAGCAATTGCAATTGGCCTTGGACAATGCTTTTGACGGGTATTACGGGGAGATTTCAAAAGAAACGCAATTTCATTTTTTGGGTCAAGACAGCCAAGTTGATACCATTATATTTAAAACAAAATTCGAAGTAAATACAAAAGCAAAAAACATTGCAGATGGGTTTACCAAAGAATTTCGGTCGGATGGGGATTCTTCCAAAAATTCTTTTGAAGTTTTCCGCGGCAAGGAGACGGACAGTATTTTTACGATGCGCAAGGCATCGCAGTTTTATTTGTCTATCAACATAGATACCTTAAAAATAGATTTGCTATACACATATATTTTGAAAGCTCTGCCTGAAATCGATTCTTCACAAATGTTTATACAGCATACTTTTCTCGATACGGTTTGGTATCCGGAGAAGATAATAAATACCAATCAATATTTCAAAAAAAATGCGCAATCGGGCTACCTTAAAAACGGAGAAAGTATAGCGTTATATTACCCAAACAACCCCAGGCAAATTTTTATCAGCAGCCTTTCGGGCATTTCTCTCTCCCTCTTTTTGACCACACTCATCATCGGCAGTTTGCTTTTCTTGCTCAAAATCATCAACGCGCAAAAAAAAGCATCCGAAATCAAAAACGACCTCATCAGCAACCTCACGCACGAGTTTAAAACGCCCATTGCCACAGTAAGCGCGGCCTTGGAAAGTTTCGGGAGTTTTCAGGCGGCAAATGATGCGGCCAAGTCTGCGGTTTATTTGGACATCAGCCGGAAACAATTGGACAAGCTCAACGGCATGGTAGAGCGTTTGCTTGAGGCGGCCACACTCAAAACCAACCGGTTGGTGTTGCAAGAAGAATCTGCGGATTGGGTCCTGCTCATCCGAAGTGTGGTCGAAAAATTTCAATTGCGGTTTCCCGAAAAACAATTCCGGTTCGATACAAATCTCGATGCGTTCATCAAAACCACCGATGTGTTTCACCTTGAAAACATCTTGGCCAACCTGCTCGATAACGCGGCCAAATACGGCGGGTCAGAAATTGAAGTGGCTTTGCGCCCAAGCGGTACAGAAATCCTCCTCTCGGTTTCGGACAACGGAAACGGCATTCCCAAAAAATACCGCAAAGAACTCTTCGAACAGTTTTTTCGCGTGCCGAGTGGCAATACCCACAACGTGAAAGGGTTCGGCATCGGGCTGTTTTACGTAAAAACTTTAGTGGAAAAAATGGGGGGAAATATCCGTTTTGAGCCGGATGCAGGTTTTGCTTCACAATTTATCATTCGCTTCAAAAAATGAACAAACGCATCAAAATCATCTACGCCGAAGACGAGCCGGCTCTCGGGCAAATTGTCAAAGAGAGCTTGGAAACCCGCGATTTTGAAGTGAGGCTTTGCCCGGACGGCGAAGCTGCTTTGCAGGAATTTCAAAAATCAAAACCCGATGCGTTGGTACTCGACGTGATGATGCCCAAACAAGACGGCTTCAGCCTGGCGAAAGAAATACGAAAGCAAAATCCGACGCTGCCTATTATCTTTCTCACCGCCAAATCGCAGGTGGCCGACGTGGTGGAAGGTTTTCACGCAGGCGGCAACGACTACCTGAAAAAACCCTTCAGCATGGAGGAATTGATTGTTCGTATCCATGCGCTTTTGGGGCGGATCGGCAAAGAAATTTCTCAAAAACAGTACCCACTCGGGAAATACACCTTTGATGTCAACAAACAAACTTTGGCACACGGAAGCCAAACCCAAACCCTCACCCACCGGGAATCGGAGTTGCTGCATGAACTGCTGCTTCAAAAAAACCATTTGCTCGAACGCACTTATATTTTGAACAAAATTTGGGGCTACGACGATTTTTTTGCCGCGCGCAGCATGGATGTGTTTGTCTCCAAGCTCCGCAAAAAACTGCAAGCCGATCCGTCGGTAGAAATCATCAATGTGCGCGGGTTTGGCTATAAATTGGTGTGTTGAGGATTTTCTGAGAATTTTCCCTTTTTTTCGTACTTTGGCAACTGATGAAAAATTTGACATTTACCTTTGTTTTGTTGCCCCTATTTGCGTTGGCCCAACCGCATTTTGACCTAACACTGAAAGATTCGGTCTCGCTAAATGCCGATACCTTTTGGGGCGCAGACAACTTCGGCAATTTCTATTTTTCTAAAGGTGAAACACTCTATAAAAAAACAGCAACACAAAGCTATACTTATTACGCCCTGAGTTTGGGACAGGTGGCCTCTATTGATTTGTTGAACCCACTAAAAATCACCCTTTTCTACAAAGATTTTAACACCGTGGTCGTACTCGACAACCAGCTCGCCGAAATAGAGCGTATAAACCTCAATACCCGAAAAACATTTCGTGTGGCATCTCACATAACCACCGGTTTTGAAAGAAATCTTTGGCTTTTTAACACAGATTTGCAACAGTTGGAATTGTACAACTACGCCCAAGACAACACCCAAGCAAGCACCCAGCCCATCAACAAAAAAGTATTGGCTCAGGTGAGCAATTACAACTATTGCTGGCTGCTTACCACAAACAGCCTGTTGCAATACAATATCTACGGAAGCCCCACAGATGAATATCCTTTGACAGATGCCTCGAGCCTGAAGCGCTTTCGAGATACTGTGGTTTTTCGCCGCGGCAACGACTTGTTCTACTACAGCAACCGTTTTAGAGACGTCTTTATGTTGCCCAAAATTTCACATTCTTTTGAAGATTTTTTCATAACCGAATCCACTTTGTATCTTTACCACAACAACCAAGTCTATATCTATTTGCTCAAATTCCAAAACTAAACATGTCCACAAAACCCATGCACATAGCCATAGCCGGAAATATCGGCGCCGGAAAAACCACCCTGACACAATTGCTTGCAAAACAATTCAAATGGCATCCGCATTTTGAAGACGTGGTTGACAATCCTTACCTCGACGATTTCTACGGACAAATGGAACGCTGGTCTTTTAACCTTCAAATTTATTTTCTCAATAGCCGTTTCCGACAAATTTTGCAAATCCGACAAAGCGGACAAACCGTCATCCAAGACCGAACTATTTACGAAGACGCTCACATCTTTGCACCCAACCTCCACGCCATGGGTCTGATGACCAACCGCGATTTCCAAAACTACGCTTCTCTTTTCGAACTGATGGAATCTTTGGTAGCACCCCCCGATTTGCTCATCTATCTCAGAAGTTCCATCCCAAACCTCGTTCATCAAATCCACAAACGTGGCCGCGAATATGAAAATTCTATCAGCATCGATTACCTCAGCCGCCTCAACGAGCGCTACGAAGCCTGGATTCAGAATTACGACAAAGGCAAATTGCTTATTTTTGATGTGGACAAGCTCAATTTTGTAGATAACCAAGAAGACCTCGGAACTGTTTACAACCAAATAGATGCAGAACTATTCGGATTGTTTTAAACTCCGTACGACACCTTAACCTATAAAACAAACCTATGAAACCTACAAAAATGTACATTTTGCTACTGGCCGTGTGTAGCACCTTCACGCTTTTTTCTCAAAGCAGAAAACTGCCCATAGACACCACCGTCACCTCGCAACACAGCGTGACCATCAACGGCACTCCCATATCCTACACAGCCGAAACCGGAACCCAGCCGGTTTGGGACGAAAACGGAAAGCCCATCGCATCTTTGCATTACACCTACTACACCCGCAACAACGTCCGCAACCGAGCCGAACGTCCGTTGTTGATTTCTTTCAACGGTGGCCCGGGTTCGGGTTCTGTTTGGATGCACCTGGCCTATACCGGGCCGCGTATTCTAAAAATTGACGATGAAGGTTTTCCTGTTTTGCCCTACGGCTTCAAAGAAAATCCTTACTCCGTTTTGGATGTGACAGATATCGTCTATGTAAACCCTGTAAACACCGGCTACTCGCGAACCATCCCCGAAATCGGGAAAGAAGTGGACAGAAGTAAGTTTTTTGGCATCAACGCCGATGTCAAATATCTGGCTGAATGGCTCAATACTTTTGTCACCAGACACAACCGCTGGAATTCGCCCAAATATATCATCGGCGAAAGCTATGGCGGCACACGGGTGATGGGCTTGTCTCTGGAACTCCAAAACAGCCAGTGGATGTATCTCAACGGCGTCATCATGGTCTCTCCGGCAGACTACAAAGTGCTGCGCCAAGACGATCCGGTAGGTGCTGCACTCGTTTTGCCCTATTTTACAGCGGCAGCTTGGTACCACAAAACTTTGCCTGCCGATCTCCAATCCAAAGATTTGTTGGATATACTACCCGAAACGGAAGATTTTACCATCAACACGCTAATTCCGGCACTTGCCAAAGGTGGTTTTTTACCCATGACAGAAAAAGAAGCCATTGCCCAAAAAATGGCTCGACTCACCGGGTTGACCGCCAAGGAAATCCTGGAACACAATTTAGCCGTCCCTACACAATATTTTTGGAAGTCACTGCTTCGCGACCGCGGTGGTTTTAACATTGGCCGATTGGACTCTCGTTACCTGGGCATCGACAAAGAATTGGCCGGAACATCTCCGGATTATTCTGCCGAACTCACCTCTTGGCTACATTCTTTTACACCGGCTATCAATTCGTATTTACAAGAAGAACTCGGATTTAAAACCGACATCAAATACAATATGTTTGGCCCCGTACGCCCGTGGAACAACAGCAACGACAACACCCGCGACAACCTGCGCCAAGCCATGGCGCAAAATCCTTACCTGCACGTATTGACTCAAAGCGGTTACTTCGATGGGGCAACTACTTATTTTAACGCCAAGTTTACCATGTGGCAAGTAGATCCAAGCGGCCGTATGCAAGACCGATTTAGTTTTAAAGGCTACAGAAGCGGCCATATGATGTATCTGCGCCGTGAAGATTTAAAAGCCGCCAATGACGATTTGAGGGCATTTATACAAAACACCATGTCGTTGGGCAAACCCGCTAAATACGAAAGAAAATAGTCTGGGCTAAGTAGTGTGCCATCACCAAATAATTTAATGATTTTTGAAAAAAGGGCTATATTCCAAAGAAATGACCACAAATCCTTAAAAATACAAATACGTTTTAAATGCCATGAACCCAATTCAGATAGAAAGAACACAAAGCCTCTTTCAAAATTGATGCGTCAAAATTGTTTTTGACATAAATTTATATCGTGATTGACAAGGCTTTGTGCGCCTCACTAAAGCATTCGTGCACTTGCAGATCCAATCAAATTTAAAACAAACATATTAACAAACCCGCCGGAAAAGTCTATTAAACTGTGAAATCAAAAGACGCTAAAGAGACTCCTTTAATGAAGCAATACAACAGCATCAAGCGAAAATATCCGGATGCTTTGTTGCTGTTTCGCGTTGGGGATTTCTACGAGACTTTTGGAGAAGATGCCATTCGAGCCAGCAAAGTTTTAGACATCGTACTCACCAAGCGCGGTGCGGGTTCTACAAGCGAAACTGCTTTGGCTGGTTTTCCGCATCATGCACTGAACACCTATCTGCCCAAATTAGTGAAAGCCGGTTTCAGGGTTGCCATTTGCGACCAATTAGAAGACCCTAAAACCACCAAAACCATCGTCAAAAGAGGGGTTACGGAACTCATCACACCCGGTGTGTCACTCAATGACGAGGTCTTACATTCAAAATCGAATAATTTTTTATGTGCCGTTCACGCAGAAAAAGGCCAATACGGCTTGGCATTTCTGGATATTTCTACAGGTGAATTTCTCACCACACAAGGCGACAAACAATTGACGGATAAATTATTACAATCTTTCTCACCTAGTGAGATTTTAATTGCCAAACCGCTGAAATCCGAATTTTTTGAAAACTTCGGCAAAGACTATCACACCTTTTTTCTGGAAGATTGGGCATTTCAGTGGGACTTCGGATACGGATTACTCACAAGACATTTTGGCACACAAACCCTTAAAGGATTTGGTGTTGAAAACCTTGAATTGGGCATCGTAGCTTCCGGTGCGGTGTTGCATTATTTATCCGAAACCCAACATCACAAATTGCAACATGTGTCTGCGATACATCGCATTGCGGAAGAATCTTTTGTGTGGATGGATCGGTTTACGATTCGAAATTTAGAGCTGTTTCAGTGTGCCAATCCCGGCGGGGTCAGTCTGCTCGATATTATAGACCATACTATCACTCCCATGGGCGGCAGACTCATCAAAAGATGGATGGCATTGCCTTTAAAAGACCTCAACAAAATAGAGCGCCGCCAACAAATAGTGAGCCACTGGACACAAAACACGCTCCAACTGGACGAAGTTCGCAGACAACTCAAACTGGTTGGCGATTTGGAACGCTTGCTTTCCAAAACGGCTACAGGAAAAATATCGCCCCGTGAAGTTTACCAACTCTACCGTTCGCTTGATGCGCTGATTCCCATCAAAAAATTATGTTTGACTGCAAATGCCAAAGTCATTCAGGCCTTGGGTGAAAAAATTCACGATTTTGAGTTGCTCCGCCGTCAAATCAAGAAAACGTTACAGGCCGAAGCTCCGGTCAATATTTTAAAGGGAAATGCCATAGCAACGGGCGTTTCGGAAGAATTAGACACGCTTCGAAATCTGGCGCACACCAGTAAAAAATATCTAGATGATTTGGCCGATAGAGAAGCCCGCACCACCGGGATTTCTTCACTTAAAATTGCCTCAAACAATGTATTTGGCTACTATATAGAAGTGCGAAACACCCACAAAGAGAAAGTGCCACCCGAGTGGATTCGCAAACAAACATTGGTCAATGCAGAACGTTATATCACGGAAGAGTTAAAAGAATTTGAAGCCAAAATTTTGGGTGCCGAGGAAAAAATTACACTACTCGAGCAACAAATTTTTCAGGAATTGGTTGCGGAAATTCAAGAATATATTACCTCCATTCAACTTAATGCTACCTTGGCGGCCGAGTTGGACTGTCTCTGTAATTTTGCACATATTGCACTACAGCATCGATACGTGAAACCCCAACTCAATGAGGGGTTTGAAATTCACTTTAAGCAAGCCAGACATCCGGTGATTGAACACCAATTGCCCGCCGGAGAAAGCTACATAGCTAACGATTTGGTATTGAACAAAGAAACCCAGCAGATGGTTATGATTACCGGGCCCAATATGTCGGGTAAATCGGCTATTCTTAGGCAAACAGCCCTGATCGTAATTCTTGCACAAATGGGCAGTTTCATTCCGGCAGATGCGGCAGAAATGGGCTTAGTGGATAAGATTTTTACCCGCGTGGGTGCATCGGACAACATCTCGTCGGGCGAATCTACCTTTATGGTGGAAATGAATGAAACCTCCAGCATTTTGAACAACCTCTCCGAACGCAGTTTGATTTTACTGGATGAAATTGGTCGCGGCACCAGTACTTATGACGGTATTTCCATTGCCTGGGCCATTGCTGTATATCTGCACGAACATCATTATCGCCCCAAAACACTTTTTGCCACGCACTACCACGAGCTAAACGAAATGACAACCCATTTTGACCGGATCAAAAACTACAATGTGTCTGTGAAAGAACTCAAAGACAAAGTTTTGTTTTTAAGAAAACTTGTGCCGGGTGGGAGCGCACACAGCTTTGGTATTCACGTAGCCAAAATGGCAGGCATGCCCAAAACGGTGATAGACACCGCCAACAAATTGTTGCAAAAATTGGAAGCATCACACGCCGGCGATCAGATTTCGGAGAAAGTAAAAGGCGCCGGAACCGAAAACATGCAATTGAGCTTTTTTCAACTAGACGATCCGCTTTTAGAAGAACTTAGAGACGAATTGCTTGGTATTGAAATTGATAGCCTGACGCCCATCGAGGCCTTGATGAAACTAAACGAAATAAAAAGAATGCTGCAAAGGCAAACAAAATCGAATCTAAAAAAACAGGGCGGATAATTTTGATTTTTTCTTTGAAATATAGAGAAATGTATTAAATTTGCTCCCGCATTTGTGACAAACTAATGTGTATGTTCTTTAAATTATGCGAAAATAGCTCAGTTGGTAGAGCGCAACCTTGCCAAGGTTGAGGTCGCGGGTTCGAATCCCGTTTTTCGCTCAACTGAAACGCTCCTCGTGAGCGTTTCTTTTTTTCCGCTCGGGTGGTGGAATCGGTAGACACGCTGGACTTAAAATCCAGTGGACAGAAATGTCCGTATGGGTTCAAGTCCCATCCCGAGTACTTAAACACTTCAAAATAAGTGTTTTAAATCCAAAAATAAATCCTAATGTTTTTGGATTTTTTTTTATGTTAAAAGTTATTTCGTTTAAATTTTTTAAAATATATTTGAACAATTTTAACTTTTCAATGAAAAAGCTTCTGGTCTTGCTTCTGGTTTATTTCTGCAATAGCGGTTTTTACTATACAACTGCCAAAACAAGCCTTGCCAATTTGGAAGGGTTATATACAAACGTTGAGAATTTGATAGAGGCCGGAGACTTGGCATTAAAAGAAAAAGAATGGGACAAAGCCATTGGTATTTTTGAAAAACTTCTGGGCTACTATCCAAACGAAGCCGATTTTTGGTACAAATACGGCAGCGCTTTGGGCATGAAGTCACTGAGTGTCAGTAAATGGGAATCTATATCTTACTTGAGTGATGTTAAAAGTGCTTTCGAAAAAGCACTTAGGCTGGATCCTTTTCATTTGGGTGCCTACTGGGCATTGATATCCTACCACTGCGAAGTACCTGGCATTTTAGGCGGAAGTAAAAAGAAAGCGTATCATTATGCAAATGCCTTGCGGCAAATTTCAACACGAGATGGAGATTTGGCATTGGCGTTTTTGGCGAAGCACGAAGGCAATGATGCGGAGGTGCTGATACAGAATATGAGTGACAAGCACCAAAGAACTGATTATGAAGAAGAACTGAGGAACATTTTTGCTAAAATTACTTATAGAAAACAGTTGACTTTTGAAGCATTTGTCCGACAAACACAAGCTTACAGACCGGAATGGATACAGGAAAAGACCAATCAATAGTGTATTTCTGTATTACGTTTTTCCATTTAAAGATTCTTACTCTCCATTATTCCGATCAGATTCGGGTAAGCTTTCTATAAAATTTCCATCCGCATCAAAATGCTTTAAAAATTCATCCTCAGACGCATCAAAGTCTTCTTCTTCCCATTGATATTTTTTGGGTGCCTCCAGTTTTTTTCTGTAAAAAATACCCAACGCCAATCCCGTTAGAAAACCGCCCAGATGACCTTCCCATGATATGCCTGCCTCGATTGGAAAAACATACCAAATCAAACTTCCGTAGAAAAAAACCACCGCTAGGGAAAGTGCCATCAGTCTGTAATGTCTGGCAAAAACACCTCCGAAAAATAAAAAACTAAAAAGCACGTAGACCATACCGCTTGCCCCGATGTGGTAGGACGCCCTTCCAAAAATCCAAGTGAACAAACCACTTCCCAAAAGCCCAATCAACAATACCCGAAAGCGCACTTCGCTGTAGAAATAAAACAAGGCGGTAAACATGACCAGAAGTGGCAGGCTGTTGTGGTATAAATGCGCCAAAGAAGCATGTCCCCAGGGTGAGAGCAAAACACCCGACAGTCCGGAAATTTTGCGCGGATAAATTGCAAGGGTTTCTGTATCGATGCCCAGACGAATATCTAACCAATAGACTATCCAAAGACTCAGCACCAAAAATAACGGATATATAAAAGTGCGATAATGCATGATTGATCAAAAGTTGAAATGGTGAGACACCACAAAAATAACTTTAATTTTTAAAGAAAGATAAGGATATCTACTTTAAAAAACAGACTTGAATTGCCTGAGGATAGTTTTATAATCAATTTTTAAAAAAAATAGTTTATGTTAATAGATTGTTAAAATAAGTATTATACAGGTATTATTATCAATATAAATGTTAAATATATCTTATTATTTTTTGTTTATTTAAATTGGATTAAATTCGCGAAGATGTTCAACTAACCCCAAATTATGAGCAGAAAATTTAGAGCTTCATTTACGCTTTACACTATTTTTTTACTGCTTTGCAGTCATTACACCTCAGCACAAGTTTTACAAGTTGAAATTTTAGGAGGATCCGTTGTCACCTCGGGTTCCACCATTACTATCAACGCGGGAAACAGCATCGATTTTAGGATTACCAATATAGAAACCAACAATTGCAGAAACTTAAAAATTGATGAGATCAGCTTGTCAAACACTGTCGATTTTGACCTTTCCCCAAACAATTTTAACAAAAACGTAAAACCCGAAGATTGCCCAGGTGGGGCCAAGTTTCTTGATTTTGAAATTCAGAATATAAATCCGAGCTGTAGCAGCGTCAGCACTACGGTAACAATTCGCCCAAAAGACGAAGCTGTCTTTACCTTTACGGTGGTGGTAAATTCCGCACCTATACTTTCTGTTTTGGGTGGTAGTCCCTTAGCAGATGTCATAAATGGTTCTACTGCTACTACCGCTTCCAACGGAACTTTTTTTGGTGTGGTGGCCACGGGAGATATCGTAACCAGAAGGTTTTTCATGAGCAATACAGGAAGTTGTAATCTGGATTTAAGCTCCATTAGTAGTTCGGTTGGCGATTTTGCCATAAGCACACCCGTTGGACCTCTTCCACCGAGAAGCTTTAGTATATCACCGGGAAGTTCCTTCTTTTTTGACGTAACCTTTACGGCTCCAGCTGCAACGGGCACCTTCACTTCCATCATCAGTATTGACAGCAATGACCCCACTGCAAATCCTTTTACCTTCACGGTAAGCGCTGATATTTTTAACTTTAACATACCCGGCCCGGGTGGTGTAACAGCAGATTTCCGTTTATGGCTAAAATCTACCCGCGGTGTCGTACAAAATGTATCCAAAGTGAGTAGATGGACAGACATTGGCACCAATGGCAAAGACGCGGTTCAAGGAATTGCGTCTAACCAGCCCACTTTTTTGGATGATGCCGCATCTAATATCAACTTTAATCCTGTCATCAAATTTGAAAATGACGGCAGTGGCTTAAGTCAATTTTTATTGAATGCAGACAACGGCTTTTACAGCCAAGACATTTTTATCGTGATGATTCCTGATGTTGACGTTACAACTTCTCCGGGTATGACTGCCTTTTCAGGAACCGTTGCCGGAAATACGAGTTCTGCAAATTATGTAGATGACTTGGAAGACGTCACCGGAGTGGGTTTCGGCAACTATACGACCAATCTATCCGGCGAAAGATTGTGGTACAATCAGGGTTCCTCTTCATCTGCTAAACCTTTTTATGCCTTGCCTGCCTCCACTTCCAGAGCCTATGACAAAGCCGGTATTATCAACACAGGTAACAAGTCTGCAAACCCAGCCGATGGCATGGAAATCCGTTTCAATTCCGTTATTGACGTGGTTCCGGCCAATACGAATATTGCTGTATTTGAAAATTTAGGCAGTGTAGACACCCTACCCGAACCGGATATCGTTCTGGGCACTCCTTACATAATTGGAAAAAATGCCAATTCGCCCATGGGCAACCTAAACGGTCGCGTAGCTGAAATTTTCACTTTTGCCGAGCGGGTAAACGATGTAGACCGACAGAAAATAGAATCGTATCTGGCTATCAAATACGGCATCACTTTGGGCAATGGCGAACAGGCAAATAAAGATTATATCAACTCTTTCAACAATGTGGTATGGAATATTACCGCCAATGCCGGATTTAATTATCACGTAGCAGGAATTGGAAAAGACTCTTTATCCGATTTAAACCAAAAACAATCCAAAACCCTCAATACGGCAAACGAAGTAACCATAGGATTGGGAGGCATCTTCAGCAGAAATACTAACAATCCGAATGAATTTGATGAAGATGGAGATTTTTTGGTATGGGGCAGCAACAACGAAAGTTTTAGCGGGTCTCAGACCAATTCAATAAGCATCGCAGCGGGGGTAACATCAACTCTAACCCGAATAGACAGAAAATGGAAAATTGTTGAATCGCGTTCGAGTGCCAACGGAGACGTTCGAAATGTATTTGTAAGCCTTCCCACTTCCTCTTTTGCCTCCTTTCCTAAAAATGCAAATGAGGAATATGCGCTGGTAGTTGCTGACGGTCCAAATTTCACTGATGCAGACATTATCGACGTGATTCCTCTAAAACCGGATGGCAACGGAAACTTGCAAGCTTGGTATGATTTTGATGGGATTAAGTATTTCAGTTTTGGAAAAGCACAAAAATTAACCCAAAAAAGAGCCGTAAGCATTTCATCGGGCGATTATTTAGTAGGCGAATATGTTCTTAACCTCAATATTAATGCTTTTACGGTAATGTCGTGGATAAAATCCAGCCCTAGCAATAACAACAGGGCAATTGCATCAAAAGGTGAAAAGCTACAAATGAGAATTAACACCCTAAACGAACTGGAAGTTTTTATGGATGGACAAATCATACTCTCTTCCAATACAAAAATCAGCGATGCCAAGTGGCATCACACCACATTTGTTTTTGACAGTGGCACGGTATTTCTCTACATAGATGGGGTACTCGACAAATCAATCCAAAATGTGAACCCGCCTACACCCAATTTTAACCGTTTTGCCATTGGTGTGGTTTACAATGACAAGGATAACATCCACTATCCGTTTTTAGGTGAAATAGATGAGTTTTCTATTTGGGATGTTGGCCTAAGTGCCAATCAAGTTAGATATGTGATGAATCAAGAATTGGAACGCTTCAACAATGCCGGAACCGATTTTATCAATGGTAAAGCCTTGCCCTATGCCAGTCCGTCCAATGAGATTGGAAACATTCCTTGGAGTAAACTCAGGGCATATTATGACTTCAACTCCTTTTTTGGCACCACTGTTGAAGGTTTGACAGATGCCAGAAATTTTTTACGCATCAATTACCTTTCAAAACCAAAGGTACTCACCGAATCCCAAACACTCTCAATGCCTTATGTATCTCAGGCAGACGGCAATTGGGCCGATCCTAATACATGGGGAAACAATCCTTTTCAAGACCCTCCCAATTCATTAAGCCTTGATGGTTCTACTTTTATAAATTGGAACATCGTTGAGACCCATCACAATATCACATCGGGCAATAAAAACATTACGGTTTTGGGTTTGATAAATGCCGACGGAACCCTTTCTATGGCTAATCCATTGGAACCTCTTGATGAAAACAATTCCGGTCAGGGACTTACCGTGACCCACTATCTAGAAATAGACGGTGTGATTGACCTAGTAGGAGAATCACAATTGGTACAAACAGAGGGCAGCATCTTGGATGAAGATAGTGGCGGCTATATCGAGAGAGACCAACAAGGAACTGCCAACAGTTATAACTATAACTACTGGACTTCGTCCGTAAGTGCCCCAAACGGGAATACCACAACCAGAGGCAGCGGTGTCCCTAGTACAAATGCTAATTTTACCATTTCCAATGTCTTGTTTGACGGCACCCTGTCCAACTCATATGTGCCTCTTAATTTTCGTTCTGCTCACACTGCTGCCGATTCCAATAGCCCTTCAACGCCCCGAACACTTAGTACCTTCTGGATGTTCAGCTTCTACGGTATGTCCGGCAATATTTACGGTTGGAAATCCATCAATCAAAACAGCCCCATACTCCCGGCAGAAGGTTACACCATGAAAGGTACTTCGGGCTCTGCCGATATTAGCAATAGCCAGCAGAACTACGTATTTAAAGGAAAACCCTACAATGGTAACATACTAATACCACTTGTTAAAAACCCGACA
Organism: Flavobacteriaceae bacterium; assembly: GCA_032251335.1. Taxonomy (GTDB): domain Bacteria; phylum Bacteroidota; class Bacteroidia; order Flavobacteriales; family Flavobacteriaceae; genus UM-FILTER-40-17. Next base: position 91,218 of record JAVVDW010000006.1, on the reverse strand, counting down.
ACAACAAATCCGGAAGGCAATGTAGATAGGTTGGTGGGCAACCCATATCCCTCAGCTATTGATGCTACTGAATTTATCTTAGACAACTTGAGCATTGCTAATGGCGGTAATAATGAAAATGGTACCATCATCAACGGAGCACTTTATTTTTGGGATCATTTTGGCGAACAAAACTCCCACAACCTGAAAGATTATGTGGGTGGCTATGCTACAAGAAATCTACTCACTGGCGTTGCCGCCATATCCAGCAACAGCCGAATCAACAACACCTCAAACAACGGCGGCCCGGCTATTGGTACCATGATACCCGGCCCCTTCATCCCTGTCAATCAAGGTTTTTTTGTGTCAACCACTCCAACCGGGAATAATAACGACAACGGCGCTCCCATTCTATCAGTTGACGGTGGAAATATTGTCTTCAAAAACAGCCAAAGGGTCTTTGTCCGTGAATCTGTACAGCAATCGGTTTTTACACGTGCTCCGCAAAGACGAACCGTTGCCAACAGCCTAAACACATCTATACAAAGTCAAGACAAGCTCATCAGACTTGTGTATGAATCTCCAACCGGTTTGCTCAGACAAATTGCTTTAGGCATCCATGAAAAAGCGACACCGGGTTTTGACGTGGGTTTTGATGCATATATTGCCGACCAAAACAAAGAAGACATGTATTGGCTTCTGGATACTAAAAAATTGGTCATACAGGGTGTGTATAGTTTTGATGACAAAAAGGAATTTCCCTTAGGCTTGGTTGTAAACCAAGCGGGTAAGGCTCGAATAAAATTGGATGTTACCGAAGGCACACCAAACGGAATAAATTTATTTATCGTAGACCATGTTACAGAGGAAGTTTTTGCCATCAATGACAAACCTTTTGAAATCTCATTGGAACCCGGAATCTATGAAAATCGTTTTGCGCTCCTTTTTCAACCGCCATCAAGCACACAACTGACTGTAAGTGATATTGACAGCATGGCTGAAACCCCAACAAACAGCTTTATATCAATTCAATACTATGAAGAGAATCAGGAATTGGCGATTGACCTCGCCGACGAATTCCATGACTTTCATCAGGTAGCACTGTTTGACGTAAGCGGACAAAAAATCTACAACACGGATATCAAAACCCAACATCTAAGAATACCCGTCAAAAAGAAAAGAAACATTTATATACTCAGGTTTTCAAATCAAAAAGGATTTGTCACAAGAAAATTCATCGTAAATTGATATTAGCGCGTTCATTTTTTTGGAGTTGACTTTTTCCATTATGATAGTGTAAAATATGTAAAGTTCATTTCAAATTCAAAAGCGATGGGCGCGCCATTGGTTGATGAAATACCTCCTATTTAAATTTTACAGATTTGGTGATGCTGTTAAAAATCAGTTATTTTACAGAAATTCTCAAGCTTATGAAAAGGTTAATCACACTATTCATGTTTTGTACGGTCTTTTTCTCACAGGCCCAGAACAATTATTTTTTTCCAAAAAACCTCAGTTTTGACCCTAATATTCCAAGCCCCGAACAGTTTTTGGGCTATCCTATTGGGGAATGGCATACACGCCACGACCGAATTGTGGCTTATTTTGAAAAATTAGCCTCACTTTCTCCAAAAGCTGAAGTTTTCAACATAGGCAAAACCAACGAGCACAGGCCTCAGGTTTATCTGTTGATTTCTACGCCCGAAAATCTTTCCAACAAAGAAAATATTCGCCAACAACATCTGAAAGTAAAAGAACCTAATACCGCTGCCAATACTACTGAACCACTTATTATCCAATTGGGTTACGGCGTGCATGGCAATGAAGCTTCCAGTGCAGAGGCTGCTATGTTGGCTGCCTATTATTTAGTGGCCGGAAAGAGCACGGAAGTGGAAACGTATTTAAAAAACGCCCTTGTTTTTGTAGAACCGGTGCTGAATCCGGACGGGCGCGACCGTCATACCCTTTGGGTAAACGCAAGACGAGGCATCCCGCCCGTGATCGACCCTTTGGACTCCGAACATCAGGAAGCTTGGCCGGGCGGACGAACCAACCACTATTGGTTTGACCTCAACCGTGATTGGCTGCCTTTGGCGCAGGTGGAAAGCCAAAACAGGGTTGCCTTTTTTCATCAGTGGCTGCCCAATGTGGTCACGGATTATCACGAAATGGGAACAGACGCTACTTATTTCTTTGAACCCACCAAAAAATACAGCTCCGAAAATCCAATCATCCCCAGATATCACTACGATGTGATCAACGCCACCTATGCCAAGTATTTTCAGGAGGCATTGGACGCCTACGGTGCGTTGTATTGGTCTCGTGAGGTTTTTGACAACTCCTACCCGGGCTACGGATCTACCTATCCGGACATCCACGGCGGACTCGGCATCGTGTTTGAACAAGCACGGTCTGAAGGCCGTATACAAAATACGACTACGGTGCCGCTGGAATTCAAATTTGCCATCAGAAACCACCTGCGAACAAGCATCGCCATTCTGAAAGCCACTTTTGAAAACAAAGAAATGATGCAATCGTTTCAAAAACAGTTTTTTACGGACGCCTACAACCAAGGAAAAAAAGAAAATGCTTACCACGTTTTTGGAGATGAAAGGGATGTAACCCGTACACAAAAATTTGTAGAACTGCTTCAAAAACACCAAATAGAAACCTACGAAATCAGTGAAAATTTTTCTGCAAACGGATACAACTTTAAAAAAGGCAGTGCCTATGTGGTGCCTACAGATCAATCCCAATATTTGATGGTGCGTTCGGTATTTGAAAACGTTAAACAGTTTCACGACAGCGTCTTTTACGACACCTCTGCATGGTCTATGGCACTGGCATTCAACATGCCACATGCAGTGGTAAAGCAAACTAAAAATCTAAAAGGCACAAAAGTAACTGCCGAAAATCTACAAAAACCCATATCCGAAGTTAACAAAGCTTCTTATGCCTATGTGGTAGATTGGGCAGATTACAACGCACCGCGATTCTTAGCACACTTGCTCCAAAAAGACGTTTTTGTTAAAACGGCTTTTAAACCGTTTCCCGCCAAAACAAACAAGGGAGACAAAAACTTCGGCTATGGCAGTTTGATGATTTCCGTAGCTGACCAACGATTGGACCAACAAGCACTACACACCGCTGTTTCCGAAGCGGCGAAAGCGGCTCAAATTGAGGTTTACACCGTAGAAACTGGTTTGAATCTGGGAGGTATAGACTTGGGTAGCCGCAACTTTAACACTGTACAAAAACCGAAAGTTTTGATGCCCATAGGCGATGGCATTAGTGCCTACGAAGCCGGGGAAATCTGGCATTTGCTCGATACCCGTGTTGGCCTACCTATCACCAAAATTGACGTTTCCGATTTGCGACGCGTCAACCTTTATGATTACAATGTATTGGTGTTGGTTTCCGGAAATCACAACCAACTCAACAAAGACAAACTCAAGGATTGGATCAATGCCGGCGGCACATTGATTGTACAACGAAGCGCCATACCGTGGGCTATCCGAAACGGCCTGACGACGGCCACACTCAAAAAAAACGAAGCCAAAACAGATAGTTTAAGCAGAGGGAATTATGCAGAAGCCCAAGATTTTTACGGCGCCAAAGAAACCGGCGGGTCTTATTATGAAACCACTTTAGACATCACGCACCCTGTGGGTTTTGGCTACACAAACCCCAAACTGACGGTTTACAGAAACAGCAATGTGTTTTTAAGTCCCGGTAAAAACAGGTTTGGCAAAGTGGCGCTCTACACCACCAATCCGCATATCAGCGGTTATGTGCATCCAGAGAATCTTAATGTCATCAAAAATTCAGCATCTATTTTGGCACATTCGCAAGGTAGCGGCGCGGTTGTTTTGTTTGTGGACAATCCGAATTTTCGCGGATTTATGTACGGCACCAACAAAACCTTCCTCAATGCCTTGTTTTTCGGTTCGCTTATTTCAACGGAATAGGTTTTAAAAAAAATTTACATCATAGAGGTGAAACAAAACAACCCCCTAAAATCCTCAATTATTTTACTCGAGAATGTATTTTTTCATCTTAAAAAATACAACAGAAAGGGGTTTGCTCTGGTTTTGTCAGAAAAAGAGCTCAGCCATTCAGCGGCAACCATCAGCAGGTTATTAAAATTTATAGAGGATACATTTGGGATAGTTCTGGATTTTCGTGGAGCGAACGGACAAGTTCAACTTGTTGAAGCAGATGAAAATGTAAGTCGATACCAATTCGTAAAGTCTTTATTGCTTTGGGGTAGATTGAAGCACCAACAAGAATGGGTTTCATCGGGTTTGATTTCGTTTACCACCGAAAGCAGGTTGCGAAATTTTGAATATATTTTGGAAGTGTATGAGGCCATTTTGAAGAGTAAGATGCTGAAAATTAAGTATCAAAAATTTTATTTAGAAAAACAAGAAACTCGAATCATCAAACCCCGGTTACTCAAGGAATATTTAGGCCGTTGGTACCTTATAGGCGAAAAAAACGATGGCGAAATAAGGGTGTACGGCATAGACCGAATTACAGATTTTGAGGTGCTAAACCAACGCTTCGATCCCGACCCTAAATTTGCCGAACTTTATAAAAACACCATTGGCGTCAACTATTCCGGTCGGGTAGAAAATGTACTCTTAAAAGTAGAACAATACCAATTGCAACTCTTCGAGACCTATCCCATTCATCCAAGCCAAGAAATTATAGAGAAGAATGAGAACGGGGGTTTATTGGCATTGACAGTGGTGATTAATTACGAATTTGAACAGCTTTTGGCTTCCTATTTAGACAAAGTTTCAGTAGTGGATCCCGAATATTTGAATCAAAAAATGCTGTTCCATTTTAAAAAAATGACAGAAAATTATCAAAAATAATTTTATATGCTCACAAAATGAGCATTTAGGCTAATAGCTTTGCGGTATAAAACCCAAAGTTATGCAACTGGAAAGTGCGTTAGAAAAATTATCTCAGACCCGTAAAGGCTTTCATGACCAACGTTTAAAACGGGGCAAAATCTTTTCGGGGATAAAAAATCTTGACAAAGCCCTGTTGGGATTTGATGTCCATCAGTTCTACACCTTAGTAGCCAGGCCCGGAAACCTCTTACATACTTTTACCGCAACCTTTGCGAGCAACATCGATGTGCTTTACCATGCCCATCAAGTTATTGTAAAGCAAAAACCTCATGATAAAGAAGATGGATTCACATTAAAGAGATATTGGCAATTTTTAGAGCATTTTAAATTGGCCAACGACTATTCAGAAATTTTTGATATTGAAAACCTGCCTAAACTGCGACTGAAACACGAGCCTGTTTTGTTGATAGCCGACAGCAACCTTTTGACAGAAAATCAAATAAAAACCATTAAGATCCATTGCCGAAATTGGGGACAGAATAAAGTTTTGGTTTTTTTGCTGTTTCTCTTGGAAGAGGAAAGTACCAAACCCATAAGCTTGGATGAGCTGCCGCCCGAAATTACAAACCACTCGGATGTCATCATCTCATTGTTTCGCCCGGAATATTACAAAATTGACACTTGGGAGGATGGAACATCGACCCAAAACCAATTGGAATTCTCGGTTATAAAGAACTCCAGAGATTACCATCCCAAAGGCAAATTATGGATAGACAAGGAGAAGAAAAGGCTTAGATCGGAGCAATCCACGCTATTACAAAAATGGAGCAAAAAAATACAAGAAAATTTAAAATAGCTAATTGATTATCAACATTTATAAGTATTGAAGAAAAAAATACGAGAAAATACGAATTGAGAAAAACGCCCTTAATCCCGCGCTAAGTTTATATGAGAATCTTATTTGCTAATTCATGATAAAGACATTGCAAAATAACAATGACATATTTACACGGACTTGCATTTTAAACTTTTCAGCTATAGAATAATGAGTTTATAAACAATAATTTAAAAACCAAAAGAATTTTTTATGAAAAAGAAAACCTTATCAAACATTTTGGAAGGAAAGATCTTTCAAATACCGGACTACCAAAGAGGTTATGCTTGGGAAGAAAAGCAATGGAAAGACTTTGTTCAAGATATTGATGCACTGATAGACGATAAAATTATAAGCCATTATACAGGGACTATTGTAATTTATCAACCGAGCAACAAACCAACCGAAAATTACGGGACAAAAAGGCTTGAAGTCGTAGATGTTGTGGACGGACAGCAGAGATTGACAACTTGTAGTCTTTACTTGTCCATCATCATCAAAGAACTCATCAAAATCGGTCAAGAAGGCTTTGATGCTGAAATCCCAATTTACCTTTATTCGGGGAGTAAAAGCAGGCTAAGACTAAACAACGACACCACAGACTTTTATTTAGATTTAATTTCCAAAGGCTTTAGTAATCTGGAGGCGAGCGATGTGCATCAAAAAAGAATTTATGATGCATACTGCTTTTTGAAGAATCATATTTCAGTACAATTGGCAAAAAAACTTGACAAAGGCGAAGATTATTTAAGAGATTTATTTGATGCCATAATCCGAAAACTTAGTTTTTCTTTTTATCCCATCGAAGTAGAAAGCGAAATCGGAATGACCTTAGAGCTAATGAATTCGAGAGGAAAAAACTAAAGCTAACACTTTGAAAATAGAACATTTACGACACTTAATCCCTGCATAGCAAAAAGTATAAATCCGGTGCATTGTTTAACTGAGCTGTGGTTTGGTGATTACTATTAGAACTAAAATAAATTTTAAGCCTTATGATCAAAATACTAGCCTTTAACAACCTTAACGACAGCTCAGCACAAATTCTGAAATCTGTTTATAAAGATTGTAACAGGTATAAAAACAGGCATACGGCCTTTTTGTCAACGCGATTAAAACTGGACGAATTTTTAGTGATAACCGAACAACAGGAAGCGCAATTGGTATATGATTTTACTGAAAAAACCGAAAAGGGAGGCCATTTAAACGCTTCCATTTCAATCCTTCTAAATTCTCTTCTATTTTTAGATTTGCCCGATAAATCGCTTTACCGTACCGACAACGGAGTTTTAGATATCGCAAACCTCCGCAAAATGATTATTCCTTTAAAATATCGCCATAAGTTAACGGACATTTATATAGACAATTTTCACCAAGTTACCTGCAACTTAAGGGGGAGGAATTTAGTTTGGGAGCCCAGGAATACAACAGATACAAAGGTTTGGAAAGACAGACAAATGGAATATAAAATGGCCTTGCTATTTTACATGAGCAGAAAATTTGACCTCGACTTTTATATCGGTATGAAGCACACTTCACCCGAGCAAAAACCAAGGCACATCAAAGGCCTTACCTTTGGCAATACCTTTGATATGGTAGATGAAATTGATTATCGATAAGGCCATGCACTGCCTTATGTGTGCCTTTTGTATTATAAAAAGATATTTTAACGGCAATTTAAAAAATAATAATTTTAACCCGTTGGGTGAAATAAGTAAATTATGGAAGAAATAAAAGTTGAACAGTTTATATTATCATATAACGGAGGAATTTACTCCATAGAATTTAATTTAGAAGGTAAAAATTTCATGATAAATGTGGACATATTACCAGAAGATTTAAATGAATTATGGAAAAAGGAAGGTTTTAATTCAGAACAAGCACCAGATCCTTTTATTTTGTATAAGCAAACATTCAAAGAATCAATTTTAAAAATATCAGTTTTTCGAGATAATGACAATAAAATAGATGGATTTTTAACAAGTGAATATGCAGATAATCTACAGGATAGAGGGATTTGCTTAATTTATTGCGAAGTTGAAAAAGCAAATTAAATAAACTATGGAATCAAATATTCGAACAATTGAAACACTACTGAGTCAAGTTGCAACCATTTCAGATAGTTATGAAAAAGTGGCACAAGCCACAGGAGATAATTTTAATATTTTTACTGTACTAAGGATTGAGCATTATGAAGAACAAACACACTCTCGATTCATTGCAGAACTGTTAAATCCGAAAGGGAGTCATGGTTTTGGAAGTGAATTTTTAAATGAATTTTTAAATGAATTGGGAGAGAAAAATCATATTAAAACTGAAAGTGCAAATGTTTATGTAGAAAAAAGTATTGGTCCCAGAGATGACTTGAAGCGTACAGGAGGTAAAATTGATATTCTAATTGAAGATGACGAATCAAACAGGATTATCATTGAAAATAAGATATATGCGACTGAACAAGAACACCAACTAGAAAGGTATCACAATTTTGATAAGATTGCGAAATTGTTATATTTAACATTAAACGGTGAACTGAGTGAAAGCGGATTTGATGAGAATAAATATACTCCTATTTCATATTCAGGGTTCATCATTAACTGGTTGGAAAGATGCCAAAGAATAGCTGTAGAAAATCCAGTTGTAAGAGAAACCATTAAACAATATAAAAATCTTGTAAGAAAATTAACAAATCAAAATATCAATAGTAAAATGAATGAAGATCTTATAAAACTGATTCTTAAAAATCAGGATGAAACTATAAAAATCGTAAATGCATTTGATCGGTTACAAGACAATACTCTTCAAAAGTTCAAAGAAATTGTTAACGAATTAATTAAAGAAGATATAAGTAGATATTCAGATAAAATTACGATAACTAAACAGGAACAAGGAAAATATATAAGGTGGGGTAGCGAACATCATTATAAATTTACATTGCTAGTAAATAATAAAAAGTATGTTATAGCCATAGTTAAGTATGATAATGATTCAAGAATACACTTTTTAACAAATATTGATGATCAATCAACAAAATCTTATCCTTATGATACCCCAAAAGACAAAATCTTTAATGAATTTATAGAATTTATAAAAGAAGCTATTTTAAAAATAGAAAACCAATAGGTAAAATAATTGTAATATCATAATATCCAGGAATATAGATATTTATAACTATCTGCTAAAATGTGGAGGAATGGTTTTTTAGTGTTTACATTTTTTGTTTTCAAATCTATTTAAATCAGCAATAACATATAATAGCTCCCAAATGCTCACCCTTCACACCACTACAAACCCCAAAAAACAAGCCGAAAAAACACTCCAACACCTCTATAAACGTTGTGCAGAACACCCAAACAGCAATACTTTGTTGGTTTCAAAAGACCTTTCCTTGTCCGATTTTCTGCGTATCACCGGGCATAAAGCGGAACACTTGGTGTACGATTATACCGGCATTTCCAAAAATGGCCGCTACCTAAACGCCAACATATCTTTGCCGCTGTCCTCTTTGTTGTTTTTCGACCTGTTCGACCTAAGTTTTTTTAACGACCAAGCCGAAGATGGAAATTTAGAAAACTTTCAAGTACAGCAAATGGTGTTGCAACACCTCAACAAACCACCCGAAATACAGCCTACCTATCACATGGTTCGCCTCCGGAAAAGTTTATATGTAAACAGCTTAGAGAAAATGTTGGTCTCGCTCACTCAAAAATACAACCTGCGCGATCTCTACATCACCAACTTCAACGACCTGCGTTTCGACCAAGCCACAAAGCTAACCCCCGCAAAAATGGCAAAACTCGAGGCCATCTGTCAAGCATTAAATCTTAAAGCACATGTTTGGATAAACGAAGACCTAAACGAGCAAATAAAAAATTAGCACCAAAACCTTCCTAAATACCTTGTTTTTCGGATCGCTTATTTCAACGGAATAAAAGCTGTTATATGCCATATCCGGCATACCAATAGGTTTTTGGATACCATTAAAGAGGATGATACCTAGTGAACTTCTTTGATAATATGCACATACACAGGAAAGTGATCGCTGTAGCCACCCGTATAGCCACCATCGGCATAACTTCTAAACGGATAACCCTTATATCTCCCCGTTTTGGCAATGAGATAAGATGCGTTAAAAATACCGGCTTTGTAATACCGATAACTAGAAAAATCTTTACCCAATAAAGAGCCGGACAATATAATTTGATCGAAAATGTTCCAACTGTCTCTATAGCCCAATGTGCCCATCCCCTTTTTGAGCATATTTGCCATCGGGTTGTACAAATCTGTCGAATCAAGACCCTCTTGTTCTGATTTCGCATTCAGCACCTTTCTGATACTTTCATTGGTAGGGTCGTCGTTAAAATCGCCCATGGTCATAATCTTGGCTTGCGAGTCAATTTTAAACAGAGAATCTATTATTTTTTTGTTGAGCGATGCGGCCGCCAAACGTTTGCTTCTACTTCGTTGTTCACCACCGCTGCGCGAAGGCCAATGGTTGACAATAAAGTGGAAGGTTTCTCCCTCTAGCTTACCGGATACCAAAAGTTGGTCGCGCGTGTAATCGCGATCTGTAGGATCGTCGTTGTCATAAAGTTCCAGAAAATGTTTGGAAAAATTCTCCGGGGCAAACACATGTCTTTGGTAAAGCAAAGCTACATCTATGCCCCGCTCGTCAGGCGAATCAAAATGAATGATACCATAATTATAGGGTAACAATTGGGGTTCTTTCACTAAATCTTCCAAAACAAAGCGGTTTTCAATCTCAGACAAACCGATGACCACAGGCGCGTTTTTGGTGAAATCACTGCCAATATCGGCTATCACCTTGGCCGTTTTTGCCAATTTATCGCGGTAAATTTTATAGGTCCATTTATCCCTCCCGTCCGGGGTTCTGTCATCGTCAAAGGTGAACGGATCGTTGATGGTATCAAATAAATTTTCAACGTTGTAGAAAGCGATGGTATGTGCCTTAAACTGTTTCTGCGCATGGATAGTCACCACCATCCAAAAACACATAAAGATAAAAGCGATAGGTTTGTTTATAGTCATTGTTATTAAATGATTAGTATTGGATTAAAATTAAATGAAATATCAAAAATATTTCACCAAAAGTAAAAATTTATATTTCTATATAGTACATTTGTTTCATTAACATAAGTTTTTGTTAACATTGACTTTTTTTAAAACAATTTATGAGATTAAAATTACTCCACCTCACTATCCTGGCATTTTTTCTCACTTCAATCGTTACTGCTCAGAATCTGAATTCTGTAAGCGGAACTATTGTTGACAGCAATACAAACACGCCACTTTCCGGTGTGCAAATCACTGTAGAAAACCTGACCATAAGCGTACAGACAGACACCAACGGGGCATTTATGTTGCGAAATCTTCCCCTAGGCGATCACGTGCTCGTGATTAGTTTTGCACGCTATCTGGAAAAGAGAATGCCCATAACCGTGACAGCAACCTCCGAACTGCTTTTGGGCAATATTCCGCTGGAATTTAACATGACCCAAGAGAGTGTGACCAACCTCATATCGCTGACGGAAGACGACTTGAACGAAGACAACAGCGGATCGGAAAACACCGCCGGGCTGTTACAATCTTCCCGAGATGCGTTTTTGAATGCCGCCGCGTTTAATTTTGGTCAGGCGCGTTTTCGAGCACGCGGCTACGATTCGCAAAACGGTGCCGTCCTTATTAACGGCTTACCTATGAACAAGCTATTGGACGGACGTCCACAATGGAACAACTGGGGCGGCCTCAATGATGTCACACGCAACCAGGAATTTACTTTAGGCCTGTCTCCTTCAGAATATGCTTTTGGCGATATTTTGGGAACTACAAATATTAACACGCGCGCTTCGCAACTTCGCAAAGGCGCTCGGGTAACTTCCTCTGCCACCAACAGAAACTACAATGGCAGGGTAATGGCAACATACAATTCGGGGGTTACCAAAGACGGATGGGCCTATAGCGTTTCGGCAGCCAGAAGATGGGCAGAAGATGCGCATTTTGATGGCACTTTCTACGATGCCAACTCATTCTTTCTGGGCGTTGAGAAAATTTTTAACACCAAACACGCCCTGAATTTTTCTTCGTTCTACACGCCCAACCGAAGGGGACGAAATTCGCCAAATACAGACGAAGTCACCGATTTGACAGACTATAAATACAATTCCTATTGGGGTTATCAGAATGGTGACAAACGCAATTCAAGGGTCAGAGAGGTGGAAGAACCGGTTTTTATGCTCAACCACTACTGGAAACTGACCGATAATACCCAACTCAACACCAATGTATCGTATCAATTTGGAAAAATTGGCAACAGTCGTTTGGAAAACTCCAACGCCAACACGGCCGATCCGGTAAACTTTAGGTTGTTGCCTTCTTTTTTTCTAAACATCAACAACAACTCTGTTGACGGAACTGTTAATCCTGACTTTGCCAATGCAGAAAGAAACCGCGTGCGATTTTTGGAAAACCCACAAATTGACTGGCTTCGATTGTTTGAAGAAAACGCTGCCACCGGAAACGGCGAAAGTGTACATATTTTATTTGAAGACCGAATTGACGACCGCTTGTTTGCTGCCAACACCATCCTCAGTTCTCAACTTACCGATAAAGTAAGACTTAACGCAGGCGCTACCTACAGACATCTCGATTCTGATAATTTTGCACACGTTCTAGACTTGTTGGGCGGACAATTCTTCACAGACATCGACGATTTTTCAACCGGTGAAGCTCGCCAAAGTGATTTAAACAACCCCAACAGACGCGTAGGTGTTGACGACCGGTTTGCCTACAATTACGAAATTGAATCCAATAGCTTTGAAAGTTTTGCCCAAGTACAAGCCGCTCTTGGAAATTTTGACCTCTTCGCTGCCGCCAACATCGGATATACAGACTACCAAAGAAACGGTCTTTTCAGAAATGGGCGCAACCCAAACAATTCATTCGGTAAAAGCGAAAAAATTGACTTTACTACTTATGGCGTGAAAGGTGGCATTACCTACAAACTTGCACGTCACGCCATTTCGGCCAACATAGGTTATCTTACCAAGCCACCTTCTATTAGAAACAGTTTTAACAATGCGCGCGTAAACAACGAAATTGTAGAAGGCATCGATGAGGAAAAGATATTTACCTCAGATCTGAACTATGTCATCCGTACCGGAAAACTAAGAGCCCGGCTTACAGGCTACTACACTACCTTTAAAGACGCCACGGAAATTTCTTTCTTTTTTGCCGATTTTGGCGGTACCGGAAACGATTTTTTCTCGGAAGTTGTTACAGGCATCGACAAAGAAAACTACGGTCTGGAATTCGGATTTGAATACCAAATTACACCAACTATCGAAATCAACGGGGCAGCCGCTCTTGGCCAATATACCTTTAGCGACAATGCCAATCTCGTACTGAACACCGAAGAAGAAGCCATCGGTGCAAGAGATTTAGGAACCACTTTTATCAAAGACTTCAAAGTGGCCGGATCTCCGCAAACAGCACTTTCTTTTGGCGCAGAATACCGCAGCCCTAAGTTTTGGTGGGTAGGTGCCGATATCAATTTTATAGGCGATAATTATATAGACATCGCACCTGTACTTAGAACAGAACAGTTTTTTGTAAACCCCGATGACCCGGACGGATTTCCTTTTCCGGAGGCCACAGAAGAAAAAGCGCGTGACCTGCTCAAGCAAGAACGCTTCGACGATTTCTTATTGGTCAATGCCGTAGTGGGTAAAACTTGGCGGGTAAAAGGCTATTTTATTGGCCTCACGGCGAGTGTAAACAACATCTTTGACGAAATATTTAAAACCGGTGGCTTTGAGCAATCTCGGGCTGCCAACTTTCGAGAACTCAATGCGGACAACCTGAACGGTACGCCGTCTTTCGGTCCGAGATATTTTTACGGCTTTGGCCGCACCTATTTTGTGAACCTATACGTCTCTTTTTAATCTGTAATGCTATTTAAAATGAACCATAAATTATTTTTTAGAACTGCTTTAGTATACTGTATCGGTCTGCTGTCTGTCTCTTGTGTGGACGACGACGACTTTGGCATTCCGCCGCTGGTTTGTAACGAACCTGGTATTACTGCCAACAAAACCGTGCAACAAGTTTTTGACGAAGCAACCGCTTCGCCTGCCCAATTTACCGAAGATGACATCATAGAAGCCTATGCGGTTTCAAGCGATGAAGGCGGTAATTTTTTCAAAACCATCTCCTTTCAGACACTTGATGGCAGTGCTGCCTTTAGCTTGTCATTAGATGAAACCAATACTTATTTGGTTTACGAACCCGGAAGAAAAGTGTTTTTTAAACTGAAAGATCTGTTTCGGCGAATAGATTTTAACCAACTTGAAATCGGTGCATTGTTCGGCAATGATATCGGACGGATTGCCGAGCCGGAAGTAGAAAATTTCTTGGTGCGCTCATGTGAAATCATCAATGAAGATCAATTGGTACAACGCATTTCTCTGAACGAAGTTTCAGACCAATACCTCAATAGATTGGTTGAATTTACAGATGTTCAGTTTAAGGATACCGAGCTTGGCGGCAACTATTTTGATCCAAACAATGTACTCGGTGGTGCAACCAACAGAAGAATTACCGACGCATTCGGATTTGAACTTATTTTTAGAACAAGCCAATTTGCAGACTTTGCCGGCAGTCCGGTTCCGGAAGGGAACGGCACAATTCGCGGGGTATTGACCAAATTCAACAACGATTTTCAATTTTTTGCCCGTACAGAAGCCGATATCCAATTAACCAATCCGCGCCAAGATTTTAACAGAATAGGCATAGGAGCCGTTCGCACTTTTGCGCAGGATGTAACCATCAACGACACGCGTTTTGTGGAAGGCATCGTTACGCTATCAGGAAATAATGAAGACAACATCACGGCTCGCAACGCCGTACTGCAAGATGAAACCGGCGGCATTGTCATTCGGTTTACGGCAGATGGCCATGATTTGTTGGAAGGTGATCGGGTGAGGATTTTAGTACAAGGACTCACCGTGGACACCTTTGCCGGACAAACCCAATTGACAAACATTCCTTTTAGCGGTGAGGTGAATGGCGTGGCGCAAGTAGAGGTCTTGGCTCAAAACCAACCACTGCCCGCTCCAAAAGTGGTCAGTATCTCAGAAGCTTTGACCAACGCCTTTGAGTCACAACTCATCCAGATAGACAACGTACAGTTTATCAATGACCAGCTGGCACTTACCTACGCCGGTGAACGAAGCATCACGGATTGCTCAGACAACCTCCGGGTATTTACCAGAACATCCGCCTCATTCAGCGGACAGCAAGTTGCACAAGGCAATGGCAGCATAGTCGGGATCGCTAACATCACCAACACAACCGAATTGCTACTCCGCAACTTAGATGGTGTGGCTGGCATGACCGGAACTCGCTGTACAGAACCTACACCCATTTTCCTCGAAAACTTTGAATCTATTGCCACGGTGGGCAACAACCGTCCTGTGGCACTAACCGGTTGGCAAAGCATCTCTACAAACGGCGGTGTAGAAAACTGGGAAGCCCGTTCTTTTAGTGGCAACAAATACGCACAAGCCTCCGCTTTTGGAATTTCTGAACAAATGAACGTTTGGCTCATCACGCCTGCCATAGACCTTACTGCTTCAAGCAACGAAACCTTCTCGTTGGAATACACGCAGAATTTCTACAATGGCGATGCACTTAAAGTCAAATATTCCACCGACTATGACGGCTCCGGAAACCCGGCAAACTTCACCTGGACTGAAATAACAAATGATTTAAGCATCACGGAACGAAATACTTCCGGTTTCATGTCCGGCTTTGTAAAAACAAATGAAGTGGATATCAGCAACATCCAAGGCAATGTGTTTTTTGCCTTCGAATATACCGGAACCTCCACAGGTGTCACCACAACCATTCAAATTGATAACATTACCATCAAGGGAATCAATGAGTAGGTCATAACTCTTTTTTCTATCAAACCTCACCGGGATAAAAACCAGTGAGGTTTTTTTAATTTCATAGGCGCAGCTTTCTATATGAGCTTCGGGAGAATTTCTCTTTAAAAAGGGGGTTAACAATCTTTTTAGGCGTAAATTTGTGTAAATAACACCCTTAGGCCTCATGGAAGCTCGTACAGTTACTTTGTATAAATATTCCGGGGAAGAAGAGCCGTTTTCTCGAGAGAAATTGAAGGCCTCCCTCAAGCAATCCGGTGCCGGTGATGAAGTGATTGATAGGGTCTTGCATCAAATTATTAACGAAGTAACCGAAAACACCAGTACCAAACAGATACATCAAAGGGCTTTTCAGCTTCTGAAGCAACAAAAATCTTACTTTGCAGCAAAATACAAACTCAAACGAGCACTTTTCGAATTGGGCCCAACGGGCTATCCCTTTGAAAAATTTACGGCTAAAATTTTTGAAGCGCAGGGCGATCAAGTTGAAGTTGGCAAGATGGTATCGGGCAAGTGCGTGAATCATGAAATAGACGTATTTTGTGTGAATGGTGAAAATGTGAAACTGGTTGAATGCAAATTTCATTCAGAACAAGGAAGACCCTGTGATGTAAAAATACCCTTGTATATACGTGCCCGTTTTGACGATATTTTTCAAAACTGGTACAAAGATTTTCCCCATTTGCCCAAAGCAACCGGTTGGCTAGTCACCAACACTCGGTTTACGGATGATGCCTACCGATATGGAACTTGTGCCGACTTAAACCTGTTGAGTTGGGATTTACCCAAAGGAAAGAGTCTGAAAAATTTGGTGGATTTATTTGGCCTTTATCCGATAACCTGCCTGACCCGATTGACCCGGGCAGAAAAACAGCAATTGGTGGAAATGGATATTGTACTGTGCCAAGAGCTGATAAACCGCCATGACCTGCTTCACAAAATTGGGCTATCTAAAAAAAGAATTGTCGGTACGATGGGTGAAGTCGGTTTTTTATGCCAAAATATCCCGTGCTGATGAAACACCCATGTAAAATTTTTCACACAGGAGCATGATGCGTTAGGGTGTTCCATGCCTGTGCTGAGCGCAGTCGAAGCATGACCACTTAAAAACAATAAATATAGACAGATGGAAAACATACAAATACATTGTTTGGGCGGTGTGGAAGGTGTGACAGGTTCCAAATTTATCATCGAAACGCCCGAAGCCAACCTGATGATAGACTGTGGCCTTTTTCAGGGTCTAAAATCGCTCCGGCTCAGCAATTGGCAAAACATCCCTTTTGATGTATCATCACTGCATGCCGTTTTACTCACACACGGACATTTGGACCATGTGGGTTATTTGCCCCGTTTGGTGAAGCAAGGTTATCAAAATCCGATATACGCATCTGCACCCACGCTTAAAATTGCCGAGATTGTGCTGCGAGATAGTGCTAAAATTAACGAAGAAGAAGCCGAAAAGGCAAATAAAGAGGGATATTCTAAACACCTTCCTGCCAAACCACTCTACAACACAGAAGATGTAGAAAAAACGCTCAGGCGATTCAGGGCTGTGCCGGAAAACACTTGGACACCCTTGTCTGCAAACATCAAATACAGATTTCGCTATGCCGGCCATATCTTGGGAGCCTGCTTTATAGAACTACAGATTTTTAACAAACGTTTTGTTTTTTCAGGAGACTTGGGCAGAAAAGACGACATACTCCTTCGCGATCCGGAAACGGCCGAGTCTGCCGATTATCTATTTATAGAAACCACCTATGGCGACCGTCAACATCCCGAAGAAGACGTTGACAATTTTTTGCGAGAAATCATTTTGAACACTTTAACCAAAAAAAGTACACTCATCATTCCGAGTTTTGCTGTGGAACGCACACAAAGCCTCATGTTTAGACTTTGGAAATTGGTAAAACAGAACAAAGTACCTCCCATACGGATGGTTTTGGACAGTCCGATGGGAAGCAACGTTTTACAAGTTTTCGAGCAATATGCAGATTGGCACAAACTCAGCCTTGCAGATTGCCGGGAAATGTGTCGTGCCTTCCAAATTGTTGAAAATTTTGGAGAAACTTGGGAGGTGATTGACACACCCGGGGCAAAAATCGTAATCGCGGGGAGTGGTATGCTGAGCGGTGGTCGGGTTTTGACCTACCTGCAGCAGTATTTGGATCATCCTGAAACAGATATTTTACTGGTCGGATTTATGGCAGAGGGCACGCGCGGCAGAAAACTTCTTGAAGGTGCGGAAGCACTGAAAATATACGGAAAATATTATCCGGTAAAAGCTGCCCTGCATCAATTGGATAGCCTGTCGGCACATGCAGACCAGTCCGGTCTTATGGCATGGATTCAATCCATACCAACATCACCGGAAAAAATCTTTTTGACCCACGGAGAACCGGCTGCTTCTGAAGCATTTAGAGACGTTTTGACAAAGACTTGCCAATCGGAAATAATCATACCCAAATTGTATGAAATCATCCCGTTATCTATCTGAAAATGGAATGAGGGCAAATCGTTTGCAATATTATACCTTTGTAGAAAGATACAAGTAACACATGCTGGAAAAGGTAGATTTATCGTATGAAAAAGTGGTTTTAGTAGGGCTGGTTACCGGCTTTCAAACCGAGGAAAAATTGCGTGAATATTTAGACGAACTTGCGTTCTTGGCCTATACGGCGGGCGCCCAGGTTGAAAAGAGATTTGTACAAAAACTAGACCATCCCAATCCGAAAACATTTATCGGATCGGGCAAGTTGCAAGAACTCAACGACTACATCAAAGCGGCAGAAATTGAAACCGTTATTTTTGATGATGAATTGAGTCCGGCTCAACAAAAAAACATCAGCAATTTTCTGCAATGTAAAGTTTTGGACAGAACCAATTTAATCCTCGATATTTTTGCACAACGCGCGCAAACCTCTTATGCGCGCACTCAGGTGGAATTGGCGCAATATCAATATATGCTCCCACGACTCACAGGTTTGTGGACACACCTTGAGCGGCAAAAAGGAGGTATTGGCCTGAGAGGTCCGGGAGAAACTGAAATTGAAACAGACCGCCGGATAGTTCGCGACCGCATTGCTTTGCTGAAAAAGAAACTGGAAACCATTGACAAGCAAATGGCCGTGCAGCGGGGCAATCGTGGATCTATGGTGCGTGTGGCTTTGGTAGGCTATACAAATGTAGGCAAATCAACTTTGATGAACGTTGTCAGCAAAGCAGAGGTATTTGCCGAAAACAAGCTTTTCGCGACATTGGACACCACCGTACGAAAAGTCGTCATCAAAAATCTTCCTTTTTTGATGTCGGACACCGTAGGTTTTATACGAAAATTGCCCACTCAATTGGTTGAATCTTTCAAAAGCACACTCGATGAGGTACGCGAAGCAGACTTGTTGGTGCACGTGGTTGACATTTCGCATCCGAGTTTTGAAGACCACATTGCTGCTGTTCAGAAAATTCTCGAAGAAATCAAGTCTGCTGACAAGCCTGTTTTGATGGTTTTTAACAAGATTGATGCTTATACGTTTGCCACAATAGACGATGATGATTTGGTTACCGAAAAGACCAAAAGTCACTTTACGTTGGAGGATTGGAAAGCAACTTGGATGTCTGAAATGGGCGAAAACGCACTGTTTATCTCTGCTCTAAACAAAGAAAACCTAGACTATTTTAAAGAGCGGTTGTACGAAGAGGTTAAAAAAATTCATATAGAACGGTTTCCCTACAACAACTTTTTGTTCGAACTGGAGTAGCATTGTGATTGAGAAGATTGTGCTGCTAGCTGCTCGTTAAGAATAAAAAAATACTATTAGAATCAGCATGAAAGATGTCAATCTCACTTTTATTCTATTGGCTTTAATCGCTGAAGTTGTAGGCACTGTTGGTGGTTTTGGCTCATCCGTATTCTTTGTCCCATTGGGTAACTTTTACTTCGATTTTCAAACGGTTTTAGGTCTAACAGCCATATTTCATCTGTCAAGCAACCTCAGTAAAATAGTCTTATTTAAGAAAGGGCTAGACAAGCGGTTGTTGTTGGTTATCGGATTACCATCCGTGTTATTTGTTGTTTTAGGAGGATTCCTTTCGAATATTATAGACAGTACATACTTAGAAATATCTTTAGGGATATTCTTAGTAGGATTTAGTCTTTTATTTCTAATTAAAAAATCGCTCATTATTTCTCCAAACAATAAAAACGCAATTATTGGAGGCTCCTTTGCAGGATTCTCTGCCGGACTATTAGGCACAGGAGGCGCTATAAGAGGTTTGACAATGGCTTCATTCAATTTAGAAAAAAGTGTGTTTATTGCAACTTCTGCTTTTATAGATTTTATGATAGATTTTTCGAGAACATTCGTGTATTTTAACAATGGATATATTCACAAACACGATCTCAAATACGTACCCTATTTGTTCGTAATTGGTGTCGTAGGTTCCTTTATTGGTAAAAAAATATTAAACTATATCCCTCAAAATAAATTCCGAAGACTGTCTTTATTCCTCATACTTGTTATCGGGATGATATCAATGGCCAAACTGATAAAAAAGTAAGAATAATACAGCCCGTTGCCTTCGTAAGCAAGTTGAGTCAATTTGCACAGCAGCTCAGTTTTGAAACATCTTTTCCGAAAGTAATAGCCGCCAGTTTGATGCCTTCACTTAAAGTCAGATAAGAATAGAAACTTTCTGCCAGTTCTTTCACACTTATCCCATATTTGATGGCCATACTTAGCTGTTGAATGAGTTCTCCGCCTTCGGGTGCTATAATTCTTGCACCTATCAAAGTATCGGTTTCAGGATTGCGAATCAGTTTAATAAAACCTCTGGTATCTTGTGCTGCCAAAGCTCTCGGTACATGGGTTAAATCTAATTTTGACACTTCAAACGGAATGCCTGCTGCTTCGGCTTCCCTTTCATCCATGCCGGCTCCGGCAATTTGCGGATCGGTGAAAACCACCCAGGGTAATGAAGCATAATCAAGCCCGGCTCCATCGACCGAGAGGCAAGAAAAGGCCGCTTGAACAGCCATATTGCCTTCTGCCGCCGCTGTATAAACAAAAGATGGCGTATTTGCTACATCACCGGCTGCATAAATGTTGGAAATGTTTGTTTGCATTTTTGCATTGACCATAATATGGCCTTTTTCTGTGCATTGTAAGCCAATCTTTTCCAGACCCAATTGAGATGTGTTGGGTTTTGTACCCGTAGCTACAACAATATGCCCTTTTTCGATGATTTTCGTGGTAGAACCATCCGAGCATTGGCCATGTATAATGATGTCCGACCCCGATTTTTCGAATTTAACGGCTCTAAAATTGGGCAACAACTCGATGCCTTCACCTTCCATCTGTGCTACTAAAACATCTGTGATATCCTTTGTTTGCGTGCGCAAAGGCCTGTCGGTAAACTCAATCATACGCACCCGAACACCCAAACGTTGGTATGCCATGGCTATTTCCAATCCTATATAACCTGCACCCATAATCGTCAGGCTTTGGGGTTTTTCTTCTACATCAAATAAAGTCCCATGGGTGAGGTAGCCAACTTCTTTCAGTCCTTCAATGTTTGGAATGTTGGTGGTGGCGCCTGTGGCTATCAAAATGTTTGTTCCTTTATAGCTTCCTAAAAGCGCGCGTTTTTCAGTATCATCTGCTAAAACTTCTATAGTTTGATGGTCTTTAAAACTAGCCCAGCCTTTAAGCATGGTCAGGTTTTTAAAATCGCTGACTACATCCATATATTTTTGCTGTTGCAGCGAAGCAACCAACGCTTTTTTGTCTCTGATGACTTGCTTGAAATCAACCTCAACGCCTTTGGGCACGATTCCTGCAAAATTGGAATGCCTAGCGTGGTAGGCTGTTTCGGCAGCTCTTATCAAAGTTTTTGATGGCACACAACCTACATTCACACAGGTGCCACCAAAGTCTAAACCAGCGTTCACCATTAAGGTTGTTAAACCCATGCTTTCTGCTTTGATAGCGGCGGAGAAAGCGGCAGAGCCGCCACCGATAATGATAAGATCAAAAGCTCCTTCTTTTTCGACAAAAGGTACTTGGGCTGTGTAATTTTTTGTGTTGTTAATACTATTCATGATTTCTTCTTTACTGGTTTTAGAAGGGTTAAAGGAACATTCGCAAGTGGTGTGGTGTGACTCATCTTGGCTGATTTTACACCTTCATTTTTTGAAAGTACTTTTTCTATGACTGTGCGCAGTGGTGAGAGGTCATCCACGTGATGTGCATCCATATTTTTCGTATGGTATAAATTTTTTGGTGTCATTGTGATACATTTAATATGCAAACAACTGAGGTTAGTGACATCCGCAATATTTGTCGCTGTTTGCTTTTTCAAAACATTCCTTTCCTTCTTTAAAAGCGAAATAAGCCAAACCGAGTGTACCGACACTGTCGATATATGGAATACCCGTCAGTTCATAAATGCCGCTGCTAAACAGTAGGATCATCGACATATAAATGCATACTTTGGTGCAATTGGCATCGGCGAGTATGGGCTCCGAATGTAGTTGATGGCCAACACGTTTTTTCCAGACAACCAAAAGCCACATCACCAAAATGGAGATGATTGAAATCACAACTCCCCAAAAGGTAGTAACGGGTTTGTGTCCTGTCCATATGGTCAGCAAACTGCTCACAACTAACCCCACTACCAAAGCGTAGAAGGCAAAACCAGTAATGCGCAAAGCGGTTCGTTCAAATGTATCTCTTTTGCTTTCAGGCTGTTTTTGAATTCGCACAACCATATGGGCAATTCCGAGTCCGGAGATCACTTCTATAAAACTGTCGGATCCAAAGCCAAACAAGGCCAAACTTTCATCCTCGAAACCCAGGTAAGTGGAAACGAGGCCTTCGATGACATTATACACTATGGTAAAAATGGCCAATGCAAAGGCTGTTTTGAAAAGTTTTTTGCTACGCATCTTCATCTGGTTTCAAAGTTTCAATCATCTGTTAGCTGTACTATTTTTGTCCTACCACTTGATACCCCGTGTTATTGATGGCTTCTCTAATTTGTACGATGCTTACTTTACTTTGGTCGAACGTCACTTCGGTAGTTCCTTCTTCATAAATGGCATCCACAGAAACAATGCCTGTCAATTTGTTTACTACATTTTCTACATGGGCGGCACAGCCGTTACACGTCATTCCCTCTACAACAAACTTTGTGGTTTGCACGTCGGATGCATTTACAATCACAACTTCCTTGCGGTCACTCGAAGGATAAAAAATGTGTGCATAGTTAGGAAAAGTCAGCATCAAAACCGCAAAAACGGTGACGATACCTAAAAATAATCGGGTCTGTATAAAGGGTTTTTTCTCGTCATCACCACACGCACATTTTATTTCTTGGGGTGTTCCCGGTTTGAGTTTCAGATACCACGCAAAACCCAATATCAACAATGTAAGAGCAATGAGATAAGGTCTGAATGGCTCCATAAATGAAAAGGTGGAGGCGAAACCTGAAGTGCCCGAAAGTAGGGCTAAAACCGGCGTAATACAACACAAAGATGCAGAGAGGGCAACGAGCAATCCGGCACCGACTGCTTTACCAGGCTTCCCTTTAGCAGA
Organism: Flavobacteriaceae bacterium; assembly: GCA_032251335.1. GTDB lineage: Bacteria > Bacteroidota > Bacteroidia > Flavobacteriales > Flavobacteriaceae > UM-FILTER-40-17. The sequence goes on along the minus strand of JAVVDW010000006.1, from coordinate 67,949 downwards.
ATTAGAGAACTTGTTCATGGGATTTTGATATTTGATTGACAATATGTTTAAAAAGCGGTTTTAGTATGTCTAATTTTTCCGATTTAAGTGCGTAAAAGATGGTTTGCCCATCGCGCCTGCCTCTGACGACTTCTCCGTCTTTCAGTTTGCGGAGGTGCTGCGAAACTGCAGGAACGCTCATTTCTAAAATATCTGCCAAATCGCAAGGACAGAGCTCACCTTCTGCTTCTAATAAGAATAGAATTTTTAACCGAACCTCATTTCCGGCTAGTGCCAACAAACTACTCAGCACTTCAAAAGCCTGTTGGTTGTCTTGTACGGCTTCCCTACAATTGGCTATTTGCACTTTGTCTGCAAACGCCCTGATGCACGATTGTGTGTTTTCCATCTTTTGTTTTATTAAACTGTAAATATTTTACAAATATATAAATTTCTAATTTAAGCAAATGCTTAATAATTAAATTGCTTATGCCAAATCAGTCTCGTCTTAGATCCATTGCAGACATAAGGCGTAACAATCCATTTTGGGTTTAGGAGACTACGAGTAACGAATAAATACTTGCTTAGGAAACCGCTTTAAGTTCGCGAAGGCCGCTTTGAGAAATCTTTGATTCGACATAGTCGGCATCTACCAAAAGTGCTTTTTCATCGGTGCCGGGCATTTCATACATGGCATCGGTGAGTATGGCTTCGCAAAGCGAACGAAGGCCTCTGGCGCCAAGTTTATATTCAATGGCTTTTTCGACTATCACATCCAAGGCTTCTTCTTCAAAAACCAGTTTGATGCCATCCATTTCGAACAGGCGGGCATACTGTTTGATAATAGCGTTTTTGGGCTCCGTCAATATGGATCTCAGGGTTTCTTTATCAAGCGGGTCCAGGTGTGTAAGTGCCGGCAAACGGCCGATAATTTCCGGTATCAAGCCAAAATCTTTCAGGTCTTTCGGGATGATGTATTTTAACAAATTTTCTTTGTCAACACGGTTGCCGTCTTGTGAAGCTTTGTAGCCCACTGCCTGCATATTGAGCCTTTTGGTAATGTGTCTTTCGATACCGTCAAAAGCACCACCGGCTATAAAGAGTATGTTTTCTGTATTGACTTCTATAAATTTTTGATCGGGATGTTTGCGTCCACCTTTGGGTGGTACGTTGACGACCGTTCCTTCCAAAAGTTTCAGCAGCGCTTGTTGGACACCTTCACCGGAAACATCGCGTGTGATAGACGGGTTATCGCTCTTGCGGGCTATTTTATCAATCTCATCGATAAAAACAATGCCGCGTTCGGCTTTTTCCAAGTTGTAATCGGCCGCTTGCAGCAGGCGAGTCAAGATGCTTTCTACATCTTCACCTACGTAGCCGGCTTCAGTCAAAACGGTAGCATCTACAATGGCAAGCGGCACATCCAACAGGCGGGCGATCGTTTTGGCCATAAGGGTTTTTCCGGTACCGGTTTGCCCCACCATAATGATGTTGCTTTTTTGAATTTCCACCTCGTCTTTGGTCTTTTGCCGCAGTCTTTTGTAGTGATTGTAAACCGCAACGGAAAGTACTCTTTTGGTGTGGTTTTGCCCGATGACGTAGAGATCGAGAAATTCTTTAATCTCTTGAGGCTTGTAAAGCTTCAAACCTCCCGCGCCTTTTTGTTGTTTGGCAGCGTTTACTTCTTCCAAAACGATGCCGTTTGCCTGTTCTACACATTGATCACAAATATGCGAATCCATGCCTGCAATCAGCAGGTTGGTTTCGGATTTGGGTCTGCCGCAAAACGAGCAATGCAAATCATCTTTGGCCATAATCTTTTTTTAAACGTTGGGGTTTCTTGTCAATATCTCGTCCACCATGCCATAGGCTTTGGCTTCTTCAGCTTTCATCCAATAATCGCGATCGCTGTCACTTTCCACTTTCTCAAAGGGTTGCTCGGAATGTTTGGCGATGATTTCGTACAACTCTTTTTTGAGTTTTAAAATTTCGCGGGTGGTAATTTCAATATCCGATGCCTGACCTTGCGCACCACCAAGCGGTTGGTGAATCATCACACGAGAGTGCGGCAAAGCCGATCTTTTGCCCTTTTGTCCGGCACACATTAGCACGGCACCCATAGATGCGGCAATACCAGTGCATATGGTGGCCACTTCGGGTTTTATAAATTGCATGGTGTCATAAATGCCCATACCGGCATAAACGCCACCACCGGGCGAATTGATATAAATTTGTATGTCTTTGGAAGCATCTACACTTTCCAAGAAAAGCAATTGCGCCTGAATGATGTTGGCAATGTGGTCGTCAATAGCCGTGCCCAGGAAGATAATTCTGTCCATCATCAAACGGGAAAAAACATCCATTTGGGCCACATTCATCTGGCGTTCTTCTATGATGTAAGGTGTCATACTACTGACGATTTTGTCGTAATACATGCTGTTGACACCCTGATTTTTGGTAGCGAATTTTTTAAACTCTTGTCCGTAATTCATAATTGAATGCTATTAAATGAAAAAGCGTTACATCCGTTTGGGTAACGCTTCAAAGATACTAATTAAACAAATTGGTTAGCCATAAACTTCTTTGATAAAGTCGTCGTAAGTAATCTCTTTTTCTTTCAAACCGCAGTTTTCTTTGTAAAAATTAATCATTTTTAGTGAGAAAACTTGTTCAGAGAGTCTTTTGGCTTCGTCTTGGTTGGTCAAAATTCGATTGGAAATTTCTTCCAGCTGTGCATCATCTACATCTGTTTGACCGAATTGTGCCATTTGTTGCGCAATCAATTCTTTGGCTTTAGACTTTAGTTCTTCATAACTCACACGAAGCGCGTGGTCTTTTACAAGTTTGCCTTCAATCAGCTGAAAACGCAAGGCTTTTTCAGATTCCTGATAAGCTTTTTCAGCTTCTTGGTCACTCATTTGTTTTTCGCCTGTGGCTTGAATCCATTTTTGAAGAAAACCGGCAGGCAAGTCAAATTTGGTGTGTTCTACCAAATATTCAGTCATATCGTTGAGCAATTTCTGATCGCTTTGTTGGGCGAGTTGCTTTTCAAAATCTTCTTTGAGTTTGAGTCGCAGCTCAGCTTCGCTATTCACCTTACCGGGCTCGAAGATTTTGTCGAATAATTCCTGATTCAGCTCGGCGGCTTCTCGGCTGTTTACTTCATTTAAAGTGATCTCCAAATCTACATCTAATTGGTGCGCTTGGTCGTGTTCCAACTTCAGCTGATGCATCAAATCGTGTGGATTTAGGAAAAGTTTTTGTGCCTGAATAAGGAGCGTGTCACCGGACTTGGCACCTTTTAGAATTTTTTGTGCATCGGATGAGAGCTCATCCCATTCGAGGTCAACGGCGGCATTCACGCTGTGTGTTTCGTTTTTCACGGTGGCTTTGATGATGGCATTGTCAACCACTGCTGTTTGAGAAACCAATTTGCCGTAGTATTTATTGATATTGGCTATTTGCATTTCTATGGCTTTTTCATCTGCCACGATTTTGTACCAAGTAACCTTTTTACCGGGTTTCAGGTCTATTTCAAATTCGGGTGCAAGGCCTATTTCAAACTCAAAGGTAAATTGTTCGGCATTCCAATCGAGGTTGTCTTGAGGTTTGGGAAGCGGATTGCCCAAAACATCCAATTTTTCTTCTGTTAAATATTTTTCCAAGGCATCTTGCAACAACTTGTTTACTTCGTCCACCAACACGGCTTTGCCATATTGCTTTTTGACCAAGTTCAATGGGACGTGTCCTTTTCGGAACCCCGGAATATTCGCAGTTTTGCGATAGTCGCTGAGTACTTTATCTACTTTTTCCGCGTAGTCCTGTTTTTCTAAATTAATAGTAAGCACGGCATTGAGCGCATCTATTTGCTCTTTGGTAATTTGCATAATCTCTGTGTATTTGCTTAAAAAATGGATGCAAAAATACTACTATTTAAGCATTTGGCAAATTAATTTGGGTAAGTTACACGCCGTTGGACAAAGCCCAAAGCAAATTAGACAAAACAACATCCCTAATTCTAGTTCCATCAAAAAAACGTTTTTGTGAGGTAAGCTGATAAAACATCAAACCTTTTCAAAGCCTCAAATACATAAAGTTTATCTGGTCACTAGCTGTTTTATCTGAGTTAAAAAGAACGAATAACCCACTTTAAAAACAGACAAAAAACCCACAGAAACGATGCTTTTTCAACAAACGGGAAAAAATCAAAACTAATTAGGATTTTTATTTTCTAAAATATTATCTTTGCGCCCGGAAACCGCAAGGGGTTCAATCCTAACTTAAAAGCATTATTTCATGGCGAATTTAACAGGTAAAGTCATCCAAATTATCGGTCCGGTTGTGGACGTTTTGTTTGAAAACAAAGACAATGAACTGCCCAAAATATATGACAGCTTAGAAATCACTAAAGCCGATGGTACCAAGCTTGTGCTCGAAGTTCAGCAACACGTAGGTCAAAACACCATTCGTGCTGTCGCCATGGATGCCACTGACGGATTGAGCCGCGGCACCGAGGTAGTTGCTACCCATGCGCCGATTCAAATGCCGATTGGAAAAGAAGTTTACGGACGCCTCTTTAATGTAGTAGGAGATGCCATAGACGGCATTAAAGCGCTCCCAAAAGAGGGCAAAAACGGCATGTCTATCCACAGAGAAGCACCAAAATTTGAAGATTTATCTACCTCTACAGAAGTGCTTTTTACGGGCATCAAAGTCATCGACCTTATCGAACCTTACGCTAAAGGCGGTAAAATTGGTCTGTTTGGCGGTGCCGGTGTAGGTAAAACAGTTTTGATACAAGAATTGATCAACAATATCGCCAAAGGCCACGGTGGTCTTTCGGTTTTTGCTGGCGTGGGCGAGCGTACACGAGAAGGAAATGACTTGCTTCGCGAAATGCTCGAATCCGGTATTATCAAATACGGCGACGACTTTATGCATTCTATGGAAGAAGGCGGTTGGGATCTGTCTAAAGTGGACGAAAACGCCCTCAAAGAATCCAAAGCAACTTTCGTTTTCGGCCAGATGAACGAACCGCCCGGAGCACGTGCCAGGGTAGCCCTTTCCGGACTTACCATGGCTGAGTTTTTCCGCGATGGCGCCGGCGAAGGCCAAGGCAAAGACGTGCTTTTCTTTGTAGATAACATTTTCCGATTTACACAAGCCGGTTCCGAAGTATCTGCACTGTTGGGTCGTATGCCTTCTGCTGTGGGTTACCAACCCACACTTGCCTCCGAAATGGGTGCCATGCAAGAGCGGATTACCTCCACCAAACGCGGCTCTATCACCTCTGTACAAGCTGTGTATGTCCCGGCTGATGACTTGACCGACCCTGCACCTGCTACTACTTTTGCACACTTAGACGCGACCACGGTACTTTCCAGAAAAATTGCTGAGTTGGGTATTTATCCGGCTGTGGATCCGTTAGATTCTACGTCCAGAATTCTCTCTCCCGAAATTATTGGACATGAACATTACAACTGCGCCCAACGCGTCAAAGAAATTTTGCAACGCTATAAAGAACTACAAGATATCATTGCCATTTTGGGCATGGAAGAATTGAGCGACGAAGACAAATTGGTCGTATCAAGAGCGCGTCGCGTACAGCGCTTCCTTTCTCAACCATTCCACGTGGCGGAACAGTTTACTGGTATTCCGGGCGTTTTGGTGGACATCAAAGATACCATCAAAGGGTTCAACATGATTATTGACGGAGAATTGGATCACCTGCCCGAAGCAGCTTTCAACCTCAAAGGCACTATAGAAGAAGCCATTGAAGCCGGCGAAAAAATGTTGGCAGAAGCTTAAAACAAATTTATGACGCTCGAAATCATAACCCCCGAAGCCATCTTGTACGCCGGCGAAGCAGAAGTTGTATCGCTTCCGGGCACCCAAGGTCAGTTTCAAATTTTAGACAACCACGCGCCTATCGTATCCTCACTTGGCATTGGCGAAGTGCGCATCAAAGGCAATTTGAAATTGTCTAAAGAAGCGGCCCATCATTTTACCAAAAAAGAGGACGTGTATAGTTTATCCATTCAATCGGGCACAGTAGAACTCAACAACAACAAGCTTGTCGTACTGATTGACTAGGCGTTTGTCTTTAGTATAAAGCCTTGGTTGTGTACGTTTTCGATGTGTATGTTTTGGTCTTTGGCTAAATATTTTCGGAGTCGCGTGATAAATACACTCATGCTTTTGCGGTTGAAATAATCGTTTTTACCCCACAATTTATCCAGTATATCTTTGTGCTTGCACAATTGTCCGTCGCTTTTGACCAACATCATCAAAAGTTCACTCTCGCGATGCGTCATCTGTATTTCAGTTCCATCTGGGTGGTTGAGCAGCTGGTTGCGGGGCGAAAAAACATAGTTACCAATATGATAAACCGGGTTGGCGTCTTGCGATGGATTTTTTGGATCGTTTCTATCCAGCAATATTTCGAGACGCATGACCAACTCTTCTTCGTCGATAGGTTTTCTCAAATAGTCTATGGCGCCCAAATTGAGCCCTTTGAGTGCATCGATTTTCATGGATTTTGCAGTCAAAAAAATAAAAGGAACCTCCGGATAGGTTGATTTGATTTGTTCTGCAAGTGCATAACCATCCATTTCCGGCATCATGACATCGAGAATACAGAGGTCGTAGCGACGGTCTTCAAGCTTTTTCAAGGCTTGCCTGCCGTCTTTAACCCACTCTATGCCAAAGCCTTTCATTTTTAAATATTCCGACAACAAGTAACCCAGCGCGCTGTCGTCTTCTACGAGTAAGAGTTGATGTTTTGTGTTCATATCTGCTTAATTTTTATTTTCAAACTTATTGTGAGTTTCCTATGATGGATAGTGAAAACCATACAACCGTTAGGGCTATTTTCAATTTTTGTCCGGATGCCTGCCTTCCAAAAACACATCTCGTCATCGATCATTGTAACCCTAAAATCACGGACCCTTTTGGGTATGATTTTCTGTTTCAAAATCATTTTCTCCAATACAATCATTCCGAATTGAAGCTTTCACGGTTGGTTGACAGCGGTAAAACAATTTGCACCTGTGTGCCTTTTCCGGGCGTGCTATTCAGTCGTATTTTTCCGGAATGCATCTGCACAATTTGTTTCACATAGTACAAGCCCAACCCGTAACCTTTGGCGTGGTGTACATCTCCGGCACTCACCCGGTAGTATTTGTCAAATATTTTCTTGCATTTTTCGGGGGCAATACCAATGCCATTGTCGGATACTTCAATTACAAGTTTTTTCTTTTCGAGATGTGCGCTAAGCGAAATCGACGCGTCCTCAGATCGGTATTTCATGGCATTGTCCAGCAAGTTGCCAATCGCGTTGTTGAGATGGGCAACTTCTGCATACAAAGGATAGAAATCACCCGATAGTTGATAATCAAATTGTATGTGTTCCAGCTTACAAAGCTTGGCAAACATCTCAGCCGTTTGGCTTAGTTGTGGCAGGTAATCGACCTCCAATTTGTTTAAAATCTTTTTCTTTTTGTCTAAAGTGGCTAGTTCCAAAACCTTGTCTATGTGTGTTTTGAGCTTTTCGTTTTGCAAGCGAATCAGATCGATCATCTCTTTTTGAGATTCGGAACTGTTTTCAGCTAAAATTTTGGTAGCCAACCCAATGGAAAAAACAGGCGTTTTAAGCTCATGGGTGAGGTTGTTGATAAAGTCGTTGGTTGTGGTGATTACGCTGCGTTGCCAATAAAAAGATTTGAGCACCCAAAGAATCACAAGTATAATAAAAACCAAAAAAATCAAACTCGGAATAATCAGCCCGTTGAGTTGCGACAAAAAATAGCGATGCACGTTGGGGAAAACCAAATCTAAGGTGAAGTTTTTTCGGGTCAATTCATTAAAATAACCGCCTAATTGTATGGAATACACCAAAGGATCGGCTGTTTTTTGAGCCTGGTCGAGCGTAGAGAGATAATGGGTCGAATCGCTGTCATAGAGTCTGTATTCAAAATCGGCTTTGATGCCGTTTTCTATCAATTTGCCCGACAGAAAAGCATCCATAAAATAGGTTGAGGCATCGGCTATACTGTCCAAGCTCATCCGAAACCCGGTATTGTTTCCGGTGACAGACATGCCCACCAAATGTGTCAATTCATTTTCAAAATACAAATCGCTTTTGATTTCGCGCACGCTCTGTCCAATTTTTTGGGTAAACTGCACTTCGGCCAAATTGAGCCCGATGCGCAAATAGCGATACTGTACATAAGCCAATCCAACGACGGAAACCGCGAAAATGACGAGTATAAGATTGCGATACTTCAATTCAGAATTTTTAACAAATTACGAAACTTCATAGACTCCTATAAATGACTTTAGTCTTTTATTGTCTTGTTTAAACTTTTATTAAACTTCTTAATATATAATTTTCTTATCAATGGAAACGAAACTTTTAGATTCGCAAACGAAAACTACCAAAAACCAAGAACCGTGTTTAAAGAGCTAAAATTACAGATAAAAAAAATAGATTACATCACCTTGAGCATAGGTTGTGTATATCTCGTTTTCGGATGTTTAAAATTTTTCCCCAATGTCAGCCCGGCAGAGTCTTTGGCAGAAATGACCATCAGTCGTATGACTTTTGGGTGGATTGACGGCAGGCTTTCTTTGGTGTTGCTCGCCTTGCTCGAAACAGCTATCGGGATTTCCTTCATCTTTCGGCTTGGCATGAAGTGGATGATTGGCGTGGCACTTTTTCATATGCTTTGCACCTTTTTGCCTTTCTTTTTTGACCCTTCATTAACTTTTGATTTTTCCGCACATTCACTGTCTATTACAGGACAGTACATTTTGAAAAACCTTATTATAATCAGTATCTTGCTGCATTTAATGCAAAACCATAAAGAACCGCTAAAAGCCTGATTAAGAACGTTTTTTTTCAAAAACTGTCAACATTGAACCGTTTTTAAATTTGATGAACACAATTGATAAGCCAAAACGCAATTAATAGATATGAATTTGTTGTTAAATTGAACTTTTGTCATTTCTAACCAAAAATATAATTAAATCACTGTGCTGAAAATCCGATTGACATTCATAACCTTACTGCTTTTGACCGCCTGCCAAAAAGACGATACACGCTTCGTATTGGTAGATGCTTCGCAAACGGGTATCAACTTTGTCAATCAACTCACAGAAACCCCCGAGCAAAACATACTCACCTATCTCTATTTCTACAACGGCGCAGGAGTGGCTACCGCAGATTTTAACAACGACGGTCGCTTAGATTTGTATTTTGTATCAAACCAAGAAGCAGATAAAATTTACAAAAACTTGGGAAATCTTCAATTTGAAGATATCACCCAACGGTCGGGTATCAAAAACGACAGCGGTTGGACTACAGGTGTCACCACAGTGGACATCAACCACGACGGCCGTATGGACATTTACGTTTGTCAACTCGGCGACTACAAAACTTTCCAAGGTATCAACAAACTTTTCGTAAACTTAGGTAACGACGAAGCAGGCAATCCGTTGTTCGAAGAACAGGCCGCAAAATACGGTTTGGATATCCGAAGTAATGCCACGCAAGCCGCTTTCTTCGATGCAGACAACGACGGTGATCTGGACTTTTACCTGCTCAACCACTCCACACATCCAAACAGCAACTACGGCAACGGGAGCAAACGTGACGCGGCAGACCTCCTGGCCGGAGACCGACTCTACCTTAACGAAGGCGGTACGTTTCGCGAAATCACACAAGCGTCGGGCATTCACAACGGCATCATAGGTTACGGTTTGGGACTCGGACTCGGCGACCTCAACAACGACGGTTTTACAGATTTGTATATAGGTAATGATTTTTTTGAAAACGATTATCTCTACCTCAACAATCAAAACAACACTTTCGAAGATTTAATCTCGAAAAATCAAGAACACATAGGGCACACTTCCCATTTTTCTATGGGTGTGGACATAGCCGATTTTAATAACGACGCCTTGGCAGACATTTTTGTGCTGGATATGCTCCCCGAAAATCCCATAACCTATCAAAGAGCCGGCAGGGATTATCCTTTCCAAATTTATGAACAATACAAAAAAAATGGATACGCCTATCAATTTATGCAAAATACCCTACAGCAAAACCTGGGCAACAACCAGTTTGCCGAAAGTGCGTATCTCCTAGGCATCGCAGCCACAGACTGGAGTTGGGCGCCCCTTTTTGCTGACTTAAACAACGACGGCTTTAAAGATTTGTTTATCAGCAATGGCATTCCCGGCGCTACAAACGATATGGATTTTATCAGTTTTATCGCCAACGAAAAAATTCAAAAAAAAATACAACAAGGCCTCAAAAAAGAAGACCTCTCACTGACCAAAGATTTGCCGAAAATTGAAATTTCGAATTATTTTTTTGAAAACCAACAAGGTAAACGCTTCAAAGACCAATCACAAAACTGGTTTGGCGAAAAACCCTCTTTCAGCAACGGCGCCTTGTATGCAGATTTAGACAATGACGGCGACTTGGACGTGGTGACCAACAACCTGATGGCACCTGCTTTTATCTACGAAAACAAATCCGATGCATTACAGCCTAAGCATCATTTTTTAAAAATTCGATTTGCCGGAAAAGACGCCAATCGATTTGGCATCGGGGCAAAAATAATGGCTTATACAGGCAGCAAAATACAGCTCTTTGAAAATTTTACCACGCGCGGCTACCTCTCCGCCGTGGCACCAGAAATCCACATGGGGTTGGGCGAAACTGCAACCGTCGATTCTCTGGTAGCCATTTGGCCGGGAGGCCGTTTCCAAGTTTTACAAAACGTGAAAACCAACCAAACACTTACCTTAAAAGAGACTGAAGCCGACGGTAGTTATTATGAAAGTAAGATAGAAAAAGAAGTCAATTATCTCATGGCATCGGAGGTTGCGCTACCCTTTTCGCACAAAGACAACGACGTCTTAGAATTTGTCCGCGACCCTTTAGTGCCTTATGCCACCACCAACTTAGGCCCAAAACTGGCTGTAGCAGACGTCAATGGAGATGGCTTAGAAGATTTGTTTGTCGGCAACGGCAAATGGGAAAAACCCCTATTGTGGCAGCAACAGCCCGACGGATCATTTGCAAACAAACCCTTAAACATCACTGCAGAAGACACCAAAGGCGAAAACACCGCAGCACTCTTTTTTGATGCCAACGGAGATGATTTGCCAGAACTGATTCTCCTAAATGGCGGAAATGAATTTACCACAGGAAAACCCTTACAACCACTGTATTTTCGAAACCAAAATGGTGTTTTGGTAAAAGACAGCCTCAATTTTCAAAACATTTTTCTCAACGGTGCTGTAGTACGCGCATTAGATTTTGATAAGGATGGTGATCTGGACTTGTTTCTTGGCGCCAATGTACAACCCTGGAAATTTGGGCAAACCCCAAAGAGTTATCTTTTTGAAAATGACGGCAAAGGAAATTTTACAGATGTCACCCAAAAAGTTGCAACTGAGTTATCAAATCTCGGCAATATCTACGACGCCGCTGTTACAGATATAGATCAAGACGGGTGGCCAGACCTCTTACTTGTAGGCCACTGGATGCCCATTACGGTTTTAAAAAACAAAAAAGGACGCTTTGAAACCGCAACCGCAAACAAGCTTCAAAATACACACGGTCTGTGGAACAGCATTCAAATCTCCGACTTCAATATGGACGGAAAAGCAGACATCCTAGCCGGAAATTGGGGACACAACAGCCGATTGAGCGCCTCTTTAGATAAGCCCGTTCAACTCTTTGTGAACGACTTTGATGAAAATGGTGCGCAAGAACCTGTGGTTTCTTATTTTTACAAAGGAAAACGCATGGCTTTTGCATCAAAAGATGAAATCGTATCTCAAATTCCCGAAATCAATAAGCGATATTTGTCTTATCAAAGTTATGCCGAAGCAAGTTTTGAAGACATCTTTGGCAAAGAAAAGTTGGCTCAAAGCCTAACCAAAAATTTGTACACTTTGAAAACCTCACTCTTTTTGCAAACTGAAGGTGGACTCTTTGAAGAGATGGATTTGCCTGATGTCGTACAAATTTCAGCAGTGATGACGCTTTATGTAGAAGACATAAATGGCGATGGCTATCCCGACATCGTAGGTGGTGGAAACTGGCACGAATTGAACACCCAACTTAGCCGACTCGATGCATCCCGCGGATTTCTATTGCTCAATGACGGCCACGGCGGTTTCCAAAAAACAGAAAATGCAAACTTGACAACCGGTGCTGTGCGTGACATTCAAAAAATACACTTTCAAAACCAAGCATATCTTGTCTTGGCTAGAAACAACCATACTTTACAATTTTTAAAAATCAAACCATGAAGAAACGAATTGCCTTATGTTTGATGGTTATGGCCTTTGGCTGTAACAAAACGGAACAAACAACGGTTTCCGAAACAACGCAAAATCCGTTATTCACCAAAATGAATTCGCAAGAAACTGGTATTTCTTTCATAAACCGTATTGAAAGCAGCACTGATTTGAACGTATTCAAATATCGGAATTTTTACAACGGCGGCGGTGTAGGAATCGGCGACCTGAACAACGACGGGCTGCCGGACGTCTATCTGACTTCCAATATGGGCGAAAACAAATTGTATCTCAACAAAGGGGATTTTAAATTTGAAGACATCACCCAAACTGCCGGAGTGGCCGGCATCAACGAATGGTCAACCGGCGTCGTCTTGGTAGATATCAACACCGACGGCTTTTTAGATATTTATGTTTGCAATGCCGGAAACGTAAAAGGCGACAACCAAAAAAACGAATTGTACATCAACAACGGCGATCTAACCTTTACAGAGAAAGCCGAGGAATACGGCTTGGCCGACAGCGGATTCACCTCACATGCCGCTTTTTTTGACTACGATGGCGATGGCGATTTAGACGTTTATATCCTCAACAACAGTTTTATATCGGTTGAGTCTTTAGGCTACAACAACAAGAGAGATGTAAGGGCAGAAGACTGGCCGGTTTCTCCCACTTTACGGGGCGGTGGCGACAAATTGCTCAGAAACGACAACGGAAAATTTACAGACGTCAGTGAAAAAGCAGGCATTTACGGCAGCCTCATTGGCTTCGGACTTGGGGTTAATGTGGGCGATGTCAACAACGACGGTTGGTATGACATCTATGTGTCTAACGATTTTTACGAACACGACTATCTGTACCTCAACCAAAAAGACGGTACTTTTAAAGATGCATCCCGCGATTTTCTGTCGCATATGAGTTTCTTCTCTATGGGTGCCGATGTGGCGGACATCAACAACGACGGTTTTCAAGATATTTTTACCACCGACATGCTTCCGGAAAAAGACAGACGCGTCAAAGAAGTGTCAACGTTTGAATCTTATGACCTGCGAAAGTTTCAAGAACAACAAGATTTGTACTACCAATTCATGCACAACAACCTTCACCTGAACAACCAAGACGGCACTTTTTCCGAAATCGGATATTTTTCGGGTGTAGCCAAAACAGATTGGAGTTGGGGTGCACTCATGTTTGATATAGACAACGACGGCTATCGCGACATTTTTGTGTCAAACGGTATCCTTCACGACCTTACCAACCAAGATTTTATGAACTTTTTTGCAAATGATATCGTGCAAAACATGATCATTTATGGCAAAAAAGAAGCTGTTGACTCTATCATCAGTAAAATGCCTTCTGTGCCTATTCCCAATTACGCTTTTAAGAACAAAGGAAATCTTACTTTTGAAAACTATGCCCAAGAATGGGGCTTGGACGAACCCTCTTTTTCAAACGGTGCGGCCTATGGCGATTTGGACAACGATGGCGATTTAGACTTAATTGTAAACAACATCAACAAAGAATTGTTTGTTTACAAGAATGAAACTACCCAAAAACTTCAAAACAACTATTTAAAAATAAAACTCGAAGGCCAAGCGCCCAACACTTTTGGCTTCGGTGCGCGTGTCAAAATCTTCAACAACGGAAAAATCCACTACACCGAACAACTTCCCGCCCGCGGATTTCAATCGAGCGTAGAGCAAATCATCACCGTAGGTTTGGGCAAATCCGAAAAAGTTGATTCCGTACAAGTAATCTGGGCAAATGCGCAATTTGAAACCCGAAAAAACATCGAACTGAACCGACAGCTCACTTTCAAGGAAGATGAAGCAAAAGAAAAATATCTTTTTGATGTCAAATCCGAAGTCAAAAAACTGATGACGGCTGTAGAAACCAAACTGCCCGCACATCAAGAGAACCAATACGTCGATTTTGATTACGAAGGCCTCATCACCAAAATGATTTCGCTCGAAGGTCCTGCATTCGCATCCGCCGACGTAAATGGTGATGGACTTGACGATATTTTTATAGGTGGCGCCACTTCCCAATCGGGCAATGTTTTTATACAAAATGTCAAAAACCAATTTGTGAAAATCAATAGCGATGCTTTTGCTAAAGACAGTTACTTTGAAGATACCGCAGCCGCTTTTGCCGATGTAAATGGCGATGGCGCACCCGATTTAATAGTCGGAAGTGGTGGAAACGAAGCAAGCAAGGGTAAACAATGGTATGCCACCCGGTTGTATCTGAATGACGGAACGGGACAATTTAAACAAGATGCTATTTTACTCCCCTATTCGCAGCATAATGTATCGGCCATAGCACCGTTCGATTTTGACGGAGACGGCGATGTCGATCTTTTTATAGCTGCCCGAAGCATTCCCGGACTCTACGGCCCTAATCCTAAAAGTTTACTACTCGAAAATGACGGCAGTGGTCAGTTTAAAGACATCACAGAGCGCAAAGCCTATGATGTGCAAAACATCGGAATGGTGACAGATGCAAGCTGGGAAGATATGGATGGCGACGGCACAAAAGACCTAGTGTTGGTCGGCGATTGGATGGTACCCAAAATTTACAAAAACGACGGACGTAGATTGTCAGAAATGGCTACCAATCTGGACCAACTTTCGGGTTGGTGGCAAGCGGTCAAAACAGCCGACCTGAACGCTGACGGCAAACCCGATTTGGTGCTAGGCAACTACGGCACAAACGGTCCTTACTTCGGCTCAGCCGAAAATCCGATGAGGCTCTACATTCACGATTTTGACAACAACGGCACCATCGAACAAGTGATGACGCATATAAGCGAGGGCAAAGAAAAACCGGTCAACCTCCGAAACGATTTGGCCAATCAAATTCCCGATGTGAAAAAACAAAATATCATCTATGGTGCATATGCCCAAAAGAGCATTGGGGAAGTTTTTCCGAAAAACATTTTGGACAAAGCCATTCAAAAAACACAAAGTTTCTCGAAAAGCGTCGTTGCAATAAACTTAGGAAACGGACAGTTTGAAGTGATCGCGCTGCCGGATGCCGTCCAATTTGCCAATGTGAGTGCCATCGCGATTGCAGACCTCAATAAAGACGGAAATCCGGATTTGGTCACGGGCGGAAATCTGTACGAAAACAGACCCCAGTTTGGTCGTTTGGATTCCAATTATGGCAGTGTCCTTTTTGGAAATGGCGACGGGACCTTTAGGCTGATTCCATACAGAGAATCCGGCCTCAGCATCAAAGGCATGATAAAACACTTGCAACAACTAAACGACGAAGCCATCTTAGCCATCCGCAACAACGATACACCTTTGCTTTTTAAAATCAACTAAAGCATGCGCACTTATTTTATCCTTTTTTTACTCATAGCCGGGTTGACTTCTTGTCAAAAAAATGCCGATGCCCTGTTTGAAACCGTAGAAAGCTCACACAGCGGCATTGACTTTCGCAATGATTTGAAAGCAACAGACAAACTGAACATCCTCGACTATTTGTATTTCTACAACGGTGGTGGCGTAGCCGTGGGCGACATCAACAACGACGGCCTTGCAGATATTTACTTCGTCTCCAACCAACAAGCCAACAAACTCTATCTCAACAAAGGAAATTGGCAATTTGAAGACATCACACAAGCCGCAGGTGTGGCCGGCCTAAGCGATTGGCAAACCGGTGTAGTTATGGCCGATGTAAACGGAGATGGATTGCTGGATATATACGTTTTGGCAGTGGTAGGCGTTAATGGTTTTAACGGCTACAACGAGTTGTATATCAACAACGGCGATTTGACTTTTACGGAAAAATCAGCCCAATTCGGTCTCGATTTTGATAATTTCTCCTCAACAGCTGCCTTCTTTGATTACGACAATGACGGCGATTTGGATATCTATTTGCTCAACCATGCGGTGCACACCGCAGATTCTTTTGGCCCGGCGGACATTCGTAACCAACGAAATTACGAAACCGGAGACAAGCTGCTCAGAAACGATGGAAACAAGTTTACCGACGTCAGTGAACAAGCCGGTATTTTTGGAGGTCCAAACGGCTACGGTTTGGGCGTAGTCACCGCAGATTTTAACAATGACGGCCACACAGATATTTACGTGAGTAACGATTTTCACGAAGACGACTATTTTTATATAAACCGGGGCGATGGCACTTTTACGGAAAGCATCAAACAGTATTTCGGACACACCAGCCGGTTTTCGATGGGTAGTGATGCGGCAGACATCAACGGCGACGGCCTCGTCGATTTGATGACGCTCGACATGCTCTCTGATGATGAAAAGGTTTTGAAATCGTCTGTAGGAGATGATGATTATGCCTTGTCAAAGTTTCGAACCGAAAAATTGCAATACCACCCGCAATTTGCCCGCAATATGTTGCAAATCAATAGAAATACGCATTTTGAAGAAACAGCACTCATGAACGGCGTAGCAGCCACAGATTGGAGTTGGTCTGCCCTACTGGCCGATTTTGACAACGACGCACAAACCGATTTGTTCATATCTAACGGCATTCCCATTCGTCCAAACAATCTCGACTTCATCAACTATGTGTCTGACGAGCAAATCAAACAAAAACTGGAAGCCACGCGCCTGGTAGATCAAAAAGCCATTGAACTCATGCCGTCCGGAACCACGACAAACGCCATTTTTAAAGGAAATGGCACAGGAAGTTTTGAAAACACTTCCGCCTATTGGATTCCACAAAAACCGACCAATTCCAACGGAACAGCCTATGCGGATTTGGACAACGACGGTGATTTAGACTTGGTGGTTAACAACCTCAACGATGCTGCACAACTCCTTAAAAACGTCAGCAAAGGCAACCATAACTTGCGTATCCAATTTAAAACGGATTTGCCCAACAGATTTGGCATCGGTACAAAAGTTTACCTCTACGCTGGAGGACAAAAACAATACCAACAACTCTTCACGTCTAAAGGTTTTCAGTCGTCTTCTGAGCCGGTTTTACACTTTGGCCTGGGGCAGCAAACACAAATTGATTCCCTTAAAATTATTTGGCCGGACCAAACCGTTGAATCGAAAAAAAACATAGCTGTCAATCAGCTACTACAACTAAGCCCCGGCGAAAAACGCAGCCCTTACAAAGCATCAAAAAAAAGCCAAACACCGCCACTTTTTGAAGAGGTAACAGATTCTTTACATTTTGATTTTACGCACTTCGAAAATGATTTTAATGATTTTAACCGTCAGAAACTTATCCCCTATCGCTTGTCCGATCGCGGGCCTGCCGTGGCTGTGGGCGACGCAAACGGCGACGGAAAAGAGGATGTTTTTCTGGGAAGCTCAAAATTCAATGCCGCACAAATTATGTGGCAAACCGAGCGCGGATTTGTTTCGGAAAAACCCTTTGAAAAAGCTGAAGACAGAGTGGAAGAAACGGATGCTGTTTGGATAGATCTGAACGGCGATGCGGCTTTGGATTTGTTCTTGGTTTCCGGAGGCGATGAGTTTTACGGCGAGAGTCCGGTTTTGCTTGATCGTATTTTTTTAAATTCGGGCGACGGAAAGTTTACCAAAAGTGAATTGCCCAATTATTTTGCAAACGGCGCTTTGGTGCGCGCCCACGACTTTGACGCAGATGGCGATTTGGATTTGTTTGTTGGCAGTGCATCCGTTCCATATGCATTTGGCAAATTGCCGGACAGTTATTTGCTAATAAATGATAAAGGCCGCTTTTCACTCTCAAAACAAACGGTTTTTGAAGCCTTGGGCATGCTTACCGATGCCATTGTCACAGATTTTGACAATGACCAACAAGACGATTTGATAGTTGTAGGTGAATGGATGCCGCCCACTTTCCTAAGAAACAACCGAGGACAATTTGAAGATGTCAGCAACCGCTACCTTTCTCAAAAACTTAATGGCCTCTGGCAAAAGATTACGGCTTTTGATATAGACAACGACGGGCAAAATGAATATTTGCTGGGAAATTGGGGGTTGAATTCTAAATTTAAAGCAAGTACGGACTTCCCTATGCAAATGCTCTATGGCGATTTGGATGCAAACGACCAAACGGAAACCGTCGTTTCCGTAGCCAAAAACGGACGCTATTATCCGATGGCGGGCTTGGACGAACTGTCATCTCAAGTGCTTGCACTCAAAAAGAAATTCAACACCTATGCCTCTTTTGCCGGAAAAACAACCGAAGAAATTTTCAGCGAGATGATGGACAAAACAACCATCCTCACGGTTGAAGAATTGCGTTCGGGTTATCTGAAAAAAGAAGGAAATGGTTATGTATTCGTCCCTTTTGAAGATGCCTTGCAAATTGCGCCGATTCGGGAAATGTTGGTTTATGATTTTGACGCAAACGGCGAAGACGAAGTACTGTTGGGTGGCAATTATTTTGGCATCACACCCTATCAGGGAAAGCTCGATGCTTTTGCCGGAGCCTTTATTTACAAAAATGGAGAAATAAAAAGCAGTGTCCCTTTCGGGCTAAATTTCTTTCAAAAGCAGCTGCAAAGCCTCGATATTTTGCAAATTCAAAATCAACCCTATCTGTTGGTTACCTATAACAACGACAAAGCACAACTTTTTAAAATTTTATTGAACCCACAACCCTAAAAATCATGAAAAAAATTCCAATCGTTTTGTTGGCAGCAATTTTAGTGGCTGCCTGTCAGAAAAACCAAGAACCGATTGTCATCAAAGCTGATCATTTTCATCAGGCTGTGGACAAGTTGACCGAAGTGATGATACACGATATTTTTTCGCCACCCGTGGCGAGTCGGGTCTATGTGTATCCGAACATAGCCGCCTTTGAAATTGTAGCGCAGGCAGATCCGGCGTTTAAAAGTCTGGCGGGGCAAGTAAGCGGCTTAACGGCCGTTCCTGCACTAGACAAGAATAAAAATATACAACCCGAACTGGCCGCCTTGGTGGCTTACTACGAAGTGGGCAAAACCCTCATTTTTTCTGAAGATAAAATTATTCAATACAGGGACAGTCTTTACGCATCTTGGCAGCAAACTAATCCGGATGTTTTTGAGGCTTCTAAAACGTATGGTTTGGCCGTGGCCAATCACATCATCCACTGGATGGATGGCGACAACTACAAACAAACCCGTACCATGCCCAAATACTCGGTTTTTTCGGATGATCCGTCGCGTTGGCAACCCACACCACCCGATTATATGGACGGCATAGAACCGCATTGGAACAAGATTAGAACTATGGTTTTGGACAGTGCAGCACAGTTTAAACCGGTTGCACACGCACCATTTTCGCTAGATCCAAAATCTGAATTCTACAGACAACTACGCGAAGTGTATGATGTATCGCAGGACATAACAGCCAAAGGTGATGATTCTGAGGAGATAGAAATTGCGCAATTTTGGGACTGCAATCCTTACGTGTCCACGCATCGCGGTCACTTGATGTTTGCCACCAAAAAAATCACACCGGGCGCGCATTGGATTTTGATTTCAAAAATCGCTTCCAAAAAAGCGGGTGCCGATTTTTTTGAAACGGTTCACAATTACACCAAAACTTCTATTGGGGTTTTTGAAGCCTTCATCAGCAGTTGGGACGAAAAATACAGAAGCGTGTTGGTTCGGCCGGAAACGTTAATCAACAAATATATAGATGAAGACTGGAAACCTATACTACAAACACCGCCATTTCCGGAGTACACCAGCGGGCATTCTGTTGTTTCGGGCAGTGCATCTAAAATTTTGACGGATATTTTCGGAGAAAACTTTAGTTTTGCGGACGATACAGAGGTTCCCTACGGCTTGCCTGTCCGAAGTTTTATCTCATTTGAGCAGGCTGCAGACGAAGCGGCCATCAGTCGATTGTACGGCGGCATTCATTATATGGATGCTATTGTAAATGGCCTGTCGCAGGGAAAAAACGTGGGTGAATGGGTAGTGCAACACCTAGATATGATAAATGAAAACGTGGAAAGAACACATAATATATTAAAAAACAACAAAGGAAATGACGAGTAAATCTAAAAAGACAATATACCTGTTGGTAGTACTTTTTGTCGGTTTTTTGGTTTGGTATTTTTTTCTAAATCCGTTCGATTATGTAGTCAAATTTAAGGCAAAAGCATCGCCCGGAACAGTCTATCAACAGGTGGAAGATTGGGTAAAATGGGAAGGCTACGCCATGGATACCACCACTACGGTGTTGGAAAAAACGCCGTTTAGCCAGATGAAGCAGCGCGTGGCATTCATCAACACCACTTGGGATTTAAACTGGACCTTTGAAGCAGAAAATGACAGTGTTACGCAAGTCACTATCGGTATCAAGGATAACAAGTTTAGCCTGAGACATCGATTGGAAGTTCCTTTTAGGGAAACTGACTTCGAAAAGTCGGTTCGATATTCTTTTGTAAAATTCAAAAATCGCTTAAATCATTTCTTGGATAACAGAATCCGGGTAAAAATTGCGGCCGATACGCTTTCGCCTGAAATCTTTATGGTTTATGTACCTCTCAAGAGCCATGTAAAAGAGAAAGCGCTGAATATGATGCGGCACGATTATGAAGTACGTGTTTTTATCGACTCCGTCTTGGGACAGAAAGTAAGAATGCCAATTATGGAAATCACCCATTGGGATGTTGAACAAAATACAATTACTTATAATTACGGTTTTCCGATAGATAAAACAGACAGTTTACCTCAGTCCGATAAATTTTTATATAAACAACTTACACCTCACAAATCGATACGATCTATCTATAACGGAAATTACCGAACATCTGAACACGCTTGGTATGCGCTTTGGGACTACGCCAAGCGCAACCAAATTGAAACGCAGGGTAGTGTTATAGAAATTTACTACAACAATCCTTACAATGGCGGCAATGAATTGGAGTGGCAAACAGACATACTGATGCCACTGAAAGAAAACTAGCTTGTTTTTTTGAGATGATCTGCATATTGGCTTAAAAAAATAATTGAGCGCTATTTGTAAATAAAATATATAGTTGTAGATTTGCACCCCGTTATTCGAGAAGTAACATCACAGATAATCAAAATCTATTTAGTGTGAACACATTAAGCTACAAAACCGAATCGATCAACAAAGCTGCCGCAGACAAGCAGTGGGTATTGGTTGATGCAGAAGGACAAACCTTAGGTCGGTTTGCATCCAAAGTCGCCAAATTGCTTCGCGGCAAGCACAAAACAAACTTTACACCGCATGCGGATTGTGGAGACAATGTTATTGTGATTAACGCTGAGAAGATACAATTGACAGGCACCAAGTTAGACAACAAATCATACATCCGCCACACAGGCTACCCGGGTGGTCAAAGGTCAGAAACAACCCGTCAGGTAATGGCGAAATCACCTGCCCGATTGGTTGAAAAATCAATCAAAGGGATGTTGCCCAAAAACAAATTAGGCGCCGAATTGTTTCGCAATCTAAACGTTTACAACGGTGCTGAGCACAAACACGAGGCACAAAAACCTAAGGCAATCAACTTAAACGAATTCAAATAATGGCAACCATTCATAAAATAGGCAGAAGAAAAGCGGCAGTTGCCCGAGTATATATCAAGGAAGGCAGTGGAAATATCACCATCAACAATCGTGATTTGAACGAGTATTTCTCAACACCTTTGTTGTCTTACAAAGTAAAACAACCCTTATCTCTTACCAACAACGAAGACGCCTACGACGTAAAAGTAAACGTATTTGGTGGTGGCATTACAGGTCAGGCAGAGGCAATCCGCCTGGGTTTGTCCAGAGCCATGTGTGCTTTAAACGAAGAAAATCGCGCGGTTTTGAAGCCCGAAGGTTTGCTGACCAGAGATCCAAGAATGGTGGAACGCAAAAAATTCGGACAGAAAAAAGCACGTAAGAAATTCCAGTTCTCAAAACGTTAATATTATCAACCCCGTTCATTATTTATTGATTTATTCACCTGTTGCCGTTGACCGCTTAGGTGGAAATTAGTTTAGCATCTAAATGCAGGAGGCGCGTCTTTTAGGACAACCACTCTTGTATTGCTTACTCAACGGAACGTAAACTATTATGTAAAATGGCAAAGATCGAAGTAAAAGAATTATTAGAGGCAGGCGTACACTTTGGCCACCTCACCCGCAAATGGAATCCAAACATGGCTCCTTACATTTATATGGAGCGCAATGGAATCCACATTCTCAACCTGTATAAAACAGCTGCCAAGCTGGAAGAAGCAGGCGAAGCTATCAAGAAAATTGCTGCATCCGGTAGAAAGATTTTGTTTGTAGCCACCAAAAAACAAGCTAAAGATGTTGTTTCGGAAAAAGCCAAACAAGCCAACATGCCTTACATCACTGAGCGTTGGCCCGGCGGGATGCTGACAAACTTTGTTACCATCCGAAAAGCCGTCAAAAAAATGGCTTCTATCGACAAAATGAAACAAGATGGTTCTTTTAATACGCTTTCCAAAAAAGAGCGGTTACAAGTAGATCGTCTTCGCGCCAAGCTTGAAAAAAACTTGGGTTCTATTTCAGACATGAGCCGCCTACCCGGTGCTTTGTTTGTGGTAGATATCATGGCCGAACACATTGCTGTGCGTGAAGCGCAAAAGCTCAATATCCCCATTTTTGCAATGGTTGACACCAACTCCGACCCGCGAGAAGTGGATTATGTGATTCCTGCCAATGACGATGCTTCTAAATCTATCGATAAAATTCTCTCTTATATCGTAAGCGATATTCAAGAAGGTCTTTCCAATCGTAAAAACGAAAAAGCTGACCAAGAAACCGAAATTGAAGCTGCACCCAAACCAGCCAAAAAAGAGGCTGTAAAAGCTGTAGAGCCTCAACCTGAACCTGCCGAAAAAGCGGCCGTTGAAGCTGAAAAAACAGACGAAGAAGAATAAACTTTATTTGTTCTTTGCATAAAGTTCAGATAAAACGAATATCATATTTTAGAATTTTATTAATTACATATTATGGCTAATATTACTGCTGCAGACGTAAACAAACTGCGACAAACTACCGGTTCAGGGATGATGGACTGTAAAAAAGCCTTGGTGGAAGCCGATGGCGACTTTGACAAAGCAATAGAAATACTTCGTAAAAAAGGTCAGAAAGTTGCGGCCAACCGTGCCGATAGAGAATCTTCCGAAGGTGCTGTAATTGCCGTGGTAAATGACGATCAAACACAAGGTGCTATTGTTTCATTGAACTGCGAAACAGACTTTGTAGCCAAAAATGAAACCTTTGTAAAATTGGCACAAGACTTTGCTGCATTGGCTTTGGCTCACGATACAAAAGAAAGTTTTCTGGCTGCAAGCTACAACGGTTTGACGGTTGCCGAAAAACTCATTGAACAAACAGGTGTTATTGGAGAAAAAATTGAAATTGGTGATTTTAGAAAAGTAAAAGCGCCTTTTGTCGGTTTTTACATTCATGCCGGTAACAAGATTGCCACTTTGGTAGGACTCTCCAAAGTAGCTGACGGTGCCGATACTGCAGCCAAAGATGTGGCCATGCAGGTTGCGGCCATGAATCCGATAGCTTTGGATGCCGACCAAGTTGACCAAAGCATCATCGAAAAAGAGATTGAAATTGCCAAAGACCAATTGCGTCAAGAAGGCAAGCCGGAGGCCATGCTCGACAACATTGCCAAAGGAAAACTCAACCGATTCTTTAAAGACAATACGCTGGTAAACCAAGATTTTATAAAAGATAGCAAACTTTCTGTTGCACAGTATGTGCAATCTTACGACAAGGATTTGAAAGTAGCTGCCTTTGAACGCGTGTCTCTTTCTTGATTTATAAAAAATTTACCCCTTGATAATAAAAGCTTCGACATCATGTCGAGGCTTTTTTTTTGATGTTTTGACCGGACACGCTTTTGTCTTAATAAAGTGAAGAAACCTTCAACTTTAGCACAAACTGCCTTATCAAACACGAAAGTGCCAATTTTAAGAATACTGTGATGGGGTTTTGTTTTTTTTTTGCTTTGTTGTTGTGCGTAATATTTTTAGTTATAAATTTGTAACCCTTGTGTAAGGTTAAATAACTTGGTTATGAAATGTCATAACCAAAAATTTGGATACCCTCCGAAATGATATTCAGGGCATTCCATCTGACCTTTGAAAAACAATAAATATAAACAGATGAAAGAATATTTGTCGCTGTCCGAAGCATCTGAACTTATAGGTAAAAGCAAAGAAACACTTAGACGTTGGGATAGGGAAGGTAAACTGACTGCTGTCCGTGAGCCTATGAGTAACTACCGTGTCTATAAGCGAGAACAAGTCGAAACGCTCTTTGCTGATTTTTTCAGTCACGATGTAGAAGATACTGTTTCCAACTTTGTGGAACCGCATCATGAATATGCTGTCTTAGAACTGTTTGCCGGAGCCGGTGGTTTGGCAGTTGGTTTGGAAAAAGCCGGGTTGAAATGTGTCGCATTGAACGAGATTGATAAGTGGGCTTGTCAAACATTACGAAAAAATCGTCCAAACTGGAAAGTCTTGGAGGGCGATATTAAAGACTTTGATTTTACAGAATATCATAATAAAGTTGATGTCGTAACAGGAGGGTTTCCTTGTCAGGCGTTTAGTTATGCAGGAAAAAAACTCGGTCTTGCTGATGCAAGAGGAACTTTGTTTTATGAGTTTGCAAGAGTCGTTAAAGAAGTGAATCCACCAATTTGTATAGGAGAAAATGTCCGTGGTTTATTGAGTCACGAGAATGGAAAAACGTTGCAAGGCATGATTTCAATTTTAGATGAAATCGGCTACAATGTAGTTCCTGTTCAAGTCTTAAAAGCCATAAATTATAAAGTACCACAAAAACGTGAGCGTTTAATATTGGTTGGTGTTAGAAAAGATATTGATTTGAAATATGAATATCCGAAACCACACAATAAAATATACAATTTAAAAGATGCTTTAAAGAAAGGCGAACTATACGATACCAATGTGCCAAAGTCGCTTGGTGCTAAATACCCGCAAAGCAAAAAAGATGTTTTGGATTTGGTGCCACAAAAAGGATATTGGCGTGATTTACCACTTGATATTCAAAAAGAATTTATGGGTGGAAGTTTTCATTTAGGTGGAGGAAAAACAGGCATTGCAAGGCGTATTGGTTGGGACGAACCTTGTTTAACGTTAACTTGTAGTCCTGCTCAAAAACAGACCGAAAGATGTCATCCCGAAGAAACTAGACCTTTTACAGTTCGAGAATATGCGCGTATCCAAACTTTTCCCGATAATTGGGCTTTTGAGGGATCGTTGGCGCAACAGTACAAACAAATTGGAAATGCTGTTCCTGTTAATTTAGGAACAGAAGTTGGATATTCAATTGTAAAGTTTTTGAATCAATACTACAACTTGTCAAAGCCAAGATAGTAGCTGTAATTCTCAAAAGTAATCTGGTCTAAAACAGTTCTTTTGCTGGTTTGAGTTTTTGATTTAATTTCTTCTAATGCTGAGTTTTCTGCAATTTCTTCGGTCTCTTCAACTGATTTTAGATAATCTTTGATGGCACTTGGAAGAGCTTTGTACAACTGAAACATGGCATCTTGTTGTCCGGAAAGTAAAGCATAAAATTGGTCGCCCGAAATTTTATAAACTCTGCTATGGCTGTATTCTTTCCCATTAATATCTCCGCTCCACAATTCACAAAAGCTACCTTTAGCAAGGATTTGCACCCAATAACATTTTGCTTGCTTGTAGTCGTCTGCATATCGTTTTAACTTCTGAAAGAGCGCTTCGGCTGCACTACTGTTCATGGTATTGTGTTTGTTTTTTATGTCTGCAAATAGCGTATTATCCGTTGCTTTGATGTCGTAACCGCTCAAATTTCCGGCTTCATAGCCTTTAATGCCGCCCAAAATTTGTTCGTGAAAAGTTCCGATGGAATTGTTGATAGATTTGTCAATCTGTCTTAAAATCTCAGATTGAATGAGCTTTTCTTCGTCAATATCATTGAATTTAGCATCGAAGGTCAGTTTGATAGTGTCAACCTTGTTTGAATAAAAATTCTTCTTTGTAATGTTGTTTTTCGCCTTCAAATATGCGTTGTGCAGATTCCCTATACAGGTCAACAAATGCGCGTCTGTTATGAAATTTAGGTATTTATTTTTCATGTGATTATATTATTTGTTTTTCAATGGTCATGCTTCGACTGCGCTCAGCACAGGCTTGGAACACCCTAAAATAATCACACTCCTGTGTGTCAATAATTTTACATGGGCGTTTCATCCAATTGTGTCATTTTTAAAGGAACAATATTAGCATTTATTGTGGATTCTCTTTTTTCAAAGTTGGTCTCATTTCAATTACGTCCACTTGTAAATTATCCTTTCATTCCATCACCACTGTGCCAAACTCGCATTAAAAATATCTTGTGTCAATCTTTCAAAAATTTCATCAAAAGCAGTCTGTTTTAGGCTTCCTGTAAATTGTTCATTTGCACCAAAATCAAAAAAGAAAGAAAAGCGTCTTTCAAAGTCTGCTTCTTGGTTTTTCTGATTGGTAAACCTCACCTGTACGGCCATAGACAGGCGGTTTTGGTTGGCTGTTTGTTGCGCAGTAGCCGTCATTGGGGTGATTCTGTAATCTACAATCTCGCCTTCATAGACCAAGTCTCCGTTGGCATTAACCAGGTCGAGGTTTGTTTGGCTTAAGATTAAGTCCTGAAGCGCCAAGGTAAAATCACGATCCAAGCCGGGCTCCACTAAAGGTGCAACATTTTGAAAAAAATTGACCTGAAAAGTGGATGCGTCTATTTTTCCGGTGCCGGTAAAGTTATAAGCACCACAACCCGCCAGCATAAAACTGACCGTGAAGGCAGCAAGTTTTTTGAGAAATGAAATTTTCATAGATGTTTCTTGTTTAGATTGTTGGGCTTTTTTTACTGTTCCAACAGTTTTATTTTTCTATATAAGGTTCTTTCCGAAATACCGAGTTCTTTTGCGGCCAATTTTCTTTTTCCGCTGTTCCTGTCGAGTGCTTTTTGAATGAGTTCCAACTCTTTTTCTTGCAACGAAAGTGTTTCTTCCTCCTCTATATCTTCGGCAAAGTCGTATTTATCGGTACGTTGAGGCTCATGATGTTGGGCAATCGGTATCAAAGATACAGGCTCTTTGGTCGATTCAGGTATTTCATCTTCAAATGAAATGTCTTCCTCTTGCCCGTATATTTTACTGATGAGTTGTTTGTTTTCCTCCCTAACCTCTTTGGCATTAGAATTTTCCATGAGTTTCATGGTCAGCTTCTTCAAATCGTTCAAGTCGCTCTTCATATCAAACAAGACTTTGTAAAGTATCTCACGCTCGCTGGAAAAATCGGATTGCGCATTGGGTTTGGCGAGTGCCGGCAGTTGACTGCCTATTGCCGGAAGATAATGCCTGAGCGTTTGGGTGTCAATATCACGACGGGTTTCAAGAATAGAAAGCTGTTCGGCCACATTTCGCAATTGTCTGATGTTGCCATTCCACCGATAACTTTCAAGCAAATCAATCGCATCTTGATTCAAGCGAACGGTTGGCATCTTGTATTTTTGTGCAAAATCGGACGCAAATTTTCTAAACAGCAAATGAATGTCGTTTTTACGTTCGCGCAGTGGCGGCAAGTGAATGTCAACCGTGCTTAACCGATAGAACAGGTCTTCGCGAAATTTTTCTTTTCTGATGGCTTCGCCCATGTCCAAATTGGTGGCTGCCACAATGCGCACATTGGTTTTTTTGGCTTCAGACGCACCCACCCTGATGAATTCTCCGTTCTCCAAAACGCGCAACAGGCGCACTTGCGTGGTCAACGGCAACTCGCCTACTTCGTCTAAAAAAATGGTACCCCCGTCTGCCACTTCAAAATAGCCGCTTCGCGCATTGGTCGCCCCCGTAAAGGCACCTTTTTCATGTCCAAACAACTCACTGTCTATAGTGCCTTCGGGAATGGCACCACAGTTGACAGCTATATATTTGCCGTGTTTGCGATGCGACAATTGATGGATAATTTTGGGGATGCTCTCTTTACCCACGCCACTTTCGCCGGTCACCAACACAGAAATGTCGGTGGGTGCCACTTGAATGGCTTTTTCGATGGCTCGGTTGAGTTTCGGGTCATCGCCGATGATGCCGAATCGTTGTTTTATGACTTGTACATTTTCCAAAACTGCAAAACATTTAAGAGTTATGAATACCCAACGGCTTGCCCAATTAAGGTAGCCGAGGTGCAATCTGTAATATTTACCATCACAAAATCGCCTTTTTGATAGTGTTCTTTAGGAAAAACGACCACCATATTTTGCGAATTTCGACCCATCCAATGCGCTTCTGACTTTTTTGAAGTTCCTTCTACAAGCACTTCTTCTGTTTTGCCCAAGTGTTGTCGTGTGCGGTAATCACAATGCGTACGTTGCAAATTGACAATTTCTTGTAAACGACGTTTTTTGACGACCTCGGGCACATCATCGACCAACTTTTTAGCTGCCGGCGTGCCGGGTCTTTCAGAATAGGCAAACATATAACCGTAGTCGTATTTTACATACGACATCAGGCTGAGTGTGTCTTGGTGGTCGGCTTCTGTTTCTGTGGGGAAGCCGCTAATCATGTCGTGTGAAATAGCGCAATCGGGAATAATGCTGCGGATTTTATCAATCAGTGCGATGTATTCTTCTCGGGTGTGCTGCCTGTTCATTTCTTTCAAAATTCGCGTGCTGCCCGATTGAACCGGCAGGTGAATGTTGTTGCAAATATTAGGATAACGGGCAATGGTGTGCAAAACGTCCTCTGCCATGTCTTGCGGATTGGAAGTTGAGAAGCGGATGCGCATTTTGGGCTGGGCTTCTGCTACCATTTGCAGCAAGTCTGCAAAGTGAATGGCCGTAGCTTTTTGCATTTCGGTGGCTTTGACGTAATCTTTTTTCAACCCACCTCCATACCACAAATAGGAATCTACATTCTGACCTAAAAGCGTGACTTCTCTGTATCCGTTATCCCAAAGCGTGTTGACTTCTTCTACGATGCTGTGCGGATCGCGACTTCGCTCTCGGCCTCGGGTGAAGGGCACCACACAAAAAGTACACATATTGTCGCATCCTCTTGTAATGGACACAAAAGCCGTAACACCGTTAGTCTGCAAGCGTACGGGCGCCACATCGCCATAGGTTTCGTCTTTAGACAGAATCACATTTACCGCAGCGCGGCCATCTTCTACTTCTTTTAGTAAATTGGGAATGTCTTTGTAGGCATCAGGACCTACTACCATGTCCACAATCTTTTCTTCTTCGAGAAATTTACTTTTCAGGCGTTCGGCCATACAGCCCAGCACACCCACTCGCATTCCGGGATTAATCTTTTTAACAGATTGAAAAAACTCCAAACGTTTTCGAACCGTTTGTTCTGCTTTGTCTCTGATGGAACACGTATTGACCAACACCAGGTCTGCTTCTTCCAATTGTTGGGTGGTACTGTATCCTTCCTTTGACAAGATAGAAGCTACAATTTCACTGTCAGAAAAATTCATCGCGCAGCCGTAACTTTCTATGTACATTTTTTTGGACGCCTCTTGCGAACCGCCCCACAACAATGTCTCTCCTTGCCTTTTTTCTTCCATCATATTTTCCATGGACTTCACTTTTTTTAAACCTTGCAAAGGTAGTACATAAAGCATATATGACAAAGTGGCAGAAGTCCATTTCTGCGTTGAAATGCAACACAAATTGAAAATCATTATTTAACAAACAAAAAACCGGGTATGTTTTTAAAATTTATACTTTAGCCCGAAATAAAAAATTTCTCTTGGCAGAACTGCCCAAAAAGAAAGTTTTGACCACGTCAAAGTTGAAGTAAATTGGACACAACAAAGTTTAGCCTTAGAAAATTATTTAGATTTAAAACAGCCGTCTTGCTCAAAAAAATACTTTTCACTGCGTTTTTATTGTCTTTTGTTTGCACGCTTAGTGCACAAGAATACCGGCAATCTGTATTTCTGCAAGTTGACAATGATTTATATTTCGGAAGAGACAAATACTACAGCAGTGGTATCATAGTCGGGTATTCCAAATCTCTTCAGAACGATTTTATTTTCAACAAACGTCCTGATGAAACCCTCCAACTCGACATCAAAGCGGGACATCTTATTTTTACACCCGGTGATATAGACGCTACGGATACGCGTTTTTTTGACCGCCCTTTTGCCGGTTGGCTCTTTGTTGAAGCCGGACTGAGTAAAGCCTCTGAAAACAGCATACTGCGAACAAATTTGGAAATCGGACTCACGGGAAATGCCTCTTTTGGCGAAGACATACAGGTTTGGTACCACAGAATTTTGGGTATTGAAGAAAAACCCTCTTGGCAAGATCAGATTCCCGGTGAATTGCTTGCCAACTTCAAGCCGAGTTTTATTTACAGTGAAGTGCTCAACGACATGACTTTTCTGGATTTTGTGAGCAACGGCAGCTTGGGCACAAAAGATATATTTGCAGAACAAATGCTTGGCATTACCTACGGCAGGCGAAACCAGCTAAGTGAATCGTCCGCATTCGGCATGACAGGCACTTCGGCCAAACCCGAATTTTTTGGTTTTTTCCGCGCCGGATATCGGTTTGTAGGACACGATACTTTTTTGGAAGGTAGCCCGCTCAACGACCATGCAAAGTTTACGGTTGACCCAAAAGAACACCTGTTTAAAATAGATGCCGGTGCCCATTTTAATATCGGAAAACATTTGTTTAGTGCCGCCTATCACTTCAACACCAAAACTTCGGAGAGAGAAGATGCGCATTATTTTTTAGAAATTGTCTATCGCATCCGTTTTTGAACGAAAAAGGTTTTAAGCGGGTTGGTTTATCCGCTTTTAGCCACGCTTAAATGCGCCTGTATCTAAGATGATTGAAAGCTTGTGAAAAAAAAATGTTTAGCTTTGTAGCGAAAAAAAAGAGCAATGCCCAAAAATTTAGTTATCGTGGAGTCGCCTGCTAAGGCAAAAACAATAGAAAAATTTCTAGGAAAAGATTATAAAGTAGCTTCAAGCTACGGTCACATTTCCGATCTACCCTCCAGAGACCTCGGCGTCGATGTCAAGCAAAATTTCAAACCCCAATATATAGTCTCTTCAGACAAAAAAGAGGTGGTGGCCAATTTGAGAAAACTGTCTAAAGAGGCCGAAATGGTTTGGCTGGCCAGTGATGAAGACCGAGAGGGAGAAGCCATTGCCTGGCATTTGGCCGAAACACTCAAGCTCTCGGAGGACAAAACCAAGCGCATTGTCTTCAACCAGATTACCAAAAATGCCATTGAGAAAGCCATCGAAAACCCCAGGAAAATAGACTACAACCTCGTGAATGCGCAACAAGCGCGCCGGGTGTTGGACAGGTTGGTCGGTTACGAATTGTCACCCGTTCTCTGGAAAAAAATAAAACCCGGCCTTTCTGCAGGGCGTGTACAGTCCGTAGCCGTGCGACTCATAGTAGAGCGCGAGCGCGACATACAAACCTTTAAAGTCAATTCTACATATAAGGTTGAAGCGATTTTTGCAGACCAAAACGGCAAAACTTTTAAAGCCCAGCTATCCGAATCTTTTGATCATTTGGACCAGGCTAGAAAGTTTTTAGAAATACAGACCGATGCAGATTTTGTGATAGAAAGCGTTGAGAAAAAACCCGCTAAGAAATCGCCTGCAGCGCCTTTTACGACGTCAACCTTGCAACAAGAAGCCGCCAGAAAACTCAATTTTCCTGTTGGCATCACCATGCGTGTGGCACAGCGCTTATACGAACAAGGTTTGATAACCTATATGCGAACCGACAGTGTAAACCTTTCGCCAGAAGCCATTGCGCAAGCCAAACATGAGGTATCGGCATCTTATGGTCAAAAATACAGCAAGTCACGAAATTTCAGCACCAAAACAAAAGGTGCCCAAGAGGCTCACGAAGCCATTCGCCCAACAGACATCTCGGTCAGTAGCATTGCCATGGAATCGGACATGAATAGATTGTACGACCTGATTTGGAAGCGAACCATTGCTTCGCAGATGGCAGATGCCGAATTGGAACGGACCGTTTTTTTAATAAAATCGAATAAAGAAAATGCTAGGTTTAGAGCCCAAGGAGAAGTCATCGTATTCGACGGATTTCTAAAAGTATATTTGGAGGGAAAAGACGATGACAACGATGACGAAAACGAAACCGGATTGCTTCCCAACCTGAAAAAAGCAGATCAAGTGATGGCACAACAAATAACTGCCACAGAACGATTCAGCCGTCCGCCTGCCCGATATTCCGAAGCCGCTTTGGTCAAAAAACTAGAAGAACTCGGCATAGGCAGGCCATCTACCTACGCCCCCACCATTTCGACAATTCAGAACAGAAACTATATTGAAAAAGGTACTTACGAAGGTGAAAGCCGGAATTTTGTGGTATTGACTTTGGAGCAACAAAAAATTCAAGTTCGGAAAAAAACCGAAATCACAGGGAGTAACAAAGGCAAACTCATCCCTACAGATATTGGTTATGTAGTAAATGATTTTCTGGTTAACCATTTTGAGTCAATACTCGCGTATAATTTTACAGCAAAAGTAGAGCAAGATTTTGACGAAATTGCAGCCGGATCACTCGAATGGACAAAGATGATGTCTGAGTTTTACGATGTTTTTCATCCGAAAGTAGAGGATGTAGAACAAAATGCAGACCGCGAGTCCGGTGAGCGCATCTTAGGCACAGATCCCGATACAGGTAAGCCGATCAGTGTAAGACTCGGCAGGTTTGGCCCTATGGCACAGATTGGTGAGCCCGAAGATGACGACAAAAAATTTGCCAGCCTCAAACCCGATCAAAACATAGGCACAATTACGTTGCAAGAAGCCTTGGATCTGTTCAAACTTCCGCATGATTTGGGTGCATACAAAAACGAAACCCTCCAGGTAAATATTGGTCGGTTTGGGCCGTATGTGCGCTTTGGAAAGTCTTATATTTCGATACCAAAAGATATAGATCCGCTTGAAGTAACTCTTGAACAAGCGGTTGTTTGGGTGGAAGAAAAACTTGCGGCAGACGCCCCCATTGCTACCTATGATGGAAAACCCGTGCAAAAAGGAAAAGGCAGGTTTGGACCATACCTAAAATGGAACAATATTTTTGTTAACATTCCTAAGGCTTACGATTTTGAGAATCTATCAGATGAAGATATTCAGACGCTGATTTCGGAAAAAATCAGAAAAGACCAAGAAAAATTGATCAAAGAATGGAAAGAAGAAGGCATCAAGCTTGAAAAGAACAGGTACGGCAAAGTTGAAGTCAAAAAAGGAAAGTTGAAGAAACAACTCAATCCAAAGGTTGACGCCGCCAAACTGACGTTGGAAGAAGCCAAAGCGTTATTGGGCATCAACAAAACTTCTGCCACAGGAGCCAAGAAAAAACCCGCATCCAAAAAAGCCTCCAAAACCAAAAAATAAATGGACGTTTTTGACCACCTAAATCCCGTTTCATTCGAGTTGTGTGAATGGGTACACTCACTTCCGGAACAAGCTCTAGGCAGGAAGTTGCTCATCAATACAGGCGACACTTTTCCGATGCCCGAAGATATTGCGTTGGCTATTTTGACAATTGATGACAGTGCTACCAACGACACCACCCGTGACTATGTAGATTTTGATAAAATCAGAAAAACGCTTTATCAGCTTTATGTGGGCGATTGGCACGCCAAAATGATAGATTTGGGGACTTTTGTCATCAGCAATACACAAGAATCGTCAACCGATGCGCTCACACGGCTGATAGAGTCGCTTGTAAAAAGAAATGTTATTCCCATTCTTTTGGGTGGTTCACAATCCTATTTGTATCAACAATACGAAGCCTATAAGCATTTGGAGCAATTGGTCAACGTGCTCAATATTGATCAATGTTTTGACATAGGAGATGCTAGCACGGCGCTAAACGCTCACAACACCATTGGAAAAATGATTGTTGACAAACCAACCATCCTTTTTAACTATGCCAATCTGGGCTATCAGTCTTTTCTGAACACCCAGGAAGAAATTCAACTGTTAGATTCTTTACATTTTGAATCCCTGCGCCTTGGCACACTCAAAGCAGATATCAGCACAGCTGAGACACTGATGCGCGATGCAGATATTGTGAGTTTGGATTTTAACAGCATAAAAAGCATAGAAACCGGCTTTGCCACCACACACCAACCAAACGGATTTGACGGGCTTGAAGTTTGCGCACTGGCCAGATATGCCGGCATAAGCGACAAAGTGAGTTCTTTCAGTATATTTGAAATCAAGCAAAACCGACATGCTGAAATTGCCGAACAGCTTATTTCGCAAATCATCTGGTATTTTATTGAAGGATTTCACAATAGAATGCACGACTATCCGTTTACTTCCAGAGCAGATTACAAAAGATTTATCGTGGCACAGACCGATCAAGAAATGGTTTTTTACCAAAGCCCGATTAGTGGACGATGGTGGATGGAGATTACAAATTCAAATTCCGGTGTTCATACTAAAATAAGTTATGACACGTTAATACCCTGCAACCATCAAGATTATTTAGATGCTTGCGAAAATGTAATTCCGGACAGATGGTGGAAAGCCTTCAATAAGTTTTAACGATAAAATTGCTACATTCACAGAAAAAAACTGGGCGTAATTGCATTATATAAATTAATTTAATACGTTTACATCGAACTAAACATACAGGAGAAACGACAGCGATTTATGAAAAGACTATTGTTAATTTTACTTACAAGTGCCCTCCTTTTTTCTTGTAACAAGAATGATAAAGGTGAGTTGGTTGGTATCAAGACCAAAAAATGGTTTCCTGAAAAACCCTATGGCATGACTCTGGTTCCCGGCGGTGCTTTCACAATGGGCAAGGCTTCCGAAGATTTGGCAGGCGTGCAAGATGCACCGCTAAAGACTGTTACAGTTCGCTCCTTTTATATGGACGAAACTGAAATTACCAATAGCGAATACAGACAATTTGTTTACGATGTGAGAGATTCCATCGTTCGTTTTAAATTGGCAGTCCTCGCTGATGAAATGGGATTCACAGACCCGAAAGTTAATCCGATAGCGCAATACGCTTTTATGGACGTTGACACTACAGATTTAAGTGTGTATGAGAAATACCGCCTTAAAAACTATGGTGGCATGGGTCCGACCGGTTATGAGGGCAGAAAAATCAACAAAAGAATTGATTTGATTTGGAGCACAGATGACTATCCGGATGAGTATTATGCGGAAGTTATGGATTCTATATTCCTCAAGGATGAAGATGTGTATAACGGACGTAGAACCGTTGACTGGGACAAGATTAAATACGAATTTACCTGGATAGACATAGAAGCAGCCGCGAAAACGAACGGAAAAAGAAGCGATTTTGTACAAAGAGAAATCATCGAGGTTTATCCGGACACTACGGTTTGGATAAAAGACTTTAACTACTCCTACAACGAACCCATGCACAACGATTACTTTTGGCACGATGCCTACAGTGATTATCCGGTGGTGGGCGTGACATGGAAACAAGCCAAAGCTTTTGCCGTTTGGCGAACCAACTACAAAAATGCATACCAAAGCCAGCGTCGCCTGCCTCTGGTAAGTGCCTTTAGATTACCCACCGAAGCTGAGTGGGAATATGCAGCAAGAGGCGGACTGGAAAGCGCAGCATATCCTTGGGGCGGTCCATACACCAAAAATGACCGAAATTGTTTCTATGCCAACTTCAAACCACTTCGCGGTGATTATGCCGCAGATGACGCACTCTATACGGTAGAAGCAAAATCTTACAAGCCCAACGATTACAATCTCTACAATATGTCGGGCAACGTGTCTGAATGGACAGATTCCTCCTACGACCCTACCTCCTACAATGTAATGTCGTCTATGAATCCAAATACTACAGATCAAAACAATCCTAAAAAGGTAATTCGTGGCGGATCGTGGAAAGATGTGGCTTATTTTCTTCAAGTGAGTACACGCGATTATGAATATGCCGATTCTGCTAGGAGTTATATCGGTTTCCGTACCGTACAAGATTACAATGGCGGCAGCACCAATGCTTTCGGCCCACAAACCCGTATGCGCAAAAAAGGAAAATAACAAGAATGAATTTCCCCCAACTAAATTTTTATTATATCCAACTAAATTAATCAACTAAAAGTATCCAAAATCCTTTATCATGAACAAAAAAACTTTATTTCACGTCCTCTACAGCGTTGGTGCAGCGATTGTTATCATTGGCGCTTTGTTTAAAATTCAACACATAGAATACGGTGTTATTACCGGCGGTTTAATGTTGACCATAGGTCTTGTGGTTGAAGCCTTGGTATTCTTCGCCTCTGCTTTTGACAACCCGGATGAAGACTACGATTGGTCTTTGGTTTACCCGGAATTGGCAAATAAAGAAAAAACAGACAGACCTGCCACCCCGGAGGGATTGCTTTCAGAAAAATTAGACAAAATATTAAAAGAAGCGAAAATAGATTCAGACCTAATGGAGAGTCTTGGTAACAGCATTCGCAGTTTTGAAGGTGCTGCCAAACAAATTGCACCCACAGCAGATTCTTTGAACTCTACCAAACGATACAGCGAAGAAATTTCATTGGCCGCAGCCCAAATGGAATCTTTAAACAGCCTTTATAAAGTTCAGGTAGAAGCCGCCAGCAGACAAGCGGCCATCAATGACGAAGTGGTTGAAAACGCAGATAAACTCAGAACCCAATTGCAATCATTGACGCAAAACCTTTCATCGCTAAATTCAGTTTACGGAGGTATGTTAACAGCTATGAGCAGTAAAAATTAAGTGTTGTATCAATTTAAAACCTTAAAAAACTAACGAATGGCTACCGGAAAATTATCTCCAAGGCAAAAAATGATTAACCTCATGTATTTGGTGTTTATCGCCATGCTTGCCCTGCAAGTCTCCAAAGAGGTGATATCAGCTTTTGGCGTACTCAACGAAAGACTGGAACAGTCCAACCAAACTACAGACACCAGAAACAGTACTTTTATGGCGGGCTTAGACCTCAAAGCAGAAGAACAACCCGACAAATACGGCAAACTCAAAGCGAGTGCCGAAGAAGTGAAATCGCTGACAGATCAATTCTATCAGTATTTGGAAGGCGTCAAAAACGAAGCCAAAGCAACCGTCAAAGATCCTACGGACTATGAAGTGATGGATAAAACCGACTATATTGATCAAAAATTCTTTAATGGTGATGTATTAAAAGCAGATGGCAAAGAATTTTTAAGTCAAATCAATACCTATCGGGACGGCATTGTAGAAAGCCTGGCCGCCTTAGGCCCCGCTTATAAAGAATTGATCAAAGACGTACAAAGCAAATTTAACGTTGATCAAGTCAAAAACAGAAGTGGTATTAGCATAGATTATATGAAGTACCATTTTAATCTGCAACCGCTCATTACCAGCATCACCAAGTTTTCGCAAATGCAAAACGATGCAAAAAATACGGAATACCAAATACTTTCGAAGATGCTTGAGGGCGAATTGACAGAACAAATATCTTTAAAGAATTTTAACACCTTACTCGAACAAGACAGAAGCGCCTACTACCAAGGGCAAACTTTTGACGGACGCATCGTAGTGGGAAAAATCGATCGCATATCTAGGCCGGATCGTGTGGAATTACAATTAGACGGAAGAGATTTAAAAGAAGGCGATTTTACCGTTGAAGGGGGCGTCATTCAGTTAAAAGTGCCCGCCGGAAATGCCGGAGAACACAAAATAACCGGAACACTATTTTTCCAACAAGACGGAGAAGAAGTCCCTGTTGCTGTAGAACAATCCTACTCCGTAATTTCTAAACCCAACGAGGCCGTTATCTCTGCCGATAAAATGAATGTGGTGTATCGCGGCGTTGACAACCCCATTACCATTTCCATGCCGGGAGTACCGGATAACAAAATTCAGGCAAGTGCACCGGGTATGCAACGTGTAAACGGGACTTCCTACATCATGAAACCCGGCACAGGAAGAGAGGTAACCATCAATGTAACCGGCGAAATAGAGGGCGAAAAAATTCCAACCTCCAAACAGTTCCGAATCAAAGATATTCCGCGACCAACCGGAACCATCCGCGGCGAAGACGGCACTGTTAAAATGCAGCGAAACAGTTTAGAAATATCTACAGTAGGCGCCACCATTTTTGATTTTGATTTTGACCTGAAATTAAACGTCAATAGCTTCAAATTTAAAGTTCCCGGACAACCTACCATAGAAGTAAATGGCAACAAACTGGATGCCCGTGCTAAAAGCGCATTGAGCCGCGCCGTCAGGGGTGACATTATTCAAATATTTGACGTGAATGCCAGTTTGATTGGTAACAGCAATTACCT
Organism: Flavobacteriaceae bacterium; assembly: GCA_032251335.1. Lineage (GTDB taxonomy): Bacteria > Bacteroidota > Bacteroidia > Flavobacteriales > Flavobacteriaceae > UM-FILTER-40-17. The sequence goes on along the minus strand of JAVVDW010000006.1, from coordinate 29,361 downwards.
TTTGAAAAAGGTTTCTCCTGTGTTAATAGAATTGACAAATTAATAACTCGTATATATGAAGTGCTTACAAAAATGGATGTTGTCTTTGATGATGCTGGTGAGTGGATTCGTTTTCTCTCAAGCACATCTTTTGAACGCCTATACGCCTGAAGAAGCAGAACTCATGCTGGAACTCGACAATATGGAAGATTTTGAGCCACTGAGCTTTGGTTACGTTGACAATAGAGATGTACTCTGGTCCAAAGTGGTTTGGGAAATTATAGATCTCGACGAACGGGTCAATTTCCCCTTCTATTTTCCGGTAGATTCTACAAATATTGACGCCAACAGACGTTCGCTTTTTAAAGTGTTGGTAGATGGTATCGAAAGTGGTGAAATCATGGATGTCTATGCAGACACCTATTTTCGCCAACCCGTAAGTTACGAAGATATCTTGGCAGGCATGAGCAAGGTGGACACCACCGACCTGGGTCGTGAACAAATCAACGCAGGTGAAAAATTATCCGCAGAATACATAGACCGACGCGACCTCACAGCCTATGACATCCAAGAATATCACATCCGCGGCATGTGGTATTTTGACAAAAGACTCGGCGAACTTCGCTACAGACTCCTAGGCATTGCTCCGGTTGCACCCGACGTCAACTTTATCGATTCTGAAAATCCGGATCTTGTAGAGCTTTTTTGGGTTTGGTATCCAAGCGCTAGGGAAATACTCCACCAGGCTAAAGCATACAACGGCTCCAACTCGGCCAGTCCGTTTTCTTTTGACCGTCTTCTGGTTGCCAGAAGGTTTAACGGCATCATTTATAGAGAAGAAAACATTTACGGAAACCGCGACGTGAAAGACTACATGAACGACAATGCCCTTATGCAATTGCTCGAGTCTGACAGAATACGCGAAAGTATTCGCAACATAGAGCAGGATATGTGGAATTATTAGAATGAAAATCTAAACTGAACTCCCGCTACGTCGGGAGTTTTTTTTTATGGAAACATCAGATTATTTGATTGTAGGACTGGGCTTGGCAGGTGTGTCGCTTTGTGAGATGCTTGAAGCTGAAAATATATCATTTAAGGTAATAGACAGCGACAGAAGCAATGCCTCCAAAGTGGCAGGTGGACTTTACAACCCTATTGTACTCAAAAGATTTACCCCCATTTGGGAAGCCGAAAATCAAATGGCCTTTGCAGCTCATTTTTACAATAAACTGGAGCAAAAACTTCAACAAAAACTCGATTATAAAATAAATGTAGTTAGAAAATTTGCCAACCTGCAAGAAATTGAAAAATGGAAAGCGGTCTCTAAACAAGAGATATTAAAAAACTATATGTGGCCGGAGCCGCTTAAAAACAACAACAGCCATATACGGGCAATTCACGGCTTGGGATGCGTAGAAAAAACAGGCAGAGTTGACACAGAAAAATTGATTGATTCCTATAAATCATACCTCTTCCAACAAAATAAAATTCAAACAGCCACTTTTGATTATACCGCTTTAAAATGCAAAAATCAAAAAATAGTGTACAAAGATACTGTGTATAAGCGCATCGTCTTTGCAGAAGGCATGCAACTTACAAACAACCCTTATTTCAACTACTTACCGCTTATTCCCAACAAAGGACAACTGGTGGAATTTGAATCAAAAAAATTATGCTTAAACCACATACTGAAAGGGCCCGTTTTTATCATACCGCTTGAGAACGACAGGTATCTTTGTGGCAGTACCTACGAAAGAAGCTTTGAAAATGAAATGCCCACAAAAGAAGGCTTAGACGATCTTCTGGAAAAGCTCAATACTATGGTGGATACGGACATTGAGGTTTTGAGACATTATGCCGGCATCAGGCCTACCGTAAAAGACAGAAGACCGCTTGTAGGAAAACATCCGGTGTTTTCTCAATTGTACGTACTCAACGGCATGGGTACGCGAGGCGTATTGTTGGCACCATCCATGGCCAACACATTGTTTCAACACATCGAAAAAGGACTACCTTTACCCAAAGAAATAGACATCAAACGCTACCAACACTATCGCGAATCAGAAGCCTTATAATCCACAAAAAAATTAATCCATATATTTCTGGAATAGCGCATCAACAGCGGTAAAATCAAAAACAACCCTACGATGATGACCACAAAGGTCTCTATCAGATTGAAACCGGCTATTAGATAAGAAAGTATAAAAAAAGCTGTAGCAACGGCCACACCCAATGCATAACTCACATACATGGCACCGAAAAAGAAGGAAGGCTCTATTTTGTAAATCAGCCCACAAGAACCACAGCGTTCGTGCATTTTAAAAATTGTACTTACTTTATAAGGGTTCTTTTCCAGATACATAGACTCATTTTGGCATCTCGGACAAGTTCCTGTTAAAATACTGTTTAGTTTCGTTCCTTTTTTTAACATTTGCAAAAAAAAATTAATCGGGATTTTCGTTGTCAAAAATAACGTATTATCCGTCCCATTGCGTAACAATCATTACAAAGCATGCTAAACATACACAACCTGACGGTTTCATTTTCCGGAGTCAATCTTTTTGAAGGAATTACATTCAAGCTTTCTGCCGGAGATCGCGTGGGTCTCATAGGGAAAAATGGCGCCGGAAAGTCAACCTTGTTAAAAGTGTTGGCCGGCGACATCAAATACGATACAGGTGCCATTGCCACAGACAAAGCCGTAAAAATAGGTTTTCTGCGCCAAGACATCGACTTTATCCCAGGCCGAACAGTGCTGAACGAAGCCTACGAAGCTTTCGATGAGATTAAAACCATCGAAAAAAAACTGTCAGAAATCAATCACCAACTCGAAACGCGTACCGATTACGAATCAGACGGCTACCACAAACTTATTGAAGATTTGAGTGACCTCACCCATCGATTTGATTTGATTGGCGGTTACAACTACGAAGGCGAAACAGAAAAAATATTACTCGGACTGGGTTTCAACAGAGAAGATTTTGATAAAATCACCGATACATTTTCGGGTGGTTGGCGCATGCGCATTGAGCTGGCCAAACTCCTCTTGCAACAAAACGACATTCTACTACTAGATGAACCTACAAACCATCTCGATATAGAGTCTATACTTTGGCTCGAACAGTTTTTGCGAAATTTTCCGGGAGTGGTCGTCATCGTATCTCACGATAAAATGTTTCTGGACAACGTCACCAACAGAACTATCGAAATTTCTTTGGGTCGAATCTATGACTACAACAAACCGTATTCTAAGTTCTTACTTTTGCGCAACGAAATTCGCGAACAACAACAACAAGCACAAAAAAATCAGGAACGTCAAATCCAACAAACCGAACGCCTCATCGAAAAATTTCGTGCCAAAGCTTCTAAAGCTTCCATGGCGCAGTCGCTGATTAAAAAACTGGATAAAATAGACCGTATTGAAGTGGACGAAGAAGACAACAGCACCATGAACATTCGCTTTCACGTCTCCGTTCAGCCCGGAAAGGTCATTTTTGAAGCCGAACATATTTCAAAATCCTATGGCAACAAAATGGTGTTGAACGACATCAGTATCCTTATAGAGCGCGGGAGCAAAACCGCCTTTGTGGGGCAAAATGGTCAGGGAAAAACAACCTTTGCCAAGATTTTAGTCAACGAACTCTCACACGAAGGAAAACTCAAGGTAGGCCACAACGTCCAAATTGGTTATTTTGCCCAAAACCAAGCCGAATACCTCGATGGAGAGATTACGCTGCTGGAAACCATGGAAAACGCCGCCAACGACACCAACCGAAGCAAGGTAAGAGACATGCTTGGATCGTTTTTGTTCCGTGGCGACGATGTGCACAAAAAAGTAAAAGTGCTTTCCGGTGGCGAACGCAACCGACTGGCTTTGTGTAAAATGTTACTGCAACCCATCAATGTTTTGGTGATGGACGAACCGACAAACCACCTCGACATCAAATCTAAAAACATCCTAAAGCAGGCGCTCCATCACTTTGACGGCACGCTGATTTTAATTTCACATGACCGCGATTTCCTACAAGGACTGACCAATAAGGTGTACGAGTTTAAAAACCACACCATCAAAGAATATTTAGGTGACATTCAGTTCTTCTTAGACCAGCGGAAAGTGGAAGACTTTAGAGCCATCGAAAAAAAGAACACGGTGGAGCAGCCAAAACCCGCCAAAACCGAAAAAACGTTCAAGCAGGAACCTATCAGCTCCGAAACCAAAGCACTTCAAAGAAAATTGACCCAAATAGAATCGGATATTGACCAATTGGAAAAAGAAATCGCCAAACAAAACCTTCTTTTGACGGCAGCGCAAGACAACGGCAAGACCGTGGAAGCTTCATTTTTTGAAAAGATGGAAAAACAGCAACAAGAACTCCAAAACCTGATGGAACGTTGGTCTAACATTCAAGAACAATTATCCCAATAGCTATTTGATGCATTCTTATTATTGTTTTTTTACTTGAAAAGGGGCGCCTTGCCATATCCAAACCAAAAGATTTTTACTATTTTTGAAAGAAAGCAAAGGTGCGTAGAAACAATAAATGTCATGATGCGGATAGGCATTGCACGGATTGCAGGTTCGTGCTTCGGGGTTTTTCAGTATTTTAAATTTTAAGTGTACTTGGAAGTCATCCATATCACAGTAAAGATTCTAGTTTTCGGAATATCCAACCGTCTGATATTGAAATCGGAAGTACGTTTATTTTTATTTCAAATTTAAACTCTCGTGAGTAAATTTAAGTTAAACATCTGGTATTTCATTTTTTACGATATAGTTCTTATAGTTTCATCGTTCACTTATTATTTTATTCTGTATTCATTTTTGTACGACATACCTTTGTTTTTATTATCTTCTTTAGAGTTTTTAGGGAGATTTATTTATTTTCTACCCTTACTTATCTTTTTAATTAATAAAACCGGTATAAGTATTAAAAATCAATTGTTTACACCAAAAGTTGACCTATCTACTAATCTACTAATGGTGTTATTAATAATATCCTTGTTATTTATTTTAAACTTTGTTATAGCATATCCTAAAAATCATGTTTCTACATTCAATTTCTCATTCCTTTTTTTGGGAAATATTCTACTTGCCCCTATTTTTGAAGAAATATTTTACAGAGGCATAATTCTTAACCGATTGCTCGAAAACCACAGTAAATTTGTTGCTATCTCTTTGTCAAGCTTAATTTTTACAGTAGGCCATTTAAACTTTAAGATTATGGTGCCGATTTTTTTATTTTCTATAGTTATCAGCTTTTTTTATATAAAATCGGGTAAGAATTTAATAATTCCGATTTTTGCTCATTTCGTTTGGAATTTGATGGTAGAATTAATCTAGTATGTCGATAGCGCGGACTTGTAGTCCGTGCTCCATACCACAACAAGACTAAACTTGAAAAACGTATATTATAACACACAACGACCCAATTGCTCGGGCTTTGTTATTTTACAGGTTATCTTTTCTTCCACCTCTCAGGACTAAGCGAAGTATGAAAAACGGCAGCGATAATAATGGTTTTGTTTGGTTTGTCTATTTTGTAGTGAATCATAAAAGGAAACACATCTAAAATGGCACATCGGGTACCATCATAGCGTACGGTAGAAGCTTTAGGATTTTCACGAATAAATAAAACTTTAGAGCGGACTTCTTTGATAAAGCGTTTGCCTAAACCTTTTTGTTTGGAATTGTACCAATCCACAGCTTCGGAAATATCCAGTTTAGCAATTGGTAAAATAAGGGCTTTGTACATCTACAAATCCTTTTCAATATCGCTTATAGCGGTATCAAAATCCAAAGCCTGCTCAGGGTTGCTTTTATAATTGTCAAAGCGTTTGCGAACTTCTTCTATTTGCCAGTTAGGAATATCCACTTGCTCAATATCTTTGTATTTGGTTTTAAGTTCGTTCCATTCTGAAATTGGAATAAAAACCCCTGTGGTTTTGCCGGTATTATCTGAAATATATTGAAGGTTCATTATTGTAATCATTTTAAAATATACACAAAAATACATAATTTTATGATTTAACTATCCCGATAGCGCGGACTTGTAGTCCGTGCTTCAAATAAAAGCTTAAAAAAGCAAATATTGTTAATCCCGATAGCGCGGAAATGTTTTCCGTGCCCTTCGCTCCAGCGCGACATCGAAGATTCGGCGTAGCCAAACCTTTAGGTTCAGCTAAGTTAACCTCTACACGTGTGTTTTTTATATTAGCGCCACACGAAAAACCCGAGAAATCGGAGACGCAGCAGCGAGGTCAGCGTCCTTAATTGGTTAAAGGATACCTTGTGCCTACAGAGGATAGGAAAGGGAAGCGGAAAAGGTTTCAAATGTCAATCATCTGCGGTCAGTAAAAAAAAGGAACAGAAATTGTATCTTCACACTAAGAAAAAAAATTATTATGACAACTTTAGATTTAAGAAATACTGACAAAGAGTACATAAACACAGCAGATATAAGGCTCTTAAAAATGATAAAGGCGTTAGCAGAAACTTATCAAAATGACGAACAGGAGCTTGCGTTAAGCGAAGAACAATATCAAATGATTGACAAACGCAGAGAAGCTCATTTCAAAGGGGAAAGCAAATCTTTTACTTGGGAACAAGTCAAACAGAACGCAGAAACGCTGTCAGTTAATGGTCTATACATTAGAAGTTAAGGACGAAGCCAATATAGAAATTATAGAGGCTATCTTTATTATGAGGAAAAACGCCCAGGTCTGGGCGAAGAATTCTTGGAACACTTAGACGTTTATTTTAATAGGATTACAGCGAACCTCAAAACATTTTCCGCAAAAACGAAAACCCTATCGGGAGGCATTTATAAAACGTTTTCCATTCTTGGTTGTTTATGAAATCACAAAAGCAAAAGTTATTGTATATTCTGTGTTCAACACTTGGCAAAACCCGAACAAAAAGATGAAACCATTATAACCCCGCTCCCATGCGAAATGCAATTCAGCGAAGCTAATCCCTTTGCGTGGTTCATAGCACCCAAAAGATTTTTACTATTTTTGAAAGTGGTCAAAAATCATTGGAAATTATAAGTTGATTAACTGGATGTGCATTGCACAAACTACAAGTCCGCGCTATCGGTGTTCAATAGAAAATTAAAGACTGTGAGATTGGGAGAACTTCGCAGTGTACAAAATATCTAACTTTGTTAAAAGCAGGATCCATCTAAAAGACTTAAAAATCAGTTAACTACTTTCAATATAACCAAAAAAATGCTAACTTTATGGGTTCAAAACAAACAAACTTATGTCTTACAAGAAGCCCATTTTTAAAGAAAAGTACGGGAACTACATCAACGGACAATTCGTTGATCCCGTAGGCGGTGACTATTTTGAAAACACCTCGCCTATCGACAACAGCCTCATTGCCATGTATGCACGTTCGCAACAAGCAGATGTGGACCTGGCCGTCAAAGCTGCCAACAACGCCAAAGAAGCTTGGGGAAACACCTCTGTTACGGAGCGCTCCAGATTGTTGCTCAAGGTTGCAGACATCATCGATGCCCATACAGAAGCATTTGCCTGTATTGAAACTTGTGACAATGGCAAACCTATACGCGAAACGCTCAACGCCGATGTGCCATTGAGCGCAGATCACTGGCGCTATTTTGCTTCCATCATCCGCGCAGAAGAAGGTTCGGTTAGCGAACTGGACGCCAACACCATTTCTATGAACATCAAAGAACCTCTGGGTGTGGTGGCGCAGATTATCCCGTGGAATTTTCCACTGCTCATGCTTTCCTGGAAACTTCCGCCAGCCTTAGCCGCAGGCAATTGCGTCATATTGAAACCAGCCGAACAAACCCCGGCTTCCGCTATGTTTTTGATGGAAAAAATAGGTGAATTGTTTCCACCCGGTGTCGTCAATGTCATCAACGGATTCGGCCCAGAAGCCGGAAAACCGCTTGCGTCCAGCAGTGGCGTGGACAAGGTGGCCTTTACCGGCGAAACCACTACCGGACAACTCATAATGCAATACGCTTCCAAAAACCTGAATCCTGTCACCATGGAACTGGGTGGAAAATCACCCAATATCTTTTTCAACAGTGTGATGGACCACGATGATGCCTTTTTAGACAAAGCCGTTGAAGGCGCCGTTTTGTTTGCTTTCAACCAAGGCGAAGTGTGTACTTGTCCTTCTCGGTTGTTGGTTCAGGAAGACATCTATGACAAGTTTATGGAACGCATTATTGCCAGAACCCGAGCCATTGTGCAGAACGATCCGTACAAACCGACAACCATGTTGGGCGCGCAAGCCTCCAAAGACCAATTTGAAAAAATACTTTCCTACATCAAAATTGGCAAAGAAGAAGGCGCAAAAGTGCTGACAGGTGGCCAAGCAGAAAAACTCACCGGTAATCTGGCAAATGGTTTTTATGTTCAGCCGACTATTTTGGAAGGACATAATAAAATGCGTGTCTTTCAGGAAGAGATTTTTGGCCCGGTGGTTTGTGTCACCAAATTCAAAGATGAAGCCGAAGCGCTCGCCATTGCCAATGACACTCTCTACGGTTTGGGTGCCGGTGTGTGGACACGCGACGCCCATCAACTTTATCAAATTCCGCGCGCAATCAAAGCGGGTCGGGTGTGGGTAAACTGCTACCACGCCTATCCGGCCCATGCGCCTTTTGGCGGATATAAAAAATCAGGGTTTGGTCGTGAAAACCATTTGATGATGATGAATCACTACCGACAAAACAAAAACATGCTGATTTCTTATGACAAAAACAAACTGGGATTCTTTTGATGAATCGCAGATTTTATCAGAGGCGGTGTTCTTTATAAGACGGAACAACGCCTCTTCATATAAGCAAATTCAAATGGGCTTTACACAAGTTGATATCACCGAAAAAGCCGCTAAAGTGGTTCAAAGCATCAGAGCCAAACACGGCGATCTTATCTTTCATCAAAGTGGCGGCTGTTGCGATGGTTCTACACCCATGCTTTTTGAAAAGGACGAGTTTTACATAGACGACAGTGATGTACTTTTGGGTGAAGTGGCCAACGTCCCTTTTTATATGAACCGTGACCAATACGCATATTGGAAACACACCTTCCTGACCGTTGATATTACCGAAGGAAGAGGCGCTTCTTTTTCCTTAGAAATCCCATTGGGCGTTCGTTTTATGATCCATTCCCGTTTGATGCGTGCCGAAGAACTCGCACAACTTCATCAACCATAACACACTACACACTGACGATTTCGTCTGCTGTCAGAATAGCTTCGCCGCGCAAGCGCAAAAAAACCTGTGCCACGGCTATGGTGTCTTTTTCGCAATACCTCACAATTCTTTCCAAATTTTTTTCTTGGTAATAAATGGCTGCCACCTGGCTGCCGTCTATATCGTCTTTGGGTGTCGGAATTTGAAGCACATGTGTGAGCAAAGCCAAAGAGGTAAAATGCTTGTAATCGCCAAAACGCCAAAGTTCCATGGTATCCAGATGTGGAATTTCCCAAGGTTTCTTCCCAAAAAGATTGAGCTTGTTGGGCAATTTGATATTGTGAATCAGCATGCGACGGGCAATGTATGGAAAGTCAAACTCTTTGCCGTTGTGCCCGCAAAGCAAGTGCTGTGGCCCGTTAAAGTAGTCGTTGAGCAGCGCGCCAAAATCTTGCAAAATGCTCCTTTCCTCTCCCGAAAAAGATGACACTCGAAAGTTTCGAGTATCATTCTTTATGACAAAAAATCCTACCGAGATGCAAATAATTTTGCCAAACTCTGCCCAAATGCCGGCGCGTTCATAAAAATCTTCAGGCGTGTGTTCCTCCTTTCGTTGATAGGCGGTTTTTTTCTCCCAAAGTTGCTTTTCTACCGAGCTCAGCGCTTCAAAAGTTTCGCTTTCCGGCACCGTTTCTATATCGAGAAACAATATGTTTTGAAGTGGAATTTTCTGTAACATACCCAAAAAATTTAGTTCATATTCAACATGCGATAGGCTTCGTCTATATATGCGTAGAAGTCTTTGTTAAATGCGTCGCCTTCTTCTCTGATGTCTTTAAGGTGTCCCAAACGCGTAATAATAAGGTTGTCTTCGGGGATGCAAATCACATATTGTCCCAAATGACCGTTCATCAAAAAAATGCGTTTGTTTTTGTAGGAACTCAACCACCATCCATAGCCGTATTGCGGACTGGCTTCAAAACGCGGCCTTGTGAAGATGGCCACCATCGTTGAATCTAAAATTTGCTGCTGCTCCCAGCGGCCATTTTGCATATAGAGTTTGCCAAATCGTGAAAAGTCGCGAGCATTTGAAGCGACACAACAATATGCCTTCTCAACGCCTTCGGGCTTGTCCACTTGCCAAAGCGCATCGTTTTCGGCACCCATGGGCTGCCAAAAATTTTCACTCAAATATTCGGTCATCGATTTTCCGGTCGCCTTTTCCACAATCATACCCAAAAGTTGTGTGTTTCCACTCAAGTATTTGTAAGTTTTCCCAGGTTGGTCAACCACGTTTAGAGTCAACATCATATTTTCTAAATCGTCGTAAAAATAAGCACGTGTGGTAATCGAAAAAGGGCTATAGTAAGATTCGTCCCATTCCAAACCGGAAGACATCGAAGCCAGGTCGCCAACGGTCAATTCTTTGGCCAAACCGGTGCTGAATTGCGGAAAAAAATCAGAAACGGGCTGGTCCAAACTTTTTATTTTTCCTTCCATTATGGCTTTGCCCATCAAAGAAACTACGATGCTTTTGGCCATTGAAAAAGAATTGCTCAAAGAAGCCGTATGGTAGTCTTCGTAATATTTTTCATACCAAATGCTGTCGTTCTTTATAATCATAAAAGCAACTGTGCCCATCTTTTTGTGGTAGGCTTCCATAGTGTCCGAGACGGAAACCGTATTGTAGGCTTGGTGTAAATCCCATGGTTGCGGATTCGAGCTTTTGGCAATGACCCTGTTTTCAAATACTTTGTAATCGTCCAAATAAGCCGTTTTGTGTCCTTTAAAATAGATGGTTCTTACCGCTTTTAATAAGTAGTCATAATCTGTAGCGTAGGCCACAGCTACAACCAAAGCGAAGAAAATCAATAAAAATTTAATAAGTTTTTTCATGTGTTTATTGTATTTTTTTAAGCGGCCATGCTTCGACTGCGCTCAGCACAGGCATGGAACACCCTAAATAATAATGATCCTGTTAGCAAAATTTTTACATGGGCGTTTCATTTGACAAGAAAATGTGTTATAAATTACTAAAATAGCAATATTCTGCTATAAACCTTTATCTTTCATTAAATTTAAGTGAATTTACAGAAACATGACAAAAATCATGTTTGAAGGTTTGGAACATAAATATATTTGACGCTAGATTCGACTTACCATGAACACACTACAAATTCAAAAATACAACGTACAAGGGCCGCGTTACACAAGCTACCCGACTGTTCCCTTTTGGGACGAAGGATTGTTTAAAGTTAAAGATTGGACAAATTCCGTCAAAAGAACCTTTGACGAAACCAACAGCAAAGATGGCATCAGCATCTATATTCACCTACCTTTTTGCGAAAGCTTGTGCACTTTTTGTGGTTGTAACAAGCACATCACCAAACGCCATGAAGATGTTGAAGATCCGTATTTGGAAGCTGTCCTCAAAGAGTGGAAAATGTATGTCGCCATCATGGGTGCAAAACCCTACATTAAAGAATTGCATCTGGGCGGCGGAACACCCACTTTTTTTTCTCCGGAAAATTTAAAGAAACTCATCAACGGAATCTTTGAAGACGCATATTATGCACCCGAATACGAGTATAGTTTTGAAGGGCATCCCAACAACACCACCAAAGAACACTTGCAAGCGCTGTTTGATGTTGGCTTTCGAAGGGTGAGTTTTGGCATTCAGGATTACGACCCTAAAGTCCAAAAAGCCATCAACCGTGTGCAACCTTTTGAACATGTGGAAAACGTAACCCGATGGGCACGACAAATTGGTTACACCTCTGTTGGGCATGATTTGATTTATGGATTGCCTTTTCAAACCTTGCGCAGCATCATTCAAACCATAAGCAACACCGCACAGCTGATGCCCGACCGTATTGCTTTCTACAGCTACGCACATGTGCCTTGGCTCAAAAACGGCCAACGCGGTTTTGACGAAAACGATTTGCCCAAAGACGATGTCAAACTCAATCTTTTTCTGGCGGGCAAATCTTTGCTGACCGGTCTTGGATATGTTGAAGTAGGAATGGATCACTTTTCCTTGGAAGAAGACGGGCTCACCAAAGCCATGTACGGACATTCGCTTCATAGAAATTTTATGGGCTACACCGCCTTGCACACCAAGCTTCTAATTGGCTTGGGCGTGTCGGCCATCGGAGACAGTTGGTACGCATTCGGACAGAACGTAAAAACCCTCAAGGAATATCACACTCATATAGAGGCAAACCAATTGCCGATATACCGAGGCCACCATCTCACAGAAGAAGACTTGGTGGTGCGAAAACACATACTCAACATCATGTGTAAGTTTGAAACCTATTGGATCAACCAAGAAGATCGACTCGAAGGCATAGAAGACATCCTGGGCACGCTCGACGAAATGAAAGAGGAAGGTTTGGTTGAATTTCTGAAAGGCGGTATCCGAGTGACGGAAGAAGGCAGGCCTTTTGTTAGAAATATTTGCATGGCTTTTGACAAAAGACTCAGCCGTGCCAAGCTTGATACTCCTACTTTTTCTAAAACAATCTGACACAAAACCAAGCCCGATAAACAACTGTTAAATACAGTTATATTTCTTATTTACAAGTAATTAAATTGTCTTCGCAAGGGAGTGAGTCCTCCTTGTGTCTTGGATTTTTATATTGGTTTAATTTTACTATTTTTAGCACCTTTAAATCTTAAACCAAATAAGCAATCAATACATGGAAAATTTATTTTACCTAGTCCCGTTGTCCGGGGTCGTCGGACTCATTTTTATGTTTGTAAAATCCGCCTGGGTCACCAAACAACCGGTGGGTACCGAGAAAATGGCACGCATTGCCAAAAACATTTCTGATGGTGCCATGGCTTTTTTGAAAGCAGAGTACAAAGTGCTTTCTATTTTTGTATTGGCGGTTGCCGTTTTGCTTGTCTTTAAGGGCAATTCGGATGTAGATTCTACCGCTATGGTCGCAGTTTCATTTATCGTGGGTGCTTTTCTCTCCGGTTTGGCCGGATTTATTGGGATGCGTATTGCCACTAAGGCAAACGTACGCACAACCCACGCGGCGCAAACCTCTTTAAACAAAGCGCTTGAAGTTGCCTTTTCCGGTGGATCTGTTATGGGGTTGGGTGTGGTATCACTCGGCGTGATTGGTCTCAGTGTCTTGTTTATGATTTTCAGCAACCTCTATCCTATAGACGATCAAAACGGTTTGGTGGTTGTGCTCAATGTCATCTCCGGATTCTCGTTAGGCGCCTCCTCCATAGCCCTATTTGCCAGAGTGGGTGGTGGTATTTATACAAAAGCGGCTGACGTAGGTGCCGACTTGGTTGGAAAAGTGGAAGCCGGTATTCCGGAAGATCATCCGCTCAATCCTGCAACCATCGCAGACAACGTGGGCGACAACGTAGGCGATGTAGCCGGCATGGGTGCAGATTTGTTTGAATCTTTCGTCGGCTCCATCATTGCAACCATGGTGCTAGGCGCCGCCTTTTTTGGACTTCCCCAGTTTGACGCTTTCCAATTAGGCCCAATTTACTTGCCGTTGGCTTTGGCTGCAGTAGGTATTATAGTATCTATTATAGGCACCTTTTTTGTTCGTGTCAAAGAAGGTGGCAATCCTCAAACCGCACTTAACATTGGTGAATTCCTTTCAGCCGGTTTGATGATCATCGCTTCCTATTTTCTAATCAATGCTTTTATGCCCGCCTCTTGGGAAATGGGCGGCATTACATACACTTCAACCGGTGTGTTTATCGCTACCTTGGTAGGCCTAGCAGCCGGATTGGGTGTAGGTAAAATTACCGAATACTATACCGGAACGGGTACAAAACCTGTCAAAAGCATTGTAGATCAATCTGTAACAGGTGCTGCAACCAATATTATTGCCGGACTTGGCGTAGGCATGATGTCCACTGCCGTGCCTATTATTCTGATTGCTGCAGCCATTATCTTATCATTTAAATTTGCAGGCTTATACGGTATTGCCATAGCCGCGGTAGGCATGTTGGCCAACACCGGTATTCAACTCGCCGTTGATGCCTATGGCCCTATTTCGGATAACGCCGGAGGTATTGCCGAAATGGCCGAACTTCCCAAAGAAGTACGTGAACGTACAGACAAACTTGACGCAGTAGGAAATACGACTGCTGCCATCGGAAAAGGCTTCGCTATCGCCTCAGCCGCACTTACGGCTTTGGCGCTATTTTCGGCCTTTATGCAACAGGCCAAAATATCATCGATTGACATTTCCCAATCAACGGTAATGGCCGGCCTTTTTGTGGGCGGTATGTTGCCGTTTGTGTTTTCGGCACTTTCTATGGGCGCAGTGGGTCGTGCTGCCATGTCAATGATTCAAGAAGTACGTCGTCAGTTTAAAGAAATTCCCGAACTGACCAACGCGTTGGCGATTATGAAAAAATACGACTCCGATCTGTCAAAAATTACCAAAGAAGACCGCGAAATATTTGACAAAGCAGACGGCGTAGCCGATTACAAAAAATGTGTCGAAATATCTACAAAAGCGTCTATTCGAGAAATGGTCTTACCCGGCGTTTTAGCCGTTGCCACACCCGTTTTGGTTGGTTTTATCGGCGGTGCCGAAATGTTGGGTGGGCTTTTGGCCGGCGTCACAGTAACCGGCGTGCTGATGGCTATTTTCCAATCCAATGCCGGTGGTGCTTGGGACAATGCTAAAAAAATGTTTGAAGGCGGCGTTGAAATACAAGGTAAGATGTACTACAAAGGTTCCGAACCACACAAAGCAGCCGTGGTAGGCGACACCGTGGGCGATCCTTTTAAAGACACTTCCGGTCCTTCGCTCAACATACTGTTGAAACTGATGTCTGTGGTGGCATTGGTCATTGCGCCTTCTATTGCACAAATTCCCAGTACAACCGGATCTGTAAATCCTATTGAAGAAAAAGTACAAATACGCATGAACACTTCAGACGAACTGACCACGGCTATAGTCACCATTACATCTTTAGAAAATGGCGTTCAACAAGTAGTAGAAAAAGTTTTTGAAGGGACTACTGCCGAAGTGACAGCCCAATTAAAACCTTATAGAGACAGTTCTTCTTTAGTGTCTGTAAATGTTTCAAAAACTAAGGAACGTAAAGAATAGTTTATACATTCTAATTTTAAACAAAAAATCCCGTTTCAAAAGCGGGGTTTTTTGTTTGATCAATAGGCTGATTGGGCCTTTTATATCATTGTAGCGGTTTAAACTGAGTTTGGTTCACCGTTTATGCGCAAACAGTCCAATATTCACACTTGTAGTCCAAGCTTCATTTTAAAGTTCCCGAAACCAACAACCTCTCGACTGCACTCGAGGAGACATTAACTTTTTTGGAAATTACTTAAAATTAACCTAATACATTTGATTATTTTTCTCGGGTTTGTAAACTGTAAGATGAACAAAATTATAATTCAGCTATAGGTCGGCTTCACATTTGCAGGACTTTCCTTTATACTTCATCTAGTTTATAGCCTGTCATGCCTGTTTGTTTTACTTTAAAAAACGTAAATTTACCATTAAAATGATGTTTCTTTAAATGGATAAGATATGCAAATTCTAGTTTTTGGTGTTGGCGGCGTTGGCGGCTATTTCGGAGGTAAATTGGCACAAGCCGGAGCCAAGGTATCCTTTGTAGCCAGGGGTCAAAATTTAAAAGCCCTTCGAGAAAATGGCTTAACGGTCAAGAGCTATCTGGGAGATTTCCGGATACCTCAGGTGGTTGTTTCGGAAAAGCTCTCAGATTTTAAAACGCCCGATCTCGTTCTGTTGTGCACCAAATCTTGGCAGTTGGAAGCTGTAGCAAAATCACTGAAACCCATCATTCATAAAGAGACCGTTTTGTTGCCCTTGCAAAATGGCGCCAACAATTACGACAAGTTAGCGGGTGTTTTACCCAAAAGCCACGTTTTGGCCGGACTTTGTAAAATCATCAGTTTTGTGGAAGCACCCGGCGTGATTTCGCATCCTTTTTTTGAACCTGAAATCGTTTTTGGCGAGATAGACAATCAACTTTCTAAAAGGGTTATAGAAATTCAAAACTTGTTTATAGACGCAGGCATTAAAACCGTCGTACCCCAAAACATATCCTTAGCCGTTTGGCAGAAATTTTTGTATATCTGTACCGTGAGTGGCCTTGGCGGACTTACCCGCGTGCCGATAGGAACCCTGCGTTCCGATCCCTTTTTAAGAAAATTGATGATGGACACCGCTCTTGAGATCCAGCAATTGGCCAACGCAAAAAACATTCCGCTTACAGATCGTGATGTTGAAACTATTTTCCGGATTATCGACAGCCAAGATCCGCAAACGACGGCCTCTATGCAGCGTGATATCATGGCCGAAAAACCCTCAGAATTGGATGATTTTAATGGGTATATTACCACCGAAGGCGAAAAATTTGGCATCGAAACGCCTGCAAATTCTTTTATTTACCATTGCTTAAAACCGATGGAACAAAGAGCGCGAAAGCTATGACGTACTAAAAAAAATCGTTTTACGTTAGTACTTTAAACTAATATGCAACTGTTTTGAAACCTTTGTTTTACCTCATTTTATTGAGCTTATCTCTTGTGGGCTTTGGCCAGTCTAGAATTGGTACCAAATTTGCCTACGGTTCCGAACTCGAAAGCTTTGCCATAGGCGGAAAAGCTACTTTTGGCTTAGACAATCGATTTTCAATTTCTCCGGAAATTATGTATTTTTTTGAAAACGACAATGTCTCTGCCTTCACGCTCAACGGCGACTTGCACTATGCGCTCAACAGCAATTGGAGCGGTTTTAAACCCTACTTAATCGGTGGGGTGAATTACACCGATTTGGATGTAAACAACAACCGATTTGATGACCGTTCAGACTCCGAATGGGGTCTCAATTTGGGTATTGGCGCCGCCTATCCCCTTTCCAGTTCCGTACGGTTTATCAGTGAAGCCAAATATGTTTTGAGTGATTTTGACCAATTGGTTGTCAGTGTCGGTTTTTTGGTAAATATGTAATTGAGTGTAAATACCATTTTAAGAAATGACTAGTTGGGTGTAATTAGAACTCGCCAAGAAAAATCAGCAGAAAATCAAATCATACGGATTGTTTTTGTATATTTGTACGTATAAAATAAGTGATTATGGACACAAAGTTGACTTTAAAGCTTAATCAAAGGATTATTGAGAAAGCCAAGGAATATGCTTCCAACAAAAAAATGAGTTTATCTCGAATTGTTGAAGCCTATTTACAATCTTTGACTACCGAAAATGACACCTCTGAATTTGAGATTTCACCTTTCATAAAAAGCATCGCAACTGGCACTGAATTACCAGCTGATTTGGACTATAAAAAAGAGTATTCTGATTATTTAATGAAGAAATATAAATGAGTAAAAGGATTTTTATAGACACCAATATAATGTTGGACTTTTTAGGAGAACGAAAACCTTTTTATGACCCGATTGCGAAAATTGCAACGTTAGCGGAAAAAGAAAAATTAACAATGGTTGTTTCCCCAATCTCATTTGCAACGGTAAACTATTTTCTTGCAAAATTTGAGAATCCGAAAATCGCGAGGGAAAAACTGCGAAAATTCAAAATAATTACCGAAATATGTTCTCTAGACGGGCAGACAATTGAAAAGGGACTTAATTCATCGATAAAGGATTTTGAAGATGCTCTGCAATATTTCAGTGCAACCGAATCGAATTGTGAAATTATAATAACAAGAAATGGAAGGGACTTTAAAGAGTCGTTATTAGCTGTAATGACAGCAGACGAATTTTTAAAATCTTTGAATAAAAAATAACTTCACCCACAATGGCTAATAGAAATTGCTTATTCTCGCCAAATTCTGAAAATCCTTACTGGTTTTCAGTTTGGTGTGGACTTGTAAAGTGCTAAACCACGCAACTACTCATACGAGCCGAGACCGGTTTACGACAAAGCCAAAGTGGTCATCTCCCGAAACCCTTGGCGTTTTAATATCTGTTTGATTATTTCAGCGCATGATACCGAAAACAACTCACCTCGTGGTCGTTCACCATGCCGGTGGCTTGCATGTGCGCATAAATCACCGTAGAACCTACAAATTTAAACCCGCGTTTTTTTAAATCTTTGGACAACCTGTCTGAAATCTCCGTTGTAGCCGGTGCATTTTTGTAATTCGTCACCCTATTGACGATGGGTTTGCCTGATACAAACTCCCAAATGTAGGTGCTAAAACTTCCAAATTCATCTTGGATTTTCATAAAAGCCCGGGCATTATGCACCGTAGCCCTAATTTTTAATTGGTTTCTGATGATACCTGCATCTAGCATTAGGGTTTGCAGTTTGTGCTCATCGTAGGCAGCTATTTTTTTATAATCAAAAGCATCAAAAGCCTTACGGAAATTTTCTCTTTTGCGCAAAATAGTAATCCAGCTCAAACCCGCTTGAAAAGTTTCTAACACCAAAAACTCAAATATAGTTTCGTCATCATAGACCGGCACGCCCCATTCATGGTCGTGATAGGCTTCGTAAAGGGCATCGCCTCTACACCATCCACAGCGGTTGGCTTCGTTCATAAATTACTGATTTTTAGAAAATTAATACCCGGCCGCTTGGCCATCTTTCCTACTTTCGGAAGCGCCAAAATAAACCCCTTTCTCTGCGTCAAACATAATGGCTTGGTAGCCGCCGTAATAGCCGCCGTAACCGACGTCGTGACCTTTGGAAATCAACTTTTGTATCTCGTCAAAGTCAAAACCGCTTTCTATCAATATTTTTCCTTTTCCCTGAGCCGGAAATCCTGTAACGGTGGATGAACCGGTATGTTCATAGCGGGGTGCATCTCCGGCTTCTTGCAGGTTCATGCCAAAATCTATGATGTTCATCAAAATTTGAACATGTCCTTGCGGCTGAAAGTCGCCACCCATCACGCCATAGCTCATAAAAGGTTTGCCTGCTTTGGTAACGAAAGCCGGAATAATGGTATGAAAAGGTCTTTTGCCGGGTTCGTAGGTATTGTTTTGACCTTCGGTCAGCGAAAACAATTCCCCCCTATTTTGCAGGGTAAACCCGAGTTTGGGCGGTATCATGCCCGAGCCCATACCGCGATAGTTGCTTTGGATGAGGGAAATCATATTGCCATCTTTGTCGGCGGCCGTCATATAGATGGTTTCGCCGGCACTAATCTGCCCAGCAGTATAGGTTCGTGCCTGATTCATATCTATCTCTGTGGCTCTTTTTCGTCCGTATTCCTTAGATATAAGCTCTTGGACGGGCACTTTTGCAAAATCCATATCTGCATAGTATTTTGCACGGTCTTCAAAAGCGATTTTTTTGGCCTCATTGACTATGTGTAGATGTGCTGCACTGCCAAAAGCGATTTTTGAAAAATCAAAAGTTTCGATGATGTTGAGCATTTGGAGCGCCGCGATACCTTGTCCGTTGGGCGGCAATTCCCACACATCGTAACCCCGATAGTTGGTAGAAACCGGCGCTACCCATTCGGACCGATGGTTTTTTAAATCATCGTATGACAAATAGCCCCCTTGCGATTTGATAAAATCTGAAATGGTTCGGGCTATTTCACCTTCATAAAAACCTTTACGTCCTTCCTTGGCCAATTTTTCATAGGTAGCTGCTAGGTATGGGTTTTTTACAATTTCACCTTTTTGTGGAGGACGCCCATTGATGCCATAGGTTTCATACACGTTTGGAAAGCCTTGCGACACAAAGAACGGCAAGGTGCGTTGTTGATAAAACGCGATGAGCTCCGGAACCGGAAAGCCCTTTCGAGCGTAATCTATAGCCGGCTGCAAAATTTGCGTCATGGGCAATTTCCCAAATTTTTGGTGGAGTTCAAACCAACCGTCAACCGCGCCGGGAACGCTCACAGGCAATGCGCCCCACGATGGAATTTTGTCGAGTCCTTTTTCCTTTAGCATGGCAAGGGTCAAGTTTTTGGGCGAACGTCCGGAAGCGTTCAGTCCGTACAGTTTTTGTGTTTTGGCATCCCAAACAATGGCAAACAGATCGCCGCCAATTCCCGAGCCGGTAGGTTCCATCAGTCCCAATGCGGCGTTGGCAGCAATGGCTGCATCTATGGCAGTTCCGCCCTTTTTCAGTATGTCCAGGCCAATTTGGGTAGCCAGCGGATGGCTTGTGGCTACCATACCGTGTTGGGCAATCACTTCGGAGCGTGTGGCAAAATTTTTCCCGGTCAGCCTGTCTTGAGACCATACAGCAAATGTACTCAAACAAAGAATTAAGGACAGATAAAGCGTTTTCATTGAGGTATATTTAGGGTTATTAAGGCCGTGTCTATGGCGTCTGTCAGAGTAAAGTGGTGCAGTAGCTTGCTATCGGTTGGTTGATCAATCCTTTTCATACGCACTTTACGATTTTATTTTTAAAGTTCTAAAATTACACAATTTTGACAAATTTGATTTGTCTTTTCGCTATAGGTCTCGACTATGCGTATTGTAAGATTGAAGTACTTCATTGTCTGTCAAAATTTGAATTATTAGTGTTCTATTCATTGAAATAAAGCACGTTATACTGCATAATACTTGTGCCTTGTGGTAGGAGGCTTTTTCTTTAAAAGTATGTTTTGACTGCAAATTCAAACTGATTAATAAAAATGTCTTTAAAATTAGAAATGTTGTTTTGTTCATAAAATAGTAACATTGCTTTTTTGTAATTTATTGAGTCTACAGTTCTAAATGATATAGGACAATAGTCGTAATTTATCAAAATGGCATTGCTCACAATTCTCGCTGTTCTTTTGTTTCCATCCATAAACGGCTGAATATATGAAATCATGACAAGGGAGAGTAGGGCTTTTTCAAAAATATTTTTCTTGTTGTTAATTAGGTGACAAGCTCCTTTGAGGGCTTCCGAAATTTGAAACTCGTTGTCAAGTGGTTTGTAATTTGTTCCTGAAATACCAACACGCCTCTTTCTTAGATTCCTTTCAACCCCAAGTTCTTTGGTTAGGATATTATGAATATCCTCTATTTTTGGTACCGTTAATGGATTTAAATATTCTTTGTTTTGGATGATAAAGTCGAGTGCATCTTTATGATTCAAAAGCATTACAGCTTCTTCCTTTGTTTTTCCTGAAGCAGTTTGTTTTTCCTTTAACAGTCGTTCGGTTTCCAATAAAGAATAGGTGTTTCCCTCAATTTGAGAAGATTTCCAGCTCAAATCAATGGCAAGTCTTTCAAGTTCTTTTTGGTAATCTGACGAAGTTAGTGTTTTGATGTTCGTTTGATATTCCTTTTGTAGCGAATTGAGTTTTTCTATTTCGTATTCAGTGAATACATTGTTTTTATTCAAAACTTCGTTGACCAAATCAAAATTGAAGGTCTCTTTAATTTGTCTTTCATCGATTTCGGTTTGGTAATATTTGTCGATGTCTATGGGTTGGATCAATTCATACGATGGCGATAGGAAATATTTTGTTCCTTTACCTTGACCTTCTGAAATGATGTATTTGTCCGAAATTAATTTTGTCAACGTTCGCTTTAACGTAGCGTAACTCTCAGAAATAATAGCGTTCTCAAAAATATCCTTTGAAGAACTTCCCGCATTGTTTCTGATAAAATCAATAATTAGTTGGTCTCTTTTCGTAAACATTTCTTTATTTTTAGCTCACAAATATAATATTTTAAGCTCAAAATAGTTAGATTTTGACTAGTATTTCTATTTTAAATGAGCTACAAAAGTAAATTATATCGACAAACCACTTTCATATTTTATGGTTTTAATGCCACCATAAACAATCGTTTTTATAACTTTACGTTAAGTTAAATACTATTTTAAAAAATCTACATGAATACATTTACGCGTCTGTTTTGTTTGTTGATAGTCAACATTTGCATCGCCCAAAGCGAGCCGCAAGCCTTTGAAATATACAACGCCCATGGCAAAAAAGTCAGTTATAAAAAAATGATGCGCAACTTGACCAAAGCTGATTTGGTGTTTTTTGGTGAAACACACAACGACCCTATCGCGCATTGGCTACAGTTGGAAATGGCGCAGGAATTTGTACAAAAGCGGGCATTAATTTTGGGTGCCGAAATGTTAGAATCGGATAATCAAGATGAACTGAACCAGTACTTGGAAGGTAACATTTCCGACAAAGAATTTGCCGAAACAGCCAGGCTTTGGAGCAACTACAAAACAGATTACAAACCGGTGGTTGACTTTGCGAAAGCACAGAAAATTCCATTTGTGGCCACCAATATCCCGCGCAGATACGCATCTTTGGTTTACAAAAACGGTCTCAAAGTGCTCGACACGCTGCCACAGCAAGAAAAACAGTGGATGGCATCGCTTCCTATTTTCTTTGACCCTTCTTTGCCGACCTATGAGGCCATTGACAAGATGGGCGGTCATGGCGGTGGATCTTTTATGGCAGCTTCACAGGCATCAAAAGATGCAACTATGGCGCATTTTATCGTAAAAAACATCAAGCCAAACCATCTTTTTTTTCATTTAAATGGTTCTTATCACACCAAAAACAGAGAAGGCATCGTATGGCATGTACGCATTAAAAGACCTGATTTACAAATTTTAACCATCGCTACGGTTGCACAAAAAAATATTCATACCTTAGAAGCAGCATTTGAAAACGAAGCCGATTACATCATTGTCATCCCAACAAACATGACCAAAACATATTAAATTATAGACACATGAAACACCCATGCAAAAATTTTGCACAAAGGAGCATGATTATTAAGGGTGTTCCATCTGACCGCTTAAAAACAAATAATATAAACAGATGAAACGCCCATGTAAAAATTTTGCACACAGGAGTATGATTACCGTAGGGCGTTCCGTGCCTGTGCTGAGCGCAGTCGAAGCGTGACCGATGAAAAACAATAAAAATAAACACATGAAACCACTGTTTGCCACCTCAATGCTCTGTTTAATTTTCAGTATGGCCTTGGGGCAAATCAATCGTACGGAGCAAAAAATTTTGGAACGTATAGACGCCAACTACGACGAATCCCTTTTGTTTTTAGAAAAAGTAGTCAACATCAACAGTGGTTCGCTCAACATTGCGGGCGTACAAGAAGTTGGGAAAGTTTTTTCGGAAGCTTTTTCGGAGATTGGATTTCAAAACACTTGGGTAGATTTGCCGGCTGAGATGAAAAGAGGCGGTCATTTGTTCTCTGAATTTTCCGATGGAAAAATCAAAGGGAAGCGACTGTTGTTGATTGGGCATTTGGATACCGTTTTTGAAGAAGACAGTCCTTTTCAAACATTTAGGCGTTCGGGCGACACCCTTTTTGGCCCTGGTGTTGCGGACATGAAAGGCGGTGATGTGGTTATTTTATATGCCCTCAAAGCCTTACAAGAAGCGGGTGCCTTAAAAAATGCACAAATCATAGTATCGCTCATAGGCGATGAAGAAAAAACCGGCGACCCGCAGGAAGTTTCCCGAAAATCCCTCGTAGATGCTGCCAAAAGAAGCGATATTGCCTTGGGTTTTGAAGGTGCCACAGGTTTTAACTACGCTACTATTGCCCGCAGGGGAACTGCATCTTGGACGTTAGAGACGACGGGCGTGCGCGCACATTCGGCAGGTGTTTTCAGGCCCAATACCGGCGCCGGGGCTATTTACGAAGCATCGCGCATATTGACAGCTTTTTACGAAGAGCTCCAAGAAGAATATTTGACCTACAACCCGGGTCTGATATTGGGTGGTTCGTTGGTGGATGTCGCCGATGACCACAGCAAAGGAAGTGCTGCCGGAAAAACCAATGTGGTATCGCCTTACACTTTTGTGAAAGGAGACCTGCGTTTTTTGACACCCGAACAGATGGAAAACGCCAAAGCAAAAATGGAAGCGATTGTTTCCCGTCATCTTCCCAAAACGGATGCGACTTTTACTTTCGAACCCGGCTATCCGTCTATGCCGCCCACAGCGGGCAATATGGCTGTGCTTCAAAAACTCAGCAAAGTAAGTGTAGATTTAGGCCAAGGCGAAGTTTTGCCTTTTGATCCGGGGAGGCGTGGTGCCGGAGATATTTCTTTCGTAGCCGCCTACGTGGATGCGCTTGACGGATTGGGCGTGGAAGGCGAAGGTGCGCACACCCTTTCGGAGTGGATGGATTTAAAAACGTTTAAAAGTTTTACCCAACGTGCGGCTTTGTTGATTTACCGCTTAATCCATGAAAAATAAGACCCGTTCGTCGCATTTCACCTAAAAAAAATCAGGCAAAGCGTTCAAAGCAGTTTTTAAGACAACGCTTAAAAAACATTTTTATGGATGTAGAATTGAACAAGATCAGGCATCTACAGACATCGTTGTTTCCTTTTTCTTTTTGTGGGTCATATAAACACCGATAAGGACAATACAGCCCCCAAAAATCTGAACGGTGCTGAGCGATTCGCCATCCAAAGTGCCCAAAAAAACAGATACGACAGGCATCATATAAGTCACCGAAGCGGCAAACACCGGTGATGAAACTTGAATGAGCCTGTTGAAGAGAATTTTGCCCACACCTGTTCCAAAGACTGCCAAAACACTGATAGACAACAGCGACCATTTAAGTTGACTTTGCTCAAAATCCAATCCGAAGAAACCTGAGAAAAACAAGATGATGGCGGTGGGAAAAATTAAAAAAATAAAATTCCATGTAGCCAAGGTCAGCGGATCCATATCCTGCAAGTATTTTTTAATGATATTGACATCCGTGGCATAGCAAGTAGATGCCAAAACCACGAGCAAAGAATACCCTAAGGCACCCATATCGTTCAGGTTGCTTCCTCCCATAATCAGCAAAACAGCACCCGCCAAACCCACAAAAACTCCTGCAATTTGACGCTTTTGAAAACTGACACCAAAGACAAACAGACCGAGCAGCAATGCACTTAAAGGCGTAAGCGAATTAAGAATAGAGGCGATGGAACTGTTGATTTTGGTCTGTGCAAATGCAAAGAGAAATGTAGGGATAAAGACACCGACCAACGAAGACAAAACAACATACCTTAGCTGATGTTTTTTGATTTTATGAATCCGTCGAACCCCGACAATCAATAGAAAACCGGCTGAAATGAGTATGCGAAGTGCCCCCAATTGCACAGGCGTCAGAGCCAGCAATCCTTTTTTGATGAGAATGAAAGAACTTCCCCAAACCAATGACAAAAAAATAAGAACTATCCATTTAGATTCGGGCTGCTTCATGTTTTTTTGACAAAAATCGGGTTTTCTAAAATCTAAATTGTAAAAAAATATGATTAATTTTAAATACAAAAACGCTAAACTGTAATTAACAAACCCTGCGTGAAAAACATGAAGACATTATTAAAAATAACCTTGCTTTTATTGACGCTTTTGCTACATGCGCAAGAAGACATCAAACTCAGAGGGCGCGTTTTAGCCAAGGTAGTAAACGACCAAACGGGTACATTGATGGTAGCGACTTCCAAGGCTACTTACGGCATTAGCGCAAGCACGCACGGGCTTTTGTGGAAGCAAAAAAAATTGCGCAAGGTTGATTTTTCATCTTATACAGAAATTGCAAATACTACCTATGTGGTTTTTGAGACCAAGCAGTTGATCAATTCAAAATTGCTGTCGGGTGCGCTCAACACTCAAGGTGCATCGGTCATTTTGATGGACATCAACACCGGAGACATCCTCTTTGACTCCAAAAAAGCGGGTTATAAATCGGTGAACAAAACACTCATCAT
The DNA here is from genome assembly GCA_032251335.1 of Flavobacteriaceae bacterium. Lineage (GTDB taxonomy): Bacteria > Bacteroidota > Bacteroidia > Flavobacteriales > Flavobacteriaceae > UM-FILTER-40-17. The sequence goes on along the minus strand of JAVVDW010000006.1, from coordinate 3,534 downwards.
GCCCGACAACAAATCTATATTGGTAAACGGCGTCAAGAACAGACAGCTCACCCTCGGCAAATTTGAGTGTCAATCTGGAAAACCCATTTGGGAAACACCCTTAGACAAAAACAGTTTTTTGGATGCCGTGAAACGCAATTTGCTCGGTAAAGAAAAAGTCTTTTTGGATAAGGACGGCAACATACTTTGGTTTAATTACGGGCAATTTGTAAAAATAAACAGCCGCAACGGCAAAATCCTGCACGAGGCAAAAGACATAGCCAACATCGAATATGAAAAACAAAAAAACATTCTTTTTATTTTTACTAACAAGCTAAAAGCTGCCAAACTCACTCAGGAAACGGCAGTTTACGCCTCGGATGCAACCACACTACAACCCGTTTGGAAGGACACTCTCAAGATTTACGGGAACATCACAAGCACGGCCATCGATAAAGATAAACTGATAGCCATCACGACCAAAGGGTTTGATGTGATTGATATAGATACCGGGCACAGGCAGTGGGATAAATCGGAAACGCTCCCGCTCATCAAAAGAATTGTGCCTGTAGAAACCGGCTATTTGGTTGCACAGGAACAATACCTTATTTCGATTGATGAAACCGGCCAAAAAAAATGGAACAACGAAGTTAAAATTTCTAAAACCGATGACCATGGCATTATTTTTTTAGAGGAGAAAAAAAGTCAAATTTTAAGTATAACGCCTTCTTTTATCCGTAAAGTGGATGCGCAAACCGGTGCCGATATATGGAAAGAGTCGCTGGTTTTGAATTCGGCCACCTATCTGGATCGGAGTTTGAAAATATCGCAAAATCGATATCAAGTTTGGCAGGACAAACCCGCAGACAACTATTTGGTATTTTCCAACAACATGATGTATGCCGTAAAACCCACTGACACCTTGGAAGCTAAACTTCTCCATTCTTTTGATTCAGATCAAATTCCGAATGTAGAAATTCGGGAAGACGGCTATTTTGTCTTTCAAAAAAACAACTTTCACTTTTTTGAAAAAAACGGCATTATGAAATACGAAAAAAAATATGCCTCTACCAAGAATACCACTTTTTTTGGAAAAACAAAAGACTTTGGCGAACGCGGTTTTGACACCTACAAAGCGACCCTGCTGTTTATTCCCAATCAGATCAACAATACCTTCAAAAGTGTTTTGGTATCTACCAATTTGGGTTTTGTGACTTCGACCACCGGTTTTATATACGGAAATTACCAAAGTTATATGGGCATTTATGACAACCTGACCGATGTAAACCGCATTGCCGTTGGCTCAAATCTTGAGGGTATGCTCAGACGCACCGAAAAAGGCAAAAAAAACGATTCGAGCCTTATCTTAGTCATCCCGGAAGATACCCGGCTAAGAATTGTAGAATTGTTTAAAGACAGTGGGGAAGAAAAACACCTAAAAACCATCGACACCAGCTCCAAAGATTTTGTGATTGACCAAGTGGAGAAAATACTTTATCTGTTTGAAAAGAACAAGATGGTGGTCTTTCCTTTGGATTGATGGGGAAAAAGAGTGTCTTAATTGTATCTCATTTTGTCCTTTTTATCGTTTAAAGACATTTCGCAATTGATAAAAGAAGCGTTCGATCAGCCTTAAATCTTCGGTAATGATTTCACCCACACCTTTCATTTCCTGTGTGAAAACAATTTCTTTGTTGTAGTTGGTTATCAGCTTTTTGGGCAATTCAACATCCACCGCAAAAAAGCCTTCTTTGTCGGGCAGTAAAGAAATATTGTGCACCACGCCCGTCAGCATGCCAAATTCTTCATCCGGAAAATTCTCTAAGCGAATATTGACTTTTTGCCCTTTTTTGATTTTTCCCGAGTTTTGAACGGGCGCTTTGAGTTTCGCGATAAAAGTAGAATGGGTGGATGGGATAATCGTAAAGAGCAGGTTACCCGCCTCCACATTTTGATTTTCGCTCCATGCGTTTAAAAATGACACTTTCCCGTCGATATGAGAAATGAAAACATACTGCAATTCCCAATCTCTGATGGCTTTCTTTAGTTGGTTGAAGGATTGCAAAACAGCTTTTAATTGCTTTAGTTCTTCTGTTCTTTCCGTTATTTGGTTCCCTTTTGAATTTCTTTTGGCACTATTGATACTTTCCCTCAATTGCGAAATAGAGACGCTGATGTTTTTATAGTTCCTTTCTGCCTGAAAATATTCCAATTGTTTGTTTTCATATTCCTGGGACGAAATGACACCCTTTTCAAATAGTGACTTGTGCCGTGCTATTTCTCTTTCCTTGAAAAGAAGCTCGTTTTTATTGATGTCTTTTTGATTTTCTAAAAGTGCCAACCTTGCCTCCAACTCGGATTCGGTAAATTTATTTGCCAGGGCCTCATTGGCAAATGGACGTAAATCTTTATTCAGTTTGTACTGATAATAATTGTTTTGGAACAGGGCAAAATCAGTTTCCAAATCGCCCAGAAAGAGGATGGGCAGGCTGTCCATAGGAAATTCAAAAGATTTTGAACTTGTCTGAATGGTATCCATAATCGACTTGAGAAAGAAAACATCTTTGTAGTCTGCGGCATTTTCCAAAATTGCCAAGGGCGTACCCGCAGCCACTTCCTGATTATTTTCTACCAAAAGATGAGATATCCTGCCAAAAGTTTTGGCGTATTCTTTTTGCGGTGGAAGAGAGGTCGTAATAAGTGCTTCGGAGGCAATGATGTCCGGATATTTTATAAACCAGGACAATAGCAATACCATTAAAATCAAGCCTAAGAATACCGTGTTGCCATACCGAACCATCCAATGGGGAACACGGGTCAGGATTTCCTGGACTTCTTCACTTCTGAGCTGTATGTTGTTGATTTTTTTTGACATGGTTTTGAGTTGGAAGATGGGGTTGGAAGCTGGAAGCTTGAAGTCGGAAGATGGAAGAAGGCTTTCAAAAACGCTTCTCGCTTTTATTTATTTGTGTTTTTAATTCACTAGTGTCCCATTAAAATTGGGACGTTATTAAAAATTAAACAAATTTGGCTCATTAAGCCTAAAACGTTCTTTGTCATTTTGAAATTTAGTTCTCTCAAATAGATCTCGAAGATGAGTTTTATCTGTTAAAGAAATACTCAATATCTGCAAAACCTCATATGTACTTCTGTCAAGTTGCATGTCTTTTTGGACGATTGCTACCAAGCAGTAAGTACACATGGCAACGTATATTTGAATTCGAACAGCATTTTCAGTAGTTCCCCAGAATTTCTTGACCTTTAGATGTTGCTTTAGCCATTTAAAGAAAAGCTCGACTTGCCAGCGGTTCTTGTAAAGTTCAGCAACTTGAAGTGCAGAAATGTGAACGGTATTAGTTAAAAATACAAGCTCACGCTTTTGTTCTTCATCCCAATATCTGACCAATCTAAGATGTTTCGGATAGTATTGTTTAGGATAAAACCCAGTCAATTCAATCGTTATATCTGAAAGTACATTCTTGGGCAATCTTCGTTTCCACTTGGTGATCTTGTATTGGAGATTCTTCTTTGCTCTGACAACGAAGAAAGCTCCTA
>JAVVDW010000005.1:0-152457 GCA_032251335.1 Flavobacteriaceae bacterium | reverse complement strand
CATTGTTTTTCGTAATTAAATTTGACTACAAGTCGGTAGGAGTTTCCTTTTATATTGAAAACAACTCGACCATTTTTAAGAATGCTTGCGGAAATGTATGTTTGTTTAACATCGTTTGGAGAAAACCATTTAGCACTTTTCGCCGTATCATACCAAGTTTTCAAATACTGTTCAGAGTCAGCGTGTTTCTCCCAAAATTCTCTCAGCGTACTTTTCGCAATTATTCGTTTCATTAGTCAAATTAAAAAACAAATATACGATAAGTTCTCGAATATAGAACTAGCAGAAAGTTTTTTTTTCATAATAAAGAGTAACGTATAACTATTAAACACAGAACTTGCTTGCGCTGCCCCTCGACTGCGCTAGGGATGACATGCTGTGGAGTGAAGATGCTGAAATAAATTCAGCATGACAGGTCGGTGGGTTCAGCATGACAAGTTGGTGGGATTCAACACGACAGGCTTATCAGGTATGTGAATTTTGATGATGGACAAACCGATAACTTACAACATATAACCTACAACATATAACCAATAACTTATATCGCCCGGCAACACCCCAAGCTGTCACCCTGAACTCGTTTCAGGGTCTTGCCCCTCGACTGCGCTCGGGGTGACATTCCCCTCGACTGCGCTCGGGGTGACAATTCCTTGAGTGTAGATGCTGAAACGAGTTCAGCATGACAGTTTTTATAGTTAATGGGATTTGATGATACGATGAAACAAACCTAATGCCTATTGCCTAATGGCTATTGGCTATTGGCTATTGGCTTTAAACAAATAACGAGTAACCTTTAACAAATAACCCTATTGCCTTTAGCTGTCACCCTGAACTTGCTTACGCTGCCCCTCGACTGCGCTCGGGGTGACAAGTCCTTGAGTGTAGATGCTGAAACAAGTTCAGCATGACAGTTTATAGAGTTAGTGGGATTTAATGAAACGATGAAACAACCCTAATGCCTATTGGCTAATGGCTATTGGCTATTGGCTATTGGCTTTAAACAAATAACGAATAACCTATAACAAATAACGCCTATTGCCTAATGCCTATTGGCTAATGCCAAATGCCTATTGCCTCTCCCCTCACAACTCACTTTTTCCATCGTCGTATTTCTTGAGGATGCTCACCCCTTTTTGCAACATCATATTATTGGGATAAGTCGTCAACTCACCTTCTGCATCTTCAAGTAAGAGGTAAAATGCCTTGATATCGAGGATGGTGACATCCATCGGAAAATCTTTGTCGTGAATGCGAATACGATCGCCAATTTTATAAGGAAACGTAAAAAACAGTATGATGCCGGAGGTGATGTTGCTCAATATAGACCACTGGGCAAAAAGAGCCACGCCAATAATGGCAAACACAGAAGAAAACAAGATAATCACTTCTCCAAAATCGACACCCCATATCAGCAGTAGAATGAGGAGTAAAACCAAAGTCAACAAAAAATTGATATATTTAATGATGAGTTTGGTGCGATTTTCCAACAAATCTGTAAGTTTTCCGAAGCGCCTCACTAAGTTTCTGAGCAGAAACTTGAGCATACCCAAAACCAAAATCAAAATTCCGGTCTGAATAATTTGTGTTAAATAGCTAGATATAAACAATTTAAATGTTTCCAAGTGTCTGTTTTTTATGGTGACAAGATAAGAAACAATCTGTTAATTTCGACCCTAAACACAACCGTCTTAGCCGTATTTTCTGTAACTTTGATTACAAACTACAATGGTTTAGTTATATACATTTGAAAAAATTTTAAGCTATGATTATCGAACAAATCTATACAGGTTGTCTTGCGCAAGGTGCCTATTATATTGAAAGTGACGGTGAAGCCGCCATCATTGATCCCTTGCGAGAAACCAAACCCTACTTGCAAAGAGCAGCCAAAAACAAGGCTCAAATTAAATATGTTTTTGAAACCCATTTTCATGCCGATTTTGTCAGCGGACATGTTACTTTGGCCAAAGAAACCGGTGCACAGATTGTATATGGACCCACCGCCCAACCCGATTTTGAAGCCCTGATTGCTAATGACGGGCAAGTTTTTGAAATTGGAAAACTCAAAATGATAGCCTTGCACACACCGGGCCATACCATGGAAAGCACCACCTACTTGCTTCGCGATGAAAACGGAAAAGACCACGCCATCTTTTCGGGCGACACCTTGTTTTTGGGTGATGTTGGCCGGCCGGATTTGGCTCAAAAAGCTGCACACATGACCCAAGAGGAATTGGCAGGTTTGCTGTTTGATTCATTGCGAACCAAAATTATGCCGCTTTCAGATGATATTTTGGTCTATCCCGCACATGGTGCCGGTTCGGCTTGCGGTAAAAACATGATGAAGGAAACCGTGGACACTTTGGGCAATCAGAAAAAAATAAATTATGCCCTTCGTGCCAATATGACGCGCGATGAATTTATACAAGAAGTTACTGACGGCTTGATGCCTCCACCCAAATACTTCCCCCTCAACGTACAAATGAACAAAAGGGGTTATGAAGACATCCAACAGGTTTTAGACAGAGGCCTGATGGCACTCGCGCCCGATGCCTTTGAAGAAGCCGCCAACGCCACCCATGCGGTCATTTTAGATGTACGTTCTCCAAACGAATTTGCCCAAGCACACATTCCAAAATCCATCTTTATTGGTATCGATGGGGGTTTTGCACCGTGGGTAGGCGCCCTGATTTCTGATACCCATCAAGAAATTCTCCTGGTCGCACCCAAAGGACGCGAGGAAGAAGTAATCACCAGATTGTCCAGAGTTGGCTTCGATCACACCGTTGGTTATTTGGAAGGCGGTTTTGATGCTTGGCAAACAGCCGGTAAAGAAACTGACCGCGTAGATGCTATTTCCGCCGAAAACTTAAAACACAAACTCAACGATGACCAACTCGCCGTGATAGACGTAAGAAAACCGGGGGAATACGAAAGTTCGCATTTGCCTCAAGCACTTTCTGTCCCGTTGGACTTTATCAACGAACAGTTTGACAAATTGCCCAAGAACAAAAACCTGGCGCTTCACTGTGCCGGTGGTTATCGTTCCATGATAGCCGCTTCCATACTTAAAAGTCGCGGCATCCACAACCTAATGGATGTAACAGGTGGATTTAAGGCAATCCAAGACTCGGGCATTCCAACAACGGATGCAATCTGCCCAAGTACTCAAAAAAAATAGAGACATTCTTCCGGCGCGGCCAACATTGTGTGCCAGAAAAACGCTATTTTCCCTTGAGGATGCTTACTCCTCTACGGAAACTGCAACCACGCCGGCTGTTTGCAAATAGCGCTCGGCATCCAAAGCAGCCATACATCCCGTTCCCGCTGCCGTCACAGCCTGCCTGTATTCCTTGTCTTGAACATCGCCGGCTGCAAAAACCCCGGGTTTGGAAGTCTTGGTCGATTTCCCTTTTGTAATTAAATAACCGGTTGCGTCCATTTCCAACTGGCCCTTAAAGATGTCTGTATTGGGTTTGTGACCTATCGCAATAAACAAACCCGTCACTTTGATTTCCTCTTTCTCCCCGCTCTGGTTGTTCACCATTCGAATGCCTTCTACCACCGTATCACCCAGCACCTCTTCCACTTCGGTATTGTATTTCACAATCAAATTGGCCGTGTTTTTCACACGATGTTGCATGGCTTTTGACGCACGCATATAATCTTTACGCACCAGCATGGTTACTTTTTTGCAGATGTTGGCAAGATAGGTCGCTTCTTCTGCCGCCGTATCGCCACCTCCTACTATAGCCACTTCTTGGCCTTTGTAGAAAAAGCCATCGCAAACCGCACATGCCGATACGCCTCCGCCGCGCAAACGTTGTTCGCTGGGCAAATTGAGATAGCGCGCCGAAGCTCCGGTAGAAATAATCACAGACTCCGCTTCCAATTGTTTGTTTCCATCTATGGTTACTTTGTGAAGCCCACCTTCCTCATCGCTAAATGAAACCGCCGTTGCCATGCCCATCCGTACATCGGTGCCAAATCTTTCGGCCTGTTTCTGAAGATCTACCATCATAGATGGACCGTCCACACCGTTGGGATAACCGGGAAAATTATCTACTTCTGTGGTGGTGGTAAGCTGCCCGCCCGGCTCCATGCCGGTATATAAAACCGGTTTCAAATCGGCACGAGCGGCATAAATAGCCGCTGTGTAACCCGCTGGTCCGGAACCTATAATCAAACATTTTATTCGCTCAGGATTTGTTGACATAATCTAAAATTTTAAATATAAATAAACTCATCAAAGATAGGGTTTATCCAAATTTTTAGCATCAAAATTTATTCACAAATTCTAATTGCACCCTCAATGGCATACATAGCTTCGAAAACTAAAATTAGGTTATGCTAAATTTTACAAAGTCGAAGTTGTAAACAAATCTTTTTAAGGCTGATACTAGAAAAAAACATAGCATCTGTTTCCAATTAATATCCATTTATTTTGAGAGGCATTTGAAAGGGTATTAACATTTTTTTATCAAACTTTGCTACCGACTTTTTTATCTTAGCAAACAAATTAATAAAAACATTTGTGAAAGGTTCATCAACGAATATCTCAAAATAAATGGATTTATTTTGCAAATGATTAGCCCGTTCGGATTGAGATTGGCTCGTAAAAATAAATCAATAAAACGATGAAACGCCTATGTAAAAAGATTGACACACAGGCGTATGATTATCCTAGGGCGTTCCGCGCCTGTGCTGAGCGGAGTCGAAGCAGGATCATTAAAAGACAATAAATATAAACACATGAAACGCCCATGTAAAAATTTTGCACACAGGAGTATGATTATCCTAGGGCGTTCCATCTGACCGATAAAAATAAATAATATAAACAGATGAAACTACTTTACACTTTTTTGGTGAGTGTCACTTTCTTTTCCGCACTCAAAGCTCAAGAAATTCAAGACGGGCTTCGGTTTTCGATGGATGAAATTACAGGGACGGCTCGTTTCAGAGCCATGAGCGGTGCTTTCGGTGCCGTGGGTGGCGACTTGTCTGCCATCAATGTAAATCCGGCCGGATCGGCAATTTTTAACGCAAGTCAAGGTGCTATTACGCTTTCCAACTTAGACGTGGACAACGATGCTGTTTTTTTTGGGACGGCTACCAATGATTCAGAAAACAGCTTTGATTTAAACCAATTGGGAACCGTTTTCGTGTTCAATGAAACCGGTGGCGCCAGCGACTGGACCCGATTGGCACTCGCTTTCAACTATGAAACAACGGCGAATTTTGACAATCAAATTTTTATAGCAGGTACAAACACCAACAATTCAATCGATAATTATTTTTTAAGTTTTGCCGATGGCGTGCCGCTCGATTTGCTGTCGCTTCGCGAAGGTGAATCTATAGACGATTTATATCAATTTTTAGGAGAAACGGAAGGTTTTGGTGCGCAACAAGCTTTCCTGGGTTTCCAATCTTTTGTCATCGATCCTTTGAATCCGGACAATCCGGACAACAGCCTTTATGTGAGCAATGTAGGTTCCGGGCCGGTTTTTCAAGAGTATTCTTTCATATCTTCGGGCTACAACGGAAAATTTACCGCCAATTTTGCAGCAGCTTATAAAGATATACTCTATCTGGGATTGAACCTCAACTTCCACTCCATAGATTATTCCCAAACTACTTTTCTCTTTGAAGAGGCAACCAACCCGGACTCTTTTATCAATCAAATCGGTTTTGAAAATCACTTGCGCTCGGATGGTGACGGTTTTTCGTTTCAGTTAGGTGCCATAGCCAAACTCAACGAATATGTGCGTGTAGGTGCTTCTTACGAATCGCCCACTTGGTATGATATTAGAGACAGGCTCGTCCAATCTGTTCGCACGCTCAGGACTGAAGGAGAGAGCCAAATATTGGAAGACATCAGTCCTAACATTGTAAATTTCTTTCCGGAATACAGCCTCAGGACACCCGGTAAACTCACAGGAAGTTTGGCGTTGCTTTTTGGTCAACATGGTTTGTTGAGTTTTGATTACAGCTACAAAGACTATTCGGATATGGAGTTTAGCCCAGAAAACGATCCCTTTTTTCGTCAACAAAACCAGGCCATCGATCAATTACTAACCGACGCCAGCGCTTATAGAATAGGCGGTGAATACAGAATGGGCGGCTTGAGCCTACGCGGTGGATATCGATATGAAGACAGTCCTTACAAAGACGGCGAAACGCTGGGCGAGCTCGATGCATTTTCTTTAGGTCTGGGTTACAACTTCGGTATGTTTAACATAGATGCCGCTTTTGAACAAGCCGAGAGAGATGCTAAACGCCCTCTTTTCACTACAGGCTTGACTGATACAGCCAATATGAATATAACCAACACCAATGTTGTACTGACCTTAGGGATGAAATTTTAGAAACCCAAACCCTGTTGTATCAAGTTATTTCTGTGTTTTTAAAATTCTGCTTACTTTAGTGCAAAATTTGATGCTTCATGGCTGTTCTTATAAAAATATATCCTCAAAATCCAAATCCGGCTGCTATACAAAAAGTAGTTGATGTATTGATGAACGGAGGATTGGTTATTTATCCGACAGACACCGTGTACGGCTTGGGTTGCGATATTACAAACGTTCGCGCCATGGAAAGACTGGCACGCCTCAAAGACGTAAAACCCGATAAAGCCAATTTTTCATTTATATGCTCAGACCTAAGCAACCTATCAGATTTTGTAGCACAAATAGACACCAAAACCTTTAAAATATTAAAAAAATCCCTACCAGGACCTTACACCTTTATCTTGCCTGGAAACAATAACTTACCCAAAGTTTTTAGGAAAAAGAAAACAGTAGGAATTCGAATACCCGACAATGCCATTGCCATAGAACTGGTGCGAAAACTAGGCAATCCTATCGCTTCTACCTCCATTCACGACGAAGATGAAGTAATTGAGTACACCACAGATCCTGAACTGATTTTTGAAAAGTGGAAAGATTTTGTTGATGTAGTCATAGATGGAGGCTACGGAGACAATGTAGCTTCAACAGTTGTGGATTTGAGTGGCGCAGAACCCGAAGTTATCAGAGAAGGAAAAGGCGATGTTTCTCTGATTTATTGAACGCGTTTGTCTGATGTTTTAAAAGTTTCAATACTTTTGTCCTATTCTTAATCACTACAATTGAAACCCGAACTCACTATTATTATCCCGGTTTTTAACGAAGAAGAAAATCTTGAAAGGGTTGAAAGAGAAATGACAGATTTCTTAAAGATGAGTTTGGTTCCTGCCAAAATTCTTTTTGTCAACGATGGCTCTACAGATGGAAGTCAGTCTCTTATAGAAAAAATTTGCGACCGACAAACCCGTTTTAACTACATCAGTTTTGAACAAAATTGCGGATTGAGCGCGGCCATCAAAGCCGGGTTTGACTTTACACAAACACCTTGGGTTGGCTATATAGATGCGGATCTACAGACCGCTCCGGAAGATTTTAATCTGTTGTTGCCTTATCGGTTTGATTATGAATTAATCACAGGCGTTAGAGCAGACAGAAAAGATTCGTTCGTGAAAAATATGTCTTCAAGAATAGCCAATGGCATACGCAGGTCATTTACCCACGATGGTATGGATGATACGGGCTGCCCTTTGAAAATTATTAAAACGGACGTAGCCAAACAAATTCCTATGTTCAAAGGTTTGCACAGATTTTTACCGGCAATGGTTTTACTCCAAGAAGGACGCATTATTCAAATTCCCGTCAGGCACTTTCCACGCATAGCAGGGCAAGCAAAATTTGGCTTGTGGAATAGATTGCTAAAACCGCTGATGGATTGTTTTGCCTACTTGTGGATGAAAAAAAGATACATCCGCTATCGTGTGCAACAACAAGATGGACAGAATTAAATTATACTTAACATTTTTTAAAATCATTTGTTGCCGTAAGTATTTGTTAACTTTGTGCCTACAAGTAGATTTATGCAACACTGGCTCATTCTTATTTTAGGATTTAGTGCGCAGGCACTCTTTATGTCGAGAATGCTCTCTCAGTGGATATTGTCTGAAAAGTCTCGAAAAGTTACCACGCCAACTTTATTTTGGCAATTGAGTTTTTTAGCCTCTTTTTTGATGTTTGTGTACGGTTGGCTGCGACACGATTTTTCAATTATGTTGGGGCAATCACTCACTTATTTTATTTATATCCGAAATATGCAAATGCAAGGCGAGTGGAAAAAACTTGTTCGTCCCTTTCGGTATTTTCTCTATCTTTTTCCTTTTCTGATTATTGGGTTTTCCTATAACAACGGCGCGCAAGACCGAGAATTGCTTTTTCAAAACGAAGCACTTCCTCATGGTTTGTTACTCTTTGGTGTCATCGCACAAATTGTTTTTATCCTTCGGTTTGTATATCAATGGCTCTATTCCGAAAATGCGAAACATTCGATACTTCCTCTAGGATTTTGGATTTTAAGTTTGATAGGTTCGTCGCTTATCCTTTGCTATGCCATTATCAGAATAGATTATGTTTTGATGTTGGGACACACCTTCGGCTTGCTTGTTTATTCCAGAAATATATATTTGCATTATGTTGAAAAAAAGCCTGTTAAACTATGAAAACCACTTTTTTTGATTCCATTTTAAAAAGAGACGGTTTGGTGATTCTCATCATTTGGGCGGCAGTTTTTGTGCCCAATTTGAATGTGTTGGAAGTCAACATCATGGAAGCCCGCAATTTTATAACAGCTCGTGAAATGCTGCACGATGGCAATTGGATTTTGACTCGCATGAACGGCTTGCCCAGATACGAAAAACCACCATTGCCCACTTGGATCACCGCAGGATTTGCAAAAATTTTTGGTCTGCAAAACATCTTTATGCTTCGCTTCGCTGCGGCACTCATGACGCTATTGTTGTTTTTTGCGCTCAGAAAATTGATGCGTCACGCCGGGTTTGATAAGCCTCAAACCCTGCTTTCTGTACTGATTTTAGCCACTGCTTTCTCTACCATTTTCACGGGTAGAGAAGCCACCTGGGATATTTATGCTCACGCATTTATGCTGTTAGGTATCGCCTGCTTGTTTCAGCTTTTCGAAAAAACAGACCAAAATTTAAATGCTGCTTTTGTAGCAGGTATTTGTATTGGTTTTTCTTTTTTGAGCAAAGGACCGGTTTCTCATTTTGCACTGCTGCTTCCTTTTCTAATCGCCTACGGAATTGTGTATCGTTTCAAAAAATCAAACATCAGTCCGGTTGCCATCATTTTTCTTGTCTTAATTGCTTTACTCATTAGCAGTTGGTGGCCTTTTTATATTTATCTCTTTGACGAAAATTCGGCCGAACAGATTGCCGAAGTGGAGTCCAATGCATGGTTAAGCAACAATGTTAGGCCGCTTTATTACTACTTTGATTTTTTTACGGAGCTCGGTATTTGGACGATTCCCGCTTTTATGAGTCTTTGGTATCCATATATGAAAAAGAGGGTTTCAAATTTGAAACTGTATCAATTTTCTTTGTTGTGGACTGTGATAGGCGTGGTCTTACTCTCGCTGATTCCCGAAAAAAAGAAACGCTATCTGTTTCCCGTGATGATTCCCTTAGCCATAACCACTTCCTTCTACTTACAAGTCGCTGCACTCATGTGGAACAAGTTTTCCAAGACCGAAAAATGGCCTTTAAGAATTCATTATTGGCTTTTAATTGTGGTTTGTTTTGCATTTCCGGTCGCCGCTTACTTTTTGTTGCAAGACGCATGGCAGGAGTATATAGTTTCGTATATATTGACTTCCTTGTTCTTGATTGGAATAGGTGTTTTAAAAATTTATTGGCTTCAAAAAAAATTATTTGACAGGCTTTTCTATACCAATGTATTGGTTGTCGCTACGATTGTTGTTTTTGGCATCTCTATGGTCGGTGTTTTTTATGACAACAAAGAGATTGTTTCTCCAAAAGTTATCGCATCATACGAGGCCAAGTACCAAACAAAAAGTTATTCTTACGGTGAGATCAGTCCTGAAATCATTTGGGATTACGGCTTCAAACTCCCACAATATGACAGATTTGTCAATCCACCTTTTTTTGAGAAAGCAACTTTTTTAGTCAATGAGAAAATGGAATCAAAATTTTTGGCTACTTTTGAAAAGGATTATCGGATTGAATCATTGGAACACATTGACATCAACTATGCTGATAAATCTAGAAAAAATCACAAATCGAGGTTAACGGCCAATTTATATTTACTGACCCAATATGATTCTCAATAAACCTATCCGTGCAGAAATATTGATGTATGCATTTCTGTTGCTCATTCACATTATAGGTATATGGATTGCCCAAGCAAACTCCGATTATTTTAACACCGATTTTGCCCAAGAAGACGGTTTTATAGAAAACATGACGGCTCTTGGCTTACTGATGATTGCTGTTTTACAACTTATGCGTCTCTTTAAATTGGGTGGTGTAAAACCTTTATTATGGAAAATTGGTGTATTGCTCACTACTGTGGTATTTTTCTTTGGTGCCGGAGAAGAAATTTCATGGGGACAACGTATTTTTGATATACAATCGGGCGAATTTTTCCTTCAAAACAACGCGCAGCAAGAAACGAATCTGCACAATTTGGTTGTTTCCGGAAAAAAAGTAAACAAAATTATTTTCACGCAATTGTTCGGATTGGTGGTCATTCTCTATCTAACGCTTATTCCGTGGTTGTACAAAAAATCAAGTTTGATAAAAAATACTTTTGTACGGTTTGGCATTCCAATTCCTAGGTGGAATCAGGTCATTGCCTTTGTCCTGTTTACGCTTCTGATGCTCACCATAAATGCGGATAGAAAATGGGAATTGTTTGAAATGACTTTTGCCATGATTTTCTTCCTCATATTTTACCTACCGGAGAACAAGGACGATGTTTTTTTGAACAAATAGAAACTTCGTTCCAAAGTATTTTAAGCAACAGAAACAATCTCCAAACGGGTGTTGTTAAAAACGATTTGCTGGCTAGCATTGCAATGCATCAAAACAAGCCCGATGGGCGAATGCTCCGATACGGCATAGTAAATCTTCCCTTCTAAAATAATTTTCCCCACACTTACGCTCAAAAAGTAACTTCCTGCGCTGGTTTCTACCAGACTTCCCAGTTTGGCAACGGTGTGTGAAATGTTTGGGTTGATGTTGCTGAGCGTCGCTATCTGGGTTCGGACATCTATCAGTCTTTGGTTGTTTTTAGTCAGGTTTTCCAATAAATTTTCGCGTTGCGAATCGCTGCCCTCTTCATCATTACCCGACATCATTTCTAAGGATTCTTTGATAAGAGCAATTTCATTGACATAATCTTTTTCGCGGGCGTTGCATGATTTGAGACAGCAGTCAAAAAGCAAATTTTTGATGGTTGACATAAAAAAAGTGAGGTGAGTTTGTTAGCTTCAAAATCTAAGCATTCGATCTTGCGGAAAGCAGCATTTTCTTGATGCGAATGACCAATTCTTCGGGACTAAAGGGTTTGGTAACAAATTCGTCTGCACCCAAGCTGTAAGCTTCCAGCAAAGTTTTATCATCATTAATTGAAGATAATACCATTATGGGAATATCCCATTTCTTTTTGTTTCTGATGAAATTTACAATTTCCAAACCCGATACCATGGGCATCATAATGTCTGCAATGACCAAATCGGGCTTTTCAACTTCCATCAACTTTTTGGCTTTTTTACCATCTTCACAAACAATGATGTTGAATTTTTCTTTTTCAAGTCGAAATTGAAGAATGGTGACAATCATTTTGTCGTCGTCTATAATCAGGATTTTTTTCATAGGTAAATTTGCCTAAGTTTCTAATTTATAAAACATTTTTAATGAAGAAAGTGGTCTAATCTGAAACCCAATATATTTATTATTTCAAAGATTTTGCAACAGCTTCCACTTCGTTCATCAGCCTGAGCAGGTTTTCGCCCCAAAGCATGGCAATTTCTTCTTCGTTATATCCACGGTTTATGAGCTCCACAGTCACATTAAAACTTTCTGATGCATCTTCCCAACCCGAAATGCCGCCGCCACCATCAAAATCAGAACTGATGCCCACGTGTTCAATTCCTATTTTTTGAACCAAATAATCTATATGATCTACAAAATCGGATACATTCACCACGTCCATAGATTTGGTGAGGTTGGCCACTTCGGTGGCAGCCAGATTTCTAACTTGGCTGTATTTTTCAAAATAGGCATTACGTGCCTCCTCAGAAAGTTCAGCAATGTCAGTCCTGTCAAGGAGTTGAAAATCCAGGCTGTCTGCATAAACTTCGTAGATATTTTGACGCGCGACCACAAAACGGTTGTTTTTTTCTTTGTTTAAATAAGCACCAAAAGCAACGGTCTGCACCAAGCCTCCATTTTCTTTAACCAATGCCAACAATTCATCGTCCAAATTTCGGCTGTGGTTGCATAGCGCTCTTGCAGAAGAATGGGAGGCCAAAACAGGTGCTTTGCTTAGTGCAATCATTTGTTTGATGGCTTCTTTTGATGGGTGAGATATATCAATCATAATACCCAACCGATTCATCTCCAAAACTGCTTTTTTACCGAGTTCGCTGAGTCCGTTGTGCAGCCAAACGCCGTCAGCTTCCCCTGTGTTCGAATCGCTCAGTTGGCTGTGGCCATTATGAGCCAAGGATATATAGCGCGCGCCCAGTTTGTAGAATTCTTCTATGTGGGTCAAATCTGTTCCAATCGGGTAGGCGTTTTCTACACCAATCATCGCCACTTTTCTTCCACTGTCTATAATTTTGCGCACTTCTTCTGAAGAGGTTGCCAAGCCAATTTTGTCAGGGGCTATTTCTGCTGTCAACCTATGGATGGCTTCAAATTTAGACATGGCGTTGGCATAGGCAGCTTTGTAGCCGGATGCTGTTAGCGGTCCTTGTCCTGTGTACACAATCAACCAACTGACATCGAGGCCACCGGCTTCCATTTTGGGCAGGTTTACTTGTGTGTCTAAATCTTGGGTGTAGTTTTTTTCGGCAGTAAAGTTGTTGACGTTGATGTCGTTGTGCGTGTCTATAGTAATCAGACTCTTGTGAAATGCCGATGCACGCTCTTCCAAAGGCACTTCCACTTCCGGTTTTTGAGGGTTTTTATTCACAGATTCATTTTCAGATTTGTTTTTACAACCTATTATCATAAAAGCAATAAAGATGGTGAGGAGCTGGGTTAAAATCTTCATGTTTAGGTTTTTTGACAGAGATTATGCTTTACAAAGATAGTTATATAAACTTAAAAAGCGGTTTTTAGTTTTCTGTTTAATACCGGTTCAATTCAATCAATATAACTTATTTTTCTTTTGATTTGAAGAGAAACCCAAGTGCCTTCGGGGGTTTGTGTGGTTACCTTCTTCCGTGTCCAATTTCCTTTTTTGTCGTATTTGTAGTCAATCAGATAGATGATGCCCAAAAAGACAGGTTCAAAAGGCTCGTACATTTTGACAACATCTCCTTTTTTGTTTTTTTGGATGATGTAGTCGTGGTTGTAATATTGTACTTCTTCTAAAAGCACCCTCCCTGTGGCGTTCATTATGCTGTAGTTGTAATATTTTTGGTCATATCGGTATTCTGCCAGCGCGATAGCTTGAAAATTGTTTTTAGCGTCTAAGCTTGCTAAGTAATTTGGGTTTCCGAGGCTGTCAAAAGCCACCCGGACGCGATAGTTTAGCGTGCCGTCTGCTTTGTAAATATGCAAGTCTTTAAACGCATCTTTGTAGGTGTATTTTACATGGCTTAAAATCCAGCCGGAGAGGTAGCTTTTGGTTCGTTCCTTTAAATCTATTTTCCGTTGAAGTGAATCTATCTTAAAGGCAAAATTGTAAACTAGATCTCCGTCTTTTTTTGCAAATCCGTTGATGCTGTCTTTGCTGATAAAATTGTACTCCCAACGTTCCAAGGTATATTTAGGAGACTCAAAAAAATAAGGATCTACGGTGTAAGTAGCCACAATTTTAGATGCGTTTCCGTTGGCAAGTTGATAGTATTCCCGGTTGTTTATCTTTTCGTTGAGCTCGGCACGAATGGAAGTTTGGCTGTACACGCTAGATGCCAAAATAAGAAAAGAGTAAGCGATAAATTGTTTCATGAAGAAGCCTTAGCTTATTTTTAATAAAAATAGCATTTTAAAAAAGAAATCAGTTCTAAATTTCTGTTAATTCCTGAGCGTTTTTTTAGAACACAAAAACCCGGATAAGTTTAGTTTGATAAGCCTTCATCGCCGGCGCGCTCCAACAATTTTTCCGGAAGGGTCTTTTTGGCTTTCGCGCCCATCGCCTTTAATTTCTCCACAGAACTCACTAGGTTTCCCCTTCCTTCCGTAAGCTTGCTCATGGCGTTTTTGTATTCGGTTTTGGCTTCATCCATTTTCTTACCCATTTTTATCAAATCTGTCACAAAGCCTTCAAATTTATCATACAAAGCGCCGGCTTGTCTGGCAATTTCAGATGCGTTTTCTTGTTGTTTTCTAGTAGTCCACATGCTTTGCACGGTGCGAAGCGTGGCCAACAGGGTGGTGGGAGTCACAATGATAATGTTTTTGTCAAAAGCGTTGTTGTACAGTTGCGGGTCAGTATTGACGGCTACCGCAAAAGCCGGTTCTATAGGCACAAACATCAGCACAAAATCCGGACTTGCGTCTTGGAATAATGCATCGTAATTTTTACTACTCAGTTCCTCTACGTGTTTCCGAATGGAAATGAGATGGCTTTTGATGTATATTTCGCGTTGGGTTTCGTCCGCTTCGTTCATGTATTTTTCGTAGGCCGTAAGCGACACCTTGGCATCGATGACCAGCCTTTTGTTATCAGGCAAGTGAATCACCACATCGGGTTGTAGCCGCTTGCCTTCTTCGTTGGTCATGCTTTGTTGCACCTCGTAGACCAAACCTTTTTCCAAACCCGATTTTTCTAAGACGCGTTCCAAAATGAGTTCGCCCCAATTACCTTGGGTTTTAGATTCGCCTTTGAGCGCCTTGGTAAGGTTGGTGGTTTCTTTGGTAATGTTTTCGTTGAGGGTTTGCAAGTTTAAGATTTGCTGTTTCAGCGTGGCGTGGTTGACAATGCTTTCTTTGTGGGTAACTTCCACCTTTTCTTGAAAAGTTTTGATCTTGTCCTGCAACGGATTCAGAAGATTTTGCATGTTTTCCTTGTTCTGTTGGGTAAATTTAGCCGATTTTTCATCCAATATTTTTTGTGCAAGGTTTTCAAATTCCTTCTGGAATTTTTGCTGCAATTTTTCCAAATCGGCTTGCTGGTCTTTTTGTTTTTCTTGTAAATTCTCTAAGGCTGAAGCAGTTTGAGCCAGCTTTATTTGCAAATCTTCTTTTTCACCGCGCAAGGTCTTTACCTCATTTTCGGCTTTGTTGATGGTCTGCTCTTGGGTAGAAAGCAATGCGCGAAGGTGTTGGTTGTCGGATGCTGTTTTTCCGGTTTCTACTTCATTTTTAACTTTAGAGAACTTATTGCCCAACCAAAATCCGACGATGCCAAAAACCAAAGACGCTAAAATAATTCCGATAATTTCCATATGCGTTTTTTAAAAAAGTAAAGGTAATCAAAACTTAATTTTCGCCTGAATCCATTTTCATATTATCGGGCCATTTTTTCAACAACCGTCGCAGCAATAACCAGCTCACTAAAAAAGTAGGCACACTGACTACCAACCAGCCAAGCAAGGCAAAGAAGATTTGTAAGCCTAAGTCTCTGATAAACAACAGCCAGCCCGAATCGAGTATCATTGACAAATGTTCAGCCGTTAGGTCAAAAGGATCCAATCCTGACATCCACCTGCCAAAATTTATAAATGGAATAAGCAGAAAAAGTTGTAGTGGAAACACTACATAGCTCAATAGCAAGAGTAGCGGTATGTTCCAACGAAGCCGCAAACCTATAAAACTGATGAGTAATGTGGACGCCCAAGGTAGTGGAATCAGCGAGAAAACCAAGCCAAAGCTCAAGCTTACTGCCAATGTTTTGCTGCTCATACCTTGCTTGAGCAACTTTTTGATTTTTTGAATAAACTTTTTGAGCATGCTGCTTATTTCTAAAGTCTTTTTCAAAGATAACAAAGCATAGTGGCAAATCTTTTTTATATTTAGCCTAAATTTTTAGAGATGCATTATATTTTACCTTCCGATTACATACCAAGACCTTTGGAAGCCTTAGAAGAAATTTCATCTAAGGCCAATTTTGATTTATCTGAAGTTGAAGCAGAAAAGCAACTCAAAAAACTGCGCAGAAAATTGGCAAAACTACAAGACAAGATGTATGCACATGGCAAATACGGGGTTTTGGTTTGCCTGCAGGGTATGGACACCGCTGGAAAAGACAGTCTGATTAGAGAGGTTTTCAAAGATTTGAATGCGCGTGGCGTAGTAGTACACAGTTTTAAAACGCCCACTGCGCTTGAAAAACGACACGACTATCTTTGGCGGCATTACGTGGCACTACCCGAAAGAGGTAAATTCAGTGTTTTTAACCGCACACATTACGAAAATGTGTTGGTAACTCGTGTGCACCCAAACTACATATTGGGCGAAAATATTCCTAAAGTTGAGAGTACAGACGACATCACGCCCGGATTTTGGGACAACCGTTTCCGTCAAATCAATGATTTTGAAAGACACATTTCTGAAAATGGAACCGTTATTTTTAAATTTTTTCTGCACATATCTAAAGAAGAACAACGACAACGATTGCTCAGGCGGTTGGAAAATAAATCGCATCAATGGAAGTTTTCTCCGGCAGATTTAAAAGAAAGAGAACTTTGGAATCTTTACCAGGATTGCTACAAAGATATATTAAACCAAACCTCCAAGCCACATGCGCCTTGGTATGTGATTCCGTCAGATGATAAGGTGCTGTCTAGGCTCATCGTAGCTTCCATCATTTATGAGGTTTTATCAAACTATCACGACATTCAAGAACCCCAGCTCGACGCCGAAACAGAAGCCAATATCCAATTTTATAAAACAAAACTCAGTAATGAAAACTAAGCTCCTATTTTTGATTCCTTTATTTTTACTATCGACCTGCATCGTTTTTGCACAAACATCCAACCATGCCGTCGACTCCTTATTCATCAAAAAACTTTTTTCTACCTCATTGACAGCCGGAAAAAGTTATGATTGGCTCTCACATTTAACCTTAAAAATAGGCCATAGAATCTCAGGATCTTACGGAGCTACCAAAGCAGTGGAGTGGGGGGAAGCAACCCTTAAAGGCATCGGTCTTGACCGCGTTTGGCTTCAAGATGTCATGGTGCCTAAGTGGAATCGTGGCATTCCGGAAATTGCTTACATATCATCAGGCGAAAGCCAAACCAACAGTGTTCCTATTTTGGCACTGGGCGGTTCGGTAGCTACGCCGCCAAATGGTCTGAAATCTCGGGTAGTTGAAGTCAAATCTTTTGAAGATTTAGCCAAAATTGGCAAAGACAGTATCCAAGGAAAAATAGTGTTTTACAACCGTCCGATGGATCCGTATGTCATCGAAACGTTCAAAGCTTATGGTGGTGCTGTTGACCAACGCGTGCAAGGAGCGGCAGAAGCAGCCAAATACGGTGCCTTGGGTGTTATAGTCCGATCCATGTCGCACAAACTTGATGATTATCCACATACCGGAACCATGCGCTACGGTGATTTGCCCAGGAATCAGTGGATTCCGGCTGCTGCCATTAGCACCAACGGTGCTGAGATGTTGAGCGCTATGTTGAAACTAGACCCTAAAACAACATTTTTTTTCAAACAAACGTCTCGTAACGACGGCGAAGTCCTGTCTCACAATGTGATAGGAGAAATAAAAGGAAGCCAATTTCCCGATGAAATTATCGTGGTTGGCGGACACCTAGATTCTTGGGATGTTGGCGATGGTGCCCATGATGACGGCTCAGGTATCGTACAGTCTATGGAGGTTTTGCGGCTTTTCAAAACCATCGGATATAAACCCAAACGCACCATCAGGGTAGTGCTGTTTATGAACGAAGAAAACGGCTTGCGGGGAGGTAATAAGTACGCAGAAGTAGCCAAACAAAAAGGTGAAAAACACATTTTTGGTTTGGAAAGTGATGCCGGCGGATTTACGCCCAGAGGTTTTTCTTTTGATGCCAACGACACCCAAATGCAAACCTTTTTAAGTTGGCGTGTCCTTTTCGAACCATATTTAACCAATCACTTTACCAAAGGTGGCGGTGGTGCAGATATTGGTCCTTTAAAGAATACTGAAAACGTGATGGCAGGATTACGTCCCGATTCACAGCGCTATTTTGATATCCATCACACAGCAGCAGATGTGTTTAGTGCTGTTAACAAAAGAGAGCTCGAATTGGGTGCAGCCGCCATGGCAGGACTAATCTATTTGGTTGACCAATACGGAGTCGCAAAGTAAGGAGACAATTAACCTACAAAAGCACCCATCTCAGCTTGCAGCTTTGCGGCTTCTTCGGCAGCTTTTTCTGCAAAGTCCAACCGGTTTGATGCGTACAAAATACTGCGAGATGCGTTGATAAGCAGGCCAACATCACTATTGAGCCCATAACGGCAAACATCCTGTAAGCTGCCGCCTTGTGTGCCCACACCGGGGATGAGCAAAAAGGCTTCGGGAAGTATTTTTCGTATTTCGGTGAGTGCTTCTGCCTGGGTGGCACCCACTACATACATCAGTCTTTCGGCGTGTTGCCATTGCTGGGATTTGCGCATCACTTTTTTGTACAAATCGGGCTTTTGAAAATCGTCGGCACCCGGATTGGAAGTCAGTCCCAAAAGAATGGTATACTTGTTTTCAAACTGCAAAAAAGGTTCCACCGAATCGCGACCCATATAAGGTGCAACAGTCACGGCATCAAAGCCGAATGTGTCAAAAAAAGTATGAGCATACATGCGCGCTGTATTGCCAATATCACCGCGTTTGGCATCGGCAATGGTAAAGATATCTGGATAGTTTTCGTTGAGGTAATTGATGGTTTTTTTTAAACTATTCCATCCGGAAACACCCAAAACTTCATAAAAAGCGAGGTTGGGCTTGTAGGCTACTGCAAAAGGATGCGTGGCATCGATAATGGCTTTGTTAAACGCAAAAATAGGATCATCACTTTCGAGAAGATGCGTTGGCATTTTCTCTAAGTCGGGATCCAACCCTACACAGAGAAACGATTTCTTTTGCCGAATTTGTCCGATAAGCTTGTCTAGAATCACCCTCTTATTTTTAAAAAACCTCTCCGGCCTCTTTAAGTTTTTCTGTGTTTACCGCCAGTTGCAATTCGTCAATAATTCGCTGTATATCGCCGTTAATGATATTGTCCAAATCGTACAGCGTGAGACTGATACGATGGTCAGTCACGCGGCCTTGCGGATAGTTGTAGGTCCTTATTTTTGCCGACCGGTCACCGCTGGATACCATGGAACTTCTCCTTGCCGAATCAGCTTCGTTTTTCTTTGCCAATTCCATTTCGTATAGTCTGGAGCGCAAAACCTGCAAAGCCTTGTCTTTGTTTTTGTGTTGCGATTTTTCGTCTTGGCACTGTGCGACAATTCCGGTAGGAATGTGTGTAAGCCGAACCGCAGATTTGGTGGTGTTTACAGATTGCCCGCCCGGACCTGATGAACAAAAATAATCGATACGCACATCGTTCATGTCCACTTGAACATCAAACTCTTCGGCCTCCGGCAATACCATCACGGTAGCGGCAGAGGTGTGCACGCGTCCCTGGGTTTCTGTTTGCGGTACGCGTTGGACCCTATGCACACCGGCTTCGTATTTCAGTGTGCCATACACATCTTCTCCGGATACTTCAAAAATAATCTCTTTAAATCCGCCTGCCGTGCCTTCGTTTAGGTCCATCACTTGCGTACGCCAACCCCTGCTTTCGCAATAACGGCTGTACATTTTAAACAAATCTCCGGCAAAAATACTGGCTTCGTCTCCACCCGTACCGGCCCGTATTTCCACGATAGCGTTTTTGACATCTTCCGGGTCTTTTGGAATCAACAAAAACTTTATTTCTTCTTCAAGTGTTGGTAGCTTTTCACGCAGAATGTCCAGCTCCATCTTCGCCATTTCTGTCATTTCTGCATCCGAACCATCGGCTATGATTTCCTCAGCTTCCTTGATGCCGTTGATGATTTCAACATAATCAGCTCGCTTGTCAACCAACTTTTTCAGCTCTTTGTAGTCTCTGTTGAGTTCTATATATCGCTTCTGATCTGCTATGATTTGCGGTTGAATAATAAGATCGGAAACTTCGTCAAATCTTTGTTTAACTATGTCTAACTTATTGAGCATTTTTTGTAATTTACAGGCAGCAAAAGTACAATATTTTTGGGAGTTAAAAATGTGGTTTGCATCCACTCAATGTTTTATCGAAAAATGGATTTATAAAAGTTCAATATTATCTATAAATTGAGTATTGTTTAAAGAAACAGGCTAAAAAATGTGTAATTTTCATTTTTATCACAAAAAAAGCATAATTATTGATTTTTCGTCAATTCACCTCGACTAATTCAATTGTTTTGACGAAAAGTTTTTAGTACTTTTGTTATCAATAAAAAGAAACGCTCCATGCAAACCAAAGAGGCCAGTACTATGGAAATGACTTTTGAGGAATTTAAGCAACAAGTGCTGAATGATTATCGCATTGCGGTACTCAGCAGAGAGTGTAGCTTGTTGGGAAGGCGCGAGGTGCTTACCGGAAAAGCCAAGTTTGGTATTTTTGGTGACGGCAAAGAAGTAGCGCAATTAGCATGGGCGCGGGCTTTTCAAAACGGTGATTTTCGCTCAGGTTACTATCGCGACCAGACTTTTATGATGGCAATTGGTCAAATGTCTGTTTACCATTTTTTTGCAGGTTTATACGCTTTTCCGGATATCAATGCGGATCCCATGTCTGCAGGGCGTCAAATGGGAGGCCACTTTGTGACACATAGTCTCAATGAAGACGGCACATGGCGCGACCTGACCAAGCAAAAAAACTCGAGTGGTGACATATCGCCAACGGCCGCACAAATGCCCAGGTTATTAGGATTGGCTCAGGCTTCTAAGTTGTATAAAAACCTGAATATACCGGGTTCCGAAAAGTTTTCTAACGGCGGCAAAGAAGTAGCTTGGGGAACTATCGGCAATGCGAGTACCAGCGAGGGTGTTTTTTTTGAAACCATCAACGCTGCCGGCGTGCTTCAGGTGCCTATGGTGGTGAGTGTTTGGGATGACGATTATGGCATTTCTGTACACAACCGCTATCAGACTACCAAAGAAAGCATTTCAGAAATTCTTTCCGGATTTCAGCGCGATGAAAACACATCGGGGTATGAAATTCTTCAGGTGAACGGCTGGGATTATCCGGCCTTGATAGACACCTACCAAAAGGCGGGAAAAATAGCGAGAAACGAGCACGTTCCGGTGCTGATTCACGTGCGAGAAGTCACCCAGCCGCAAGGCCATTCTACTTCCGGTTCACACGAGCGTTATAAAAGCAAAGAAAGATTACAATGGGAGCGCGAAAGAGATTGTAACCTCAAAATGCGTAACTGGATTTTGGAAGCAGGCATTGAAACGGAAGAAAACCTCCAAACTCTTGAAAAAAACATCAAAAAAGAAGTGCGGGAAACCAAGGCAAAAGTTTGGAACGACTTTTTAAATCCTATCAAAAGCGCACAACTCGAGGTAAGAAAAATACTAAAACGCATCGTTGACGAAAGCGATCAAAGCAGTTTTGTAGAAAAAATCATCAGAGAACTTGACGAGCAACGCGAGCCAAACCGCAGAGATGTGCTGGCCGCCGCACGGCAAACCATGCAGTTGATTGTCAGAGAAAACGTACCTGCCAAAAAGAATCTACAGGATTTTATAACAAACTACATAGCTGAAAATCAGCCTAAATACAGTTCACATCTCTACAGTGAACTGCCCAATAAAGCCACTAAAATATCAGCTGTGGCACCTGCGTATGATGCTGATGCAGCACTTGTTGACGGTAGAATTATTATCAGAGACAATTTTGACGCATTGCTAAACAAACACGCTCATGTAGTTATATTTGGTGAAGATAGCGGCAACATAGGCGATGTCAATCAAGGACTAGAGGGCATGCAACAAAAGTATGGCACCTTGCGCGTTTCGGATACCGGAATTCGGGAAGCTACCATTTTGGGGCAAGGCATTGGTTTGTCGCTAAGGGGTTTTAGGCCTATTGCTGAAATTCAGTATTTGGATTATCTGTTGTACGCTTTGCAAATTATGAGTGACGATTTGGCAACTTACAATTATCGCACTTTAGGGAAGCAAAAAGCCCCGGTTATTGTCCGCACCCGAGGCCATAGGCTGGAAGGAATTTGGCATGCCGGTTCACCCATGGGGGGCATTGCACACCTCTTGCGCGGCATGTATATTTTGGTGCCCAGAAATATGACACAAGCAGCCGGTTTTTACAACACCTTGTTGGAAAGCGATGAGCCGGCTTTACTGATAGAGAGTTTAAACGGATACCGTTTGAAAGAGCCTCTGCCCAACAACATTGGTGAATTTAAAACTCCGATTGGCGTGGTTGAAGTCATGAAAGAAGGTGCCGACATGACGGTGGTTTCTTACGGTTCTACACTTAGGATTGTTGTGGAGGCGGCTAAAAAATTGCAACAAGTGGGGATAGACGTTGAGGTAATAGATATCCAAACCCTTTTGCCACTCGATATTCGGCATGATTTGGTCAAAAGCCTTCAGAAAACCAACCGACTTCTCATTGTAGATGAAGATGTTCCGGGTGGTGCTTCGGCATATATCATGCAAGAGATTTTGGAAAATCAGGGTGGTTATCAATTTTTGGATAGTGCACCCAAAACCCTCACCGCACAAGCACATAGACCTGCCTATGGTACAGATGGCGATTATTTTTCTAAGCCGTCTGAAGAAGATATTTTTGAGGCAGTCTACGGCATTATGCACGAGGCATATCCAAACAAATATCCGGCCATTTATTGAAATTCAGGTTTTAAAACTGACAGAAAATCGGGTTGATACATCCATTCAAACCTGACCAAACCGTCTGCATCTATATGTGAGAGCCTGATTTGATGCGTGGTATTGACCAATTGCGGATGCCAAGGCGTTTTTACCTTTACGTAGTTCTCTGTAAATCCATGAATGTATCCTGCTTTGTTTTCACTTTCAAAAAGTACGGTTTTCACTTTGCCCAATTGATTTTCGTAAAACGCACGTCTCTTTTTAACCGACAGCCCTCGAAGCATTTTGCTGCGTTTGTGCCTTATGCCTTTGTCAACAGGGTTTTCCATCAGCGCAGCCGGTGTGTTGTCTCGCTCGGAGTAGGTAAAAACATGCAAATAGGAGATGTCTAGCTCGTTTAAAAAATGGTAGGTCTCAAGAAAATGTGTGTCTGTTTCTCCCGGGAAACCCACAATTACATCGACTCCAATACATGCGTCCGGCATGACCGTTTTAATTTTTTCTACGCGCTCTGCATAAAGTTCTTTCAAATAGCGTCTGCGCATTTGTTTGAGTATTTCGTTAGATCCGCTTTGCAGCGGAAGATGGAAGTGAGGCACAAAACAATTAGACTGACTTACAAATTCTATGGTTTCGTCTTTGAGCAAATTAGGCTCTATAGAAGAAATGCGCAGCCGACTGATGCCGGGCACATTATCCAGCGCTTTTACCAAGTCTAAGAAAGTGTGCTCGTGCTTTTTGTTGCCAAATTCTCCCTTGCCATAGTCGCCAATATTGACACCTGTAAGAACGATTTCTTGAATATTTTGTGCTGATATTTCGGCAGCATTTTTCAAAACGTTTTGCAAAGTATCGCTGCGCGAAATGCCTCTGGCCAAAGGAATGGTGCAGTAGGTACACTTGTAGTCGCAACCGTCTTGTACTTTTAAAAATGCCCTTGTTCTATCGCCTATAGCATAGGAACCAACGTAGAAATCAGCATCGTCTATCTCACAAGCGTGAATTTGAGCTTGCTCGTTTTTGGATAGATCGTTGAGGTAGTGTGTGAGTTTAAATTTTTCTGTAGCACCCAAAACCAAATCGACACCGTCCACAGCAGCGAGTTCTTCGGGTTTGAGTTGCGCATAACAGCCCACCGCAGCCACAAAAGCCTTGGGGTTCAGCTGTTGTGCTTTTCTCACGATTGTTTTAAATTGTTTGTCGGCATTTTCGGTAACAGAGCAGGTATTTATCACATAAATGTCCGCCACATCATCAAAACCAACTTTTTGGTACCCTTCGGCTTCAAAATCTCTGGAGATTGTTGAGGTTTCGGAGAAATTTAGTTTGCAACCCAGGGTGTAGAAAGCAACTTTTTTTGGTTTAATATGCACTGCATTAGATGTTTTATCCGGCGGGCAAAGTTACAAACTATCTCACGCGATGAAAAGAAAATAAAATAAAATCTTGAAATTAGGATTGTCCCAAAGGCAATGATTTTGGTTTATTGATTTTATGACCCAGCTGTTAGAATATATTTTTTTAAAACTGGGCCTTAAATTCGGAAGGATTTTGCCCGGTGATATGCTTAAAAGTACGGTTAAAATATGACACGCTCTCAAAACCGCAACCGCAAGCCGTTTCAGAAATACTTTTCTGTTGCATCAACATTTTTTTGGCTTTTTCTATGCGAAATTGATTGAGAAAGGCAACAAAAGTAAGTTTGGTCATTTTTTTAAAATAGCGACAAAATGAAGCTTCCGTAAAATAACTCAAAGCGGCAACTTCGCTAATTTCTATTTTTCGGTGAAATTCATTTTCTATAAATGCGTAAACTTTTGACAGCCTATCTTGGTCTTTTTTTCGGTAATGATTGATGTATGGCGATGTGTGTAGGAGTTGAATGTCTGTAGCCGAAGCGAGTTTGTTCAGTATTTTTAATAAGTTGGTAAATTGCTTGAATCCCTTCTGCTGATGCAGTTCCACAAGCATGTTGTGAATACTTAGTTTGGTTTTTTCGCCAAAAGCCAATCCGTATTTTGCATTTTCAAACAGTTTGGCGATGGTTTTAAACTCCGGCAACTGACCCGGTGCGAGTTCCATAAAATCGGGGCGAAAATGAATAACCCTTTTTTGATAGGGCTTTTTGATGCCGTAATCAAAGTTTAAGTGCGGCATGTAGGAACCAATTAAGACCAAATCACTGTTTTTAAAATTGGACAAGTGTTTGCCTACATGTCGTTTTCCATCTACGCCATAGATATAGACGAGTTCAATTTCCGGATGAAAATGCCAATAAAACAAATCACTCAGGTTCGGATTGACCATAATTCTGAATGAACAATCCGCAGGGGGACTAATCTGTTCGAGTTGTGGTTTCATGCATTGAAGATAACAATATTGTCTATTTAAAATCTAAAAATATTAAAAAAGGGTAAAATAATGCAAATTTTTGATATAATCATGCAAAATAATTTTGTTCTAAGTCTTTAATTTTGAAGTATTAACCCTAATTTAGATGTAGAACCTAAAATGTAATCGATATGCAAACCCATGAATCAAATGCCTACGGGTCAAAAAGTCCGAACAAAAACCACGAAGACAAACCTGGAAATCCTTCCACAGCAACCAGCAGTAAAATCGGTCTTAACAAACGGACCAATTCCGAACCGACTCGGGTGTTGTCAGAAGCAGACTGGCAATTTTGGATAGAGAATGGCTATGTAATTGTAAAGAAAGCCATAAGTAAAGAACAAGCTGAAAAGACCGCTCGTTTTCTTTGGGAATTTGAAGAAAAAGACCCGGACAAACCCGAAACCTGGTACACGCCTATGCGGGCAGAGATGCAGATGAAGGAGTTGATTGGCACTGGTATGGTTGAGGTGTATAACCATCAATACTTGTGGGAAAACCGGCAGGCGCAACGTGTTTATGATGCGTTTTGTGATGTATGGGGCACCGAAAAATTATGGGTTACCATAGACCGGGCCAATTTGAATTTTCCTATAAGGCCGGGTTTTGAATACAAAGGGTTTATACACTGGGACTACGACCCGGAAACCAAACCACAAAACGTACAAGGGGTTTTGGCGTTGGCCGATCAAATGGATGAGGATATGGGAGGTTTTCAGTGTATTCCTTGGTTGTACAGAAATTACGAAACTTGGAAACTTACCCAAGCTGAGGACAGAAACCATTTTCAGCCCGATACAACTGGTTTGGAAAAACACTTGGTAAAAGTGAAGTTGGAAGCAGGTGATTTGTTAATTTTTAACAGCCTGCTGCCTCATGGTATTCGTCCAAACATTTCCAAAGACAAGGTCCGCATAGCCCAATATATTTCCATGATGCCGGCTGAGGAGGACAACGAAACACTCAGAAATTGGCGAATTCAATCTTGGAAAGACCGTATAGCCCCTTCTGGTTATGCCTTTCCGGGAGATCCGAGAAATTGGGAACAAACCCAATACAAAACAGCAGTATTATCTGAACTTGGGGAAAAACTCTTGGGTCTCAAAAAGTGGTAAATTGTTTATATACAGTATTTTGCATCTGGGTATTTAATTGTTTTTTACTATTCAGCAGTTTAGATGGATGTTTTAAGCACCGCCAAAAGTTGACTTTGTGCCATACATCGTATTTTTTTAACATTTAATCGAATAAAGGTGTGTTTGTGTATCTCGTTCATGCACAAGTGTATAAATTTGTGTATTGAATTCCCCATTTTTTACCTCTTTGCTGACACCTATTGCCTTTAATTCTAAACTCTAACTCAAATGGAATTCGTTAAAGATATGCTAGTACAATACCTTATTCCTATTACTGCTGTAGCCTTCATGATTTTTGTAGCCGTTGTGCTCCTCAATAGGTATGTTTATGAAGAAAATAAGTTGCGTGTTGAAGAAATCAAAATGCGCGCGTCTGAATTTATTACAAACTTGCTTTTTGTCAAGTCTCCGGATGGGTACGAACAAATTTTAGATGAAATTAAAAGAGAGTTGCCTTTCAAAAAGAAATTTGTTAAAGAAATTTTATTGGATACGCTGATTCATTACCAACTCAACCTGAAAGGTGGTAAAAAAGAAATGCTGAACAAGATTTATGAAGATTTACACCTAAACAAGCTTAGTGAAAGCTGCATTAAAGATTCGCGTTGGCATCATAAATCACTTGGTATATATCATTTTCAAGTATTTAATTACACGAAAGGTATAGAATTGATTCGGCCTTATCTGTATCATTCAAACGAAAAGCTTCGTTCAGACGCCTTTGTTTCTTTCTTGTCCTTGACGAGTGAAAACATAGAGTTTTTAGCAGATTACAACAAAAAGATAGGATTGGTGGACGAACTCAAAATTGTCGATTTGATTCAATCTAAGAAATTCTCATTACCTTCAAACATTGATAAGTGGATTTTATCTTCGAATGAGTCAATCGTTCGTATTGGACTCAAATTAATGGGTTTTTATAACCACAACCAAAATGCCGGTGAAATCATCAAACTGTTGAATAGCCCTTCGCGAACTATAAGATACGAGGCTATTTTGGCAATAAAGAAACTTTCTATCTCCAATGCAGAAGATTCATTGATTGATTTATATGACCGCGAAGACAAGCTTAACAAATTAGCCATTTTGGATGCCTTGTCTGAAATTGGATCTACAGCATCTATTAACTTTCTGGATATGTTGTTGCATCAAAATCATTTTATAGATTCAGATGAGAAAATAAAAGTTGTTTCTTGTTTAAATATTTTAGACAGTGACTATTTTATTGCTAACTTTGCTGAAGATAAGGATATTGACCTTATTCGAAGGCATGTAGCTAATCTTACTTCCTAACATACAACTCATGGACTTTCTGGAGGATTTTGTCAGAGGCTTTGAATTTTTCATCGCCATATTTTCTGGCTCATACATTGTGATTTATGTCATGCTGACCTTGTTGTCTTTTTATGCCATAAAAAAACATGTTAACGCCAAGAATTTTATCAGAGAAGAGGTTTTGGTAAATTCTACTTACCTGCCTGGTGTTTCTGTCGTAGCACCTGCTTTTAATGAAGAAGCCAACATCATCTTTAATGTGAAGTCGCTTTTGTCGCTTAATTACCCCAATTTTGAAGTGATTATAATCAATGACGGAAGTACCGATAAAACCTTAGAGAAGCTCATCAACGAATTTGAACTCACAAAAATTGATTTCTATTACAAAGAACATATCAAAACAAAACCCGTTCGCGGGCATTATAAATCTACCAATCCGCTTTACAGCCATCTATTGGTAGTTGACAAAGAAAACGGAGGCAGTAAGGCCGATGCTTCCAACGCTGGCATTAATTCATCTAGGTTCTCACTTTTTTTGTGCACAGATGTAGATTGTATTTTGAAAAAAGATACCATTATAAAACTGGCCAAGCCCTTTATAGAAAGTGAAGGCAAAGTCATTGCATCCGGAGCCGGCATCAGAATTGCAAACTCCTGCGAAGTTGATGAAGGTTTTTTGGCTAAGGTGCATTTTCCTACCAAAATGTTCCCCCGGTTTCAAGAGTTGGAATACATCAGGTCTTTTATGTTTGGCCGCATGGCGTGGACACAGCTCAATGGATTGCTGCTCGTTTCGGGCGGATTGGGGATGTTTGACAAGAAAACCGTCATAGAAGCCGGCGGTTATTGGCATAAATCACTAGGAGAAGACATGGAGCTTATAACGCGTATGCGCAAGCTTATGTACAACAAGAAACAAAAGTTTGAAATAAAATACATTCCCGAATCTTTGTGCTGGACAGAAGTTCCCGGAAATGCCAAAGATTTAATCAAACAACGGTCTAGATGGGGCAGAGGTCTTATACAGACGCTGGCTATGCACAAGGGGATGTTGTTTAATCCCAAATACGGCAGAACCGGTTTTATGATTCTACCCTACTTCTTGCTATTCGAATTTTTGGTGCCTATAGTAGAGTTGTTGGGGTTAATTGTATTATTACTGGGGATATTCTTTTTGAATGTAGATTTTGTATTCCTACTCAACATCACTTTGTTCGTCTATTTGTTCTACCTGACTGTTACCATGATTGCCATATTCTTTGACGAATTGCTCTATAAGAATTATGCTAATCTTAAAGAAATAGGCTCGCTTATATTGATTTCCATGGTGGAGCCCATCTTCTTTCATCCCATAAATACGTATTCATATTTGAAAGGGTATTTTAATTTTATCGTAAACAACAAACAAAAGTGGGGAACCCTTAAACGACAAGGACACACTGTTGAACTAGAAAAAGTAGAAGCTTAAGCCATGTTCCAAAATTTTTTTTTAAGAGTTTCTTTTATGGCTTTATTCGCCATACAAACCTTAACAGCCCAAAAGATAAACAGCGATAGTTTGCTGCTGAAAGTGATAGATGACATTAAACAAGAGTCATACCAATCCGCCATACAAAAAGCTCGCTTGGGCATAAAGATTGCTCCTGATTATTTGGATTTTCATCTCTTTTTGGGTCGAGGTTTTGAAATGACCCAACAAAAAGACAGTGCCGCCTATTATTACAAATATGTAATTGAGAGAAATCCCGTTTACAAGGATGCTTTTATCTATCTGTTTAACATGCAAGTGGCAGATAAACAATATGATGAGGCACACAAAACCATAGATCAGGCTATCACCCAATATCCGCAGGAAAGAGATTTCTATCTCAAGAAACGCTCGGTTTATCAATTACAATCCGATGATGCAGGAGAATATGCCTACCTGCAAAGTCTTTCACCGGATATCAAAGCGGACTCAGAGGTACAACAACGCTTGTATTACTTGGAGCTGAAAAACAAAAACGATCGGTTGGGTGTTTTTTATTCACTCACTGCCATTGACAGAGACAACGTAGGACCTTGGCATTTGGGCAGTATTCAATACGTTAGGGAACGCAGTTGGGGCTCGCTCATCGGTCGCTTCAGTTACGCCAACAGGTTTTCTTCCGGCTCCTCTGTACTCGATGGTGTTCAATATGAATTAGAATCCTATTTCTTCACCGGTAAAAAAAGTTATTCTTATGTAGGCGCGGCATATAGTGACGATATCATTTTCCAAAAATGGCGTTTGGGCTATTCGTACTATCAAAATTTCAACAAAGGTTGGGAAACCGAGCTAGGCATTCGCTACACCAAAGTGCCCGATGAAGATTTTGTGGGCTATGTGGGCGGAATCGGCAAGTATTTTGGTCCTTATTGGATCAATTTACGCCACATCATGAACACAAGTAGTGGCCAATATTACCCGACTTTTACCCTCACCGGTCGCTTGTACACGGGCACGCGTTTTGATTATTATTCTGTTGCTATGGGATTTGGTACGCAGCCTGAAGACCCTATCGCACTCGGGCTTTTCGGACAGCGCGTTTCCTTAGATTCTTATAGAATTGGCGCAGGCTACAATAAAATATTCGCCCAAAAATACTTTTTTGGTGTAAACTTCAATTACAACAATCAGGAATTTCTTAGAAACCGTACACAAAACGAATTTGAAATAACCCTTTCGTTGCAGTATAAATTTTAACTAATTTGAAGTTATAAGGCTGATGGCCAAACCACCACCGGCAGCCAAATGAAAGTTTAGTTTGGATTTGTAATCTACTTTTATTTTTTCAATGCTGATAGCCTTCGGATTTTTCCTAAAATGAGCATCGGTTGCGTCTTTGTAAAGGGTAACTTCATAATTTTTATCAGCCTCCAAAAAATCAAACGCAATTTCAATTTTCCGTTCATTTTCGTCTGTAATACTGCCCAAAAACCAGTTGCCAGTTCCGCGTTCCTCACGTGCAATGGTGACAAAATCGCCCACTTCGCCGTTAAGGATTTTAGTTTGCTCCCAGTCAACACCAACGTCGCGAATAAATTGAAAAGCAGGTTGATGCTCATAATTTTCCGGTAAATCACAGGCCATTTGAATGGGGCTGTAAATGACCACGTATAATGCCAGTTGTTGGGCGAGTGTCGTGTTTATTTGATTATCGGGTTTTTGCGGTAAACCGATATCAAACACGCCGGGCGTAAAATCGATAGGTCCCGCCAACATACGTGTGAAAGCTACAATGGGCAAGTGTTCGGGCGGATTACCACCGTCTGAAGCCCAGGCATTAAATTCTTGCCCGCGCAAACCTTCTCTTGCAATTTCATTGGGATAGGTTCGTCGCAGTCCGGTGCCTTTTATGGGTTCGTGTGCGTTGATGGCAATCTGATTGGCAGCAGCGGTTTCCAAAACTTTTTGGTAGTGGTTTACCATCCATTGTCCGTGGTGGTATTCACCTTTGGGAATTATTTTGCCAACATATCCTGTTTTAACAGCGTGGATGTCTAAATGCTTCATCAGCGCGAAAGCAGTGTCCAATTGTTGTGTATAAGTTCTGGGTGCCGCAGAAGTTTCGTGATGCATAATTAGTTCTACCCCTTTTTCTTTTCCGTATCGGACTACTTCGTATAAGTCGTAGTCTGCATAGGGTGTCACAAAGTCAAAAACACCTTCTCTTTCTTCAAAACCAATCCAATGATTCCAACCGGTATTCCAACCCTCAACAAGCAATCCGGTGATGTTGTTTTTTGAGGCAAAGTCTATATATTTTTTTGCGTTTGCTGTAGTTGCCCCGTGCTTTACACCGGTTTTGGCAGCTTGGGTATGCGTACTCATGTCTTGAGTTGCTTCCATATCCCAAGTGGATATTCCAAGATGCATTTCCCACCAAATTCCCATGTATTTTTTGGGTTTAAACCAACTTACATCACCAATTTTGTTGGGTTCATTAAGGTTTTCAATCAGGCGAGAAGCAATAAGATCTGTGGCCTTGTCGGCAATCTGAATGCTGCGCCAAGGCGTTTGAAAAGGCAAGGCTCGTTTCACCTTGTAGCCCAACCTGTCCGAACCCACCAGCGCACTTTCCATAGATAAGTTAGTCGTATCTACTTTGAGCGTCATGCCGGCATAGTCCAGCAATGCTGCTTCGTGAAAGGCCAAGTGCACGCCCGATTGCAAACGCATGGTTACCGGAGTATTTACCGCATTTTCGGGAATGTAGGTCTGTCCCAAATCCGGGTGGTTCCGCTTAGAAATGGCATTGATTTTAGAAAACTTGGATTCGGTATAAAGGTGTTCGTAGATATCCCAATCTCCCGGAATCCACCACACAGTTGGATCTTCGGTGAGCTTAAATTGAGAGTGTTCATCGGTAATGATTAACGAATCGATACCTTCCTGTTTTGGGAATTCAAAGCGGTAAGCCACGCCATCGTCATAAGCGCGAAAGTAAATATTTAATTTACGATACGGCGATTGGGTTTCGGAAAGCTTCACCAGTGCACTGTTGTAATTGTTTTCAACGATGCGCTGTTCACCCCACGGCATTTCCCAACTTTCCTGATGACTTTCTTCAATGATGCTGTCTATTTGAAAGCCTTTTTGCATCGGAGCTGCATGTTTGAAAGTGAAAGCCATCTTCGAGGTGTCAATCACCACACTGTCTTTATGGAACACTACATAAGTAGGTTGTCCTTCTTTATCAACAAAAAAGACAATCCCATTCACCTGATTGGGTGATGCCATATCTAAGATGTCGAGGCTAGAATTAAAGGACTGACATCCGAATAATAACGAAAAAAACACCCATAATAGAAGTATTTTTGGGAATCTGATTGCTTTAAGCGGTTTCATATATTTTATTTTTAAGGGTCATGATTTAAGAGCGTTCTCTAAAGCAAATAGGATGTCAATCATATTGATTGATTTTCAAAAATGATGATACAATTGCAATTACTTATGCGAAAAAAGCCAAGGCAACAAGTCTTTTTCTGCAAAGGCATGGTCCCAGCTGTTGTGGTTTACGCCGTGATAATAGGAAAATTTTACCCGCGCGCCTTGTTGGTTTAGCGCGGAAACCATTTTTTGTGAGTATGCAACCGGCACCACATCGTCATCGCCACCGTGAAAAACCCACCAATCTACATTTTTAACTTTTGAAGCGATATCAGGATTGGCGCCTCCGCAAATAGGGAAGGCCGCTGCAAATAAATCGGGATTACGGTGTACAATTTCGAAAGTACCCATGCCACCCATAGAAAGTCCGCCCACGTAAATTTGATTTTCCTTTACAGGGTTGTTTTTGATAAAATCTTTGAGTAAAGCTTGTAAATGCTCCATTGCCTGCGTGGGTTTGCCACCGTTTTGAAAATCAAATACCCTCTGTCCGGACGTATCTGTTTTTATGGAAACATTGCTCCAAAAATCATCGGCAGGACACTGCGGAAACAACACAAAAGCCGGATACTTTTCGCGATAGGTCTCGTTTAAAAACAATGAAGCACCGTGAACAAGTTGTGCTTCGTTATCGTTGCCACGCTCGCCGGCGCCGTGAAGTACCAAAATTAATGGATATGTTTGGGAGGCATCAAAATTTTTGGGAAGCAACAAGCGATAAGGCATATTTTGCCCATTGTGGGTAAAAACTTTTTTTTCGTAGGTTGATAAATCTTGACCAAATACCAAAATACCAAACGAAAATGTCAGTAAAAGTGTGGTGAAAGTTTTCATTTTGTGTAATATTTTTTGAGACGAAGATTACACAAAGTTAGTGAAACTTATCGAATCAGGCATTTCTGTGCATATCCCACGCTTCTAAGTAATCGGCTACTTTTCTGACAAACATACCGCCAAGTGCGCCGTCCACCACACGATGGTCATAGCTATGTGACAAATACATTTTTTGACGAATTCCAATAAAATCGCCCTCAGGGGTTTCTATCACAGCCGGCATTTTTCTGATGGCACCAAAGGCGAGAATCCCCACTTGTGGTTGGTTGATAATGGGCGTTCCCATGATGCTGCCAAAAGTGCCCACATTGGTAATGGTGTAGGTGCCACCTTGGGTGTCGTCGGGTTTTAGCTTATTGTTTCGGGCTCTGTCAGCCAAATCGTTTACGGCTTTGGCCAAACCTACCAAATTTCGTTGGTCTGCGTTTTTGATGACCGGAACAATAAGGTTGCCACTCGGCAAGGCGGTTGCCATTCCTATGTGAATGTTTTTGTGCCTGATGAGTTTGTCGCCATCTACAGAGATGTTCATCATCGGATAATCGCGCAAAGCCTTGGCCACAGCTTCTATAAAAATAGGGGTGAAAGTTAGTTTTTCGCCCTCTTTCTTTTCAAAATTTAATTTTTCGCGGTCGCGCCATTTAACCAAATTGGTTACATCCACTTCTACAAAGGATTGCACGTGTGCAGAGGTTTGTTTGGAATGTGTCATATGTTGCGCTATGAGCTTGCGCATACGGTCCATTTCAATGATTTCGGTATCGCCGGTTTCAGGAATTTTCACAGAAGGGGCTGCTGCCGGGTTGTTTGGTGCAACTATTTCTTTTTTAGGTAGTATGTTGGCTGCCGAAGGTTTTGGTGCTACTCGGTGTTGAATGTAAGCCAACAAGTCGTCTTTGGTGACACGCCCGTCTTTACCGCTCCCCGAAATTTGATCGAGCTCTCCAACCGTAACATTTTCCTCTTTGGCAATGCTTCTCACCAGTGGTGAATAAAAACGATCTGAATCTGAAACATCGAGGTTAACTGCTGCCTGTTTTGGTAGCGTATCTGCCACAGCTGCCATGTCTTTTTCTATGGCTACGACAGATTCTATGACCGATTCGGACTGAGTTTTTTCAGTTTCTGGTATAGATTCTCCAACTTCATCTCCGTCAGTTTCAATAATGGCAATGGTCTGCCCGACCTGTACCACATCATCTACGTTAAAGCGTTTTTCTATCAAAATGCCGTTTACCTCAGAAGGCACTTCCGAATCAACTTTGTCAGTAGCAATTTCCAAAATGGCCTCATCCATTTCTATGGGTTCCCCCACTTCTTTCAGCCAGCCAGTGATGGTCGCCTCGGCAACACTTTCCCCCATTTTCGGTAATTTCAGTTCGTATTTTGACATATTGATAATTTAAAACCCTTTAAAATCATTAAGATTGCAAATTTAGCAAAAATATAAACGCTTTACAGAGATTTACTTAATTTTTAAATTTGTTCATATAAATGTTTCCGCGCGTTTCTGCATTCGGACTTTCCAGCATAAAAGTACGTCTTTTTGACAAAAAGGCAAAGGTGTTTTTTCTTTTGTTAAGATTTGTCATGATAGCCAAACAGTCGGCAAAAGTTTGGTTCGTCAGATCAAAAACAACCAATGCGTGGTTTGTATTTTTGCCAAAATCGTCTATAAAATGATATGAAGAAACAGGAATGTCTTTAAAATATTGAGAAAAATCATCTTTTAAATCTCGGACTTTTTCAGGAATCCAAATTTGAGAAATTTGCACTTTTTTTTCTGAGGACGCTTTTGTTTTTTGAAAACTCATGCATCGGATACCGAATAAAACCAAAGGACGCATCAAAAAGTAGGATTTGAAATGCTTTTGATAGAAAAGCTTCATCGCTCCGGAAAAATGATTGCGATAGGATTGGTTCTTTAGAGTGCTTTCTCCTTTAAAATGAATGAGTTGTATAGATCCAATATAATAGTTGGTCAAGCCATTTTTAAGTGCTTTGTAGCTAAGGTCGATGTCCTCACCGTACATAAAATAATCTTCGTCCAAGCCGCCTAAATCTAAATAGGTTTGTCGTTTCATAAACATGCAGGCACCGACCAATATTCCGACAGGTTTAATGTCATCTTTTTGAATATGGGGTGCGTAGTAAGCATTTAAAATCTTTGAATCCGGGAAAAAGCGTTGGGCATTAAGCATGCGAAAAAGAGCCGTTTTTGGGGTTGGGACGCCACGTTTGGATTCCGGTAAAAAATGGCCACTACCGTCTATGAGTTGCGGTCCTAAAATTCCCGGATTGTCAATTTTTTCAATTTCAGAGATAAAAATTTCGAAGGTGTTATCGGATATGACGGTATCCGGATTTAACAGGCAAACGTAATGTCCTTTGGCATGATGTACGCCTATATTATTGCCTTTAGAAAAACCTACATTTTCTTTATTGCAGATGAGTTTAACTTGAGGAAAATAAGTTTTGACCAGATTGCAACTATCATCCGATGAAGCGTTGTCCACCACTATGATTTCTGCGTCGAGCTTGGCAGTTGCCTGTTGCACACATTCCAAACAGAGTTCTAAAAAAAACTGCGTGTTAAAATTGAGTATGACAACAGAAAGTATCAAATCAGTTTATTTTTTGACTGCCTTCGAAGGGTATTCGTTGCATGAGACTTCTTCCCAAGGTCACCTCGTCTGTAAATTCCAATTCGTCACCTACAGGAATACCTCGTGCAATGGTGGTCATTTTGATAGGAAAGCTTTCGATTTGTCGGTAGATATAAAAATTGGTGGTGTCACCTTCAATATTGGCACTCAAGGCAAAAATAATTTCGTCAATTTGGCCTAGCCTAACTTTTTCCACCAAAGTTCGAATGTTGAGTTGTCCCGGACCAATGCCATCAAGTGGCGAGATTTTACCACCCAAAACGTGGTATTGCCCCTGGTATTGCCCTGTGTTTTCTATGGCAAGTACATCGCGGATGTCTTCTACCACGCAAACTGTGCGTGAATCTCTGGAAGGATTGGCGCAGATTTCGCACAAAGCAGTATCGGAAATGTTGTGGCAATTTTGGCACAGCAGTATTTTTTCTCGAAGCGAAACCAATGCTTCGCTAAGTTGACGGGTTTGCGTTTCCGGTTGTCTGAGTAAATGCAACACGAGCCTGAGAGCGGTCCTTTTGCCAATGCCGGGAAGTCGAGATACTTCTATGACGGCTTGTTCCAGTAATTTTGAAGAAAATTCCATGATGCAAATATATAGAAAGTGCCATAGAGTTGTCTTTTTTATAGAGGGTATAAATTAGGAAGAATTATGTTAATTTATTTTCTTAATATTTATTTAAAAATATGTATCTTTGCGGAAGCTATTCCCCAATATTTTTACTGTATAACAGCGATTTGGCTCCGAATCTGTAAAAGGCTTTCTTCCATAGGATATTTAACATTTAAATTTTCTTTTATGAAGGCAAAATTACACTTATTATTTTTTTTGTGGATGGGCTCAATCACTTTGTTAGCCCAAGAAACCATTGTTATT
This sequence comes from Flavobacteriaceae bacterium, assembly GCA_032251335.1. GTDB lineage: Bacteria > Bacteroidota > Bacteroidia > Flavobacteriales > Flavobacteriaceae > UM-FILTER-40-17. Next base: position 115,459 of record JAVVDW010000005.1, on the reverse strand, counting down.
CCGGAAAAGGTTTACCAAATAGATTTTGCAAAAAAACTCATCGTGGTAAACAAAGCCGTTACAGAAATAAACACCCTATGGCCGGGCAACAAATCGGCGATAAGTTTGGATGCAACGTATTCTTTTCAAACACCACAACCCATTGTGAATATAGGTATTCCGTATGTTGTGGAAAATGTTTCTAACGAAACCTTTACGCTCTATTTTACAGAACTTCCACTCATAGAAATTACCACAGAAAACACCATAGTAGATGATCCGAGGGTATTGGCTCAGTTTACCATTGCAGAGCCCGATGGTACCATTAAAACCCATCCGATAGGTATTGAATTTAGAGGTGGTTCCTCTCAAGCATTCCCTAAAAAATCTTTCAGACTCGAGTTTTGGGCAGATGAAGCGGGAGCTGCAACTATTGATTTTACATCCGGTGGTATGAGGTCTGACGATGACTGGAATTTACAAGCAATGTACAACGAGCCTTTGCGGCTTCGCGGAAAAACCAATAACGAACTTTGGCGGGTTATCAGCCCTTTGTATTATGGTGCCTTAGAGCCTGATGCCGTTTCGGGTGTTCAAATGATTTATACGGAGGTCTTTCTCAATGGCGATTACAGAGGTGTTTATGCTTTAAGCGAACGCGTAGATAGGAAGCAGCTCAAACTCAAAAAATATAATGGCACCGTACGCGGAGAGCTTTATAAAGGTGATGATTGGGGAGATGCAGTTAGGTTTTTGGATACGCCTATAGCGGATAACAACAGTGAAATGTGGAGTGGTTTTCAGTACGATTATCCGGATGAAATTCCGATAGATTGGTCTAGGCTTCGCAGTTTTGTCAGTTTTGTGGTGTATGGTTCAGACAGCAACTTTTTTACCAATTACCAGTCAGAATTTGAAATTGCCAACGCCACAGAGTATTTTATTTTTCTCAATCTTTAGAGAGCTACAGACAACGTTGGAAAAAATATTTACATAGCCAAATACACGAGTGGCGATCCTTATTTCTATGTGCCTTGGGACTTGGACGGAACTTTCGGAAACAAATATGACGGTACTAGAGTTAATGTTACAAACGACATACTTTCTAATGGTTTGTTTAACCGCATGATGCAAGATACTCAGCTCAATAGTTTTAATGTACTAGCGCAACAACGTTGGAATGAACTGAGAGCAAACAATATCATTTCGCATGATGCCATCATGGATATGTTTATGGAAAACCACGATTTTTTATTCAGAAATGCTGTTTATGAAAGAGAGGGTTTGGAATGGGATTATACTTACAATCCTGATGATATCACCTATATGTCCGACTGGATTACAGATAGGCTTGCTTTTCTGGACATTTTCTTTGCAAATATAACACTCAGTGTTGCTGATAATTTTATTGATAAAAATGACATTAAAATGTACCCTAATCCGGCGGTTCATGAATTTTTTATCAGCAATCCGCAATTTCAAACAAATGAGGTGGCTATTTATAGCCTAACCGGTCAAAAAGTTATACAGAAAAATGCTTTAGACAACCAGATAGCTATAAATGTTTCGGGTCTATCTTCCGGAATTTATTTGGTTTCCATCAAAACAGACACAGATATTCAAACCAAAAAATTGGTAATCAAGAGAAACTGATAGGCATTTTTAGAGCATCAAAAGATTAAAATTGTATATTTGCACGCAATTAATCTCTAATTGCGATATGAAATCTCATTCCTCTAAATTTGTTGGTGAAGGTCTTACTTACGACGATGTACTGTTGGTGCCTAACTACTCCGAAGTACTGCCTCGCGAGGTGGACATTCGAAGTAAATTTACTCGAAATATCAGCCTGAATGTACCTATAGTTTCTGCGGCCATGGACACCGTCACCGAATCGGCTATGGCCATAGCCATGGCAAGAGCCGGTGGCATAGGTGTGTTGCACAAAAACATGATAGCCGAGGAACAGGCACTTGAGATTCGCAGGGTGAAACGCGCAGAGTCAGGTATGATTATAGATCCTGTTACATTGCCGGTAGATGCCTTGGTTGGCGATGCCAAAAAAAGCATGCGCGAAAACAGCATTGGCGGAATCCCCATAGTAGATCAAAACAGCAAACTCATAGGAATTGTAACCAATCGGGATTTGCGCTTCGAGAAAGACGATACGCGACCCATTGCTGAGGTAATGACTTCTAAAAATTTAGTTACCGTAGCAGAAGGCACTTCTTTGGAACAGGCAGAAAAAGTGCTTCAAGGCAATAAAATAGAAAAATTACCGGTGGTCAATGCAGATTACAAGCTTGTAGGCCTCATCACTTTTAGAGATATCACTAAGCTTTCTCAAAAGGCCATTTCAAACAAAGATACTTACGGTAGGTTACGCGTTGCGGCAGCCATAGGCGTTACGGCAGATGCTGTTGATAGGGCGGCAGTGTTGCACCAAGCGGGTGTTGATGCTTTGGTTATAGATACAGCTCACGGACATACAAAAGGTGTGGTCAACGTTTTAAAAAGTATTAAATCTAAATTTCCGGAACTCGATGTGGTTGTGGGTAATATTGCCACAGGAGAAGCCGCCAAGTACTTGGTGCAACACGGCGCCGATGCGGTCAAGGTAGGTATTGGTCCCGGATCTATTTGTACCACGCGTGTGGTTGCCGGTGTCGGTTTTCCACAATTGTCTGCCATACTCGAAGTTTCACATGCACTCAAAGGAACGGGTATTCCTGTTATTGCAGATGGTGGCGTTCGATATACCGGAGATATCCCCAAGGCAATAGCTGCCGGAGCCGACTCGGTCATGCTCGGGTCTCTACTTGCCGGTACCAAAGAATCGCCGGGAGAAACTATTATTTTTGAAGGCAGAAAATTCAAATCATACAGAGGTATGGGGTCTGTAGAAGCCATGAAGCAAGGTTCCAAAGACCGTTACTTTCAGGATGTGGAAGATGATATCAAAAAATTGGTTCCGGAAGGTATCGTGGGTCGCGTGCCCTACAAAGGCGAACTGCACGAAAGTATGCACCAATTTGTAGGAGGCCTCAGGGCCGGTATGGGATATTGCGGTGCCAAAGACATCCAAACGCTGCAAGATTCTGCACAATTTGTAAGAATTACCGCATCGGGTATCCATGAGAGCCATCCGCACAATGTGACCATCACCAAAGAATCACCCAATTATTCTCGTTAGTAAATTGGTAAATAGCGCAAAGCATTTGGTTTAATCTAAGTTTTGCCTTTGTTTGATCAATTTTTTTATGAGAGAAACTTGTCCTAAATGATAGTAACTGTGTTCGATGACGCCTTCAATATTGCGTTGGTAACTTCCATATTTCTCGTCAACAAAGGTTTTTTTGAGCAGTTTGTCGTCCATTTGTGCAACCTCGTTTGCAAATAAGGTTGCGTTTTCAATAAAATCAGTAACCAATTGCGCCCAATCGGCTTCAGATTGTACTTCAGGCATTTCAAAGCTATACTTGTCTTGAATGTCGAGACTTCCGCCCTTGCATACGTTCAAAATTCCTTTTAGGTAATAGTTGATATGAAAGGTCAACATGGCTATGCTGTTTAGCGCCTCAATTTTACAAACAGCTTCTTTCCAACTAGTGTTTGTGATCTGTTCTTTAAAATTTGTATTGGCAATCCATCGGCCATTTAGTAAAACTTCGCGAAGCCGGTTTGCCAGTAACTGTTGGTTGCTTTCCATTTTTAAAGAGCTATTAAAAAATGTGAAATTTTTATAGTACGGGAAGCGAGACTCGAACTCGCAAGCCCTTTCGGGCGCACGCCCCTGAAACGTGTGCGTTTACCAATTCCGCCATTCCCGCAGGGTAACAATTATTCTTTTCCGAGTACCGCCATTTTGATGGCGGCTACTGCTGCCTCCACGCCTTTATTTCCATGCTTACCTCCGGACCTGTCCAAAGATTGTTGGATATGATCGTCTGTAAGTACACAAAATACAACCGGTGTATCATACAGAAGGTTGAGTTGGGTGATGCCTTGGGTGACGCCTTGGCAAACAAAATCGAAATGACTGGTCTCGCCACGAATGACACTCCCTATGGCAATCACCGCATCCGGTTGGTGGGTTTCTATTATTTTTTTACATCCAAAAGTCAATTCAAAAGCACCGGGCACTTCCCATTTTATAATTTTTTCTACTTCAACGCCGCTGTCAACAAGGGTTTGGTAAGCACCCTTATAGAGGTTTTTGGTGATGTTGGCATTCCATTCAGCAACTACAATTCCGAAGGAAAGTGCGGAAGCATCGGGGAGGTTGCTGCCGTCAAATTCGGAAAGATTTTGATGAATGGTGGCCAAATTTTTTTAGTCTATGTTAAATCAACTTTTCGCTTCCAATTCGGCGATCAAGATATCCACTTGGTTGGCTTGAAGCGAATTGGGATAGTCGTCTTTGATGCGCTTAAAATACTTGTTGGCCGTATCGTTATCTCCCAATTCCTTGGCAGTCAATCCGGCTTTAAACAAATACAAAGGCGTGGTCAAATCATTTGGATTTTTTTTGAAAGCTTTTTCGTAATAGCTGAGCGCATCTTTGTGCTGTCCCAATTCAGAAAAGGCATCGCCAATGTTGCCGGATGCCAAGGCAGTAAGCAACAAATCATCCGACGAAAATTGCTCCAAATATTTGATGGCATTTTCATAATCTTTCAAATTCAGATAAGAAATGCCCGCATAATACTGCGCTAAATTGGCCGTTTTAGTACCATTATATCTGTCTGCAATGTCCACAAACCCGTATTTTCCGCCACCGCCGTTCAGCGCCAATCCGTAAAGTGAATCACTGCTCACAGTACTGTTTTGCGCTTCTTCAAAATAGCTGACAGCCATACTGATTTCGTTTGCGGCTTCAATTTCCTTGGGTTTTTGAATAAATTCGGTATAACCCAAATAGCCCAAAATTCCAATGACGGCAATGCCAACTACACCTAAAATGTATTTTTGGTTTTTAGCGACCCAATCTTCTGTTCGGGAGGCTTGCTCGTCTAAGGTGTTAAATACGCCGGCGGTTGTACTCTCTTTTTCCAGAGCTTCTATGCTGTTGTCTTTTTTTGATTTGTTTGCTTTCTTTTGATAAGTAGCCATTTCGTCCTTTTGATTTAGTGCCCGCAAAATTAAAATATTTATTCTTTATACAGCCGACTTTCTCCGATATTTTTTGATAATTTGCAGGAAAATCAATAGAAATTGCAAATTGCACCAACTTCTTAAAAATCAGTTTGCTAAATATGTATTTAAAATCACTCTCACTCGTCAATTACAAAAACTTTGACATTGCCAATTTTGATTTTGCTTCAAAATTTAACTGTTTGGTGGGCAACAATGGCAAAGGGAAGACCAATGTGCTCGATGCCGTTTATCATCTGGCTTTCGGGAAAAGCTATTTCAATCCGGTCTCACTACAAAACGTGAAGCATGGCACCGATTACTTTGTGTTGGAAGGCGATTTTGAACGTCAAAACACTTCTGAGAAAATTGTAATAGGACTCAGGAAAGGACAGAAAAAAGTGATGAAACGCAATGGCAAGATCTATGAAAAGTTTGCGGATCATATCGGATTGTTGCCTTTGGTCATGATTTCACCTGCAGATCGCGATTTGATTACCGAGGGTAGTGAGTTTAGACGAAAATTTATGGATGGCGTCATCGCCCAATCCGATAAAAACTACCTGACGGCTCTCCTTCAATACCACAAATATTTGGAGCAGCGCAACGCCTTGTTAAAATATTTTGCAGCCAACCGAACCTTTGACAAAGAAACTTTAGACATTTACGACACAAAGTTAACGGCACTTGGACACGATATTTTTGAAAAAAGAAAGCAGTTTATTGCGCAGTTTGTACCAATTTTCAACAAACAATACGCAGCGGTCAGCCAACGAGAGGAAGCGGTATCGCTCACTTATGAGAGTCAGTTGTTTGAAGGCAACATGCAGGGTTTATTGCAGCAAAACCTGCAAAAGGATAAAATGGTGCAGTACACCACGGTTGGAATCCACAAAGATGATTTAAACTTTGCCATTCAGGAAGTGCCCATCAAGAAATTTGGTTCGCAAGGCCAGCAGAAAACTTTTCTCATTGCGTTGAAATTGGCCCAGTTTCACTTGATAGCCGAAAAATCGGGCATGCCCCCCATTTTGTTACTCGATGATATTTTTGACAAGTTGGACGACGAAAGGGTTTCTTGCTTGGTTTCTTTGGTTAAAGAACCGCATTTCGGACAAATTTTTATTTCCGACACCCACCCGGGAAGGACGGAGGAAATTGTGAAAAACACCCATCAAGATTATAAAATGATACTTTTATAAATCTTGTTAAATATCTTTTCTATAGGTGCGTCTGCGTTTGTGCAGCCGCCCGTTGTAGTCTTTCCACAAAGCTTGTATGGCCTTGTTCTCAACCAGTTCCGGATTGGTTTCTGCAACCCTGATGCCTTTGCGGGCAAACAAATCGTTCACTTCTTTAAAAATAATGGCCGTAAGACCTTTGTTTTGATATTCCGGATCTACGCCAATCAGGTAAAACTCGGCTTCTTTCGGGTATTTGTTTTCTCTCCACAGGTAGAACCAACCAAAAGGAAACAAAGAGCCATTTGCTTTTTTTAGCGCTTTAGACAGCGAGGGCATCATGATGGCAAATGAGATGATTTTGTCGTTTTGATCTTTCAGGCAAATGACAAATTCAGGGTTCAAGTAAGGGAAATATTTCTTTTTGTAGTAGGCTATTTGATTGCCTTCTATGGGAATAAAAGTCTTAAGCACGCTGTAAGTTTTGTTGAGCAAACCAAACATTTCGTCAGCGTGGTCCAGTATGTCTTTTTTTGATTTGAATTTGTAGATACTGACCTTGTTGCGCTCTTGAATAATTTTGGAAAACCGAACCACTTTTTCCAAAGGTTTTTCAGGAATTTTGAGTTTGAATTCAACCCATTCTGAACCAATCTCAAAACCCATTTTTTGAAAATGACTTTCGTAATAGGGATGGTTGTACCAACTGATGAGTGTATTCATTTCGTCGAAACCTTCCACAAGCACACCGGCTTTGTCCATGTTGGAAAAACCCATGGGGCCTTCTATATAAGCAAGATCGTGTTTTTTTCCAATTTCAATGGCTTTATCTATGAGCGCACGACTGACTTCCAAATCGTCCACCACATCAAACCAACCAAAACGCAATTTCCTATTTTGAAGCAAATTTACTTCTTTGTGGTTGATGATTACCGCCATACGACCAACAGGCATTTCATTTTTATAAGCCATAAAATACCACACCTCTGCATGCTGAAAAGCCGGATTGACTTCTCGGTTGAGGTTGTCGCATTCCTCTCCTATGAGTGCAGGCACCCAATAAGGATTGTCTTTATATAAATGAAATGAGAATTTTATAAATTCTTTAAGCCCGTCGGGCGCATGGATTTCTCTGATTTGTATCATGCGTCAGCTAAGTTCTGTATTTGGGATGCAAAGTTAGTTATCTGGATCGATTTCTTTATCTTTTTTATTGAACCAACGCCCAAAGATACCTTTTCTTTTTTTAGCAGGCTTCTGAATGATGTTTCCGTCTGCGTCCAACTCAGGCGTATCTTGCTTTTTGCCAAAAAGACGGCCAAAAAATCCCCGACGTTTCTGTGTGATTTCCTGGTTTTCTTTCATGCTATCCGGTATCACTCGCAGTGGTACGTTGTCTTGATCTACCAAAACCCATTCTGTTTTGTGATAATCCAATCTGTAGGAAAAGCCAACGCCACCAAAGAATTTTGAAGGAGTGTCTTTGGTGTTGAAACCTACCGAGGCGTCAAATTGCAGGTTGCCGTTTATCAAATAGGCACCGCCAAATCGGAAAATATTATCAACGTTAAAATCGCTGTCAAATCCCTGATTTTCTGCAAAAGCAGCCCACCTTGTGTTAAAAGCATGCGTGAGTGTGACAATATATTGAAGCGAAGAAAAGTCTGTTCCTATTTTATCCACACCAAAATTGGTGACCAAAACCCATCGAGACGTAATGTGGCTTTGGGTGATGGCCATCAGTTTGCCGCTCAAGTCCGATTCGGTATCGTTAAAAAAATTGAAACTGCTATCGAAAACAAAAGGGCTGTCGCTAAAGTGTATATTGGCGCCGCCATAAACAGAAACAGCCGGGATGAGGTTGCGCCATTTGAATTTTAAATTTTGATTGGCTTTCCAACTGCGAATGTTCGGTTTAAAATTTTCATTTATTTTTTTCTGTGGGTCGTAGAGCAGCCACTTGGCGCCAAAAGTGTTGCGCAGTGGCCCGGAGCGGTTAAAAGATCTCCCCCTGTCCGAAAACTCATCAATTTGATAGGCGCCGTCAAACATCAGTTCCAAACGATCTTTCCAAATCCCAACCCTGATGGCATATTCGTAGCGAATGTAATCTACTTCTGCACCAAACAGTTCGTGTTCTTCATGCCCGATGGTTGCACCGATTTCTCCCTGATACACATTTTTGCCGGGCGCATAAGCGCTAAAAGAATGGCCGGGTCTGTTGGAATTAATAACATCTGTATATTGAGAAAAGCCTTGTTGCCAAAATAGCAAATAGGCGAATACTAAAACAGATTTGACGTTCAAAGTCATACATAGGGGTGTATGCCACGAAAATACTCTTTTTTGATTTACGCAAGACTACCGACTTCTAAAAAATCTTTGAAACAACACAATTTACCGATGAAAGTTTGGCAAGGCAAGGTGTAAACTTTACCTGTAACAACCATGAGCACTACTAAAGAAACTATTTTTTAGACTTAAAAATAGGAAGCAACTGTGTAGTGAGTTCGCCAAATCCAACCCGAACTTTATCGTTTTGTGCATAGCCACGCATGATGACCGTATCGTAATCCTCTATGAATTTTCGCGTGGTGCCATCTGCCATTTGAATAGGTTTTTTACCACCCCGACTCAGCTCTAGTAAGCTGCCGAAAGAATCGGGCGTATTCCCGGAAATGGTGCCGCTGGCGAGCATGTCGCCGCTATTGATTTTACAGCCATTGCTGGTATGATGCGCCAATTGTTGCGCCATGGTCCAATACAGATTTTTGAAATTCGTCCTGCTGATGGTTTGTGGTTGTTTGCCTGAAGGCTGCAAATCAACTTCCAAATGTATGTCAAACGTATGTTTGCCGGCAGTCTGACGCAAATAGGGCAGTGGCTCCGGATCTTGTTTGACACTGTGAGCTTTAAACGGTGCCAATGCGTCTAAAGTAACAATCCAAGGGGAGATAGACGAAGCAAAATTTTTCCCCAGAAACGGGCCCAAGGGTTGATATTCCCATCGCTGAATATCGCGGGCACTCCAGTCGTTGAAAATGACCAAACCAAAGATGTAGTCTTCGGCTTCGTCAACAGGTATGGGTTCACCCAAAGCATTGGCATCTGTGGTGACAAAGGCCATTTCCAATTCAAAATCTACTTGTCTGGAACGACCAAATACAGGCAAATCGGCCCCGTTTGGCAAAATCTGACCTTGTGGTCTGTTTACCGAAATGCCCGATGGTATAATCGTTGAGCTACGACCGTGGTAGCCTACCGGCATGCGAAGCCAATTTGGAAAAAGGGCATTTTTAGGGTCCCTAAATATTTTACCCACATTGCTGGCGTGTTCTTTACTGCTGTAGAAATCGGTGTAATCACCAACCAAAACAGGCATCTGCATTTCTACCTCCTTCAAATCAAACAGAATAATATCTCTGTGCTGCTGGTGGTTTTGTAACTTGGGATTTTTCTCGTCGAAGATCTCCGCAATTCGGTTTCTGACCAAACGCCATGTTTTCTTTCCGTCCGAAATAAAATCATTGAGCGTATCTTGCATAAACATATCATCGGTCAACGGTATGCCTTCAAAATAGCCAAGGCGTTGCAAAGCACCTAAATCTATTGCAGTTTCACCTATTCTGGTGCCAATGGTAATTTCATTGTCACGCGTGAGAAACACCCCAAAAGGAATGTTCTGAATGGGAAAGTCAGAATTTTCAGAAACAGGCAGCCAAGATTTTCTCTCAGGATTGTTTGCAGATAGTGGCATGTTAGTTAATTATCGGTTGAAAAATAGATGTTCAAATATATCATTTTCGTTTAATATCAAAAACCGAATACTTACTTTTGTACTTTAATTTAACGTATATTCTAAATAATGCTAAAAGATCGCCAAATATTCGACCTCATTAAAGCTGAAAAAAAACGTCAGCAAAACGGCATAGAACTCATTGCTTCGGAAAATTTTGTGTCCAAACAAGTATTGAAAGCAGCCGGTTCTGTTTTGACTAATAAATACGCCGAAGGTTATCCGGGCAAACGCTACTACGGCGGATGTGAGGTCGTAGATCAGGTAGAACAAATCGCCATAGATCGTGCCAAAACCCTATTTGGAGCTGCCTATGCTAACGTGCAGCCTCACTCCGGTTCGCAGGCCAATACAGCGGTCTATCACGCGTGTTTGAAACCCGGTGATAAAATTTTGGGTTTCGATTTGTCGCATGGCGGGCATCTTACCCACGGATCGCCTGTAAACTTTTCAGGACGGCTCTACAGTCCCAGTTTCTATGGCGTGGAAAAGGAAACCGGCCTTATCGATTATGACAAAGTTGCCCAAATTGCTGAAAAAGAGCAACCCAAACTCATCATTGCGGGTGCGTCTGCCTATTCTCGCGATATGGATTTTAAACGCTTTCGTGATATTGCCGACGCGGTTGGCGCCATTTTATTGGCAGACATTTCTCATCCGGCCGGGCTCATTGCCAAAGGCATTTTAAACGATCCGCTGCCACACTGCCACATCGTAACCACAACCACCCACAAAACCCTGCGCGGGCCTCGTGGCGGATTGATTCTCATGGGACAAGATTTTGAAAATCCGTTTGGCATCAAAACGCCTAAGGGAGAACTTCGCTTGATGTCAGCCTTGTTAGACAGCGCCGTTTTTCCCGGCAACCAGGGCGGGCCGCTCGAACATATCATAGCGGCAAAAGCCATCGCCTTTGGCGAAGCACTAGAAGATTCGTTCTTCCATTACATATTGCAAGTACGCAAAAATGCCCAAGCCATGGCAGAAGTGTTTGTTGAAAAAGGCTATCACATTATATCTGAAGGTACCGACAACCACATGATGCTGATTGACCTGCGAAACAAAAACATTAGTGGTAAAGAAGCTGAGCAAGCCTTGGTGAAAGCTGACATCACTGTCAATAAGAATATGGTGCCGTTTGATGACAAATCACCTTTTGTTACCTCCGGAATACGTATTGGAACAGCTGCTGTTACCACGCGTGGTTTGAAAGAAGATGATATGAAAACCATTGTCAACTTAATTGATGAAGTCATTTCTAACCATCAAGACGAAGAAAAGCTTGAAAGAATCGCTAAGAAGGTTAACAAATTAATGAAGGACAAACCGCTTTTTGTAGCATAAGCCTCTCAAAGAAAATCGAACCACAGACAAGAAAAATCAATCCGAAACAGAAAAGGAATAATATCCTTACAGTCAGTTGTTTATATTTTTCGACTGTGTTCGATAAGATGGGTCAAAGCCACAAATTCGGCCACGCCCAAGCGTTCCGGCCGTTCAGAAAATAGCTTTTCTGTTGTTGAATTTGTATCCAACTCGAAGATTTTAAGAGAGTTGCGCAAAGTCTTTCGCCTTTGCTGAAACGCCGTTTTCACTACTTTGAAAAACAAGATTTCATCGCAATCGAGTTGGAAGTGTTGCTTCCGCGTGAGGCGAATAACACCCGATTTTACTTTTGGCGGCGGGTTAAAGACTTGCTCGGAAACTGTGAAGAGATATTCCACATCGTAAAAAGCCTGTACCAATACCGATAGAATACCGTAAACCTTACTCCCGGGTTTTGAAGCGATGCGCGCTGCAACCTCTTTTTGAAACATCCCGGCGAAAACGGGAATTATGTTTCTACTTTCTAGTGTTTTAAAAACAATTTGGGTAGAAATGTTGTAAGGAAAATTGCCTATGACAGCTAGTTGTTGCTCAGGAAACAAATTTTCCAAATTCATTTTTAAAAAATCCTCTCTGTGGATATGCTTTGTCAAATCCGGATAGTGATTAGACAAATAAACCACCGATTCGTTATCTATTTCCACAAGGTGGAGTGGTTGTGATTTTGTCAGTAAATATTTGGTGAGCACCCCCATGCCGGGACCAATTTCCAAAATGGTATCAAAGCCATCATTCGGCAAAGTGTCGGCTATTTTCTCGGCGATGTTTTCGTCCTTCAAAAAATGCTGCCCGAGATGTTTTTTAGCTTTGACTGTCTGCATTTTGTTTACTTTATAGTGTTTTTTAACTCAAAAACAGATTCTAATTCCGTTCGAATAGCCATAAATTTATTGCCAAAAGCGGCAAAAGCGGCATCGCGTAGGCGCGTGGCATGCTGTGTGTAATAAGCTTGAATATCCTCATAGGTTTTGGCAGTGTATTGCACGGCATAGCTGGGATGTTCTGAAGTTTCAAGCGAAGAAATTACTTTGTGCATACGGGCATCCGTAAATTTTTGGGTAGCCAGCATTTCGGGTATGTGGGTTTGCTGCATCCAACGCAACCAAGCTTTTTCAGCGTCGCGTTCAATAAGGATAGTGACATTGTAGATGTACATACTTTATTTTTCACAAAAGTACTTTTTTCAATCGTATATTTTTGAAAATAAGGTGCAGTATTCAAAATCAAAAAGCGAATGGTAAGGTTTTTTGACATCATATTGAATAAAAAAACCACGCCTTCCGACGTGGTTCTCTTTTTCATAACAATTTCAAATGAGTTTATCTAAAAACTATATACAGCAGACAACAAGAATGATGCCAAATTTGGTTTAAGTCCGCTTCTGTCTGCGTTCATAAATACATCTTCTGAGGCGGTATCTATCCTGAATTCGGGAATGATGGTAAGTCCGCCAATTTTGTAATTACCAGACAGTGTTACCTCATAGACATCAGCCTCGCCACCCGAGTCGTAAGTGCCAATGGCACCTACGCCACCATTAAATTCTTTAAAGTATTCTCCTCTGGCGCCCAGAGCAAATGTTTCAGAAAATTTGTATTGAAGATAAAGGGCACTCCCGTAAAAATCGGTACTGGGGCCATCCGTTTCGGTGATACCGGTTGTTAAAAATGACTGACCGGTTTCTGTGGTATTATAAGTTGCGTTTAGACCTAAATACCATTTTTCGGTAACGTCCCATCCGGCGGTTAAATCTACTTGGAAGGTAGTTCCCGCAGAGGTGTCTCCAACAACATCGGCATCCGGGTCTAGAAGACCGTCTTGGTCACCGACAAGAAAGTTTAAGAAAGCAGTCCATTTTTCTTCGGTATAACCCAATTGTGCGCCAAAAGTATAACTCGCATCGGGGTTAAATTCTGTATAATCTGTCGGATTCATCACTGCTGCCATCACCGAAAATTTGTCTGTAACAGCGTAGTCTGCTTTGAGTCCTGTATGAGAAAACGGTCCAAACGAAAACATGTATGAAGTAGAGTAATTGAAATTGGCCGTAGGCGAAATTACTTCGTAACCCAAGAAGGTATTAAAATTGCCAAAAGTAAATTTCAATTTGTCCGTTGCGTTCCAGTACACATACAATTGATTGACAATACTCGAATTACCGTCCGACAAAAAAACAGCGTCTTCACCGCGCGGACCAAAAACCAAGTCTGCAACAAAGCCTACTTTTTCACCTTCGTAGCCGGCAATAAGATTGAACATGCCAAGGGCAAAGCCCGGATCGTTTGCAAAAGAAGTATTGGGCGCACTCGGATCGGATGCTCTGTTAGAGCTGCCTATATTTTGTCTGAAATAGGTGTCCACAGAACCTGAAAAAGTGAAAGGTAGTGTGACCGTAGTAGTTTCTTGTGCACAGAGCACAGCGGGAATTATCAGAAATAAATATTGTAATTTTTTTCCGATATTTGTAGTGAGTTTTTCCATAATAGAAAGGTGTTAAATGAATAAATACTTGTTTTGTTCTGAACGCAAGTTTGTTTGATAACCTTTTGACTTTGGAAATAGGGGAGCACGTTGCCGCGTGCTCCCTTTTTTTAGTCAAGTCTAAAATCAGGATAAGCTGTCATGCCGTGCTCGTGCAGGTCTAAGCCCTCCACCTCTTCTTCTTTGCTCACACGTAGCCCTAAGGTTTTCTTGAGCGCAAATAAAATGATGAATGCAGAAACACAACAAAACAGGCCAATTAACCCAACGCCCACCAATTGGTGAACAAACTGTTCCCAACCGGCTTTTGCGCCAAAGATGCCTACAGCAAGCGTACCGAAAATACCACAGATGAGGTGCACTGCAATGGCACCCACAGGGTCATCCAGCTTGAGTTTGTCTATTAAGGCAACACCCAACACCACAATCACACCGGCCAAAAGACCAATAACCAAACTATCTGTGATGCCCATTTGATCGGCACCGGCAGTGATGCCTACCAAGCCGCCCAAAACTCCGTTGAGGAACATGGTCAGGTCATATTTTTTGTAGCGGATGTATGCGAAGAGGAAACCTGAAATACCACCGGCTGCTGCGGCCAAGGAAGTGGTTACCAATACCAAAGAGGTAGCTGCCGGATCTGCGGATAGTACAGAACCTCCGTTAAAGCCAAACCAACCAAGCCATAGGATTAGCACACCTGCGGTAGCCAATGGCAAGTTGTGTCCTGGGATGGCACCTACTTTTCCACTTTCGGAAAATTTACCGATGCGAGGCCCTAGTAAATAGACAGCAATTAAAGCAGCCCAACCCCCCACGGAATGTACCAAGGTGGAACCTGCAAAATCATAGAAGCCCATTTCGGAGAGAAAGCCGCCACCCCATTGCCATGAACCGGCTATAGGGTAAATGAGTCCTACATAGATAATAGTGAAAAGTATAAAACTTTCGAGTTTTACGCGTTCTGCTACCGCTCCGGACACAATAGTGGCTGCTGTAGCTGCAAACATTCCCTGAAACAAGAAATCTGTCCAATACGTATAACCACCCGAGGCGTATTCTGCAGTAAGCCCATTTCCGGGAAGGTTAAGTCCGAGACCGCCAAAACCCAGTACGCCGTTAAATTCACCGGGATACATCAATCCAAAACCAATAAGTGCGTAAAGAACAAGTCCCGCACAAATAATGAACATATTTTTAAAAAGGATGTTGATGGTGTTTTTCTGACGCGTAAGACCGATTTCCAAAAACGAAAATCCGAGATGCATGATAAACACCAATCCGGTACAAATCATCATCCAAATATTGTTAGCTGTAAATAGTGAGTTTTCCATAGTTAAAAAGAGTTAATGAAGAATAAATTATTTGAGAGAGCTTTCGCCTTTCTCAGCAGTTCGAATGCGATAAGTTTCCGAAATGTCAGACACAAATATTTTTCCGTCTCCTACATTGCCGGTATAGGCGGTTTTTAAAATCGTGTCGATGGTTCGCTCCAGAAAGGAATCGGACACCACTATAGAAAGATACCGACGTTGAATATCCGAGGTACTATAAGTAACCCCTCGATATACATGACCTTCTTTCTCATTGCCTACTCCAGTGACGTCCCAATAACTGAAAAAGTTTACCTGAACCTGATGAAGTGCATCTTTGACCTCATCAAATTTGGATTTTCTAATGATTGCTTCGATTTTTTTCATAATAATCCGTTAATTAATTGTTGCATGCCAAAATTATATATAAAAAAATAACCCCCAAAAATTTAGGGGGTCATGTATTAATATTTATTAAAATTAAATTTTATACCCATAAAAAAATAGGGTATATCATAAAATTATGTAAAAAAATAAGATTTACGTAACAGTTTATTAACCTATAAAATACTTGTAGGTTAATATACCACAGAATACAGCAAAAATGCAAGAGGCAAAGGTTAGTACACTATAGATTGAGAAGGATAAAAAGGCTTTTTCTGTAATAAATTGTAAATTTTCGAAGGCAAAACCGGAAAATGTAGTGAATCCTCCACAGAATCCAACTGCCAAAAGATAAATAGGCCATTGAGATTCGTGTTTGCCGGTATATGCCAAAATAAGTCCAATAAGAAAGGAGCCTCCAACATTGGCAACAAAAGTACCCCAAGGTAAAAGCGCACCCGTATTGAGCCATTTTCCTAACAGATATCTAAAAACACTGCCGCCACCGCCGCCAATGAATATGAGTAAAATATTTTTCAAACCTTAAAGATTTTCCCAAAAATAAGGAATGTGAACGAGTTTTCGAGATGAGAATAGGTATTTTGCCTAAAGAGAAAAGTATCTGAATGCAAATGATTTAGTGTGGCATCAAAAAATCTACCGTTAGGCTACTCTTTAGCCAGGTGTATTTCTGCATTCAGTGCAGAAATTCGACTTTGAACAAAGTCTTCAAAACCGTTTTTTTGATCGCTGTATTTGTTCATAAAAGCATTAAAGTAGTTGAGTTTGGTTTGCGGATCTTTGTAGTAAAAGTTTGCCAGTATGCAAACCTGAAAATACACCGTAGGATCTTCGGGAAATTCTTTATGTGCTTCTAAATAGGCTTCTAAGGCACTTTTATAATCTTTTTGTTGTTTAAAAATTTCACCCTTGTGCATGTATTCTCTCACAAAATTGTACTGCCGTTCTTCGATTGCTTGATCGACCAGTTTCATGGCAAAATCAGGTTCCTCCATATTTAGATAGATTTTGCTCATCGTAAATAAAATTTCCGGATCATCATCTGTGAGCGCAAAAGCTTTCTCGTAGTAGCAAAGTGCCCATTCGAGGTTGCCCACTCTCTCGTAAGATTCCGCCAAATCTCTGTAAATAAAAAAATCGGATTGGCCGTTTGCCAAAAGTTTTTGGTAAAATTCAATCGCATCGGTATAATCTCGGTTGTTGAAATAAATTTGTGCCCGTATGCTAATCAGTTCCAAATTGGTTGAATCGACAGCGAGACCTTTGTCAACCTGTTCGGCTGCGGCATTGTAAGCCTTAAGCATGGTGTAAACCACCCCGGTTTGATACACCGACTTTAAGTGTAAACTATCGATTCGGATCGCTGTTAAAAAGTTTTCAAGTGCGCTTTTGTACGAGTTGGTGGTTTTCTCCAACAGACCTAGTCTGTAGTAGTATTCCGGATTGAGACTGTCTTTGCTAATCAGGGTTTTAAATATGTTTTTGGCCAAATCCGGTTTCCCGGAAGTCGCATACCATTTGCCCAATTCAAAGCCTGCCAAGAGGAAATCGGGATGATATAGCCAGAGTTTTTCGTAGGTTTCCCTTGCGTTTTTTGATAAACCTATGGCTTGGTATGACCGTGCCAGTTGCAGTTGTCCGCGTTCGTTAGAAATGTTGGCATATAATTTTGCAGCTTCCGAAAACTGTCCGTTCTCATAAAGACTGTCTGCCCGATTCAAGGTTGGCTGCGCCGCCATTTGGTAACCGATAAAAGCAGCGAACAAACAAAGATATTTAGTGAATATACTCATGTTCTACAAAATAAAGGCAACCCCTGCTCCACAGAGAGGAAGTTGCCGGCCAATTCAAAAAAAGTTTACTCCAATTTAAAATTAATAGGAATAGCAAACGGCACTTTTACCGGTTTTCCTTTTTGTTCTCCGGGTTTGAACTTAGGGAGTAGTTTGACGATGCGCGCGGCTTCTTCTTCCAAAAGAGGATCGGGGCCACGCAAGCGATATTCCTCTACAAGGCCCTTTTCGTTGATGGTAAACTGTACATAAACCCTACCTTGAATACCGTTCTCTTGAGCTTCTTTGGGATATTGGAAATTTTCGAGGATGTATGCTTCCATTTTTTGCTGAAAACAATTTTTACCTTCTTCGAGGCTGCTGTTTTCACAACCCGGAAAGACGGGTGCCTTGTCAATCACGGCAAAAGGTACGCTCACCACAGTGGTGTCAATGTTTTCCAGAACCTCTATCATTGTTGTACTTCGATTGGTATTTGATTTTCCGCTCGGGTCTACTTTTATCCCTTTGATAACGACATCCATGAGTTTTTTGGATTCCTCTCTGGTCAAACCGGAGTCTCTTTTTTCAATTTCCAAAAGCAGCTCGTCCAGCTGTTCGCTGACAGTCAATTTTTTGGCTTCTTTTTGGCAAGACACATAAAAAAGCATGCCGAAAACAAGCGGGAGGAGCAACACAAACTTGATGCGTTTGGCCTTGCTCGATGGATTTTTGCGTAACATAAGTAATCTTTTTTGGATTAATGATTTATTGAAGAAGGCGTTGGTAAAGGAAAAGTTTTGGACTTCAAATATTTGATTGAGTAAAAAGGCGTAATGCAACGGCTGGTTTTGGTTGTGCATGATGCGATCTACATAGAATTCGTGAAGTTCGATGAGCCTTTTTTGATAGATCCACAGCAGCGGATTGAACCAAAAAACGACACGAAGCAGTTCGAAGAAAATAAGGTCTAAGCTGTGTTTCTGTCTTAAGTGTATCAACTCGTGTTGCAGAATGTAGGCTTTGTCGGTACCCTGTATTTCTCTACCCAAAACGATAAACGACCAAAAAGAAAAGGCGTGGTATTGGTTGTCTAACTCCACCAAAGTGTATGCGCCCGATTGCGTCCGAATTCCCTTTTTAACAATTTGTCTGAGTGTATAAAATTTGAACAACAAGCGAATGGAAAAGAAAAGCATGCCTGCGTACCAAATTTCTTGCCATGGGATGGTGACTGCCTGTGTGGGCAATACAACATCGGTTTGATTTGCAGGACCCACAACCACTTCCGGTAAGGAAATCACAAAAGTTTGAGGCGCAAACGCTTGTAAAAAGTCAAAAGACAGGAAGGGAAGTGTCATTGACAACAGTGGTGTCACCAGCAAATAGATGCGGTTCCACTGGTAAAAGGTCTCTTTGCGAAACCAAAATTCGTAAGCCAGCCAGAATAATAGCAGACAAACTGATGATTGGATGATAAAAGCTGTCATAACTTATCTTTTTTATTTTCAATTTCTTTCAGAATATTTTCCAAGTCGTGCAGACTGAGTTCCTTTTTGTTGACAAAGAAGGAAACCATGCTCTTGAAAGAGCCGCCAAAATAATCGTTGGCCATGTTGGTAAGTGTAAATTGAGAATACTCGGCTTTCTGAACTAAAGGGAAGTATAGGTAACCTTTGCCCGCAGCTTCATGAGATACAAAATTTTTGGTTTCTAATATTCTGATGATGGTAGAAACGGTATTGTAAGCAGGCTTGGGTTCGGGCATCTTTTCTAAGATACCGGCAACATTGGTTTTTCCCAATTCCCACAAATAGTGCATGATTTCTTCTTCGGCTTTGGTGAGGGTTTTCATCTGTTTATTTTTATTGTTTTTCATCGGTCAGATGGAACACCCTAAATAATCATGCCCCTGTGTGCAATTTTTTTTACATGGGTGTTTCATGTGTTTATTTTATTTGTTTTTATCTGTCACACGGAACGCCCTAGGATAATCATACTCCTGTGTGTCAATAATTTTACATGGGCGTTTCATCTGTTTATATTTATTGATTTTAATTGATCACGCTTCGACTGCGCTTAGCTCAAGTAAGGAAATCTCTACGATAATTATATTCTTGTTTTTCAATATTTTATTTTGCAAAAGGGTTCGCTTTATCAAGTAAACCTAAAAGCTATATTTTTTCTTTAAACCTCACAGGTTTTTAAAACCTGTGAGGTTTTATACTTAATACCTCAAAAAATAAGCAAATACCTTCTCCCAAACTAAAACGGCATCGGTGGATTGGCTTTTTTTAATTATAAAGTCAAATATAACTATAATATTAGTTTAAACGAAATAAATAGTTGAATAAACAAAAATTAATCATGTTAAAAATTATATATTATTGTTTGTCAATGCTTTAAATAATGTTAAATTTTAAAAAGAAGCTGTTTCAAAGAAGTTAGGTATTTGCGTTAGGGATTGCAGTGCAAATCCTTTTTTGTCAAAAAAAGATTGGAACGGAAAGCCCGACCCCGCCAAAAGCGGGGAAACGCCCAAATAAATACAAATGTGTGACAGATTTTGTCAAAAAATAGGTAAACAAAAACATTTTTCTATTTTTACGTATGCAAAAAAATCCAACGAAAATTGTTGTGTTGATGGGCGTATCTGCCTCCGGGAAGTCAACGGTCGGACAGCTGTTATCCAAAGCGCTCGACATCCCTTTTTATGACGGTGACGACTATCACCCGCAGGCCAACAAAGACAAAATGGCTTCGGGTCAACCGCTGGATGATCAAGACAGACAGGGTTGGTTGGAGTCGCTCAACGCTTTGGCCAAAGCAGCCTTGCAAAAGGAAGGTTGCATTTTGGCATGTTCGGCACTCAAGGAAAGTTACAGAGAAATTTTATCACATGGGCTAGGTCACAGAACGGATTGGGTCATGCTACATGGCGATTTCGATTTGTTGCGTGACAGGATGCAAGCACGCAGCGGACATTTTATGCCCCAAAGTTTGTTGCAATCGCAGTTTGATAACCTCGAAAAACCTGAATACGGCCTGCATTTGGATGTGCAACAATCGCTGGAAGCCATGGTAAATGCTATTGTAAACTACTACAAGCAAACCTCTTTTGGTCTGATTGGTCTCGGGGTGATGGGCAGTAGCCTTGCCAGGAATTTAGCCGGAAAGGGTGTTCGTTTGTCTTTGTTTAACAGACATGTGCCCGGCAAAGAAGAGAACGTGGCAGAAAAAGCGACGCAAGCCTTTAACGAATTGGCAGATGCGCAAGCTTTTGACAATTTGGAGGCTTTTGTTTTGTCAATGCAAAGACCGCGAAAGATATTTATGATGATCAATGCCGGCAATGCAGTAGATGCGGTATTGGATGATTTGATTCCCTTTTTAGATGCCGGTGATGTGGTGATGGACGGTGGCAATTCGCACTATGCGGATACACTATTGAGAATGGATAAAACGGCAAAAGCTGGTATTCGGTTTTTGGGAGTGGGCGTCTCAGGCGGTGAAGAAGGCGCGCTGCAAGGCCCCGCTATCATGCCGGGTGGCGATGCGGTCGGATATCAAATTGTAAAACCCTATCTCCGTGCCATTGCAGCGAGAGATAGACAAGACTTACCTTGCACGGCTTATATAGGAAAGGGTGGGAGCGGACATTTTGTGAAAATGGTGCACAACGGCATGGAGTATGCCGAAATGCAACTCTTAGCCGAACTTTACCAATGGATGCGTTTTGCTTCTAAGATGTCGCCCGAGGCAATCGCACAAGTTTTTGAGCAAGCTTTACAGACAGAAGCTGAAAGTTATCTGTTGGAAATTACGACCCGAATACTCAAACACCGAACTGGTGACGTGCTTACCTTGGATGATATTTTGGACCAGGCGGCAAACAAAGGTACGGGCAATTGGACAACTGTAGCGGCCAGCCAATTGGGCGAACCCGCCACGGTATTGACAGCTGCGCTCAACGCGCGCTATGTGTCGGCTAATAAAGATATACGTGTACAGGCAGCCAAAAACTACGATTTTACAACACAAAATGGTTTTTCGATTGATTATGACTCAATTTTTCGAGCCTACCAATCGGCTCGATGGATTGTACATCATCAGGGTTTTAGCTTGATGCATAAAGCCGCAACAGCATACCATTGGGAATTGGATTTTAGAGAACTCGCCCGAATTTGGACGAATGGCTGCATCATCCGATCTCGTATGATGGAACAATTGGCAGAGATGGCAGATGGAACGCCCATTTTACTTCATCCGTTTGTAGTGGCATATCTCAAAACAAATAAAGAACATTTAAAAAACTTTGTTTTGCAGAATATGGCTGGCGGTTGGCCGATTCCTTGCTTTTCCGCGGCCTTGGATTTTATCAACGCCTTTACGCAAGCGGAATCTCCTGCAAACCTTATACAGGCGCAGCGCGATTTTTTTGGCGCACACGGATATAGGCGAAAATCTGACCATGGCGCAGAAAGCCACCACACACTATGGACACCTCAAACCAAAACCTAAACCATGTTGCTTTTCGCATTTTTATTAGGCATTGCCCTATTGTTGTTTCTGATATTAAAACTTCGTATTCAGGCTTTTTTGGCTTTGTTGATGAGTGCCATGTTTGTGGGCGTTTTAGCCGGTTTGGATGCCAAAGCACTGATTCAAACGGTACAACAAGGCATGGCCAGCACTTTGGGTTTTGTGGCTACTGTTGTTGGGTTGGGTGCCATGTTTGGCGCCATTTTGGAACATTCAGGAGGTACAAGAGCGATTTCCGATTTTCTTTTGAAAAAGTTGGGCGAGAAAAAATCGCCTTTGGCGCTAATGCTTTCCGGGCTCATTATAGCCATTCCCGTTTTTTTTGATGTGGCTTTTATCATCTTGGTGCCTTTGGTGTATGCGCTTCAGCGAAAAACCAAAAAATCCCTCTTGCTTTATGCCATTCCGTTGTTGTCCGGTTTGGCCATTGCCCATGCTTTTATACCACCCACACCCGGGCCTGTCGTGGTTGCAGACATGATAGGAGCAGACATCGGTTGGGTAATTTTGATTGGCATCATCACAGCCATTCCAACGGCTTTGGTCAGTGGCTTGTGGTTTGGGAGGCATATTTCAAAGAAAATACACGTGATGGCACCGGAGGTTGAAACAAGTGCTGCTACATTAGGATCTATACCGCCTGTAGGGTCTGTATTTTTGATGGTTTCTCTGCCGATTGTTTTGATTGTCTTAAACACTGTGGTACAAAACGATTGGATTCCGATAGTAAATCCAACCCTCAAAAATATGGTGGCTTTGCTCGGACATCCGTTTTCGGCTCTGATACTGGCCAATGTATTGGCTTGGTATTTTTTGGGTATTCGAAAAGGTTTTACCAAAAAACAATTGCACGAGATCACGACCAAATCGTTGGCACCGGCCGGAACCATTATCTTGCTCACGGGCGCCGGTGGGGTTTTTAAGCAAGTTTTGACAGATACCGGCGCCGGAAAAGTGTTGGCTACATCGCTTCAAGAACTGGGGTTTCCAATACTTGTTTTTGCTTTTTTGGCCGCTTTGTTGGTGCGGGTAATTCAGGGTTCGGCTACGGTAGCGATGATCACAGCGGCCGGTTTGGTAGCCGCTTTGTTAGAAAACTTAACACTTTCGGCTGGACAATTGGCTTGCATCGTCATTGCGGTGGCTTCCGGTGCTTCTATGCTTTCGCACGTAAACGATAGCGGGTTTTGGTTGGTCAGTCAATATTTGGGTCTCAACGAAAAGCAGACTTTTCGTTCGTGGACTATGATGACGGTATGGCTCGGATTGGTGGGTTTTGCAGTGGTGAGCCTGTTGTATCCGTTTTTCTGATGCTTAAAAATTGGGACTTAGGTTAAACTGGTTATAGAATTTGTCTATAATTTCGATAACCTCGTCTTCGTGATCAACGATGTGGATTAAATCCAAATCGCCCGGACTGATGGTTTTAAAAGTATCTTCTAAGGTTTTTTTAATCCAATCAATCAGCCCTTCCCAAAATTCCTTTCCGACCAAAATGATGGGAAATTTTTCAATTTTCCGGGTCTGAATCAGTGTGACGGCTTCAAACAATTCATCCAAAGTGCCAAATCCGCCCGGCATCACCACAAATCCTTGAGAGTACTTGACAAACATGACTTTTCGTACAAAAAAGTAATCAAAATCCAGGTTTTTATCGTGGTCGATATAAGGATTGTCGTGCTGTTCGAATGGCAAATCAATATTGAGACCAACCGATGTGCCACCGCCCAAATGTGCACCTTTGTTTCCGGCTTCCATGATGCCCGGGCCACCTCCTGTAATGATGCCATAGCCCGATTCTACTATTTTACGAGCCACACGAACGGTCAGTTCGTAGTAAGGTGCTCCCGGTTGGGTTCGCGCAGAACCAAAAATGGTGATACAGGGGCCAATTTGGCTCATTTTTTCGAATCCGTTTACAAACTCACCCATGATTTTGAAAAGTGCCCAAGAGTCATTCGTTTTGATTTCATTCCAGGTGCGTGTATGATCTTTTCGCATATTATATGATGTTTTTTTTATAATTTACAAACGAATGTCGGTATTATTTTAAGTAGTTAATTCTTTAAATGCCAATTCTTTTGCAAGAAACCGGGCTGTGTGGCTTTTTTTATTTTTGATAACACTTTCCGGACTGCCTTTGGCAACCACTTCGCCTCCTTTTGTTCCGCCTTCCGGTCCTATATCGATGATGTAATCTACAGTTTTAATGACGTCTAGGTTGTGTTCTATAATTA
Organism: Flavobacteriaceae bacterium; assembly: GCA_032251335.1. Classification (GTDB taxonomy): domain Bacteria; phylum Bacteroidota; class Bacteroidia; order Flavobacteriales; family Flavobacteriaceae; genus UM-FILTER-40-17. The sequence goes on along the minus strand of JAVVDW010000005.1, from coordinate 91,234 downwards.
AGACGGTATTTCCTTTTTCAACTAACGCATGCAGGACTTCTAAAAGCACACGGATATCTTCAAAATGCAATCCTGTGGTGGGCTCGTCTAAGATGTAAAACGTATTTCCCGTATCTTTTTTTGAAAGCTCTGTAGCCAGCTTGATGCGCTGGGCTTCACCACCGGACAGGGTCGTACTTTGTTGTCCGAGGGTGATATAGCCTAAGCCCACATTTTTAATGGTGATTAGTTTTTGGTAAATCTTTGGGATGTTTTCAAAAAAGACCACCGCTTCATCTATGGTCATGTTTAAAATATCGGAGATAGATTTTCCCTTGTATCGCACCTCGAGTGTTTCCCTGTTAAAACGCATGCCTTGACAGGTTTCACAATGTACATACACATCGGGTAAAAAATTCATTTCGATGGTTCGCAAACCGGCTCCTTGGCAAGTTTCGCATCGACCGCCGGCCACATTAAAACTAAACCTACCCGGCTTGTAACCGCGTATGGCCGCTTCGGGTGTTTTAGCAAAAAGATTTCGGATTTCGGAAAACACACCTGTATAAGTAGCCGGGTTTGAACGCGGGGTACGTCCAATGGGTTGCTGGTTGATGTCTATGATTTTATCTATATGTTCGAGTCCCTTGATGGATTTATAAGCCAAGGGTTTTTTGACGGCATTGTAGATATGCGCATTTAAAATAGGATACAGGGTTTCGTTGATAAGGGTAGATTTTCCACTGCCCGAAACGCCGGTTACGCCTATCATCATGCCAAGTGGAAATGCAATGGTTATATCTTTTAGGTTGTTTCCGGAGGCACCTTTTAATAATATTTTTTTTCCGTTTCCGCTTCTTCTTTTTTGCGGAATTTCAATATGGATGCTTCCATTTAAATATTGGGCTGTTGTTGTGTTGTGTAAAATCACTTCATCCGGGCTACCTTGACTGATAATGTTTCCGCCAAGTTTTCCGGCGCCCGGTCCCATATCAATGATATGATCGGCATGCATCATCATGTCTTTGTCGTGTTCCACTACAATCACGGAATTTCCGTTGTCTCTTAGTTTGGTAAGCGCTTCTATGAGTTTTTGGTTGTCCCTTTGATGGAGCCCGATGCTGGGTTCATCTAAAATATAGAGGACACCCACAAGTTGCGAACCGATTTGTGTAGCCAGCCGGATACGTTGTGCCTCACCGCCGGAGAGGGTTTTGCTACTGCGATGGAGCGATAGGTAGCCAAGGCCAACGTCTGTCAGAAAAGAAATTCTATTTCTAAGTTCTTTTACGATTTCTTCTGCAATTTTCCATTGGTTTTTAGAAAAATATGTGGATGCTTGTTCAAACCAACTTTGAAGTTGGTCAATGTCCATGCAACTGAGGTCGGCAATATTGCAATCGCCTATTTTAAAATAACGAGCTTCTTTTTTGAGTCTGGAACCCTCACACATCGGACAGTTTACTGTATCCATATATTCTGAAGCCCATCTTGTGATGGAAGCAGATTGGCTGTTTTCAGATTGGTTTTTTATAAAATGAACAATGCCTTCAAAGTCGATTTTATAGTTTCTGGTGATGCCTAAGGTTTTGGAGGTCACAGAAAACCGTTCGTTGGCGCCGTAGAGTATGACTTTCATAGCTTCTTCAGGAATGTCTTCAATGGCAGTGGTGATTTTGAACTGGTACTTTTCGGCTATGAGTTCGAGTTGTTTAAAAACCCAAGTAGATTTATAATCGCCAAGTGGTGCAAATCCACCGTTTTTGATAGATTTTTTTGGATCCGGAATGATTTTAGAGAGATTGACTTCGTGTGTTTCGCCCAAGCCGTTGCAATTGGGGCAAGCACCTTTTGGCGAGTTGAAGGAAAAGGTGTTAGGTTCGGGTTCCGGATACGAGATTCCGCTGCTCGGACACATGAGGTTTCGGCTAAAATAGCGCAATTCGCCTGTTTCGCCATCCATGAGTTGAAGGATGTTTTCGCCGTAGTGCATGGCGGTTTTAATAGACTCCTGCAGACGTTTGAGATCGGTTTCCGAATCTCCCACCACAAGCCTGTCTATCACAATTTCAATATCGTGTGTTTTGTATCTATCTACTTTCATACCGCGATAGATGTCTGTTATTTCACCGTCTATCCGAACCTTGACAAAGCCTTGCTTGGCAATTTGTTCAAACAATTCGCGATAGTGTCCTTTTCGGGAACGAATCACAGGCGAAAGGAGCAATATTTTCTTTTGAAAATAACTTTCAATAATCAGATTTTGTATTTGATCGTCAGAATAGCTAATCATTTTTTCGCCCGTTTCATAGCTGTAGGCAGTGGCAGCACGGGCAAAAAGAAGCCTTAGAAAATCATATATTTCCGTGATGGTACCTACGGTAGATCGCGGGTTTTTGTTCGTTGTTTTTTGCTCGATGGCAATCACGGGTGATAGACCTTCTACCGAATCTACATCGGGTCTTTCCAGGTTTCCTAAAAACTGCCGCGCATAGGCAGAAAATGTTTCGATATACCTTCGTTGACCTTCGGCATACAGCGTGTCAAAAGCTAATGAAGATTTTCCGCTCCCCGATAGGCCGGTAATGACGACCAGTTTTTCTCTGGGTATCGCTACATCTATATTTTTCAGGTTGTGTTCGCGCGCTCCAAATACCATTATGGAATCGTGTGCATCAGGCATAGCAGTTTTTTTGAGAATTTGCAAATTTAGCAATTTCATTCAGACTAATCGGAATGCGGTCAGGGTATTGTTATAAAAAAAAACCGTTTCCAAGAAAAGAAACGGTTTTTTAAAGATTGTTTACAAAAACTATTTTAGTTGTTTTGCAGTTGATCTATTTTATCTTTCAGTTCTTTAAATTTTTCCATATTGTCGAGCGAGCCGTACAAGTTCCTGAGTACTTCTAAGGTTTGGATGTTATCGGGTCTCAGGGCAACTGATTTTTCCAGCCATGAAACGGCAACTCCGTAGAGTTCAGATTTTTTTACTTTCAGTGCATCGTACTTAACGTTGTCTGCTTTTGTATTGCCTAACTGGTTCATTTCATCGTTTACGGCATTTCCTTTGTTAATGTAGAGGTCTGCAATACTTTCAATGGCGTCCACATTTTGAGGATCTAAGGCTACCGATTTTTTCAAATTGTTTTCGGCTTCTTCCAAGTTGCCTAAATCTCTGTGCAACAATCCGGCTACGTAGTAGAGTTCAGAATTTTCGGGCTGTTTGGCGATTGCCTGGTTCATCACTTCCAAAGCTTTGTCTTTTTGTTCTTTTTTAATGTAAAGGTTTGCCTCGGTTTTGATCAATTCAACTTCATCAGGATTTAATTTTCTGGCTTCTTGAATGGCAGCAACGGCTTCGTCGAGTTTGTTTTGCATAGAATACAAAAGCGCCACATTGCTCACGATTTGTGGTCGTTGGCTGCTGGTTTTGCGATCTATCGGATTTTCGGCCAATTTTGCTTTGACTTCAAAGTCTCTATTGGCTTTGTTCGGATACACTTTCTCTTCTCCTGTTTCAACTACGGTAGCCACAAATTCATCTTGAATTCCGGTGTAGTTCATTTTCATCAAGTCCGCATAACCTTCCAGAGCTTTGTCGTAGTCTTTGCCGTTGAGTGCCGATGCAGCACTGTAAAACAAAAAGACGGTATCTGTTGGGCTTAATTGATAGAGTTGGTTGAAGCCTGAGGAAGCCACGTCAAAATTACCTGCGTTAAATGCTTCACTGGCGTTGTTGATGAGTTTGTTTCTCAAGTCTTCTTTCAATTTGGTGATTTCGGCTTTGTACTTGTCTCTGCCTGAAGTCTCGCTAAAATTCAGATAAGCCGTAAATGCTTCGGTAGTTTCTTTAACCGCTGCTCCTTGCGGATTTCCACTCCCGTAAGCTGCCATCGCTTTTAGATAGTAGTAAGTTTCTTTTTCTGAGTCTTTGGCGCCGTCTATGAGTGGTTGTGCGGCGTTTAAAGCAGTTTTTGCAGTTGCAAAATCACCGCTTTTGATGGCTTTTTCCGCGTCTTTGAGCTCATTTTTTTGTGCAAAAGTAATAGCAGTACAAGCTAGCGCAATTGCCAATACATGTTTTTTCATTATTAAAGGTTTATAATAGTTGTATAAGGCTGTAAAAATATAAAAAAAATGACATTTAAAAAACTAGTTTACGATTCAGAATTATCGTTTGTATCAGGGGTTTCAGCTTCGGTGTCTGATTCGTCTTCTCTAACAACCTTGGCAACGGCCGCAATGGAATCGTCGTCTTTGATATTGATGAGTCTGACGCCTTGCGTAGCGCGTCCCATTATGCGTAAGTCACTTACATTCATACGAATAGCAACACCCGATTTTTTGATAATCATCAAGTCGTCGGTGTCTGTGACGCTTTTCATGGCAACCAATGCACCGGTTTTTTCGGTGATATTAATGGTTTTCACGCCCTTGCCACCCCTGTTTGTGATGCGGTAAACTGCTTCACCATCCGAATCATCTAGGTGTGAGCGTTTTCCATAGCCATTTTCAGAAACCACCAAAACCGTTTCTTCCTGGCCGTTATTAATAGCAATCATGCCGATGACTTCATCAGTTTCGTTTGCAAGTCTGATGCCACGAACTCCGGAGGCATTTCTGCCCATAGGGCGGGTTTTTTCCTCTTCGAACCGGACTACTTTTCCGGATTTGACGGCTAGCATAATTTGACTTTTACCTGTGGTAAGCAGGGCTTCCATCAACTCGTCGTCTTCTCGCACGGTTATGGCATTGATACCGTTTTGTCGTGGTCTGGAATACTGTTCAAGCGTGGTTTTTTTGACAATTCCTTTTTTAGTGGCCATCACTACATAATGGTGGTTGATGTAGTCTGTATCTTTCAAATCGCCGGTACAAATAAAGGCTTTTACCTTATCGTCTTGTTCGATATTGATGAGGTTTTGAATGGCACGACCTTTAGAAGTTTTCGAGCCTTCGGGAATTTCGAAAACACGCATCCAGAAACACTTTCCTTTTTGCGTAAAAAAGAGCATGTATTGGTGGTTTGTGCCTACAAACAAATGCTCTAAAAAGTCTTCGGTTCGCGTGGCCGAACCTTTCTGACCCACCCCGCCGCGGTTCTGAATTTTATATTCGCTGAGCGAAGTGCGTTTGATATAGCCGGCATGTGATATGGTAATGACCACTTGCTCATCAGGAATCAGGTCTTCCATGCTCATGTCGCCGCCGGAAAATTCAATTTGAGAACGACGTGCATCACCGTATTTTTCTTTGACCTCATCAAGTTCTTGCTTGATGATGTCCATTCGCCGTTCCTTATTGGCTAAAATGTCTTTTAAATCTTCGATTTTTTTCATGATGTCTTCGTACTCGGCCCTGAGTTTGTCTTGCTCCAGGCCTGTGAGTTGACGCAATCGCATTTCAACAATCGCACGCGCTTGCAAATCAGACAATTCAAAACGGTCAATCAGCTTTTGTTTGGCCTCGTCTGTGTTGGCCGAAGATCGAATCAAAGCAATAACCTCATCTATATTGTCGCTGGCTATGATAAGTCCTTCTAAGATGTGTGCTCTTTCCTCTGCTTTACGCAACTCAAATTCTGAACGCCTGACCACCACCTCGTGTCTGTGATCCACAAAATGGTGTATCAAATCTTTCAGATTGAGCATCTGTGGCCTGCCGTTGACCAACGCAATGTTATTGACGCTAAATGAAGATTGAAGCGAAGTGTATTTATACAAGGTATTCAACACGATGTTGGGGATGGCGTCTCGTTTTAATACATATACGATACGCATCCCTTTTCTGTCCGACTCATCTCTGATGTTGGCAATGCCTTCTATTTTCTTTTCGTTGACAAGATCGGCAGTTTTTTTAATCATCTCCGCCTTGTTCACCTGATAAGGAATTTCTGTCACAACGATGCATTCGCGACCGTTTATTTCCTCTGTGTGCGACTTGGCGCGGATAACCACACGGCCCCTTCCGGTTTTAAATGCTTCCCGGACGCCTTCATAGCCATAGATAGTTCCTCCGGTAGGAAAGTCCGGTGCTTTGACGTGTTGGATGAGTTCGTCAATTTCGATGTCGTTGTTGTCTATATACGCATGAATGCCGTCAACTACTTCTGACAGGTTGTGCGGCGGCATATTGGTCGCCATGCCCACAGCAATACCGGAAGCACCATTGATCAACAAATTGGGAACTTTGGTTGGTAATACAGTTGGCTCTTGTAGAGTGTCGTCAAAATTGAGTTTGTAATCAACGGTCTCTTTGTCAATATCCGCTAATAAATCTTCAGACATTTTTTGCATGCGCGCCTCGGTATATCGCATGGCTGCCGGGTTATCTCCATCTACGGAACCAAAGTTACCCTGACCATCTACCAGCAAATACCGCAAACTCCATTCTTGAGCCATACGAACCATGGCATCGTAAACTGAGGTGTCGCCGTGCGGGTGGTATTTCCCTAAAACTTCACCCACTATACGGGCCGATTTTTTATAAGCCCTGTTGGACAAAACGCCCAATTCGTACATGCCGAACAAAACCCTTCTGTGAACAGGCTTTAAGCCGTCTCGAACATCGGGAAGTGCCCTGGAAACAATTACAGACATTGAATAATCAATGTAGGCGGATTTCATCTCATTTTCAATATTGATAGGAATCAATTTTTCTCCTTCTGCCATAAATTTCAATTATTTTTATAGAAAAAATTAAAGTTTGCTAATATAGCCATTTTATACTTTTTACTATGAGACTTCATAGCTAAAAGTGTGTGTTTTTATTAACAATTTATTGATAAAATTCAGTTGATAAATTAACATTTATTTATTTTAAAGTTTTGTGATAATTTCGTCTATTAGCCAACACAAGCTAGTTATATTTTGAGAATTGTAGTATCTTCGTATCTTGTATGCTAGCTATGAAAAATATTTAGAAACATGGATGACAATTTTTCACCCCGGGTCAAAGACGTAATCGCTTTCAGCAAGGAAGAGGCATTGCGTTTGGGGCACGATTTTATCGGAACGGAACATTTAATATTGGGACTCTTGCGCGATGGCAATGGCAAGGCCATCAACATTCTACAGGCAATGGATGTAGATTTGAACCACTTGCGCAGAAAGGTTGAAATACTGAGTCCGGCCAATCCGGTAGTATCTCAGTTCCCCAATCAAAAGAAAAGTTTGCACTTGACGCGTCAGGCCGAGCGTGCGTTAAAAACTACTTTTTTAGAAGCCAAACTTTTCCAGAGTTCGTCTATCAACACCGCGCACCTGCTACTTTGCATACTGAGAAACGAAAATGATCCCACAACCAAGCTCCTCAACAAATTGAGCATAGACTACGACGGCGTCAAAGACCAGTTCAAATACCTCATCATGGGTGATGCTGACGACTTTATCGATTCGCCACGGGCACAGTCCTATTCGGATGATCCCGGACAAGAAGATCCTTCTCGTGACAATCCCTTCGGGCAAACCAATCCGCCCAAAACAGTGAAAAAATCTAAAACACCGGTTTTAGACAATTTTGGCCGAGATTTAACTGAAATGGCGGAAGAGGGCAAATTAGACCCCGTAGTGGGCAGAGACAAAGAAATAGAAAGGGTTTCTCAAATCTTAAGCCGGCGCAAAAAGAACAATCCGCTCCTTATTGGAGAACCTGGTGTTGGTAAATCTGCCATAGCCGAAGGACTCGCTTTGCGAATTATCAAACACAAAGTTTCGCGTGTGCTTTTCAACAAAAGAGTGGTCACACTCGATTTGGCAAGCCTTGTGGCCGGTACCAAATATCGCGGACAGTTTGAAGAACGCATGAAAGCCGTTATGAATGAGTTGGAAAAAAACGATGACATTATCCTGTTTATAGACGAAATTCACACCATAGTAGGTGCCGGTGGCGCAACCGGTTCGCTCGATGCTTCCAATATGTTTAAACCCGCATTGGCGCGCGGCGAAATTCAATGTATCGGTGCCACCACTTTGGATGAATACAGACAATACATAGAGAAGGACGGCGCTTTGGAACGACGCTTCCAAAAAGTAATGGTTGAGCCGACTACCGAAACGGAAACCATTGAAATCCTCAATAACATTAAAGACAAATACGAAGAACACCACAACGTAAATTACACTGATGCTGCCATAGTAGCTTGTGTAAAGTTGACAAATCGGTACATGAGCGACCGTTTTTTGCCCGACAAAGCCATAGACGCTTTAGATGAGGCCGGATCTCGGGTTCACATTACCAATATTAACGTACCCAAACAAGTTTTGGCTCTCGAAAAACAACTTGAAGAAATTCGCGAGTTGAAGAACAGTGTAGTCAAAAAGCAAAAATATGAGGAAGCCGCGAAGCTTCGCGATGATGAAAAACGCATCGAAAAAGATTTGATGGAGGCGCAATTGCGTTGGGAAGAAGAAACCAAGCTTCACCGGGAAACAGTCACCGAGGAAAATGTAGCCGAAGTGGTTTCTATGATGACCGGTGTGCCCGTCAACCGTATTGCACAAACCGAAATGACCAAACTTTCCGAACTGCCTCAGCGTTTGTCGGGGCGGGTGATTGGTCAGGATGAGGCAGTATCTAAAGTGGTCAAAGCCATACAGCGCAACCGAGCCGGGCTCAAAGATCCTAATAAACCCATAGGATCGTTTATATTCCTCGGGAATACAGGTGTGGGTAAAACCCAATTGGCCAAAGAGTTGGCCAAGCAGCTTTTTGACTCTGAGGAAGCCCTGATTCGTATTGATATGAGCGAATATATGGAGAAATTTGCCATCTCCAGACTTGTTGGTGCGCCTCCGGGCTATGTGGGTTATGAAGAAGGCGGGCAATTGACCGAAAAAGTACGTCGCAAACCGTATTCTGTAGTGCTTTTGGATGAAATTGAAAAAGCGCACCCGGATGTGTTTAATATGTTGTTGCAGGTCTTAGATGACGGTTATCTTACCGACAGTTTGGGAAGACGCATCGATTTTAAAAACTCCATCATCATCATGACGTCCAATATAGGTACTCGAAAATTAAAAGATTTCGGGCAAGGTGTGGGTTTTGGCACATCGGCCAAGCTGTCTCAATCCGATGAAAACACCAAAAGCGTTATTGAAAATGCACTGAAAAAAGCCTTTGCTCCGGAATTTCTCAACCGTATAGACGATGTGATTGTGTTTAAAAATCTTCAAAAAGAACACATTGACAAAATCATCGATATCGAGCTTGAAAAGCTTTACAACCGCATAGAAGACATCGGATACAAGGTGATTCTCTCTCCCGAAGCCAAAAGCTTTATTGCTCAAAAAGGTTTTGATGCAGATTACGGCGCCAGACCGCTTCACAGAGCTATACAAAAATACATAGAAGATGCGTTAGCCGAGCAAATCATTGGCGCTAAATTAACAGAAGGCGACACGCTCCGGTTGAGTTATAACGAAGGAGATGAACTGCTTACCGTTTTGGTAGAAAAAGAGAAAGCAACAGAGGATGGAAAGCAGGAGTAATTTGCTCAGCTGATGTAGCTCCAAATCCCTTTTTCTCTTGTAAAATATGAATAAGCCTTCCTTATGGGAAGGTTTTCCTTTTGGTTTAAACCGGGGTCTGATTCCAACAACAAGAAAGCTTCATGCCGTGCAGCCATCAGTATTTTCTGGTCTTTTGCCAAATCGGCGAGTTTCAAGTTTAGCATGCCACTTTGCTGTTTGCCCATCAAGTCGCCGGGGCCTCTCAGTTTCAAATCGACTTCTGCAATTTCAAAGCCATCGTTTGTGGCCACCATGGTTTCGAGTCGCGTTTTGGCTTCTGTACCCAACTTGTGTCCGGACATGAGTATACAATAACTTTGCTCTGCGCCACGCCCCACACGGCCGCGCAATTGGTGGAGTTGTGAGAGACCGAAACGTTCGGCACTTTCTATGACCATTACACTGGCATTGGGCACATTGACGCCTACTTCTATGACTGTTGTTGCCACAAGAATATTGGTAACACCTTTTACAAATCGGTCCATCTCGTATTGCTTGTCTTCGGGTTTCATTTTGCCGTGCACCATACTTACCTGAAAATCAGGAAGCGGGAATTCGCGGAGTAAACTTCCGTAACCTTCTTCTAAGTTTTTGTAATCGAGAGCTTCTGATTCGCTAATCAAAGGAAAAACCACATAAATTTGCCGGCCCTTTTTAATTTCGTCTTTCATGAATTTTAGCAATGCAAGACGTTTGCTGTCAAAGTAATGTAATGTTTTGATAGGTTTTCTGCCGGGTGGTAATTCATCAATGACAGAGATATCCAAATCGCCGTAAAGACTCATGGCTAAAGTGCGCGGAATGGGTGTTGCCGTCATGACCAACACGTGTGGCGGTAACTCGTTTTTATACCAAAGTTTGGCGCGTTGCGCCACGCCAAACCGATGTTGTTCGTCTATAATAGCCAAACTCAGATTTTGAAATTGTACCGGATCTTCCAGCAAAGCATGTGTGCCAATCAGGATATGAATTTCCCCGTTGCCCAAGGCTTCTAATAGAATTTTTCGTTGGCTTTTTTTTGTAGAGCCCGTCAGTAGGGCTACTTTTAAATTTAGAAAATTGGCCAGTACAGAAATGGTTTCAAAGTGTTGGGTGGCTAAAATTTCTGTGGGCGCCATCAAACTGGCTTGATAGCCATTGTCAATGGCCATCAACATGGTAAGGAAGGCGACAATGGTTTTGCCGGAGCCTACATCGCCTTGCAAAAGCCTATTCATTTGTGCCGAACTCCCCAGATCGTTCCGGATCTCTTTAAGTACTTTTTTCTGGGCATTTGTAAGGTCAAAAGGCAAGTGATTCTCGTAAAAATTATGGAAAAGCGGCCCAATTTTTTCGAACCGAAAACCCTTTAGTTTTTGTTTGCGCAGCAAATTTTTGGAGACGAGTTGCAGTTGGATATAGAAGAGTTCTTCAAACTTAAACCGAAATTGTGCCTTGGCCAACATGGCTTGATTTTCGGGAAAGTGAAGATTAAAAAGGGCTTGGTTTTTTGAAATCAGACTGTATTTTTCCATTAATTTTTCTGACAGTGTTTCTTCAAACTGAAGTCCGGTTTGCTTAAAAACTTGCGACACGGCGGCTGAGAATACCCTGTTGTTGATACCCACGCGATGCAGTTTTTCGGATGCTGTGTACACTGCCTGTAAACCCGGTCGAAAAGATGCTTCGTGTTCTTTGAGCAGTTCCATTTCGGGATGTGGCATGCTGAACGTTTTGTTGAACAAGGTCACTTTGCCAAAAATCACATAAGGTTCGTTTATTTTTAAATTTTCTCGAAACCATTTGGCTGCGCGAAACCACACCAGTTCTATTTGGCCGGTTTCATCCTGAAAAGTGGCGACTAAGCGGCTGCCTCTTTTTTGTTCAACAGTTTTAAGATGAACGATGCGCCCTATGATTTGCACTTCGGCTCCGGCGGGAATAAGTTCATTAATTTTGAAGTATCTAGATTTGTCGATATATCTGTAAGGAAAAAAATGAATCAAATCGGCGCAGGTTTGAATGCCCAATTCTTTGTGGAGAAGCTCTGCCCGGTTGCGTCCGATTCCTTTGAGGAATTCAACAGAAGTGTGGAGCAGAGAAATACTCATAATAGCTTAGAGATATTAAAATGTGATATACAAATGTAAGCATGCCAAGCAAAAATACAGACTTGGTTAAACCTTTTCCTTTTTTGATTGTCCAAATAACAAACTTAAAAAAATATTATCATGAAAAAAATCGTTTTAGTCCTCAGCTTGATGGTCACACCTATCCTAATGGCGCAACAAGGAAAACAAATGGCTGTGCGCAGCCCGCAAACGCAACTCACGGCAGAGCAAAGAGCTACCCTAGAAACCAAGCGTTTGGCATTAAAATTAGAATTAACTCCGGCTCAACAAAATCAATTGCAAAAGGTTTTGGTGCTGCGAATTGAACAACAAAAAGCCCAACGGGAAGCGATGAAGAAAAAGCGAGAAGCCACAGATACAAAGCCGGTTTTGACTGCGGATGAACGCTTTGCCATGCAAAACAAAAATTTAGATGCACGCTTGGCATTTCAAAATGACATTAAAGAAATACTAACAGATGCGCAGTTTGCTCAATGGAAGGAAATGCAAGAAAACCGAAAGCATCGTTTTTCAGAAAGAAGAAATCGAAACAAAGGTGGCAGAGGAAGGCATTAGAAAAGAAAATGGCTAAAAGTAGAAAGCGGGATATCAAGTAAATGATGTCCCGCTTTTTGAATAAATAGCTAATCAAAAATTAGTGATGTCTTTTATACCGGCCATAAGCATAGCCTTTTTTAGCCCTAGGATGGTAAGGTTTTTTATAGTGTGCATAGGGACGGTGTTGTGCGTAAACCGCATGTTGAGGTCTGTAATATCTTTGATAAGAACCATAGTTGGCATACGGATGGCTGATTCGTGAAACGTATCCATTGTGGTAATAGATGTTTACGCTGCCGATGTATCTCAACTGCCCGTAGGCGTCATAATCGATATATACATCGTCAATTTGGGTAATTTTTCCATAACGGTCGTATCTCAAATACGCCCGGTTGTAGTAATCTCTACCACCTCCACGATAGTTTATTTGTAAATAGGGCGTAGAAATAGAGGCAAAAACACGACTTTCTCTCGGATTGTCATAATGATGTACTTTGAAATCAAAGCTGCCGTCCGGATAGAGATAGAACTGTACATTTTTTTCTTGAAAAGTAATAAACTCGTTTCCGTGTCCGTAACTATCTGCAGCAAAAACTTGTAAGCTGAACAAAATAGCCATCGGGTAAATCAGTAGTGTTTTCATGACTTTGATATTTAAGTTTTAAACAATATAGCATATCAATTTGTTATGCATGCATTGTAAATACCAAGAGTCGTGCCAAATTTTTTATTCAGATTTAACGATTTGTTTATCAGTAATATAGGTAGTTTATTTGCTGTTATAACTTAGCCTTTAAAAACATTCCCGTAATGGAATTTTTGTTAAGCGATACTTCTTTGGGTGTACCCGAGGCCACTAAGTGGCCACCTTTTTCTCCGCCAACCGGGCCTAGGTCAATCAGGTAATCGGCACATTTTATCAAGTCCGGGTGGTGTTCTATAACGATGATGCTGTGCCCATTGTCTAGTAAGGCATAAAATGATTTCAATAATTTTTTGATATCGTGAAAATGCAAACCTGTGGTTGGTTCGTCAAAAATAAACATGGTGGCTTCTTTGTTGCTTCCCTTCGTTAAAAAGGTAGCCAATTTAATGCGCTGTGCCTCGCCGCCCGATAGGGTAGAGGAGGATTGTCCGAGTTGCACGTAGCCTAAACCCACATCTTGTAGCGGCTTTAGTTTTTGCGTGATTTTTTCTTCGTTGTGCATGCTGAAAAATGCCATGGCCTCGTCCACAGTGAGCCGCAAGACATCATCTATGTTTTTTTGTTGGTAGGTAATTTCCAGCACTTCTTTTTTAAAGCGTTTTCCGCCGCATTGTTCACATTCCAAATGCACGTCGGCCATAAATTGCATTTCAACGGTAACTTCGCCTTCGCCTTTGCAAGTGTCGCATCGGCCACCATCTACATTAAACGAAAAATGTTTGGGCTGCAGGCCGCTCAGTTGGGCTCTCTTTTGTCCGGCAAACAATGCGCGGATATCGTCGTAGGCTTTTACATAGGTCACCGGGTTGGAACGCGAGGATCTACCAATCGGATTTTGGTCTATGAGTTCTACTTTTTCAATTTTCTTCAAGTCGCCCTCAAGGCCGTCAAAATCTCCCGGTTTTTCGCCGTATCCACCCAGTTCATTCAACAATGCCGGATAGAGTACCTTCCTGATAAGGGTAGATTTTCCGCTTCCGGAAACTCCTGAAACTACTGTCAGATTTCCTAAAGGAATTTGGACTGTAATGTTCTTGAGGTTGTTTTCGCGTGCGTGGTTGATTTGTATCCAACCTTTAGGTTTTCTTATTTTTTGAGGGATATCAATTTGCATGTTACCGCTCAAGTATTGCCCCGTAAGTGTATTGGAATTCAGTAGATCTTCAAAACTGCCTTTAGCCACCACTTCACCACCAAAATAACCGGCTTCGGGACCAATATCTATGATGTAATCTGCTTCGCGCATGATGTCTTCATCGTGTTCTACAACAATAACGGTATTGCCCAAATCGCGCAGTGACTTGAGTACGCCGATGAGTTTTTCGGTATCCTTGGCGTGCAAACCAATACTGGGTTCGTCCAAGATATACATGGACCCCACCAAATTATTACCCAAGGATGTTGCCAGATTGATGCGCTGCGATTCTCCTCCGGAAAGTGTATTTGATTTTCTGCTAAGCGTGAGGTATTCCAATCCCACTTCTGTTAGAAATTTGAGTCTGTTTGTCAATTCTTTAAGGATGCGCTTGGCAACTTGTTGATCGTATTCAGCTAACTCGAGTTGTTGAATAAATTGATATAAATCGCCCAAAGGCATTTCTGCTAAATGGCCGATAGATTGTCCGCCTACTTTTACGTAAGATGCTTCCTTGCGCAGGCGGGAACCTTTGCAAAGCGGACATTTGGTTTTGCCTCGATAGCGCGACAACATCACCCGATTTTGAATTTTGTAATTTTTAGCCTCCAATTCTGTAAAAAAACCATGGATGCCGGTTATGGTTTTGTCTCCTTCCCAAAGGAGTTCTTTTTGTGCGTCTGTAAGTTGAAAATAAGGCTTATGGATGGGGAAATCGAGTTTGTAGGCTTGTTTAATAAACTGATCCTTGTACCAACTCATCGAATCGCCTCGCCAGGGAAATACGGCATTTTCAAAGACAGACAACGAAGAATTTGGAATCACCAATTGCGGATCGATGCCAATTACATCACCAAAACCTTCACATTTTGGGCATGCACCATAAGGATTGTTAAAACTAAATAAATGCGGATTGGGTTCTAAAAATTCGATACCATCTGCTTCAAATTTGTTTGAGAATGGTGTAATCTCTTTCGCATCTACATTTTCGAGCAAACAACTGCCTTTACCTTCATAAAAAGCCTGTTGTACGGCATCGCCCAAACGGTTGTAGAAATCTTCTTCATGCCTGACTACAATCCGATCGATCACCAAAAAAAAATCATGAGACAGTGATTTGGAATCAATTTGATCGATGCGCAATACTTCGTTATTTGTTTTGATGCGAGCAAAACCTTGCGCTTGCAGTATATTGAGTTTTTCTGCAACCGTTCTGTCTTCTTCTACGTGAACCGGACTCAGCAGTAACCATTTGGAACCCTCGGCCTGCTTTTGGATGGTTTGCACAACGTCTGCCACCTGATGTTTTTTAACTTCTTTTCCTGAAATGGGTGAGAAGGTCCTGCCTACACGGGCAAAAAGAAGTTTTAGGTAGTCGTAGATTTCGGAAGAAGTTCCAACAGTCGAACGCGGGTTGGTGGTGTTTACTTTTTGTTGGATGGCCACTGCCGGTGCAATGCCTTTGATGTCTTCTACCTGTGGTTTGTTGAGCCTGCCCAAAAATTGCCTGGCGTATGCAGAAAGACTTTCTACATAGCGCCTTTGGCCTTCTGCGTACAGGGTGTCGAATGCCAACGACGATTTTCCCGATCCGGACAAACCGGTGATGACCACAAGTTTGTTGCGCGGAATGGATACCGTGATGTTTTTGAGGTTGTGTAAATGGGCGTCAACAATAACAATTTCTTTTTTTAAATCGTATTGCGGCTGAGTGACTGTCATAAATTGCAATTTTTTGCAAAGATAAGTAGAACTGACCGTATTGATAGACAAATAGCACAGCAAAGAATAGCGTTGGTTAATCATAGGATTTGGGACGTACACAGGTTTTTTTGAGTTTGTAACAAATACCATGTGAGCCGACTCAAAGAACAACTTCAAGAATTAAAATTCGCTTGGATTTTTTTGCGATAAAAAAGTGCCTTAAATAAAAATTGGAATTTGCAACTGAAAAAAGTCATGTTTCGCTTATTTTTATCGAACTATTTTTGTCGAAAAATAAAATCTAACCATGAGCATTTACACCACTGCCGAAGAGGCTTTAAAAATTGTTAAATCCGGACAGCGGGTCTATTTACAAGCCGCCGCCGCTGCACCAACCGTTTTGGCAAATGCCTTGGCCGACAGGGCAGCCGAACTTAAAAACGTAGAAATTTGTCATTTGCACACAGAAGGAGAAGCCCGTTATGCAAATCCGGAACTGGCAAAAAGTTTTCACGTCAACTCCTTTTTTATCGGAAAAAATGTACGACATACCTTAAAATCGGGAAATGGCTCTTACACGCCGGTTTTTTTAAGTGAGTTACCCCTGCTTTTCAAGAGGAACATTATTGATTTAGATATAGCACTTATCCATGTATCGCCTCCGGACAAACACGGTTTTTGTTCTTTGGGCGTATCGGTAGAGGCTACGTTGGCTGCCATTGAAAATGCTTCACATGTCATTGCCCAAATCAATCCGAAAATGCCGCGCACGCATGGTGACGGAATTATCCATATCTCAAAAATAGACACTTTGGTAGAAGTAGATTATCCAATCTACGAACACTTGAATGCTCCAATTACACAAGAAGAAGAAAAAATTGGTGAATTTGTGGCCGGACTTATTGAAGACAGAAGCACACTCCAAATGGGAATTGGTTCTATTCCCAATGCTGCATTGACAAAGCTTACCAACCACAAAGACTTGGGCCTACACACCGAAATGTTTTCTGACGGTGTGATTCCACTTATCGAAAAAGGGGTGATTACGGGAGCTTACAAAGGCGTTAATCCGGGTAGGGCTATGGCTACGTTTTTGGTAGGTTCCAAAAAGCTTTATGACTTTGTTGACGACAATCCATTTGTAGAAATGAGGGCTTCCAATATTGTGAATGACGCCGCCCGTATCAAAAAAAATCCCCGCATGGTAGCCATCAATTCGGCTATAGAAGTCGATTTAACCGGGCAGATTTGTGCAGATTCCATCGGCTGTTCGATGTATTCAGGCGTAGGCGGGCAAATGGATTTTATCCGTGGTGCATCACTAAGCAAAGGTGGCAAAGCTATTATTGCGTTGCCATCGATTACAAAAAATGGCATCAGCCGTATTGTTCCGTTTCTTAAACAAGGTGCGGGTGTAGTGACCACACGGGCGCATGTACATTATGTAATCACAGAATACGGCGTTGCGTATTTGTACGGAAAAACCTTAAAACAGCGCGTACGCGCCTTGGTTGATATTGCACATCCCGATCACCGGGCTGAGCTTGAAAAGACATATTTTGATGCGATAAATCAGGGTAGGCGTTAGGGCAGATCTACTTCGTTGGCCAGTGTTTTGAAAAGTGTCGCTTTAGAAATCAACAGTTTTTTTAGCGCCAGGTTTTCTTTACCCCTGCTGTCAATCAGCGCAGATTCGCGGCTGTTTAACAAAAAGATAGAGCTTTCACCTAGATCAAATTTTCTTTCTTCTGCCGTTAAAAGTTTTTCATAGCCGGTAACTAAACCGTCGTACATGACGAGCTGTTCACGGTAAGAATTCATCTCGGCTATACCGGCGTTTATTTTGTTTTCCAATGTCAGTTGCTGGTAGGCAGCGTCCAGTTCTGCGTCTTGTACCTTCAATTTAGACAATCGGAGTTCGCCTCTTTCTTTTCTTAGAAACAGCGGTAAACTGAAACGAACGGCCGTTTTGTAGTCGCCGGCAAAATAAGCGTCGAAATCTTCGGCATTTTGGGTCAGGAAATTGTATTCAAAATCAATTTTAGGTTTGAGCTTGTCTGCTTTGAGCCTTCTTTCGGTTTCTAGTGCTTCAATTTTATAGTTCAACGCACGTATTTTGGGATGGTTGGCCAAGTTTTCTTGAAAGGTTCTCAGCAAATCTGTTCCTAAAAGCCTGTCAATAGATTCGGGCACAATAGCTTCAGGAGCTATTCCTTCATTTACTTCAAGCGGAATGTTGTTTTCTATCCACAAAAAATTTGACAAGTCGAGCTTGGCTTTTACATGATCTAGTCGGGCTTGTTCCATCGACAAGAAGCGGTTTTGCACAACAATGCCGGCTTCCAAGGTGTCTATGGCAGGCAAATCACCGCTCACGGCTCTTTGCTTTATACCGATATATCGTTCTTGGGCGTTGGCATAAAAATTTTGACTGAGTTGCCAATTTTGATATGCAATGTACCATTCAAAATAAGCAATGGCCGATTCGTAGAGAATGTTATTGACTTCCAAATCTCTTTCAGCCAAGCTCAGTTGCTGGAAAATCTTGGCTTGTTTCAGTGCGGCCATTCTGTTGTTTATCAAGAGACCTTGACCCAGCGGCAGACTGATGCCTGCGCTGTAGAGTCCGTTTTCGGGGACATTGTTTTGCGGGTTCAAAAATACGCCTTCATTTTGCTCGAACGAGCCTTTGAGTTCGATGCCAAACCAAGTGGGGATTTTGAAAGTGGTGTTGAGAAGCTCAAAATATTCGTCTCCTTTAAATCTTTTTTGGTCGTAGTCCACGGCTATTTTAGGGTCAAAACCTCCTCTGGCCTGAAGCAATGTTGCCTGACCGGCAGAAATTTTGAGTTGAGCTTGCTTGGCTACCGGGTGGTACTTCTTTACGAATCCCAAAAATTCTTCAAAAGACAGGGTGGATACCTCAGAAACCTGCGCGAAGCTTGTGAAAAAGGGCATTGATAGCCAGAACACAAAAAGAATTGTCTTTTTTTTGCTCATTTTTCAGTATTTTTAGTTGTATCAGGCTGATAATAATTAGCCGGGAAACCGTTGATATGTCGCCAGATTTCATACCAAATGGGTACATTTTCCAAAAGGGCGAGTGTTTCCGACCCCGACCCCGCTCTTATTTGCTCGGGCCAAGGATTGTCTTCGCTGTCCGGAGCAATGAGCACTCGGTATTTCCCGTTCGGACTGATAAATCTTTCTACAGCTATAATGACGCCTCCGTAAGTACCAAAAGACATATTGGGCCAACCGGAAAATACAATTGCGGGCCATCCGTCAAAAATAATTCTAACTTTTTCGCCTTTGTGAAGTAGAGGCAAATCCATGGGGTTTACAAATGTCTCAACCGCCAAATCTACATTTGATGGCATGATGTTTACAATGTCGGAACCCTCTTTAAAAGTTTCACCAATTCCTTTTTGAATGGCCTTGTTGATATATCCGTCTTGTGGTGCACGGATGTAGTGGAGGTCTGTTCGTATTTCATAGTTTGCAAACTGATTTTTCAGTTTATCAACTTGCCCCGAAGCTTCAAATTTGGCAGATATGGCTGTAAATTTTTCGCTGGATGCTTTGGAGATTTTCTCGTTATAAGATGCATCTATGCTCGATATCTCTATTTGCGCATTGATAACTTCATTTCTTGAAGCCAACAATTTATTCTCCTGACTCACGAGTTTTGCTAGGTTTTCTTGCAATTTGATGTTTTTATCTTCCACATCAATCACGGCTTTCAAACCTTCATTCTGTAGCTGAAGCACACGGTCATACTGCCTTTGGGCAATATTGCGCTGTATTTTGGCAGCTTCCAAGTCTATGCTGTCTGTTTGCACTTTGAGCTTGGCTTGCATGAGCTTGTTGGAAGCTTGTTCCAGCTTCAGGATTCGTTCTTGGGTGAGTGCAGAAATTTGTCTGTCTAAGGCCACTATTTTGTCTTCGTAAGACCCAACAGACTGACTTTTTGCTTCTACTTGTGAGGCTGTTCGCTCCAAAAGTTTAGGGTCGAAATAATCGTCTTTAATTTCGGAAATAAACATGATGGTATCTCCTTTTTTGACAAAATCACCTTCTTGAACAAACCATTTTTCTACGCGTCCGGCTATGGCAGACTGCACGGTTTGTGGTCTTTGTTCTGGGCGTAAAGTGGTGACAAATCCCCTGCTTCGGATGTTTTGAGTCCATGGCAGAAAAGTGAACAAAACGAGTGTGAAAAAGCTGTATCTAAGTATTTTATAAAATTTTTTGTATCGAACTTTTTGCGCAACGATTTGGTAGGACTTCAGGTGTGACAAATCGACGGTTTGGTTGAGTTTATTTTCTGATATGTTGAGCATGGCTATTTGAATTTAAGAATTTAAAACCTGTCCGTTTTTCAATTTTAAAATGCGTTTGCACTTCGCTTGCCAAAGTTCGTTTTTGCTGGCCACTACGATTGTCCAAGGATTGGTGTCTTCAAACAGAAAATCGAGCAAAGCTTTTGTTTCGATGTAGTCGAGCTGATCGAGCGGGTCTTTTAATAATAAAAGTTTGGGTTTGTGCACGATGGCTCTGGCGAGAATAATTTTTTTAGAAATGGTGTACGACAATTGTTTTCCCTCCGGATAGATGGTTGTATTGATACCTTTAGGCAAAGTTTTAACAAAATCAGTCAAACGTGCTTTTTCAATAGCCCAAAGGAGATCGTCATTGGATATATTTGGATTGTTGAAAGTTATATTTTCTTTCAATGTACCTTCAAAAGGGCTGCTGCCGGTAAGTGAAAAACCGAGTTGTGCCCGGTAGTGGTTGGGCAAAATATATTGTATATCTATGCCGTTTATGAGCAATTTTCCGTCTGTTGGGGAAATCAGTCCCGCAAGTATGTAGAGCAGGCTTGTTTTGCCCGATCCGGATGGTCCGGTGATGCAGACATGTTCTTTTGGCAGTATAGACAGGTTTATATTTTCAATTATGGGCTTTGAATTGTTGGGATATTGCAAGCTCAGGTTTTCTAGTTTTAATTCGAATTTTGTTTCGGCTGAAAAAGGTTTTTCGCCTTCTTGTCTTTCTAGGGGCATATCTACAATTTGTCCGATTTTTTCTATGGAAGCCAAAATATCATAGACATCTTCCAAGCCCAACATCAATTTCTCAACAGAAGTGATGACCAAAAGGATGATGATTTCTGCGGCGACAAACTGTCCTATGTTCATTTGTTGATTGAGCACCAGCAATCCACCAATGAGTAGGAGACCGGCCGTTACTAAAACCTTAAATCCGATGAGCTTGAAGAATTGTAAGCGCAAAACCGAAAAATGCTTTTCTCTGGCGTGTAGGTATTTTACCACAAGTGCATCGTTTTTTTGTAAAGCCAAAGATGTGAGCCCCGACATTTTAAAACTCTGTAAACTTCTGGCCACTTCTTCAATCCAGTGTGCCACTTCGTATTTGTGTTTAGATTCTTCCAGGCTCGTCTCTACACCAACCGGGGCTGAAAATTTAAAAACAACAAACATCAAACCCAGTAGTAAAAAACCGAAAGCGATAAAAAACGGATGGTAAAAAGAGAGCAAAATTAAACCAAAAAGGATTTGTAAAAGCGCTGCGGAATAGTCCAAGACAGTTTTAACCAAACCTTTTTGAACTGTCAATGTATCAAAAAACCGATTGGCCAACTCCGGCGGATATTCACCTCTGAAAGCTTCGAGTTTTATTTTTGGGAATCGGTATATAAATTCAAGAGAAGAGCGGGTAAAAATACGTTGCTGTATATCTTCACCTATTCGCAATTGAATAAAATAGAGAAATCCTGAGAAAGCAATACCCACAATGACGAAAAAGACAAGTACCAACCATGAGGCAGACACTTGTCCGCCCTGAATCAGGTTGATGATGCTTTGGATCCCTAATGGTAAAGAGAGTCCTACCAAACCAGAAAAAATCGCATAAGAAAGGATGCGATAAATATCTCTTCTTTCGAGGTGTAACAGGTTTAGGAATCTTCTCCAAGGCGTTAAGCTGCTATAATTCTTCATTTGGGATATTTAAGAGTTTGTGAATCATGTGTTGGTAAAATGCCAAGGGGCAACTCTGATCGGTACAATCTGTGATAGATTTGAAGTGAATCATCAAAAAATCTTGATGCAACGCCCCTTCTACAACAGAAGCCGTCAGGCTTTTAGGATACGGATAGCTTGGGTCTACTTTACCAATCATATCAGCAATTCTAATAATGATACGCTTGTAAATAGAAAAATATCCTTCTTGGTTTTCAGCATCTACGTTTTTGATGTGGTAGGATTTGGTAAACTCGCGGACAACAATTTCGCGCAGCAATTCTTGATTTACTTTGGGGCTGAACACTAAATTTTTTGGACTCGTGGTGACGATGTCTATAGCTTTCAATAATTTTTTGATAGGATCTTCGATGCTGTTTGTAGTGAATACGAGCCTGTATTCCAATATGCCCCAATACAAGGCAGATAAATACAACAGCAGTTTGTGTTTGTTTTCAAAATATCGATAGATTGAGCTTTCGTTCGAGCCAATTTTTTGACCGAGCTTTTTAAAAGTAAAGTCTTCAAATCCCAACTCGTGAATGAGCAGTACACTTTCCGAAACGATTTGTTTCCCCAAGTCTGACGACTCCGGGTCTTTCAGGTACAACTTTTCGTTAATGTGAATTTTTATATTTGAAAGTAAAGTATCCATTATTAATATTTAACATTGCAAAATTAATAGTAATACTATTATAAAATAAAACATTTACTTTTATTTAACATAAGTATTGCTTTTTGAAAAGAAAAAAAAGGTCAAAAAGCTTGAAAACTTCTTAAAGAATTGGTTGTGGTCGAAAACAGTTACAGCATGACCTAAAAAAATATATCGGTCACAGTCATGATAATAAAAAAGCAGTAGAAAAATTTACATACACTTCCTCCGCACATTATAGTTGTATTTTATCGAATACAATCGCGGCAAAGATTTGCATATAAAATACCACACATTCAGGGTTTTAAAAAGAAAAATGAAATAATAAATGAAATAACCGAGATGATGATACCAACCATAAAGGTGTTATAGGTAATTCGTAAGAGCCGGTATTTTTTGTGCAAGACTACGCCTAAGTAGTACAAATCCCGTGTCAGTGCTTCATAGACCATTGATTTTTCCTGAATAATTTCTCCAACAGCCCATTTGAATTGCTCAAAAGGCATTTTATGAAAATTGCCAAAGAAGAGTACATTTATTTTTTTGGCTTCTACTTCTTCTCTGGTAAATTCGCCGGATGTGATTTTAGGACGTGTAGAAAGAATGGCAAAAACAATTGAAACCACACTCGATAGAGTCAAAATGAGACTTGGCAATATGAGGTGTTGGTTGGAGGGCGAATCGAGTTTGGAAATGAGGTTGGAAAGAACCAAAGAAATGATGATGGCGTTTACAGACAGTAAAATATTGGCTTTGGTGTCTGCTATATCGCTCAATTTCAAGTGATTTTGCATGGTTACCCGAAACATAGATTGTATAGCACGTTCCGGACTTTCATCTTTTATCTTTGCTTTTTGCCGTTCTTTCTCCAGCTTGCCCAAATCTTTTTTCTGCTTTTCCAGCAAGTTTAGCAGGTTCTTTTCTTTGAGCGGCGTCCAGTTTCGTATTGCATAGTCGGTATAGTATTCGTGCTCTTGAGATAAAAGTTTTATATTGAGCTTACGCCAATTTTTAACCGAGTAATTCTCTTTTCCCTGCAACTTGTATTCGAGCCTGAGAAATTCGCTAGCTTCCTCATAATAATCCTTGGCAAAGTGCGAAGCGTCTGCATCGCGCATGATTTTTCCCAACAAATCCGTAGGGCAAACGTCAAAACGCGTATCCATAATACACCTGCAAACGGCTTCCGTTTTTTCTTTCGGGTACGATTCGCTCTCCAAAAATTCTTTGGCAATTTCTACACTCGAAGTTTCATGGTTTTCGCAACCCTTTGTATAACCCGTATCGTGAAACCAAGCAGCAATTTTCAACACCTCTATTTGGTCTTCAGTCAAACCTTCAGTATGTTCTATGATTTCACAAAGACTTTTTACCACCCTTTGGGTGTGTGTATAATTGTGATAAATAAAATTATCGGGTAATTTTTTTTTTAGTAAGTCGAAGACGAAAGCGGAAGTTTTTTCAATGATGACCGACATAATTCCGTAAATTTGTTAACAATCAAAAGTACACAATATGATTTTTTCTACTGTTAAAAAAATAACTTTTTTATGCCTTACCGTCTTAGTGTTCTATTCTTGCGCAACTTATCAGTCAAAAATTGACAAAAAATTTAGAGGATCATCCATTCTTACAGACCCAAATATTTCTAAAAATTCTTTTTTCCTCATTGGAGATGCCGGAAGTTCCTACGACAATTTAGAGACTTTAAACGCTTTGGAAAGCCAATTCAGTCAGGCTACACCTGATGATTACCTCCTTTTTTTGGGTGACAATGCCTATCCTTACGGTCTTTTAAAGCAAGACAGTCCGGCCAAAACAGTGGCTGAGCAAGCCCTTGAAGCCCAAATATCGGTAGCACAAAAATTTCCCGGCCGTGTGATTTTTATACCCGGAAACCATGATTGGTATGCAGATGGACTCGAAGGTTTGTCTAGACAGGAAGATTTTGTAGGAGACAAACTAAAAGGGAAAGACAACTTTCTTCCCGAAAAAGGCTGCGCCATCGAAACCGTAGAGGTCAATGACAACACGGTTTTGATTATCCTAGACACGCAATGGTATTTGGAAGATTGGGACAAGCATCCAAAGATCAATACACGTTGTGGACAAATTTACACCCGCGAAGAATTCTTTCTTGAAGTGGAAGATGAAGTGACAGACCACCAAGGCAAAGTAGTCCTCATCGCCATGCACCATCCCATGTTTACAAACGGTCCGCATGGCGGACGATTAGGCGCCAAATCTCATTTGTACCCACTTGGCGATAAAACGCCTTTGCCTGTATTGGGAAGCCTTATCACCCAAGTAAGAGCCACCGGAGGCGTTTCGCCTCAAGATGTACAACACGCCCGCTACCAAGATCTAATGAATCGCCTTGAGGTGATTGCCAGAAGAGGAGAAAAAGTCATTTTGGCTTCCGGCCATGAACATACGCTGCAGCTCATCAACGCAGACGGACTCACACAGATTGTTTCCGGCGCCGGTTCAAAAGCCAGCCAAGTAGCTTTAGGCGAAAATGGGCTGTTTGCTTCCGGACAGAACGGCTTTGCGGTATTGGATGTTTTCGAAAACGGCAGTAGCCAAGTGCGTTTTTTTGAGACAAAATCAGTTCAAAACCCAGTATTTCAATCACAAATTTTTGCTCAAGACCAACTTTTAGATTTCGAAGCTTCAAAAAAATTACCGCAACGCATCAAAACAGCCATTTACACCGATGAAGAAACACAAAAATCCAATTTTTTTAAAACCGTTTGGGGCGATCATTACAGACAAATATACAGCCAAGAAGTAGAAACACCTGTCGCCATGCTCGATACACTTTTTGGCGGTTTGACACCCACCAGACAAGGTGGTGGCCACCAAACAAAGTCGCTTAGGCTCAAAGACAAAAACGGAAACGAATACAGCATGCGCTCCTTGCGAAAAAGTGCGGTTCAATACTTTCAAACCGTAGCTTTTAAAGACAGATACGTTTTAGAAGAATTTGAAGATACAGGCGCCGAACGTTTGATGATGGATTTTTATACCGCTTCGCATCCCTACGCAGCCTTGGCCGTGCCAACTTTGGCCAGTGCGGTAGATGTGATGCAAGCGCAACCCCAACTAATATACGTGCCCAAACAAACTGCCTTGGGCAACTTCAATACGAATTTTGGCGATGAAATGTATCTCATAGAAAAACGCATCAAAGAAGACAAGGCATCCGATGCTTTTGAAGGCGCAGACGACATAGAAAGCACCACAGATTTGTTTGAAAAAATGCGCAAAGACGAAAAGTATAAAATGGATGAAGTAGCCTTTATCCGTGCTAGGCTTTTTGATATGCTCATCGGCGATTTTGACCGCCATGGCGACCAATGGCGTTGGGCAGAATTTAAACAAGAAAACGGTGACAGAATCTACAAACCTATTCCAAGAGACAGAGACCAAGCTTTTGTCAATTTTGATGGCGCTTTGCTCAACACAGTTCGTTCACTCATAGGCGTTTCAAAACAACTACAAGTGTATGATGCAGAGATGAAAGATGTGAAATGGATGAACAATGCCGGCATCACGCTCGACCGAACTTTGCTCAAAAACACCGATAGGGAAGATTGGTTGGCTCAGGCCGCTTTCATTCAGGCAAACCTTGACGATGCAGCAATTGACAAGGCTTTTGGGAAGTTGCCCGTAGAAGTACAAGACCAAACCATGTTCGAAATTAAAGAAAAACTCAAAGGCAGGTTGGCCAACCTGGCAGATATAACCGACAGATATTACAAATATTACGCTTCATTAGGGATTATCACCGGAACCGACAAAGATGATATCTTTGATATTGAGCGCCTGCCCAAAGGCAAAACCCGTGTCCGTGTTTATAGAAATAAAGGCGGCAAAAGAGCCGATTTGATTGCTGACCGTACTTTTGATAAAAAAGACACCAAAGAAATTTGGCTCTACGGCTTAGACGATGATGATATTTTTGAGACTAAAGGCAAATCAAATCAATATATAAAAGTGCGTATTATAGGTGGACAAAACAACGATATATACAGACTTGAGAATGGAAAACGCATGACCGTTTATGACTACAAAACGATGAAAAACACGGTGGAAACTAAAAAAGGAGCCAAGCTGAAGTTTAAAGACAACTATGATAACAATACTTTTGATTATAAAAGAAACATATTGCCAAGCAACACTTTGCTTCCTACTATAGGTTTCAATCCGGATGACGGCATCGCAATTGGGATTTCCAATACCTATACTGTTAAAGGTTTTGAGAGGAATCCGTTTACCCAAAAACACACGATTAGCGCCAAATATTTCTTTGCAGAACAAGGTTTTGATGCGCGCTACGAAGGCGAATTTGCTAACATTATTGGCAGGTGGAATTTTATAGTGGGGTTGCGCGGCACCACAGACAATTTTACTCAAAACTTCTTTGGCTTCGGAAACGAAACTACAAATGACGACGATAATCTGGGTCTCGATTTTAATCGTGTTAAAAATAGTATTATATCTGCCAGAATTGGACTTAAAAGAAGCTATGTATCCGGTTTGACATTGAACTTGAATACATTTTTAGACTCCTATGAAGTAGAGGATACTCCCAATAGATTTGTCACAACCATATTTGGTTCCACTATGCCTGAGATTTTTGAACGTGACTTTTTTGTAGGTGCGCTCGCCAACATACACTACGAAAGTTTTGACAACAAGGTGAGCCCCACGAGTGGGATGGAATTTAATCTTGAAACGAGTTATACCAATAATACGGACGATTCACGTGACTTTTTTAGGGTAAAACCTGAAATCACATTTTACAATGCACTTTCCAAGAACAGACAGTTGGTGCTGAAGAGTTTTGTAAAAAGTAATTTGATATTTAATGATGGTTTCGAATTTTACCAAGCGGCTACTTTAGGAGGCGAAGATGGCCTAAGAGGTTATCGTTTTCAGCGGTTTACAGGTAAGCGCTCCCTCGTTTTTGGCGGTGATGTGCGCTATGCATTTGAACGTATGCGACTCAACTTTTTTGTGCCTTTGCAACTCGGTATTTACGGAGGTTATGACTTGGGTCGGGTTTGGATTAAGAATGACAATTCGGACGTGTGGCACGACAGCTATGGAGGCGGCCTCTGGCTCAACGGAGCCGATTTGTTTGCCCTAAAGGCCAGCCTTTTCGGTTCGGATGACGGTCTTCGTTTTGCCTTCGGTTTGCAATTTGATTTTTAAGACTCGTTTTTGTAAGCCGTTTTGACAGAGGATATTGTTCTATAAAAAGGTTACCCAATACCGGTTTTGTTTATAAACTAAAGATATGAGTTAAAATTACACATCTATAAAATTGTATGCGGTGAGATTTACCCTTAAATTTGCACCCCAAAACCCAGCACATGCAAGCAATTCCGGTTCCCGCTTTGAAAAAGAAAAAATCCATACGTTTTCAACCGCATCCATGGCATGGTATTAACATCGGTGACGATTCACCTTTCCTGGTCAAATCTTTTATAGAGATGACACCTTCGGATACCGTTAAATATGAAATAGATAAAGAATCCGGTTTTCTTAAGGTAGATAGACCTCAAAAATTTTCCAACATAGTTCCCAGCTTATACGGCTTCATCCCGCAGACCTATTGCGCCGAAAATATTGCCAATTATTGTATGGACAAAACCGGAAAGAAAAATATAGTGGGCGATGGCGATCCTTTGGATATTTGTGTGCTTACAGAAAGAGAAATCAGACATGGAAATATTATCGTTCCGGCCATTCCTATCGGTGGTTTTCGCATGATAGACAACGGAGAAGCAGATGATAAAATCATTGCCATCCTCAAAGGTGATGAGGTTTATGGCGCTTGGGACGAACTCTCTAAATGCCCGGAATCTTTAGTCAAAAGACTCAAGCATTATTTTCTTACCTATAAGGGTTTACCCGGAGATACCACGCATCAGGTGGAAATTACACACATTTACGGCAGGGCAGAGGCTTTGGAAATTATTGAAGCCAGCAGACGCGATTATATTGCACATTTTGGCACTTGATCTTCCCCAGTAGCAAGTTTCACATACAGGAGTTTTAAAAGATACAAGCGGTTTATTTAACCAACCACCCTTTTAAAAAGGCACCCATCACCGCGGCTGCAATCACGATAAAGATGGATACATAGCCGAATCCTGCTAAAACAAACAAAGGGCCCGGGCATGCACCAATGAGTGCCCAGCCCAATCCGAAGATAATGCCGCCAAGCAAGTTGCGACTGTACTGTTTGGGTTTGGGGTCAATCATTATAGTTTGTCCTTCAAAGTCTTTAATATTTTTCTTTTTGATAAACTGCAGCACAATTACACCCAACACCACTGCTGATCCAATCACACCATACATGTGAAAAGCTTCAAAACGAAACATTTCTATAATTCTATACCACGACACAATTTCGGCTTTTGCCAATATAATGCCGAATCCTATGCCGATGATTAGAAATTTTAAGTATTTCATCTGTTTATAATTTATTTGTTTTTATCGGTCAGATGGAACGCCCTAGGATAATCATGCTCCTGTGTGCAAAATTTTTACATGGACGTTTCATGTGCAAAGTTTTAAAGTGGAAAAATTAATGGAAAGATAAGATGTACCATCATGAGGCCACCTATAAAAAAGCCAATTACAGCCACCAGAGAAGGAAGCTGAAGGTTGCTCAAACCGCTGATGGCATGGCCGGAAGTGCAACCACCCGCGTAGCGCGTCCCAAAACCTACCAACATACCGCCCAAAACCAACAGCAGCAAGACTTTCGGATTGGACAGTGCATCTAAAGCAAAAATTTCTTCGGGCAAAAACAGGCCGCCTGCATTCTGAAAACCTAAATTGGTGAGCCAAACAGCAGTTTCCACAGATATATGTGAAACCTCATCCGTCATCAAAAATTTTTGACTGATAAAGCCACCGAGTAAAGCACCCAAAATAAAAATGAGATTCCATTTTTGCGTTTTCCAATCAACCTTAAAATAATCGCTTATTTTTCCGGCACCTAAGATGCTGCAGGCGGTTTCTAAACTAGACGAAACGCCAAATCTTTTGCCAAACAAAGTCATTAAAACCATCACCAAAGCAATCACCGGACCGGCTACAAACCAAGGCCAAAACGAATAAAGTACTTCCATATTTTTTTTTGCGAAAGTACTTTAGAAACACTTTAAAATCAAACGCAACAGCGAGTAAGTTGTTTTAAATGCAACAGAAGTTTTGACACTCAATGGCCTATAAATCAAATAATACAAAATTTAACATTAAAATTTATTTAGAATACATAAATATAACTATCTTTACGTAGACTTTATTCCGATTAAGATGGGAAAGAAAAAAGACAAAAACCGTCAAAGTAAACGCTTAAAAAAAATCTTAAATTCTGAAGCATCCGTTGCGGTGAAAGCAAAATGTTGCAAAAAATACAAAAAAGGTGAAGGAAAGCGATGCAACAACTGCCCTTGTTTTGATTTATTCAAAAAGGTGGCTTAACCTTTTACATACAGCGAGCGTTTTGAATTAAAAAAGAAAAGTACTTCCGTGTTTTTTACGAAAATACTTTTCCCATTAACCAACAGTAAGACTGTATAATCAAGAAAATGCCCTGAAATGACTTTTTGATTTGTCTTAAATGGCAATCAATTTTTAATTCCAAACTTGGTCAATATATCTTCCATCAAACACCATTTGGTAAAAGACGATTGCAGCAAATTGGCACCTACAAAGGCAGTAAACCAAAGCCAATTCTGATTGACATAGATGGCCAAGAGCAAGCTGATGAGGATAAAACTACCTGCTATGGCTCGAACAATCCTGTTTTTCATGATTTTAAATATTTAATTGTTGAATGTTTTTATATTTCTAACGATCCTTTTCCCACTTATGCCTTTCGGTTATGTAATAAATCAACGGAATGACAATCAATGTCAATAGGGTGGACACGATGGCTCCGGCAACCAATGAAATGGCCAATCCCTGAAAAATAGGGTCAAACAAAATGATGGAAGCACCAATCACAACCGCTCCGGTGGTCAGCAAAATGGGTGTTGTCCGCACCGCCCCGGCATCGATGATGGCCTGCTTGACAGGCACACCGTCTTTCAGTCGGATTTCGATAAAGTCGATCAGCAAAACCGAATTTCGGACCATCACCCCCGCCAAAGCAATCATCCCAATGAATGAAGTTGCGGTAAAAAACGCGCCGAGCAACCAATGCCCCAATACAATCCCGATCAATGACAACGGAATGGCAACCATCATCACCAAAGGTGTTTTGAAGTTTTGAAACCAACCGACAATCAACATATAGATGATGACGATGACCACCAAAAAGGCAATCCCCAAATCGCGAAATACTTCTAAAGTGATCTGCCACTCGCCATCCCATTTGACAGTGAAATTGCTTTCATCAGACGGTTGGCCTAAATACAGTTCATTGATTTGATACCCTTTCGGCAGGCTTATTTTCTGAAGTTTTTCGTTCATCCCGAGTATGGCATACACAGGGCTTTCCAATGCACCTGCCATATCCGCCAGCACATAGACTACGCGTTTTTGGTCTTTTCGATAAATGGTTTTTTGGAGCGTATCTGTTTTCACAGTTACCAAATCGCTTATGGGAATGACATTTCCTTGCCGATTCTTAATTTTCAGGTTTTGAATAGCCTGTAAATCTGTCTTGCTTTTGTCATCCAATGCCAACACGATACCAATGTTATCGCTGGAATTTGCATCATATAAATTTGAAATCGGGTATTCCTGCAAAATAAGGGTAAGATTCTGCACGATTTGAACGGGCAAGACCCCGTTGAGCATTGCTTTTTCCTTGTCTATTTCCAACCGGTATTCGGTTTGCTGGTCTTCCACCATCCAATCTACATCCACCACATCTGCTGTGTTTTCAAGGATGCTTTTGACCTGTTGGGCAACTTTTATCTGTTCACCGTAATCGGGTCCGTAAACCTCGGCGACCAAAGTTGATAACACGGGCGGCCCGGGCGGCACTTCGATGATTTTGACGTTGGCATGGTATTTTTGCGCGATCTTTTGAATCTCCGGTCGCACTTTTTTGGCAATGTCGTGGCTTTGCAAATCACGGTCTGCTTTGTGCAACAGATTCACCTGAATGTCGGCCATGTTGCTTCCGCCACGCAAGTCGTAATGACGCACCAAACCATTGAAAGTGATGGGCGCAGAAGTGCCGATATAGCTTTGATAATTAACCACTTCGGGGACAGTTGATAGGTATTGCGCAATTTCCTTGGTGACAACGGCCGTTCGTTCCAAGGTGGTGCCTTCCGGCATATCGATCACTACCTGAAACTCATTTTTATTATCGAAAGGAAGCATTTTTACAGCTACCGATTCAGTAAAAAACATCAAGATGGCACCAAGGAGTAAAAATGCCGTGATAGCGAGCATGGCCCTGCGTTTTTTTGAATGGTCCAAAAAGGGTTTCTCAATGCGGTTGTACAATCTGTAAATCCAGCCGGATTTAAAATCAGCTTCTTCGGTGTGTTTATCCCCGTTTTTTTCCTGCAATAGATGATAGGCCAAATAGGGGGTAACCGTCAGGGCCACAAAAAGAGATAAAATCATGGCAATGGAAGCACCCACCGGCATCGGGCTCATATATGGCCCCATCATCCCGGATACGAATGCCATAGGTAGGATGGCGGCAATCACCGTGAAAGTCGCTAAAATGGTAGGGTTTCCGACTTCATTGATGGCGTAAATAGCTGCCTGCTTAAAAGGCAAGCGTTTCATTTTGAAGTGCCTGTGCATATTTTCGGCGATGATGATGCTGTCGTCAACAACAATCCCAACAACAAAAACAAGGGCGAAAAGCGTAATCCGGTTGAGCGTATATCCCAACAGATAATAACTAAAAAGTGTGAGCGCAAAGGTGAGCGGCACCGAAAAGAACACGACCAAACCGCCACGCCAGCCCATGGCCAGCATCACCAAAACGGTTACGGCCAGAATAGCGATACCTAAGTGCAGCAGCAATTCGCCAACTTTGTCTGAAGCGGTTTCCCCGTAGTTTCGGGTGACGGTTACATGCACATCATCGGGGATGAGCGTTTTCTTCAGTTGTTCTATTTTGATGAGGATTTTTTCGGAAATTTTCATCGCATCCGCGCCTTTCACCTTGGCTACGGACAACGTAACGGCCGGATATTCCGAAGGATAATTTTTTGAGGTTTTATCGACTTTTCCATAGCCAAACGACACGTAGTTTTTGGGCGTTGACGACCCGTCCTGGATGTTGGCTACCTGCCTGAGATACACCGGCATGTTTTGATGGGTGCCGACCACCAAATTTTCGACATCTTCGGCATTTTCCAGAAACCGGCCGGTGGTAACCAAGTATTCCGTATCGTTATTGACAAAACTTCCCGACTGTGAACTGTTGTTGTTCGCCTGGATCATTTGGATGATTTCTAAAGCATCAATCGCGTTTTCAGCCATCTTATCTTTGTCCAAAACCACCTTCAAAACCCGGTTGCGCCCGCCTATTTCTTTGGTACCGGCAACATCTTTTATTTTCTCGATTTCGGAAGTGACTTCTTCGGCTATTTGCCTGATTTCAAAATCATTGTATTTCTCGCTCCACAAGGTTAACCCCAACATGGGCACATCGTCTATGGAACGGGTTTTTACCATGGGTTTGGACACGCCTTGCGGAAACATGCCTTCGTGCTTCATCAATTCGTCGTACAATTTCACATAAGACCGTTCGGAATCTTCACCTACATAAAACTGCACAATAACCATCGCGCGGCCGTTCATCGCCATGCTGTGCAAATGTTCCACGCCTTTGATATTTGACAGTATTTTTTCCAAAGGTTTGATAACGCGGTTTTCCACCTCCAGAGGACTCGCGCCGGGATAGCCCACCATAACATCTGCCATCGGGACATTGATTTGCGGCTCTTCTTCCCGCGGGATGAGGAAGGAGCTGTACACGCCGATGGCCATCAGGGCAACCATCAACAATATGGTCAGTTTTGAATGGATAAAAACCCCCGCTATTTTACCTGAAATGCCTTCTTGCATTTTGTTTTATTTAAAGTTCTATTGAATTGTAATCTTGGCTCCGTTGAACAATTTTCCTTCGGCTGAAACGATGAAAGTTTCGCCCTCAGAAAGTCCCGATAAAATTTCTATTTGAGAGCCGTAAACATTCCCCACGCGCAACCATCTTAGGATTGCGGTGTTTTCGTTTCCAACGGTATAGATGCCGGTTAGCTGGCCTTGCCTGACAAGCGCACTTTCGGGCACTAAAATTTTAACGGTCTCTTGGTTATTTGTCTCATCGATAACATGGAGTTGTACGTTGACAAACATGCCGGAACGAATTTCAATATCCATTTCATCCAAAGTGATTTTTACCAAATATTGGCCGCCGGTGTTTTTGGCAGATTGGCTTACTTCCGATACTTTTCCCTGCATATCTTTATTTAATGATTTGATTCGTACCGTGGCCTGCATACCTTTTTTTATAATCGAAATGTCTTCCTCGGAAACCATCGCGGTAACTTGCATTTTTGAGATACCTTCCATGCTGAGCAATGGCATACCGGGCGCGGCCATGTCCCCGTCTTTCACGAAAGCTTGGGTGATTATACCCGAAAAAGGCGCTGTGATGTTGGTGTATGCGAACTGCGCAGCTACCTCATTTTTCATTTGTTCGGCACCTTGAAGATTGGCTTTTGCCATCTCGTAGCGAGCGGTCATGTCGTCCAATTCTTTTTGGGATGCGCTTTGTTGGCTGAACAAATTGACAAAGCGGTTGTAGTCCTTTTCCGCGTTTTTAAACGCTGCGGTCGCTTGCAAAACTGCTGCATTTGCCTGTGCTTTTTTTGCTTGCAAATCGGCATTACTGATACTGATTAACAATTGTCCGCGGCTCACTCGTTGTCCGGTCTTCACGTGAACTTTAGCCACATAGCCCATCATCCGGGTACCGATTTCCGCGCTGTTTTCCGATTCTATTTTCCCACTGGCCGACACAAACGGTCTGATTTCACCGGAGGAAACGCTTTGTACCCGAACGGAGACAACAGTTTCATTGCTTTCGGTTTTTTTCTTGTCGTCCGAACATGAAAAGAGGAGAAGTACAGTGAATGAAAGGATGCATATTTTTTTCATGGTCAATCTATTTTGTTAAAAATTTTAAATAGGCACAGGCAAAATTATATTCGAAAACCGTCTGGTAATATTCCAACTGCTTTTGTGCATATTGCGATTCGGATTGTAACACATCGGTGGTTTTTTCCAGCCCTTCCCGAAAGCGGTCGGTCCGGATGCGCAAGGCCTCTTCTGCTTGGTTGACTGCTGTTTGGGTACGTTGCAGCCTGTTTTGAGCGTCTTGAACGGATCGTTTTGCTTTGTTCAAGTCAATTTGGCTCTTAGTAAGGTATTGCTCATATTGCAAGACAGATTTGTCGTATTCGGCTTTGCTTTTTTGTGTTTTTCCAAAGCGTTTGCTTCCTTGTAGAATGTCCCATTTAAGTTGTGCCCCCACAAAATAACTGTTGGATGCGCCCTGAAAAAGTTGGTCGTCAAACAACTCGTAATTCCCGAATGCATTGAGCGTTGGCAAGAACGACAATTTATCGGATTGGTTTATTTTTTTGTATGCTAGGCTTGCAGTTTCCATAGCTTTGATGTCTGCCCGATCGGTGGGAAGTGTTTCAAAATCTGCCAAAGAAACGGTGGCGGGCTCAAGTTCATCGCTTGGTATTAATAACTTGTATTCAGTTTCATTCATCAGAAAATTCAAATAATCGGATACATTCTTCAGGTTGCTTTTGGCGTTGTCCAACTGATTTTCTATTTGGTTTAACCTTACTTCTACATCCAACACATCTGCCTGGAGCAACATCCCCTGCACAAAATATCTTTGTGCCGTTTTTTGATTTTCCAAAGCTGTTAATTTGGCTTTTTCCAACACGGCTACGGCTTTGTAGGACAATTGCAGCATCATATAGGTTTTTTCGGCTTCCAATTGCATTTCGTCTTTTTGATAATTGCTCTGGTATTCGGAAGCCTCCAATTTCATTTTAGCGGCACGTCGTTGGTAAAACCCGTCCACATTGATGAGCGGTTGTTCAAATTGGATGGATGTTGTGAAGTTTTCGATGGATTCCGGGTTGTTGAGTTTGGTCACATCAAAATCGGCTTCGGAAAAAATACCTTGGTTGAGTTTAGACCCGAAAGCAAACACCGGGTTGTTGGTAGAAAAAGCCGTGTGGGAAACTGAAATGTTGGGCAACCATACAGCATTGGTCTGACGGTAGTCGCCTTTGGCTTCCAAAACGCCCTGTTCGGATATTTTGATAGAGCCGTTTTGTTCCCGAACCTTTGAAACCACTTCTTCTTTAGAAATGGGAAAAGTTTGCTGCGCCTCAGTGTTAAAAGGAGCAACCCATAAAATGATTAAAAACAAGAAAAGTCTCATCTGCCTGTTTATTTTAGGCAAAATTACAACCGCTTGTTTTTTAACTTAGTAACCAATGTTACTGAACGAAAGTAGTGAAGTGTTTGTTGGGGCTTCCAGTTTGCTCACAATTTGGCCCCATACGACAGGTCTCCGGCATCGCCAAGGCCGGGAATGATGTAGCCGCGGCTGTTGAGTTTTTCATCGATGGTGGCAATCCAAAGGTGGGTGTTTTCCGGGAATTTGTCTTTGATATATTCCACCCCTTCGATAGAGCCAATCACCGATGCAATGTGTATTTGCTTTGGCATGCCGTGTTTTTTGAGAACTTCGAAGGTGTTTTCCAAAGTTCTGCCGGTGGCCAACATCGGATCACATAGGATCAACGTTTTGTTTTCCAGAGCCGGGGAGGCCCAATATTTTACGATGAC
The DNA here is from genome assembly GCA_032251335.1 of Flavobacteriaceae bacterium. Classification (GTDB taxonomy): domain Bacteria; phylum Bacteroidota; class Bacteroidia; order Flavobacteriales; family Flavobacteriaceae; genus UM-FILTER-40-17. The sequence continues at coordinate 54,964 of JAVVDW010000005.1, read as the reverse complement.
TTCAAATGCGTCTTGGTCGTCCGGATGGTGTCTGTAAGCAGAAATAAACGCGTTTTCGGCATGGTCAAAATAGTTCAGAAGGCCTTGGTGGAGCGGTAAACCGGCACGTAAGATTGAACACAACACCAAATCATCGGTATGCAAAGTCATTGTCTTGGTACCAAGTGGTGTGGTTATGTTTTTGTTTTCGTAAGTTAAGGTTTTGCTGAGTTCGTAAGCTAAAACCTCGCCGATGCGTTCGATGTTTCTCCGAAACCGCATGGCATCTTTTTGGATGTGTTGATCGCGAAGTTCGGCTACAAAACTGTTTAAGATGGAGTTTTTGAGATCAAGAGAATGTATTTGCATGCTGGATATTTAGTGTAAAAATACAACAAACCCTTCAAAATGAAATTTGAAAGCACATCATTATAAGGCGATAAATTTTATCGGTTGCGAATTATTTAACGGTTTTGTCTTTGTCAAAATTTAATGAGAGCGAGTTGACGCAGTATCGTTTTCCGGTATCTGTTGGGCCGTCATCAAAAACATGACCCAAATGTCCGCCGCAATGGCTGCACAAGATTTCGGTTCGGAGCATGGCAAAACTTTTGTCAAGTTCGTAGGTTACTTTTTCAGGAATTGCTTTGTCGAAAGCGGGCCAACCGCAGTGTGAATCAAATTTAGATTCGGCGTTAAATAATTCAGATCCGCAACCGGCACAACAGTAGATGCCGTTCTCAAAATGCAGGTTATACTTGCCGCTATGGGGAAATTCCGTACCTTTTTGACGGAGAATTCTATAGGTTTCTGCATCGAGTTTTTCGCGCCAGGCTTCTTCTGAAAGATGGAGCGGAAAGCTGTGTTTTTTTTTGGATATCATGGGTTGAATTCGATAGGTTATTCATCGGTTTTTGGAACAAAATCCAGCGAAACAGAGTTGATGCAGTAGCGCTTGCCGGTCGTTTCTTTGGGTCCGTCGTTGAACACGTGACCCAAATGACTGCCACAGCGCGCACAAACCAATTCTGTGCGAACCATACCGTGCGACCGATCTGTCAGGGTATCTACATGACCTTCAATATCTCTGTCAAATGAAGGCCAGCCACTGCCCGAATCATATTTGTGGTCTGAAAGAAACAAAGCATGACTACAAGCCCTGCAGACGTAAGTACCGGGTTCGTGAAATTTGTTGAATTTACCACTAAAGGGAGGCTCAGTGCCCTTTTGGCGGAGAACGTAATATTCGGCTTCTGAAAGTTCGACTTTCCAAGTTTCTTCACTTTTGGAAATTTCATACGTTTTTATTTTTTCAGAATTGGATTGGCTGTTGCACGACAGAAAAACACCGCACAACAATAGCGTTGCATACCGCATCATAGCTCATTTTTTTTGTTTACGAAGGTAATAATTTTTTCAATTACTTCTTTGTTTCCCAAAATTTGTCTGTGGCCCAATTTTTCTGTGATCAACAATTCCGAATGCGACAAATTCGCATCAATTTGTCGTGCGCAATGTACGTGCACATCCTTATCGTCTTTATCGTGAACGACCAATACGGGAATGTTTACATCTTTGGCCGCAACACTGGCAGAGAGTTCATCGAGGTCTTGCTTGTGGTTTCTGTCAAAATAGGCTTTCATTTTTGTTGCAATGACTTCTTTAAGCCCCAGATTTTCTATAAATTCTTTTGATATTTCCGTGATGCTGTCGCCCGTTCCAATGACAACAAGTTTGTTTATTTGCAAACCTTTTCCGGTGGCATTCAAAAGGCTCATACCGCCAAGAGAGTGCCCTACAGCAGCATGAAATCCGCCATACTGTTCGGAAAGTTCAAGGCAAGCCGCTATGAAATGTGGCATCATCGTCGTTTTTCCGGGCGATTGTCCGTGTGCCGGGGCATCAAAACTCACGGTCATGTAACCTTGTTTCAAAAGCGCATCGGCAATTTTAAATAGTTGTGTGCCACGCCCTGACCATCCGTGTACGAGAAGAATTTTTCTTTCTGATTGTCCGTATTCATAGACGCAGATGGTTTTGTTATAAGCTTTAAGTTTTACAAACTTTTGCCGACTTTTTTGTTGCATTTCCAACTCGCGTTTGGGCGTGGGATAGGGGAAAGGTGTGATGAAGATTTTTGAAGCGTATTTGGCTGCTAAAGAAGTAGATATAGATTGCAGTATTTTGCCGAGAATGATGATTTTTTTAGGGATATGTACGCTTCTGTTTGAGGACTTAATTGTACTTACTTGGGGCATTTCGGATTAATTTTGGATGCAAGTTAGTTATTTTGCCATATTTTTATACTTTTATAAAAAAACTTATCAATTAATTATGATGAACCAAACGCGGGTAGTTATTGAGGGAATTCAACCCCTAGTCGAAAATGGTATTTTCCCTATTAAGAGAGTTGTCGGTGAGCTCGTGCAGGTTACAGCCGACGTGTTTCCGGACGGACACGATGTGGTGCAAGCCGAAGTATTGTATAAAAAACAAACATCGGATGCTTGGATGCATTTGCGTATGCAACCACTTGTCAACGACCGTTGGGAGGCCACTTTTCAGGTAAATGAACAAGGCTTTTACACCTATAAAATTGTTGCTTGGGTAGATTATGCGCTCAATTGGCAACACGGAATAGAACGAAAAATAGCAGATCGCCAAAAGGTGACTTCCGAATTGCTTGAAGGCATACACTACATAGATCAAATTTTACCGAATGCAGACGAAGGGCAAAAGCAGTATTTGGACTACCTCAAAGAAATTTTTAAAGATGTAAATCAATACGAAACAGCCATTTCTGAAGCGGTTTCAAAGAACTTGAAAAGTATTTTCAAGGCATATCCGCAAAGAATTCTTGCCAATGAATCGGCTGAATATGCTGTTTATGTAGATAGAAATAAGGCGCGTTTTAGCACTTGGTATGAGTTTTTCCCCCGTTCGGCTTCGGAAACTCCCGGCGTACATGGCAGTTTTAACGATTGCCATCGCTTATTGCCTCGAATAGCTCAAATGGGTTTTGATGTCTTGTATTTTCCTCCGATTCATCCCATAGGAGAAGTTAACCGAAAAGGCAAAAACAACAGTACAAATGCCCATGAAGGCGATGTGGGTTCGCCTTGGGGTATCGGCTCCAAACTCGGTGGGCACAAGAGCATTCATCCACAGCTGGGAAGCGTTGATGATTTTAAGAAATTGATTCATGCAGCCAACGAATTGGGTATCGAAATAGCCATGGATTTTGCACTTCAGTGTGCGCCTGACCATCCTTACGTAAAAGAACATCCTACTTGGTTTAAATGGCGCCCGGACGGCACTGTTCAATATGCTGAAAATCCGCCCAAAAAATACCAAGATATTTTACCTATCTATTTTGAAACACCCGATTATAAAGCGTTGTGGGAAGAGTTGTTGAGCATAGCCATGTACTGGATAGATTGTGGTATTCGAATTTTCAGGGTTGACAATCCGCACACAAAACCCTACTTTTTTTGGGGGTGGCTCATCCATAAAATCAAGGAAAAACACCCCGATATTTTATTTTTATCAGAAGCGTTTACCCGACCTAAAGTAATGCAGCAATTGGCCAAGCAGGGCTTTACGCAGTCTTATACGTATTTTACGTGGAGAAACTCCAAAAGTGAACTTACGGAATACCTGACCGAGTTGACGCAAACCAACCAACGCGAGTATTTTAGACCTAATTTTTGGCCTAACACGCCCGATATAAATCCGTATGATTTGCAAAGCGGTATGGAAAGCGTTTTTCTTCAAAAATATTTTTTAGCGGCTACTTTGAGTTCGAACACAGGAATCTATGGGCCGGTATTTGAACAAATGCTGCACGATGCCATGCCTGGAAAAGAAGAGTACTACAACTCCGAAAAGTATCAAATACAACATTGGGATTGGCATAAAGAAAACAAATTGACCATGCTGATTTCGAAGATTAATCACATCCGAAAAGAAAGGGCTTCCTTACAGCAAACCAACAACATCAAGTTTTGCCATATTGACAATGAATATATACTGTCTTATTACAAGTTTTCTGACGACAAGCAAGATGAAACCTTGATGATAGTGAATTTGGATCCGTATTACAAACAGCAAGGTTGGATTCAGCTTCCGTTGGCAGAGATGGGCGTACGCGAAGGCCATCCGGTGCGTGTGTACGATTTGATTACCGACAGCAGTTACATCTGGAACAAGGAATGGAACTATGTGGAGTTGCATCCCAGCTTGCCTTATCACCTCTTTAAAATTTACAAGTAATGGAAGAAAATCCAGCCATTCCGGAGGCATTTAGAAAGCCACATCAAATAGATAGTGATTGGGATATTCTCTTTGATTCTCCAGATTTTTCTGAATTGTTTTGCCAAGATATACTGGAGCCATTTATCTTAAAGCAACGTTGGTATGCAGGCAAATCAAGCGCTTTGAAATACATAGAATTGCTCGATTTTTTTAAATTAGAGGGGGAAAATAATGTTTTTTACGGCGTTTTGTTTGAAGTAAACTTCAAAGAGGCCTTTGTGCAAGATTATTTTATTCCATTGGCGTTTGTAGATGAGATGCCCGAGCGCGAATCCATTATATTGGCCAGAATGAAGCTCAACGGCAAAGAAGGTTTTTTGATAGATGGGGTTTACGTAGAGGAATTGCGAAAGCTGCTTTTTGAAAATATTGCTTTTTCCCGAAATAAGAAAAGCGACAATTTAAAATTTAAAAAAGGCGCAAAATTTAAAAAAGAAGCCTACGTTTCGTCCAAATTTTTAGGTGTAGAACAGAGCAATACAAGCATCGTTTTCAACGGTTCATACATCCTTAAAATATTTAGACGTATCTACATAGACCAAAACCCTGATTATGAAATAAGCAAGTTTTTGACAGAGACGGGCGGCTTTAAAAACACACCGGCATTTTTAGGAAGTATTTCCCTCAATTTTTCCGATAATAACACCATCACACTGGGTTTGTTACAAGAATTGGTTCCCAACGAAGGCGATTCTTGGGATTATTTTTTAAAAGTGTTAGACCAGGTTTTTATCAATTTGGACAAACGAGATATAGACGTTAAGGAGTTGCCGGAAATCAATCTTTTTCACAAAATATACCCAACAGATATTCCTGAAGCATTTTTGAAATGGACCGACATAGATATTTTTAAAAAAACCGCCACCTTGGCCAGAAGAACGGCACAGATGCATATTGCTTTGGGTTCAGAAACGAAAGACACGGCTTTTACACCGCAAATTTTCTCCAATGACTATACCGTGTGGCTAAAAAACAGGTTGATTTATCAGTTTGAAAACCGTGTAAATCTCATAGAAAACAATATGCACAGACTCGACGGTATGCGTCAAGAACTCGCACATGAGTTTTTAGAACACAAAAAAGAGCTCCGCAAGCGTTTTCTGGATTTTGATGAAACGCGACTCAAAAGCGAGCGCATTCGCATACACGGAGATTATCACTTAGGTCAAGTGCTTGTAAACGACGGCGATTTTTATATCATTGATTTTGAAGGCGAACCTGAAAGTACCATCCGCGACAGAAAAGTAAAACAACCCCCGATGAAAGACGTAGCCGGCATGTTTCGCTCTTTCCACTATGCCATTTATGCAACCATTTTTAATAACCATGAGCATTACAAACACGACATGGACGAACTCTTTGAAGCCGGAGAGAAACTCTATAAATATATGGTTGGGGTATTTTTAAATACCTATGTAAAATTTGCCCAAAACAAAAACCTCAACATAGGTTACGATGCCGAAATTAAATTTTTGCTCAAGTACTGTATGCTCGAAAAAGCCGTTTACGAGTTGGGTTACGAACTCAACTCCAGACCGCGTTGGGCCATTATTCCGCTCAAAGGCATTTCTAATATTCTCAGTAATGACGAATAGTTAATGATGAATGGTTAATGATTAATTAATAGCGAATAAGCCTAATGCCTAATGCCTCTTGGCTTTACTTTGAATAACAAATAACGAATAACGAATAACAAATAACCAATAACGAATAACCAATAACGAATAACCAATAACGAATAACGAATAACCAATAACGAATAACCAATTAACGCATAACCTCACTCTAAAATGAATAATAAAGTTCAAGTCCACAGTCTTTTTACCGATTTTGATATCAGTCTCTTTAAGTCCGGAAAACATTTTCGGCTTTTTGAAAAATTGGGAAGCCACATCATCACCGTAGATGGAGTCAAAGGCACTTATTTTGCCGTTTGGGCACCTTCCGCTAAAGCTGTGTCTGTGATTGGTGACTTCAACTTTTGGGTAGAAGGCCAGCATCCACTGCATGTGCGTTGGGATAGTTCCGGCATTTGGGAAGGCTTTATACCCGGTGTAGGAAAAGGCAATTTATACAAATATAAAATCCACTCCAACCATAACGACGTTAAAACGGAAAAAGCAGATCCGTATGCGCGTTTTTGTGAGCACCCGCCCAAGACGGCCTCTGTGGTTTGGGAAGCAGATTACAAATGGAAAGACAAAGCCTGGATGGGCTACAGAAAAGACAAAAACGGCCTGGACAAACCCTATTCCGTTTATGAAGTTCACATCGGTTCGTGGAAGAAAAAAATAGAAGAAAATAGGTCGCTTACCTACAAAGAATTGGCCGACGATTTGGTGACCTATGTGCGTGAGGCAGGCTTTACACATGTAGAGTTTATGCCCGTCATGGAGCATCCGTATGAACCCTCTTGGGGCTACCAGCTCACAGGCTATTTTGCACCGAGTTCTCGTTTTGGCACCCCCGAAGAATTCAAATTTCTGGTAGATACCTTTCATCGCAACGATATCGGTGTTATTTTGGATTGGGTGCCATCCCACTTTCCCGAAGATGCCCACGGACTTGGTTTTTTCGACGGAACTTGCCTCTACGAACATCCCGATCCGCGCAAAGGTTATCACCAAGATTGGAAAAGTTTGATTTTTAACTACGGACGCAATGAAGTGCGCGCTTTTCTCATCAGCAACGCCATTTTTTGGTTGGAACAATATCATATAGACGGCCTTCGCGTAGATGCAGTAGCATCTATGTTATATTTGGATTATTCTCGCGAAGACGGGCAGTGGGAACCCAACGAGTTTGGCGGACGCGAAAACCTCGACGCCATCTCGTTTATCAAAGAGTTGAATGAAGAAATCTTCAAAAATTTTGATGACGTACAAACCATTGCCGAAGAATCCACAGCCTTTACAGGCGTTTCAAAACCAGTGTATTTGGGCGGCTTAGGCTTCGGTATGAAATGGATGATGGGCTGGATGCACGATACGCTCGAATACTTCAAAAAAGACCCAATTTACAGAAGACACCATCAAAACGACATTACGTTTAGTTTGGCTTATGCATTTTCAGAAAATTTTATGTTGCCACTTTCTCATGACGAAGTGGTCTATGGCAAACAATCGCTTTTGGGTAGAATGCCCGGAGACGAATGGCAACGTTTTGCCAATTTGAGAGCCCTTTTTGGTTATATGTACACACATCCCGGCACCAAATTGGTTTTTATGGGGGGCGAGTTTGGCCAATCTTCCGAATGGAATTTCCAAACGAGTCTTGATTGGCATTTGCTCGAATATGATGTCCACAAAGGCGTTTTGGCCATGTTTAGCGATTTGAACCGCCTCTACAAAACACATCCGGCACTCTACGAAAAAGGTTTTTCTGCCGAAGGTTTTGAATGGATAGACTACGGAGATGCTAACAATTCGGTACTTTCCTACATCCGAAAGGGGCACGATCAGGAAAATGACCTCGTAGTTGTGTGTAATTTTACCCCAAACACTTTTGACGAATACGTTATCGGTCTGCCTCGCAAAGCAAATTTACAAGTGGTTTTCAACACCGACGATACAAAATATGCAGGAAGCGGCTTTGTGTCTGATAAAGAGGAATTTAAATCAAAAAAACTCAAAGAAGAACTGCATGGAAAAGCCTATGCAGCAACCATCAAAATACCACCTTTGTCCACTGTTGTTTATAAAATGTTATAAACATTTTGTTTAGGGTAAACAAAAATATTGCTTCTTTTGCAGTCGGTCAATAAATAACACTATGATAACAAATACAGAACTTGAATACAAAGGAGATTTGTTTCCTTTGAAATGTATTTCATATACCAAAGACGTTAACACGCTAGAATTTAAAACAGAAAACGATGTGCATTTGCGAATCACAGTTATGCGCGACAGTGTGCTTAGATTCAGATACGCAACCGATGGATATTTTGAAGAAGATTTTTCTTATGCCATTAGCGATGATGCCAATACAGGCTACAACCACCTCAATGTTTCTGAACTCGAAGACAGTTTTCTTATCGAAACATCCAAACTCAATTGTTTGGTCTTCAAAGAAGATTTAAGAATTTCCATACTCGACAAAGAAGACAATGTCATATTGGAAGACGAACTTGGTTTTCATTGGGAAGAGAGCTACGAGATGGGTGGCAACATCGTCAAGATGAGTAAAATAGCACAAGATGCCGAATCCTATTACGGCTTAGGAGACAAACCCACACATTTTAATCTAAAAGGCAAGCGCCTTCAAAATTGGGTAACAGACGAATACGCCTTTGGTAAAGACAGAGACCCGCTCTACAAAGCCATCCCGTTTTACATTGGTTTACACAACAATATGTCATACGGCATTTTTTTCGACAATACCTTCAGGACGCATTTTGACTTTTGTCATGAACGAAGAAACGTAACCAGCTTTTGGGCAGAAGGTGGTGAGATGAACTATTATTTTATCTATGGCCCGGATATGAACGATGTGGTGTTAAACTACACAGATCTTACCGGAAAGCCCGAGCTTCCGCCATTGTGGGTGCTCGGTTACCATCAATGCAAGTGGAGCTACTATCCGGAGAAGAAAGTCAAAGAAGTTGCCAAAACCTTTAGAAAACTTAAAATTCCTTGCGATGCTATTTATTTAGACATCGATTATATGGACGGATTCCGATGTTTTACTTGGAACAAAAAATACTTCCCAAATCCGAAAAAAATGATCGATGAATTGGCTGCTGACGGTTTTAAAACCATTGCCATCATCGACCCGGGCATCAAAATTGACAAAAATTATGACATTTATCAGCAAGCCCTCGAGAACGACTTTTTCTGTAAACGTGCAGACGGCCCTTATGTAAAAGGAAAAGTTTGGCCGGGTGAGTGTAACTTCCCCGATTTTACCAATCCGGATGTACGCGAATGGTGGGCAGATTTGTATAAAGAACTCATTGCAGATATGGGCGTCAGAGGCGTTTGGAACGACATGAACGAGCCTGCCATCATGGAAGTGCCCACCAAGACCTTTCCGCTAGATGTGCGCCACGACTATGACAACCACAGATGTAGCCATAGAAAAGCACATAACATCTACGGCATGCAAATGGCAAGAGCCACCTACGAGGGCGTCAAGAAATATGTTTATCCCAAACGGCCGTTTGTCATCACGCGTTCGGCCTATTCCGGCACACAGCGGTTCACTTCTTCTTGGACGGGCGACAACGTCGCTACCTGGGAACACCTTTGGATTGCCAATATTCAAGCCCAACGCATGAGCGTGAGTGGCATGTCTTTCGTCGGTTCCGATATCGGTGGCTTTGCCGAACATCCAACAGGCGAACTCTTTGCCCGTTGGATACAATTGGGCGTTTTTCACCCTTTTTGCCGGACACATTCTTCCGGAGATCACGGCGACCAAGAACCATGGTCTTTTGATGACGATGTGACCAAAATAGTGAAGAAATTTATTGAGCTACGCTACAAATTGTTGCCCTATCTCTACACCATGTTTTGGAAATATGCAGAAGATGGTATTCCTATGTTGAAACCTTTGGTTTTGTTCGATCAAAAAGATATGCAAACCCACTACAGAACAGACGAGTTTATATACGGTGAACACATACTTGTCTGCCCGGTATTGGAACCCAATGCCAAAGGCAGAAGAATGTACATTCCCAGAGGTAAATGGTATAATTTTTGGACGGATGAGTTGATAGAGGGCGGAAAAGAAACTTGGGTAGTTGCCGATATAGATAAACTACCTTTGTTTGTGAAAGAAGGTGCGATTATTCCAAACTATCCGGTGCAACAATATGTAGGCGAACTGGTTGTACAACAACTCGAACTAGATGTTTACTACAAAGAAGGGATTGAAAAATCTGATGTGTACGAAGATGCGGGAGACGGATACGACTACAAAAAAGGGAGGTATTCTTTGAGAAACTTTAACGCATTGGGAAAGAAAAACGAATTGATTATTCAGCAGCATATCACCGGAAAATTTCAAACGAGCTATGACAGTTTCAAAATAAAATTGCACGGTTTGCCGTTTAAAGTTGACAGAGTGGAAGTGGACAACGAAACCATCGCTTTCTCAGAGATAAAACTCAACGGAGACAACACCATGGTAGTGACTAAGAATTTCACAGAGTTACATATCATCGGTAAATAACATATATTTGAATTTAAAAAATTAACAAACTGATGAAACATCTATGTAAAAAATTTTGTACACAGGGGCATGATTATTAAGGGAGTTCCATGCCTGTACTGAGCGCAGTCGAAGTATTACCATTGAAAATCAATAAATATAAACACATGAAAAGACTTGTTTTTGCAGCATGCGCCTACTTTTTGATGGCTGCCTGTGCTACGAATCCGTTTACAGGCAAGCAAACCATGGCTTTGGTCTCCAATGACCAAATTTTCCCGATGGCTTTTCAGCAATACGACCAATTTCTGTCTGAAAATAAAGTGGTGAAAGATTCCCCCGAACTGGAGCGAATCAAAAGAATAGGAAACAAAATCGTTGTGGCTGCCGAGCGCTACCTCAATGCCAATGGTTACCAAGGTTATTTAAAAAATTATCAATGGGAATTTAACTTGGTTGATGACAAATTGGTCAATGCCTGGGCGATGCCCGGTGGCAAAGTAGTGGTTTATACAGGCATTTTACCCATTGCCAAAAATGACGCCGGCTTGGCTACCGTTATGGGACACGAAATTGCCCATGCACTTGCCAACCACGGCCAACAACGCATGAGTGCAGGCACGCTTCAACAAATAGGCGCTGTAGGCGTAGCCGTAGCTACCAGTGGTAAAACTGCCGAAACGCAAAATGCATGGATGCAAGCTTATGGCGTTGGTTCCCAGGTAGGTGGAATGTTGCCCTTTAGCCGCGCCCATGAAAGCGAAGCCGATGCTATCGGCTTGATTCTGATGGCAATTGCCGGATACAATCCTGACGAAGCAGCCCCTTTTTGGGAACGCATGAAAGCATCCTCTGAAGGACAAGCGCCACCGGAATTCCTAAGCACACACCCATCATCAGATACCCGCATGGCCAATCTTAAACAATTGGCGCCGCAAGCCAAAGCCGAGGCTAGGAAATTTGGCGTGACCATCAATTAAAATGCCACGTATTCTTATTTTTATGAATTGACTATTTTTTATCAAAGACCGATAGGTTCTTAGCGTTTTTCCCCTAAACACTTTTTTTTATGGAACTTATCCTATCTACAATTTAGATCAAATTTTAAGAAACTAACAGAAACAAACAGATGAAATCAACACCCACGCCGCTCAATAAAGTGCAACGCGCTTGGGTATTTTACGATTGGGCAAACTCTGTGTACAGCTTGGTGATAGCCTCTGCCATTTTTCCTATTTATTATGGCGCACTCACCATCGTAAAAGACGAAAATGGCCAAAAAATAAGCGATACCGTTGTTTTTTGGGGTGAAAGTTTCAATAATGATACTTTGATAAGCTATGTCACATCCTTGAGCTTTTTGCTTGTGGCATTTATGTCGCCTTTGCTTTCGGGTATATCCGATTACATTGGAAACAAAAAGAGCTTTATGAAGTTTTTTTGCTATATGGGTGCACTTTCATGCATCGGGCTCTACTGGTTCTCTTTGGAAAATCTGGGCTTTGGACTGCTTTGCTATTTCTTGGCACTCATTGGTTTTTGGGGAAGTTTGGTATTCTATAATTCTTATCTGCCCGATATTGCAGAAAAGGAATTGCAGGACAAGCTCAGCGCAAGAGGTTATATATATGGATATTTAGGCAGTGTGATTTTGCTTGTGTTGTGTTTGATTCTCATCATGAAACACGAAGTATTCGGTTTCGATTCCGAATCTATGCCAACTCGGCTTTCCTTTGTTTTGGTTGGGCTTTGGTGGTTGGGCTTTAGCCAATGGACATTTAAAAGGCTTCCCAAAGGCAACAAGATGACGCGTGTTCCCAAAAATGTAATTTTTAACGGTTTTAAAGAACTTCAGACAGTCGCAAAACAACTCTTGGAAAATAGGATATTAACGCGCTACCTCACCGCTTTTTTTGTCTATAGCATGGCGGTTCAAACGGTGATGATCGTTGCAACTTATTTTGGCATGGAAGAAATACACTGGCAAGACGATGGGGCTACTTCCGGCTTGATTATCAGTATTTTATTGATTCAGATTGTGGCCGCAATTGGCGCAAAATTAACCTCTCTAGCTTCTGGCAGATGGGGGAATGTTAATGTTCTGATTATTCTCAACATCATTTGGTCCGGCATCTGTATGTACAGTTTTACCATGACTGAACCGATTCAGTTTTACATTGCTGCATCTTTTGTGGGCTTGGTGATGGGTGGAATTCAGGCACTTTCACGTTCTACCTATTCTAAAATGTTACCCAAAACTCAAGACACAGCTTCCTTTTTTAGTTTTTACGACGTAACCGAAAAAATAGGCATTGTCATCGGGATGTTTATGTATGGTTATATTTCCCAAATCACAGGCAGTATGCGCAATGCCATCCTTTTCCTGATTGTGTTTTTTGTGCTGGGCATTTTTCTTTTGCTTCGCATACCCAAGGCGAGTAGAAGTGCTGTCAAATAGCGCAGATGTATTTTTAATTTTAGCAAACTAAGGAAAGTTTGTTCCATTTACAACAAATGTAAGTGGTAACCCATCAAATGAAACCCGAGCGCATCTCATTTACAATCAAATTCATTTTTATAAATGACAGATTCATAAAATAGTATCGATATATTATTGATATTTTAATGAATTCTTATTCTATTGAAAAATATCGAAATACTTAGTTAAATCACAATGAATATTGTCTTTTGCTGTAAATCTTACTTAATTTTGCAAAAATCTTTATAAATAATAGATTTATGTTGAAGCAGCAAGGATTGTATTTACCCGAGTTTGAACACGACAATTGTGGCGCGGGTTTTATATGTAGTTTAAGGGGTGAAAAGTCCAATGATGTTATCCACAAAGCACTTGAAATTCTCGAGAAGCTGGAACACAGAGGTGCCGTTAGTGCAGACGGCCGTACCGGAGACGGCGCCGGAATTCTCATTGATATACCGCACGAGTTTTTTGTAAAAAATTGCAAAGAACTTTCGCTTCCCCAAGCGGGAGAATATGCAGCCGGCAATGTCTTTTTGCCCCGAAAAGAAAATCAGAGGGCTTATTGCAAAACGATATTCGAAAATCAGATAAAGGCGCAAGGATTGTCCCTCATCGGGTGGCGTGAAGTGTCTATAGATCACAATTTTCAAGGCAAAATAGCCTCTGTAACGGAACCGCGGATCGAACAAATTTTTATAGGCAAAGGCAAGGAACCTTTAGACGAGTACCAGTTCAGAGTAAAATTATACATCGCTCGAAAAATAACAGAACACACCATAGCCAATTCAAAACTTTCCGAAAGCAGTTACTTTTATTTGCCCAGCCTTTCTTCAAAAATCATTATTTTCAAGGGTTTGCTAAAACCGGAAGATATCAAGCGTTATTACACCGATTTGATGCACCCGGATGTAGTCACTCGTTTGGCACTTGTGCACCAAAGATTTTCAACCAATACGTTCCCCACTTGGGATTTGGCCCAACCGTTTAGATACATGTGTCACAATGGTGAAATTAACACCCTAAGAGGCAATGTATCCAGGATGAAAGCCCGTGAAGAGCTCCTGAAAAGTGAAGTTTTTGGTGATGCTATCAAAGATATTTTGCCGATCATCATTGAAGGAAAATCGGATTCAGCCTGTATGGACAATTTGGTGGAATTACTTTTGATGACCGGTCGTTCATTGCCCGAAGTGATGATGATGCTCGTGCCCGAAGCCTGGGAAAAACATCGCGAAATGTCTGACGAGAAAAAAGCTTTCTACGCGTTCAATTCTTGTTTGATGGAACCTTGGGACGGCCCGGCTTCGATTCCTTTTACGGACGGTAACTATATTGGTGCATTGCTCGACAGAAACGGCTTACGCCCGTCTCGCTATACCGTGACCAAGGACGGTTATGTAATTATGTCTTCCGAAACAGGTGTGGTGGAGATTGAACCGCAAAACATCGCCCTACACGGCAGGTTGGAACCCGGACGTATGTTTTTGGTCGATATGAACGCGGGTCGCATCATCAACGATGATGAAATTAAAAATAAGATTGTTTCTCAAAAACCTTATCAAAAGTGGTTAGATGAAAATTTAATTCACCTCAAAAACATCCCCTACACGCATTGTCCGATTTTTCAGGAAACCGAAGAAATCACTTTGCGCAAACGCATCTTTGGATATACTGCCGAAGAAATCAATACCATCATCAACCCGATGGCTGTCAACGGAAAAGAGGCCATAGGTTCTATGGGAACAGATACGCCTCTGGCTGTATTGTCAGACAGGCCACAGTTGCTCTACAACTATTTTAAACAACTCTTCGCCCAAGTGACCAACCCGCCACTCGATGGTATCCGCGAAGAACTCATTACCGATATCAGCCTGACATTGGGGAGCGATCACAACATTTTTGATATTGATGCCAAACACTGCAAAAAGCTCAAAATTCAAAATCCGGTGATATCTCGTGAAGATTTGGAAAAAATCAAAACTTTTGACAACGGATATATCCGAACCAAAAGCATCAAAACCCTATATCCCGTGCAAGAAGGGCTCAACGGATTGGAAAAAGCACTCAACCGTATAGCCGAAGAATCGGCAAAAGCCATAGACGAAGGTTGTTCCATTCTCATCTTATCGGACAGGGGCGTTTCAAAAGACCATACCTACATACCGGCTTTATTGGCTTGTTCTCATGTGCACAGTGCCTTGCGCAAATTTGGTAAACGCTCCAAAGTGGCCATCATTATCGAATCAGCCGAGCCAAGAGAAGTGCATCATTTTGCGCTGTTGTTTGGTTACGGTGCGAGCGCCATCAACCCTTATCTGGTCAATGAAATTATCCGAGAGCAACTCCAAGAAGGCGTCATAGAAAATATAGACGAATCAACAGCCGTTAAAAACTTCAACAAAGCCATTGGTTTAGGGCTTGTAAAAGTGATGAATAAAATCGGAATTTCTACGCTGAATTCTTATAGAGGTTCTCAGCTTTTCGAATGTATAGGCATCAACAAATCGGTGATTGATACGTATTTTTCAGGAACGGCCTCTCGTATCCAAGGTATAGGTCTGTATGAAATTGAAAGAGAACTCTCTTACAGACACGAAAAGGCTTTCAAAATGGGTGCTGTGGAAGGTAGTTTGGAATTGGAAGCCGGTGGCGAATACAAATGGCGCAGGAATGGCGAAAGACACATGTTCAATCCGCTTACGGTGGCAAAACTGCAACAATCTGTTCGTGAAAACAATCCAAAAACCTATGCCGAATACGCCGAATTGGTCAACAACCAATCTAAAGAGTTGATGACGCTTCGTGGCATGTTTGAGTTTACCAACTTCGACCCGATTCCCATTGAAGAGGTAGAACCTTGGACAGAAATCGTAAAAAGATTTAAAACCGGCGCCATGTCTTACGGTTCTATATCTTCTGAAGCACACGAAAACTTGGCAATTGCCATGAATCGCATTGGCGGTAAAAGCAATTCGGGAGAAGGTGGTGAAGACGCACAGCGCTTCTACAAGGATGCAGATGGCGATTGGCGAAACAGCGCCATCAAGCAGGTAGCATCAGGACGTTTTGGCGTGTCGATTAATTATTTAACAAGTGCTTCTGAAATTCAAATAAAAATGGCTCAAGGAGCCAAGCCGGGTGAGGGTGGGCAATTGCCCGGCGAAAAAGTATATCCGTGGATTGCCAAAGTCAGAAATTCAACCCCTTATGTAGGGCTGATTTCACCGCCACCACATCACGATATTTATTCTATAGAAGACCTTGCGCAACTTATTTTCGATTTAAAAAATGCCAACAGAGAAGCGCGCATCAATGTGAAGTTGGTTTCGGAAGTGGGCGTCGGCACCGTTGCGGCAGGTGTTGCCAAAGCCAAAGCAGATGTGATTTTAGTTTCCGGTTTTGACGGTGGCACAGGTGCTTCACCTTTAACCTCTCTCAAGCATGCCGGCTTGCCTTGGGAGTTGGGTATAGCCGAAGCGCAACAAACTTTGGTAATGAACGACTTGAGAAGTCGGGTAGTACTGGAATGTGACGGCCAACTCAAAACAGGTCGTGACGTGGCTGTAGCTTGTTTGCTGGGAGCAGAGGAGTTTGGTTTTGCCACGGCACCTTTGGTGGCCTCGGGGTGCATCATGATGCGTGTTTGCCACTTAAACACTTGCCCTGTAGGTATTGCAACACAAAACCCCGAATTGCGCAAGAAATTTGAAGGCAAACCCGAACATGTGGTCAATTTTATGTATTTCATAGCCCAAGAGTTGCGCCAAATTATGGCACAACTCGGTTTCAGAACCCTAAATGAAATGGTTGGACAAGTGCAAAAACTCAATACGCGTCCGGCATTGGAACATTACAAAGCCAAAGGATTGGACTTGACACCTATTTTAAAAAAAATTGAAACACCGGAGCACGTTGCTATTTACAACACCGGCAAACAAGACCATCAATTGGAACAGGCACTCGATTTTACCATCATCAAGCAAGCACATCCCGCCTTGTTTAGAAAAGAAAAAACAGTGCTAGAATATCCTATCAAAAACACCAACCGTACCGTGGGTGCTATTTTGAGTAATGAAATTTCCAAAATTTACGGCGCACAAGGCCTGCCGGAAAATACATTAAAAATTAACTTTAAAGGTGCTGCCGGACAAAGTTTTGGTGCCTTTGCAACCAAAGGACTCACTTTTAGGTTGGAAGGAAACACCAATGATTATTTGGCTAAAGGACTTTCCGGTGCAAAAATTATTGTAAGAATACCCGAAGAGGCAACCTTTGTTCCTGAGGAAAATGTAATCGTTGGCAATGTAGCGCTCTATGGTGCCATTGACGGAGAAGTATATATAAACGGAATGGCCGGAGAGCGTTTTTGCGTTCGAAATTCCGGTGCCAAAGCGGTGGTAGAAGGCATTGGTGACCATGGATGCGAATATATGACCGGTGGTGTGACGGTAGTACTCGGAAAAACCGGGCGTAATTTTGCCGCCGGGATGAGTGGTGGCATAGCTTTTGTCTACAATCCCAAAGATACTTTTGCATCAAAATGCAACCAAGAAAGTGTAGCATTAGAGAAAGTGACTGATGCAGCAGATCAAAACCTGCTCAAAGAATTGATTGAAAACCACTATAACTATACCCAAAGTCCGCTTGCACGGCGTATTTTGGAACAATGGGATGTGAGTTTAGGCCAATTTACCAAAGTGATGCCTGAGGAGTACCGAAACGCCTTGGCACGTATCAAAAAAGAATCATTAGAAACCGTATAACAAGAAATCCAATGGGAAAAATCACAGGATTTTTAGAATATCCGAGAGAAACAGAACCCTATTTGCCTGTGGCAGAACGGGTAAAAGCCTATAAAGAGTTTACCGTTCCGCTCGATGAAAAGAAACTAAAAAACCAGGGTGCGCGCTGCATGGATTGCGGCATTCCTTTCTGCCACAGCGGTTGTCCCTTAGGCAACCTGATACCGGACTTTAACGATTTGGTTTATAAAGGCAAATGGAGACAAGCTTTAGACGTTTTACACGCTACCAATAACTTTCCGGAATTTACGGGGCGTTTGTGTCCCGCACCATGCGAAGAAGCTTGTGTGCTAGGCATTAACGAAGATCCGGTATCGATTGAGAATATTGAAAAAAGCATCGTAGAGCGCGGTTTTAAAGAAGGCTGGATACAAGCACAGCCCCCTGTAAGAAGAACCGGAAAAAAAGTAGCCATTGTGGGTTCAGGACCTGCCGGTTTGGCGGCAGCTCAGCAGCTCAATAGGGCCGGACACCAGGTGGTGGTTTACGAAAGAGACACACAAGTAGGTGGATTGCTTCGCTATGGTATTCCGGATTTTAAGATGGAAAAGTCTGTCATAGATAGGCGTGTCGCCATTTTAAAAGAAGAAGGCATAACATTTCAAACCGGCGTAGAAGTTGGCAAAGATGTTTCTGTAACTGAATTGAAAAAATTTGATGCTGTTTTGCTTTGTATGGGGGCTACGGTTCGCAGAGATCTGCCCATCAAAGGGTCTAAGTTGAAAGGCATTCATCAGGCGATGGATTTTCTTAAACAGCAAAACAAAAGGGTAGAAGGTGCTGCTTTTTCAGGTGAACCTATTTCGGCTAAAGGCAAACATGTCATTGTCATCGGTGGCGGAGATACGGGTTCAGATTGCATTGGCACTTCCATCCGACAAGGTGCTTTATCGGTTAAAAATTTTGAAATCATGCCTAGGGGCTCTGAAGAAAGACCCGAAAATCAGCCTTGGCCATACTACCCGATGCGCTTGCGAACCAGTTCTTCTCACAAAGAAGGTGCTTTGCGCCACTGGAGTATTTCTACCAAAGAATTTATGGGTGACAAAGACAATAAAATTATCAGTTTGATTACTACTCAGGTAGAATGGGTCAGAGAACCCGGCGAACGTCCGCAGCTTAAAGAAATCCCCGGAACTGTTGAAGAACACCCTTGCGATTTGGTCTTGCTGGCATTGGGTTTTACAGGTTCAGAATCCAATTTAGCTTCGCAACTCGGTGTGCAAATGGATGCCCGAACCAATATTGATGCAGAAACAACTAACTATCAGACCAATGTGCCGAATGTTTTTGCCGCTGGCGATACCCGAAGGGGACAGTCGCTCATCGTTTGGGCCTTATCAGAAGGGAGAGAAGCGGCGCATCACGTAGATACATTTTTGATGGGAACATCCAGTTTGCCCACCAAAGGGCAAGGTGATTTACCACGGATTTAATCATTCATGGATTGTAGCACATCTGCGATGTCTTTTTCGGTCGTGTCAGGATTGATAAAACAAAACCTAGAAACAGTTTCTTTGGTGTCTCCATTTTTCCATTGAGTGGGTGCTACCAACGCAAAACCATCTCTTTGGTTTTTATAGGTCCAATTTTTATAATCTTCTGCCTGCCATCCCAACCTGCGATACAAAACACAAGAGAGCGAAGGCGGTCGCACCAATTCTAATTTTGGATGCGCTTCAATGAGCTTGCCGGCAATTTGAGCCAGCGCTACGCCGCGCTCGATGGCCGCTTTGTACCGATCGGTTCCGTGCATCGCCAAAGAAAACCAAAGGGGTAAACCGCGAACCCTGCGCGTGAGTTGGATTTGATAGTCGGAAGGATTGAAACCTTCCGCACCTTTATCTTTAAAAATTTCTAAATAGGAACCTTCTTGTGCATGTGCTGCTTTGGCCAATTCCGGCTGTCTGTATATGACGGCACCGCAATCATAAGGAGAAAAAAGCCATTTATGCGGGTCAATGGTAATGCTATCTGCTTTTTCAATTCCCTTAAACAAGGGTTTGAATTTTTCTGATACCAGCGCGCCACCACCATAGGCAGCATCTACGTGAAACCAAATGTGTTCTCTTTGACAAATTTCGCCAATACCATCTAAGTCATCGATGATACCGGCATTGGTGGTGCCACCTGTAGCTACCACAGCAAACAGTCTGTTGCGATCGGCAACATTTAATTCTCGAAGAAATTTCTTCAGATCTTTGGCTCCCAATTCGTTTTGAGTATCAATTAAAACAATATCGGCATCCATAACTTTTGCCATGGCTTTTACTGATGAATGTGCTCCGGAAGAGGTGATGAGCAATCCTTTTTGGGTTTGATTTTCCACTTTTCGCTTGCGCCAAACATCCCTTGCGGTAACCAAGGCCGATAAATTGGCAGCTGTACCGCCGCTGGTAAAAACGCCAAAAGCGCCTTTGGGCAAACCTGTGAGCGACACCAGCCAACGCATGGCTTCGTTTTCGCAAAAGATACCACCGGCGCCTTCAAGCCAATAGGAACCGTGAATACTGGAGGCCGAAGTCACCAAGTCGAACATCACGGCAGCCCGAGTAGGAGAGGCCGGTACAAAGGCCAAATGCCGTGGATGGTCTATGGGAACGGTGGCCTTGACAAGGTGTTTTTTCCACAATTCGAAAGCGCGTTCCCCGCCAATTCCCTCGGGTGTAATGGTTTCTCCTACCAAAGCTTTTAAGTCTGCTTCGCTTTTGGGCATGTTCATTTTGGGATTGGAATCTGTGATGCGCCCGATAGCGTATTTCATGACATCGAGGGTCATTTCCACAAAATCCATATCTATATTATGCATAAATCCTGAATTAGTTTGTAAAATTAAATCAATTGCAGCAATTGGCGTGTGATTTATATCATTTATCGATTTTCAAGTTCTGTTTATCGAACTAAAATTGATATTTTCGTCTGATAAATTTTGATATGATTTTAGTAAGCGGTGCTACAGGATTTATCGGGTCACACTTAGTCTGTTTTTTAGCCCAAAAACAGTTGGCAGTGAGAGCCCTTTATCGCGATAAAAAGAAAATTGATCGGGTAAAGAAAGTGTTTTCTTACTATGACAGCACACACTTATTCGATACAATTGAATGGGTGAAAGCCGACATTAATGATGTAGTTGGCTTAGAAACAGCCTTTTCCGGTGTTAGAGTGGTCTATCATGCCGCGGCTTTGGTTTCTTTTGATTCGAGCCGGTTTGACACTTTGAAAAAGGTCAACATAGAAGGGACGGCCAATATGGTGAATTTGTCTGTCAAGCACGGTGTGGAAAAATTTTGTCATGTAAGTACAGTAGCCGCTCTTGGAGACAGTGCCACGGCAGTAGATGAAGATACACATTGGAATCCGGAAGAAGACAACCACGTGTATGGCATTACCAAATACGGTGCGGAGATGGAAGTTTGGCGCGGTACGCAGGAAGGATTAAAGGTGGTGGTTGTGAATCCGAGTATCGTTTTGGGCGCAGGTTTTTGGGCTTCCGGCAGCGGTAAACTCTTTACGCGTGTTGCGAAAGGGCTGTCGTTTTATCCGCCCGGTAGCATGGGTTTTGTGGACGTAGAAGATGTGGTGAAGGTTATGATAAGTCTGATGGAGCGAGACATAGTGAATGAACGGTTTTTAATCAGTGCTGAGAATAGAAGTTACAAAAGTGTGTTGGACAGCATTGCCAAAAATTTTGATTGTAAGCCTCCAACGCTAAAAGCCGGAAAGGGTCTGTTGCAAATTCTCAGAATTTTAGATATCATCAAACACAGCCTAACCGGCAAACCCAGAAGTTTGTTCAAGCCCAGCATTCGTTCGGCAGTTAAGCGACATACGTATAGTTCTGATAAAGTGCGCGATACGCTTTCCTATCATTTTAAACCGATTGACAAAACCCTGGAGACCATTTGTTTGAGGTATGCAGCCGAATGCAAAGGTGACAGAAAGTAATCCTAACATTACAGCGGTGAGCCACGACAAAGTTTATAAAAGATGTAAAGATTCCATGCAACCTTACGACACACTTTTTTAGAATCCGGATTCAAGACACAAATGCAACTAGAATCTATTTTAACCTGTACATTTACGTAGGTACAAGACCCAAAAAGTAAATTACTTTCCGATACAAAAATTCGCAAAAATATTTCCAAGTAACTCATCGTTAGATACTTGCCCTGTAATTTCTCCCAAGTGATACAACGCCTGACGGATGTCTACCGCCATCAAGTCGGCCGTTAAGCCCGACTGCAAACCTCCTTTTACTTTTTGAATTTCTTGCAGAGATTTTTGCAAAGCATCGTAGTGGCGCGTATTGGTCACGATGGTCGCATCGCTGTGCAGCGCGCCGGTATTTACAAAAGAAATTAGAGTGCTTTTCAGTTCCTCTATACCGGTTTTGTTTTTAGCAGAAATGCTTCTTAGACTAAGCTGTAGCGCTTCAAGCTGCGTCCGTATGTTAAAAATGTCTTGTTCAGAAACCAGATCCACTTTGTTGATAACAACTACCAACGGTTTGTGCGGATACTTGTTTTTGATTTTTTCAATTTCCCGAATGTGATTTGAACCTTGGGTTTTATACGTTTGTCCATCCAACAAATAAATGACTACTTGAGCCTGTTCAATCTTTTCAAAAGTGCGTTTGATGCCCAAACCTTCAATATGGTCTGACGTTTCTCGAATACCCGCCGTGTCTATAAAACGAAAACCGATGCCTTCAATCACCAATTCGTCTTCGATGGTGTCGCGCGTGGTGCCGGCAATTTCAGAGACAATAGCGCGCTCTTCGTTGAGCAGCGCATTGAGTAAAGTGGATTTTCCGACATTGGGCTCACCAACAATCGCGACGGGAATCCCGTTTTTGATAACGTTTCCAACCGCAAATGAATCTATCAACGGCTTGAGGATATGTTCTATTTTGTCTAGCAGTTGTTTAAATTGTGTTCGGTCTGCAAATTCGACATCTTCTTCCGAAAAATCCAGTTCGAGTTCGATGAGTGAGGCAAAATTGAGCAGTTCTTCACGCAACTTACCAATTTCTTGGCTAAAACCACCACGCATTTGTTGTATGGCAATTTGATGACTCGCCTGATTTTCAGAAGCAATCAAATCTGCCACAGCTTCGGCCTGGCTGAGATCCATTTTGCCGTTGAGAAACGCCCATAGGGTAAACTCGCCGGCTTGTGCCATACGGCATCCCTGTCTGAGTAATAATTGGATGATTTGCTGTTGAATAAAAACAGAACCGTGACAAGAAATTTCTACTACATCTTCGCCTGTATAAGAATGTGGGGTTTTAAAAATAGAAACCAGAACCTGGTCTAGCACCGTTTCCTTGTCGCGTATGTAGCCCAAGTGAATCGTATGTGTTTTTTGCTGTAGCAAATCCTTGCCCGATACCGATTGAAAAATCTCGGATACCTTTGCAATGGCATCCAAACCGGACAACCGAATCACGGCAATGGCACCGGCACCCGAAGGTGTGGCCAATGCGACGATGGTTTCTTGATGCATACTTTTTTTTTGCAAAACTAAGGAATTTTAAAGCAACCTCAGCGCAGGTTATTTACTTGAAAAAGCGTCATAATTTTCAACGAAACTGACTTTATGACACTTAAAGTCAGGATGTTAAAGACAAAATGACATCATTTTTGGATTGGAATGTAAATTGTGGATGTGTAAACAGAAAATTTAAAACCGCAAGCGCTCATCCGCATGTATTTAAAGCCTCCGGCTATGTAATTTCGGTCAAGTAAATAATTGTCTAACTTTAAAATATAAACATCATGACACTCGTAAAAACAAACAACGACTTTTGGTTTCCATCCGTCATTGACGAATTTTTGAAACCTGATTTTTTTGGCGGTAAACTTTCCATGGGATTGGAAATTCCGGCCGTAAACATCAAAGAAACAGACCGCAGTTTTGCGCTGGAATTGGCAGCTCCCGGCAAGAAAAAAGAAGATTTTGTCATCGAAGTCGACGACAATGTGCTCACCATTTCTTCTGAAGAAAAAACAGAACATGTGGAAGAAAACAAAGAAGAACGCTACACCAGAAAAGAGTTTGGATTTTCCTCTTTCAAACGCTCTTTCACCTTACCCGAAAGCGTTGACGAAGCACACATCAAAGCTACCTATAAAGAAGGTATTTTGACGCTTAATTTGCCCAAACGCAAAGAAGCGCTTCCAAAACCCAAAAAAATGATTGAAATAGCCTAATCTGCTTAGTGGTTTTTTCAAAACGAAACCCCATAGTGATAAAGCTGTGGGGTTTTTTGTTTCCCAATATCCTATAATCGAATTTTTATAAGCTAATATCGAAGTTTCCTTTTTTAACTTTAGGATTGTACAGAAAGTATTTCAAATAAATCTTATTTTTATCAAATAGGTATATTTACTAGTCTTTGTTGAAAATATCGAGGCGTTTTTTAGTTTTGTTTAAAAATAATTGTATTGAGCAAAGTCGAAATCAATAATTATAAATACATGAAACGCCCATGTAAAAATTTTGCACACAAGCGCATGATTATTTTGGGCGTTCCATGTGACCGCTTTATAACCATTAAAATAAACACATGAAACACCCATGTAAAAAAAATTGCACACAGGGGCATGATTATTTAGGGTGTTCCATCTGACCGATGAAAAACAATAAAAATAAACAGATGAAACCATCAATCCTTTTACTAGCAATGACTGCGGTCTTGCTCACATCTTGTAATTTTGGCGACAAAACACAGCAAGACAAAACCGATAAGACCATACCTATGGCAGACAATAGCCAAACTTCGCTCGATTGGCCCGGCGTTTATGTGGGTACTTTGCCCTGTGCCGATTGTGAAGGCATCCGGACACAAATCAGATTGAGCAATCATTCAACCTATGAAATCGAAACAAAATACCTAGGCAAAAGCGACAAGGTGTTTAGAAGCAACGGTTTATTTACTTGGGATGATACGAAAAATAAAATTCGAATGGAGCAAAAGGATGCAAAAGCTATGATGCATTATCAAGTGGGTGAAAACCATTTGATTGTGCTAAACCAAGAAGGGAAAAAGATTGAGAGTGACCTGCCATCCGAAATGTACTTTTTGCAAAAAATAATACCTGACACCATAATTACAGATAAACATTGGCGCTTGATTCATCTAAATGGAAAAAGCATACATTTTGACGAAAACAGTAAAGAACCGTTTATCACCCTGAACCATGAGGACAATCAGCTTTACGGAAACGGCGGATGTAATTCGATTGGTGGTAGCTATGAACTTTCCGGTGATACATTGGTAAGTTTTTCAAAAATGCGATCTACACTCATGGCTTGTCAAGATGTTGAATATGAAGGTGAATTTTTAGAAGCGCTTCAAAACACAGATAACTACATTGTGAAACAGGACACTTTAACTTTAAAAAATGCGGAAACTACTTTAGCCAAACTGATAGCTGTTTATCTTTAAAAGATTTTCGACAATTTACAATTCCTTTTGTGTTTAATTCATTTCAAACAGATTGCTAAATTCGGTTTGTTTCACGAAATTTTTAGCTGTAAAACTGTCTAAGAGTGTCTCTCTAAAATCCACTTCCGCGCATTGACAAAGGCTTCCAACCATGGCGATACCTCATCTTTTCTGTCTTTGGGATAATACGCCCAATTCCATGGAAAAGTAGAACGTTCTATGTGCGGCATCATCACCAAATGCCTGCCGGTCTTGTCGCAAAGCATCGCCGTGTTGTAGTCCGAGCCGTTCGGGTTGGCCGGGTAAGCATCATAAGCGTATTTGGCCACGATGTGATAATTTTCTTCCGCCAAAGGCAAGTTAAATTTGCCTTCTCCGTGCGAAACCCAAACACCCAAAGTAGTTCCGGCTAAAGTTTTTAGCATCACCGAATGGTTTTCCTGCACTTTCACAGAAGTGAAAATACTCTCGTGTTTGTGCGAATCGTTGTGCAGTAACTTCCCGTGGACTTCCAACTCCGGATGGATCAATTCCAATTCCATAAAAAGCTGGCAACCGTTGCAAATGCCCACCGACAAAGTGTCTTCACGTTGGAAGAATTTTTTGAGTGCCGTGTTGGCTTTTTCGTTGTATAAAAACGCGCCGGCCCAACCTTTGGCAGAGCCTAACACATCCGAATTTGAAAAACCGCCAACTGCACCGATAAACTGAATGTCTTCCAAATTCTCCCTGCCCGAAATGAGATCGGTCATGTGTACGTCTTTCACATCAAACCCGGCCAAAAACATGGCATTGGCCATTTCGCGTTCGCTGTTGCTGCCTTTCTCGCGGATGACGGCTGCTTTGGGCCTTTTAGTTTTTACAAACTTTGTTTTTTCTGTTGTCACTTCGAACGGAGTCGAGTAGTCTTTCCCGTCTTCAAACCTTTTTAAATCACCTGTAAATTGTTCCGGAAATTCATACACCAACGGTTGGTTTTTATAATTCCGAAAACGCTCTTCTGCCTTGTTGTTTTGGGTTTGGTTGCGGTCTAACAGATAGGAAGTTTCAAACCAAAGATCCCTGAATTGCGGTATGTCGAATACCTGTCCGTCGATGGATAAGGTTGCAGAAGCATCGACCGTTCCGATTTTGAAAAATTCGACACCTTCCTTTTTGAGTTTGCTTTCAAAAGCAACATCATCTTTTGCTTGAACAACGATACCGATGTTTTCTGAGAACAAAATCTTGACCAAATCTTTCTCCCGAAAATTCTTGAAACTGATGTGTGCACCCAAGTTTGTATCGGCAAAACACATTTCTAAAAGAGTCGTAATCAACCCGCCGCTGCCGACATCGTGCCCGGCTGCAATTTGATGGTCTGTGATTAATTGCTGAACTGCTTCAAAAGCTCTTTTGAAATAATCAGGGTTTTGAATATCTGGGGCTTCTTCGCCTACCTTGTTTTGCGTTTGTGCAAAGGACGAACCGCCCAATTTAAAATCGTCTTGTGAAAAATTGATGTAGTAAACCGATCCGGCATTTTTTTGAAAAACCGGTTCCACGATATTTTGAATGTCCGAACAATGTCCCGCCGCAGAAATAATGACAGTTCCCGGTGCGATGACATCACCATCGGGGTATTTTTGTTTCATCGACAGCGAATCTTTTCCTGTGGGAATGTTGATGCCCAAGGCGATGGCAAAATCCGAACAGGCCTGCACGGCTTCGTATAGTCGGGCATCTTCCCCTTCGTTGCGGCAAGGCCACATCCAATTGGCGGAAAGCGACACGCTTTTGAGCCCGTTTTCCAAAGGTGCCCACAAGATGTTGGTCAAGGCTTCGGCTATGCTGTTCCGGCTACCGGCAGCGGCATCAATTAGGGCAGAAACCGGCGAATGCCCAATGGAGGTGGCGATACCGTTTTTGCCTTTATAATCCAGCGCCATGACCCCAACATTGTTCAGCGGCAATTGCAACGGGCCGGCACATTGTTGCTTGGCTACGCGTCCGCCCACACAGCGATCGACCTTGTTGGTCAGCCAATCTTTGCAAGCGACGGCTTCCAGTTTGAGGATTTGTGCTGTATAATTTTTGATTTCTGTTTCAGTATACCGAACTGTTTCATATTTTCTGTCAACCGTCCGGTCGTGCATAAAAGTTTTGGGCGAACTGCCAAACATTTCGGACAAGGCCAAATCCATCGGTTTTTCTCCTTTTGTTTTGGATTCGAACACAAACCGATGATCGCCTGTCACTTCGCCCACCACATAAAATGGAGATCGTTCGCGTTCAGCAATCCTTTTGAGGGTTTCCGTATCTTTTTTGGCTATGACCAAACCCATACGCTCCTGCGATTCATTCCCAATGATTTCTTTGGCTGAAAGTGTCGGGTCGCCGATGGGAAGTTTGTCTAAATCAATGATGCCACCGGTTTCTTCGACCAATTCCGACAGGCAGTTGAGGTGTCCGCCCGCACCGTGGTCGTGGATGGAAACAATGGGGTTTACATCGCTTTCTACCATGCCGCGGACGGCATTGGCTACCCGTTTTTGCATCTCCGGGTTGGAACGTTGCACGGCATTGAGTTCGATGCCGCTGTGAAACTCGCCCGTATCGGCTGAGGAAACTGCCGCACCGCCCATCCCGATTCGGTAGTTGTCGCCGCCGAGCAGGACAACATCATCAGTCGGTTTGGGTGTATGCTTTTGTGCCTGATTGGCTTTACCATAGCCGACACCGCCTGCCAACATGATGACTTTGTCAAAACCGAGTTTGCGTTGGTGTTCCTCGTGTTCAAAAGTGAACAACGAGCCCGCGATGAGCGGTTGTCCGAATTTATTGCCAAAATCTGAAGCGCCGTTAGAAGCCTTGATGAGAATGTCCAAAGGTGTTTGGTAGAGCCATTTCCGTGCAGGCATACCATTTTCCCAAGGGCGGTCACTTTTGAGCCGGGAGTAAGCCGTCATGTAAACAGCCGTTCCGGCCAAAGGAATTGAGCCTTGCCCACCGGCCAGACGGTCGCGGATTTCGCCACCCGAACCGGTTGCCGCGCCATTAAAGGGTTCAACTGTGGTTGGGAAATTATGCGTTTCGGCCTTTAAGGAAAGTACCGAATCAAAATCTTTTTCTTGGTAAAAATCAGGTTTTTCAGGAGATTTTGGGGCGAATTGCGTCACTTTCGGCCCTTTCACAAAAGCCACATTGTCTTTATAGGCCGAAACGATGCCGTTGGGATATGCTTCGGAAGTTTTTTTGATCAGTTTAAAAAGCGAACCCGGTTTTTCTTGGCCATCAATCACAAAAGTCCCGTTGAAAATCTTGTGGCGACAGTGTTCGGAATTTACTTGAGAAAATCCGAAAACTTCGGAATCCGTAAGTTTCCTGCCCAATTTGAGCGAAAGTTTTTGCAGATATTCGACTTCGTCTTCATTTAAAGACAGGCCTTCTTTTTGGTTGTACGCTGAGATGTTGTCGATTTCCAAAACCGCTTCGGGTTGCAGGTGGATGTCGAAAATATACTGGTTGAGTTGATTGTATTTTTGAGAGAGCATCGGGTCAAAGCCCGAAAAAGTTTCATCCACTTTTCGAAATTCTTCAATCCGGACGATTCCTTCAACCGCCATATTTTGAGTAATTTCGACTGCATTGGTGCTCCAAGGGGTAATCATGGCGGCACGCGGGCCTACAAAAAAACCGTCGAGCGATGCTTGCGGGATATTTGTCGTTGCAGATTTGAGCAGTTCGCCGCCGAACAGCCATGCCAATTTAGAAAAATCGGCCGTTGAAAGTTGGACAATTGTTTGCACGGCATAGACCGTACGGTTTTGATTTTCAAAAAAATAAATCATCTATAAAATCTTACGGAAATACGCCTTCAAAAGTACGTATTTTCGCATAAAGTTTTAAGCCTAAAAACAGATTAGTTGACGATGATTTTTCGGGTGATGGTCTGCGCATTTTCCAATGCAATTTTGGCCAAGTAAATCCCTTTTTTAAGGCTGTTCACAGACAATGGTTTGTCTTTATCGGGTTGGCTGAACCGTAAAACCTCTTGGCCCAAAATATTATAGATAGAAACTTGGGAGATAAGCTGTTGCGTTTGAATAAACAAGTGACCGCCAGACACCGGATTGGGAAACATTTTGAACCCGGTTGTGGAAAAATCATCTGTGGAGAGCGTGTGATTTCCCAAACCGTCAAAAGTATCGGTTGGAAAAACATCCCATTCTGCAATTTTATCAAAAGTAGTGTTGGGTGAGGTGACGGTTGGTTTTCTGCGCATGGTTTCGTTGATAGAAAAGTTTGCCGTATTGTTAAACGTACCGATGATATCAATCAAAACCCCATTTTTGAAGAGGCCAACCGGGTCGTTTCCATTAAAATCGAGTGGCGCTCCGCCCCTGGTTTCATCGGCTAAACCCAAAAGCGTTGGGTTTGACAGACTGTTCGTAACGACCAAAACCGAACCATCGGCCAAAGTAGGTGTTGTAAATGAATAAGAACTTCCCCAAACCCCGGCGCCGTTGGCTTGTTTTTGAATGGTGTACACGGATAAATCCACCACAGCACCTGTGAAATTGGCAATCTCCAATGCCTTGTTATTGGAAGATCCTTCCACATATTCAGAGAAAAACAAATCGGGGATGCCGCTGCCACCAGAAGAGGCAGTCGTCACTTGCAGTTCTGTACTGGGCAAAGAGGTGTTGTTTTCTGCATCGAAAGCAGTCACGGTGAAAGTATAAGTAGTCGAGGCAATCAGGTTTGTCACATTTAGAGAAGTGGTGGGGGTTGTTCCTATAGTTGAGCCGTTTTGAAAAACCTCATAACCGGTGACTTCAGTATCATCGGTAGATGCATTCCAGCTGAGGGAAAGAGAAGTGGCAGTAACGTTGGATGCGGTAAGCCCGTTGGGCACAGACGGCGGCGTAGAGTCGGGTGCAACAGAAAAAATGCCCCAGCGGTCTTCGGCAGCAGGGCCGCCCCATATACGTGTTGCCAAAAAAGGTTCGTCTATAAAAGGATTCCGGTTGCCTTGCCCGTAAGTATTGGAAGCATTTTCCAAATAGTTGTTCCGGTTGTCTTCCACTTGAGAAACGGGGTCTTCGGCATTCCATTGCAACAACAAATCTATCATATTGACATCGATGCTGTTTACATTTCCAATGGAGACATTGCTTGGCAGTGTTTGGTTTCCGTATCGCAAATACATATACATAATCATCCGTGCTACATCGCCTTTCCATTCATCACCGGGGTACCAACCGCCGCCCACAGCGCCGGCATTGCCACTTCCTGCTACAAAGGGAAGGTTGTTTCTTTGCCCATTGAATTGCACATCGGAGGCACGCACGTGGTGAACATCTGTCCCCGGTCCGGGGCTTGTGTCAAACCCACCGGTTGATTGCGGATACACATGCTCCCGGTTCCATTGGCCCACATTTCCGCCATTGTTGTTTTTGTCGCGCGTCCGGTCATTGATTACGCTGCCATCTGTGTCATCAAAACCATAAATTAACAAGACTTTGGATAGGGTCGGGTCATCCGGGTTGAGGTCAACAATCCGGTCAGCTTCCCAAACGCCCGGTGTGTAGTCGAGCACTTTTGTATGTGTGTTGATGACCTTGGTGGCCAATGCATCGCGAAGCGGAATGCCTGTAAGCGTGAGGTTTACATCGCTGTAATAGGCTTGTTGGGCACTGACAAAAAGAGAAAAGAATAATAGAAACGAGAGTAATTTTAATTTCATAGAAGTTGTTTTTGCTTAAAAACTTGGCATGCGAATATAGAAATTAATGTTAAAAAATTGCATTAATTTTCACTAAGAAAACGAAAATTTAACGGGAAAAAACACCGGAATCTAACATTTAAATTTGTTTTTTAGAAAGCCTGGCCATATAGAATCCATCAAAACCTTCGGATGGAAATATCTTTTTTTCACCATCCAAAACAAATGATTCGCCTATTTCTGATTGAAGAAAATGTTCAATCTGTTGGCGATTTTCTGAAGGTAAAATAGAACAAGTTGCATAGACCAATTTGCCTCCCGGCTTAACCATTCTGGCATATCCGGTCAAGATTTCCATTTGTGTTTTTTGAATATTTTCTAAAAATTCCGGTTGCAGTTTCCATTTCGCATCCGGGTTTCTTCTGAGTACGCCTAAACCGGTACAAGGAGCGTCTATTAATAGTCGGTCAATTTTTTGATCTAATTTTTTAATGACTTTGTTAGAGTCGATCAAGCGTGTTTCAATGTTATGTGCTCCGGCGCGTTTGGCACGTCGTTTTAACTCGTGAAGTTTGTTTTCATAAATATCGAGGGCAATGACCTGTCCTTTGTTTTCCATAAGTGAAGCCAAGTGAAGGCTTTTGCCGCCGGCACCTGCACATGCATCGCAAACCCGCATGCCTTTTTCTACTTGGAGAAAATCGGCAACCAGTTGGGAAGATGCGTCTTGCACTTCAAAAAAACCGTTCTGAAAAGCGTCTGTAATGAAAACATTTGCGCGCTCTTTGAGCTTAAGCGCATCAGGATATTTGTCGATGGTTTCGGTTTCTATGCCTGTCTCGGCCAGGTTTTTTTGTAAATCTTTTAGATTTGTTTTTAATTTATTGACACGTAAAATCACGTGGGCTGTGGCGTTTAGCGCGGCAATTTCACGCGTCCATACGGCTTCGCCTAATTCTTTTACGCCCAATTCATCGAGCCAATCGGGAATAGATTCTTTAAACTTTCTGATTTTGGAAAGTTCGTCAAATTTTCCTTTAATCCGCCTGACCGGTGTGTCTTCAAAATATTTCCAATCGGGTAAATGAATGCCTCGCAACACCGCCCAAACGGCAAAAATTCGCCAAAGTTTGTCCCTGTCAAAGGGCTCTTTCACTTCCGCTATTTCTGCGTAGAGTCTTTTCCAACGGACAATTTCGTAGGTGGTTTCGGCTACAAACCCTCGGTCGCGTGCGCCCCAACGCTTGTCGCGTTTCAATAGTTTTTCTACCACCCTGTCGGCATATTGTCCTTCGTTAAAAATTTGTGACAAACCGTCTATCACGGCAAAAACCAAGTTTCGATGAAGCCTCATTATTTTTTTGAATTTTGGCAAAGGTATTTTAAATTTGAGACTTAGCTATTGCACAAAAGCAAAAATCCCACAGCGGCAAACCAACTGTGGGATTTGGGAATCGTCATTTTTGCGTTATACAGACACGCTCGGCTGGTTTCTCATGACGAGTTGATCGTCAAAAGCATCGAGCAATACCACGCTGTCCGTTGAAATATTACCGGAGAGAATTTCTTTAGACATTTTGTTTAACACCTCTTTTTGGATGAGTCTTTTTACGGGGCGTGCGCCGTATTGCGGATCATAGCCGCGTTCAGACAGCCAAGAAACAGCTTCTTCTGTTGCATCGAGCGTGATGTGTTGTGTCAACAAACGTTTGGACAGCAAGTTTAACTGCAAACGCACAATTTGCCTGATATCTTTCTCAAATAATGGCGTAAACATGATTACATCATCAATTCGATTCAGAAATTCGGGTCGAACGGTTTGTTTGAGCAAGGCCAAAACTTCCTCTTTGGCAACTTCGGCAGCGGTTTCCACGGCGCCTTTAAAGTTTTCAAATTTTTCCTGAATGATATGGCTGCCCAAATTGGACGTCATGATGATGATGGTGTTTTTAAAATCGGCCAAACGGCCTTTATTGTCAGTGAGCCGGCCTTCGTCCAATACTTGCAATAAAATATTGAAAGTATCCGGATGTGCTTTTTCAATTTCATCCAACAAAACTACGGAGTAAGGTTTTTTGCGAACGGCTTCGGTGAGTTGTCCCCCTTCGTCGTAACCTACATAACCCGGAGGCGCACCTACAAGTCTGCTCACGGAGTGTCTCTCTTGATATTCACTCATGTCTATGCGAGTCATAGCGTTTTCATCATCAAAAAGATAGGCTGCCAATGCTTTAGCGAGTTCGGTTTTGCCTACGCCTGTGGTACCCAAAAACAAGAAAGATCCAATGGGTCTTTGGGCGTCTTGAAGTCCGGCTCTACTTCTTCTGATGGCGTCAGAAACAGCCACGATAGCTTCTTCTTGGCCTACCACGCGTTTATGTAGTTCGTTTTCGAGGCGGAGCAATTTTTCTCTGTCGCTTTGTAACATCTTAGTCACGGGTATGCCTGTCCATTTGGCGACTACTTCTGCGATGTCTTCGGCTGTAACTTCTTCCTTAATTAAGGACGATGATTTTTGATTTTCGGCCAATTGGCTTTCCAGTATGGTGAGCTTTTCTTGCGATTCTTTGATTTTTCCGTATCGCAATTCGGCTACTTTTCCGTAGTCACCTTCGCGTTCGGCACGCTCGGCTTCCAATTTGTAGTTTTCAATCGCTTCTTTGAGCGATTGAATGCTGTCAACCACTTCTTTTTCTTGCTGCCACCGGGCAAAAATCTCATTGCGCGATTCTTTGAGATTTGCCAATTCCAAATGCAGTATTTTGAGTTTAGCTTCGTCTTTTTCGCGTTTGATGGCCTCAATTTCAATTTCCAATTGCATGATTTTCCGATCCATAACATCCAATTCTTCAGGTTTGGAATTGATTTCCATACGGAGTTTGGAGGCTGCTTCGTCCATCAAATCGATGGCTTTGTCGGGTAAAAATCTGTTGGTAATGTATCTGTTTGAAAGGTTTACAGCGGCTAAAATGGCTTCATCTTTAATACGCACTTTGTGATGGGTTTCGTATTTTTCTTTGATGCCGCGCAAAATAGAGATGGCGCTTTCTGTATCGGGTTCGTCCACCACAATTTTTTGGAATCGACGTTCCAATGCTTTGTCTTTTTCAAAATACTTTTGGTATTCGTCGTGGGTAGTTGCGCCAATGGCTCTGAGTTCGCCACGTGCCAATGCCGGTTTGAGTATATTGGCGGCATCCATAGCCCCTTCGCCCGCACCGGCTCCCACTAGGGTGTGAATTTCATCTATAAAAAGGACAATGTTTCCATCAGCGCCGGTTACTTCCTTGATGACGGCTTTGAGCCTTTCTTCAAATTCTCCTTTGTATTTGGCACCGGCTATAAGCGCGCCCATGTCTAAGGAAAAAATGGTTTTGTCTTTTAAGTTTTCGGGCACGTCTCCTTGGATGATTCTGTGTGCCAATCCTTCGGCGATGGCCGTTTTTCCCACCCCGGGTTCGCCCACCAGCATCGGGTTGTTTTTGGTGCGTCGAGACAGGATTTGGAGTACCCTTCGTATTTCTTCATCGCGACCAATCACCGGGTCAAGTTTACCTTCGTTGGCCAACTGATTCAGGTTTTTGGCATATTTCCCCAATGCGTTGTAGGTTTCTTCGGCGCTTGCCGAGGTGACGCGGTCACCTTTGCGGAGCTGGGATATAGCCTCTTGTAAAGCTTTTTCTGTGACGCCTTGATCTTTGAGCATCTGCGAAACATTGTTTTTGGTTTTAAAAATGCCCAAAAGCAAATGCTCTACAGAAACAAATTCGTCTTTCATTTTTTGAGCCATACTTACTGCTTCGTTTAAGGCGGTAGTGGCTTCACGAGACAGCATAATTTGACCTCCCGAAACTTTCGAATAGCTTTTTAGCGATGCGTCTATTACGTTTTCTAACTGATTGGGATTAATGTTGAGCTTTTTCAACAGAAATGGCAATACGTTTTGATCGGTAGCCAAAATGGATTTGACGAGGTGTTCGTTCTCGATCTGCTGATGTTGCAGTTGGTGCGCAAGTTGCTGAGCGTGTTGCAAAACTTCCTGCGACTTGATGGTGAATTTATCTAAGTTCATGATTTTATTTTTGCTGAATCTGTCAAAGTTTGTTCCAAGACCAAAAAGCGACATATTGTCTTTAAAACACGGCTTTATACAGACAAAATGACAGTGTTTGGGTGCTATAGACGGGTTTGTGTGTGTTCAAATATCCTTGAAATTCGGTTTTTTGAAAACATGAATGGGCGGTCCTTGGCTGCGCTCAGAGAACAATTTATACTCAAATTTTAAAAATACATTTGAACAGAAACTCTGTGAGAAAGTGCTTGACAAAAAAAATCCTGAAAAAACTTTCAGGATTTTAAATTATTTTGGAAATGATGTGGATAGAAGTTTAATGGCTACTCAACATCACAGGCATCACCAACATCATAATTTCTTCGCCTTCCTCCAAGCCGTCTATTGGTTTGAGAATGCCGGCGCGGTTAGGCAAAGACATTTCTAAACTCACTTCTTGGGTGTTGAGGTTGCTGAGCATATCAGACAGAAATCTGGAGTTAAACCCAATTTGCATATCATCGCCTTGGTAGTCGCAAGTCAAGCGCTCTTCGGCTTTATTTGAATAGTCGATGTCTTCTGCTGATATTTGCAATTCGGCACCTGCCAACTTCAAACGAATTTGGTGGGTGGTTTTGTTGGAGAAAATGGAGACCCTTCTCACCGAATTCAAAAATTGATTCCTTTCTATGGTCAACACATTTGGATTCTCTCTAGGAATTACCGCTTCATAGTTTGGATATTTGCCGTCTATCAGGCGACAAATCAGCGTGATATTATCGAAAGAAAAACTGGCATTGCTGGCGTTGTAATTGATGGTTACTTCGCTTTCGCTGCCGTCCAAGGTGTTTTTGAGCAAGGTCAGCGGTTTTTTAGGCATGATAAATTCTGCTAAATCCGATGCCTTTAAATCTTTGCGTACATATTTGACGAGTTTGTGTGCATCTGTGGCTACGAAGGTGAGTGATTCCTGTGAAAATTGAAAAAACACACCCGTCATGGCAGGTCGCATATCGTCGTTACCGGTTGCAAAGATGGTTTTGCTAATGGCCGTAGAAAGCACGTCGCCATCGAGGGTGATGGCTGCGGTGTCACTAAGTTCTACTGTTTTAGGAAATTCGTCCGGCTCTACGTAGGCAATGGCATATTTTCCTTGACTGGAACTGATTTCGATGGTGCTTTTACCGTCGCTGATAAAAGTAAGCGGTTGCTCCGGAAAGGTTTTTAGGATGTCCAAAAGCAATTTTGCCGGCACAGCCAAACTCGATTTTTCGTCAGATTCTACTTGCAGAGAGGCCACCATAGTGGTTTCTAAATCGGATGCTTTTACTACCAATTCCTCGTGGTCGAGCTCAAAGAGAAAATTGTCTAAAATAGGTAAGGTGTTGTTGCTGTTTACAACGCCGCCCAACAATTGAAGGTTTTTGAGCAAATATGAACTAGATACTATAAATCTCATGGATGTTTGTTTCGATTAATGAACAAATATAGGTCTAATTAAAAAGTTTGAGAAACAAATTTATCAACAGTTGTTAAGAAAATTTTGCTTTTCGATATCCCCAACAAATCAAGGAAATGCCAAGAGGCAATAGTATGGGAAAAATTAATACATACAAGCGATAGCGAGAAGCGTCTGAAGAGATCGCTTGGGTGTCTA
The DNA here is from genome assembly GCA_032251335.1 of Flavobacteriaceae bacterium. Taxonomy (GTDB): domain Bacteria; phylum Bacteroidota; class Bacteroidia; order Flavobacteriales; family Flavobacteriaceae; genus UM-FILTER-40-17. Next base: position 18,372 of record JAVVDW010000005.1, on the reverse strand, counting down.
AAAAACTCATTTTAAATTGTTTGTTTCGCAATTTTATGAATGTCAAATCGCCTGAAAGGTAATTGAGCGCATTGAGCAAAAAATCTTTGTTACCGTAACGGTTGCCGGTCCACTTGTCAAATCCGAGCGGAAGCGGCCTGCCTTTGTCGAGTTGTGAATTAAACACTTCATCGTCTGAAACAACTACCATTTTGCTATCTTTTCCATCGCTTTTATAGTTTGGCAGATCTACAGGCAACACCCTGTTTTTATAGGCTGAGGTAAACGCACCTTCCAGCAAAACCGCAACCGGGAATCCGCCACCGACCGCTTCAAAACCTTCGAAAGCGTTGGCCGTTTCATTCAGATCTATCATTAGAGGCAGGCCTGTCGTTTTTGAAATATCGGAACTTTTAAGCAAGATTGTCTTTTGAATGGCATTGGGCAAAGTGTCTATCGGATTGACGAAATTCATTTTAACGGTTTCGACACCTTTGGTGATGCTGTTTTGTTGATCGGGTAAAATCATGGGCGCAAGCAACCAGGGAACTGCGTTAAACTGTTGATTTTTCGCATCGCCGGAAGCCAGCATCAGCGGTGCGGCGAATTTGTCTTGTACCAATCGGGGTTCGATACGCAGACCGTATTTAAAAAACAGATCGTTGAGGTTCAAATCGACGGGCAATGCTATAGATTGGCCGGATTGATAGAGGCTGTCCATAGAAAAAGCCGTAAAATCCAAATTCCAAAAGACTTTACCGCCTTGCATCAGGTATTGGTCTAGCACCAATTTTTCGGCTTCCGAAAAGGCAATTTTCGGGCCTGAAATCCATAGAAGGTCGTAGGTGGAAAGTTGCGCCAAGGTTTTGACGGGATTGCCCGCAACCGAATCGAGCGTGAAAGGTGCCAATTGATAAAAATCGCGTAGCGACGCCAAACCGTCGGAGAGCAAGCGATCTTCGTTTTCGCCATTGCCTTTTAAAACGGCAAGCGAATGAAAGTCAGCCTCAAAAAGCAAACGAAGTTTGGTGTAAAAATAATATTCGAGTTGTTGAACAGAAGAAGCCACCAAAACAGCTGTGTCCGGATGCGTTTTTTCGGTTAGCAACGGAATGTTGATGACGTTTTTGTTGTCAATAGTTGCCACGCCCCAAGGGAAAACAAGTGACTGCTTGATTTGTCCCTTTTCCCGACTACTCACGCGGATAGGTTGCAAACCAAAATTGACCAACTGTTTCACGACATCTTCTGCCAGGGTTTCATCTTCCAAAGGATCTATAAAAGTGTAGGAAACCAAACGGTTTTGGGCTTTAAACTCATCTAGCAAATTGCGCACTTCATACTGTAGTTTTTGATATTCGGAAGGCAGGTTTCCCGCCAAAAAAATATCGATATTTACAGGCTTGTCTATCCGACCTATCAGTTGTAACGTTTCTTCTGAGAGTGTGAATTTTTGGTCTTTTGTAAAATCGATGCGCTTGCCGTACGATAGTGAAAAAACAAGGGCAATAATTAAAACACTACTGAAAATTAACAAATTGCGAAGCAATAAACCTTTCTGATAGCTCACGCGATGCTGCAATTTAAAACGCGTCAAATACAAAAAAAATAAAGTGAGCGCCAAACAATAAAACACACTGCCCAAATTGAGCACCCCTTTGGTGAAATCGAGCATCTGAAAACGCAGGCTCAATCGGCTCAGCAGGTTATCGGAATTAAAAAAAACGTTGCCCAGAGTGTCCAATCCCACATAAAAAAACAAGCACAAGAGCAGTGCCGCAAAAAAGGCGAGCAAAGCGTTTTTGGACAGCGAAGATGTAAAAACCGCTATGCCGGAGAAGACACCTGACAACAAAACTAATCCTACAAAACCTACGGCAATTGCATTGAAATCAATATCTTGTGGGTTTACAGCAAGCCATTGTAAAGGCAGGGCATAGAACAAAGTAGGCAAGAGCGCCATCAGGCTCAAAACCCAAACCAGCAGAAACTTATTGACCACAATTTGAAAAATACCCACGGGATAAATTAAAAGCAAATCCCAGGTTTTATTTTTCATTTCGTCGGAAAAACTTCGCATGCCCAAGGCCGAAACAAGCAGGCAAAGCAACCAAGGCGCGTATGTAAAATAGGGCGTTAAATCGGCAAAACCCGAGTGCAGTAGATGCGCCGAACTCTCGTACCACCAAAAAATGAAAGCGGTAAAAAGCAGGTATCCGACCAACACCAAAGTCGTCGAAAAACCGGAAAGTTGTTCGCGAAATTCTTTGGTGAAAATTGTAAAATACTGCATGTTATAGATGGTGTAAAACTGTAACTCTGTTGTTTTAAAAAAATTATCTAATCAGGGGAGTTTGTGTATTTCGGTCAAACTCCAAGCGAGCGGTTTTTCCTTAAATAGCGTTTTGGTATAGGCCCAAACCTCTGTAAAAAGAGCCGTTTTCCGGTATAGATTCAAATGCTTTTCTGTGTCCCAAAAACTGTAGGTAAAAAATATTTCCGGGATTTCTACATCCTGATACAATACGAGTAGTTGACAACCGGGTTGTTGCCGAATGGCGTTTTTGTGTTTGTCAAAATGAAGCAAAAAATCTGATACCGCTTCTTTTCTGAAATGCATTTTTACGACGCGTGTGATCATTTTTTTTTAATTTTAGTCGAGAAAATCTACCGTAATCGTATCGGAATAGTCAAGTCCTAATAGTGATGACGCACCGCCTGACGTATTCGGATTACCTTTGTAGATGGCTATTTCCAAAAAACCGGCATGGTTAAAAAGCGCCAATTTGTTTCCCTCCTTAAAACGTTGGTCATGTTCGTCAGAAAAGTTGACCATATCAGAATAATTGTCTTGTATTTTTGAAAATTTGGCACTCCGGGCAGTGATCAAAAAACTACGTCCTTTGGCTTCTTGTTCGAAAAAGCTTCGGGTGATATTACAGATTACATTTCCGTAGTTGTCTATATAAATTACTGTTCCAATAATTTGTTTTCCATCCATTTTGACCACCGGCGAAAAACTGCGCAACTGTTTGATTTCATGAGTTTGATTGCCAAAAGTATCCGGATTTTTGCCTTCGGACAATGCTACGGCAATATCCACAAAAACATCCAACACAGGGAAGCTTGAATGTTTGCTTTTGGGGTGTTCAATTTCGATGATTTTTTCGGGCTTATGTTCAGATGCAATCAGCGAAATAATACCATTGTCGGTACAAATAAAAAAATGATTTTTAAGGCAAACCAACAGATGTTGTTGCAAAGGTGTGCGCTCTGTGTCAATACCGATAATGTGAATGGTGCCGCTCGGAAAAAAAGGGAAAGCGTTTCGGATAATGTAAGCCGCCTCGGGCGTGTGAAAAGGTGAAACCGAATGTGTAATGTCCACAATTCGCGCCGTTGGCATTCTTGCATAAATAGCTCCTTTAACCGCACCTACATAGTGATCTTTTTCTCCGTAATCGGTAGTGAGCGTTAGGGTTGGCATGAAATTGAGGAAGGTTTATCGTTAGGTGATGTTGTTATTAAATATGTCAAAAACTTATGTATTTTTCATGTAAATATAGAAAGCATCTAACAAAATCATTGTATATTTACCTCTGAAAATTTTTCGTAAAATCTATGCAAAGCTAAGAAACTTTATCTTTTAATTTCACTCAAACAGTACACCTTTGAACGAACTTATCATCGAACTTACAGAAGTTAGCCCCAGAGACTTTTTTGGACAAGGCAACGTGAATATTCAAACCATCAAAAAACATTTTCCAAAATTGAAAATCATAGCGCGCGGCAATAAAATTATTGCTTTGGGCGATGAAGATGTCTTAGAAGATTTTGAAATTCAGTTTGACAAACTTACCAGTTACTTTGGGAAATACAACAAACTTGATGATCATATTATCAGCAGAATCTTGATAGGTAGCGATAGCGACAGAGAAGATTCGGGAAATGAACCCGTTTTGCTGCACGGAGTCAGTGGAAAACCCATCAAAGCCCTTACGCCCAACCAAAAACAAATGGTAGCCGCCGTACAGAAAAATGACATGGTGTTTGCCGTAGGGCCTGCAGGCACAGGAAAAACCTACACAGGCGTTGCATTGGCCGTAAAAGCACTCAAGGAAAAGCAAGTCAAGCGGATTATACTCACGAGGCCTGCCGTGGAAGCGGGTGAAAACCTCGGTTTTTTACCGGGCGATTTAAAAGAGAAACTGGATCCGTATATGCAGCCGCTCTACGATGCGCTTCGCGATATGATTCCACATGAAAAATTGGTTACTTATCTGGATACCGGCGTCATTCAAATTGCCCCAATGGCCTTTATGCGTGGGCGAACATTGGATCATGCTTTTGTGATATTGGACGAGGGACAAAACACCACACACGCACAGATGAAAATGTTTTTGACAAGGATGGGACGCCATGCCAAATTTATCATCACGGGCGATCCGGGACAAATCGATTTGCCCAGAAGGGTCATTTCGGGTCTCAAAGAAGCCCTGCTCGTGCTCAAAGACGTAGAAGGCGTCGGCATTGTTTTTCTCGATGACAGAGACATCATCCGCCATCCTTTGGTAAGCAAAGTCATTAACGCCTATAAAAACATCGAGAACATCGAAACACCCTAATTCTGATTTATGCCAAAAGCACTCCTTCATACAGATTTTCACTTTGCAAACCAGCGCAGTTTGTACCACGGAAAAGTTCGCGATGTTTACAATATTGACGATACTTTACTTGTGATGATTGCCACGGATAGGATCTCAGCTTTTGATGTGGTTTTGCCCAAAGGCATTCCCTACAAAGGACAAATTCTGAATCAGATTGCGACGCGTTTTATGGCTCAGACAGCAGATATTGTCCCCAATTGGCTTTTGGCAACACCCGATCCGAATGTGGCTGTCGGCCATCTCTGTAAGCCTTTTAAAGTAGAAATGGTTATTCGGGCGTATCTTTCGGGGCATGCCGCACGCGAATACAAAGCAGGCAAGAGAATGCTATGTGGCGTTCCCATGCCCGACGGAATGCGAGAAAACGACCCGTTTCCGGAGCCAATCATTACACCAACTACCAAGGCAGACCAAGGTTTGCACGACGCGGATATTTCCAAAGAAGACATTCTTTCGCAACGCTTGGTTTCTCAAGCGGATTACGAACAATTGGAGGCTTACACCCGGGCTTTGTTTGCCCGTGGCACTGAAATTGCCAAATCCCGCGGACTCATTTTGGTGGACACCAAATACGAATTTGGCAAGACTGCCGATGGGACTATTGTGCTGATAGATGAAATTCACACACCCGATTCTTCCCGATATTTCTATGCAGACGGCTACCAAGAGCGTCAGAATCGGGGCGAAGCACAAAAACAACTCTCCAAAGAGTTTGTAAGGCAGTGGCTCATTGAAAACGGCTTTCAAGGAAAACCGGGGCAAAAAGTGCCGGAAATGTCAGAGGATTTTGTTACTTCCGTTTCCAACCGCTATCAGGAATTGTACCAGCAAATTATGGGCGAAGCCTTTGTGGTCGAACCTACAGATCGTATTTTGGAACGCATAGAAACCAATATAAAACACTATTTACAATCGTAAAAGGCTTTTATCGGCTTGGGTAATCTGAATGTTGATTTAACTTTTTTATCTCTTTTTATATAGTTTTTGCTATACTTCAACAGTCTCTAAAAAAAGCGATAAAGTGGCACGCGGGCACTTTTATTTCGCTGACTGAAACAGTTTTTATACATTCGTAACCACTTACTTGATATGGAACCAAAAAACATCAGTGCGGGCATTCTCAGAGCTATCGGTATTTTATTCGGTATAGTACTGTTGCTGTACTTTTTATACGTAGTGCGTTCGGTCATTTTATACATTGGTATAGCCGCAGCCGTTTCTTTAATTGGTCGGCCGATGGTCATTTTTCTGCGCGAACGCTTGAAATTCAGAAATACACCGGCAGTTATTTTGACCATTTTGGTCATCATAGCCATCATCATTGGCATATTCTCTTTGTTGATACCCGTGGTCATTCAACAAAGTCACAATTTATCAAACATTGATTTCAACCAATTGCGTCAGAATCTCGACGATTTATCCAAAGAAATGAGTGTTTATTTTGGTTCGGAACAGCTCAATATCATGCAAAGCTTACAAGCGACGCAGTTCTTTCAAAAGTTTGAATTCAACATGATTCCAAATGCGCTCAACTATGTTTTTAACAGCGTCGGATCTTTGGGTGTTGGTTTGTTTTCTGTGATATTTATATCTTTTTTCTTGCTGAAAGATAGCAATTTAATGCTCGAGAGTATTTTGGTTTTTTCTAAAACCGGCTCGGAAGACAAGTTTTTTAAAGTCTTTACTAAAACCAAAAACTTATTGTCTCGCTATTTTATCGGATTGGTTTTTCAGATTCTCATACTGTTTGTACTCTACACCATTATCTTAGTGGTTTTTGATGTGGATAACCCCGTTGCGGTGGCGTTGATTTGTGCTTTTTTGAACATTATTCCTTATGTAGGGCCACTTTTTGCGGGTTTTTTGATGCTGTTGCTCACCATTTCTTCAAATTTGGGTGCCGATTTTCAATCAGTCATTTTGCCTAAATTGATTTATGTATTGTCCGGTTATGCCCTTGCCCAACTCATAGACAATGTGCTCAGCCAACCGCTTATTTTTTCGAAGAGTGTACGCTCACATCCATTGGAAATATTTTTAGTCATTCTGATAGGCGGGCTCGTTTTTGGCATAGGCGGCATGCTTGTAGCCGTACCCGGATACACCGCGATCAAAGTAATTTCAAAGGAATTTTTGTCTGAGTACAAAATTGTGAAATCACTTACTAAAAACATGTAAAATGCTGGCCAAACAGCTATGTCGTTCGGAAGTACAGACGTATATCGAAGAACAGATCGATGCAGATATCCAAGCACTTTCGCTCAAAGGGTTTCCATTTCCGGACATACCCGCTTCGCTTTTAGCATCGCAAATAGCAGGTAAAAAAATCGCAAAAACCAAGTTTCCAAGCTGGTTTTCACAAAAAAATCTCATCTATCCGGAAAAATTAAATCTTGAACAAACCTCATCTGAGGCAACAGCCGTTTTTAAAGTTTCCCTTTTTTCAGGAAAAAAAATGGTGGATCTTACGGGCGGGTGGGGCGTAGATGCATACTGGTTTTCGCAGCGCTTCGAAAAGGTTTTTTATTGTGAGAGAAATCGCGATTTACGTGAGATTGTATCACACAATTTTCAGACACTGCATGCTGACAACATACAAATTACAGACACGGACGCTTGGACATGGTTACATCAGACTCATGAAACTGTCGATTTGATATATTTGGATCCGTCTCGACGGTCGGAAAGTGGAAAAAAAGTGTACAGATTGCAAGATTGCGAGCCCGACGTGAAGGCTTGGAAAGCAGTCTTGCTGACCAAATCTGAAAACGTGCTCATCAAAACCTCACCTTTGCTCGATATTTCACAGACACTTGCCGATTTGGGAAATGTAAAAAACGTATGGGTGGTGTCTGTAAACCGGGAGGTAAAAGAACTTTTGTTCCATCTTCAGCGTCATTTTTCAGATGAACCCACCATACACGTTTGTGATACGGAAGACCAAATTACCGATGCCTTCCATTTTTTATGGTCGGAAGAATCCGCAACAGATTGTAGCTATGCTTTGCCGCAATCTTATCTGTACGAGCCTTTTCCGGGCATTATGAAAAGTGGAGGCTTTAAAGTTTTTGCCCATCGGTATGGCTTACAAAAATTGCATCCCAATTCGCATGTTTACACATCCAATGATTTGATTGTCGGGCTGCCGGCGCGAAGTTTTAAGATTGAAGAAGTGTGCCTTTTTCAAAAAAAGCACTTAAAAAATAAATGGACTCACAAGGCGTGCAACATCACGGTACGCAATTTTAAAATGACGGTTGTTGAGATTCGCAAACAATTCAAAATCAGAGATGGCGGTGACGTCTATCTTTTTTTTACCACAGACAAAAATCAAAAAGCCATTATGCTAAATTGTTCTAAAATTGAGCCAAAGCAACCTCTTGCTTGATTATATTTGTAAAAAAACCAATCTTATGTATTTTCATTATTTTTCAAAATTTTTGTGGATTTCCGTTTTTCTATTTGTACTGTCATCATGCCAGTCAACGGCTGAAAAAAAAGAAACCCCTACCCAGGCGACCGAAACTGAAAAACCAATGGGTTATCTCAATACGGAACGCGTCAAACATTCAGATGCCTTTAAGGCTTATTGGTATGCCGGCAAGGCTGAATTGGCTTCTTATGAATTGGAGCAAGCCAGATATGGCGAAATCAGAAACGGCCATGCGGTTTTGGTTTTTGTGACCGAAGACTTTTTGCCGGAGGTGCAAGTGAAAGCAGATCAATATCAAAAGACCAATATCCCTGTTTTGAAACTCAATTTCACCAAAAAATTTAACACCGGCATCTATCCGTATTCCATCATGACGAGTACCTTCTTTCCGGTAAACAATAAAAACCACGCCATCAAAGTGTCCTTTTCTTCTCAGGAATGGTGTGGCCATGTGTATGCCCAATTAAACAACCGCGAGAAATTTGACGTCCGTTCACATTCTTATTTTGAAACCGAAGCCGATCAGGAATTTTCGTTAGAAAAAACCTATTTGGAAGATGAGATTTGGACACAATTGCGCCTCGATCCTGCAAGTTTGCCTACAGGCAATATATCTATGATTCCTTCATTTGAGTACGTCAGACTCAGGCATCAGCCTTTGGTAGCCGGAGAAGCCACTGCAACTTTGACTCAGAATTCTGATGCTTCAAGTACTTACAGCATTTCTTATCCCAAAGCAGAAAGAAGTTTGTCCATCCATTTTCAAACGGAATTTCCGCATCAGATTTTGGCTTGGGAAGAATCCGGAAAAAGCGGTTTTGGACCGGATGCCAAAGTAATGGTAACCAAAGCGAAGCTTAAAAAAACACTCATCACAGACTATTGGGCGCAACACGACAACGACGATTTACCTCTGCGAGCCGCTTTAGGATTGGAATAATTCCTTTGAATTCATAAGAAAAAGGGTCGATTCCATTCGGAATCGACCCTTTTTCGTTTTTGGAAATGTGCATTTAATTTCGATCAATCGATCCTAAAACTTTTTGTACAAAAGCATTGGCCGCATCCCGGTCGGACATGCCGTTTGCTATCATTTGATGCACTTCCACAGCACCGCACAAATTTGTGATGAGTTCACCCACCACATCCATTTCTTCATCCTTGACGCCACTGTAGTCCGTAAAAGATTCCAAAACCTTGATGGTGTTTTCAATTTCATCAACGGTGTTGTTGCGTTGTAAGTGTCTAATGATGGGCAGCTTCATGAACAAAATCTTTTAAAAGTTCAAATTTATTGGTTTGCAACTGATTGACGAAATTTCCGTTTTTGAAGGCGGCAAAAGTGGGCAGGTTGTCCACTTGCGCCAACTTGCGCGATTCGGGAAATTTTTCGGCATCTACAATCACAAAAGAGGCCTCCGGATATTGCTCAGCCAGTTTTTTAAATTTGGGTTTCATCACGCGACAATTGCCGCACCATCCGGCCGAAAATTGCACCAAAACCGTTTGATTGTCGCTTACGTATTCAGACAAATTGTCTGCTGTTAATTCTGCTAACATGGATTTAATATTTAATTGGATAAATACGCGGCAACACCTTCTCTGGTGGCATGCATGGCTTCTTTGCCTTCTTCCCAGTTTGCAGGACACACTTCGCCTTTGGTTTGAACGTGGGTGTATGCATCGATTAAACGCAAGTACTCGTTTACGTTTCTGCCCAAGGGCATGTCGTTTACACTTTCATGAAATACTTTGCCATCTTCGTCAATCAGATAAGTGGCGCGAAAGGTTACATTAGAACCTTCAATAAGCATAGAGTCGGTTTCTTCGTTGTAGTTTTCAGCCTGAATGTCTAAAATGCCTAAAGCGGCAGACAAATTTCTGTTGGTGTCTGCTATAATGGGATAGGTGACACCTTCAATGCCGCCGTTGTCTTTGGGTGTGTTGAGCCAAGCAAAGTGCACTTCGTTGGTGTCGCAAGATGCAGCAACAACTATGGTGTTTCTTTTTTCAAATTCGCCTAGCGCAGCTTGAAAGGCGTGAAGCTCTGTTGGGCACACAAAAGTGAAATCTTTTGGATACCAAAACAGCAACACTTTTTGATGGTGATCTGCGGCTTCTTTAAAAATGTTAATTTTGAGTGCATCTCCGAGTTCAGAGATGGCATCGACTGTAATACTTGGAAAATTTTTACCAACTAATGACATAACGTAAATTTTTATGAATTTATATTTTAAAATCAGTTGCAAATTTACGTATTCGTCAATCGAAAACAGGGCTGAATTATTCTAAATTGTTATGCATCTATAGTTGTTTTTGATGAGTCTTGTAACATTTTGATTTTGATGCGAAACAATGCAAACGCCAAGGTCATAAACGGGCTGATGATATTGAAAAAAGCATACGGAAGATAGGTGCCCGTACTGACGCCCAATACGCCACTTTGGTAGGCACCGCAAGTGTTCCAAGGAACCAAAACAGAGGTCACCGTACCCGAATCTTCGAGCGTTCTGCTCAAGTTTTCGGGTGCCAAACCTTTGTCTTTATAGGCTTTGGCAAACATACGACCGGGAACAACTATGGACAAATACTGATCTGAAGCGGTGGTGTTTACCACGATGCAACTGGCCACTGTACTGGCAAACAATCCAAAAACTGAATGGAAGAGTTTCAGTAGCGCATCGGTCAGTTTTGCCAACGCACCGATGGCTTCCATGATACCGCCAAAAACCATAGCACAAATGACTAACCAAATTGTACCCATCATACCGGCCATACCGCCCGCAGAGAACAAGTCGTTCAGTTCCGGATTGGCGGTTTCTATGCTGGTTTGAACCGTAAAGGCATTCATCACACCTCTGTAAGCAGTGATGACATCAAACTGCGAGCCGCCGGCAATTTTTACTAAGATATCAGGCTGAAAAATAAGCGCAAAAATACCGCCGAGTAAGGTGCCGATTAACAAGGCTATCAAAGGCTGCGTTTTTTTGACAATCAGAAAAATAACGATTGCCGGTACTAAAAATAACCAAGGGGTGATGTAAAAATTAGCATCGATAACACTTAAGATAGCTTGGGTATCCGGTGCACCTTGCACATCCAGCGTAAAACCTATAATCAAAAACAAAATAAGTGAGATAATGATACTTGGCACAGTGGTATTGGCCATGTACCGAATGTGCGTAAACAAATCTGTTCCGGCCATAGCAGGCGCCAAGTTTGTGGTATCGCTAAGTGGCGACATTTTATCGCCAAAATACGCGCCTGATATTACCGCGCCGGCTGTCATGCCCGGAGAAATATTTAGGGCATTCCCGATGCCTACCAAGGCAATGCCCACGGTGGCAGAAGTGGTCCAACTGCTGCCTGTAGCAATAGATATGATAGCACAAATGATGACACAAGCAAAAAGAAAAATAGTAGGGTTTAGAATTTGGAGTCCGTAATAAATCATAGCGGGGATGATGCCACTCGCCAGCCAGGCACCCGACAAAGCACCCACAAACAGCAGAATGATAATGGCACCCGTAGTGGATTTGAGGTTTTCGGATACGGCTTCCATCATTTGTTCGTAAGACACTTTGTTTCTGAAACCGACTATGGCGGCTACCGCGCCACCTAATAGAAGTATAAATTGGTTGGAACCGGCCAATGCGTCGTCTTTAAAAACCCCTAAGACGTTAAAAGCCAACATACCGATTAATATGACAACAGGAAGCAGGGCTTCCCATATATTCAGCTCCTTATTTTCAGTGATTTTGGTTTTACCGGGGTTTTGCCCCAAGGAATCGCTCATAGGTTTGTTTTTTGCTTGGTAATGTTACGAAAACCTTAATTGTTTTGCAAAAAAATATAAAGCGCCTTTGTGAAACGTTTTGCGTGTGTGGTTTGTGGCGGGTAAAAATCCGAGGTTTTTTTTGATAAGTAGTAAAGTTAGCAAAAAAAAACTAACTTTCGAGTTATTCACTTGCCCCGCAATGAGCTATACACAGTGTTGCCATTTGTGCTTTTTTAATTAATTCTAAACGTCAAGTGATAACTTTAAACTTCCACCTAGTCCTTCTCGGATTATTCGCATTAAGGTCGAAAGTCGGATGTCGCTTGCATTGTTTTCAATTCTCGAAATATAGTTTTTTGTTGTTCCTACTCTTTCAGCAAGTTGTTCTTGGGTCAGATGCTGTTTTTTTCTAGCCTCTTGAATTAAGATGCCAATTTTGAAGGTTTCAAATTCCTCTTGGAATTCCTCACGAGATTTAGTTCCAATTTTTCCGTACTGCTCATTTAAATGGTCATCAAACGATGTAATTCTTTTATCTGTTTTCATAATATTCCTTTTTCAATCGTTCCGCTTTTTTAATTTCATTTTTTGGTGTTTTCTGCGTTTTCTTTTGAAATCCGCTCAACAGTATGATTAAATTCCCATCATCAAAAAAACAGAAGATTCTGAAAATTCCGTTTCCAGCAGAAACACGTACTTCCCATAGTCCGTCTGTATTCGTAAGATGTTTTAAAAACTTTTCTGGAACAATTCTAGTGGTTTTTAAAATCAAAAGAGTCCAGTCAATTTTTTTGCGAACAGCCAGTGGCTGTTTAAGATAGAAATCCTTGAAGTGATTTTCGTAAAATCCTATTTGTCTATTAAATTCGCTCAATTTGGTCAGCCGTAAAATTCAGTTCAAAGTTACCTAAAAAGGTAACATTTTCCAAATTTATGAATGAATTTTTAATTCGAAGACGGATTTTCAGCATTAATAGCAACTCACCAATATCACATCAACACCACCTTTTTGATAAGCACTTTTCCCAATTCTTCATTCATCAGATTGGCAATTTTTTCCTTGCCAAAACTCAATTCTTCTCGCAAAGTAGATGACTTTAAATAGACAAACAAGGTGCCATCTTTAAATTGGATATCCGAGGTATAAGACGCAATGCTATTGCCCATCAGCCGAAACCAAGCCTCGCGCACGTTGAGTTTGTCAAACCCTTTTTCCAAGCGGTTTTCTCTGACAAAGTCTTTAATGCCTTCTTGAAGTGATACCAAATTTCCAAAATGACTTTTCATCTGTTTATATTATTTGTTTTTATCGGTCAGATGGAACACCCTAAATAATCATGCTCCTGTGTGCAATTTTTTTTACATGGGTGTTTCATCTGTTAATATTTATTGTTTTTCAAAGGTCATACTTCGACTCCGCTCAGCACAGGCACGGAACGCCCTAGGATAATCATACTCCTGTGTGCAAAATTTTACATGGGCGTTTCATCTGTCTGTTTTTATTTGAAAGTGCTTAAAAAGCTAAATTACGAAAGTTTTCGGATTATTTGGCTTCCAAAAATTAATGGCCTTCATCGAGCAGATCCGGTCTGAGTTTTGCGGTGCGTTCATAGGCCTGTTCATCGCGCCATTTTTCTATAGCCGGCAGGTTTCCGGAGCGCAAAATTTCGGGGACTTCCCAACCTTTGTAGTTGGCAGGTCGGGTATAGATGGGCGGTGCCAAAAGATTGTCCTGAAAAGTATCGGTCAAGGCAGAGGTTTCATCGTTTAAAACACCGGGCAACAATCGGATGATGGCATCAGACAGTACGGCGGCAGCCAGTTCACCTCCGGAAAGTACATAGTCACCTATAGAAATTTCTTTGGTGATAAATTGATCGCGAACCCGTTGGTCCACACCTTTGTAATGTCCGCAAAGCATAATGATGTTTTGCTTCATCGACAATTGATTGGCCATTTTTTGTTGCAGCCTTTCGCCGTCCGGAGTCAGAAAAATCACTTCGTCGTATGTCCGTTCCGACTTGAGTTTTTCTATACATTTTTCGATGGGCTCTATCATCAAAACCATGCCGGCACCACCGCCAAACTGATAATCGTCAACCTGCTTGTGTGGTTTGTCCGAATAATCGCGTAGGTTGTGCAAGTGCACTTCTACATGACCGGCTTCTATGGCGCGCTTGAGTATAGAAGCTTCAAACGGGCTTCTGAGCAATTCGGGCAAGACGGTGATGATGTCTATACGCATGGTTTAAATTCCGGTGTAGTTTGATGGGCTAAAAGCCTTTAACTCTCTTTTTAAATCGGGTGAAATGTCTAATGTATCAATAAATGCGTGCATGCTTTCGCGGGTAATTTTGGTATTTGTTCGCGTGAGGGCTTTCAAGGCTTCGTAGGGGTTGGGATAGTTGTGTTTTCTGAGTACGGTTTGAATGGCTTCCGCTATCACGGCCCAGTTGTCTTCCAGGTCACGTGCAATTTTATCTTCGTTCAGCAAGAGTTTTCCCAATCCTTTTTGTGTGGCTTCCATAGCTATACGCGTATGTGCCAAAGGCACGCCAATGTTTCGCAGTACGGTGCTGTCTGTCAAATCTCTTTGGAGACGCGAAATGGGCAATTTGGCCGAAAGATGTTCAAAAAGTGCGTTGGCAATACCTAAGTTTCCTTCCGAATTTTCAAAATCTATCGGATTAACTTTGTGGGGCATGGCACTCGATCCGACTTCACCGGCTTTGATTTGTTGCTTAAAATAATCCATCGAAATATAGGTCCAAAAATCCCTGTCCATGTCAATCAATATGGTATTGATGCGTTTGTAGCCGTCAAAAAGCGCCGCCAAATGATCGTAATGCTCAATTTGCGTAGTGGGAAAAGCGTGGTGCAATCCCAAAATTTCTTCTACAAAAAGGCTTCCCATGGCTTTCCAATCCACTTCGGGAAAGGCAGCTAAGTGGGCGTTATAGTTTCCGGTGGCGCCACCAAATTTGGCAGAAAAAGGGATGCTTTTAAGCAACTGTAACTGTGCCTGCAAGCGAACAATAAAAACCTCAATTTCTTTACCGAGTCGGGTAGGAGAGGCCGGTTGTCCGTGTGTGCGTGCCAACATGGGTACGTTTTTCCACGCATCAGCCAGTGCTTGTAATTTTTTTATAAGTTTTTGAATGTCATTTAGATACACTTTTTCATGTGCTTCCTTAAGTGAGAGTGGAATGGCGGTGTTGTTGATGTCTTGTGAGGTAAGGCCGAAGTGAATCCATTCTTTGACGTCAGATAAACCCAGCGCATCAAATTGCTTTTTGATGAAATATTCCACGGCTTTCACATCGTGATTGGTGGTTTTTTCAATCTCTTTGATGGCCAAGGCATCATCGTCTGAAAAATTTTTATACAGCGCCCGTAGTTGTGATTTTTGTGCCGAAGTCAATGAGCAAATATCATCCAAAACCTTGTCAGACAAAAAGATAAAGTATTCTATTTCTACAAGCACGCGATACCGAATCAGTGCTTTCTCGGAGAAATAGTCAGAAAAGACTTCAGATTTGGAAGCATACCTGCCGTCTATGGGAGAAATGGCATGAAGTGCTGAAAGTTGACGCATGTGTCTGTTATAAATGATTAGGTGCAAAGATACTTTAATCCATGTAGTTTTAGAAATGAAAACATAACTGTCCGATAAATATGGAATTTTTTATATATGTCGCCCCTACGGGGCTTAAAAAAATGCAAACCTATTTTTCTACCGATATTTCGCTCCTAACGGAGCTGTTTTTAGTCCCATCGGGACGATATATTGGTAGAAAAATTTGTCATCGAAAAAAGAAGCCCCGTAGGGGCGACATATAATGTAAGCCAAGTGATTGCAAGGATTCAAATAATTGTTTTAATTTTTACCGGACGTCAATAAAATGAAAAGTATTTTCACAGCAATCATTAAACTTTGATTATTTTTAAACGTCTTAAGTTTTTTTGTTTATCCTTTTATTATTTTTACAAATCTATTAATACGAGACTATTTCACATCAACACTAATATTTAATTCATTATCTCATGAAAATTTTCAAGAAAATCGCTCTTGCGCTACTTGCCGTTTTGGTTGTCATGCAATTTATCCGTCCCGATAAAAATCTGCAAGAAGGTGATGTGATTGCAGATTTTAGAGCCGAGACCAAACCCACACAAGAAGTGGAGGCCATTTTAGAACGCGCTTGTTTTGATTGCCACACCAACAACACCAAATATCCTTGGTATGCCGAAGTTGCCCCGGTTTCCTATTGGCTCGCAGACCACGTCAATGAAGGAAAAGGCCACCTCAACTTGTCTGAATGGAAAAGTTATACCGTAAAAAGAAAAGACCACAAATTGGAAGAATTGGGCGAAGAAGTGGAGAAAAAACACATGCCGCTCGATTCGTATCTTTGGGTGCATGACGAGGCCGTTTTGTCTGATTCGGATATACAAATTATTGTGGATTGGGTCAACCAGGCGCGCAACAATTACAAAGCCGCTTTAAGCGAAGAGTAAGCTTACAATTTCCAAGCAATGGGTAAAATCCAATACACCCACACAGTCACCAAAATGATGGAAACAAGGTTCAAAAAAACACCTGTTTTCATCATGTCGGGGATGCGCAAATAGCCCGACCCAAAAACCACAGCGTTGGGCGGTGTGGCCACAGGCAACATAAAGGCGCAAGACGCGGCCATGGTAGCGCCCACCATCAAAATATAAGGATCTACTTCCAATTTGGCGGCCACAGGCACCAAAACAGGTAACAGCATTGCCGTTGTGGCTAGGTTTGAGGTAATTTCTGTCAGGAAGTTTACCATTGTCACAACGATGACAATCAGTAAAAGTAAACTGATGCTGTCTAATATCGATACTTGATTGCCAATCCAAGAAGCGAGCCCGCTGGAATCGAATCCGCCGGCTATGGCAAGTCCGCCTCCAAAGAGCAGCAAAATGCCCCACGGCAGGCGTTCGGCTTCTTTCCAATGGAGTAATTTTCCGCCCGTGTCTCTCTTTGAGGGAATCATAAAAAGCACAAAAGCGGCTATCATGGCAATGATGGTGTCGTCTATGGCCGGTATCCATTGAGACAAAACAAAACTTCGGGTCATCCAGCTCAGGGCGGTGAGGACAAACACCGTCAAAATCCACTTTTCTTCACCGGATATTTTCCCCAGCTTTTCCAGTTGCCTTTTGATTTCGGCTTTGCCACCCGGAAAAGTTTGTTGGTCAAGCCTAAAGGCAAACTTGGTCAGGTATTGCCAAGCGATGAAGAGCAACACCACGCTTAACGGAAAGCCGATTTTGAACCATTGCAAAAAAGTGATTTCTGTGTGGTAAAATTTTTCGACTACACCTGCAAAAATGATGTTGGGCGGTGTGCCAATCAGCGTGGCGATACCGCCAATAGATGCGCTGTACGCGATGGCAAGCATCAAAGCTTTGCCAAAAATTTGATTTTCATTTTCTATCGTATCCGGATGGTCTTCAAACTGCTTAACGATGGCCAAACCTATGGGCAGCATCATCACGGCGGTTGCCGTATTGGAAATCCACATCGACAAAAAGGCTGTGGCAAGCATAAATCCTAGCACAATTTTACTGCTGTTGGTGCCAATACTTTTGATGATGGTCAGCGCAATGCGCTTGTGCAAATGCCATTTTTCGATGGCGATCGACAAAATAAAACCACCGATATACAGAAAAATATACTTGTCGCCAAAGGCTACGGTGGTTTCCTTTAGGGACATGGCGCCACTGAGCGGAAACAAAACCACGGGCAACATAGACGTAACAGCTATGGGCAAGGCCTCGGTAATCCACCAAGCACCCACCCAAAGCGTGACGGCCAAAACGGCTACGCCCGCTGCACTCAAACCTTTTGGGTGGAAGAAATTGATGACGAGCACATACAAAAGTGGCCCTAGCAACAAACCGATTTTTTTGGAAAGTGATGTTTTCACGTAGAGATAAAATGCACCTTATCGAGATGGCATGACGCACAAATATAATAAGTTTCTCCTTGTATTGAAGCTATCGGATTTAATTCAAACAGAAACTTCTTTTTGGGTGCGGACTAATTCTAAAATAAAGATGATTTCAAAAAGCGCCTAATTTGGATTTAGAAAGGCAAATACTTGATTGCTTTTGCGTGGTCATATTCAATAGAGTGCAAGAATAAAAAAACTTGAGTAAAAATAATCTGAAATGTTTTTTTAAAGAGATTTTATTTTAATCGTGAAATTTGATAGGTTTAGCAGGTATCCCAACTGCTGTGCACTTTTCAGGTAAACTTTTTGCTACAACGGCACCAGCTCCAATAATTGTCTCACTTCCAATTTCTAACTGATTAATAATTTTGGCACCAGTACCTACATAAACTTTTTCATGAATTATGACCTCACCTGAAATATTAACTGATGGCATAAATGATGAAAATTTCTTGATTGTTGTATCATGCCCAACTGTACAAGATAGGTTTAGTGTTACAAAGTCTTCTATATAAATATTAC
>JAVVDW010000004.1:34432-159681 GCA_032251335.1 Flavobacteriaceae bacterium | reverse complement strand
CTTGACTAATGAACAACAGAAAATTTTAGACTGTCAACTCAACTCAGACAAGGCGACTTATACCGAAGCAGAAACACTATATACTGACTTAAAAAGGAAGTATGAATTATAAGATTATCGTTTCTCCAATTGCTTCTAAAAACATTGAAGAAGCCGTTGAATATTATATAAAAGAAGCTACTAGAAAAGTAGCTTCTGACTTTTTAAAAGATTTCAAAGAAACTTATAAAGCTTTACAAATAAACCCTTTTTACCAGTTTCACGATAACAATTATCGATTTTTGCCTTTTGATAAATTTCCTTATGTAGCCTTTTTTATTGTAGATGAGCCTAGTAAAACGGTTTTTATAAATGCCATTTTTCATACTTCACAAAACCCCAAAAAGTTTTCTGATAAATAAAATAGCTCCTTTGCTACTCCGATAGCGCGGACTTGTAGTCCGTGCGATGCCCGTCCGGGTCATGACATTTATTATTTCTGATCATAATCCGATAGCGCGGACTTGTAGTCCGTGCAATGCCCGTCCGATAGCGCTTACTTGCAATCCCTACAATGCCCATCCGGGTCATAACATTTTTAATTTCAACGCACCTTTGCTTTCACTCAAAAATAGTAAAAAAGCTTTTTGTTTACGCCTAAGTTCGGAAACTTCGAAGAGCGAGGTTTTTGTGTTATATTCAAAACACCATAGTATGGTTTCAATTTTTTAAAGATGCACCAATAGGCCTAACAAATCAAGTTGCTTGAAATGCTGTGCCAATTCAAAAACCAATCACTACAGAATCTTACTTATCTTTACATCGGTTAAAAAAATCCATGCAACAAGCTTATGACAGGAACGGTTTACAAATCTACCGGCAGCCAATACAACGTAAAGACGACAGCGGGCACGTTCTTCAATTGCCGTATTAAGGGGAAATTTAGGCTTCAAGGCATCAAAAGCACCAATCCGGTGGCCGTGGGCGATGTGGTAGATTTTGAATTGCAACAAATTTCTGATGAGACGATCGGCATCATTCACCACATCCAAGAAAGACGCAATTATTTGGTTAGAAAATCGGTAAATCTCTCCAAGCAATTACACATTTTAGCCGCAAATATAGACCAAGCTTTTTTGATGATAACCCTGCAAAATCCGCCCACACTCAGTGTGTTTGTCGATCGGTTTTTGGCCAGTTGCGAAGCTTTTGACATCAAAGTGATCTTGCTGTTCAACAAGGTGGATTTGCACGATGAAGCCCTGCAAATGGACACCGCTTTTCTGGTACATACCTACCAACAAATAGGCTATGAGTGTTTTGAGATTTCGGCTTTAAAAGGAACGCACAAGGATGTTTTGATAGCAAAAATGAAAGATAAAACGACCCTATTGGCCGGCCATAGCGGTGTGGGAAAATCTACTTTGGTGAATACCATAGACCCCAAGCTCAACCTTAAAACCGCCCAAGTATCCGAGACGCATCAGCAAGGGCAGCACACCACCACTTTTGCTGAAATGTACGACTTGGATTTTGGCGGACGTATCATCGATTCGCCCGGAATTCGCGGTTTTGGCTTGTTCGATTTTCAGAAAGAAGAAATCGGCGATTGTTTTCCCGAGTTTTTTGCGCTAAAAAGCGATTGTAAGTTTCACAACTGTCTTCATATCAACGAGCCGGGATGTGCTGTAAAGGTCGCTTTGGATGAAGACCGCGTCAGTTGGAGCCGGTACCAAAGCTATGTGCAAATGCTCGATGATGACGAAGGCAACTACCGAGAAGATATTTACAAACAAGAATAGATATGCGGGCAGTAATTCAAAGGGTTACAAAAGCAAAAGTGACTGTAAACGATGAAGTGACCGGCGAAATTCAAAAAGGTCTTCTTGTGTTGTTGGGCATCGAAGATGCCGATGGCGAAGAAGACATTGGGTGGTTGGTCAGAAAAATCGTGCAGATGCGTATTTTTAACGATGAACAACAAGTGATGAATCGATCCTTGTTGGACGTTGATGGCGCTATTTTATTGATCAGTCAATTTACGCTACACGCCGCCACCAAAAAAGGCAACAGGCCTTCCTATATTCGTGCCGCCAAACCCGATATAGCCATACCGCTCTATGAAAAATTTAAAAAAGCCCTCGCAAATGAGCTGGGCAAAAACATACAAAGCGGCATTTTCGGTGCAGATATGAAAGTGGAATTGTTAAATGACGGCCCTGTCACCATCCTTTTGGATTCAAAAAATAAGGAATAAGTGTTAAAGTTTTCTAAATTCCATTGGAGTTCCTTAATTTTGATAACCATTCATCTTTGAATTTCAGACCCAATGACCCCTTTAAAGAATACACTATCAGCTCTGCTGCTCTTATTGGTAGCTGCAAATGCGAGTGCGCAGAAAACGATTTCCTACACCCGTCAAAACATTCCCGAGGCACTTATTGTGAACGCAAATGCGGTGGTTCGCTTGAGCGAAACGAACATCACCATGCATTCTTACAAAGACATGACGGTGAAATCTAAACGCATCGTGACCATTCTCAATGATCAAGGCGACCGCTACCAAGAGGCTTATATCGGCTATGATCCGTATGTGGACATAGAATTTTTGGAAGCATCTGTTTACGATAAGAACGGTCAGTTTGTAAAGAAAATTAAACGTAAAGAATTCAGAGATCAAAGTTATGGCGATGGCGTCAGCATTTATAATGACGACCGAATTTTGTTTTTGTCCTACACACCAACAGCCTATCCTTATACTTTGGTTTTTGACAGCGAATACCAAACTTCCACCACGGCTTTTATTGAGGCTTGGTATCCCTTGGGCGGGATGTATGTGAGTACACAAAAGAGTTCGTACCGCATCAATTTTGAACAACCGCTGCCCCATAGAATAAAGAGAGTAAACCTTGAAAACAACCCTATTAAAGATTTGAGTTCGTCGCAATTGGTCCATTTTGAAGCCGAAAACATCGCTGCCGTAAAACCGGAAGGTTTTGCACCTACTTTTGCCGAGATGGCACCTATGGTGCGTGTGGCGCTCAACAAGTTTCACCTGAAAGGCGTGGATGGACAGGGCGATACTTGGCAAGACTTTGGCAAGTGGATGTATGATGATTTGTTGATGGCATCAAACGATTTATCGGAAGCTTCCAAAGCAAAAATAAAAACCTTGGTTGCCGGAAAATCTAAGATGGAAGCCGCCAAATTGATTTACGAATACGTACAGGAAAACACCCGCTATGTAAGTGTACAAATCGGTGTGGGTGGTTGGAAACCCATGAAAGCTTCCGAAGTAGATCGGCTGGGATACGGCGATTGCAAAGCGCTGACCAATTATACCAAATCCTTAATGGATGCCGCAGGTGTGGCTTCGTACTATTCGGTGGTGTACGCCGGAGCGAGCAGCAAAAAAGATATAGACGAAGATTTTGTTGCCATGCAAGGGAATCATGTAATTTTAGCCATTCCTGACGAAGACGACAAAATGGTTTGGATTGATTGCACAAGCCAGGTGCATCCTTTCGGATTTGTCGGCGATTTTACAGACGACAGAAAAGTGCTGCTTGTGAAACCCGAAGGCGGTGAAATTGTAAAAACCGTGCGTTACGACCCGGAAGATAATTACCAAAAAACGGAAGCCGAATACAGACTCAATCCGGATGGCAGCATGACAGGACTTGTTGAAATTCAAACGCGTGGCACGCAATACAACGACAGATTTACGCTCACACAACGCACCGAACTCGAAAAAGAGGCGCATTATAAAGAATTTTGGAATTACTTGAACGGATTGCAAATCAATTCGATTGCGCTTGAAAACAACAAAGAATCGGTCGTTTTTACTGAAAAGGTAAATGTGGGTTGCGACAGTTATGCTACGGACGTAAACGGCGAATTGATTTTTTGTCCCAACGGATTTAATCAAATCACTTCTATACCCAACCGCTATCGTGACAGAACCATGCCATTAAAACTTCGCAGAGGCTACCACGATGAAGATGTTTTTCGCATCCACCTGCCCGAAGGTTATGAAATTGGCAGTTTGCCCGAAGCGGTATCGCTCGTCAATCCGTTTGGCAAATACGAATTTGAATTAACCAAAAACCCGGATGGCACCCTTACCTATCGTCGGGAAATCCTTCGAAAAGAAGGTGTGTTTCCCAAGGATGATTACGAGGCTTATCGCAATTTCATGAAGGATGTGAGTAGGTACGACGCTGCCAAAATTGTTTTGAAAAAGAAACGCAGTTGAGATTCAGTCTTGTCATAGGTGCTTTTTGCTTAGTCTTTGGCTTGGCCGCCCAAACGCAGAAAATACAGTTTGGTGTTGTCACTAAAGAACAATTGCTTGAAAAACAGCATCCAAAAGATCCGGAGGCGGAGGCCGCCATATTGTATAAATATCAAAAAACCTATTTTGAAGGATCTACCCTGACGAATTTGATTATCAAAACGGAATATTTTTTCCGTTACAAAATTTACAACAAAAAAGGATTTGATTGGGGCAATCACGTCATTCCGCTCGTGCGGAGAAGTAACAACAATGGCGATTACGTCAAAACCCTGACAGGGACGACCCTCACACTCGAAAACGATACCATCTATGCAGATTTGGTCGGCAGAGACAATGTTTTTCACCAAGCCGTCAACAGTTATATCCGAACAGAAACGGTCACATTTCCAAACCTTAAAGAAGGTGCTATTTTGGATTTGGCTTATACCATCGTCAATCCTTATCCCGTATCGCTTCGGGATGTAGTGCATCAATTTCCCATTCCTGTGGATAGGTCAGAAGCAGATGTTTTTATACCTAATTACTTGGTTTTTAAGGCTTATACCAAAGGTTTTGAAGACATTCACTACAATGTGTACAACAAAGACATCAATCAAATCTACGAAATTACAGCCACCGATATTCCGGCACTTAAAGAAGAAGAATACATCAACAACATAGAAAATTATCGCGCCAGCACGGTATTTGAACTCATGCAAACGCGTTATCCTTTTCCGACCAAAAAATTAGGATACAATTGGGAAGAGGTCACAAGAACCATCTATAAAAGTGACTACTTTGGCGATGAGCTCAAAAAATCGAGATACTTTTCCAAAGACCTCAAAAAAATATTAGCCAACAACTACAGCGATTCACTCCAATTGGCAGAGGCCATTTTCGAATTTGTCAAAGAAAAAATGACGTGGAATGGCAATGCTTCTTTTGCTACCTTTCAAGGACTTTCGGATGCATACGATGCCAACAAAGGCAATTCCGGAGAAATCAATATGATTTTGACTGCCATGTTCAGAGAAGCCGGCTTTGAGGCCAATCCGGTATTGTCAAGCACACGCGATTATGGCATACCGGTTTTCCCCAGCATGCAGGGTTTTAACTACGTCATTGCTTCCATCTATCTAAATGGACAAGACATTCTCTTTGATGCAACAGAAAAGTACAGTCTTAAAAATGTTTTGCCGTTGCGCGCCATTAATTGGAACGGCAAACTGATGCGAAAAAACAACACTTACAAAGAAATCAACCTTTTTCCCGAAGATTTGTCCGTCAGTAGAAGCCTGCTAAAAGCAAAAGTGAATGAAAACGGAGATATAGTTGGAAGCATTGAAAACGAGATGAGTAGGCAGTTTATGTTGCTTTATTTGGCCGTAAAAAAGATGGATTATCAGAACGACTATGCCAAATCATTGGAAGATTTTTATAATATTGAGCTAAGTGAACTGACCGACAATCACGAAGATAAAACCGCAACAAATTTTAAAGAAAGTTACCAATTCCTTTCAGAGAATCAGACAGATATCATCGACGGAAAGATCTACTTTTCGCCCACCTTGTTTTTAAAGATGAGCGAAAATCCGTTTAAGGCAACCAAACGCGAATATCCCATAGATTTTGTCTTTCCCAAATCTGAAATTTTGGAAGCAGAATTTAGCATACCCGAGGATTATAAAGTAACCTATCTGCCCAAATCGTTGCATATCAAATTTGAAGATGATTTGGCTTCGTATGACTACGAAATAAAACAAATAGACGACAAGATTTTTTTAAAATCTGAACTTACCACGAAGCGATCTGTGGTTGCACCCACCTATTATTCGCTTTTTAAAGCATTTTTTGAGAAAATCGTCAACAAACAAAACGATAAAATTATTATTGAAAAAATTAAATCCTAACAGCCATGAAAAATAACACTTTTCTCTTGTTTCTATGCATTTGCATCACTGCCGTTCAGGCTCAAGACGTGAAATTCGGTAAAATTGACGCACAAATCCTGAGTCAAAACCAACATCCAACAGACCCCGAAGCCGCTGCTGCAGTTTTGTACAGAGAATACAAAACAGAATATGTATATAGCAAAAGCACCGATTGGTTTATCCTCGTCACAGAAGTTTTTGAACGTATCAAAATCTACAATAAGAACGGTTTGGACGCAGCCAACAAATTGGTTTTTTTATATGTGGACAACAAAGACAAAGAAAAAATAGGCTCTATAAAGGGATTTACATATAATTTGGCGGATGGTAAGGAAGAAAAAACCAAGTTAAGTGACGAAAATATTTTTCAGGAAAAAGTTTCAGACTTTTATAACAAAGCTTCCATCACACCGCCCAATGTAAAAGAAGGCTCGGTTGTTGACATCAGCTACAAAGTGTCTTCGCCTTTTTTGTGGAACATACCCGAATTGCGGTTTCAAGAAGACATCCCGGTTGACAAAGTAGCATCGGAAGTGGTCGTACCCGAATATTACATATTCAAGCAACACGTCAAAGGAATGTATCCGTTGACGTTTAACGAAAAAAAGAGTTTGCGTATGGTGCAGCTCACAGGCAAGGTTTCCGGAGATGCGGGTTTAGAAACCGGCGTCCAACAGACGAAAATGGTTTCGGAGAAAGTTAGTGTCAACGAAACCACCTACTACGTTAGCGGAGAAAACATTCCGGCTATACGAGACGAGTCTTTCGTCAGCAATATAGACAACTACCGGACTTCTGTTCGATACGAACTGACGGGTACCAAATTCTTCAACAGCCCATACAAAATGCTGTCGCAGACCTGGAATGACGTGGCCAAAAACATGAACGAATACGTAAACTTTGGCAAGCAGTTGAGCATGACGGGCTACTTCAAATCCGATTTAGCTACCGTTACAGCCGGCATACAAGACACATTGCAAAAAGCGGTGGCTATTTTTTCGCATGTGAAACAAAAAATGAATTGGAATCAGGAAAAACGATTATACACAGAAGATGGTTTGGAAAAAGCTTATGAAAAAGGCTCGGGCAATTCCGGTGAAATCAATTTGATACTCACAGCCATGTTGCGCGAAGCCGGCTTTGAGGCCAACCCTGTTTTGGTCAGCACACGCAGCCACGGTATTCCCATTTTTCCCACCCAACAAGGATTTAACTATGTGGTAGTGAAGGTGATTACAAACCAGGGCAGCTTCTTGCTCGATGCAACCGAAAAATTTGCCGTTCCCAATATTTTGCCCGAACGCGCCATCAATTGGATTGGCTATATGGTAAAGCCGGACGGCACCTCCGAATCGGTCAATTTGACACCAAAAACCCCATCTAAAAAGGTTGTTTACGTGTCTGCCAATTTAAGTTCCGATGGCAGTGCTTCCGGTAAAGTAAGGATACAGCACTTTGACCAGTATGCTTTCAACTTTCGCGAAAATCACAGCAGGCAGAACCGCGAACAATATCTCGATTATTTAGAAAATAAGGTTTTTACTTCCGATATCGTGGTGGACAACTACAACCTGCAAAACGAGACGGACTTGTCTAAACCCATCATCGAAAATTTTGAATTTTCTAAAGAAGACCAATGCGAAATAATCGGTGATAAAATCTATGTAAGTCCGCTGTTGTTTTCATCCCGACAAGAAAATCCTTTCAAACTCGATACACGCGACTATCCGATAGATTTTAGTTTCCCTGCCGAATCGCAATATCTCATTACCATCAATATTCCTGAAGGTTTTGCATTGGAGTCTGTACCCGAGAGCGTGGCTTTTGAACTTCCGGAAGGCATAGGAAGTTATCATTACAACATCACGTCTAGAGGAAACCAGGTTCAGATTAAACTGACATCCAACATCAACGCCCCTTTGATTTCTTCGGAAGGATATGTGATGATTAAGAACTATTACGAGCAAATTGTACTCAAAAACAAAGAACCCATTGTGATCAAAAAAATATAAAACCTAAATTTCATGGATATTCAAAACGCCCAAAAGCAAGTTGACAGTTGGATTAAAAACCACGGTGTTCGGTACTTTAACGAGCTCACCAACATGGCGCAACTCACAGAAGAAGTTGGCGAAGTGGCTAGAATCATTGCCCGCAGATATGGCGAACAAAGCGAGAAAGAATCGGACAAAAGCAAAGATTTGGGCGAAGAATTGGCCGATGTGGTTTTTGTGGTTTTGTGTTTGGCCAACCAAACCGGCGTAGATTTGCAATCTGCCTTCGACAAAAAACTCGAATTAAAAACCCAACGCGACCACGACCGGCATCACCAAAATGATAAGTTGAAAGACTGAGAGACGGAGTTGGGCAACTTGAAGAAAATATTACCTAAAAATCGATCTGAAATAAGGTGTTAATACATGAGTTGGGACATTGTACTATTTAATTCGAAACATAAAATTATTTCGGTTGCGTAATTGGAATAACACCAATTGGTTTACCGGCTTTACGACCTGACGACAAAAGAAATGGGAATTATAGAAAACAGACAAATCCATTATATACATACCGAATAACCCTCATAGCCCACGAATTCATTCGTGGGCTATAAAATATGATGCGCAAACCGAACCGTTTCAACGGTTTAAAAACATGAAACCCTCGTTGAGGGATTTGCTAAAGCGGTAGTTGCTGGAATCAATTCCTAAAGTACGCGTCTACATAATTGTACGTGTTCAGATATTCTTTTTGCAATGCCCGTAAATAGCTGATTACCTTGACCCGCGAGGGGTGCCCGGGCTTCAGGCAATCTTCCGTGAGTTGGTTGGTTACTTCCAAGACCAGGTACCAATTGCCAATCCTGGAAAAATAGTTGTCCTCAAACATGGGGTCGTTGCCCGAATCTTCTAACTTCGCATCGATGATCATCGGTAGCAGGTTGATAGTCTTGGTGGGTATTTCAACCTCGTAAAAAGAGAGGAAGAACACATCGCCGTCAATAAGAAAAGGCACATTGTATTCTACATCTTGATGACCTAAATCAAACTTTGTGTTGATAAAATTGTAAAACGCATTGGCATCTTTCGGGTCTTCAAAAATAAAAGCGTAATTTCTGGGGAGTTTGCGTTTAAATTTTTTAGCCATCATCACTTTGTCGTCTTTGATGTTGGGCGCAATCCGAATTGGTATGCAGGAAAAAATAAAAAAAAACAGTGCTAAAAAGAGTAGTGCTTTTTTCATACGATTGATTTTCAAAATGGTATCAAGTTTTGTACCAACAAGCCTCTCGGGTCAATTTTTACTATTTCTCAAGTTGCAGTTACACACATGTTTCAAAGAGATTCTTAATTTTCAATTAACAAATATTCAAAAAATACAAGAAAGGTGCTATCTTTGTTAGATTAAATAAAAATAAGAATTTTTTAGTTTCGCGGCCATGATTAGTAAGAAAGAAGTTTCCGAGGCACTCGCAAAAATCAGTTTACCCGGACAAGGAAGTAACATAATAGATGACAAAACGGTAACCAATTTGGTTTGTTTTGGAGATGAGGTTGTGGTAGATCTCAAACTCAACACACCTTCACATCACATCAGGCACCGTTTGGAGACCGATATAAAAAAAACGCTTGAAGCGCAATTTGGCACCTCACTTTCCCTGCAAATCAATGCCAAAGTAGAAGTTCCGGACAAACCGGAAATCAAAGGAAAAGCAATACCCGGCATTCAAAATATCATTGCGGTTGCTTCCGGAAAAGGGGGTGTAGGTAAATCTACAGTGACGGCAAATTTGGCAGTTTCGCTTGCAAAAATGGGATTTTCCGTAGGCGTTTTAGATGCTGATATTTACGGGCCGTCTATTCCCATTATGTTTGACGTGGCTTTGGAACGTCCTTTGGCGGTAGATATTAACGGACGTTCGCTGATGAAACCAGTTGAAAACTACGGTGTAAAAATACTTTCTATCGGATTTTTCACACAACCCAACCAAGCTGTGATTTGGCGTGGTCCTATGGCTGCAAAGGCATTAAACCAAATGATATTTGACGCCCATTGGGGTGCTTTAGATTTTTTATTGATTGATTTGCCACCCGGCACCGGAGACATTCACCTTTCCATTATGCAGTCGTTGCCGGTTACAGGTGCGGTGGTAGTCAGCACACCCCAGAATGTTGCATTGGCCGATGCCAGAAAAGGGGTTGCCATGTTTCAACAGGAGAGTATCAATGTACCCGTTTTGGGCATAGTGGAGAATATGTCCTATTTTACACCGGCAGAATTGCCCGACAACAAATATTATATTTTTGGTCAATCCGGCGCTAAAAATTTGGCCGATGATTTAGAAATTCCTTTTTTGGGTGAGCTTCCGCTAGTGCAAAGCGTCAGAGAGGCCGGCGATGCCGGACGCCCGGCGGCACTGCAAACAGATACTGAGGTGTCAAAATCTTTTGAAAACCTAACGAAAAACATTGTGCAAGAACTCGTCATTAGAAACAAAGAATTACCACCCTCTGAGGCAGTAAAAATTACGACCATGGCAGGTTGCGCTGCCGTAAAAAAATAAGCTTATGGAAAATGAAGAATTGAAACAGAAAGTGGAAACGGCTCTCGACGAAATTCGTCCCTATCTTATAAACGATGGGGGCAACATCTCTTTGGTTAGTATTGATTCTGACAAAGTGGTAAAAGTGCGTTTGGAAGGAAATTGCGTCGGCTGCCGAATCAACCAAATGACCATGAAACTCGGCGTGGAAGAAACCATTAAAAAACACGTACCTGAGATAAAGGAAGTGCTCAACGTAGCCTAATCCAAAAAGAACTTCTTAAAAACAGACAGTTTTTGAGTGCTATCCGTCTGTAAATCCATGGATTAATGATTTTTAAAAGCTTCCACGGCTTTGCGAACACTGCCGTGTTTTTTTAGAAGAGCATCGGCTGTATGTGCATCTACACCTATACTTTTTACAATCATCCGCACACCCCGATTGACCAGCTTTTTGTTTGAAAGCTGCATGTCAACCATTTTATTTCCTTCCACACGGCCAAGTTTGATCATGACTGAAGTAGAAATCATGTTCAAAATGAGTTTTTGGGCGGTTCCGGCTTTCATGCGGGTGCTACCGGTGACAAATTCCGGCCCTACCACCACTTCAATAGGAAAATCGGCTTCGGCAGCGAGCGGACTCTTATCGTTACAAGTGATACAACCGGTAATGACCCCGTTTTTTCGCGCATCTTTCAGCCCGCCGATGACATAAGGCGTCGTACCTGAAGCCGCAATCCCAACCAACACATCATCCGGGTTAATCATGTGCGGTTGTAAGTCTTTCCAGGCTTGTTTCCAGTCGTCCTCCGCGTTTTCTACCGCTTTTCGAACAGCTTGGTCGCCACCGGCAATCAGCGCGATGACCCAGTCGTGCGGTACACCATAGGTGGGCGGACATTCGGAAGCATCTAATATACCAAGTCGACCACTTGTTCCTGCGCCTATATAAAAAAGACGACCGCCCAACTGCATTTTTTCGACTATGGCATCGACCAAATTTTCTATTTGTGGGATTACTTTTTTCACCGCTTTGGGAACGGTATCATCTTCTTGGTTTATGTTGGTCAACAACTCTCGCGTGCTCATTTTTTCCAAATGATCGTAACGGGAAGTTTTTTCGGTGGTTGGTTCGACAACTTTCATCTGTTTATATTATTTGTTTTTATCGGTCAGATGGAACACCCTAATTAATCATGCCTCTGTGTGCAAAATTTTTACATGGATGTTTCATGTTAATTCTTTTTTAGCATCAGTAAACCTAAAACGGTTAAAAGCGCATTGACAAAAATATTCATAAAACCAAAATCAAAATTAAAAGTATAGATGGCGTATTCATTGAGTATATAAGTCGAAACAGCTGCAGCAATACATACAAAAGGTACCCATTTATCTTTGAGTTGCACCCGCGAGAACATGCCCAGCAGATAAAGCCCCAACAAAGGGCCGTAAGTATAACCGGCCACTTTAAAAATTAGAGAAATAATGGCGCCTTGGCTACCTGAAAAACCCATGACAATGAGAAAAAGCACCACATTAAATCCGAACAAAACCCTGTTTTTGATTCGTTTGCGTGCTTCTTTGGGTTTCTGATCGATGCGTAAAAAATCATAACAAAAAGAAGTAGTAAGAGCGGTCAGGGCAGAATCTGCGCTAGAAAACGAAGCCGCTACTATACCTAATAAAAAAGCGATGCCTGCCAAAAGGCCAAAATATTCCATAGACAACATGGGAAACAACTTGTCGGTATCTAAAAATACGCCGTTTTCACTGACGAGTGAAATGCCTTTTGTTTCTGCATACACATAGAGTAAAACCCCTAAGCAAAGAAAGAGAAATTGCGCAAAGGCCAAGAATAGACTGAATGTGAGTACATTTTTACGGGCTTCGTTTACGTTGCGACAAGTGAGGGTTTTCTGCATCATGTTTTGATCGAGCCCCATCATGGCAACGGCAATGAGCGCACCGGAGATAAACTGTTTAAAAAAATTGGATCCTGCATGGCTGTCCCAGTCAAAAATTTTGAAATATGGGTGCGTAGTAATGGTAGAAACTAAGGATGAGCCGGACAGATTCAGCGCATTTTTGATGGTAAAAATAGCGATAACAGCTGCTGTGAGCAGGAAAAAGGTCTGAAGTGTATCTGTCCAAACGATGGTTTTTATACCCGATTGGTGGGTGTACAGCCAAATGAGAATCAATACGATAACTGTTGTGACATAGATGGGTATTTCAAAAGCATCAAAAAAGGCGTATTGCAAAATTTTGACGGCAAGCAGTAAGCGCAAGGCCGCGCCAAAAGATTGTGAAACGGTAAAAAACAAAGAACCTGTTTTGTAAGTTGTATCGCCAAAGCGGCTGTCTAGAAAGCTGTAGATGGAGACCAGCTTGAGTTTATAATAAAGCGGCACGAGCACAAAAGCAATAAACAAATAACCCACGATATTGCCCATCACAAACTGAAAGTAGTGGAAAGCATCGTTGCCTACCAAACCGGGAATGGATACAAAAGTGACACCCGAAATGACCGCACCAACCATCCCGAAAGCCACCAAAAACCAAGGTGATTTTCGGTCGCCGTCAAAAAACGCATTTTCGCCGGAGTTTCTACTGGTAAAACGAGAAATCACCATCAGTGTGATGAAATAGGAGGCAATAACGGTGATTACTAATATTGGATTCAAAATAGACTGGTTTTGTGACGCTTTAAAAAACTTTTAAAAATAAGTCAAAAAATGAAAAGTAACAGAAAATTGAAAGCATGCAAATGTAATTATATTTTAAATCGAGGATGCTTTATGGCATCCTCGAAATAAAAATACAACAAAAATCAAAAAATAGCCGCCATTAAATCGCCGGATCCGGGGGCGTGTTTGGGTTATTGTTTCGCTCCGTATTGGCGTACGGATAGAAATTGCGGTTGCGCTCATCCGTAAAAGTTCTTGGCGTAGGATTGGGTTGAGGTCGGTTGAACCTTCTGCTGTCTTCCAAACTGTTACCTGTTAGGAAAAGTTCTGCACGGCGGTTTTTGTAGATTTCCAGCAAGACATCATTGACGGTCAAAGGCCCTGAGTAAGCAGCCACATTGGCGTTGATTCCGAGCGGGTCGTCATTGTCGGTCAGCACTTCGTCTAAGGCTGCTATTGCCGCATTGATATCCGGTGAAGATTTTCTTAAATGAGCCTCTGCCAAAATAAGTTTGGCTTCATCAGGTATGTAAACTGGAATCGGTGTGGATTGAGTTTGAAAAAAGCCCTCTAAATTTTCTATCGCATATCCATTCGGATTAATTTCCGCCGAGGCTGATGTGTAAAAATCAAATCTGCCATCATTTGTATCAAATGTAAAAATAGAAGTTGGCAAGCCAAAGTTGTCTTGTGGTTTAAAATTGGGCACATTGTTCTGAATCACGCGCGCCCAAATAGGATTGGGGTTTAAGTTGTCGTAGTTGAAGAAAGACAACGAAGATTCCGATACGAGATTCGCACTGTTAATAGCCGCTTCAAAGTTGCCAGCATAGAGATTGAATCTGGCTAAAAATAAATTGGCAATATTTACTAAATCTAGATTTCCACCCAAAACAACATTTTCAAATTCTGGGGATGGCGGTGTGCTGCCGAGCAACGTTTTTGCTTCTTCTAGTAACCGTATGGCTTCTAAAAGACCTTGCTGTCTGGGAACAAACACAGCGTCATTATTTGGACTTGTTTCTAAGATCACTTGCTCAAAACTCAAAGCCAGGTGTCCGATGCTAAGTGCCTTAAAAATATTGGCATAAGCCTTCAACCCGCTGATGGATCCAGCCTGCAAATCTACAGTTTCGGCGCCGTCAGACAGGTCTTCAGTCATGCCTATGAGTCTCGTCAAAGTTACCCAAAGTCCCTGGGTATTGGTGTTGAAATTTGGAATAGATGTACCGCCCTCTTCCAATTCAATCATGTTGAGGAAAGTGGTGGTTATGCCACCTTCTCTAGTGGTGACGGCCGGTGTTTCTATGATAAATCTCAGTCCAGAGGTTGAATAGAGTTGTCTGATACCAACCGCTAGAGAAAACAAACCATCTCTAGAATTTAAGATTTGTTGGTTGGTAGGCGAATTGGGGTTTTCAAATTCTGTGTTGCAAGAACTTGCCGATAGCATGATGATACCCGAAAGGACAACATACTTCAATTGAATTATGAATATATTTTTCATGTGTTTATATTTATTGATTTTAAGTGATCAGATGGAACACCCTAAATAATCATGCTCCTGTGTGCAAAATTTTTACATGGATGTTTCATGAGGTTACTTTTTTTAAATTAAAATGTAGCGTTTACACCAATTTGGAAAGTTCTGGGAATTGGTACTGCGGCAAAATCGAATCCGCGAACGCCATTGCTTTGTCCGGTGGTGTTGATTTCAGGATCTAAACCTGAATAATCATCCCATGAAATGAGATTTCTACCCACTAAACTGAGCTTTAGGCTCTGAAGTCTCAATTTTTCAGGTCGGAAAGTATAGCTCACAGATAATTCTCTCAATTTGACAAAAGATCCGTCTTCCACAAATTCCTCAAAAATGTTTGCTTGCACAGAGCCGGTACCTTTCAGTTTATTACCCAAAAGTTCTTCACCCACACCGGCACCACCACCAAAAATAACATTGTCCAGCAGACGTCTGTTCCAGTTGAAAACATCAAATCCTTGTACAGCGTCTAACTGCACTTTAAGCGCAAAGTTTTTATAGGTAAATTCGTTAATCAACGAACCAAACCAGTCCGGATTGGGATCGCCAATGACCTTGGAGGTACTGCCGTCAGGATTTGTGCCCCTTACGGGAAACCCATTGGCATCCAAAGCAATATCACCATTGGCGTCTCTCGCATAGAAAGACCTGAAGAAAACACCAAGCGGCTGGCCCTCTATGACGAAACTGGTAGAGAAGCTACCCGGCAGCGTGATGTTGTTTCCGGCTACTTTAGTCACAGTATTGTTGTTGCGAGAATAAGTCGTTGTCAGATTCCAATTAAAGTCTTTAGTTTTGATAGGATTGGCTCTCAACAATATTTCGATACCTTCGTTTTCCAGCTCGCCCACGTTTTCAAATCGCGTAGCAAAACCTGTCGATGGCGCCAATTCTCTTTGCAGAAGCAAGTCGTCCACGTTCTGTTTGTAATAAGTAAACTCGATTCCGATTCTATTGTTCCAGAAACCTGCATCAACACCAAATTCGTACTCTTCTTGTCGTTCAGGTTTTAGGCCCTCGTTTCCGAGAAGTGAGGATGGGATGACAGCGCTAGACCCGCCAATGGAGAGTGGATTGAAGTTAAAAAACCTATCAAATGCACCAATAGCGGTGAGGTTTCCGGCTTGTCCCCATGAGGCTCTTACTTTGAAAGAATTGATGACATTTCCAAAAGTTTCGCTCCAGAAATCTTCTGCGGAAACCACATAAGAACCGCTGGCTTTTCCGTAAAATTGCTCTCTTTCATCTTCCCCAAAAACGGAAGCCCCATCTAGCCTGATGGCACCGGTTATGTACAGTTTGTCTTTGTAGCCAAAAGTTTGTTGTAAAAACCCACCCCAAAATGTTTTTTTGCTTCTGGAATCAATTTGTCCGATGATGGTACCACCCGAGGCTACTTTTACACCCGGGGGCAATCTGTCTGAAGTAAGCCCAATTCTGTCAAAACGTTCAAATTGCCAAGTGCCCCCAAGTACAGATGTAGATTCTATATCTTCTGTGATGTCAAATTTATAACTCAGGTTTAAATCTGTATTATACTGAAAGTTGTTTGCATCCGACCGGGTTGCAAACCCATTTTGTTGGGTTGAAGTGTTTCCCGGAGGAATAAATCCTGTGGCAGATTGATTAAAATAATCAAATCCGGCTCTAAAATTGGCTGTAAAACCATCAAATGGTGTAGCTATAAGACCTATGTTGGTGATGGTTCTGTTGGTTCTTTGCTGAAATTCGAAACGCTCAACGGCTTCCGCAGGATTGGTTCTTGGCACTAGTAAAGAGGTGACAGGAAAAACCCCCGACGCATCCGGAGCCGGATTTATAGAGTTGTCACTAAATAGAAATCCTGTTATGGCACCGTCTGCTGCATTGATCCCCCCATTTGGAATATCTTCACTCTCACTTTGCGTATAGGTCAATCCCATGCTCAGATTTAACCAAGAATACAACTTTTGGTCAATATTTGAATTGAAGGAGAAGCGCTGAAAGTTTGTGTTTTTAACGATGCCTTCATTGTGGAGAAAAGATCCCGACACATAGTACTTCGTATTTTCGTTACCGCCCGATACAGACAGGTAATTTTCTGTACCGACACCCGTGTCAAAAATTTCATCTTGAAGATTAAACCTTTCCGTTGGCACTGTGGCCAAGTTGTTTCTGTCAAAAGGATCAACCCAAGCCAAGGGTACTTTGTTGTATTCCATTTCATCTCTCAACTCATTAATTTTAAAGTTTGAAGTAAATGAAAAGGACGGTTTGCCGCTTTTTCCTCTCTTTGTGAAAATTTGAACAACGCCATTACTGGCTCTTGAACCGTAAATGGCTGCAGCGGCTGCACCCTTGATAATTTCTATTCTGTCAATATCACTCGGATTGATGTCAACCAGTCTGTTTTGAGTATTTCCGCCTAAGTCAACCAACTCTGTACTGGAGTTGCTCACTATCAATCCATCTATAACATATAAAGGATCGGAACTGCCTGCAATTGTGCTGGGGCCTCTCAGCCTTACGCTGATACCACCGGCCGGATCTCCGGAGTTTTGTTGCACCAAAGCGCCTGCAATTTTTCCGGATAAACCTTGGTCTATGGCAGTCGCGCCACCATCTTCAAATGCTTTTGCGCTAATGGTTGATATGGCATTTCCAAGTTGTCTTCTACTCGTGCCAACAGAGGTTCCCGTCACAATCACTTCGTCCAAATTCATCAAATCGGGTGAAAGCGAAACGTTGGTTTGGATGTTTGTATCGTTGCCGAGTGTCACATTGATGGTTTGCGAACTAAACCCCAGATAACTAAATACCAACCTATAATTTCCGGGCTGAAGCGAAGCCGAGACGTTGTAGTTCCCGTCAAAATCGGTAGTGGTTCCGATAGATGTTCCCCCGATGATGATGG
This sequence comes from Flavobacteriaceae bacterium, assembly GCA_032251335.1. Lineage (GTDB taxonomy): Bacteria > Bacteroidota > Bacteroidia > Flavobacteriales > Flavobacteriaceae > UM-FILTER-40-17. The sequence continues at coordinate 141,835 of JAVVDW010000004.1, read as the reverse complement.
TCGCCCCGATAATCGGTTGGTTCACACTCGCATCGGTCACAGTGCCCGAGAAAGTGTAGGTCTGTTGGGCATGCGTAGCAGCCCCGGTCAGCAGTAGCATCAGGCACATCAAAAACGACCCGGTTGCAAACTTGAAAATAGAATCTTTCTTCTTCATTTGAATGGTTTGTGAGTTAGTAAATTATTTTTAAGAATGATGAACTATGTTGGAAAACTAATTTTACCCATGCGTATCTCAGGCGTGTGGCCTCTTTTTACTTGGCTGTTTGGATTGCAAACACATTCATTAGCCAAAACCGCAAAAAGTACCGCTTCCTTGGCGTCCGGATGAATACCTAACGCAGCTGTGGTGTACAGGTTTTTCTTTGCAAATATGTCTTTTAGGTGCTTTAATAGTAATGGGTTGTAGATACCGCCACCACTCACATACATCTCAAAATTTGTATTGTTCATGCTTTGCGCTATGGCCTCGGCCAAAGTCTCGGCAGAAAACCTATTAAGTGTTGCCAACACATCCGCTATTGGCAATTTGGAAGTACCGGACTGTGCCTGCGCCTTTTCCAAATAAGCAAGGTTAAAGAGTTCGGGACCGATGGTTTTAGGAAAATTCTGTCTGAAAAATGGATTTTTTTTAAGGGCTTGCAACAGTAGCGGATTAATCTTACCCGTAGCGGCGATAGCTGCGTCTTTGTCGCAGGAAAGCTTGGGAACATGCTTTTGCACGTAGGCATCCATAAGCGTGTTTCCCGGTCCGGTGTCTGTACAAAACACATCTTGAAAACTAGCATTTTTGGGTAAAAAGGTGAAATTGGCAATCCCGCCAATATTGATAAGAATACGCGATACACTTGGGTCAGAGAAAATAAGATAATCGCCATAAGCTGCCAAAGGAGCGCCTTCGCCACCGGCCGCCAAATGTTTTTGACGAAAATCGCTCAATGTGGTGATGCCTGTTTTTACAGCCAAATGATCGCCGTCGCCAATCTGCAAAGTGGCATTGGGAAAATCAATGTGTTGGTGCAAACGCTTGGGCGCGTGATACACCGTTTGCCCGTGGCTGGCAATTAAATCAACGTCATCAGTGGCTATTTGCCATTTTTTAAGGCACGAAAGCACCATTTCTGCATGTTTTTCTCCTATCCATGGATGCAGTACACATAGTTTTTCCAGATCAATATTCTTTTTGGAAAACACTTCCCTGACGGCATTTTTAAACGGGTCGTCATAAGGAACGGTTTCAAAATGTTTTAAGACTACCTGCGTTTGTTTACCAAACGATTTTATTTCACAAAATGCTATGTCTAAACCATCTAGGGAAGTGCCACTCATCAGTCCGATGATGTTTCTAGAAGGTTTTTCGGCTGTTTGTGCCAACTTTTTTAGCGCAGCGTGCATGGTATAGTTGTTTAGTTAGTTCCTTCCAAAATGAAGCATAGACAGTTTGTAAAGATTTTCAAATGTATAAAAATAATTTTATGATGCAAGATATTGTGCAAGTTTTTATGGCATATTGATCGATTTTGTTTTTATTTTGCTGTTTTTATCGGAATTAATGTTGATTTTTTGCGCAAAATTTTCTACAAAACTTTTTTTTTCTACATTTGGTTGCAACATTTTGCATATCAACCAAAACTTTCAATCTTGGAAAAGTCATTAAGACAGGAGATTATTCTCAACGAAATACACATCCACAATCGGGTGTTGCTTTCCGATTTGGCCAATATTTTGCAAGTCTCTATTGATACGGTTCGGCGCGACCTCAAAGAAATGGACGAGGCCAAAAAAATCAAACGCGTACACGGAGGTGCGGTTTCTATGGGTTTCAACATTTACAACGAGCAACGAAGCCATATCTACGCCTACGAAAACAAAGCCATTATTGCGCAGAAAGGCATCTCACTTCTCAAAAAAGGCGATGTGGTGCTTATTAGTGGAGGCACCACCAATTTGGAATTGGCCAAACTGCTGCCACAAAAACTTGACCTCACTTTCTTTACCCCAAGTCTGCCCATGGCTATCGAATTACTCAACAGTCCGGCTAAAAATGAAGTGATTTTTATCGGAGGTAAGTTGTCTAAAAATTCTCAACTCTCTACGGGTGGTAGTGCCATCAACCTATTATCCGAAATCAAGGCCGATATTTGCTTTCTCGGCACCGGATATCTCGATCCCCTAAATGGCATCACAGAGATAGATTGGGAAATTGCCCAGCTCAAAAAGGCGATGATCGCCGCATCTAAAAAAGTTGTGTCGCTGACGATTAGCGAAAAATTGAATACCATCAATAGATACAAAATTTGCGACATCAATACTTTGGATGTTTTGGTTACAGAAATGGATCCGAACACACCCAAACTGCAAGCATACCGAAACCAAGGCCTTACAATTTTGTAGTTTTTATCAACAGCTATTTGACCGACCAACAACGCTGTTTTTGCCACCAATAGGTAGGAATGTTCTACTAAAGCATGGCGAGGCTGTATTTTTTAGTAGCGTCTTTTGGTAAAAAACAAAGGCAACTGATAAATAATTACTAATTTTCAACCGCTTAATCGCAGACCAAACAGACCATGATCCGACAATTTGCCAAACAAAATCCGATTCCACTGCGATACCATGTGATTTTCTGGACGGTCTATTTTACTTTTAATGTTTTTAGATGGGGTAGTTTTTTTGACGACTATCTCTACGCTTTCAAGTCGAATTTGGTCGAATTTTCCATGCATCTTTTTAGCTGTTACACCACGGTTTTTTACCTGATTCCCAAATTTGTGCTCACCAAGAAATACCTCCAATTTGTTTTGGCACTTTTTATGGTACTCGTCGTTGTTTATTTCGGGATTGTCGGGCTCAATTATCTTTTTGTGACGCATGAAATATGGCCGGAAGCCAACGGCATTAGAAATCCACTCAGTATATATCACTTTGCGGCCGTTGCCATCGGAGAAATTTATGTAATTGCCTTTGTCTCGGCAATTAAAATTTCTATCGACTGGATTAATGAAAAACGCAAAAACGACCGATTGAGCAAAATGCAATTACACACCGAACTCAATTTTTTAAAATCCCAAATCCAGCCGCATTTCTATTTTAATATGCTCAATAGTCTTTACGCTTTGACTTTGGAAAAATCTGACGCTGCGCCAAATTTGGTGCTAAAGTTATCAGACATCATGCAATATGTTTTGTACGATGTTCGCACCACAAACATCAAACTTTTCGATGAAATTAAGTACATTCAAAACTACATAGATCTGGAGCGCATTCGTTTTGGTGAACGCGTCAAAGCGGATTCTTTTATTTCAGGAGATATCGAAGAGGTCACCGTGCCACCGCTGCTATTTTTACCCTTTATAGAAAACTGCTTCAAACACGGGGCGCGGCATCAGCGGGAAATAGACATTAGTATTTTTTTTAAAAATGAAAATAACCAAACCTTGTATTTTTCTGTTGTGAACACCTATGTAGAAAGCGAAGCCGAAACCCATGATTTGCGAAGTGGCATCGGCATCAGCAATGTGCGGCGGAGGTTGGACTTGCTCTTTCAAGATCGGTATACTTTGGATATCTTTAAGAAAAAAAGTAAGTTTAAAGTGCGTTTAAGAATACCTTTACAAAACAAAGTAGCTGAAGCATGAAACTCAATTGTCTCATTATCGATGACGAGCCTATGGCTGTAAAAGTGATTGAAAATCATTTAAAAGAATTTCCGGATATCACTGTAGTGAATACTTTTCAGCATCCTTTGGAGGCACTTTCTGTAATTGAAAGTAACTCAATTGACCTGATTTTTCTCGATATCAATATGCCTAAGATCACCGGTCTCGATTTTTTAAAGAGCATCTCGATAAAACCACACGTCGTCATCACCACAGCCTACAGAGAATTTGCAGTAGAAAGTTTCGAACTCGATGTAGCGGATTATCTCATTAAACCCATTCCTTTTGCCCGATTTTTAAAGGCAATTGATAAAGTGCAACATTTGATTCAATTGGAAAAAGGCCTTACTGAGCCTGTTGTCAACAAACCACATATTTTTATCAAGTCGGATAAAAAACTAATCAAAGTATATCTTTCAGAAATTCTCTTTGTGGAGAGCTTGAAAGATTATATAAAAATTTCAACTACAGCAGGCGATTTTTTGGTACTGAGAAGCATCACATCCATAGAAGAAGAGCTTCCTAAAGAATACTTTTTGAGAATTCACCGCTCTTTTATCGTCTCCGTTGAAAAGGTCAAAGCCGTAGAAGGGAATACGGTAGAAGTGTCAAACCGAAAAATTCCCATCGGGCGAAATTACCTCAAAGAAGCCAAACGCATTATCCTACACATAACCGAAGACAACGAAAAACCTTAACCATGATTGCACTCTCCAACCTGGATTACATCATTATCGTTTTATTTTTTTCCATCACTTTGTTCATAGGGCTCAGTGTTTCCAAAAAATCCGGCAGCGATGCTACCCAATTTTTTCTATCCGGACGCAATATGCCTTGGTGGCTGTTGGGCTTGTCTATGGTAGCCACCACTTTTTCTACGGATACACCCAATTTGGTAACCGACATCGTCCGCAAAGATGGCGTTGCCGGAAACTGGGTTTGGTGGGCTTTTTTGCTCACCGGCATGCTCACGGTTTTCGTCTATGCCAAGCTGTGGCGGCGGTCTAACGTCAGTACAGATTTGGAATTTTACGAATTGCGTTACGGCGGCGCACCGGCCAAATTCCTGAGGCGGTTTAGAGCCGTCTATTTGGGCATTGCCTTTAACATCCTCGCCATGTCGGGCGTGACTTTGGCGGCAATTAAGATTGGTCAGATTATGTTGGGACTTCAGCCCTTGGAAACCGTTTTGTATGCGGGTGTGGTCACGGTTATTTTTAGTGCTGTAGGTGGATTTAAAGGTGTGGTTTACACCGATTTTTTACTGTTTTTTGTGGCCATGGCTGGTTCTATTGGTGCCGCTTGGTATTGTGTAAACCTTCCGGAAGTGGGTGGCTTAGATGCTTTGATGCAACACAACAATGTAGCCAATAAAATAGCATTACTCCCTGATTTTTCAGAAAATGAGGTGTACATCACCTTACTGGTGATTCCTTTGGCTGTTCAGTGGTGGAGTTCTTGGTATCCGGGAGCCGAACCCGGTGGTGGTGGCTACATTGCCCAACGCATGTTGGCAGCAAAAGATGAGAATCACGCCATAGGCGCTACTTTTTTCTTCAATATTATGCACTACGCCTTACGGCCATGGCCGTGGATATTGGTTGCGCTGGCTTCTTTGGTGGTGTTTCCGGACATACAGAGCATTCAAACAGCTTTTCCTGATATTCCAGCAGACAAACTCGGGCATGACCTTGCCTACAGTGCCATGCTCACCAAACTGCCGGCAGGTCTTATCGGTTTGGTGTTGGCCTCATTGGTAGCCGCTTATATGTCAACCATTTCTACGCACCTCAATTGGGGTTCTTCTTATATAGTGAATGATTTGTACAAACAACAAATAAACCCAGAGGCTTCAGAAAAAAAATTGGTTGCTGTGGGTAGAATTTCTACCGTGCTTCTGATGGTGGTGAGTGCCCTAGTGGCTTTGTCCCTACAAAATGCCAAACAACTTTTTGATATCATCATCATGTTTGGTGCCGGCACCGGACTTATCTTTATCCTGCGTTGGTTTTGGTGGCGTATCAACGCTTGGAGTGAAATCTCTGCCATGATTATATCGGGCGTTGTCTCTCTCGTTTTTTCTTTCACGGATTTTGGAAAATCGCTGTTTGACCATACCGATATAGAAACCGGTGCAACCGTGCTGGGAATTTTTCAAGATTGGGCAAAGTTTCCGTTGGTGGTTTTGATAACCACAGTGGTTTGGCTACTCACTACCTTCTTGACCAAAGCCGAAGACCAAAATGTGCTACGCAATTTCTATATAAAAATTAAACCCGGCGGTCCCGGTTGGGCAAAAGTTGTGAAGAAAGCAGCATCAGACGGTGTGATACTCAACAAAGGCGAAGCGGGATGGAGCGTGCCATCCGGAATACTGGCCATGTTGGTGGGTTGCGCCATGGTGTACAGTGCGTTGTTTACCACGGGAAACCTTATATACGGAAAAACCACAGAAGCAACCATCGCGTTTGTACTGACTATCGTTTTTGCGATTGTGCTGAAAAAAGTGTGGGCTAAAGTACGTACGAGGGTACTTTGATTAAACTACCCGATGGCCTGCTTTAAATCTGCCAATAAATCGTCAATATCTTCGATGCCGACACTAAGCCGAATCAAAGCGTCGACCACACCCGATTTTTCGCGTTCTGCCTTGGGGATTGATGCGTGCGTCATGCTGGCAGGGTGTCCGGCCAACGATTCAACGCCTCCCAACGATTCTGCCAAGGTGAAAACTTTTAGGCGTTCTACGATACGAATGGCCTCTTCGTAGTTGTTGCCTTTGGTCACAAAAGAGAGCATACCGCCAAAGTCTTTCATTTGTTTTTGGGCGATGTCGTGGTTGCGATGGTCTTTAAGTCCGGGCCAATAAACTTTTTCTATTTTTGGGTGGTTGACTAAAAATTCGGCTATGGCACGTGCGTTTTCACAATGGCGTTGCATCCGAACATGCAGGGTTTTGATGCCGCGTAAAACTAGAAAACTATCCATGGGACCACAAATGCCACCGCTGGCGTTTTGAATAAAATACAGGCGTTCTGCTAATGTTTTGTCATTTACCACCAGTGCGCCCATCACCACATCACTGTGTCCGCCCAGATATTTGGTAGCAGAGTGCATCACGATGTCTGCCCCCATTTCTATGGGACGTTGCAGGTAGGGCGTGGCAAAAGTATTGTCCACAGCCAATAATAAATGATTTTTTTTGGCCACTTTTGAAACGGCCTCCAGATCCACGATATTCATCATGGGGTTGGTAGGCGTTTCTACCCAAATCAAACGCGTGTGGGCATTGAGTTTTTCTTCGATGGCTTGCACATCCTGCATGCCTACAAAGTGAAATTTGATACCGAAGGGTTCAAAAATTTGTTTAAACAAACGGTAAGATCCGCCGTATAAATCATTTGTAGAAACCACTTCATCGCCGGGTTTTAGGAGTTTCATCACCGCGTCTATGGCAGCCAAACCCGAACCAAAAGCCAAGCCATATGCGCCACTTTCTATACTGGCCAAATTGTCTTCAAGCGCTTTGCGAGTTGGGTTGTGGGTGCGAGAATACTCAAAACCCTTGTGACCGCCGGGGGTGGTTTGTGCGTAGGTAGAAGTCTGGTAGATGGGCGGCATGACTGCGCCGTAGGCCTGATCGTGATGTTGTCCGCCGTGTATGGTCTTGGTGTTGAATTTCATGTATAATTTTTTTAAAAGGTTCGTATTGATGCCTGCCAAAAACAACCTGATGGCTAGAGAAATTTAGAAGCGGGCGTTTCAGAAATTTGAATGTGTCGATTTTTGATTAGAAATAAAGTCGATGTTATTTTGAAGTTTTCAGATAAAAATTGCAGGTACGGTTCACTAACTTTTCAGGATTTATTGAAAAGAATGTCAAAAGTATAGAAATTAACATACATCCTAAAATCTATGTAAAAATGTTAACGTTCTTTTGTAAGAACGCTTAGGAATAACGCTTCTTGGGAAGTAGGGAAGCAATTTTAGATTTTTAATAACATTCGTTCAAAACACTACACAAATTTCTTTAAGCACAACACATAGCCCAAGTGAATACCTTCATGATAATTGTTGAAAAGAACTGCTTTTTCGAGCGCATCAATTTCAAACCCACTCCGCGCCGTAAAGGTTTCATATTTTTCAAATTTTCCCGCCTCAAAGTCGGGTTGAACTTGCTGTACGCCTTTGTACAAATAAGATTTCAACGTTTCAATCAATGCGATGTCAACTTCTACAGGTGGCTGTGTACCCGGCGCAAAGCGCGACACAAAGGCATCGGGCAATACTGTTGGCAAATGCGACCTTTTGTACACGAGTAATTGCTGAACAGACACAACGTGAGCCATATTCCAAATAAGGTTGTTGCCGAAACCTTCCGGAATTTTGAAGAGCCTCTCGGGTTCAAACGAGGTAAGAAAAGTTTCAAATATTTTGTGATTTTGCAGACTGATATCAAGGTTATGCTTCATAATAATTGAATTTTGATGAAAAAAATACGTCTATAAAAGTACAGAATTTATAGGTAAATGGCGTTACTTTGTGTCTCGAAAAAATTTCTGAAACCATTTGGGCATGAAACGCCCATTTAAAAAAAGTGACACACAGGCGTATGATTATCCTAGGGCGTTCCATGCCTGTGCTGAGCGCAGTCGAAGCATGACCGCTTAAAAACAAATATATTATAAACTGATGAAACACCCATGTAAAAAATTTTGCACACAGGAGCATGATGAGTTAGGGTGTTCCATGTGACCATTGAAAATCAATAAATATAAACACATGAAAAAAATATTTTACCTGAAAACCTGCAACACTTGCACGCGGTTTATAGATGCCATAAAAACTGTAGATGGATTTGAATTTCAGGAGATCAAATCGCAACCCATCACGGTGGTGCAAATAGAACAACTTTGCAAACTTGCAGGGAGCTACGAAGCACTGTTTAGCAGACGGGCCAAGTTATATACTGAAATGGGACTCAACCTGCAGCCGCTCACAGAAGCAGATTACAAACACTATTTGCTGCATCATTACACTTTTCTTAAAAGACCGGTTGTGGTTTTGAAAGACAAGATTTTTATCGGGTCTTCTAAGCGGACACTAGAGGCCATAAACCAATCGCTTTGATGTCTAAAAGAACGTTTGCTATTTTGGCGGCACTCGCCGCCGCTGTTATTTACGGAATGAACTATACCATTGCCAAGGCTGCCATGCCGGTTTATGTGCAACCTTATGGGTTTATAGTATTGCGGGTCGTTTTCGCGACAGCCTTTTTTTGGCTGTTATCTATTTGGGCACCTAAAGAGAAAATAGACAGAAAAGACTATTTAAAATTTATGTTGGCCGCTGTTTTTGGTGTAGCGGTGAATATGTTGGCTTTTTTTAAAGGCCTCAATTACACAACGCCTATCAGCGCGTCTATCATTATGGTGACCAGTCCGATTATGGTGCTGTTGTTTTCAAGAATTTTGCTCAAAGAGCATTTGAGTTTGCAAAAAATATTGGGTATTTTTCTAGGTTTGATAGGCACGCTCATCGTTATTTTTAGTGGTGCAACTGACCTTTCTTTGGGTGGCGAACACGCCATGCTGGGCAATCTTTTGGTTTATACAAATGCCTCGTCTTATGCACTTTATTTAGTTATTGTGAGTAAAATAGTAAAAAAATACCATCCACTCACCTTCGTTAAATGGATATACACCTTTGGCTTGTTGATGGTTTTGCCTTTTGGTTTGGGTGAAGTCTTGGCCATGAAACCGGCAGAAATACCGGATCTTATCTGGTTAAATATTGGTTATGTATTGCTGTTTGCCACCTGCGGCACCTATTTGTTTAACCTCTTTGCGGTGCGCACCCTCAAAGCATCAACCGTTGGGGTTTTTATCTACCTGCAACCGCTTGTGGCGGGTGTATTTGCCGTTGCTGTGGGTGCAGACAAGCTGAGCGGCATCAAAATAGGTGCGGCCATAGTCATTTTTGTAGGTGTGTATCTGGTGACCAAAAAACCGAAAGAAACTCGGGTGAAGGCTTGAAGTATCAAACTTTTAAATCGACGGGTTTGCGGTTGTAAGCCCGCGTATCTTCTTTGGTTAAGATTTTGAAATCAGCCGTTTTTGGAGCATTGTCAAAAGATTTTAGCATATCCGCTGGCGGTGCTGTCAGTGTTCTTTTGTTTGTGTCTATCCAAGCGCCCATCAATTCGCAGAAGGCGTTGTTGGTTCCGTCTGCACTAAAAATGCGGTGTTCAAAAGCAAAAAACCGACCGTCTTCGGAAAGGCCTTTCAGTTCTAATGAAACTTGTACAGGTTTTCCCGGAAATATTTCCTTGAAATAGTGAATGTGTTCGTGAAAAACTACCGGCCCCAAATGGGCTTGCTTTAATTCACGCAAACCCAAACCGATGCTTTGCAAAAAAGCCATACGGGTGTGGCTCATCAAATTCATATAAGCCGAATTGGCCAAGTGGCTGTTTGCGTCCAAATCGGACCATCTGATTTCAAAAGATTTTAAAAACATAACTTGTATTTTGATTATTTTCGTCCAAAAATAAGATGCCTGTTTCACATCCTGCGTATATTCCTCCTTTTATTTTCAGAAACGGTCATGTTTCCACCATTTACAGTGCGCTAGCCAGAAAAGTAAGAGGTGTGGCGTATCAAAGACAAAGAATAGAACTGCCCGATGGCGATTTTTTGGACTTGGATTGGTCGTTGGCAAAAGATTCAAACCGTTTATTGGCTATAGTGCTTCACGGATTAGAAGGGGATTCGCGCAGGCCCTACGTTTTAGGTGCTGTTAAAAAACTCAACAGCTATGGTTTCGACGCCTTGGCGGTGAATTTTAGGGGATGCAGCGGTGAACCCAACCGACTTTTTAGAGGTTATCATGGCGGCAACACTGAAGACCTCAGCGCAGTGGTAGATGTGGCCAAAGCGAAAGGCTATCAAAAAATGGTTTTGATTGGATTTAGCCTTGGTGGCAATATTTTGCTGAAATACCTAGGAACGACGGGTTTGTCAGACCATCAGGTTGTTGGAGGGATTGCCATTTCTACACCTTGCGCCCTTCGCGCTTCGTTGGAGCAGCTCAACCTGCCGATAAATTTTGTCTACCGTCAAAAATTTCTAAGACAATTGCGCAGAAAATTAGTGGTGAAGTACCGGCAATTTCCGGAGGCTTTCCCCAATAAGCTGCCCAAAATCCGTTCTCTGTTGGATTTTGACAATTTTTATACAGGATCGGCGCACGGTTTCAAAGACGCTTTTGATTATTATGAAAAATGCAGTTCGATCCAATTTTTGGAACACATTCAAAAACCGGTGTTGATCATCAATGCGCAAAACGACAGTTTTTTGAAAGACAAATGTTATCCGGTTGCAGCGGCGCAGACCAATCCGTACATACATTTAATGATGCCCAAATACGGTGGCCACGTTGGATTTTATCAAGCATCAGCATTTTATTTTCACGAAAATGAAATGATAGCTTTTTTACATAAAATAACACCTGACATTGAATTGTGAACATTGCTCACCTCCCGAAAAATTCTTTTTGAAACCAAATCTTTATGCGTTAAATTAGCAAAACCAAAATAAATAGAAACCTAAAACCGTAAGAGATGAAGAAATACCTTATTGCCCTAGCTGTCCTCGGATGGCTCTCGGCTTGCAATGATGCCAAGAAAAGCGATGCGCAAACACAACAACCTTCGGCGGACAAACCTGCTGCGGAAACGATAAAAAAAGGCAGTGGTATTGGCCCTGTCAAAGCCTTTCGATTGCCCGAAACCATAGATGCTGCATTGGCTGATGAAGGCAAAGCTATTTTCAGTAAAAAATGTGTGGCTTGCCATATGGCCGAGCAAAAGTTAATTGGTCCGGCTATGAAAGGGGTGACCGAACGCCGGCGTCCGGAATGGATTATGAATATGATCATGAATCCGATAGAAATGTTGTCTAAAGACCCTGAAGCCAAAGCGCTTTTGGCTGAGCACAACAACGTGCCTATGACCAATCAAAACATACCCGAAGAAGAAGCGCGCGCCTTGCTGGAGTATTTTAGAACGCTCAAATAAGACGTTTGTAGAAACATTTTCTGCTACATCGGCAAACAGGTTGTAAAAAACTGATAAACTTTTCTTATAAATTAAGGGGAGAATTAAGTTTTTTTATCTTTACGCATTAAAAATTCAAAGTGAAGGTTCACAAGATAAAGCTGGATGCTTTCCTCGAAGACGAGCCTTCGGTGTTTGCCATACATACAGATGCCGAAGATTACAGGTTGGCTTTTGATCTCAACAGAAATTTAAAAATCAAACTGACGCGCTGCAAGAAAGATTTAGATTTTAATTATATAGACGCCTCATTTGCCTGGTTTGTATGGGATGATGTAAAGCATTACACCGATTGGAGTCTAATAACCAACAAATGCCTCTCAGAAGTGCCGCACAAATTTAGTTCCGGCACGCTGTTTCAAGAAGCAACCGATAAAGAAGCCGTTTTGCGTTATTTAATACCCGAACTTAAAAATGTTGATTACATACTCAAAATAAACGGCTTAGAAGATGAAAATGCCGCAACACACATCGTAAAAATTTTACAGAAAATTCCAACGATAAAGACGGCTTATGTAATAGAAAAACAACTAAAATCAATTCAAAACCTAATTACCTAAATAATGCTAATCAGAAAAAAAACCAAAATTGTAGCCACGCTGGGCCCGGCTACTTCCACCAAAGAAGTTTTGTTGGAGATGATGCAAAACGGCGCCGATGTTTTTAGAATTAATTTTTCTCATGCCGATTATGAAGATGTAAGAGCCCGCATCAAAATGATACGGGAGCTCAACGAAACTCACGGATTCAACGTCTCTATTTTAGGCGATTTACAAGGTCCCAAACTTCGGGTAGGCGTGATGGAAGAAGGTATAGAAGTGGTTCCGGGGGATGAAATCACTTTTTCTACTAAAGAAAAATTCGTAGGAACCAAATCGCGCGCTTACATGGATTACGAAACCTTTCCTCAGGATGTCAACCCCGGTGAGCGCATTTTGCTCGACGACGGAAAGCTTATTTTTGAGGTTGTCAGTACAGACAGGGAGCATGAAGTAGTCACAAAAGTCATCCAAGGCGGGCCGCTAAAATCAAAAAAAGGCGTCAACTTACCCAATACCAAAGTTTCTTTGCCGGCACTGACTGAAAAGGACGTTAAAGATGCCATTTTTGCCATCGAACAACAAGTAGATTGGATTGCACTCTCTTTTGTGCGTACACCTGAAGATTTGATAGAGTTAAAAGAGCTAATCGACGCCCATTCCAAACACAAAATTCCGGTTATTGCCAAGATTGAAAAGCCCGAGGCAATTGTCAATATCAATAAAATTGTAGCCTATTGTGATGGTTTGATGGTGGCCCGTGGCGATTTGGGTGTGGAAATACCCGCGCATGAAGTGCCACTCATTCAAAAGCAATTGGTACTTACGGCCAAAAAAGCGCGCATTCCGGTCATCATAGCCACCCAAATGATGGAAACTATGATTAATAGCCTGACACCCACCCGAGCCGAAGTCAACGACGTGGCCAATTCTGTGATGGATGGTGCCGATGCGGTTATGCTTTCCGGCGAAACATCCGTAGGGCAATACCCTGTTCAAGTCATACAAAAAATGGCACAAATTATACATAGTGTAGAACATTCAGATTTAATTAAAGTACCGCTTTCACCACCACATATCCGCACCAAGCGCTACATCACCAAGTCGGTTTGTTACCACGCCGCACTTATGGCCAACGAAATTGAAGCCAAAGCCATCACGACACTTACGAATAGTGGCTATACGGCCTTTCAAATATCTGCTTGGAGACCCAAAGCCCATATTTTAGTATTCACATCAAACAAACGAATTCTTACTCAAGTGAGCCTTTTATGGGGGGTAAGAGCGTTTTATTACGATAAATTTGTCAGTACAGACGAAACCATAGATGACGTAAACCAAATTTGTTGCGAAAAAGGCTATGCCTGCAAAGGCGATTTGGTTATCAGCCTCGCAGCAATGCCGGTTTTTGAAAAAGGGATGGTCAATACACTTCGGATTACCGAAATAGCTAAGTAAGGCAATTTTTTTGGATATTGATCAAGGTAACTAAACAAAAAAAAAGGCGTGAATATCCATTTTAATTCAATGATTGCCAAAGCAGTTTGGAAGTCGATAGATAAAAACCAAGCAAAGAGCGTCAGCGATTACCAAAGGGCAAAGGTGTTCAAACGGTTTCGCATTACAATGCGCAGATTTTTGTTGGACATGCTCTTTATTGTACTGGGTTTTACTGCTGCCGGTTTTGGGTTGAAAGGCTTCCTATTGCCCAACAATTTTATAGACGGTGGCGTCACCGGTATCTCTTTGTTGACCTCCTTTATGACCGGTATGCCGCTATCCTTGTTGATTATTGTTATCAATGCTCCTTTTATATACATGGCCTACAAACAAATAGGAAGAAACTTTGCCCTAAAGAGTATTGTTGCTATCACAGGTTTGGCTTTGGCAATTACCTTTATTCCTTATCCGCTCATCACATCAGACAAACTATTAATTTCTGTTTTTGGTGGATTTTTTCTCGGTTTGGGTATCGGATTTTCAATTAGAGGCGGAAGCGTGCTGGACGGTACAGAAGTCTTAGCCGTCTATTTGAATCGAAAAACAGGTCTTACCATAGGCGATACCATTCTAATTTTCAATATTGTTATCTTCTCAGTTGCGGCTTATGTACTAAACGTAGAAGTGGCACTCTATTCCATACTAACCTACCTGTCTGCTTCCAAAACAGTTGATTTTGTTGTAGAAGGTGTAGAAGAATATGTGGGTGTAACCGTTGTTTCCCTGCATAGCGATGAAATCAGACAGATGATTATTCAAAAAATGCGAAGAGGGGTGACTATCTACAACGGAAAAAGAGGCTATGGAAAAAAGGGCGAAGTGCGTCAAGAAACCGAAATCATTTACACAGTGATCACACGTTTGGAAATCAGTAAATTAAAAACAGAAATAACCAAAATAGATGCCAACGCCTTTTTGGTGATGAGCAGTGTAAAAGACACTGTAGGCGGCATGGTGAAAAGACGACCCCTAGAACATTAAGTTAATTTTCAGTTTAACAATTGTTTAATTTTGAAAGGGCACATTATTTTTATAAATTGCTTGTCCTATCAAAAAACCTTAAACTGTGAAACCTCCTTTCATTGTATCGCTCGATCAAGGTACTTCTAGCTCGAGGGCCGTGTTGGTTGACGCAACCGGAAAACTTGTCGCAATAGCTCAAGAAGAATTCAGCCAAATTTATCCCCAACCGGGTTGGGTAGAACACGATCCAATGGAAATATTGGAAAGCCAGCTATTGGTTTTTAAAGAACTGATTAGTAAAGCGCAAATATCGCTTCAAGATATCAAAGCCATTGGAATCACCAACCAAAGAGAAACTACCGTTGTTTGGAACAAACATACGGGCAAACCCGTTTACAACGCCATTGTTTGGCAAGACAAGCGAACTTCAGCACTTTGCGATGTACTCAAAAAAGAAGGCCTCGAGGCGCACATCAAAGAAAGGACCGGATTGGTGATTGATGCTTATTTTTCCGGTACCAAAATACATTGGATACTCGAAAATGTTGCCGGCGCAAAAGAAGCCGCAGAAAAAGGCGATTTACTGTTTGGTACTATTGACACTTGGCTCATTTGGAATCTTACAGGCGGCAGCGTACACGTTACCGATTATACCAACGCCTCTCGCACCATGCTCTACAACATTGTAAAGCTCAAATGGGATCGAAAAATATTAGACAGGCTGGGCATTTATACAAACATGCTGCCCGATGTAAAACCCAGTTCTTACCACTATGGTGATTTTGTATATCACGGAACGGCCATACCCATTTGCGGTGTAGCGGGAGACCAACAAGCCGCACTATTCGGACAAACTTGCTTTGAGCCCGGGATGGCTAAAAACACTTACGGAACGGGTTGTTTTATGTTGATGAATACAGGTCAAAATCTTCAGTATTCTCACAATGGCTTGTTAACTACCATTGCCTGGGGCTTGGATGGCGAAGTTCATTACGCTTTAGAAGGCAGTGTTTTTATTGCCGGCGCAGCGGTTCAATGGCTTAGAGATGGATTAAAAGTGATTGAGAATGCTTCCGACACTCAGGGTATTGCAGAAAGTGTGGTTGGCGAAAATCCGGTGTATTTTGTACCGGCTTTCTCCGGCTTAGGTGCGCCTTATTGGGATCAAGATGCCCGAGGCGCTATTTTTGGACTTACCCGCGATACCGGACTTGCACATATCGTCAGGGCAACGTTGGAATCTATAGCTTACCAAACGGTTGATTTGATGCGCGCAATGCAAAAAGATTCAGGAATTGCGCTAAAAGCACTCAAGGTAGATGGTGGCGCTTGCGCAAACGATTATCTGATGCAATTTCAAGCCGATATTTTAGGCGTTCCGGTTGAGCGTCCGGACTGCGTAGAATCTACGGCTTTGGGTGCGGCTTATTTGGCAGGCTTGCAAGTTGGACTGTGGACCAAAGAACAAATTTTGAAGACCAAACAAATCGAAAAGTCATTTACGGCCAAGTCTGATGATGACACCCGAAAAAAACGCTATGAAGGCTGGCTACGAGCAGTAAAACGAACCAAAAACTGGAAACATGAAGCAAAATAGTTTTTCCCTAAAAAACAGAGACACACTTTTGGCAAAATTGTCTCAAACAAAATATGACCTTTTGGTAATAGGCGGCGGTATAACCGGAGCCGGCATTGCTTTAGATGCTGCCGTTCGCGGTATGAAGGTAGCCTTGGTAGAGAAAAAAGACTTTGCCTCCGGCACCAGTAGTAAATCTACCAAACTGATACACGGAGGTTTGCGCTACCTTAAACAATTCGATTTTTGGCTCGTAAAAGAAGTGGGTTCCGAACGCGCCATTGTGCATCAACTCGCACCGCATTTGGTGGTTCCTGAAAAAATGCTGTTGCCTATCATCGAGAATGGTACCTATGGCACTTGGCTGACGTCTATCGGGCTCAAGGTGTATGATATTTTAGCAAGCGTTGAAGGAGACGACCGCCGCCTGATGCTCGACAAAAAAGAGGCGCTAGAAAAAGAACCTTTGTTGCCCAAGAAGATTTTAAAAGGTGCGGGTTATTATGCAGAATACCGAACCGATGACGCCAGATTGACTATTGAAAACATCAAAACCGCTGTGCAAAAAGGAGCAGATTGTATCAACTATACCGCGGTGACAGAATTTCTCTATGAAAACGGTGTGGTCTCCGGAGTGAGGGTAGAAGACCAACGCAGCAAAAAAGCGATTCAAATTGCGGCCAAAGTTGTCGTCAATGCCACAGGACCTTGGGTGGACGAACTCAGGGTGCTCAACCGATCCAAAAAAGGCAAGCAACTCCACCTGACAAAGGGTGTGCATTTGGTAGTGCCCTACGAAAAATTTCCGGTGAAACAATCGGTTTACTTTGATGTGCCGGATGGCCGCATGATGTTTGCCATCCCCAGAGGGAAAATTACCTATTTTGGTACCACAGACACCAATTATCAAGACAATAAAGACGATGTCATTACAGATGCGGCAGATGCCATCTACCTGATTAGTGCTGTCAATAATATGTTTCCTAAAATTCATCTGGATATGAAAGACATCATCTCCACTTGGGCCGGTCTTCGCCCTTTAATCCACGAAGAGGGGAAATCAGCATCAGAACTCTCCAGAAAAGATGAAATATTTGTGTCCGATTCGCAACTCATCTCTATTGCGGGTGGCAAACTTACCGGATACAGAAAAATGGCAGAACGCGTACTCGATAAAGTTTGCGAGAAGCTGAAAGAGGAAGAAGACAAGAACTTTAAGAAGTGTAAAACCGAAAAAACACCTTTAGCGGGTGGTGTTTTCAAAAATTTTAAAGAGGTACAGAAATACATAAAAACTATTGCAGAAAGAATTGCACCGCACGGTTTGGATGAGGTATATGCACAATATTTGGTGACGACTTTTGGCCGCCAAACAGAGGACATTCTAAAAACTTTTGAAAGCCTGAAGCCCACACAAAAAACAGCGGAAAAACTGATGGGCAAGGCCGAATATGTATTTTGCGCTGAAAATGAAATGGTCACCAATCCGCTCGATTTTTTTATTCGCAGAACCGGACGTTTATACTTTGATATTTACAGCATCGACACCTTACGCGATATCGTATTCGAAACGCATCAGGCACTTTTTGGTGAATCGTCTGAAAAAATGGTCGCTTACAAGGAAAAGCTAGATATTGAAATAGACAAGCACACACAGGTAGCCACCATCATGTAATAACAACCAAGTGTAAGCTGATATTTTTCCAATCTTGCATAATTCCGAACGGATAAGCATCGTTAAACATCAAATGCTTTGGTTGGTAAACCCCAATTTGCCATCGGGTTTCTTCACGCGACTTATTCAGAAAACCAATTCCATTTTGTTTTAAAATGCCTCCAATTCGTTGCTTCAATTCTCGTTTTTTCACAAAAGGGGTTGATAACATGATAATTATCATGTGTAAATACAAAAAACACGCTTAAATTGCTTTGGTACAAAAAGCACCATCATGGGGGTTCAAGAGGTTAGAAGCATAAGCTCCGGTCATCACAAACTAAAATACATCAGTCATTTGCTTGATGATGTAGAAGCTTTTGACCAGTTGTTGTATGAAGAAGGTTTTGAAAACAAAGAGATGCACATAGGTGCCGAGCAAGAATTTTGCTTGGTTGATTCATCGTGGCGACCGGTTAACAAGGCGATGGATTTGCTAGCCGCCATCAATCAACCTGATTTTACAACCGAATTGGCCTTGTACAATTTGGAATTGAACACCCAAGCACATAAACTTCAAACAGATTGTTTTAAAAAGCTCGAAACCGAAGTGAAAGAAAAATTGGCATTAGCCGCAGAAAAAGCGCGTCTATTGGATGTCAATATTATTTTAACGGGCATATTGCCCACCATTCATTTCAATCACATCAATCTGTCATCAATGACACCTCTAGTTAGGTACAATGTATTAAACGAGTCAATGCGGAAAATTAGAAAGCAAGATTTTGAGATTCACATACAAGGCTTGGATGAACTGCACATTAGGCATAATTCTATTATTTATGAAGGTTGCAACACCAGTTTTCAGGCGCATTTACAAATAACACCAGCACATTTTAAATCGGCCTATAATTGGGCGCAATACATATCCGGTCCTGTTTTGGCAGTAGCTACCAATTCACCACTCTTGCTTCGAAGGCAATTGTGGCATGAAACACGTATAGCGCTTTTTAGTCAAAGTGTAGATACTAGATCTACATCCTATTTGCTAAATGACAAAGAACCTCGAGTGGGTTTTGGCAGAGATTGGCAAAGAGGAGACGCCGGCGATTATTATAAAGATTCCATTACTCGTTTTAAAAGCATCTTGACTGGCGATTTTAAAGAAAAAAGCACGGCGCAAATGAAGGCAGGGAAACCGCCCAAGCTTTCGGCTTTGTTACTGCACAATGGTACAGACTATCGTTGGAACAGGCTTTGCTATGGTATCCAACAACAAAAGCCCCATCTCCGTATAGAAAACCGCTATCTGCCTTCGGGACCTTCACCCAAAGACGAGATAGCCAATTTTTGTTTTTGGGTGGGTTTGATGTATAACCAACCTGAAAGCCTCAACAATTTACACAGCAAAGTACCTTTTTATGTGGCTAAAATGAATTTTCTAAATGCTGCCCGATTGGGATTAGAGTCGCCCTTATTTTGGGAAGGAAAATTTCAAAACGCCCGCAAGCTGATTGGAGATAAATTAATCCCCCAGGCGCACGATGGACTGTTAAAAGCCGGAATTGATTCGCAAACCGCTTCACATTACTTAAATGTAATTCAAAAAAGACTTTTCAAGCATACTGGGTCAGAATGGACGATTAAAAACTACAGAAAAATCACTGAAAAATACAGTGCTTCTATTGCTACAAAACTGCTCACACGAAGCATGTACGAAAACAATTTGACCTATGATTGCGTAGCCGATTGGAAGGATATAAGCATTAAAAAATACTATCAAGTCCGCAACCATCCCACAGTATCTGCCTACATGAAAACCAACGTGTTCACAGCCATGCCCGATGACACGCTTTTGATGGTCAAAAAAATCATGGAATGGAAAAATATTCACCACCTACCGGTAGTTAAAAATCAATATGAACTCGTGGGAATTATCAGCTCAACTGATGTACTTCAAGCATATAAAAATAAAATAAACCTCAATAAAAGCATTCGAAAAATCTTTCGACAACCGGTGCGGAGTATTCACAGGTATCAAACCATGCAAACGGCCGAAAAAATAATGCAAGAACATCATATTAAATGCCTACCGGTAACACACGAAAATATACTTATAGGTATTATCACCTCTAAAGATATAGATGCATGGAAGCAATAGTAAGTAAAGAAAAAATTAAGTTACCCGACAGGATTATCGGGCATGTAAAGGGAAAAAAACCTGGGGCAACTGTCGTTTTTTTTGGAGGTATCCACGGCAACGAGCCTGCGGGAATTAAAGCTTTGGAACAGGTATTTGCGCAATTGAAAAGTTTGGATATTAAAATGAACGGAACCCTCTATGGCATTAGAGGTAATGTGAAAGCCTTGGAGCTGGAAATGCGATTTTTGGAAAACGATCTTAATCGAATTTGGCAGAGTCATCACATTACCAGTATTTTGAGAAGAGATAAAGAATTCTTGAGACCCGATGAACAAGAGCTGCTTCGCATCCATGATAGATTATCAAAAATCCTTTTGGAAGAGCAGCCTCCTTATTATTTTCTCGATTTACACACCACTTCATCACACTCTAAACCCTTTATCACCATTAGCGATGCCATGATTAATCGAAAATTTGCAAGCTTGTTCAACCTGCCAATAATATTGGGTTTGGAAGAGTATTTGCAAGGTACATTGCTCAATTATATCAATGAAAGTGGATATGTTTCGCTTGGTTTTGAAGCCGGGCAGCACCAAGATGAATCTGCCGTTCAAAATTGTGTTGAATTTATTTGGAAAACACTTCTTCACACCGAATTAATCTCAAGAAAAGACTTTGAAATTTTTCAAAATTTCAAGCATAATTTTAAGGAGTGCTCAAAACCTTGTTTTTACGAAGTCACCCAACGTTTTAAAATCGAAGATCACGACGATTTTAGCATGAAAAAAGGCTTTGTTAATTTTTCAAAAGTGGAAAAAGGCCAATATTTAGCTTGTTACAATCAAACAGATGTGATATCAAAAAGACGTTCGATACTTTTTATGCCGCTGTACCAAAAACAAGGTAACGACGGATTTTTTATCATTAGAAGAATTCCAATGTTGGCACTTAAAATTTCAGCTTTTCTAAGGCAATTTAAACTCTACCAGCTTCTTATTCTTTTTCCGGGTATCAGTTGGACCAACAAAGAAAAAGAGACGTTGATGGTCAATAAAAAGATTGCGCGTTTTTACATCAAATCCATCTTCCATTTAATGGGATACAGAAAATACTTTATGAGCAACACCTACTACTTTATGAGCAATCGTGAAAAAAGAGCTAAAAACCATCTCTATAAAAAATGCAAATGGTATTAGCATTAAAGAAAACCTTACTGCGGAGAGAAATAGTAAACTAAAACCTAAGTGGATTTTTTTGACCGCGTTGACTTTTTGAGAAGGGTAAGAATCAAATAACCTACATAAATTACAGAGAAGATAAACCGAAGGTCTTTTTGGAGTTTATTTTCTATTTATTGTTTAAATTTTAAATATTTATTGATAAAAATATGAAAATGCAAATATAAGTGCATGTAATTTCTTAAAGCATGACAAATGTCATGATGTGTAGCTATAGCAACTGTTAATTTTGCTAAACATTTTAGCCCCAATACAATGCATCATGAAACTTTACATCTTCGTTTTGTTGTTCGTGGCATTCATGAACCAAAATATTTACGCACAGATTTATAATGCCGGTGTTTTCAAAGTAGAAAACGGTACGGACTTATACACTTCCGGAACTCTTACAAACGAAGGAACCTTTTCCGCCGATGGAAACCTTTATTTGAAAGCTGACTTTGTCAACCACAATACAGTCACCTCTTCTTCCGGTACGGCTTATTTCACCGGAAGCGCGACACAAAACATCACCGGGTTGTCCAAACAGGTTGCTTTTTACAACTTGAACATCAACAACTCCGGGCTCGGCGTGCAAGTGGCAGACAGCCTTGACTTGATTGTTGCAAATTCCGTGGCACTCACGAGCGGTATCCTCAGCCTGACTGGAGAGGCACAATTGATTCAAACACATAGCGGCGCTTCCGCGAATAGTGCTGTATCGGGTAAATTGTTTCTCAGCCAACAAGGAACATCAGACAAGTACAAATTTAATTATTGGTCATCCCCTGTCAATGTGGGCGGACAATATAGTCTAAGCAGTTGCTTGTATGACGGTACTTATTTTTCAGAAAACCCATTTACTCCACTACCTGTTGCTTTCACTTCCGGCTACAACGGAAGCCTGACAAACCCAATCACAATCAGCAGTTATTGGATTTATAAATTCATCAACAACACAGGTGTCAACGGTTGGAAGCAAATCGGGTCGGGTGGCTTGCTCAATATTGGCGAAGGATTTACGATGAAAGGAACGGGTAATGCTGGCGGGACACAAAATTACGTTTTTGGTGGCGTGCCCAACGACGGAACCTACACGCATACCATTGATGCGGATAAAATGTCTATTTTGGGCAACCCGTACCCATCTGCCTTAGATGCCAATCAGTTTATTACTGACAACTTGGCTTCTTTTGCTACCGGTACAGTCATTTACTTTTGGGAACATTGGGGTGCAGGCTCACACTACACCACAGACTACCAAGGCGGTTATGCTACTTATAGCATAAGTGGCGGTGTTGCAGCCACCGCACACCCAAGTTTGGTACAGACCGGAACAGGAAACATTGAACCAAAGAGATATATTCCGGTCGGTCAAGGCTTTTTTGTGCAAGCAGCATCTACCGGCGGAAGTTTTGCTTTCAACAACGGTCAAAGAAAATTTGAAGTAAAAGGGACAAATTCAGTCTTTACACGAGCCAATCAGGGCAGAACGGCAAATGCACTTAACGTCAGAATCCGCTTGGGACACGAGGACGCTTTGGGCTATCACCGTCAGATATTAGTTTCCTTTATAGATGGCACCACACCCGGGATAGACATCGGTTATGACGCCAAAATGATAGATGTGAGTGCAAATGATATGTATTGGTATTTGAACAACGAAGCTTATGTAATTCAAGCACAACCTTATTATGACATTATGGAATTGCCATTAGGCATCACCTCGTCAAGCGAACAAGTTCATAAAATAATGATTGACCAACTCGAGAATTTTACAGATCCTGTAATTCTTGTGGACACAGAAACAGGTCTTACTTATGACCTAAAGGATGGTGCTGCAAACATCTCTATGCCTGCCGGTACTTTTAATGACCGATTTAAGATTGCTTTCACACAATCGACTTTATCTAAACCCGAAGCCGGGTTGAGCTCGCTCAAGATAATTTATAACCGGGAAGGGAAAAACATCGAAATTTTCAATCCAAGCCAAGAAGAAATCAGCCAAATAGATGTGTATAATATTTCGGGACAGCTTATTAGTCGATTGGAACTTAACCAAAAATCGTTTCAAGAAAAAATGATCATCCCATTCGAACAAAGCACAGGTGTTTATATCATCAAAATCAATAAATCTTCCCAAGTCCAAAGTTTCAAATTCGCTGTTTATTAAATTAAAAAACAATAAATTATGAAAACAAATACCCTAAATTTTACAGGAAAACAGTATGGGTTGTTGCCCGTAGTATTAATTGCCCTATCAATTTTTACCACCTCAAATATAACCGCCCAAGTAGGCATAGGCACAATTACGCCCGATGCATCTTCCATGCTCGACATCACATCAACGGACAAAGGGCTCCTGATTCCACGGATGACCACGGTCCAACGCGATGCCATCGCAAACCCCACTGCCGGGCTTATGGTCTTTGACAAAGAAACAAACAGTTTTTGGTATTTCAATACTGTATGGACCGAAATTTCCCCAAACTAAAGTTTATTGATTGATTCGGACGGCGACACAAAAATTGAAGTAGAGCAAACTGAGGATGGAGACAAGATACAATTTACGACTTTAGGTACGGAAAAAATGTACATTGACAATGCAGGCGTCACCAAAATAGGAGATATTGCCAATGGGAATGACACTAAAATAGAAGCCGACGGCTCGTTGAGCTACGAAGGTAAGGCAACCCGGTTTGACGATTTGAAAGTGCCTGTAAGCTCAACAACCAAAGGCGGCACGCGCGACCCGGATTGGAAAGTTTTAAAAAATAACGGTTCCAGCCAAGGTGTTTTCTTACAATGGTTTGACGATGATGTAGAAGAAGAACTCTACTTCACCGTTCAGTTGCCTCACAGTTGGAAAGAAGGATCTCCCATCATGCCACATGTGCATTGGACAGCCGAAACCAACGTTGGCAGCAACAAGGTCGTTTGGGGATTGGAATATACCTGGACCAACGTAGGCGAGTTGTTTGGAAGTACTACCATCATCAGCGGAAGCGACCCTATTGCGCCCGTTGGCACGGTCGATGCCTATGAACACGCCATCACGGCCTTGGGCAGTATAGATGCTACCGGGAAGACGCTCTCAAGCATGTTGGTCTGTAGGATATTCAGGCAAGCCACCAACGGTACTGACAGTTTCTCCGGGGATGCCGGATTGCTCGAAATCGACTTTCACTTTCAGATCGATAGCGACGGAAGTAAGGGAGAATTTACTAAATAACCACACCAACACTTCATAAACGAAAACTGTTTACCATGAAAATGAAACACTTAACGCAAAGCGTTTTACAAATATCACTCTTGATTTTGTTGATGCTGCCTTTTCAAACACATGCCCAAGTAGGCATAGGCAACAACAGTCCCGACGTATCCTCCATGCTCGATGTGTCTTCGACCACCAAAGGGCTACTGATTCCACGGATGACCACGGCCCAACGCGATGCCATCGCAAGCCCCGCTGCCGGCTTGTTGATTTTTAATATTTCTACAAACCTTTTTAATTATTTCAATGGCACATGGGTTGCCCTGTCAAGCAGCGGTGGTTTTGTAGATACAACCAGCAACCAAACCATCGGAGGTAACAAAACCTTTACCGGAACTACAATCCCTCAAGGTCGTCTGATGCTTCCAATGGGAGAATTGAGTTATTTTAACTACACTACGGGTTTTACGGTTAATGTCGGATCTCAATCTGCAGGTATTGCAGGGAATGATAACATGGTTAAAATAAATCCAACTTCAGGTGTCAACTTTGTGAATGATCAGTTTGGCACCGGCACAAATAACAGACTGACTT
Source organism: Flavobacteriaceae bacterium (assembly GCA_032251335.1). Classification (GTDB taxonomy): domain Bacteria; phylum Bacteroidota; class Bacteroidia; order Flavobacteriales; family Flavobacteriaceae; genus UM-FILTER-40-17. Next base: position 116,660 of record JAVVDW010000004.1, on the reverse strand, counting down.
ATACCGGCGCAACCACCAGATTTTTTCACATTGCATTGAGTTATAGCTTTACGCCGTCCACCAATGGCCAAACCTATGTTTTTGGTGTCGCCAAAAACGGAGTGATTCAAGATTCTTCTAAACTATTGATAAGAACGGGTACTTCGGCAGATCACCAAAGTTCTGCAATGCATGTTTTTTTGTCACTTGCACAAAATGACTATTTGGAATTTTATGTTGGAAACATCGGCGGAACGGCGTCTTTAACGATTAAGTCTTTCAATTTTTTTGCCATGGGAATGTAGGTTAAACCACATCATCATGAACATGACGATGCAAGCATTATAGTGAGCACACCTTAAAGTTTAGGTAAAGATTTCCTGACCCGCAAGTTCCTTTATCCAAATAGCTTGGATAATTATTTATGCCATAAAATGCCCATTATTGCCAAAAAACGTACAGTGCCAAGTGCGTGGCCAAAGGCAAAACAAACCCCCAAACAATTTCGTCAAACCGATGCGCTTTCAGATACATGCGGCAGCTGCCTACAAGACCCATAACAAGGAGTGACAGCACGAGCCAAATTCTCGACTCTGCTTGGGTAAAGATGCTGAAGCTAAGCAAATAGAAAAAAACATTGGACAAGTAAAGCGTGTGCAAACTCACCTTGGTTTTTAAATACAAAAAGATAAAGGCCAAAAGGTTAGAAATCAGCAGACCGTAAAAAAACATGCGAAGTTCAATGAGTTCGGGAAAGATGTAGAGCCTAAAAATGAGAAGACTTAGCAAGGCAAGGTTGAACAGGAGCGGAATTTTTCGCTGCTCGGTCTTGGCTAAAAAAACATCGTCTGCCAGTTTCCTGTTTTTGATAAAGAGAAACAAAACAACCGGAAACAAAACGGTCAGCATCAGTACCAATTTGCCAATTTGATATTGTAGGCTAAAATCCAACAAAAAGGTGGTTGTTTTCAGAAAAATTAATAAACCATAGAATGGCACAAACAGTGGGTGAAAAACATACGAAATCAATAAGGCAATATTCTTTTGCATCTTTTAAAGTTTTTTGCGCAAGCGCGCTACGGGTATATCGAGTTGCTCGCGATATTTGGCCACGGTCCTGCGCGCAATAGGATAGCCTTTTTCCAATAAAATTTTGGTCAGTTTGTCATCCGTCATCGGTTTTTTCTTGTCCTCTTTTTCGATGACGGTTTCCAGTATTTTTTTTATCTCCAAGGTGGACACATCTTCTCCCTGATCGTTTTTCATGGATTCTGAAAAAAGTTCCTTGATGAGTTTGGTACCGTAGGGCGTATCTACATATTTGCTGTTGGCAACTCTGGAAATGGTGGATACATCCATACCAATTTCGTCTGCAATATCTTTTAAAATCATGGGCTTCAACTGGCGCTCGTCACCGGTTAAAAAATATTCTTTTTGAAATTCCATGATGGCCTGCATGGTTACAAATAGGGTCTGTTGTCGCTGTTTGATGGCGTCGATAAACCATTTGGCCGCATCTAATTTCTGTTTGATAAACTGAACCGCCTCTTTTTGTTGACTCGATTTTTCTTTGGCTTCTTTGTAGCCTTTCAGCATGTCTGAGTAGTCTCGTGAAACGTGCAACTCGGGTGCGTTTCTGCCATTGAGCGTCAGCAACAGCTCACCATCTACGATCCGAATCATAAAGTCGGGAACCACATGTGCGGTGGGTTTGTTGTTGCCGGCAAAGGCATTGCCCGGTTTTGGGTTGAGTTTTTCAATTTCTTCAAGTGCTTCCCGCAAGGTTTGCTCGTCTATGTCAAACTTGTGAAGCATTTGGTCGTAGTGTCGTTTGCTCAAAGATTCAAAAGCGTGTTCGATGATTTTTCTGGCCAGCACGGTGGTTTTGGTTTCTTGTTTTTGGCGAATCTGAATCAGCAAGCACTCTCTCAAATCACGCGCGCCTACGCCAGCCGGCTCAAGCTGTTGTACAATTTTCAGTGCGTTTTCGGCAACTTCTTCTGTCACAAAAACATTTTGTGTAAATGCCAAATCATCTACCAAATCTTGAAGATTTCGCCTGAGAAAACCATCTTCTTCCAACGAGCCGATGATGAATTCTGCGGTTTGCATGGCATGCTCATCTAACCGATAGGTGTGTAGCTGCGACAACAAATATTGATAGAAACTTGTGCCCGAAGAAAGCGGCGTTTCTTTTTCTTCGTCGTCTGCACTGTAGTTGTTTGAACTCAACCGATAATCCGGTATTTCATCATCACTCAAGTATTCGTCTATGTTGATGTCTTCAGCCTCTATGGTGTCAGATTCGTTATCAAAATCCGAATCCATTTCTGTGTCAAAATCTTCAACTTCAGATTCTGTTTGGTGCTCATCGCCTTCCAAAGCCGGATTTTCTTCCAATTCTTGCTTGAGACGTTGCTCAAATTCCTGCAAGGGCAATTGTATCAACTTCATCAACTGAATTTGCTGAGGGGAAAGTTTCTGCGAGAGTTTAAGCTGTAATCCTTGTTTGAGCATATTCCAAATTTACGTTATAAAAATAAGATAACAGCCTTATTTGTACAACAAAGAACGACGAATTTAGATGATTTTAATAGCGAATGGCAAATTCGCCTTCGGTTACTTCAACCGGATTGCCTTGTTGTGCCACCCGAAAATTGAATCTTCCGCGCACTTCCCTGCCGGCAGTGTTGTGGCTGTCAATGATGAGTGTGCCGCTTGTGGCGTTTAGATCGATGCCTCCGGGCGTGTAAAAAGCCGCATTGTTGCCCGAAGCGCCTATGGCAAAACTACCCGGGCCGATGGTTTCTGAAAAACGAATCGTCATGGCCGGCGCCATAGATGGTGGCACCGCATTGGTGACGCTGATGATGCCATTGTTGACTGACACAGTGATGATTTGAGGAGGAAAAGGATTTCCGTTTACGCGGGCAAAAAAATGATTTTCAAAGGACGCGCCGTCATCGTCGGGGTCGTCATCGTCATCCGGAGGAATGTCAGGATCTATAGGATCAAGAAGACCCGGATCAAAATTCACAATAGGGATTTCGTAAAAAATACCTTCTCTGATAAAAAAATCATCACCGGAAAAGGTTTCCCGAGTCCGGTAGTGAAAAGTCCCGGTTATACTGCCTTTGTCCGGATTCACTTTTTCGATAAAAATTTCACCGGCAGATTGAAAAGGTCGTGTAGTTGCCTGTGTATTTCCGGAAAAAGTTTCAAAAGTAGCGTTGTTGGAAAGGGAAGAAGAAAATAGATAACGATTGGGTAAAAAAGACTGGGTACGAAGTATAAGACGTTGGTCGTTGTCTGCACCGATTATGACAAGAGAACCGTCATCGAGTACACTGGCTGTAGCCTGATTGGCTTTCCAAAAAACACCTTGCACCGTAGCCTGAAATGCACCGCTATTGTCTTCTATATCATCCTCACAAGCGAAGAAAAACAAGGAAGCCAGCAAGTATAAAAGTACAGATTTGTGCAAAAACTTTGTCATCCGGGTGTAAAAGTAATCACTATCTGCTTTTTTCTTTTAAAATTTAACAGAAACGACACACTTTTTATGGTGACTCTCCCTGGCAAGTTCGATGATTTTAATGGTTTGCAAAGCTTCTGCAGCAGTCACTAAGAGCGGTGTATTTGAGATTAAGTGATCTGCCACATTTTGATAGAAGGTTGTGTATTTTCCAACCGGAACCGTTTCGGGGTTTTTGGCGATGCCCGCTTCGGTATCCTGATATAAAACGCTTTCTTGAAGTTCTAAGGCTTTTGCAAAAGCATCTGAGTGTGCAGGAAAAATGTGCTGCCGCATGACGGCTTCTTGCCCGTCTGTACCGAAAACATCAAGAGTTCCTTCTGCCCCTACAATGCGATAGCGAAGCAGTTGGGTGCGTACGAGCATACCGGCGGTTAATGTGGCGGTAAACCCGGACGGATAGAGCAGTTTTAATTCAAAAAAATCGGTTGCTTGTGCGCCCGGACGCTGTTGTTGTAAATCTGCAAACACCCACTTCGGAAGTCCGAAAAGTTGCAAGCATTGATCTATCAAATGACTGCCGAGGTCATACAAGATGCCACTACCACTTTGATCGGTTTCTTTCCATGAGCCGGATTTTAATTCTTTCCGAAAACGGTCGAAATGAGATTCAAACGAGACTAATTTCCCCAAAGTCTGCTCGGCCATTTTTTCTTTGAGAAAACTATAGTCGCCGTCCCAACGCCGGTTGTGAAAAACCGTCAGTAGTTTGCCGGTTTTTTGAGCTAGCGCTATCAGGGCGCTGCCTTCGTTTGTGGTGACGGTAAAAGGCTTGTCGAGTACTACGTGTTTTCCAGACTTCAATGCTTGTTCGGCCATAGTGAAGTGCAAGCTGTTGGGCGTGGCGATGGCAATAATATCTATTTCAGGATTTGACAAAAGATTGCTGTAGTCGGATACCAGAATTGCATTTGGATAAAAGGTTTGTGCGTGTTGCCTATTTTCCTCGGAGTTGGTTAATATATGTGTTAAAAGTAGCTCTTTGGTAGCCGTAATAAGCGGCGCGTGAAAAAATTTACCGCCCGTGCCAAAGCCTGCTAATGCAATTTTTAAAGTTGTTTTGGTCATTTTTTTTGCAGTTTGGGCGTGCCGGACTTACAGTCGAAAAAACGGCTGCTGATGGCGTTTCGCCGGTTGATGTAGGTAGCGTATAAATCCGAATAGGCCACTCTTTCCTCCACAACCTTGTCAAACATGCCAAGCAGTGACAGCGACAACTCGCAAGCTTCCCGAAGCGCATGTTGGTGTCCTTCTGCGGCGGTACAATAATCGAAGTATTTGTGCTGCGCTGCATATTGTTTGAAAGCAACACTTGCATTTCGGTTAACCAATACCCGAAAACCTGCTTGGGAGGCAACACTCAAATCGAGGATGTCGTCAAAAGCAAACCAAACTTCACTCGGGGCGATATGATCTTTTTGCTGAAGTGTCGCCAACACAACGGCTTTGTCTTTGGCGCCGAGGTAAACGGCGTTTAGATGTTCTCGTTCTGCAAAATAGGTGGCAGTAGGATTGTTTTCTCCGCTGATAATCGCCGTAAAAGGTATTTGGCCATGTTGCAAAAAATAGGCAAAGCGCAACATATTGATGCCCATCGAATCTGCTTCAGAGAACGAACTCACCCTGTTTTCGGATTTATGTCCGGAATGAAAAACACCGTCCCAATCAAAAAGCAATGCGTGGATGTTGTGTAGTTTTTCGGTCAGTTTAAAGGCCGAGCAACCAAATTTCCCACCGTTTTTTTCAAACAATTCCTGAATCTCGTGCGGTACAGACATATCATACTTTTGACCAAAACTACACAAATTTTTTGGACAACATCAGGATTTTTAAGTTTAAGCCTACGCAGCTTGCGTAAAATCTTTTATTTCTTAAAAAACTTCAACAAACTTTTGTGAAGCCGTTCCAAGTCTTTAAAATCGTTGTAAAAATGGAACCCCAGCCGCACACCTTCGCCACGCTGGGCCGTTAGTATGTCTTCCGATTGCAGAAAAGCCATCAAAGAAGCGGGTGCTTTGAGTGTAAAAATGGTGTCGTGTTTTGGGTTTTGAGCAATTTCATCGGGCAGTAAATCCAATTCTGAAAACATTTTATGGGCTTTGGCAGAGAGCAACTGTATGTGATTTTCAATATTTTCCAATCCGATTTCTTTGAGGTACTGAAGCGCAAATTGCAGGCTGGAATAATTGAAGGTGTCTTGATGCCCCAGTTCAAAGGCGTTTAAAAAATCGTGATGTGAAGGAAATAATTGTGTCTTAAAATCGCTTTTCATCATCAAAAATCCATTGCCATAGCCGGCTAGCAACCATTTGTATCCGCTTCCGGCCAAGGCATCGAGCGGCGACGATTTAAAACTAAAAGGGCGTGTTCCCAATAATTGTGTGCCGTCTGCAATGAGAAGCATATTGGGGAAATCATTCTTGAGCTTTTGCAGAAATGGCACGGATATTTTTCGCCCATCCAAATATTGTGTCAGGCTAAAGACCAACACATCGGGTCTGTTTTTGCTTACAAATTCAACAATATTAGATTCTAAATTTCCCTGAGAGGAAATCATCTTCACGGCATAAGCTCTTTTTTGCAAGGGAATCAACAAAGACGGATAATCGGCTTCCAACATGGCAAATTGCAAGTTTTTAGGCAAAGCCAAAACCAGATTTTCATATCCAAAGGTAAAGTTGGGCACCAATGCTGTAGTGGCAATATCTGCATCAAAAAAACGAGCTACGGTTTTGCGCACTTGTTCTAGCAAGGCCTTGTGACGGTCTCTAAACAAGCTGCCGCCAATCAAAAAATCGATGTCGTGTTCTTGTCTGAATTCCATCAGGGACTCAGAAAGCAAACCCGAAGCAGGCGTGTTTAGATAGGTATATGTCTGTAGAACGGGAAAAGCGTCGCGTCTGATGGCTTTCATTTTTTTTGACGTAAAAATAAGATTTTATGACATTCGTGTTCAGAATATTGTTAAAACTTTGCTTACTTCTTCATATCTTTACCTACGATTTGATTTTGAAAGTTTTAAAACCATGACCCAACTTAAAACCACATCTCAAATGAGTCCTGAAATACAACGCGATTTGTTTTTATATGCCCAAAAGCGCATCAAGCAGAAAAAATGGCTTTACTATCATTTGGTGGTTATGATCTTGGGAATTATTTGCTGTTTTGTGTTCAATAAATTTCTGAATTATGCACCCCAATATAATTGGTATGCTTGGGTAGCCACCATCTGGATTTTATTGTGGTTGTTCCATGCCTTTAACGTATTTGTCACCCATCGGTTTATGGGGCCGGAGTGGGAAAAGAGACAAATGGATAGCTTGGTTGCCAAGCAACAAGCCCGTGTTGAATTTTTACAGCAAAAATTAGATGACAAAGTTGATGGCACATCAACAGAAAACCCGAACGAATGAAACATCGGTCTAAAAAAATATAAACTAATGCAATTCACGATTATCGCTGCTGTAGGAAAAAATGGTGCGCTGGGCAAAGACAACAAGTTGCTTTGGCATTTGCCCGACGACTTGAAGCGTTTCAAAAAGCTCACCATGGATCAGACCATCATCATGGGACGTAAAACCTTCGAATCGTTGCCCTTTGTTTTGCCCCATCGCGAACACATTGTCTTGTCTCGTTCCTTAAAAACAGAAGATCCCAAAGTTTATGTAGCACATACGGTTGAAGATGTGCTTGAAGTTGCACAAAACGTGGGTAAAGTCAATTTCGTAATTGGTGGTGGTGAAGTTTACAAGTTGTTTTTGCCGTTTTCTGACCGGATAGAACTCACCAAAGTAGATGCCAGCCCGGCAGCTGATACCTTTTTTCCTGAAATTGACAGTACTGATTGGCAAGTAGTTAATTACCAAAAACACGCTGCAGACGAAAAACACGCCCACGGTTTTTCATTTATTACCTATGAGCGAAAATAATCCAAATCGTTGACGCCTCATAGCAGATATGTATGGAATAAAATGACCCGTTACAATGTCTTATGAATCATGTAGGTGGGTTTGATAAAACCAAAAATAGGCATTTCAGAATTTTAAAATTAACCCTACCTTTGCCGCCGAACTATGAAAGTTTTAGGAATCATTCCGGCGCGATATGCATCCACCCGTTTGGCTGGCAAACCCCTAGTGGATCTTTGCGGCAAATCAATGATTCAAAGGGTTTACGAAAGAGCAACTGCTGTTTTAAAGGATGTTGTGGTAGCCACGGATGATGAACGTATTTTTACGGCAGTTGAAAATTTTGGCGGACATGTTGTGATGACTGCAGCTTCGCACAACACCGGTACCAATCGTTGTTTGGAGGCTTATGAAAAATATACATCATCAGAAAAAAAATACGATGTAGTCATCAACATACAGGGTGACGAACCTTTGTTGGAGCCGGAGCAAATCCAAACCCTGATCGGTTGTTTTGAAGATCCAAACACCGAAATGGGCACTTTGGTGATTCCTACAAAACCCGGAGATTTACTGGAAGGAACAGGCGTTTTTGTGGTTTTTGACCAGTATCAAAACGCACTCTATTTCAGCCGTTCTGTCATACCTTTTGTCAGAGATTATCCTACTGAAGATTGGTCAAATCACCATACTTTTTACAGACATGTAGGTATGTATGGTTTTCGTCCGCATGCGCTCAAGCTTTTTGCCGGACTCCATCAAACCTCTTTGGAAACAGCCGAATCTTTGGAGCAAAACAGGTGGCTGCAAAACGGCAAAAAACTCAAAGTAGGCATCACACTAAAAGAAACCATACCTGTAGATACGCCCCAAGATGTTGAAAAAGTCATAAAAATTTTACAAAAAACAGAAGCATAACTGCTTTCAAAAATGATATTTAATTATCTTTAAACACCTTTAAAAAACAAAAATGAGTGTAAAAAAAGTTCAGGTCGGAAATGTCAATTGCGGCGACGACCGATTGTTTTTAATTTCCGGTCCCTGTGTGATAGAAACAGAATCTATCATGATGCGCACGGCAGAAACCATTAAGCGCGTGAGTGAAAAACTCAATGTTCCCGTGATTTACAAGTCTTCTTTTATGAAAGACAACCGCAGTTCGGCAGATTATTATTCAGGCCCGGGTGTGGAAGCAGGTTTGCGAATCCTGGAAAAAGTCAAGAATGATTTTGGTTTCCCGGTTTTGACAGATGTGCATTATCCCTCACATGTCAACGAAGTGGCCGATGTGGTAGATGTGGTTCAAATACCGGCTTATCTGTTGATGCAAACCTCACTGATTTTGGAAGTTGCCAAAACCCAAAAAACAGTCAATTTGAAACACGCACAATTTTTGGCACCCGAAAACATGAGCAAGCCCGTTGAAAAAGTAGAATCTGTTGGCAATCACAACATTTTGCTTACAGAAAGAGGTTATGTGTTTGGCTATAACGATTTGATAGTAGATCCGCGCAGTTTTTATCACATGAATGAAATTGGCTATCCGGTGATTTTTGATGTGACACATTCCATCCGTAAATACGGAACACCGAGTGCAGATCCCAATGGCGGTGCCAGACAATATCTGAAAACACTAGCCAGGGCGGGTGTTGCTTCCGGCGTGGACGGCTTGTTTATCGAAACGCATCCTTGTCCGTCCGAAGCGCTTTGCGATGCTGCCAGCCAACTCGACATGACCGAACTCGAAGCCTTTTTGTTACCTTTGTTAGAAATTCACGAGACCGAAGTCAAATACAGAAACCAATAACCAAACCTTAAAAAACACAATTATGGAATTATACTTAGATTCAGCTGATATTCAAGAAATCAAGCGTGTTGCCGAATACGGTCTTATAGCCGGCGTGACCACAACGCCAACGTTTATGCACCGACACGGCATCACAGATGTAGATGCTGCCATTGTAGAATTGGCACAAATTGTAGATGTGTTGCAAATAGAAGCCCTTGGCTCCAACGCAGATGAAATTGTGGCAGAAGCTTATCGCCAAGAGGCTTTGGGACTCGACAGGGAAAAAACGGTTTACAAAATTCCGGTTTCCCTTGAAGGCGTGAAAGCTTGTAAAATTTTGACATCTCAGGGTTTTAAAGTTAATGTGCATTTGGTTTACACCTTGCAACAAGCCTATATGGCCATGAATGCCGGAGCTACCTATGTGTGTCCGCTCGTGGGACGTTTGCAAGACCAAGGGCATGACGCTTTGGCTTTGGTGGCGCAGTGTGTAGATGCTGTAAACTATTACGGTTACAACACCAAAATCATGTTTTCTTCTGTGCGCAACAGCGAACACGTGCGCAACGCTATTAATTTGGGCGTGCATACGGTGACCGTGCCATGGAAAATTATGAAAGAGCTTACCGAAAACAACTTTACAACCGTCGGTACTAAAGAGTTTGAAGCCCACACGCGTTTAATGACCGTCAAAGTTTCGCAAGCACTCAACGGCAAAAACCCGATAGCCAAAGCCGGAGAAACCATAGCCGATTGCCTCGTGAAAATGACTGCCGGCGGATTTGGTGCGGTGACCATTGTAGATGATGCACAACACGCCATAGGCATCTTTACAGATGGCGATTTGCGCCGACTTATAGAGTCGGGTGGCTCTATCGGCGATACATTGAGTTCATTAGACCTGAAAAAGCCTTTGTCTATCGATTCAGACGCCTTGCTCTTTGATGCGCAAAAAATATTTAGCGATAAAAAAGTAGATGAATTGGTGGTAACACAAAACGATAAAGTAATAGGTATGTTAGACATACAACAACTCATCGGATAAAATCAATTTTTTAACTATTGCAGAAAGAAGCCGTCTCACAACTTGAGGCGGTTTTTTTTTGTTGGATTTTTTCTAAATCAATCTTTCCACTCAAAGCTTTCCATGAGTCTGATGACGTCTTTGCGCAAATACTCCGAAGCCGGTAAGATAGAGTCGTAGTTGGGCCTTGCACGAAAATACACAGAGCCGGTAAAAAAATGATGCAAGCTGTCTGTCAGATAGAACTGTGTTTGAGAGGCTGCCTCCCCGGTGACGTGGTAGAGCATGCCATAGACTTTTTTTGCAGGGTTTATATAAGGTTGTTCGGATATAGACTCGGCCTTTACCACGTGTTTCTGCGTGAGGTTTTGTGCATCGCGTAGCAGTTCATTCAAGTTTTGATCTACCTTTTTGTAAGTAGTAAACAGGGTGGCTTTCTGCAAAGCGTATGCAATTTGAAAATCACAACCGCTCAAAGACACCGCAGTCGATGCATTTCTCTCGAAAACAAATGGACATTTTTGAGGGTCAAAATATTGATAAGTAGCCTCGGGATACTCCAAACTTAACAAAGCTTTGGGTTTGGGCAAAACCGTGTCTTTGCAACTCATTGGCAGTAGTGCCAGAAACACCACATAGCACAATCTTTTCAAGAGATTCTTTTTATGGTTACTTTCACTTGTTTGATACGTTTCTTATCGAGCGACTCCACGACGAATTCGTAATTTTCAAAAGAAATCATTTCGTGTTTTTTGGGGAATTTCCCCGAAATTTCCAACAAAAATCCCGCTAAAGTTTCAGCTTCGCCTTTGGTGTCTTCAAAAATACTTTCATCTTCGAGTTCTATGGCGCGGTAAAATTCCTTCAGGTTTGTTTTCCCCTCAAATATATAATTGTCCTGATCCAGCTTAGAAAAAACAAGGTCGTCGTCGTCAAATTCGTCGCTGATGTCGCCAACAATCTGCTCGATGATGTCTTCTAAAGAAATAATTCCGGATGTGCCGCCGTATTCATCTACTACAACGGCCAAGTGTATTTTTTTCTCTTGAAATTCTTTGAGCAAATCATCGAGTTTTTTGTTCTCCGGAACAAAATATGGCTGTCTTAAAAGCTGTGTCCAATCAAAAATTTTCTTGTCGAGATGCGGCAACAAGTCTTTGGCATACAAAACGCCGAGCACGGTGTCCAAATTTTCTTTATATACCGGAATTCTAGAATATCCGTTTTCGACAATCAAATCGACAATTTCTGTGAAATCCAGCGTTTCGCTAAGGGCAAATACATCGATACGCGGTTTCATGATTTGCCGTGTTTCGGTATTGCCAAAATTGACGATGCCTTCCAGAATTTTTTGTTCGTCTTGCGTGGTATCATCATCGGAGGTAAGTTCTAGAGCCTGAGACAAGTGATCCACAGAAAGTTGTGAAGACTGGTTGGCAAGACGCCTTTCTACCATACGAGAAAAACTGCGCATGGGCAAACTAAAAGGCGAAAGTAGAAACATAAATAAGCGAATGGTATCGGCCACTTTAGCCGAAAATGCAACAGCATTACGAGAGGCATAAACTTTTGGAAGAATTTCACCAAACAGGAGTATGGTAAATGATACGAGGGCAATTTCAAGAGATATTCGCACCCATTCTACCAAACCTGCGAAGAGCACATTGGTTATTTGCACCGAAATGACTACAATAGCAATATTGATAAAGTTGTTAAGAATCAGTATTGTAGCTAAAAGTTTTTTGGGTCTTTCCAGCAAAAATTCCAATACTTTTTTGATGCGGTCTTGGCCAACTTCTTCAATGTCTTTTTTAGAAAGTGAAAAAAGCGCAATTTCCGACCCGGAAACGATGGCTGAACCCATCAGCAGCAAAGTCAAAATCAAACCGCTTGCAAGCAAGCCGTTATCTAGAAAGCTAAAAAAATCGGTAATAAGATTCGAAGAATCGGGATCCAAAGTGGTGGAATTGGTTAAACTTAGAAGGGCAAATCATCTTCTTGTTCTGCCGTTGGCAGATTTGTATTGGATGGAGCAGTCGGTGCGGTTGGATTGTCAATTTTAGGCTTTGGCACTTCTGTAGTTTTGTTCTCTTCTTTTTTGTTGCTCAAAAAAGTGAAATCATTTACGTGGACTTCGGTACTGTATCGGGTTTGCCCGTCTTCGCCTTTCCATTGACGGTTTTTCAGCCGGCCTTCTACATAAATCAAGTCGCCTTTAGTCAAATATTTACTGCAAATTTCAGCCGCTTTGTTGCGCACCACTATGTTGTGCCAATCTGTGTTGGTGATGCGATCGCCTTCCTTGTTGGTGTAAGATTCATCGGTTGCCAACGGAAAACGGCCAATGCAGTTGGCATCGTCGAAATAATGCATTTTTACTTCGTCGCCAAGCCGGCCAATCAACATAACTTTGTTTAAAGTACCACTCATAACAGTTTGTTTTCTCAAATTTATAAAAAGAATTACTAAAAACGGAAAGTGTCGAAAAAATTTTCAACAACAACGGGTTTGGGCAATTTTTTTATTTGGTTCAAAGATAGTGCGTTTTCGGCTATTTTATCCATATATATGAGCCAGTAGTGAATGTGCAAATGCTGGTGGGTCAACTTGTGAATTTTTGGTGCTTTGTTGAAGAGTTCAACCTTTGCGGCATCAAAAAAAGGTTCTGACGGATGCTGCTCTAGGCTTGACAGCGAAACGATGTCATCAGATTCGATGAGCGGAAAATCATACAAGTGTTTCCAAATATCTTGTTGATCTCTTTTCTTCATCACTATTTTTTGGTCTCGGTCTATGTAAACAAGGTAGTTAAAAAAACGGAGTTTTTCTTTTTTCTTTTTGAGTTTGATGGGGAGTTGCCCCACTTGCTCATGTTTTAAAGCGGCGCAATGGACAGCAAGCGGACAAACGCTGCAATTTGGATTTTGGGGTTTACATTGCAAGGCGCCAAATTCCATGATAGCCTGGTTGAAAATGCCCGGTTGGTCTTTAGGAATAAGCTTTTGCGCCAGGTTTGTAAACTCTTTTTTGGCAATAGTGCTGTTTATAGGAGTTTGCATACCGAAATATCTGGACAAAACCCTATAAACATTGCCGTCAAGCACAGGGACAGCCTCATCAAAACAAAACGAGGCAATGGCTGCAGCCGTATAATCGCCCACGCCTTTTAGTTTTTTCAAATCGGTAAAAGTCTGAGGAAAAACACCATTATAATTTGAAACGACTTGCGCGGCAGCTTGGTGTAAATTTCGTGCCCTTGAATAGTAACCCAAACCTTGCCAGTCTTTTAGTACTTGTTGTTCTGGTGCGTTTGCCAAATCGAAAACCGTAGGGTAGTGTCTGCAAAATTTTTCATAGTAAGGCAATCCTTGCGCCACTCTTGTTTGCTGAAGTATGATTTCCGACAGCCATACGTGATAAGGATTTTGAGTGTCGCGCCAAGGCAAGCGGCGCTTGTAGATTTGATACCACTCAATAATGTGATCTGTAAAAAAGCTTTGCATAGGGCTGGCAAAAGTACAAACTTTACGACGATCTACGGAATACAATCACTTACGATATGTTGTATTCGACGGCTTAGAATTCTGTTAAAAGCTAAATGATTAGAATTTAGTGATTAACATTTTTCTATTTCTTATTTATTATCATATATTTGCAAGCCAAAAATTTAAATAACACAATTAAATATTTATAAGAAATGACAAAAGCAGATATCGTTGCGAAAATTTCCGAAAAGCTTGGCCTCGAGAAAAATGATGTACAAGCGACAGTAGAATCCTTCATGGAAGAAGTTAAAGTATCTTTGGAAGAAGGAAACAATGTGTACCTCAGAGGTTTCGGAAGTTTTATCATCAAAACCAGAGCTGAAAAATTAGGGAGAAATATTTCTAAAAACACAACTGTAAAAATTCCGGCACACAACATCCCGTCTTTTAAGCCCGCCAAAATTTTTGTTGAAGGCGTAAAAGCCAATGTAGCCGTAAAATAATTAATAGATTTATAAACTCCTCATAACTTCATAACAATGCCAAGTGGTAAAAAAAGAAAGAGACATAAGGTAGCAACACACAAGCGTAAAAAGCGCAGCAGAGCTAACCGTCACAAAAAGAAAAAGTAGCCCCGCTACTTTTTCTTGTTTTTTAAAACATTAAAACGTTCTTTGAAAATGAGTGTGATTGCCAAAACATTCACACCCAACAGGTAAAAATCCTGTGTAAAATTTTGTTTAATCCATCTGTATAAGAAATTGTATAGATGTAAAATTATTTTAGAGTGAACAAAGAGTTAATTATTCGAACAGGTTCCTCTGAAGTTGATTTTGCCTTGTTAAAAGATGGAAAACTAACGGAGTTATACAAAGAATCGGATGACAACAAGTTTTCGGTAGGCGACATTATGTTGGCCAAAATCCGCAAACCTGTATCCGGGCTCAATGCTGCCTTCGTCAACGTAGGCTACGAGAAAGATGCTTTTTTGCACTATCACGATTTGGGACCGAAAATCCTGACTTTGATTAAGTTCGTAAAACGTGTAAGCACAGGAAAACTGAGAGATTTTACTTTTAAAAACTTCGAGTTTGAACCGGAAATAGACAAAAACGGAGCCATCACAAACGTGTTGCACCCCAATCAGTCACTGCTGGTTCAGATTGTCAAAGAGCCCATCTCTACCAAAGGGCCACGGATAAGTTCCGAACTTTCACTGGCCGGTAGATTCATTGTTTTGGTGCCTTTTTCAGACCGAATTTCGGTGTCCCAAAAAATTGTGGAAAAAGCCGAAAAAAGTCGTTTAAAAAAATTGATTTCTGCGCTTAAGCCTCAGGGATTTGGCGTAATCATCCGAACGGTAGCCGAAGGTAAAAAAACATCAGAGCTCGAACAAGACATGAAAATGTTACTCAATCGTTGGGTAGCCATGTGTAAAAAAATCAGAAACGCGCCGCAGCCCTCCAAAGTACTCAGCGAAGTGAACCGTTCTTCATCTATCCTCAGGGATTTATTTGACGATTCGTTTTCGGGAATTTTTGTAGATGATGTAGCGTTGTTTGATGAAATTAAAGATTATGTGGGACAAATTGCCCCGCAAAAAAAATCCATTGTAAAATTGTATCAGTCCAATCAACAACCCATATTTGAACACTTCGGTGTCGAACGACAAATCAAAACTTCGTTTGGCAAGACGGTTTCCATGAGCAAAGGTGCTTATCTGGTTATCGAACACACCGAAGCGCTTCACGTCATTGACGTCAACAGCGGAAACCGATCCAACAAGGCTAAAAGCCAGGAAGACACCGCCCTAGAAGTAAACATGATAGCCGCCACCGAGATTGCTCGCCAACTCAGGTTGCGCGATATGGGGGGCATTATCGTAATCGATTTTATCGATATGGGCAAAGCCGAGCATCGAAAAATACTCTTTGACCAACTCCGAGAGGAAATGAAAGATGACAAGGCCAAGCACAAAATTTTGCCACCCAGCAAGTTTGGATTGATTCAAATTACAAGACAAAGAGTACGGCCGGAAATGAATATCGAAACCCTGGAAGAAACACCCAATCAAAACGGATTGGTCGAACCTCCCATCGTATTGATAGACAAAATCACCGATCAACTCGAAAAATTACTCAAAACCAATAAGAAAGTCACATTAACGGCACATCCGTTTATCGTGGCCTACCTGACTAAGGGTTTTCCATCCCCCCGAGCCAAATGGTTTTTGGAACACAAAAAATGGATAAAAGTAATACCCAGAGATGCTTACACGTATTTAGAATACCGTTTTCAAGATCAAGACGGAAACAACATTCAGTAACTAAAAGCTGCCTCAAAAAGGCGGCTTTTTTTATGCAATAATTTTATTACATTTGTGTATTATGATGTCTAAAAAATGCAAGTATGCCATCAAGGCACTCATAGCGCTCGGCGAGCATTATGAGCAAGGAAATATGTTTACGGCAGACATTAGTAAGTCCCAAAATATCCCCAAGAAATTTCTCGAACAAATATTACTGGAATTAAAACACGCCGGCTATTTGGGCAGCAAACAAGGTTACGGCGGCGGCTATTATCTCAAAAAACATCCCTCAGAAGTGACCGTCGCAGACGTGTACAGACTTTTCGACGGTAACATTGCCTTGGTGCCTTGCGTGTCCTTGCTTCGCTATGAAAAATGTGACGATTGCGAAGATGAAGCCACATGTAAAGTCAAACGAGAGTTTGTTAAAATTCGTGAACAAACACGAATTGTGATGACAAATACGACAATTGCTTCTTTTCTCTCCTAGGATTTTTTTATCTTTACCAAACACTCTAATTTTAAAATCTAAAACTTATGTCACAACTAAGATTAGGTGACATCGCGCCCGATTTCACAGCTGTCACCACCTCCGGAAGCATCCATTTTCACCAATGGTTAGGCGATTCATGGGGCGTCCTGTTTTCGCATCCTGCCGATTTTACACCGGTTTGCACTACCGAACTGGGAACCGTTGCCAAGTTTAAAAGCGAATTCGACAAGCGAAATGTAAAAGTCATCGCCTTGAGTGTTGACCCTATCGATTCTCACCACGAATGGGTAAAAGATATCGAAGAAACCCAGCAGACAACGGTCAACTTTCCCATTATAGCCGATGAAGACAAAAAGGTGTCTTCGCTTTACGATATGATTCACCCCAATGCGTCTGATAAGCTGACGGTACGATCGGTTTTTATAATCGGCCCGGACAAAAAAATCAAGTTGATGCTGACCTATCCCGCATCTACCGGACGCAATTTCTACGAATTGCTACGCGTTATAGACAGTTTGCAGCTCACCGCCTATCAACAATTGGCGACTCCGGCCAACTGGAATGAAGGCGAAGACGTGGTCATTGCACCCGCGGTCAGCAATGAAGATGCCGAAAAACGCTTCCCGGGCTTCAAAACCGTAAAACCTTATCTGAGATATACACAAGCACCTAAAAAATAATTTCTCTTTTTTGGGATGTTTTTTGGGAAATAATAAAATCTGAAATGGGTGCTATTTCGTAAGTTTGTGTCCAAAGAAAAAGTATGGACATTTATCTTTCGAGCGCACCGCGTGTTTTTGATGCGAACTTGCAAATCACCGGCTCCAAAAGCGAAACCAACCGCTTGTTGTTGTTAGCTGCCTTGTATCCGAATTTACGTATTCAAAACACATCCAACGCTGACGATGCTATCGCTATGCAAAAAGGTTTGCAGGTTCAATCGGGTTTGGTAGATGTGCATCACGCCGGAACGGCCATGCGATTCCTGACTGCTTTTTTTGCTTCACAACCCGGCAGAGAAATCACCCTGACCGGATCTAAAAGAATGACAGAAAGACCCATCAAGATTTTGGTGGACGCACTCAGGCAACTCGATGCAGACATTTCTTATTTAGGCACAGAAGGTTTCCCGCCTCTAAAAATAAAAGGAAAGACACTCCACCGAAATTATGTAAAAATGCAAGCGGATGTCAGCAGCCAGTACATTTCGGCCTTGCTTTTAAACGCCCCACAGTTCGAAAACGGTATTCAGATGGAATTGGAAGGACAAATCACCTCTGTACCTTATATCAATATGACGTTGCAGTTGTTGCATCAACTTGGCATTGAGGCACACTTTCAAGGAAACAGTATTCGCGTGATGCCGGAAGCAAACGTGCAGCCACAAACCCTCACGGTAGAGTCTGATTGGAGTTCGGCTTCGTATTTTTACAGTATTGCAGCATTGGCTGAGATAGGCTCTAAGATTCAAATTTCCGCCTATAAAAAAGATAGTTTGCAAGGCGACAGTGTTTTGCAAGCCTTATACACCTTTTTTGGAGTGCATTCCACCTTTGCGCAAAATACGCTGACGATTCACAAGAAGGAAGAAACCAAAAAAAGAATTTTTTCTGCCGATTTGGTCCACGCACCCGATATTGCACAAACCATTGTGGTCACCTGTTTTGGTTTGGGCTTGGGCTGCGATTTATCAGGTTTACACACGCTTAAAATCAAAGAAACAGACCGCTTGGAAGCTTTGAGGATCGAACTTTCAAAGTTGGGGGCGACCATACATGTCACCGACAAAAGTTTACACCTAAAGCCACATCAAGGCATCAAACAAGGCGTTTCAATTGATACGTATAACGACCACCGCATGGCGATGAGTTTTGCGCCTTTGGCCATCAAAGTGCCGATCATTGTAAAAGATGCCGAAGTGGTTTCAAAATCCTATCCCGATTTTTGGAAAGACCTTTCAATACTCGGTTTCGTTATAAAAGAAAAATAATTCTGTAGTCACACCCTCGCGAACCGTAAAATTTTTATAATTTCGTAGTGATAAAAAAACGTAAATCAAACCCTTTGCCATGCTATTGTTTATAAGCGGACCGGAAATTATGCTGATTGTTTTTGTGGTTTTGATGGTTTTCGGAGCTGACAAAATTCCGGAAATTGCCCGAGGTTTGGGAAAAGGGATGGCACAGATTAAAAATGCCACCAACGATATCAAAAGCGAGATACAAAAGAGCGCCGATAAAAACGAAATCACCAAGGATATCGTCAAAGAAATTGGCGAAGCCAAAAAAGAAATAGAGGATATTGGTGGCACTATCAAACGCAATTTGTGATGTGGGAAAGCATCCATGAATTCGATATTCGTTGGCTGACCTATCTAAACAACTTAGGCACTGCTACTTTTGATGCTTTTTGGCTTTTTACCACCAACGAAGTGAGTTGGATTCCACTATTTGTTGTGATTATTTTGGGTGTTTACAGAAAATTTAATGCAGATGTTGCGCTCAAAATCTTGGTCTATACCTTGCTTTTACTCGCCGTAGATTTGATAGTGACTGAGTTGGTCAAGGAAACGGTCTCAAGGATTCGCCCCAACAACAACCGAGCACTTATACACCAGCTTCGGATCTTAACTACACCATCCAATTACAGCTTTTTTTCTGGTCATGCTTCCACGTCTTTTGCGATTACCTATTTTTTATTGTTGACGCTAAGAGGTCATTTTAGGTGGGTAAAATGGCTTTGGGTTTGGCCGTTTCTTTTTACCTACAGCCGAATCTATGTGGGCGTTCACTATCCGTCAGATTTAATTATCGGGTCTTTATTTGGCGTTTTGATGGCTTATGTTTTTTATACACTCTATGAGCGGAATACCCTCAAAAGATTGTTTAAAGTACCCGACAAACCGTCAATCCATCCCGAATCGGTAAGAGAATAGTTTCTACACGCGGGTCAGCTGCTAATTTTTTATTATAATCTATAATGGCTTGGGTGGTCTTATCTATTTTCTGTTCAGTCGTAAATAAAACTTTTCCGCTCCACAACACATTATCACTGAGAATTACACCCCCTTTTTGCATTTTTGGTACTATGGCATCAAAGTAGCGTGCGTAGTTAAGTTTGTCGGCATCTATAAAAGCCAAATCAAATGAAGCCTCTATATTTGGGATGATATCTAAGGCATTTCCTAAATGTGTCACAATCTGATGTTCGTAGCCCGATGCTTTGAAATATTTTTGTTGCAAGGTCACCAACTCCGGGTTTACGTCAATGGTGTGAAGTTTGCCTTCCTTCTGAATACCCTCTGCCAGACAAAGTGCGGAATAGCCCGTATAGGTGCCAATTTCCAAAATATTTTTAGGCTGTATGAGTTTGGAAATTAGACTTAGAACCCGGCCTTGAAAATGCCCGCTAATCATACGGGGTTGCAATACCTTTAGCAAGGTTTCTCTGTGCAATTGGCGAAGCAACTCAGGTTCTTTTTCGGAGTGTTTGGCTACGTAGTCTTCAAGTTGAGGGGATAAAAAATGCATAAAAATATATTAACGTCAAGCAACTTACGCCAAATTTTAACCAATGCCAAATAGAATTATTCCGGAGCCAATTCAAAATGCATACCGTTCATTTCCGGAGAAATGGGAATTTGACAACCCAATCGACTGATGGGTTTTACGTGAAATGCATCGGCAAGCATGGCTTCTTCGGCATCGGATATTTCAGGCAGCGTATGTTGCATTTCTATGTAAACTTGACAGGATGCACACATTGCCATACCACCACAAGTGCCATCTACGGGCAATTCGTATGCTTTGCAAAGCTCCATCAAGTTCATGGCCATATCTGTAGGCGCCGACAACTCATGGATGTTTCCGTCGCGGTCTTTGACCGTTACTGTAATATCAGACATGTTTACGTAAATTAACGGCGATTCATATAAATGCTCACGTAGTAAAGCAGTGTAGCAATAGATCCGATAGCAGCCACCACATAGGTTCTGGCAGCCCACTTTAAGGCGTCTTTAGAACCGGAAAGCTCCTCGCGTGTCACCATGCGTTTGTTTTCTAACCAAGCCAAAGCCCGATTGCTGGCATCGTACTCAACGGGTAGGGTGACTATCGTGAATAGGGTAGTCAAAGAGAAAATGACAATACCTACTAACAGTAAAGAAGGAAACGTATTGATCATTAGAATTCCTGCCAGCAAAATCCATTGTACAAAGTTGGACGACACACTCACTACCGGAACCAATTTTGAACGCAGTTGTAGCCACTCGTACCCAATGGCATGCTGAACGGCATGGCCACATTCGTGTGCGGCAACTGCAGCGGCTGCTGCGTTTCGCTGATTGTACACCGCTTCGCTGAGGTTGACGGTTTTGTTGACCGGATTGTAATGATCTGTCAATTGACCGGGTGTCGAGATAACTTTTACATTCCGAATACCGTGGTCGGCCAACATCTTTTCGGCAATTTCGGCACCGCTGAGACCGTTTTGCAGATGCACTTTTGAATATTTTTTAAACTTGCTTTTGAGTTGTGCGGACACACCCCAACTCAACAGCATAATGAAGCCAATTAGAATCATATAACCCATTCCCATAGCGTAAAATTTTTATTTTTTTATAATTTTCTTTGACGTTGCAAAATACAGCAAAAATCCTGAAAAAACCGTTAACAAACCCAAAACCGAAAAAATGCGCAGCACCCAATTGGTGATGACATCTCGGGTTTGATAATCCATGGTGTGCATCATCCAAAGAAAATCAAACCGTCGCCAGTTGTTGTTCCTAAAACTGGTCACTTCACCCAGCTCCGGAGCCACATAGGCTGTGAGACCGGACGCGTGATCAAATTCTATGGCAAATGCAGGTAGCACACTGCCTCGGTATTCATGAGTTTGATGAACGTCTTTTTCGGATAGAAGCTTAACATTTTTTATGCCAACTTTTCCTCTAAAACTTTCTTGTGCCAACTTGACACTTTCCACTTCTGACAGTGGCGGACGAAGGGATTTTTTTTCCAGATCAATCAATTGATGGTGAAGTTTTCCTGCGTAAAAAAAACTGAAGCGCGCCATAGGGAGAACGTCATTTTTGACAATGCCGATGCTCTTTATAGAATCAATTTTGATGGTTTTTTCAACTTCATCAAAAAGCGAATCCATCAATGCAAAATTTGGGTTTCCTACAAAGTTTTTTGGAAAAATTCGAAAGGTATCGCCATGTACATCATCCATATTGTTCCAACTAAAGTACAAGCCGCTGACTGTCCAAAAGAGGAGTTGTATGCCCACAAAAACCGCAATGTATCGGTGAAATCTTCGAATTTTTCTTTGAGATTTGTAAGAGAATTTAGGCATAAATCAGCTGTTTTAAGGATGTAAATATATCAAAATCAGACTACTATGTTCACAATTTTCCCCGGCACCACAATTACCTTTTTGGGCGTCTGTCCTTCCAACTGTTTTTGGGTGCGTTCGTCTGCCAAAACCGTTTTTTCGATGTTTTCTTTTGTCATATCCAAAGGGAGCGTCAGGCTAAACCGCATTTTTCCATTGAAAGAAACCGGGTATTCTTTTTCTGCTTCTATCAAATATTTGGCATCAAAAATTGGATAAGCTGCCGTGGAAACAGATCCCTGATTTCCCAACTGATGCCAAAGTTCTTCTGCTATATGCGGCGCATAGGGCGAAATCAGGATGGCTAAGGGTTCTAGAACGGCCCTTTCGTGACAGTTTTGAGAAGTGAGCTCGTTTACGGCAATCATAAAAGAGGAAACGGAGGTGTTGAACGAGAAGTTTTCAATGTCTTCCGTCACTTTTTTGATAGTTTTGTGCAGCGTTTTGAGCGATGCCTTGTCAGGTTCTTTATCGGTGACTATACAGCCGTTGTCGTCAAAGTACAAACGCCACAGTTTTTTGAGGAAACTAAAAACACCGGTGATGCCGGCTGTATTCCAAGGTTTGGCTTGTTCGAGCGGTCCCAAAAACATTTCGTACATACGAAGCGTGTCCGCGCCAAATTGCTCGCAAATATCATCGGGGTTGACCACGTTGTATTTGGATTTGGACATTTTTTCTACTTCGCGACTGACAACAAAACTTCCGTCTGCTTCTGTTTTAAACTGTGCGTCAGCAAATTCAGACCTCGAATTTTTAAAAGCTTCAATATTCAAATGATCAGAAGCGTCAACTAGCGATACATCAACATGAATAAACTGACCTTTTTCACCTTCTATGATGTTTTTTGATACATAGATATTTGTGCCTTCCAACCTGAAAACAAACGCGCTCATCCCCAATATCATTCCTTGGTTAATCAGTTTTTTGGCATATTCATCTGTGGGCACCAGACCCAAATCGAATAAGAATTTTTGCCAAAAACGGCTGTAGAGCAAGTGTCCGGTGGCGTGTTCGCTACCGCCTATATACAAATCTACCTCGCGCCAGTAGTCAAGTGCTCGGTTCCCGGCAAAAGCTTCTGTATTTTGGGCATCCATATATCGGTTGAAGTACCAAGAACTGCCCGCCCAGCCCGGCATGGTGTTGAGTTCGAGCGGTCCGCCGGGTCTGTTGGTGTCGGCGGTGACTTCTTGTTTTTCTTCGTCCCAATACCAAGCTGTCGCATTGCCCAAAGGCGGATCGCCATCTTCCGTGGGCAGGTATTTTTCTACTTCGGGCAACCTAAGGGGCAAACAAGCTTCCGGAATGGGATGCGGGATACCGTTTTTATAATACATCGGAATGGGTTCGCCCCAATAGCGTTGCCTGCTGAAAACAGCGTCTCGCAGGCGGTAGTTGGTTCGTGCGCTTCCGGCTCCTATTTTTTCGAGCGCTGCTATCACTTTCTCAGTGGCTTCTTTGTAGGAAAGTCCATTTAGAAAATCTGAATTTGCGATGATGGTTTTTTCTTTGTCTGTAAACGCGGCTTCCGAAATATCCATGCCGTCGAATATATTGGGAATTTCAATGCCAAAATGTTTGGCAAAATCGTAGTCGCGCTGGTCGCCACACGGCACAGCCATTACGGCTCCGGTGCCATATCCGGCCAAGACGTAATCGCCTATCCAAATCGGAATTCGTTTTTTGGAAAAGGGATGGATGGCGTAGGCACCGGTGAAGACGCCGCTCACCGTTTTTACGTCTGCCATACGCTCTCTTTCGCTTTTGCGTGAGGCGGCTTCAACATAGGCGGTTATATCATTTCTTTGTTCGCTTGTGGTGATTTGTGCTACCAACTCGTGCTCGGGCGCTAATACCATAAAGCTCACCCCGAAGATGGTGTCGGGTCTGGTAGAAAACACACCGATTTTATCCTTGCTGTTTTCAATCTCAAATACGAGGTGCGCACCTACCGATTTTCCAATCCAGTTGCGCTGCATTTCTTTGAGCGGCTCGGGCCAGTCTATACAATTGAGTCCGTTGAGCAATCGCTCTGCATAGGCAGAAATACGCATGCTCCACTGTGTCATTTTTTTTCGCACCACCGGATGTCCGCCGCGTTCCGAAAGGCCGTTGACAACTTCGTCATTTGCCAACACGGTGCCCAGTGCCGCGCACCAGTTGACTTCGCTTTCGGCCAAATACGTCAGCCTGTATTTTAATAAGATTTGTTGTTTTTCTTCTTCACTGAAATTTTCCCAGTCGGCAGCAGAGAAGGGTTTGGTGTCTTCATCACAAGCTGCCTTTACTTGAAGATTTCCGTGTTTTTTAAAAATAGCGACGAGGCTGTCTATATGCTCAGCCCGATTGGTCTCTCGGTTATACCAAGCATTAAACAATTGAAGAAAAATCCATTGTGTCCAGCGGTAATAATCGGGTTCGGAGGTGCGCACTTCGCGGCTCCAGTCAAAAGAAAAACCGATTTTATCGAGCTGTTCACGATAGCGTTTGATGTTGGTTTCGGTGGTGATGGCGGGGTGTTGTCCGGTTTGAATGGCATATTGCTCGGCCGGCAATCCGAAAGAGTCGTATCCCATAGGATGCAAGACGTTGAAACCCTGATGTCTTTTGAAGCGAGCATAAATATCGGAAGCGATGTAGCCCAACGGATGCCCTACGTGAAGCCCGGCTCCGGATGGATACGGGAACATGTCCAATACGTAGTATTTGGGTTTATCCGATTGGTTTTCTGCTAAAAAAGTTTGATTTTCTTTCCAATATTTTTGCCACTTGGCTTCAATTTCGTTGGGATGGTACTTCATCTTGTATTGTATCACAATGTTTTTGAGGCGCAAAGGTACAATTCCGCTGCGAATTTTTTGAAATATTGATGGGCTTTCACACTTCTATAAAATGAACGGAACCGTCAAATGACCCTTTCCAACTTTCGCCCGAGCAAGACTTTCAGTTTGTTGTAGTTGTTGATTTCTTCCAATATTTCTGTGTGTGATTCGGTTTTGGAAGTGATTTGCTGCATGAGTTCCACTTTTTTTTGCTCGATGAGGTAGCTTCTGAGGTTCAGAATAATTTCACTCACAAATTGGGCGATGGTTTTCTCTTTGACCTTGACAAAAATATTTTTTCGTTCCCAGTTGTGCAGTTGATATTGCTCTTCATTCATCAAGATGTCGGACACAATTTCGTTCGCGCTTTTGTCTAGAACGTGAGACAGGTTTTTGAGGTCTATGGCTTCATCACTTTGAAAGTTTGGCATCAACAGATGGTAGAGTTTTTTAAAATCGGGGTGTGAAAAATCAATTTCGTCTTGTTGCAAATCCAAAAATATTTTTTCAAAGACTTTACAGCTGTATTTTTCGGCCACCAATTCCAACTGGTTTTGGTCGTTTTGTTTGAGGATGAGGTCTTCGAACTCGGTTTCTTTATCGCCATACAAAAGGAGTGCACGGATAATGTCTGTCTCCAGCTCGTGCAGTTGGTTTACTTTTTCTTTCGGGCTTTGGACGGCGGTTAATCCCGCGGCTGCACGTTGTTGTTTTTCTTGTTTGTTTGCCTGCCTAATTTTGCCTTTGCTTAATTGATAGAGCGAAGAAAACAAGGCTTCTTCGGAAATGTCCATGATTTTGGAGCATTCTTTCACGTAAATTTCCTGACTGATTTTGTCCGGAATTTTAGAAATACTCTCAATCATGTCTCGTACACATTCCGCCTTTTTGATAGGATCGTTCTTGGCGTCTTTGGCCAGTAATTCGGCTTTGAATTGTATAAAATCTTTGGCATTATCTTCTAAAAACGACACGATTTCTTCGTATTCATGCGAACGTGCAAAGCTGTCCGGATCTTCGCCTTCAGGGAAGCTGCAGACTTTGACGTTCATGTTTTCTTCCAAAATGAGGTCGATGCCGCGAAGTGAGGCGCGGAGTCCGGCCGCATCACCGTCAAACAAAACGGTGATGTTGTTTGTCAGTCTTCGGATAAGCCTGATTTGGTCGGGCGTGAGTGCCGTTCCGCTCGATGCCACCACGTTATGCACACCCCGTTGGTGCAGTTGAATGACATCGGTATAGCCTTCCACCAAATAGCAATTGTTTTCTTTGGCAATGCTTTGTTTGGCGTAGTAAAGACCGTAGAGTACCTTGCTTTTGTGGTAGATGTCGCTTTCCGGCGAGTTCAGGTATTTGGCGGCTTTCTTGTCGTTGGTGAGGATGCGTCCGCCAAAGCCGAGCACACGACCGCTCATGGAGTGAATCGGGAACATGACGCGGCCTTTAAAGCGGTCAAAACTCTTGGTTTCCTTGACGATGCTCAAACCTGTTTTGTCCAGAAAATCTAACAAATAGCCGTCTGCCAATGCTTGTTTGGTAAAAGCGTCCCAACTGTCGGGCGAGTAACCGAGTCCGAAGTTTCGAATGGTTTCGTCTGTAAATCCACGCTCTTTAAAATAGCTCAGCCCAATGGCTTTTCCCTCCTCGTCTTGCCAAAGGGTTTTGGCAAAATATTTTTGGGCGTATTCTGAAACCAAATACAAACTTTCGCGTTCGCCCGCCGCTTCTTTTTCTTCTGGAGACGGCAAGGTTTCTTCAATTTCGATGTTGTATTTTTTAGCGAGGTATTTGATGGCTTCCGGATAGGTAAAATGTTCGTGTTCCATCAAAAAAGCGACCACGTTGCCACCTTTGCCGCTGCTGAAATCTTTCCAGATTTGCTTGACGGGCGAAACCATAAAACTCGGGGAGCGCTCGTCGGTAAACGGGCTGAGGCCTTTGAAGTTTGATCCCGATTTTTTGAGTTGGACAAAATCGCCTATAACCTCCTCAACACGGGCAGTTTCAAATACTTTGTCTATGGATGCTCTGGCTATCAAAAGGGGGTTATTTTCTGCGGTCTAAGTTAAAAAAATAACCGAAGCGGAGAAATCGGATTTGGGGATGTTTTGAAAGATTAGAAAGCATCGCAGGTACAAATTTGCTGTTGGGATTAATAATTTATAAAAAACGGATTCTGTCTTATTCAAATTTAGAAGTTTTTTTGCGCACAACTTTTTATCTTTTCAGATAAAGGGTTTATGAATCCGCTACACAGGATTCTGCTAAACCCACTTCACCTGTCATACCGAACTCCACATGCTGTCATGCTGAACTCGTTTCAGCATCTTAACCCTACACGAGCAAAACTTTGAAAACAAGTTTGGGGTGACAATTCAGCGGGTAGTAGGGTGCGAGTAGTAGGTGAAAGCTACTCTCTCGTTTTTCAAAACTTTTCGCGTTGGCTGAATTCAAATACAAAGGCTTCTAAATATTTGATTTAGCCTAATAAAACTAGTGAAAGATATGCATTCATCAAAACGATTTGGACACGACTTGTAGAAAATCTATTTTTAAGCTGAGTCCGTTTTTATATCACTTTTGTAGATGTCTCTATGCACCCGGCATCAAATCGTCCCCAAGGTTTGAAATGTCCTTGCCTTCTTGTAGTTTTTGTTCCAATTCCCGCTGAAATTCTTCCATCACGGGTTTCATGGTTTCCTCGGGCAAATCGGCTATTCGGATATACATCAAACCGTCCACGGCATCGTTAAACAACGGATCGACATTGAAAGCAATCAGCCGCGCATTTTGTTTGATGTATTTTTTCAACAAAACCGGCAATCGCAACGCGCCCGGTTCCAATTCATCTATAAAACGATCAAATTTGTTCAAATCGGCTTCTGTGGCATCCATCACAAAGTCTTTGTCTTCGTCGGCCAGTTTTACTTTAAACTCTTTTTTGGGATGCACGTACTGCGCAATATAAGGATCGTAGTAATGCGATTTCATAAATTGAATCATCAACGATTTCGAAAAATTGGAAAATTGGTTGCTGATGCTCACCCCACCCATCAAATATTTGTGTTCCGGATGTCTGAGTGCTGTGTGGATAATGCCTCGCCAAAGCAGAAACAGCGGCATGGGTTTTTGCTGGTATTCCGACACGATAAAAGCGCGGCCCATTTCTATGGTTTGGCTCATCATCTGATAGAGTTCGGGCTCATACCGAAACAAATCTTGGGTATAAAACCCGTTGATGCCGTATTTGGCAAAAATTTCGCTGCCGAGCCCCATGCGGTATGCGCCCACAATCTTTTGCGCGTCGTTGTCCCACAAAAACATATGGTAGTAGTAGGTGTCAAACGCATCCAAATCTATAGATTGGTTGGTGCCTTCTCCAATTTCCCGAAAGGTGATTTCGCGCAGGCGACCAATTTCCCGCAAGCAGTTGGGGATTTGATAAGACTCTGCCAGAAAAACTTCAAAATTCCTGCTGACCAACAAGCGCGTCCCCAAGGCACGGATTATTTCTACCTCTTTGATGATGTCTGACGGATTGATGGGTTTGATAATTTTTTTGGGTGGTTTGGGAATTTTGAGTTTGTTTTTAAGGTTAAACCGATTTTTTTCAAAGGGTTTGGCCAACAAATAGGTTTTTCTTCTCAAAAAACCGGAATATGCGGCTAGCGATTCCACCTCATCCTGACTTTTAACGGGAATGGGTTTCCCGATGCGCACGCTGATGGTTCTGCGTTTTTGTTGGAAAAGCTCCGACGGAAGCAAAGCCGTTCGCAAGGTGTCGTTCAGTTGAGAAAGCAGGTAAAAAGTGCGGCTGTTTTTGGCGTGAAAATAAATGGGAACGACCGGCACACCGGCTTTTTTGGTCAGTTTTATAGCGGCTTCTTCCCAAGGTTTATCCACTATAAGTTTACCTTCGCGGTAGGTAGAAACCTCACCGGCCGGAAAAATTCCCAAGGGGCAACCCGCTTGCAAATGCGACAAGGCATTTTTAAACCCGACTATGCTAGAGTGTGCATTTTTGTGACTTTCAAACGGGTTTACAGGCAGCACTTTGGCCTCGAGCGGTTTTAATTTTTGTAGCAAAAAGTTGGCTATAATTTTAAAATCCTTGCGCTGATTGAGCATCAGATGCAACAACAACAAACCATCTACACCGCCCAGCGGATGGTTGGAAACCGTGATAAAAGCACCTTCTTTTGGAATGCGTTTGAGGTCTTCCTCGGGGATGTCAAACTTGATTTCCAACTCATCTAACACCGATTTCACAAAATTTTCGGCATCGAGGTGTTGATACTTTTTATAAACGGCGTTCAGTTTGGAAATACGCAAAATTTTCATCAATATCCAACCGATGAAAGTGCCGATAAACCTGTATTTATCAACTTTGATAACTTTGGCTACTTCTTTCGCTGAGATTAATGACATAGGGTTTGGCTAACATACAAAGATAGCAAAAGAAGTTTTAGCCGGGCAACAAAATTAGGCTTGTGCTTTCACCACCATTTGCATGGTTTCGGCTGTCAACTGTTTTAGTAAGATGTCTCGACCCTTGTCGAGGCTCTTTACAGTTTTTTGGTCGTAGTGCCTTATGGTGTACAGGGAAACCTGTTCGTGGCAAGTGACTTTGAATTTTGCGCGGAGTTTGTTGAGCGTTTCTTCCAGGTGGTTAAATTTGTTATCAACGCAAACCGAAAAGCTGATGGCAGAGTTTTGAATGACATCTACTTTCATTTTTGCCTGTGAGAGCAGGTTAAAAATTTCGCTGATATTTTCTTCTACTATAAAAGAAAAATCGAGCGAAGAAAGTGAAATCAACACTTGGTTTTTTTTGACGATAAAGCACGGAACTTGTGGTTCCAGCGGTTGTCCTTTTTTAACAGACGTGCCCTCTGCAAGCGGGTTTACAAAAGATTTTACATAGAGCGGAATCTCTTTTCTTTGCAAGGGTTGCAGCGTTTTGGGATGGATGACGGATGCACCGTAAAAAGCCAGTTCTATGGCTTCTTGATAAGAAATATGCTGGAGCAAGGTGGTGTTTTCAAAATAGCGCGGGTCGGCATTGAGCACGCCGGGCACATCTTTCCAGATGGTGACGCTTTCGGCATTTAGGCAGTAGGCGAAGATGGCGGCGGTATAGTCTGAGCCCTCGCGGCCCAAACTTGTGGTAAACGAATTGGCATCGGAGCCCAAAAAACCTTGCGTGATGTACATTTTTCCCTTTTCAACTTTAGAAGAAATGCGCTGTTGGGTTTGTTCCCAATCCACATTGGCATCTCTGTAGTTGTTGTCGGTTTTGATGCATTCGCGTACGTCGCGCCATTCGTTTTCGATGCTTTCATGGTTGAGATAGGCGCTCACAATTTTGGTGGACAACAACTCACCATAGCCAATCACCTGGTCATATACAAATGGATGCTTGGTCGATTTGTTTCGCTCAAAAAAGGTCTTTAGCTCGGCCACTAAAAAACGGATTTCCTTGAATATGGGATGTTGTTCGTTCTCAAATAAATCTAAAGCGATTTGGTTGTGAAATTTTGCCACTTCCTGTATCGATTCTTGAAGGTCGTCCGGTTGATGAAAATAGTTGTGAATGACATCTTCCAAGGCATTGGTGGTTTTTCCCATAGCCGAAATGACGAGTAAGGTGTCCTGATGGCCAACTTTTTTCAACACATTAAATACATTTCTCACGCTTTCGGCATCCTTTACGGAAGCCCCGCCAAATTTGAATATTCGCATATTTAAAGGTTAAATTTACGTTGCACGGCTTTTTGATCTATTTGTACAAGATGCCAGTCTTTTAGAATGTTTGCACCGTTTTTTTCATAAAAATCGATGGCGTTTTGGTTCCAGTCCAAGACCACCCATTCTGCGCGGCGCACTTTTTCATCTCTGACGATTTTTAAAAAAGCGTCGAACAGTTGCGACCCGATGCCCTGCGATCTGAATTTGTTTTTAACAATCAAGTCTTCCAAGTGCAGTGTCTTGCCTTTCCAAGTAGAATACCTCACGTAGTACAAAGCCATACCGGCAATTTCGCCCGAAGGCATTTCGGCAATAAGCACGTGAAACAGCGGTTGCTCGCCAAAACCATCTCGAATCAGTTCGTCTATACTGACTTCAACCGCATCCGGCTCACGCTCAAAGGCGGCCAGCTCGCGGATGAGATTCAAAATTTCCGAAACATCTTTGGAAGATGCCTTTCTAATTTTTACTAACATTTTGTTATAAATTCTGTACAAAGTTAAATCTAAGTCGTTTTTATCCAATAGGTTTGTATAAATGTAACAATTTTGTTGATATTTGTATGCAAAACTGCTATATGCCACACGAAAATCAAACTTTAGGTGAGTTTATCATAGAAAACCAAGCTGCTTTTAGTTATTCGACCGGCGAACTGTCGCGGCTCATCAATTCGATTCGGTTGGCTGCAAAAGTGGTCAACCACGAGGTAAACAAAGCCGGACTGGTTGATATATTGGGCAACGCGGGCAGTGAAAACATACAAGGCGAGGAGCAAAAAAAGCTGGACGTTTTTGCCAATGAAGCTTTTATAAAGGCCTTGTCTAACAGAGAAATTGTCTGTGGTATTGCCTCAGAAGAAAATGAAGACTTCATCAGTATTTCGGGCAAAAGCAATACGAATACCAATCATTATGTGTTGCTAATCGATCCGCTCGATGGTTCGTCAAACATAGATGTGAATGTGTCTGTGGGTACTATTTTTTCAATTTATAGGCGCGTAACACCGATTGGAACGCCGGTTACGCTCGCCGATTTTCTTCAACCCGGACACAAACAAGTGGCTTCGGGTTATGTGATTTACGGTTCCAGCACCATGTTGGTTTACACCACCGGACACGGTGTGAATGGGTTTACGCTCAATCCGGCTATTGGCACTTTTTACCTGTCTCATCCCCAAATGCAATTCCCCAAAAACGGTGCTATTTATTCCGTCAACGAGGGCAATTATGTCCATTTTCCGCAAGGCGTCAAAAATTACATAAAATTTTGCCAGCAGGAAGTTGAAGACAGGCCTTATACCTCCAGATATATAGGTTCGTTGGTGTCAGACATTCACCGCAACATGATCAAAGGCGGTATTTATTTGTATCCGCAGACGGCTGTTTCGCCCCAGGGAAAACTTCGTTTACTCTACGAGTGCAATCCCATGGCTTTTATCATTGAACAAGCCGGTGGTTTAGCCACTGATGGGCAGCAACGCATACTCGATATAGAGCCCACTGCGCTTCACCAACGCACCCCTTTTTATGCAGGCAGTCAAAAAATGGTGGCAGACCTGATGCAGTTTTTGGGTTAGACTGTCACGCTGGGTACAAAATCGGCTACTTTGAGTACGTCTCTCAACAATCCGTTTGAAGTGACATCTAGTCCGGCGCCACTGCCTTTAATTACCAGCGGTTCCGGTTGGTAGGATTTGGTATGTATCTCAAAGACGTTTTCTGTGCCGCTGATGTAGCCCAAAGTGTGTTCCTTTGGAAATGATTGCAAACTCACTTTGAGGGTTTTGTTTTTTACATCCAATTCGCCAATATATCTAAACACTTCGTCTTTTTTGAGTGCTCTTTTACGCAATTGGTATAGGCTGTCGAGTTCTTTTTTGCGGCTTCTAAATTGAAGTAACGTGGTGTGCCCTTGTAGATTTTTGGGCAATAGGGACACTACTTCAACCTCGTTGAGTTCTTTCCGAATACCGAGTTCTCGGGCAATGATCAGCAGTTTTCTGGCTACGTCTTTTCCGCTGAGATCTGTGCGTGGATCGGGTTCAGTGAGGCCGAGTTTTTCGGCTTCATCCAGTACCTGCGAGAAACTTTTGTTTTCTTCGGAGAAGGTGTTGAAGATATAGCTTAAAGACCCCGAAAACACGCCTCTGACGCGCGTGACTTCATCGCCGGATTGATGCAGCCTGCGAAGGGTTTCCAATACGGGCAATCCGGCGCCTACGTGGGTTTCGTAAAAAAATCTTTTTTGTTTTTCTTTGAGCAGGTTGCGCAGGCCGATGTGAAAATCTATGGGTTGAACGTTTGCGGTTTTGTTGGCCGAGACGATGTGAAACCCGTTTTCAATTAAATACGGATAGTGCTGTGCCAAATGTTCGTCTGTAGTGGCATCTACTGCCACCAGATTTTCGCCATAAAGCGATTGAAACTTGCGGACCACATTTTCTAATTTGTAGGGTTTTTGATAGTTTTCTAAATCGGCAATCCACTGTCTGTTTGGGTTTTCAGTGGCTGCCCAAAAGACAAATTTGGAATTGGCAATAGCACCCAAATGGAGTTTGATGCCTTTTTGCGTGGCAATTTCTTCTTGTCTTTCAATGTATTTGTTGACGAAAGTGCTCCCTATTTTTCCGATTCCGAAAAGGAGGATGTTGAGTTGGGCCATAATTTATTTTTTTAAAGTTTTTATGTATTTTGAAGTTTGTATTTGTGTGAGGGATGGTAGCGGTTAGCACCCGATTCGGAAAACCGAATCGGGTCTATGAGCGGACAGCCCGGTTTTCTGAAATCGGGCTGAAGCCGTTTCAGAAAACACACCCAAATGATTTTGAAAACAGTTACGTCTCTGAGAGCAATACCTCGTTTTTGACAAAAACACCTGCGAGTATGCGGCTCAGTTGGTCGTACTCAATCAAAAAAGCGTCGTGTCCGTGTATGGATTGGATTTGATGGTAGTGCACTTTTTTGCCCAATTTGATGAGGCAAGTGTAGGTTCTTCGGCTTTCTTCGGGTACGAAAAACAGGTCGGAATCTACGGCAACGATGTGTATAGTGGAACTGATTTTCTGTACTGCCGTGGCAAAATCTCCGCGTCCGCGACTGATGTCGATGCTTGCCAACAGGTGGTTGAGCGTTTTGTAGGCAGAGAGTGTAAAGCGCTCTCGCAGTTTGGTGCCGTGGTGCGCCAGCCAGGTTTGCACGTTAAAGATGCCAACTTCTGGATTTAGGGTTCGGTTAAATTTATTTCTAAACGATTGGGCTGTGCGGTAAAAAGTCATGGCGTGCATACGCGCATCTTCCAAGGGGTGGGACGAATGGTTGAGAATGCGATCTTGGATAAAGGTGTTGGCCAACAACCAGTCTGATGCTTTCCAGTCTGATGCGACAGGAATTAAGTGTTCTATAAGATGGGGTTGGGCAGCGGCCAACTCCCAAATGATTCCACCGCCGATAGAACCGCCAATGGCTGCATAAACTTTGGAGATACCGAGTTTTTGAAGTCCCAAATGAATGATTTGAGCGATATCGCGAGCCGAATATTCTTGATAGTTTTCAATCAAATACGCGCTACCCGTATAGCCGTTTCCGGGTATGTTGGGGGCAAACACGGTATAGTGATTGGTGTCTATTGCTTTGTTGGGTCCGATGACGTCTTGCCACCAACCCTTGGCACCACAAACGGTGGAGTTTCCGGTGAGGGCGTGCACAACCAAGACCACAGGTGCTTGTCCTAGCTCTGGGCCGAAGGTTTCGTAGGTAAGTGCCACGTTCGCTAGCGTATGACCTTTTTCGGTCTGTACTTTTTCTAATTGTATCGTTTTTATAGACATTTTTTACGTTTTAAAGAAGAGAGACCGCTCGGAAGCAGGTCGTAGATGAAGCAGAAAAAGTGACTTCTCCGCGGCCTCCCTAACAAACCAAACAAACTAAACACAATATGTTTCTCTAACTTTTCTTTGAAGCGATAGTGCTATGGGCGTGCCTTTTCCTAAAACATCTCTCACAGGGCTTCTCGTTTCAATAATATTTAACCATTTTCTGAGATTTTCATCCGAAGCATCTGTGAGCGCATGTATGCGAACTTGAATGGTCTGAAAACCTGCCCGATCTAGGGTGAATTTCCCTAAAAATTTATCGGGATTCAAATCGCCGGCTACGTCAATGCACAAATCGTATATTTTGATATTCAACTCTTCGGCAACTCTGTGTGCCACAACGTTTACACAGCCGGCCAATCCGGCTAATAAATATTCCAACGGATTGGGTGCGGTGTTGCTGCCTCCCAACGATTCGGGTTGGTCCACAAGAATAGAAAACCCGCGTGCACTAACCTGTAGTTGGGCAGGACCTTGGCTTTGTCCGTGGACTTGAAAAATATTTGAATTCATGGTTTTAAAGTTTAAAATTGTTTAAAAAAAGGCCACCAAATTGTTGATAGTGTTTTGGTGGCCCGGGTAGTCTAGTTAGCATCCATACAGGCAAAACCTATCATGTCGTCAACGCACATACACATACAGTCATTTTTGAGGGGCGATGCAGCTTTAAGGACGAGGTGGGCAAGCGTTTTCATGGACGAACTTTTTAAAAATTAAACAATCATTTTCCTTTTTCAAATATTTTAAAACTAAAAAAGCCTCCCTTGTGAGGAGGCTTTTTCATGTATGGCAATTGAATATAATTAGCTACACGAGAGAACCTCCAAGTTTCCTTGGCACATCATGCAACAAATCATATTTTGAAAATTTTTCATTTTTTTGGACTCTTTTTAAGTGTAATTCTTGGGCAAATATAGAAACCAATTTGGAATAAAAAAAGGATGTTACAAATTTAACAAATTGAATTATTTTATAAATTATACTAAATACATAGAATTTATAAATAATTAAATGGTTTTATTGAATTTTGGTTTTTTGAATAACATATCGTTCGCTGTGGGTCAATAAATTACATTTTTATTAACATGCATTATAAAGTTTTACAAATACTTTAGTAGTCTAAATTATTTAACCATGAAAAAACCACTTTCTTTTTTGTTATTTCTAGTCTCCGGACTCTTGTTTGCGCAAGAAAACTTGGATTACCAAAAGCCACCCAAGGAAATTTTGGCACTTGCAGACTATGAACGCGCACCTTCCGTATTGATGGACGATGCCAAGCAATACATGCTTCTTACCTACAGAAGTACGTATAAGACTTTAGAAGATTTGAGTCAGGAAGAGTTCAGACTCGGCGGACTCAGAATCAATCCGAATACCAATATATCATCACGTGTGAACTATGTCAACAACTTAAAAGTTCGCAAAGTTTCGGATACGGAAGAAGTTCAAGTAAGCGGCTTGCCGCAAAATCCGAATATCAGTTATATCAGTTGGTCTCCGGACCAGTCAAAAGTAGCTTTTACACACACTGCCAAAAGTGGTGTAGAGCTTTGGTTGTTGGATGTAGCATCGGCCAAAGCCGTAAAGTTGACCGATGCACGCCTAAATGCCAATGCGGGTAGTCCCTTTGAATGGTACAATGACAACCAGCATTTGTTGGTGCGCATGTTGCCAAAAGACAGGGCAGAACTCATAGATCAGTCCAAAGACATGCCACTCGGGCCTGTGGTATCGAACACCTCGGGCAAGGTCTCTCAAAACAGAACCTACCAAGATTTGTTGAAAAATCCAACAGACGAATTCAACTTCGAAAACCTGCTTATGTCCGAATTGTACAAAGTAAACATCGATGGAACGCAAACGCTATACATGACAAAAGACATGTATGTTGATGAAGAATTTTCTCCGGATGGAAATTTATTGATGGTTTCTACCATCCAAAAACCGTTCTCATATGTAGTGCCATGGAATCGCTTTCCGGAAAAAACAGCAGTGTATGATTTGAATGGAAAACTCATTAAAGTGGTCAACGAAATCCCGCTGCGGGAAATACAACCCAAAGGTTTTATGGCTACCTACAAAGGCAAGCGAAGCATGAATTGGCGCAACGACCAACCGGCAACACTCTATTTTGTAGAAGCTTTGGATGGTGGCGATCCGTCTATAGACTTTCCTTTCCGCGATGAGCTTTTTGTGTGGGATGCGCCATTTGCAGAAGCGCCTAAATCTTTATCCAAAACAAAACAGCGATTTTCAGGCGTCATTTGGGGTAATGATACCGCTGCGGTGGTATATGACAATTGGTACGATACGCGCAACACCAAAACCTACCTGATTAATCCTTCAAACCCTAATGAGGCACCCAAAGTGATTTCAGACAGAAACTCACAAGACGTTTATGCAGATCCGGGCAATTTTGAAACCAAAAGAAATGCTTTTCACAGAAACGTACTTGCCATAGAAAAAGACAACGCTTTTCTGATTGGCGATGGCTACAGCGCAAAAGGGCAATTCCCTTTTATTGACCAACTCAACCTGAAAACCTTGCAGAAGAAAAGATTGTATCAATCTGCCTTCACCGATAAAAAAGAAGACATTTTATCTATTGAAGACTTGAAGAAAGGTTTGGTATTGGTACGTATTCAATCGAAAAGCGAATTTCCAAACTACTATTTCAGAAACATCAAAGGGAACAGTAAGCTTACACAGATTACCCGTTTTAAAAATCCGTTTGAGAGTATAAAAGACGTGCACAAAGAAGTGATAAAATACACTAGGAATGATGGTGTAGAACTTTCCGGAACGCTGTATTTGCCCGTTGGATACGACAAGGCGAAAAAAGAAAAATTGCCCTTGCTCATTTGGGCTTATCCCATAGAATTTAAAGACAAAAGCAGTGCCGGACAAAACACCCAAAACCCAAATGAGTTTACCTTTCCTTCCTATGGTTCTTTTATTTATTGGGTAACCAGAGGATACGCCGTGCTTGACGATGCTGCTTTTCCTATAGTTGGAGAAGGAGACAAAGAACCCAACGACACTTTTATACAGCAATTGAACGCTAATGCGGAAGCTGCTATCAATGCCGTGGACCAATTGGGCTATATAGACAGAAAAAGGGTAGGTGTGGGTGGCCATTCCTATGGAGCCTTTATGACGGCAAATCTGTTGACACATTCCGATTTGTTTGCATGTGGCATCGCCAGAAGTGGCGCCTACAACAGAACGCTGACGCCGTTCGGGTTTCAGAGAGAACAGCGCAATTATTGGGACGATCCGAACATTTACAACACCATGTCTCCTTTTATGAACGCACACAAAATGAAAAAACCCATTTTATTGACACATGGTGAGGCCGATAACAATCCGGGAACGTTTACATTGCAAACAGAACGTTATTTTCAGGCTATAAAAGGTTTGGGTGGAAATGCCCGTATGGTAATTTTGCCAAAAGAAAGCCACGGATACCAAGCCAAAGAAAACATCCTCCACTTGCTTTGGGAGCAAGATCAATTTCTTGAAAAATATTTAAAAAACAATACTGAAACACAAGAATTGGGCTCGGGCAACTAGGCTAAATAGTTTCTCATTCTCAAATAAAAAAGGCCGACAATCGTCGGCCTTTTTTATGGTGTTTAATTTATTTTATGGCAAGAACAAAGTGTTGAAATCAATCAAATTTACCAAGGGTAAAGTAGCGCCGTATTTGGCATTGATGGCTTTGATAAATTCGTTAGCAATGGCCGCATATCCTCTTTGAGATGGGTGTACACCATCGAGCGAAAAAGCACCGCCCGTCACCAAAGGTTGGCGCAGGATACCACCCTCAAAAGGAATACCGCCGTTGAGTACCTGAAGCTGTAAGGATTTTGCATCCACTAGAGCTAGGTCAAATTGTTGTGCCAAAGCAGCAATGGTGGCGTTATATTGTGAGGCGGCATTGGATATCATGGTCAATTCATCCGAATCCAAAGCGTCTTTGTCTGCAATTGGATTAACGGCATTGAGCACCAACTGCGCTTGTTGGGGCGTGGGTGTTCCGCCACCCTGCAACAAGCCTAGTACCTGTAGTACATCGGGTGTAATGGCTACAGAGCCATATCCTTGATTTCTGAGTGCATTTTGATCGATTGTCAAAACAAGCAATTCATCCGGAGTCATTTGTCGCAAGCCCAGCGGATTGGTTTGGGTTGCGGGAACAGAAATCAGAAAGCGATTGGGGCCTTCCGTAAAAGTAAATGCGTATTGAGAAGCCAATGCAACGGCTTGCTGTGCAGGAACGTTTTGTAATATAAGCGCTTGGGTAAAAATACCGGTAAAAGCTTGAAAAAATCCTGTCAAACCGGCAGCTTGTGAGGCATCGAGTACCAAGGCGTTGTTTGGAATGGTGGTAAAAAAAGGAATGGTAAACACATCGGGAATGTTGGCCACTACACCCTTAGCGCCATTAGCCGTCAGAGAGGTGAGGAGCGTATTGTAAACAGAAGCAAACACAGTTGGGTCTGTGATGTCGTTGGCGCCATAGGTAGAGGGGTCTAAGTTTCCGGTTTGGTCAACACCTGTGCCACCTGACAATGCAAAACTCAGCACGTCATTGTTGCCTAGCCACAAAGAAAAGAAAGTAGGATTCTGCGCCAGGGCATCAGCAAAAACGGTTGCATTTGGGCTGGATGCCATTCGAACAAAATACGGGTTGGCTCGACCTAGCGAAATATTGGCCGGGTTGCCAAAGCCGGGGGTTACCACGTGAAAACTCTTGGCACCGGGCACGCCCATATTGTTAAAAGGACCAGCCAAAACATTGGTTGCCTCTGTGGTAGGGCTGCCTGAAATGACTTGTGGAAGCAAACCGTTTGGCGTTTGGGCCAAAGCCAATCTGTTGGGTAAAATTTGTTGGCCACCGGCTAGCATGCCGCCTAAATTATCGTTCATCAACGGAATGGTGAATTCACCTCCGCCTGCCAGTTTAAACTGTTCAGACAAAATTTTTGGAAATGAATTTTCCTGGCCTTGTACAAAAAGTGCTCCGTCTGCAAATCCGGCTGTCAGGGAATTACCGATAGAAACATAGTTAGAGAAATCAGCCGAGCCGGGCGAGGCTACCACTTCTTCTTCTATGATAGTGGCACCATCATCGTCACCGCTACAGGCCGAAAAGCCCAATAATAGAGCTAATAGCCAAATGGGGAAATACTTGTGATTCATACGTTTGATTTTGTTTGTTTTGTAAATAAATTGTAAACTTTTACAATAATAGAAATTAATTTTAAAATAAAAATTAATTTTCTCTCAAGAAAGAGAAAAGGAATGATTGCAAGAGCGACAACAATATACTGAAAAAGATAGCACTCCATACCGAACTGACCGTAAAGCCTTGGATGAGTTCGGCTACAATCAAAATAATGACGGCGTTGATGACCAACAAGAACAGTCCGAAAGTGAAGATGGTCACGGGGAGTGTGAAAAAAATCAGGATGGGTTTTACAAAAATATTGAGCAGGGAAAGTACAATAGCCACGCCTACGGCAGTCCAGTAACTTGTAACGGATACACCCGGCAGGAGTGCAGCTATTGCCATGACGGCCACGGCTGATGTGAGTAATCGGATAATGAGTTTCATCTGTTTATATTTATTGTTTTCAAAGGTCAGATGGAACGCCCTAGGATAATCATGCGCTGTGTGCAAAATTTTTTACATGGGCGTTTCATGTGTTTATTTTTATTTATTTCGATTTCGCTCAATACAAGTGTTTTCAACGGTCATGCTTACTGAGCGTTTGGCTCAGAAATGAAATACCTTGGATATCCTTTGAAGTTTTTTTTAAGAAGTTTAAACCGATGGTAACATGTGGTTCATCCATTCTTACCTTAGGATCCTGCATCAGAATTTCCATATTTTGTATGGCAAAATTACATAAACCTTTGGTAAAGTTTTAAAGGCGGTTCTTTTTTGTCTTGTCCGTACAGCTTTTTTGAGCAAAGGTTCAATCTTCTAAAAACATCTTGACAATCTTGTAAAAATCTTTAGGATTTTCAGTATGCACCCAATGGCCGGCAGATGCTACGGTTTGTAGGGTTGCTTTTGGAAAATGATTTTGAATGACTAATTTGTCTAAATCTTCTATATATCCGGAATTTTCACCTCTCACGAAAAGGGTTTCACCGAGATATTGATCGGTTCTAGAGAAGTTTTCGCCTACTTTGGCTTCTGCTTTGGCCAGTACCTCTATGTTGCATTTCAATTCAAAACGACCGGTATTTGATCGGTAAAGATTCTTCAACAAAAATTGACGAACGCCTTTTTCAGCAACATAAACGGCGAGTGCTTCGTCTGCTTCTTGACGGCTTTGAAGCCTATCGAGCGGAAGGGCACTTAGTCCCTTGAGGATTTCACCGTGATGTGGCGGATAGCTTTTTGGTGCTATATCCACCACTACTAGTTTTGAGACTAAATTAGGATAAGATACGGCAACTTTCATCGCGACTTTTCCGCCCATAGAATGTCCTAGGATACAGCAGGAGTTGAGTTGGTGGGAATCGCAATATTTTTTGATGTCGTAAGCCATCACATCGTAGTTAAATTCGTCGTTGTGAAAGCTGTTGCCGTGGTTGCGCAGGTCGATGAGATGCACTTGAAAACCGTCATTTGCCAACTGATTTCCTATGGTTTTCCAATTGTCCAACATACCCAAAAAGCCATGAAGAATCAGTAGTGGTTTGCCTTGTCCGAGCACGATGGAATGCAGTAGCGGTTGGTTCATATTGCTGTAGAAACTTGTAGTTTTTGTAAATACATTTGGATGACGTTTTCCAGACCCAAGTAGATTGATTCGCAGATAAGTGCGTGCCCGATGGAGACTTCGAGCAAATTGGGAATGTGCTGTGCAAAAAAAGCAACATTCTGCAGGCTGAGGTCGTGCCCGGCGTTGATGCCCAAACCCAACTTGTGGGCAGTTGCTGCTGCCGTTACATAAGGTTCAATACACTTTATATCGGATTGCGCAAATCCACTCGCAAAAGACTCGGTGTAGAGCTCAATTCTGTCTGTGCCAGTGGCTTTGGCACCTTCGATCATCTTGACATCTGGATCCACAAAAATGGAACAACGTATGTTGTTGCGTTTAAATTCCTGAATGACTTCTTGCAAAAAATGCCGGTGCTTGATGGTGTCCCAGCCGGCATTGGAGGTAATGGCATCTTCGGCATCCGGTACTAAAGTTACTTGTGTAGGTTGTATCTGCAAAACCAGATCGATAAACTTCGGAATGGGGTTGCCTTCAATGTTGTATTCTGTTTTGACAACCTTCATCAAATCAAAAGCATCCTGATACCTGATGTGACGCTCGTCCGGACGCGGATGTATGGTAATGCCCTGTCCGCCAAACCGCTGAATATCTGTGGCAACTTTGAGCAAATCAGGCATATTTCCGCCTCTGGCATTGCGCAAGGTTGCTATTTTATTAATATTAACACTTAACTTTGTCATGGATTGATTTTTGTATTGCAAAAATACAAAGTCCAAAAACGTTTTGAGTCGTTTAAATTCATTATTTTGCATGCCAACTAGCTCGAAAGAAACAAACTGCCATGAACATTTCAGACTACATCAATGTAGATTTAAAACCGCTCCATTTGGAAAGCCGAATTCAAGATGTGAAAAAGGCATTTAAAAAAGACAAGCACACCCATCTGCCCGTGATTTCAGATAACTACTGGCAGGGTTTGTTGCCCAACGAAGACCTGACCGAGTTTGATGACAGCAAAACATTGGCGGATTTGGCATATTTATTTGAGCATTTTTTTGTGAAATCAACCACCAATTGGCTTGATGTGATGGGTGCTTTTGTGCAAAATGAAACAGATATCATGCCGGTGGTAAACGACCAAAATTACTACATGGGTTACTACGCCTTGGAAGATGTCTTAGAAGTTTTTTACGATACGCCTTTTTTAAAAGAACCCGGAAATATTTTGGTGGTATCACACAACTTGAAAGACTACGCCATGAGCCAAATTTGTCAAATTGTGGAATCGAACGACGCCAAATTATTGGG
The DNA here is from genome assembly GCA_032251335.1 of Flavobacteriaceae bacterium. Taxonomy (GTDB): domain Bacteria; phylum Bacteroidota; class Bacteroidia; order Flavobacteriales; family Flavobacteriaceae; genus UM-FILTER-40-17. The sequence goes on along the minus strand of JAVVDW010000004.1, from coordinate 74,244 downwards.
TTGTTTTGTTACCCGACATGTTGATGAACGGATTGAAGTGACGATTAAAACCAGCCAGTCTGCCATCAACCCGATGTTGCAGACATTTAGGCGATACGGCTACGAGGTAGAATCGGAACATGATGAGGACAAACTCAGAAGCAATCTCAAAGAAAGATCCGAATATTTGAAGAAATACCTAAATATCTGAACATGCCTCTTAAAATTGCAGTTTTCGGATACATACAACACAGTGGCATCATGCCGGCCTTGAAACATGTATTGACTGCTGTCAGAAAATTTGATTTCACTACCTATTTGGAAAAAGATCTACACCAAAGTGCTGTCAAAGAAAATTTTGATGTTGCAGATTTGAAAACCTTCTCTTCTTCCCAAGATCTGGACAGCAGTTTTGATTTGTTTCTCAGCATAGGCGGAGACGGAACCATTCTTCGCTCTGTCAATTATGTAAAAGATACAGGTATCCCGGTTTTGGGTTTAAATATTGGTCGATTGGGTTTTTTGGCCAATGTACAGCAAGATGATTTTGAAAAAGCCCTGCAAAATTTGACGCACAGTCAGTACTCCATAAGCCGGAGAAGTTTGATACAAATGCGATCTCATCCTGAGTATGCCGGTTTTTTGGAAAAAAACGTAGCACTCAACGAAATCACCATCAGTCGCCGCAACACCACCTCCATGATAGTGATTGAAACCTGGCTCAACGACGAATATCTGAATGCTTATTGGGCAGACGGGTTAATCATATCCACGCCCACCGGATCAACCGGATATTCGCTGAGCTGTGGCGGGCCTGTCATCAGTCCGGACACCAAGGCTTTTGTCATTACACCCATAGCACCGCACAACCTCAATGCACGGCCACTCATTGTACCTGATACGATGTCTATCAAACTGAAAGTATCCGGAAGAGAGCCTTCCTATTTGATTTCCCTTGATTCTACCATAGAAACCGTCAGCAACCAAACCGAAATTATCATAGAAAAAGCCCCATTCCATATCAATATGATCGAACTTCAAGGAGACAGTTTCTTCAAGACCATTCGCAAAAAACTTCTTTGGGGAGAAGACAAAAGAAACTGACATCCTGTGCTCGTCATTCACAATATTTTATCTATCTCAAAGTTTTAACGCAGTATCGCCCCTTGCGCCTTGATTACAAAGCATATTTGGTTATATTTGCAAACTTTTAGAATAATGAAACATCTGATTATCACTATTTTGATGCTGGCCACAGGAATGGTTTCGAATGCCCAGATCTACGAAGTAGGTGCCTTTCTCGGGGGCAGCAACCTTATTTCGGACGTGGGGAGCGACAATTATATAGACCCAAACCGATTTGCAATTGGGGCTTTGGTAAAATGGAACAGGAGTCCGAGATACAGCTACAGAGCCAGTTTTATGTATTCGCGTGTGGCTGCCAATGACAAAGATTCAGATAACTCGAGACGCCGACAAAGAGGTTTTGCCTTCAAAAACACCATCAAAGAAGCTTCTATAGGTATGGAATTCAACTTTTTTGAATTTGATTTGCACGAATATGGCTTTACACACACACCCTACGTATATCTGGGATTGAGTTTTTTTCAATTCGGAACCAGAGACGGTGATGACGAAGATTTTGCCATTCCACTTACGGTGGGATACAAAGTGAAACTTAATGAAAGATTGATATTAGGTGCAGAAATTGGTGCGCGCACAACTTTTACAGACAATATAGATTTGAGTAATCCCAATGATAGTGATACCTTTGACGGCGAAAATTTTGGAAACATCAACAGCAAAGACTGGTTTGTGTTTTCAGGTTTCACACTCACATACACCTTCGGAAAACGCCCATGTTATTGTAGAGAATAATGAATGACGAAAATAACATATTGACCAAAGAATTTTTACCAAACCATGTAGCCATCATCATGGATGGCAATGGGCGTTGGGCCAAAAAGCAAGGTTTGCTGCGTGTGGCGGGACATGAATCCGGGACCAAATCTGTAAAAGAAACCGTGGAGTATGCCGCCAAATGGGGCATCAAATTCCTCACACTCTATGCCTTTTCAACCGAAAATTGGAAAAGACCAAAACAGGAAGTAGATACACTCATGAACTTGTTGATGAATGCTTTGAAAAAAGAACTGCCAACCCTACAAAAAAACGGCATCCGGCTCAATGCCATCGGCAGGCTGTCTCAGCTACCCAAAAAAGCATACGCGCAGTTGCAAGAAGTCATCATCCTCACCAAAAGCAACAGTAATATGATACTTACCTTGGCCTTGTCTTACGGCGCAAGAGAAGAGCTGGAGCAAGCCGTTAAAAACATTGCTATCAAAGTTAAAAATAACATAATTTCGCCCAACGATATTGACCAATCCACGATTAATAATCATCTTTACACGCACAACTTACCGGATGTAGATTTGATGATTAGAACAAGTGGTGAACTCAGAATCAGCAATTTCCTGCTGTGGCAAGCGGCCTATGCTGAACTTTTTTTTACCCCGGTTTTGTGGCCGGATTTCAGAAAAGAAAACCTGCTGGAAGCCTTGATGGATTATCAAAAAAGAGAGAGAAGATTTGGTAAAACGAGCGAACAACTTACATAAAATATGCTTAAAAGATACTTTCTATATATTACTTTTTGCCTCTTTTCGGTTGGTTTTTACGGACTGCAAGCGCAAGAATCAAACTTTACCAACGGGCAAAACTATTTTCTTGAAGAGTTAAAAGTAACCGGAATCGTCTCTTACAATCCGCAGACCATCGTTACCTACACAGGCCTTATAGAAGGGCAGCAAATAACCATCCCCGGAGTAAAACTCAGCGATATCACCAAACGACTTTGGAGTTTGGGTCTTTTTAGCGATGTCAATTTTTACATCACTAAAATAGAAGGCGATAAGGTTTGGCTCGAATTGGAAATTAAAGAACTCCCCGAGCTGTCAGATGTCCGAATAGACGGCGTGAAAAAGCGGAAATCCAAAGAACTCATCAAAGATGCTTCGCTGAACAAGGGTGTAAAAATTACAGAAAACCTCATTACAAACACCAAAAACTTTATAGAAAACCAGTACAAAGAAAAAGGCTATCTAAATGCCAAAGCCTACATCACAACGCTAGCAGAATCAGACACGGCCAAAGTCAACCAAGAGAAAATGTTGGTCAGGGTTGACAAAGGCGAGAAAGTAAAAATCCGAAAAATCATCATAGAAGGTAACGAGCGATACTCAAACTGGCGGATAAAAAAATGGATGAAAAAAACCAAACAGGTTTTTCCCGGACGCTTCTTAAAAAGATCTAAGTATGTCGAAGAAACCTTTAAGGCAGATTTGACAGCCATGATAGACAAATACAAAGAACGTGGCTACAGAGACGCACGCGTTATCTCTGATTCCATAATCAATGTCAGCAAGAAGCGCATCGACTTGAAAATTAAAATGGAAGAGGGCAACCAGTTCTATTTCGGCGAAATCAACTTTGTGGGCAACAGCGTGTTTACAGACCAGTCTTTACGCGCCAAATTGGGCATCCAAAAAGGCGACGTTTACAACGGCGTTTTGTTCAGAGAACGCATTGCTGACAAATCCAAACCCGATGCCGACGACCTTACCAATCTCTATCAAAACAACGGGTATTTGTTTTCAACCATCACCCCGGTAGAGGTGGGTGTGCAAAACGATACCATAAACTTCGAAATCAGAATTGCAGAAGGCAAACTCGCTTATTTTAACAACATTACCGTATCCGGAAACACCAAAACCAACGATCACGTCATTTACCGTGAGTTGCGCACACGCCCCGGGCAAGTGTACAGCAAAGAAAATATAGTGCGCACGGTTAGAGAATTGGGACAAACCAACTTTTTTGATCCGGAAAAAATTGAACCTCAGTTCCAAAATGTAAACCCCAACGAAGGCACGCTGGATTTAAACTACAGCCTGGTAGAAAAGGGCTCCAGCCAAATAGAGCTACAAGGTGGTTTCGGTGGAGGTGGTTTTATTGGTACACTGGGTCTGGCATTCAACAACTTCTCATTGCGCAATATTTTTAAAGGCGAAGAATACAAGCCGCTGCCCATGGGAGATGGCCAAAATATTGCCTTGCGCCTTCAAGCCAGTAGAACTTCCAGAATTTTTAGTCTCAATTTTGTAGAACCCTGGTTAGGTGGCAGAAAACCCCAGCAGTTTTCACTTTCATTGTCCCGAAGCAAGCAATTTTTATTCAACGGATTTACCAACGATGTAGATAAAGATAGAAGTTTTACCATAGATGGCATCACCATCGGTTTGGCCAAAAGACTTAAAGTGCCCGACGATTTCTTTACCTTGTCACAGGCGGTAAGTTTCCAGTTTTTTAATTTGAGCAACTTCAACACCGGGCTTTTTACCTTTGGAAATGGAAACTCCAATAATTTTTCATACACGGTAGCCCTGAGCCGAAACAATACTTTTACCAATCCAATTTTCCCGATGGGCGGATCAGATTTTAGCCTGAGCCTCAAAGTCACACCACCTTACTCCTTGTTTGACAGTACAGATTTTGGTAATTTGGAGAACGATCCCAATTTTCAAAATCCGGACGGAACGCCCAACCAGTCTTTGATTGACCAAGAAAAGTTTCGTTTTCTGGAGTTTTATAAAATCAAATTTAAAGGAACTTGGTACAGCCGTTTGGCCGATAAGTTGGTCCTGAGGTCTCATGCCGAAATGGGCTATTTGGGCTCATATAATTCCGAACGTGGCACACCGCCTTTTGAAAGATTCTTTTTGGGAGGTGACGGTTTGGGCAACTTTAGTTTGGACGGAAGAGAAGTCATCGGACTCCGCGGATATCCTAACCAAGCCATTGTTCCAGACGATGCTTTGACAAATTTTGACGGAGGTACTATTTATAATAAATTTGCGTTAGAGTTACGTTATCCACTCACGCTGGGCGCGGCAGCATCTATTTATGCACTGACCTTTGCCGAAGGCGGGGCATTGTTTAACAAGTTTGAAGACTACAATCCTTTTGACTTAAAACGCTCGGCCGGTTTTGGAATACGTATATTTATGCCTGCCTTTGGTCTGTTGGGGATTGATTTTGGTTATGGATTTGACAATTTGCCCGGACAATCGGGTGCCAATGGCTGGGAGACACATTTTGTGATAGGACAACAGTTTTAAAACAGATCTAATTTGGAGACCGATGCCTTATTTAAGATTAAAAAGCATGCCGCAAAAAATTGATTTTCAGCACTTAAATTCTGTGTGTTTAAACAAACCAACACGCTAAATGAAAGCCAAACACCTTATTCTATTCGTCTTTTTTCTTAGCACTTTGTCGCTCTATGCACAACGTGGCATAAGAATTGCTTACGTGGACATGGAATTCATTTTAAAAAGTGTTCCGGAGTACCAACAAGCCTCGCAACTTCTCGATGAAAAGGTAGCCGAATGGAAGGCAGAAATAGACGAAAGATTTAGCGAAGTGTCACAACAAAGAGAAGCTTTAGAGAAAGAAAAAGTGTTTTTAACCAAAGAGCTCATCAGAGAAAAGGAGGAAGAAATCGCTTTTTTAGAAAATGAAATTGTAGATTATCAACAGAAGCGATTTGGCCCCAACGGCGATTTGGAAATACAAAAAAGACAGCTGGTCCAGCCCGTTCAAGACCAAGTGTTCAACGCCGTACAAGAAATAGCGTCCAAAAGACAATACGATTTTGTTTTTGATAAATCTGCAGATGTTGTGATGTTGTATTCCGCAAAAAAATACGATATTAGCGACCTGATTGTACGCATCATAAATCGCAATGCAAAAATTGATGCACAAGGCAATGAGGTAACAGAAACGATCGATGACATATTGGAAGAAACAGACCCGGCTACACTGTCAAGAGAAGAACTCATAGAGCAGCGAAGGCTGGATAGACTCAAAGCACTTGAAGACAGAAGAGCTGCTATTGAAAAAGCACGGGCAGACCGTCAAAAACAATTTGACGAAAGAAGGCAACTCCTGCTCGACCAACGAGAAGCCCGGAAAACCGGTAAAACGGTAGCGCAAATTCGCGCAGAAAGAGGCGACAACGTAGTAGATACTACGGCGACAAAGCCCTCTAAGGCAGATGAAAGACGACAAAACCTCGATGCTAAAAAACAAGAAGCCGAGGCGCTCAAAGCGCAACGTCTAAAAGACCTAGAGGAAAGACGACAAAGACTTTTGGACGAAAGAGAAGCTAAGAGAAGCGGCAAAACCATAGAACAAATCAGGGCAGAGAGAGAAGGGAAAGTTTCTCAACAGAAAGATACTACGGTGAATATAGCTACTGAAATCAAAGACAAAGTTGCTACAAAAACGGAAGCCACCAAGGGTGAAACCCCCAAAGATTCCACACAAGTAGATACCCGATCGGACAGGCAAAAAGCAATAGATGCCCGTAGGAAAGCCGCTGAAGAAGAAAGACAACGCAGAATCAAAGAATTTGAAGAAAGACGAAAAAAACTAAAAGAAGCCAAAGAAAAGAAAAATCAAGAAAAAGAAAATAAAAAAGAAAACAATTCATAAACACAATCCGGATTAATTTTAAGTAAATTTTGAAAACAATGAAACAATTAAAAACAACTCTACTCGTAATCGTTGCAACAGTTGCGCTCAGCTCATTTGGATATGCACAAGGAAAAATAGCGCATATCAATACCCAAGAAATTATTCAAGCACTGCCCGATGCCATTGCGGCCAACAAACAACTAGAAAAATTGGAAGAAACCTACCGCAAAGACATACAGGCTTCAGCAACCGAGTATCAGAAAAAATTGGAGCTTTACGAAAGTGAGGCAGAAACCCAACCCAAAGAAGTAAACCAAAGACGCGCTACCGAATTGGCCGAAACAGAAGCCCGCATCCGCGATGCACAACAAACTGCTTCACAAGATTTGCAGAAAAAACGTTCAGACCTTTACGCACCTATCATGGAAAAAGTGCGCACAACTATCCAAACGGTAGCCAAACAATTAGGTTATGAATACGTTTTAGACGTAACTACTTTGATTGTGGCCGACGGCAAAGATTTATCGCCCGAAGTTAAAAAAGCACTCGGCATTTAATACAAATCACATCAATTAGGTTGCCATCAAGTAAGAAATGCTTACTTTTTGGCAACTTTTTTTTTACAAGTATGTCAGCAGAAGCACCCATAGGCATTTTCGACTCCGGCATTGGTGGCACTACCATTTGGAAGCGCATAGTGAGCTTGATGCCGCATGAATCGGGCATCTATTTGGCTGATAGCCGGCACGCACCCTACGGCACCAAATCTCAAGACGAAATTATTGCTTTGTCTGTTAAAAACACAGAAAAATTGCGTGCGTTCGGCTGTAAAATAGTTGTTGTAGCCTGCAATACGGCCACCACCAATGCCATCGATTATTTGAGACACAGCTACGACATTCCATTTATCGGCATCGAACCGGCCATCAAGCCGGCTGCGCTGCAAACCAAGACAAAAAAAGTGGGCGTGCTGGCCACCAGAGGTACGCTAAGCAGCCAACTTTTTCACCATACCATGCAAAAATACACATCCGGAATTGAAGTCTTCGAACAGGTAGGAGAAGGTTTGGTAGAACTCATAGAAGCCGGAAAAATGGATAGCGAGCAAACCCGCTTGCTGCTAAAGAAGTACCTACAGCCCATGTTGGCAAACGGTGTCGATACTTTGGTGCTCGGTTGTACGCATTTTCCTTTTTTAATTCCCGAAATCCGAAAGATTGTACCCCCGGAATTCCAAATCTTAGATTCCGGTCATGCGGTAGCTAGGCAGACACTTAGGGTGTTGGAGGCAAATGAATTGCAACGCGTTTCTAAAAACAAAGCTGAGTTTTCGTTCTATTTTAACAAGACCGAATTGGATACGCGTTTCTGTCTTCAAGATTTTCCCGCCGTCGTTTCTTCCGAATGGCTCGACTTTTAAGAAGCCCGAATGGTAAATCAACAGCTTTGTTGTAAAAATACGTAGCTTTGCATCAAACTTTTTTTTAACCCAAATATTCGTATAGCATGCAACTGTACAATAAATTGAGTGCAAGAGAAAGGGAAGAACTTATTGCCGCTGCCAATCAAAAACGGCTGACGCTTTCTTTTTATCAATATGCACATATCGGAAACCCTCAAATTTTTAGAGACCACCTTTTCATCATTTGGAACGATTTGGACGTCCTTGGACGCATTTATGTAGCCAAAGAAGGCATCAACGCCCAGCTATCTGTACCTTCGGAGCATTTTGAAGCATTTAAAAAACATTTAGACAGCATCACCTTTCTTCAAAATGTACGGCTCAACATCGCGGTGGAGCAAGACAATTTTTCATTCTTAAAATTGAAAATTAAAGTCCGCGACAAAATATTGGCCGACGGCCTCAACGATGCTACTTTTGACGTCACAGACAAAGGTATTCACCTCGATGCAGCTTCTTTTAACCAAATCATTGAGCAACCCAATACGGTGCTTATTGATATGCGTAACCACTATGAAAGTGAAATCGGTCATTTCAAAAATGCCTGGACACCCGATGTGGATACTTTTAGAGACTCTTTGCCCATCATTGAAGAAACCATAAAAGGAAATGAGACTGATAAAAACATAGTCATGTATTGCACGGGAGGTATTCGTTGCGAAAAAGCGAGTGCCTACTTCAAGCACAAGGGCTTTCAAAAGGTTTTTCAGCTCGAAGGCGGTATCATCAACTACGTACGTCAGTTACAAGACAAAGGTTTGGAAAACAAGTTTATCGGTAAAAATTTTGTGTTTGACGAACGCCGCGCCGAACGCATATCGCCGGATGTCATTGCGCATTGTCATCAATGTGGCGCCGCTTGCGACACCCATGTGAATTGTGCCAACGAGGCCTGCAACCTACTTTTTATACAATGCGATGCTTGTGCCGAAAAAATGCAACATTGCTGCTCCGATGCTTGTATAAATATTACGTTTTTGCCCTACGAAGAACGCAAGAAACTTCGCAAAGGCAAGAAAAACAGCAATAAAATTTTCAAAAAAGGACGCAGCGAAGTTTTGCCGTTTAAATAATTCAAATCAAGCCATTTTTGCAGTTCGTTTGCACTTTCAAAACCTATGAAAAACGGAATATACAAGCTGCTCAAGCTCAACAGTCGCATCAAAAACCACCGGATAAAATTTCTGGCACTTTACCTGATGCACCGTTTGGGCATGCGCTACTTATCGGTTAATTTAGATCCGGTCATGGCTTGCAATTTGCGTTGCCGTATGTGCTACTTTACGGACGAAAACTACGTAAAAAAACTAAAGGGAGTTTTAAATGACAAAGACGCGCAACGCATGGCAAACTTGGTGTTTAATAGGGCTCTCAAATTGCAAATAGGCTGTGGTACAGAACCAACACTTTACAAAGATTTGCCCCATTTGGTCACTTTGGGAAAACAATATGGCGTGCCTTACATATCGCTGACTACCAATGCCAATTTGTTGACGGAAGCTTCGATAAGAGATTTGCTGAAGGCCGGATTGCACGAGTTTACAATTTCGCTCCACGGCGTTTCCAAAGCTTCCTACGAGCACTTTATGCAGAAAGGTAATTTTGAAAAGTTTGTACAGGTTTTCGAAATTTTTAAAAAGTGCAAGCAAGACTTTGACTTTAATGTGCGCATCAATTATACCTTCAACAAAGACAATTTTTACGAGTTAGGTCATATTTTCGATACATTTTGCGGAGACAGTTTTGATATTTTGCAAATTCGACCCATCAAAAAACTAGGGGAAACCGACTATCAAAATTTTGATTTAACAGAAATTGTCCCGCATTATACCAAGATTTTAGATCAATTGAAACAGCAGTGCAAAACACATGAAATTCTCTTGATGGCACCTGCCAAAATTGATGAGCAAATGTCGGAAGTTCAGACATCAGCAGGATTGATTCACGACTACACTTTTTGCTATGCTTCACCGGATTTTTTATTTAACAAAGAATTCGATTGGAAAAAAGAAGATTTCAAGACCTTCACACAGCGTATAGGCTGGTCTAACACACTTTTCCGCAATATTTTTAAGTCGGCGGAAGAAATAGGCTCGGTATCCTATAAACTCAATTATGAATTGCGTTTTTAAAAATTTTTTAATCCGCTGTTTATTTAATACTTTTAAACCCTAACCAAAAACGAATTTATGGCTTGCAGCAATTGCTCAACAGATACAGGCGGAACGCCCAAAGGATGCAAAAACAACGGCACCTGTGGCACTTCCGGTTGCAACAAGCTCACCGTCTTTGATTGGCTGTCTAATATGAAATTGCCTTCCGGACAAGAACCCTTTCCTTTAGTTGAAGTGGGTTTCAAAAACGGGCGAAAAGAATTTTTTAAAAATCCGGAACATATTCCACTACATATCAATGACGCTGTCGCTACCGAAGCTCAATCCGGCCACGACATCGGTATCGTAACCCTCACAGGCGAACTCGTCGGTATTCAGATGCGAAAAAAGAAAGTAAGTATAGACAGTCCCGACATCAAAAAAATATACAGAAAAGCTTCGCAAAGAGATTTGGACGTTTGGAAAGAATCTAGAAGCAAAGAAGAAAGCATACAGACCAAATCCAGAGAAATCGCCATTCGGCTTGGCTTGCAGATGAAAATTTCGGATGTAGAAGTGCAAGGCGACGGCTCAAAAGCAATTTTTTACTACACCGCCGAAGGACGTGTAGATTTTAGACAACTCATTAAAGAATACGCCCGACTCTTTGCCATTCGTATCGAAATGAAACAAATTGGCCTACGGCAAGAAGCTTCCAGATTGGGCGGTATTGGTTCCTGCGGTCGCGAACTGTGTTGCAGCACCTGGCTCACCGATTTTCGTTCCGTAAATACCTCGGCGGCAAAATACCAACAACTCTCTTTAAACCCACAAAAACTTGCCGGACAATGCGGAAAACTCAAGTGTTGTTTAAACTATGAGCTCGATGCCTATCTCGATGCTTTGCAAGATTTTCCGGAAACTGAGAAAAAAATCTTCACCACAAAAGGGGTGGCCATCTGTCAAAAAATAGACATTTTCAAAGGTGTCCTTTGGTACGCCTACGAAGGAGAATGGATGAATTGGCACATGCTTTCAGCACAAAAAGCCAACGAAGTGATTGCTATGAATGAGAGAAAAGAAACCGTTTCCAATCTTGAAGATTTTGCAGTTGAGGTACTCAAAGAAGTTACTGTAGAATACGGAAACGTGGTCGGACAAGACAGTTTGAATCGTTTTGACAGACCCGCAAAATCACGTAGAAATAAAAATAACAGGAAGAAATCGCCTCGAAATGCCCGTTAGAATTTTGTCGCTGTGTTTGATACTGATGTCCTTTGGCTGCGATTCTCGTCGCATTTATGAGGCCTATGAAGCCTTGCCCAAAGGCTGGCATAAAGATTCATTGGTGGTTTTCAACTTTCAGCCGCCGGACAGCATTCACAAATATGACCTTTTTTTGCAACTAAGAAACAACAATGCCTTTCGTTTCAGCAATATTTTTTTAATTACACAGTTAGAATTTCCAAACGGTATGGTGCAAACCGATACCCTCGAATACAGAATGGCAAATCCGGATGGTAGCTGGATGGGAACCGGATTTTCCGATTTAAAAGAAAACAAGCTTTGGTATAAAGAAAGTGTTCGGTTTCCCGAATCCGGAAATTACACACTCAACATCCGCCAAGCCATGCGGGAAAATGGCAAGACCCGGCCTATAGAGAATTTAAAAGGAATTACCGATGTGGGTTTCCGTATAGAACGTCAATCTTTAGAAGAAACAAATCATGAGTAGCAGAAAAAAAACACCCAATCTTTCAAAAATCATCAACAAATGGTTTTGGAGGCTTTTTGCCGGCGGATTGCTTTTTGTCGTTTTTATTTTCTTATTGGCCTCTTGGGGCGTTTTTGGAAAGCTGCCCACATTTGAAATTTTAGAAAACCCCGATACCAATTTGGCTACAGAAATCATAGCAGCTGACGGTAAAACTTTAGGGAAATTTTATTTCAATGACAACCGAACGCCCGTTCCCTTCGAAGAATTGCCCCCGCATCTTATCAGCGCTTTGATAGCCACCGAAGACATCCGTTTCTACGAACATGCAGGGATTGATGCCCGTGGCACTTTCCGCGCCCTGATGTTTTTAGGCACTCGGGGTGGCGCCAGCACCATTACACAACAACTTGCCAAGCAGCTTTTTACCAATAACGTATCACAAAATATCGTGCAGCGCGGCTTACAAAAAATAAAAGAGTGGATTATTGCCATCCGACTTGAAAAACAATACACCAAAGAGGAAATACTCACCATGTATTTTAATATTTATGACTTTGGATATAATGCCGATGGTATTCGCTCCGCGGCACGTATTTATTTCAACAAAGAACCCAAAGAGCTCAACTTGGAACAGTCTGCCATGCTGGTAGGGATGTTTAAAAACTCATCACTTTACAATCCGAAAAGACGTCCGGAACTGGTGTTGAATCGCAGAAATACTGTGATTAATCAAATGTTTCGCTACGAATTTATTACCAAATCTCAGAGAGATTCACTTGCCCAACTTCCCTTAAAAATCAATTTTACACCCGAAACACACAGTGAAGGGATTGCTACCTATTTTCGGGAATATCTGCGCGATTTTATGAAGAATTGGATAGAAAACAATCCTAAAATCAATTCGGACGGAAGCCAGACCAAGTATAACTTATACAGCGACGGGTTAAAAATATACACCACGCTCGATTCTAAGATGCAACAATACGCAGAAGCCTCTGTGAATGCGCATTTGGCAAATCTTCAAAAAGAATTTTTCAGACAAAATGAAGGCAATAAAACCGCTCCTTTTCGCGATATTGATAAATCCGAACGCGACAGAATCCTAGCACAAGCCATGAAGCGGTCTGAACGTTGGCGCATCATGAAAAACAATGGCAAATCTGAAGACGAGATAAAAAAATCATTCTACGAACCTGTAGAAATGACTGTTTTTACTTGGCAAGGTGAGAAAGACACCATCATGAAGCCTGTAGATTCCATAGTGTATTACAAACATTTTTTGCAGGCCGGACTCATGTCCATGGAACCACAAACCGGCCATATCAAAGCTTGGGTAGGCGGATTCAATTACAAGTATTTTCAATATGACCACGTCCGATCGGGTAAAAGGCAAGTGGGTTCTACCTTCAAACCTTTTGTGTATGCAGCTGCCATTGACCAACTTCACTTGTCACCTTGCGACAGCTATCCGGACGTACAGTTTTGTATTGAAAAGGAAAAATACGGCAATGTAGAAGCCTGGTGTCCTAAAAATTCTGACGGCAAATACTCAGGCGAATTGCTCACTCTTAAAAATGCCTTGGCCAATTCTGTAAACAGCGTCACCGCACGTTTGATTGACAAAATCGGCCCCAGACCGGTGATTAACCTCGTGCGCAACCTCGGGGTTACTTCTGATATTCCCGAAGTGCCCTCTATAGCTTTGGGAACGATGGATTTAAGCGTTTACGAAATGGTAGCTGCCTATGGCACTTTTGCCAACCAAGGAATTTATGTGGAGCCTGTATTTGTGACGCGCATAGAGGACAAATACGGAACCACATTGCAAGAATTTGTACCTGAAACACGAGACGTGTTGAGCGAAGACGCCGCGGCTACGGTGGTCAGCCTTTTAGAAGGGGTTACACTTTCCGGATCCGGACAGCGCCTTCGCGGCAGTTGGGGCGTCAATAGAATTGATTACAAACGCGCCGTAACAGGTTACCCCTACGATTTTAAAAATCCAATAGCCGGAAAAACCGGAACAACACAAAACCAAAGCGATGGTTGGTTTATGGGTATGGTTCCCAATTTGGTCACCGGTGTATGGGTGGGTGCCGAGGATCGTGCGGCCCACTTTCCTACCATCACCTATGGGCAAGGCGCCACTATGGCACTGCCTATCTGGGGCATGTACATGAAGTCGATTTATGCAGATCAAGCACTTCACATTTCTCAAGAAGCGTTTATCAAACCCAAAGACCAAGCCATTCGTATCAATTGTGATACACCGGAAAGCATTCAGCAGGTGGAAGAAGAGCTAGAATGGTAAAGAACTCTCAAAAAAATCCCAAATCCGATACTTTGTTTTAGAAAATTCGTAATTTTATAACAAAGTAAATTTAAAAATGATTCTAAAAACGGTTTCCGGACCCAAAGAAGCCCTGTCAGGACTTTTTGATGGTGCCACGCTGATGCTCGGCGGATTTGGTTTGTGTGGTATTCCTGAGAATGCCATCCAAGAGTTGGTTAGATTGGGCATCAAAAACCTCACCTGTATTTCAAACAACGCTGGTGTTGATGATTTTGGTTTGGGTTTGTTGCTACAACACAATCAAATCAAAAAAATGATTTCCTCCTATGTTGGCGAAAACGATGAGTTTGAGCGTCAGATGCTCAGTGGCGAATTGGACGTAGAACTCATTCCGCAAGGCACATTGGCAGAAAGATGCAGGGCTGCCCAAGCGGGTATTCCGGCCTTTTACACGCCGGCCGGTTACGGAACGGAGGTTGCAGAAGGCAAAGAGGTACGCGATTTTGAAGGAAAAATGCACATATTGGAACACGCTTTTGTGTCTGATTTTTCCATCGTTAAAGCTTGGAAAGGTGACGAAGCCGGCAACTTGATTTTTAAAGGCACAGCGCGAAATTTTAACCCGTGTATGTGCGGTGCCTCCAAAATAACCATTGCAGAAGTAGAAGAATTGGTACCTGCCGGTGCTTTAGACCCTAACCAAATACACATCCCCGGTATTTTTGTACAACGCATTTTTCAAGGCAAGCATTACGAGAAAAGAATAGAGCAGCGAACGGTGAGGAGAAAGATAATTTGAAGATTTGAAAATGGATGATTTCTAAATAATCAAAATGCAGAGCGTAAAACAGATTTTATTCATAAATTCAAAATAGCGGCAAAAGAAGCAGACGAATTACAATATGGAAAGGAACTCTGTTAAAATTCAACTTTTCTCCCGAAACCCGATAAAGCTATGCTAGACAAACTTAATTCAGTTTATTAGTTATTTCAAAAAAATAGTTTCCAAATACTTCTCTATCCAAATTTCAATATTTTAAAAAACCCCCAAAATCTTTTAATCTTTAAATTCTTAAATCTTTAAATCTTCAAATCAATAAAATGTTAGACAAAAACGGCATAGCTAAACGAATTGCACAAGAACTCAAAGACGGTTACTTTGTAAATTTGGGTATCGGGATTCCTACTTTGGTTGCCAATTATATCCCTTCGGGTATCTCGGTCGAATTTCAAAGTGAAAACGGTGTTTTGGGCATGGGACCTTTTCCTTTTGAAGGAGAAGAAGACCCCGACTTAATTAATGCCGGCAAACAAACCATCACCACTTTGCCGGGTGCTTCTTTTTTTGATTCGGCGATGAGTTTTTCCATGATACGCGGCAAACATGTAGATCTGACCATACTTGGTGCTATGGAAGTTGCACAAAACGGCGATATTGCCAACTGGAAAATTCCCGGAAAAATGGTTAAAGGCATGGGTGGGGCTATGGATTTGGTGGCTTCTGCAGAAAATATTATCGTTGCCATGATGCATACCAATCGGGCAGGCGAATCTAAGTTGCTAAAGCGTTGCAGCCTTCCGCTTACCGGTGTGGGCTGTGTCAAAAAAGTAGTCACGGATCTGGCGGTTCTGGAAATTACACCCGAGGGTTTTAAACTTTTGGAAAGAGCGCCCGGCGTATCTGTATCTCAAATAGAAAAGGCCACAGAAGGCACATTGATCGTATCCGGGGACATACCGGAGATGCACATCTAAAGATGCGTTTGCATCAACACAATTAAAGTATTCGCATCTAATTCGCCTGACTGTCGCCACTTCATTTCGCCGTTTTTGTAAATGATACTGGTGGGTAAGGTTTTGATGCGAAGTGCCTCAGCGAGTTGTGGATTTTTATCCACATCTATTTTTATCACTTTTCCCTTGTCGCCCACGGCAGCGGCAACATCGCGCAGTACGTTGTGCATCAGGGTAGAAGATTCGTTCCAGTCTGTATAAAAATTAAACAAAACCGGCACTTCAATGTCTAAAAGTTCGCCAAACTTGGACATAAATTATGTTTTATAATATAAATGTAAAGCAAAGGAATTGAGTACACAAATATAATTATAAAATATATCTAATCAGTAGCTTATGTACTGAGAAAATCACAGTTCTTTCCTTCTCAAAGTAATTTCCGTTATCTCCGGCCAAATACCAACCCTGCCCGAATAGGCATGAAACCCAAAACCTCTGTTGACGTTAATCAGACGTTGGTGGTGTGCGTAAATTCCGGCCCACTGTTTATACACATATTGAACCGGACTCCATTTTAAAAAACCCGGAATTTCTATGCCAAACTGTAAACCGTGGGTATGCCCGCTGAGTGTAAGCTGAAAGTTTTTGGGATGGTTCTTTACTTCTTCGTCCCAATGTGAAGGGTCATGAGAAAGCAATATTTTAAAGTCTTTTTCGGTAAGTCCGGCAGATGCGAGTTCTAAATCTCCGGCTTGTTTAAAATTTCGACCCCAGTTTTCTACGCCTACCAAAGCCAAGCGTGCGCCATTTTTTTCGATAAAAACATGTTCGTTGAGCAGTAATTGATGCCCTATTTGCGCATATAATTTTTTGATGGCATTAAAATTATCTTCTTTGTGTGCCTGCGATGGCCAAGACACATATTCGCCGTAATCGTGGTTGCCCAAAACGGCAAACTTCCCATAGGTAGGCGTTTGTATTTGTGCAAACATTTCAATCCACGGATGCATCTCTTCGGCGCGGGTATTTACAATGTCTCCGGTAAAAACCATCAGATCGGCCGCAATACTGTCTATCAGCTGTACGCCGTATTTTATTTTTTCTTTATTGTCAAAACTTCCGCTGTGCAAATCGGATATTTGTTTGATGACGAAACCGTCAAATGTCTCCGGAAGGTCATCAAAATAGAGGGTGTGCTTCAATATTCTGAAATCATATTTCCCTTTGATTATTCCGTACAAAACAGATATAAAAGACAAGGCAGCGGCACCCAAAGCCAGTTGGCTTAAAAATTTACGTCGCGCTACTAAAAATTGGATTCTTTCTTCTCCCGAATTAAACACAAAACGTTTGAAGACACTTTCTGTGAATCGGAAGATGTCTTCACCGAGCATCATGACTGTCAATAAGAGTTTTGGAATCAAAAAAGTGAGGAAAATACCAAAAGCGTAAAGGGTTTTGTTGGTCTGCCCCAAGCTGCGATCAAAGGTGTAAAGGCTGTGTATAAAATAAACGAGAACGAACAGAGATACAATAAGATAAACCCAACGGACATATTTGTTTTGCGTGGCCGTTCGGAAAGCTTGATAGGCGTAAATTTCAATCAGGAGTAAGAATATTGCGAAAAAAAACAAACGCATGAATAAGATTAGTTAGTAAATATCGCAAATATAAGGGCTAAGGCGTTTGACTTTTTTGCATTTGAGAAACTTTTAACGCGGTATCATCGCACGGCATCATTTGCGTTCAAAATTGTACATTTACCAAAACAATTAAACTGATGTCAGATTCCAAAAAACTCTTCCTGCTCGATGCCTATGCGCTTATATTTAGAGGCTACTACGCATTTATTAAAAACCCGCGTATCAATTCCAAAGGGCTGAATACCTCAGCAATTATGGGGTTCATGAATTCGCTTTTGGATGTAATCAAACGTGAAAAACCAGACCATTTGGCCGTGGCTTTCGACAAAGAAGGAAGTCAGGCACGCTTAGAGATTTTCCCCGACTATAAGGCCAACCGAGATGAAACCCCCGATGCGATAAAAGTGGCCATTCCATACATACAAGACATCCTCAAAGCGATGCATATTCCGGTGGTGGTCAAGCCCGGTTACGAAGCAGACGACATCATTGGCACCTTGGCCAAACAGGCCGAAAAACAAGGCTATCAAACTTATATGGTAACGCCCGATAAAGACTTTGCACAATTGGTATCGGAGAATATTTTTGTGTACAGACCGGCGCGAATGGGTAACGGAATTGAAATTTGGGGCATCAAAGAAGTGCAAGAAAAATTTGAAGTAGAACGACCCGAGCAAGTCATCGACTTTTTGGGCATGATGGGCGATGCCGTAGATAACATCCCCGGTTTGCCCGGCGTAGGCGAGAAGACAGCCAAAAAATTATTAAAAGAATTCGGTTCCATGGAAAACCTGCTTGCCAACACCCACAAGCTCAAAGGCAAACTCAGGGAGAACATAGAGTCGCATGCAGAGCAAGGTAAACTCTCTAAAACATTGGCCAGAATTCTCTTGGATGTACCGGTGGCGTTTCACGAAAAAGACTACGAACTTAACACACCCGATATTGAAGCGGTCTTGAACATCTTTAAAGAATTAGAATTTAGGCAACTTTCGGATAATTTGCTCAAAACATTTAGCATACAAAATTCGGAAACTTCAAAAACACTTTCTCAAGATAAAGAAAATGCCTCAGAACCGGTTGCATCAGGACAACAGATTGACATGTTTGATGTGCCGCACAGCCAAACGCCCGAAACCGTGCAGGGCTATCAGAGTCTTGAAACCACGCCACATTTTTATCAATGTGCAGATACAGAAACCGCCCGCAGTATGTTGCTTCAAAACCTGTGCAAACAAAAAGTGGTGTGTTTTGATACCGAAACCACGAGCCTAGACAGCCTTCAAGCTTCCTTAGTGGGTATCTCTTTTAGTTGGGCAAAAGGGAAAGGCTACTACGTGCCCATACCTGAAAATAGAGATGAGGCACAAAAAACCATTTGTTTTTTCAAACCTTTTTTTGATGATGAAACCATAGAAAAGGTTGGGCAAAACCTAAAATACGACCTAAAAGTGCTCTCCAATTACAACATCGAAGTCAAAGGAAAACTTTTTGACACGATGTTGGCGCATTACCTCATCAATCCGGATATGCGTCACAACATGAATATTTTGGCGGAAACCTATCTCAATTACCAACCTGTTTCTATAGAAACTTTGATTGGAAAAAAAGGAAAAAATCAAGGTTCTATGCGCTATGTGGATATAAAATTACAAACGGAATACGCCGCAGAAGACGCCGACATTACCTTACAGCTCAAAGCCGTTTTTGAACCCGAACTCGAGAAGAGAAAAGTCAAAAAGATTTTTGATGATATTGAAGCACCGCTGATTCGCGTTTTGGCCGATATGGAAAAAGAGGGTATCCGATTGGATACATCGGCATTAACCTCACTTTCAGCTGCGCTAAACGAAGACATAGATGTGTTGGAAACAAAAATATACGAACAAGCAGGAGAAACCTTCAACCTGTCTTCACCCAAACAACTCGGGCCTATTTTGTTTGACAAATTGCAACTCGTCAAAAAACCAAAAAAAACCAAGACAGGACAATACGCCACCTCTGAAGATGTACTTTCAGATTTGTCCAAGGAGCACGAAATAGTATCCAATATTCTGCAGTGGAGACAACTACAAAAACTCAGAAGTACTTATGTAGATGCGCTGCCACACGAAGTCAACCCAAACACCGGCCGTATCCACACCGTGTATAGCCAAGCTGTGGCTGCTACCGGAAGGTTGAGCAGCAACAACCCAAACCTTCAGAATATCCCAATACGGACAGAAAGAGGCAGGCAAGTGCGCAAGGCTTTTGTTCCCAGAAACACCGATTTTGTCCTTTTGGCAGCCGATTATTCTCAAATAGAATTGCGCATCATTGCAGCTTTGAGCAAAGAAACCAACATGATAGAAGCTTTTAAAAACAAGGAAGACATCCACGCATCCACAGCCGCAAAGGTTTTCAATGTGCCGCTATCAGAGGTGACCCGCGAACAACGCAGCCACGCCAAAACGGTCAATTTTGGAATTATATACGGCGTTTCTGCCTTCGGTTTGAGCAACCAAACAAACCTGTCGCGTTCGCAGGCCAAAGAATTGATAGATACTTACTATGAAACCTACCCCAAGCTCAAGGCCTACATCGGCCATCAAATCGAATTTGCCCGAAAACACGGTTTTGTAGAGACCATTATGGGACGAAGAAGGTACTTGCCCGACATCAACGCTGCCAATCAGGTGGTGAGAGGAGCTGCCGAGCGCAACGCCGTAAACGCACCCATACAAGGAAGTGCGGCAGACATTATAAAAATAGCCATGATCCGCATACATGCAGCACTTGTGCAAAGCGGTATGCAATCAAAAATGCTTTTACAGGTTCACGATGAACTGGTTTTTGACGCTTACAAACCCGAATTGGACGATTTAAAAAATTTGGTGAAAAAAGAGATGGAAAATGCCTGTGCGTTAGAAATTCCTTTGGAGGTGGAAATCGGCACCGGAGACAATTGGCTAGATGCGCATTAGAGGCTTATATAAAAAAAGAAAGACGGCTATTAACCGTCTTTCCTGCCCCAAATTTTTACCATGAACTTTACTTAAAAAACCATAGTAATAGGTCAAATGTAAAAACATTTTTGGATGTGTAATTGACTTTTAGATGAAATGCACAAATAATCGATAAACGGTAAAAATCAGTAAGCCCTTTCCTTATTTCCTTCGTAAAAATTGACAAAAGCGCGGTTTGCCACCCTATTGCCACCGGGGGTTGGGTAGTCTCCAGTAAAGTACCAATCGCCCAAATGGTCGGGACATGAGCGGTGCAAATCTTCAACCGTTTGAAAGATAATTTTAACTGTTGCGCCAATTTCAGGCGTTTTAATCATCGCTGCAATTTTATCGGAGATTTGCTGTGCGGTAAAGGGTTCGTAAAACGCTTTCACGTGGTTGATGCCATCTGGTGTTTCTAAACTTTTTTTGCAGTTTTTGTAAATCGATTCTACTTCCTCAAAACGTTTATTTTCTATGTAGAGTTCCAAGGTCGCTTTAAAGGCGATTAAGTCTTCCAAACGCGCCATATCAATGCCATAGCAGTCCGGAAATCTAATTTGTGGTGCAGAAGATACTAAAATGATGTTTTTGGGTTTCAGCCTGTCCAGAATTTTTAAAATACTTTTTTTCAAGGTGGTGCCGCGTACAATACTGTCGTCTATCATCACGAGGTTGTCGGTAGGTTTTACAACGCCATAGGTCACGTCGTACACATGCGCTACCAGGTCGTCGCGGCTCTTGTCTTCCGTGATGAAGGTGCGCAGTTTTACGTCTTTAATGGCAATTTTTTCACTCCTAATTTTGGTAGATAGAATTTTGGACAGTTGGGTGTCGTCCAGTTTTTCTTTCTGATTCAGTATCAGCTGCTTTTTTTGTTCATTGAGGTAGTCGTTGGCAGCTTCAACCATGCCCAGATAGGAAGTTTCTGCCGTATTTGGTATGTATGAGAACACCGTGTTCTGCAAATCTTGTCCGATGGCCTCATAAACTACCGGAAACAAATATTTCCCCAAAGCTTTTCGCTCTGTGTAAATAGAAGCGTCGTTGCCTCTGGAAAAATAAATTCTTTCAAAAGAACAGGCTTTGCGCGCTTGGGCGTTTAGGATATTTTTGATTTGAATTTCACCGGATTTTTTTACGATAAAAGCTTTTCCGGGAGGCAGCTCATGTACATCTTCCAAAGACACGTTGAAAACCGTTTGTATAGCGGGTCTTTCGGAAGTGACTACCGCAATTTCATCGTTGTGAAAGTAAAATGCCGGACGAATGCCGGACGGATCTCTCAGTACGAAGGCGTCTCCGTGACCGAGCATGCCCACCATGGCATAGCCGCCATCCCAGTTCTTAGATGCTTTTCTGAGTATTTTGGCTACGTTGAGTTTTTTGACAATTTCGGGTGAAGCTTGCACTTTGCTAAAACCTTTTTCTTTGAGTTTTTTGTAGAGCTTGCTCACCTCATCGTCTAAAAAATGGCCAATTTTTTCCATCACGGTGATGGTGTCAGTCTTTTCTTTTGGGTGTTGCCCCAAATCAACGAGGTTGTTAAACAGCTCATTGACGTTGGTCATGTTAAAATTTCCGGCAACAATCAGGTTTCGGTGCATCCAATTATTTTGGCGAATAAACGGATGTACACTTTCAATGCTGTTTTTGCCAAAAGTGCCGTAGCGCACATGTCCCAAATAA
This sequence comes from Flavobacteriaceae bacterium, assembly GCA_032251335.1. Lineage (GTDB taxonomy): Bacteria > Bacteroidota > Bacteroidia > Flavobacteriales > Flavobacteriaceae > UM-FILTER-40-17. Next base: position 52,110 of record JAVVDW010000004.1, on the reverse strand, counting down.
ACTTCGCCTATGTAAGGCAGGTTTTTTTTCAGCAGTTCTATATTGTCTTGCAAATTGGGATTGAGGTCCAGTTCGCCCTGAATACGCTCATTTATCTGAGAAAAAATATCGATTATGGGTTGACTTTGATTAGACCTGATCCGACTCATATAGCGTTCGCCGGGTTTCATATCTAGTTTGATGCTTGCCAAACCGGCGCCGTCTTGACCCCGATTGTGCTGCTTTTCCATGAGCAAATACATCTTATTGATGCCGTAAAAAGCAGAGCCGTACTTTTCTTTGTAATAAGAAAGCGGTTTCAGTAAACGAACCAATGCGATTCCACATTCGTGCTTGATGGCGTCGCTCATAGTTTGCAAAGTTTTTTCATCATCAATCTAAATCAATATCAAAATGTGTCAGTTTTTTGAAAACGTTCAGCCTTCTTTCCACTTCCTTTTGGGTGAGAATTTCCATGCGTTCGGTGCCAAATTTTTCAACGCAGAAGGAGGCCAGCGTAGAGCCGTAGATAACCGCTTTTTTCATATTGTCAAACGAGATGTCTTTGGTCTGCGCCAAAAAACCCACAAAACCTCCTGCAAAAGTGTCGCCGGCGCCGGTAGGATCAAAAACTTCCTCAAGTGGCAATGCCGGAGCAAAAAATACTTGGTCATCTTCAAAAAGCAGCGCGCCGTTTTCACCTTTTTTGATGACTACATATTTAGGTCCCATTTTGTGTATTATTCGGGCGGCTTTCAACAGCGAATACTCTTGGGTAAGTTGCCTGGCTTCTTCGTCGTTTATGGTGATGACATCCACTTTTCTGATGATTTTTTGCAAATCTTCCCAAGCGTTATTCATCCAGTAATTCATCGTATCCAAAACCACCAACTTGGGCTTTTTTTTCAGCTGGTCTAAAACACTTAACTGCACCAAAGGGTGCAAGTTGCCCAGCATCACGAGGTCTGCATCTTTAAAATCTTCAGGTACTTTGGGTTCAAAATCGGCCAGCACATTGAGCTCGGTAGCGAGAGTGTCTCTGGTGTTGAGGTCGTTGTGGTATTTGCCGCTCCAGAAGAAGGTTTTTCCGTTTGGAATAATTTCTATGGCAGAAGTATCAATTTTTTTATCACGCAAGAGTTGTAGGTGTTTCTCCGGAAAATCGCCACCCACCACCGAGACTATTGCTGTTTTTACACTAGGAAAATGTGAGGCTGCAAGGGCAATATAGGTGCCGGCACCCCCCAAAACTTTATCGGTTTTGCCAAAAGGCGTTTCAATGGCGTCAAAGGCAACGGTGCCGACGGCTAATAATTTGGACATAACAGGTTTGTAATTTTGGTGCAAATATAAAAGGAATAAATGGGATTCGCCTGCTTTCGCATGATGGAATCGCTAAATACGGGAAAGCATTTTTTTCATTTCCAAAAAAGTGCTGAAAGGGCCGTTTGTCAAAAAAATATTGAACAGAAATGGCGGAATGTTTCCACCGGGATCTCCCTGCATTTCCTGTATAACGATAGTGCCTTTTTCAGATTTTTCTAAATACCAATGTCCTTTAAAGTTTTTGATTCTGACAATTTTATGGTTTGAAGGAAGATAATCCAATTCGGGCAAAAGATCGATGCGAATGATGTCCAGCGTGGGTCTGCTGACTTTCATACGCGTGACCACGTCGCGGTCTTGAAGCGGCCAAGGCATGTCATTTTTCATATAGACCAATTGCTCGTGTGGATTTATTTTTTTAAGGAGCCGGCTCTCAGCTGTTTGATAATGCCATTTGTGGAGGTTGTCGGCATTCATCAAAAAAAAATAAACTTCTTCTATGTGAGCCTGGACAATGGTGGTTGCGCGGTATTCTTTGTAACTGGTGGTGTCGTTGGTGCGCACATAAACCTTGATATCTTCGTTGTCCTTGATGATTTTCCATTCAGATTGTGCATTTGAATGGAAGACACCGCATAAAACTAAGCATAAAAAGAGGGCATATTGCTTCATAAACTCAAAGTAACTGGGTGTTTTCTTTTTCAAAAAAGAGATCGGCAGGTAAGTTTTTCTGCAGTGAGGCTTCTACGGCAAGCGCATCGCATCGTTCGTTCTGAGGATGTTGGTTGTGCCCTTTGATCCACTTAAACCGCACTTGGTGTTTTCTGTAAATTTTTAAAAAGCGTATCCATAAATCAGGATTTTTACGATTTTTAAAATATTTCTTTTCCCAGCCAAATACCCAGCCTTTTTCTACTGCATCTACCACATATTTTGAATCACTCACCACCAAAACATTCAATTTATCTTTCTTTAAACTTTCCAAAGCTATGATAACGGCTAAAAGCTCCATTCTATTGTTGGTGGTCAACCGAAATCCGCCCGATAATTCTTTGCGGTAAGCCTTACCTACCCATTCCATCACGATGCCATAACCGCCCGGACCCGGATTGCCTCTAGCCGCACCATCTGTGTATATGATAATTTCAAATGAAGTTTGCGTCATTTAAGGGTATAATATTTTTGTGATGATTCGCGGAAACCACTCAAATTCCAATGCGTGAATCTTAGCGGCCAATGATTCGGGGGTTTCATCCGGTGCTATCTCAGTTGTTGCTTGCGCAATGATTTCTCCTTCATCATATTGCGCATTGACCCAATGAATAGTAATACCGGACTCGCGTTCGCCGGATGCCATCACCGCCCGATGTACAAAGTCCCCATACATCCCTTTACCGCCGAATTTCGGCAACAGTGAAGGATGGATGTTGACAATAGCTTTGGGGTAGGCAGCAATCACATCTTCAGGGATTTTTGCTAAAAAGCCTGCCAAAACAACTAAATCAGGCTCAAAAGATTGGATAAGTTTTCTGAGAAATCCCGCTTCGCGCGAAGCAAATGTATTATAAGCCATGCACGGCACCTCACATCTTTTGGCTCTTTCAATGACGCCAGCCTGCATATTGTTTGAAAGAATTGCCACCACGCGAATTTTATCCGATGCATGAAATTGACTAATGAGGTTTTCCGCATTACTGCCGTTTCCGGATGCTAAAATGACAATTTTTTTCATGTATTGGGCTGTATTTTTTGCATGTGTTTTTTTAATATATTGATAATAAATATTTTACGAGCAAATACTATACACTTGAATGTTCTGTGAAGTGTCTGTGGGCAAGTGTGCAAACAGTCTTTTGTGCCCGTTTTTGAAATAATATTTTGACTTTACAAAAAAAAGCATTAATATTAACATGATAAAACAACAAGGCTATAATTAGAATAAAAAAATAAATATCCAGTAAGTTTTATCCGTCAAAAAGGAGCATCAAGCTACATTGACACAGCGTTTGCAGCAAACATTTGTTCCGCTGAATTTGGGCTTCACAGTCAAAGAAACAGATATATTTATTTTTAATCTATTTAATTAACCAAAGTTTTTTATTTTTGCCGTTCAAAATCAACTTTAAATAATCAAAGTTATGTCAGACATTGCATCAAGAGTTAAAGCCATCATCGTAGACAAATTAGGCGTTGATGAAAACGAAGTGGTAAACGAAGCCAGCTTCACAAATGATTTGGGAGCCGATTCTTTGGATACCGTAGAATTGATCATGGAATTTGAAAAAGAATTTGATATACAAATTCCTGACGATCAGGCAGAAAACATAGCCACGGTTGGACAGGCGATTCAGTATATCGAATCTGCAAAATAAATTACCTAATGTAACCTGAGAAACTAAAACAGTTGTTATCAAAACATAATGACTGTTTTAGTTTTATGGTTCCATGTGTAAGCATTCGTAAACAAATAAGCACATGAAATTTAAGCGCGTAGTCGTCACCGGCATGGGGGCACTTACCCCCATAGGTAATAATTTGGAAGCATATTGGCAGGGTCTTATAAACGGTGTCAGTGGGGCAGCCCCCATTACGTATTTCGATACAGAAAAATTTAAGACCAAATTTGCGTGTGAACTCAAAAATTTTGATGTCACAGACTATATGGATCGCAAAGAAGCGCGACGCTTAGATAAATTTTCACAATACGCAATGATTGCCTCAGACGAAGCAATCAAAGATTCAGGCCTTAACCTGGAAACCGTTGACAAATCTCGTGTAGGAGTCATTTGGGGAGCAGGGATTGGCGGTCTTGAAACTTTTCAAGAGGAGGTTTTAAACTTTGCAGCCGGTGACGGCACACCCAAGTTTAACCCGTTCTTTATTCCAAAAATGATAGCAGACATTGCTCCGGGTAATATTTCCATTAAATACGGATTTATGGGGCCCAATTTCACCACCGTTTCCGCGTGTGCCTCTGCAGCCAACGCCATGTTCGATGCGCTGAATTACATTCGCTTAGGCTATGCCGATGTGATTGTTTCCGGCGGTTCTGAAGCTGCGGTGACTATAGCAGGTATGGGTGGTTTTAACGCTATGCATGCGCTATCTACTAGAAATGACTCACCCGAAACAGCCTCTCGGCCGTTTGATGCTACCCGCGATGGTTTTGTACTCGGTGAAGGTGCGGGTGCTCTAATAATAGAATCATATGAACATGCTGTAGCTCGCGGCGCCAAAATATACGCGGAGTTTTCGGGAGGCGGCCTCAGTGCAGATGCGCATCACCTGACAGCACCACATCCCGACGGATTGGGCGTAAAGGCGGTCATGTACAACTGTCTTGAGAATTCAGGGCTTTCGCCAGAAGAGGTAGATACCATCAACACGCATGGCACTTCTACACCTCTGGGTGATGTGGCCGAACTCAAAGCCATTTCGGAAGTTTTTGGCAGTCACGCGCCCAACATCAACATCAACTCCACCAAATCTATGACCGGTCATCTTTTAGGAGCCGCCGGAGCCATAGAAGCCATTGCAAGTATTATGGCAATGCAGAACAATTTGGTGCCACCAACCATCAACCACACAACTGTTGATGAGCGAATTGATGCCAGACTCAACCTTACGTTAAACAAGGCCCAAAGCAGAGAGATTAACGTAGCACTCAGCAATACCTTTGGTTTTGGCGGCCACAATGTTTGTTTGGCATTTAAAAGATTTTAGTAGCTGTAAATGACAATTTTTCCAAAAATATTTAACTCCCGATCCGGCAAGGACGAGGAGTTTTTTTTATTTGTAAAAAAAACAATCGGATTTACCCCACACAAAATAGACTGGTATAGAATCGCTTTTACCCACAGCTCCGCCAACGAATCCGACAAGCAAGGGAATCCTATTAATTACGAACGGATGGAGTTTTTGGGCGATGCTGTTTTGGGTACTGTCATTGCCGCGTTCCTGCTTCAAGAAGCGCCTTTCGGAAATGAAGGCTATCTGTCACAAATGCGCTCTAAGATTGTCAGCCGAAGACACCTGAATGACTTGGGTAAAGAACTCGAACTCATTACCTTTTCACAATCAAATATTCCTAAAAATTATCAGGGGGATAACATACACGGCAACCTCTTTGAAGCCCTTATAGGTGCTATTTATTTGGATAGAGGCTTCGCTTATTGTGAAAGATTTATCCAAGAACGGATTATAGACAAACACGTGGATTTAAAAGCCCTGGAAAAACGCGTGATGAGTTATAAAAGCCTGATTATTGAATGGTGCCAAAAAGAAAAAAAGGTTTTCCATTTTGATGTGGTTGAAGACACGGGAAAGGAGTCGGTAAAATATTTTTCCGTAAAACTGATTATAGACAACAAACCCATTTCTAAAGCCCGAGATACCTCCAAGAAAAAAGCAGAAGAAAAAGCAGCCAAACGCGCCTTTTATGCACTCCAAAATAACATCCAACAGACTTCCGTAAAAACAAGTGAACGCAGTTAATCTTTAAAAACAGCCCTAAATACCTCCTGAATTTTGCCGTGTTTATGAATTTTAATTTTGTGACTGCCCTCAGCCAAACGCGCTTGGTTTGAAATAAAAATATCAGTAAAACCGAGTTTTTCAGCCTCGGAAATTCGCTGTTCGAGTCTGGTAGTGGGCCTTACTTCGCCGGCCAAACCAATTTCGGCCGCAAAACAATATTTTTTTGGAATAGGTAAGTCAAAATCTGAGGAGAGTATGGCTGCCATCACGGCCAAATCTGTAGCCGGATCATCTACGACTAAGCCACCCGTAATATTCAAAAAAACATCTTTGGCTGCGAGCTTAAAACCGGCTCTTTTTTCCAAAATCGCCAAAAGCATATTGAGTCTTCTCGCGTTAAAACCTGTAGTGCTTCGCTGGGGTGTGCCATAAACTGCCGTGCTCACCAAGGCTTGGATTTCAATCATAAGCGGCCTCATACCTTCTACAATAGAAGCAATAGCAATTCCGCTCATCGGCTCGGCTTGCTGCGAAATCAATATTTCGGACGGATTTGCCACAGCGCGCAATCCACCGGCTTCCATTTCGTAAATTCCCATCTCTGAAGTGGCGCCAAACCTGTTTTTTAAGGTGCGCAAAATGCGGTAAAGATGATTTCGATCGCCTTCAAATTGCAAGACCGTATCTACCATGTGCTCGAGCAGTTTTGGGCCCGCCAAGCTGCCGTCCTTGGTGATATGCCCGACCAAAATGACCGGTGTATGTGTTTCTTTGGCGTAGCGAATTAAACGGCCCGTACATTCCTTGATCTGAGAAATACTACCCGCAGTAGCATCCAAGTAAGCGGTCTGCAAAGTTTGAATAGAATCGATGATTACCAATTTGGGTTTGACCAATTGGATTTGTTCAAATATATTTTCGAGCTGGGTTTCGGCTAACACAAAACACTGATTTTCGGGATAATCCATCCGGTCGGCGCGCATTTTTATTTGGCGCACACTTTCCTCCCCTGAAACGTAAAGATTTGTGAAAGTAAGTTGAAGTGCAGTTTGCAACAGCAAAGTGCTCTTGCCAATGCCGGGTTCGCCACCGAGCAAAACCACAGAACCGGGTACCAACCCCCCGCCCAAAACCTGGTTTAATTCTTTGTCGGAAAAAAGCAGGCGCACTTCTTCTGTCGATTTGATTTCGTGTATGCGAATGGGTTTGGAAACACGCTGGGAGGTAGCCTCGGCATTCCAATCAGGCGTCTTACCAGTATTGACGATTTCCTCTGCAATGGTATTCCACGCTTTACACGAAGTACATTGACCTTGCCATTTGGCAAATTGTGTACCGCAGTTTTGACAGAAAAAAGTGGTTTTGGTTTTGGCCATTAGTTAAATTTTCATGCAAACTGCTGTTTTATTTTTTTCGTTCAATCACATAGTTGACCATGGTCTCCAAAGAATCTTTATAAACAGAATTCGGATAGGTTTCCAATATGGCTAAGGCTTCGTTTTGAAAAGCAAACATTTTTTGTACAGCATATTCCAAGCCGCCTTTCTGTTTGACGAAATCGATGACTTCCCGAACGCGCTTGCTGTTTTTGTTGTGATTTTTAACGGAATTGATCAACCAACGCTTTTCTTGAGGATTACTCTTGTTGATGACATGAATCAAGGGTAGCGTCATTTTTTGTTCTTTGATGTCGATGCCTGTGGGCTTGCCGATTTTTTCAGTGCCGTAATCAAACAAATCGTCTTTGATTTGAAATGCCATACCGATGAGCTCGCCAAATTTGCGCATTTTTGTCACCGCTTCCGTTTCCGGAGCGACGGAGCAAGCACCCAAACTACAGCAGGCCGCAATCAGTGTGGCTGTTTTCTGACGGATAATTTCGTAGTAAACATCCTCTGTGATATCCAAATCGCGGGCTTTTTCTATCTGAAGCAGTTCTCCTTCACTCATTTCCCGAACCGCTACTGAAATAATTCGGAGCAAATCAAAATCACCGTTGTCTATAGACAGCAATAGTCCCTTCGAGAGCAAATAATCGCCTACTAAAACGGCAATTTTGTTTTTCCAAAGTGCATTTATGGAAAAAAAACCACGCCGCATGTTGCTGTCATCCACCACGTCGTCGTGAACCAAAGTGGCTGTGTGAATGAGTTCAATGACTGAAGCACCCCTGTAGGTGCGTTCGTTTACCTTTCCGTCTGATACCATTTTAGCGACCAAAAAAACAAACATGGGACGCATTTGTTTGCCTTTTCGGTTCACTATGTAATAGGTGATGCGATTGAGCAAAGGCACTTTAGAAGACATAGAAGCAAAGAACTTCTTCTCGAAGATTTCCATTTCTTCGGCTATAGGTTGCTTAATTTGAGATACGATTTTCATCTGCCACCAAAGATACTTTTTTTCACAGATATTTTTAACGTAAATCCAAGCAAGCTATCGGCACGTAATTAGCTTTTGTTTGCCAGCTGGCCACAGGCTGCATCGATGTCTTTTCCTCGAGAACGACGCACCTTTACAACGATGCGTTCTTTTTCGAGTGCTTGTATGTATGCGTCTGTTACAGTGGCAGGCGCTTGGCTAAACATGCCATCGCCTATAGGGTTATATTCAATGAGGTTTACCTTGCAAGGCACGTGTTTACAGAAGCGAATCAACGCATCTATCGAAGCGCTGTCATCATTGATGCCTTTCCAAACTACATATTCATAGGTGATGCGGCTTTTGGTTTTTTCGTACCAATATGCCAAGCTGTCTTTGAGTTCTTCTAAAGGAAAACTTTTGGAAAACGGCATTATGCGGTTACGGGTTTCTTCGATAGCCGAATGTAGGGACACAGCCAGTTGACATTTTAACCCGTCATCTGCCATTTTTTTTATCATTTTTGGGACGCCCGATGTAGAAATGGTAATACGTTTGGGAGACATGCCCAAGGCTTCGGGCGATGTGATTTTATCGATGGCTCTAACCACGGCATTGTAATTCATAAGTGGTTCGCCCATGCCCATAAAAACAATATTGCTCAGCGGCCGATTAAAATACAATTTGCTTTGCCGGTCTATGGTCACTACTTGGTCAAAAATTTCATCCGGATTGAGGTTACGCATGCGCTTGAGTCTGGCAGTTGCACAAAAAGTACAGTCGAGACTGCAACCCACTTGGCTTGAAACACAAGCAGTACTTCGTTTGGAGGTTGGAATCAAAACAGATTCGACCACCAAGCCATCGTGTAGCCGAACGGCATTTTTAATGGTGCCGTCTTGGCTGCGTTGCATGGTTTCTACGGCTATGTTGTTGATAATAAAATGTGTTTCCAACAACGCACGCGTCGCCTTAGAAAGATTGGTCATTTCGGCAAAGTCATACACGGATTTCTGCCATAGCCAAGCATAAACCTGATCGCCCCGAAAAGCTTTGTCGCCTTGGGCTACAAAGAAAGTGCGTAAGTCCGCTTTGCTCAGACTTCTGATATCTTTTTTAACAGTAGATTCCATATTGCAAAGGTAGATGTATTATTCCAAAAAAAAATCCGGCGAAATTCCGGATTTTTTTGAGGTTAGGGACATTTTTTTAAAGCCCAAAAGCTTTTTTGATATCTGCTACCCGGTTGAGTTTTTCCCAAGTAAACAGTTCTACTTCTTTTTCTACTTCACCCGAGTAGGGCGACACAAATTTTTTAGTGACCGTTCGAGGTTCTTTTCCCATATGGCCATAGGCGGCAGTTTCTAAGTATATAGGGTTGCGCAGTTTCAAATCGCGCTCAATGGCGATAGGGCGCAAATCAAAAAGAGTTTCTACTTTTTTGCCAATTTCACTGTCTGTGAGGTTGACATGCTTACTGCCAAAGGTTTTCACATTCACAGAAGTAGGCTTGGCTACACCGATGGCATAACTCACCTGAACCAAAATTTCATCTGCCACGCCTGCGGCAACTAAGTTTTTGGCGATATGGCGGGATGCATACGCTGCACTTCTGTCCACCTTGCTGGGGTCTTTTCCCGAAAATGCACCACCACCGTGCGCGCCCTTTCCACCGTAGGTATCTACAATGATTTTCCTGCCTGTGAGTCCGGTGTCGCCATGTGGACCGCCGATTACGAACTTACCGGTTGGGTTGATGTGATAGGTGATGCCTTCGTTGAAAAGTTTTTGAACATACTCGGGTAATTGTTTCTTTACGCGAGGTATCAATATGGAAATGATGTCTTCTTTGATTTTCGCAAGCATGCGGGTGTCGTCTGTGTCAAAAGCGTCATGCTGTGTAGAAACTACGATGGTGTCAATCCGGATGGGGTTGTTGTTTTCATCGTACTCAATAGTCACTTGGCTTTTGGCATCGGGGCGCAGGTATGTAATTTCTTTGTTTTCACGCCTTATTTGAGCGAGTTCTATTAATATTTTATGAGAAATATCGAGTGCCAAAGGCATATAATTGGCTGTTTCGTTGGTGGCATAGCCAAACATCATACCTTGGTCGCCGGCGCCTTGCTCTTCCTTATCTAATCGGTCTACACCTTGATTGATATCGGGAGATTGTTCGTGGATGAGCGAAATAACGCCGCAAGAGTCACCGGAAAACTGGTATTCTCCTTTTGTATAACCAATCTTGTTGACAACGTCTCGCGCAATTTGTTGTACATCCAAATAAGTTTTAGATTTAACTTCGCCGGCAAGTACTACTTGGCCTGTAGTGACGAGCGTTTCACAAGCAACCTTAGATTCCGGGTCAAAAGCCATAAAGTGGTCAACGAGCGCATCTGAAATTTGATCGGCGACTTTGTCGGGGTGTCCTTCCGAAACAGATTCGGAAGTGAATAAATAAGACATAATAATAGATTTTAATTGTCATTCCATTAGGAGGGAGATATGCCGACAACAAAACCAAAGAAGTTCGCACTGCTTTAGCATTTTTTCGATTTAAACAAGTTCAAACCAGAGGTTGCAATCAGACAAATTTATCCTCAAAAATATGTCTGCAAAAGTAAGATTTTTCTGAAAATAAAAACAATCATTCCATTTTTTATTACATTTAACGAAAGTTAATTTTTTACAGACTATGAGACTTTTCATGCTTTTATTGGTTATTCTATCCTTTTCTTGTGCGCAAACACCTGAGTTTGATACCGTCATTAGAAACGGAACGCTTTATGACGGCACAGGGCAGACGCCTGTGGTTGGGGATTTGGCCATTAAGGGCGATCGTATTGTGGCTGTTGGCAAGTTTGACGGAGAAGGTCAAATAGAAGTGGATGCAACAGGAAAAGCAGTTTCCCCGGGTTTTATCAATATGCTTAGCTGGGCAAACATAAGTCTTCTACACGATGGACGTTCTCAAAGTGACCTTAGGCAAGGTGTCACTTTAGAAGTGATGGGAGAGGGCCGTTCTATGGGCCCACTCAGTGCAAAGATGAAGCAAGATATGCAGGCTGATCAGGAGGGGATAAAATTTGAGGTCAGTTGGCATACACTTGGAGAATATCTCAGTCATTTGGAGAAAAAGGGTGTTTCAACCAACGTTGCGTCTTTTGTTGGCAATGGCACATTGCGAACCCATGTGATGGGTTTTGAAAGCAGAAAACCCACAGCAGACGAATTACAACAAATGAAAAACTTGCTCGAAGCAGAAATGAAAGCCGGTGCGGTTGGCATTTCGTCATCATTGCTGTATGCGCCCAGCATGCATGCCGATACGGAAGAACTTGTAGAATTGGCTAAAGTAGCGGCTAAGTACAATGGGATGTATATTTCTCACATTCGCGACGAAGGCGATTTGCTGGTAGAATCTATAGACGAACTGATTCAGATAAGCCGTGAGGCAGGCATCCGTGCCGAAGTGTATCACCTCAAAGCATCTTCAGCATCCAATTGGCACAAAATGGACACCGTGATCAATCGCATACAAGCAGCTAGGGCAGAAGGCTTGGCTGTTACAGCTGATATGTACACTTACAATGCGAGCTCTACCGGTTTGCACGTAACTTTGCCGCAATGGGTTCGGGCTGATGGTGTGGAAGCCATGTTGGCCAAACTAACCGACGCAGCTGTGAGAAAAAAAGCCATTGAAGGCATACAGTGGCGCACACCTCCCAGTGGTATTTTGTTCGTTGGTTTTCGCAATCCGGAACTTAGAAAATATTTAGGTAAGAGGCTTGATTTTGTGGCCCAAGAGATGAAGTTGTCTGCGGAAGAGGCACTCGTAGTATTACTCTTGCAAGACCAAAGCCGTGTGCAAGTTGTTTATTTTTCAATGTCAGAAGAAAACATAGATAAAAAAATTCAACTCCCTTGGATGAGTTTTTGTTCAGATGCAGGATCCTACAGTGCGGAAGGTGTGTTTTTGGAGCAGAGTACCCATCCGCGTGCTTATGGCTCTTTTGCCAGAGTACTTGGCTTGTATAGTCGCGATAAGAAGTTATTCCCGCTTGAAGAAGCCGTCAGAAAACTAAGCGGACTGCCCGCTGAGAATTTGAAATTAAAAGATCGGGGTTTGTTGAAAGAAAATTTCTTTGCAGATGTTGTAATCTTCGATCCTAAAAGCATTAGCGATCACGCAACTTTTGAACAGCCCCACCAATATGCAACAGGTGTTGAGCAAGTTTTTGTCAATGGTGTGCAGGTGCTAAAAGACGGCGAGCACACCGGAGCCATGCCGGGGAGGTTTGTGAAAGGATCGGGGGCAGTACAGTGAAAAAATTTGACCCTTAACCAATTAATTGGAAACTTTAACGCTCCGGCCGTTATGTGGCTGTTCGTCCCGATAATTGTTCAGCGGCATTAATTTTCTGAGCGCTACCACCTGATCTAAGGAAACGGTAATGGGTTCTTTAAAAATGAACCATTCTACACCCTCCGAACACGGAGGTGTTGTTAAAGAACCTGTGTAGGTAAAATAGGTTTTTGTGACGGGCAAGTTCAAATTCATATCAAAAGCCATATCTACGATTTTGGTTTCACCCACTTGAATCGGCAAATGACTCTCCAAAAAGTCGAATGCCTCACTGCTTTTGCCTTCTTTTGCCATCACAGCCAATACGGCGTACTGACCCGCATCATTGATATGAACCAAGTGCAAAACCATGGGGTAGCGAATACCGTCAATTAAATGTTCTGCGGGCTCGTGAAAGTGGAACTGTTTTAGTTCGTACTTCTTGTTGTGTAGTGTTATATAATCGCCCGAATCAAAATTGTATTGTATGGTATGACCGTTGTTCACCACATCGTGTATGTGAGTGCTATCGGAATATGAAATTTTTAAAGGCTGTAGCTTGCTGTCTTCGTCGTAGTTTACAACATTAATAGGAGATTGAAACTTGCCGCCACATTCAGAACCTTTTTCTATTTCTATCCAATGTTCAGGTCCGGTTTCGCCGCTGTAGCTCCAATGTTTTTCGCCATGAGATTCGATAGTGGTAACTTGGTGTTCATTTTGTTTGGAATCTGATTTTGTAACTTCGTTACATGCCGACATCAGCGTAATTATGAGGAACAAGCTTGTGAAGATGGGTTTCATAAGTTCTTAATATTATTTTAACTTGGCTCAATACTAGTATTCTTTATAGTGTTGTAACTTTTCTTATGTACCTCTCTATGAGTGTACTGCAAAAAGCATCTAAATTTTAGGCAACCAACATAGCTGAATTTTAACCGTCAATTTATTTTTATGAACATTGGAAGTCATGCCATATCGGCTCATTTTTCTTTTGGAAACTTAACAGGGCTCTGGTTTGCTTTAGCATAAGATTTTGTCGCTAAAATTTTCTATACAAAGTTGATGAATAACTGATAATTTCCCAAAAGATTTATCGTTTATATTTGATGCTTTAGCACATCATGCAAGAAGAATCAAAATTTAGGCGTTAAACAGCATATAGGCTACGCCAAGCGTGAGCAAAATATTGAAAAATTGTGCAATCAAAAAAGCGTATAATGGCTTGCGATTGTCTTGTTTAAACAGGTCGCTAAACTTGGTTTCCAATCCGATGCTTACAAATGCCAAAGCAAACCAAAGGTTGCGTAGGTTTTTGATATTTCCTTTTACGGCGGTTACAATTTCGTTGTCAAAAGCAAAGGAAAACAATAGGGAAGCGACCATAAAACCAAGAATAAACTTAGGAAATCGTTCCCAAATGATGCCTAGTGTAGGTTTTTCGGGTATGCCATCTGTTTTGGCTTGGTTGGTATAGGTCCAATAAATAGAAATGGCAAAAGCCGCCAAACCGAGCAATACGTTTTGGGAAAACTTGACTATGGTGCTGTATTTCAATGCCACTTCACCAGCCAAAGTCCCGGAAGCCACTACAGCCCCCGAAGTGTCGATAGTGCCACCCAGCCAAGCCCCTGTCACTTCGGGAGTTAGTCCCATATAAGATGCCAAATAGGGCATGCCCAGCATCATGGGAATGGCAATGACCAAGACCAAAGAAATGGTATAGGAAAGCTTTTTGCTATCACCTTGTATGGCGCCTGCAGTGGCAATGGCAGCAGAAACCCCACAGATAGAAACCGCGCTGGCCAACATCATGGTCATCTCTTTGTCGATCCCCATTTTTTTACAAACCCAATAGGCAAAGTACCAAACCAAAATAACCACAATAAGCGCTTGTGCCAACCCCAGTCCGCCGGCTTTGAGGATATCGCCAAATATGACACTGGTTCCCAGCAAAACAAGACCAATTTTGACAAAAAATTCTGTGGATAATGACTTCTGTAACCAACTTGGAATCTCAAAAAGATTGCGCAATGCCAAACCAATGATTAAGCTAAAAATGACCACTTCCAGATTTAGGGCAGACATAAAACGGTTTCCCGTCATCAAAAGTGCCAAAACGGTCAACAAATACACTGCCGGAAACCCGATAAGGATGTCTTTCACCGGCTTCTTCATCAGTATAAAACCCAAAATAGAAACGGCATACACGTACAAAAACTGTTGTAAAAATCTCATCAGGTTTTCTCCGGATAAAATGTTCGTAACAATCTCGGTCCAATTAGCCCAATCATCTGCTGGAACCGGAATGTTGAATCCGAAGATTAGGAGAAAAATAGTACCTAAACCCAGTAGGTTGACCAACCAGTCTTCGTGTATATAAGATTTTAATTGCATCTGTTTATATTATTTATTTCGACTTCGCTCAATACAAGTGTTTTTATTTGCCATGCTTCTGCTGCGCTCAGCACAGGAATGGAACACCTTAACTCATCATTTTTTCCACGGATGTTTTATTTTAAATCGTCCACGCACCTTTTGAGACTTCTACACCATAAGCGGCTTTCCCGATGCGGCTTATCGCAGCTATTACATCTTGATGACAACCGGCAGATGATAACGCCACTATACTACCACCACCACCCGAACCCACAATTTTTGCGCCGTAAGCACCTGCATCTAGCGCTGCGTCAACCATTTTATCAATCAACGGAACCGTAATTTTAAGTTTGTCTCTCAGCACTTCGTGATGTTGATTCATCAAATGTCCTAATTTTTTTATATCCAAAGGCGTTTCTCTAAAAGTTTTAACAGCTGCTTGTGTGATGCTGTGGTTTTCAATAGCGGCTGAAAAAACAGCTTTTAGGTTGCCGGGCAATACATCTTGATAACGTGCAATGTCTTTTACTTTCGCTTCTTTAAGCAAAAAATCGGGGTGGTACTGCCGAACGATGCTCACGGCCTCTTGCGCCTTTGCTCGCAAAGATCCCAACACGCCCAAGGTTTGTTTTGGGATACCGGATTCGCCCACAATTAGTCCGGGTAGCCTATCCGATAAAATTTGGTAGGCACTAGGTGGCTCGGTATCAATGTAAATCACCTCACCCATACTAATGGTGTACTGGTCCATCAAGCCGCCGGGTTCATTAAACTCAAGTACTTCTGTTTCATAGGCCAACTGCGCCAGCTCGAAAGCGGAAACCGAATGCCCGGCAGCTTCACACAAAAACCGAAGCCAGCCCACCACCAAGGCAGATGAGCTTGACAAACCTGCATTGATGGGAATATTTCCTGAAATTTCTACATCGTAAGCCTGCGTACAAACAATCCCTTTTTTACGGAGCACGCGCAGTGCGCTGACCAAATAATCTCTTTCAAACTCAGATTCATAAGCATCCAAAGCCACTTGACGACGGCTTTGTGTGTCCGGTAAGTGAATGCGAAAAACACCTTGATGATTGACAGTGGCTTTGAGCGTAATAAACCGATCTATGGCGCAAGCAATCACAGGCAGATTTAGATAATCTTGATGGTCGCCAAACAAGCAGATACGACCGGGAGATTGAATTTGTATCGTTGGTTTTTTTTTCAAAAGTGGTTTGGTTATCATTTTTCAAAAAGACCTCACAGGTTTTAAAACCTGCGTAGTCTTAGGATTAATAAGTGTCTTTTATCCAATCATAAGGTGTACGTTTGAGCCACATACCGCGGGTAAAATCGGGAAACTCTTGTGGTTCACCTTTCCGAAGTATGGATTGTTCGGATAGGGGCGTCACGGCACTCCAGGCAGCGGCATCATAGGCATCGAGCGGGGGTGCAATGTTTTGCTTGGCAGATTCAACAAAGGCGTGCAGCACAAAGAAATCCATGCCGCCATGTCCGGCTTCTGTGGCAAATTCGCCGTATTTTTTCCAGAGCGGATGGTCATATTTTTCGAGCCAGGATGTGGCATCATCCCAACGGTGCGGTTTTGATTGGTCTTCTATGTATATCCGGTTGCCGTCATCTTCCCACAGTCCTTTTGCTCCTTGCACCCGAAACCCTAAGGAATAAGGCCGCGGAAGGTTTACGTCATGTGTAATGATGATGGTTTCGCCCATGGCCGTGTCTATGGTGGTGGTAATTACATCACCCTGTTTAAATGTAACTTTTGCGTTGGGATGATTCTCACCGCCTACTTTTACAATGTAGTTGTGCAGTCCGATGCCTTTGCTGGCGTGCGAGGTGAGCGACACAAAACGGTTACCTCGGTTGATGTTACACATGGTAGCTACAGGACCCAATCCGTGGGTGGGATATACGTCGCCATTCCGATAGACGGAGTGCCAGGTGCGCCATTTGGATTCGGAGATACCTTTCTCTCCAAATTCTGCGCCCAATCCGTAAGGGGTTTTGCCGTCGTTGAGTTTGACGCCTCTCAGGTCGTGTTGGTAACCACAGCGAAAATGTACCAATTCGCCAAAAAGCTGCTGGCGAACCATATTGAGCACAGCCAACACATCACGGCGGTAATTTACATTTTCGAGTATCATCAAATGGGTTCCCGTTTTTTCGTGGAGGTTGACCAAGTCCCAGCATTCCTCTATCGTATTGGCTGCAGAAACTTCCAGTCCTGTATATTTTTTGGCAAGCAAGGCATCTTTTGCCATACGGGTATGCCAAAGCCAGGGTGTAGCAATAATCACGGCATCCACTTGTTCCAAATTGAGCAAATTGCGATAGTCATAATCATTTTTTCCAAAGGTCAAAGGCTTGGGTTTTTGTTTTTCGGCTATGGTTTTTAAAGCCAAATCTATGCGAGCCGGATCTGTATCGCAAATGGCGGTTACTTGCACGTCATTGCGAAGTAGCAAATTGTTGAGATGGTTTGTACCTCGCAATCCTACACCAATCAGTGCGACATTTAGTTGTTCTTTTTGAGGGTTTGGTCTGTCAAATGCGAGTGTGGGAGCAAGGCCCAGTGCAGCCGCACCCGTTGAGGCAGTTCTGATAAAATGGCGACGAGAAGTTTGCATGGGTACACAATTTTGCTTTGCTAATGTAGTTTTTTGAATGGATTTAGCAAAAACTATGTTAGCAAGGTTTAACTGGAAATATGTGTTCAATCACCTACCTTTGTAATTGTTTTAAGCTAAGAATGACAGATTTTTTTCAATTTCTCTTTAAGCCTTATGCCGATTATGAGCCATCT
>JAVVDW010000004.1:0-34334 GCA_032251335.1 Flavobacteriaceae bacterium | reverse complement strand
GTGGGTCTTTCCAACCGGTATTGTCAGTACCGCTTTATATGTTTATTTGCTTTACCAATGGGGTCTGTTGGGCGATATGCTCATCAATACTTATTACACAGCGATGAGTCTGTACGGATGGTGGATATGGACTCGGAAAACAGCTGTTTCGGAGCAAACACCCATTTCTACCACAAACAGACAAGAAAAGCTTCAGTCGGTTTTTATTTTTTTGTCAGCCATTGTTTTTGTCTATCTTGTCTATCAATATTTTGACAAGTGGGACGCTTGGGTTTCGAGGGTTGATGTCATCACAACCGCTATATTTTTTGTGGCCATGTGGCTGATGGCAAAGCGAAAGATAGCACACTGGATTTTTTGGATTGCAGGCGACATCATTTCAATTCCCTTGTATTTTTACAAAGGTTATACCTTGACAAGTCTACAATATTTAATATTTTTGATTATTGCCGTTTACGGATATCGCTCATGGAAGAGAAACTTAAACAAGCACCTTCAAATTGCTTCAAAGTAGTTTTGTTTGGTCCGGAATCGACCGGCAAAACCACTTTGTCCCGCCAATTGGCCTCGCACTATCAAACGGATTGGGTGCCCGAATTTGCCCGAGAGTATTTACAGAAAAAATGGGATAAAACCGGAATTATCTGCGAATTTTCTGACATACTTCCCATTGCGATCGGGCAAATGGAACTTGAAAACAACAAGGCTGAAAAGGCTGATAAAATCTTGTTTTGCGATACCGATCTGCTCGAAACGGCCGTTTATTCCCAAGCCTATTACAACGATTGTCCGCCCGAATTGCTTCAGGCCATCCCTTACCACCACTACGATTTGTACTTGTTGACCTACATAGACGTTCCTTGGGAACCCGATGATTTGCGCGACAGACCCAACCAACGTGCTGAAATGTTTGCATTTTTTCAAGAAAATTTAGAAAAGTATAACAGAAATTATGTGTTGCTTTGCGGCGATCAACGACAAAGGTTAGATGCCGCTAC
The DNA here is from genome assembly GCA_032251335.1 of Flavobacteriaceae bacterium. Taxonomy (GTDB): domain Bacteria; phylum Bacteroidota; class Bacteroidia; order Flavobacteriales; family Flavobacteriaceae; genus UM-FILTER-40-17. Next base: position 33,336 of record JAVVDW010000004.1, on the reverse strand, counting down.
CCAAGTCATCGACAATTTATTATCAAAAAAATAGTTCAAAATATTGGCGCATCCGAATGCACAAAGATTCGACAAAAATCTCTCTATGATTTTATCCAAAGCAGACATACTTCAAATAGAATCTCACGGAATTTCTCTTGAGCAAATAAAACAACAAATTCTTTTTTTTGAGAGAGGCCAACGTTTTGCGCAATTGGAAAAACCCGCAAAGGTTGCCGACGGAATCGTTCAATTTGACCATAAGGAAGGAGTGATGTACGCTGATTATTTTGATTCGCATAAATCACAATTTTCCATGTGCAAATTTATTCCGGCTTCCGGAGCTGCCACGAGAATGTTTAAGTTTTTAAATGAATTTTTACTTGCTTTTGATGCCGAAAACCAATCGATCAATGCATATATCAATTACAACAAAGCCAAAGCCCTGCAAACCTTCTTGGTAGGAATGGAAAAACTGCCGTTCTTTAAAAAGATTGACGCCTATTTGAGGGAGAACAACCAGGATTTTGACAAATTGAGCAAAGACCAAAAAAATATACTTTTTATCAAAACCATGCTCTACCAAGAGCCTTTTGCTTACAAAAACAAACCCAAAGCGCTGATTCCTTTCCACGCTTATAAAAACAGATTGGCAACCCCGTTTGAAGCCCACTTGGAAGAAGCTGTTTCCTATGCCACAAACCACTGTATGGCGCATTTGCATTTTACGATTTCTGAAGAACACATACAAGGTTTTAAAACCCTTTCTGCTGCCCGAACACCGGTGGTTTCCAAAAAAACAGCTGTCAAATTCCGCATAGATTATTCTTTTCAAAAGCGCAAAACAGATACCATCACGGTCGATCTTCAAAACAACCTCTTTCGTGACTCGCAAGGTGCGTTGGTCTTCAGGCCGGGTGGACACGGAGCCTTGATTGAAAACCTGAACGACATCACGGAAGAACTCATTTTCATCAAAAACATAGACAACATTGTGGTGCAATCAAGGGAAGAGGAGGTTTCTTTTTACAAAAAAATGTTGGCAGGATATGCGCTTTCTGTTCAGCAGCATATATTTGATTGGATGAAAAAATTAGACGAAAACGAGATTGATGAGGCAGCCTTGCAAACGTTTTTAAAAAAGGTGCTTTACATCAAATTACCCGATGGTTTTGATGCTCATAAAGTAACAGATCGCATGCAATTTTATAGAAATAAGTTGAATCGACCACTCAGAATTTGCGGGATGGTTCGTAACGAGGGTGAGCCCGGCGGCGGTCCGTTTTGGGTACGTTCAACTTTCGGAGATGTTTCTTTGCAGATCGTAGAGTCGGCCCAAGTAAATTTGGATGACGCCCACCAAGAAGAAATTCTAAAATCTTCTACGCACTTCAATCCGGTTGATTTGGTGTGTGCGGTTTACGATTACAAAGGTCGTAAATTTGATTTGCGCGCTTTTGTAGATACAGAAGCTGTTTTTATCAGCCAAAAAAGTCACAACGGACTACCTGTGAGGGCGTTGGAATTGCCGGGTTTGTGGAATGGCGGCATGGCAAACTGGAATACCGTATTTGTAGAAGTACCACTCATCACCTTCAATCCTGTAAAAACGGTTAACGACTTGTTTAAGCCGGCACATCAGGTTTTATAAAAAGCATTCACTAGGTTTTTTTATCTTAAAATGTACGTTCTGTATCATTTTTAAGTTGAAGTCCTTTTGCCTTTTCAACCCTATTTTACCCGTTTTGTGCGCCCATATATGCACGCATTTACACAGTTGTGTTTCCGTGAAAAAAATCGTTGTTTTTAAAACACAGCATGTCAACAACTTTCGATAAATGAAGTGTCAACTTGTTTTTTGGTACGCTTTTCTCTTTGTGTAATTTCAAAAAAAGTTGTTATGAACATACCCTACACTATCAGTTACGTTTTTTACGAAGGGCTTCAGAAAATCAATTTCGATTTACCGCTCATTTATGACGGTATTATGGATTTGGTCTTTCAACCCGAAAAACCGGAACAATTAGAACCAAATTATTAATTGAATTAAAACCCATTAACATGAAAAAAGTTTTTTTATTGGCTTTGGCCACTGCCTTTGTTTTCACTGCTTGTGTTTCCAAGAAGAAATACCTGGCTTTGGAAAGTGATTTACAAAACACCCGTAGCGAACTTCAAAAAACCACGGTTGAAAAAGAAGAACTCGAAGCAAAGTTTGCCAAAATTGAGGCGCGTGTGGCCGAGTATAACGCCAAAATTAACTCCTTGCGCGAAACCAATGATGCGCAACTCCAACAAGTAGGCAACACGGTGGTGTCCAACAAACTCAAAGAGAATATGAGAAAAACCCTCGCGAAAGTAGATCGTAACGAATTGGCCAAAGCCCAAACCCTTGAAGATTCTGTAAACTTGGCCGTTTCCTACAACATCAAACAATCTATAAGCAGCAATACAGAGGATGAAGACGTGCAGATAGATATCGATAAAACGGTGGTGATGATTACCATTTCAGACAAACTGTTGTTTAAAAGCGGCAGCTATCGCGTGAGCGACAAAGCCGACGGATTGCTTCAAAAACTCGCAGAAGTAATCAATTCAGAACCGAGTATGGAAGTTATGGTTGAGGGTCACACAGATGCCCAAACGGTCAAACCGGGATCTTATGTCAAAGACAATTGGGATTTGAGCGTAGAAAGATCAACCGCGATTATCCGAACTTTACAAGAAAAATTTGGCGTGAATCCGTCGCAACTCATCGCCGCCGGACGTGGCAGTTTTCACCCGATAGCCGGAAACGAAACCGATGAAGACCGCGCCAAAAACAGACGTACTCGCATTGTTATTATTCCCGATTTAGATAAGTTTTTCTCTATGTTGTAGCCCCAAGCAATTATAAAGGAATCCTGACTAACAACTATATATGATGCGAAAGGGCGAACTTCGGTTCGCCTTTTTTTTTACAAATAGAAAATCTGTAAGTGTAGAAAAAGCGTTTTGGGTTTAAGAAGTTTGATTTTTTCTATGAAATAGACTTCTTTTTTGCATGGTTTACATCTGAATGAGAAGCATTTGGTGTCGGAAACCGCTTTGTTGCGCTCAGCATTTGGTGTTGGTTGGTTAGACCAGATTGTGTGATTCCGCATACCCAGATTTTTTGTTTAATTGTTATATCTTTGTTTGACTAGCTTTATCTTATGCCCACTATTCTTATTATAGAAGACGATGTCGCATTTTGCAAGATGCTAGAGCGTTTTTTAACCAAAAATAAATACAAGGTTGAAACGGCTTATTCCGGATTGGAAGCACTTAAGAAAATTGCGCTGAATCGTTTTGATTTGGTTCTGTCAGACGTTCGCCTGCCGGATGCTGACGGTCTGGATCTGCTTGTTAAAATCAAAAAAAAATCACCCGAAACCCCTGTAGTGATGATGACGGGTTACAGTGAGATTTCGAAAGCCGTTAAGGCCATCAAAGACGGCGCGTATGATTATATTTCAAAACCGCTCAACCAAGAAGAAATACTGTTGATATTAGATAAGGCTTTACAAACTGCCGGTGAAAACAAATCGCTCATAATCGAAAAAAAACAACCTTCAACGCAGGATTCAGATTTGTTTGTATCCCAAATCAGTGAAGTGTCAAAAAGATTGTACCAACACATTGCCATGGTAGCGCCCACAGATTTTTCTATGCTGCTTACCGGCGAAAGCGGAACGGGCAAAGAGGTGATTGCCAAAGCCATTCACCGGCAGAGTAGAAGAGCTTCAAAATCCTTTGTGCCTGTTGATTGTGGTGCCATTCCCAAAGAAATTGCTGCCAGCGAATTTTTTGGGCATCTCAAAGGCTCGTTCACAGGTGCCGTAAATGACAAAATAGGCTATTTTGAAGCCGCCAACAATGGCACTTTATTTCTGGACGAAATCGGCAATCTATCTTATGATAACCAAGTACAATTGCTCCGCGCCCTGCAAGAGAGGAAAATAAAACCGGTGGGGAGCAATCGCGAAATTGAAGTGGATATTCGGCTTATTGTAGCTACCAACGAGGATTTGCGCGAAGCGGTTCGGCAAGGGACTTTCAGAGAGGATTTGTACCATCGGCTCAACGAATTTTCCATTCATATCCCTCGGCTCGTCGAGAGGCGTGAAGATTTAATGGCTTTCGCGGAGTACTTTTTGGAAAAGGCAAATGAGCAATTGCAAAAAGAAATTATTGGTTTTTCACCGGAAGTTTACAATATTTTTATGGCCTATCATTGGCCGGGCAATTTGAGAGAATTGCAAAATGTCATCAAGCGCGCCGCCCTGCTTACCCAAGAAGACTATATCCCAAAAACGGTATTGCCCTTCGAAATCACAGAGCCCCAAGACGACTTTCACGAAATCACACTGACTTTAAAATCTACTGAAAAACAGCAAATTGTTGAGGTGTTGAAGCAAGTGCAATTCAACAAAACCAAAGCCGCGGAAATTTTAAATATCAGCAGAAAAACCCTGTACAACAAGCTCAAAAAATTTGGTTTGGAATAAAATTAGGTTTTTTCGGTGACCTTTTGAATCGCTTGACAGATTTCCTGAACTAAGGTTTTCAGTTCCTCAAATTTTTGAAGGCAATCTGTCTCTGAAACAGGAGGGTCTTTTGACTCAAAAGCCGTAAGTATGGCTACGGCTTCTGCTGCGTCCAGCTGTTTGAACATGGGTAACATTTTATGTGATGTTTGTTGCAATGCTTCCGGATTTTTGGTCTCCAAGCTTTCTTGCAGCTTGTTCATGTTTGAAGCCGTTTCGGTTAAGAAAATCTGCAAGACTTCTTTTACAGCTGTATCATCTTGCAAAAAAGAATGAAGTTTTTGCAGCGAAAATAAATTGTTTTTTCGTGGCAAAACGCGCATCTTTTTAGATGTTTTTGTTGAGCTTTTGATTGACGGAAAATACGGTTGTAGCAGCAATAGGAGGTTTTCTGAGCTAAAAGGTTTGTACAAAACACGATGGAAACCGGCTTCGAGGTATTTTTCCTCAGGTACATCAACGCGTCCGGTGATGGCAATCAGCGGTTGGTTTTTATAAGCATACAACTTGTCTTTTTGGATGATTTTCACCAAATCCCATCCGCTTTTTTCGGGCATTTCTATGTCTGTAATCAGCGCATCAAAACGATTTTGCTTCAAAAAGTTGAGTGCTTTTTCGGCATTTTGAAAACTCACCATATCAAAATGATGCCCTTTCAGTATTTCTGTGGTGAGTTGAAGCAAAGCCGCATCATCATCCACAACCACGATGCGCGGATTGGATGTTTTGGTTTCTGATGACTTAGATGTGTTTTGATTTTCTTTAGGTATTTCCAAGGGAATGCTCAGTGTAAAAGTGCTTCCCCGGCCGGGTTTGCTCTCCAGCATAAGCGTGCCTTGCATGAGTTCTGTCAGCCGTTTGGAAATGGTGAGTCCCAATCCGGCACCACCAAACTTTTCTTCTACGCCTTTGGCTTGGGTAAATTCTCGAAAAATTTGCGTTTGTGTGTGTGCATCCATCCCAATTCCCGTGTCGGAAACTGAAATTTCCAACAGGGATTGTTTCTCGTTTTTGTGTTTTGTCTGTACGAAAACTCTTACATAGCCTGCCTCTGTAAACTTGCAGGCATTGCCCAACAAATTGCTCAGAATTTGCTTGATGCGAAAAGCATCTCCAAGTAAAATAGGCGGTACTTCTTCGGTAATTTCAAATGAGAGATCTACCGCTTTGGAGGCTAGCATCGGGCGTATATTTTCTGTCAATTCTTCTAAAGTTTGACGAATGGAAAATCGGTTTTTGACCAAAACTATTTTTTGGTTTTCCAAGCGGGAAAAGTCGAGCAAGTCGTTTGCCAATTTGTGTACATAGTCTGCAGATTGCTTTATATTTCCGGCATAATAAGCTTGTTTTTTAGACAAGCTGGTTTGGTTTAGGAGATCTGTATAACCCAAAATACCGCTGAGTGGCGATCGCAAATCGTGGCTCACAGTGGCGAGCAATTGCTCTCGGTTTTGGAGTAAATCGACGGTACGTTTGTTCGATTTTTCGAGTTTTTTTCGGAGTTTCTGGCTTTCAAAAAAATCTTGCAAAACCAGAAAGGAAAAAATCAGTGCCACAAAAACACCCACGATGGCCGTAAGAGATAAAAGTGTGATATTTTGCCTGAGCAAATAGTCTCTTTTCTTTGCCAACTGTGCATAGTTTTCGTAGATATTTGTTTCAAGGCTGTTGAGAATGAGTTGAATTTGTCCGGAAATAATGTTGTCATTTTCCCAAAGTGCATTTTCCGCACTGGAGAGAATTTCTTGTTGGGTGGCTGCGTCATTTTTAACACGTGTCAATAGCTGTTTGGTCGCCACTACTATCGAATCTATCGTCTTCTCGTCGAGTTTGCGCGTACTGCTGGGCGGTCTGTTTTTGTTGAGTAGCGAAACAATTTCGTTCATCAATGCACGCTCACGACTGGTTAGTTTTTCGGGATTTTTTCGGAAATCTTCTACGTTCACTTTTCCCAATGCAGATTCAATGTCTGAAAGTTTTTCAATGGCAGATTTGAGGTAGAAATCGGCATTGTTGTTTGTATAGATCGTCCGCAATTCCTTAAAGTTCGTTGCTTTTTTTCGCAAGAGCGCTTTTGTACTGTCTATGAGCGCTATTTGATTGGTATCCGTAACAATCAACTTTAGCGAATCTGTTTTGGTGATAAGTCGTTCATTTTGTGCCAAAAATGAATCAAAAGCCTCGTTGTCCTTTGCCCTGACAGCCAGTCTGGCATAACTCTCATTTTCATATAATTGAGATAACAACCCGCTGATAAAAAAGGCTTTGTTTTGGTCTGCCAGAGAGGCATTTTGCAAGGACAAAAATTTCTTAGTTTCCGCATACAAATACCAACCGGCTACAATGGCCAAAATAACAACAGCGGCATAGCCGAGCAAAACTTTCAAGGTGATTTGAAATCTGGAAATTTGCATAGCCTAAATGTAGCGAAACTTTGTGTGCCAAAAAAGCTTTTTCAAAAACCGGAAAATTGGGTTAAAAAATTGAGACCTAAAGCGGATAAGACTTAAAAACCAAAACTTCCAAATTGGAAATTGTGAATTCTTAATTGGAAAATATTTTGATGTGCATGTGTTAATGCATTCATGTAAAATGCTCGAGAATCCGGTTTGATCGATTGCCGTCGGTACTGCTTTCTAATCGGCTTGGTAGATTCATTAATAAAATCAGGGTGCCGGATTGGGAATTTGATGATGGATTTGATCAATGGCTTGCAGGGTTTCGGGAGTGAGTTCAACTTCAATACTGCCAATGTTTTCCCTGAGTTGTTCCATGGAGGTTGCACCGATGATGTTTGCAGTCAAGAAGGCTTGTTGGTTTACAAAAGCCAATGCCATTTGTGCCAAACTCAGGCCGTTTTCGTCTGCTACTTTTTTGTATCGTTTGGTGGCTTCAGTGCTGAGCGGCCCGCTATAGCGCGACAAATTTGGGAACAGACTCACGCGGCCGTTTTCGGGTTTGCCGTTTAGGTATTTGCCCGAAAGAATTCCAAATCCGAGTGGGGAATAGGCGAGCAATCCAACCGCTTCGCGCATCGAAATTTCGGTCAAGCCCACTTCGTAGGTTCGGTTGAGTAAAGAATAGGGGTTTTGAACTGTTCGAATTCGGGGCAGTTGGTGCTTTTTGCTTTCTTCCAAAAACCGCATGGTGCCCCAAGGCGTTTCGTTGGAAATGCCTATGTGGCGAACTTTCCCTTGTTTAACAAAGCCTTGCAGCGTTTCCAACACCTCGTGTATGTTGTCTTCCCAAGCATCTTGGGCATCGTACTCAAAGCCCAATTTTCCGAAAAAATTAGCCTTGCGTTCCGGCCAGTGAAGCTGATACAAATCTATATAATCGGTTTGCAGGCGTTGCAGGCTATTGTGAAGTGCTTGGGTGATGGCTTCTTTAGAAAAACCCAAATTTTCGCGTATAAATTTCAAATTGGCATTGGGGCCGGTCACTTTGGTTGCCAAAACCACCTCTTTTCGCTTGGCTGTTTTTTTGAGCCAAGTTCCGATAATTTTTTCTGTGGAACCGTGGGTTTCGGCACGTGCAGGCACAGAATACAGTTCGGCAGTATCAATAAAGTTGATGCCTTGGTCTATGGCATAGTCGAGTTGTTGGTGGCCTTCTGCTTCAGAATTTTGCTGGCCCCACGTCATGGTGCCCAAACAAATTTTACTGACTTTGATATCTGTTTTTGGGAGTGTCGTATATTTCATATTTCAACATTTTTGCAAGGGCGTTTCATCGTTTTTTTTATGGTTTTACTATGGAATGATATAAATGTAAGTAACAGCTGTTCCATCGGCAAGGCGCAAGTTCAGTATATTTTTTTAAAATAAAAAGAAAGAGATGTTGCCATGCGTTTTTATTCTGAAACAGTTATTCCTCCAATCATTTCTTTTTCAGTAGGTTTTTCAAACCAAATTTCCATAAAATCAAAATCTTCTTTACTTACTACAAATTCGAAAGTTTCTCCTTTTTCTCTATTTCTTTTCATTACCCTATTCAAGCGAGTTTCTTTTGATATATCCAAAAAGTGTGTTGTTACATCATAACCATGTTTAGTAGCAAACTTTCTAAATTTTTCACGATGTTCAAATTTTGAAAGTCCCAAATCAAGAATAGAATCAATTTTTGAGTTTTCTAACTGTTCAACTAAATCCATAATCATTTTTTCGGCTCTATCTATTCTTTCGAGAAACCATTCCAGTCCGTCATCAGGTTTTTTGTCTGCTAGAAATAGCGTTTTATTCCATTTGTCGATCGAAAAAATAATGCCATGGGTTTTATTTTTTAATTCGATTGAATATGTGGTTTTTCCTGAACCTGTATTTCCAACGATTAAGTGAATCATTTTGCTATTTTCAAATTCTAACTCTTGTCAAAATATATTATAAATTGTTTAAGTTTTTCAAATCGTTTGTCAATTCGCGCATTTTCTGTAGCTACTTTTCAAAACGCTGCCTCAAGAAATTAATACCGTTTTTTTTAACTAAAGTTTTTCAACACATCTCAGCGCTTACCCAGCAGTTTTTGAATGATGGATTACAGCACTGTAAATAAGTTTTGCCGTAGCTTCGCTAGCGCCTACGCCACCGAGTTTTTGTTGCAACACCTCGTAGTCTGCTAAAATTCTTTTACGTTCGTCGCCCTCCAATATTTTTGACAATTCGGATGTTAAATTTTTGGTGGTCAAATCATTTTGGATCAGTTCTTTGACGACGGGTTTGTCCATAATCAGGTTGACCAAAGAGATGTAGTCGAGTGAAATGACGCGTTTGGCAATTTGATAGGAAAACCAACTTCCTTTGTAGCACACGATTTCCGGCACTTTGAAGAGTGCGGTTTCTAATGTAGCGGTTCCGGAGGTAACCAAAGCTGCGTGGGCGTTTTCCAGTAAGTCGTAGGTTTTTCCGCTTACTAAAGATACATTTCCGGAAGTGAGATAGGGTTCGTAAAAAGCTTCTTCCTGACCCGGGGCGCCCGCGATGACAAATTGATAATCCTTGAAGACTTCCACCACAGAAAGCATCAGGTTGAGCATTTTTTTAATTTCTTGTTTGCGACTTCCGGGCAGCAACGCAATGATGGGTTTTTCGGACAGTTGGTGTTCTTGTCTAAACTTTTGCGCATCGGTTTTCTTTCTGTTTTCTATGGCATCGAGTAGCGGATGGCCCACAAAATCAACTTGGTAGTTGTGTTTGCTTTCGTAAAATTCTTTTTCAAAGGGCAAGATTACATACATCCGATCGATGTCGCGTTTGATGTCTTTGATACGGCCTTCTTTCCACGCCCAAATTTGAGGCGAAATGTAATAATGTGTGCTATAACCTTTTTTGCGCGCCCATTTTGCTATCTGAAAGTTGAAACCGGGATAGTCAATAAAAACAAGTACATCGGGACGAAAGGTTTCGATGTCTGCCTTGCAAAAAGCGATGTTTTTAAAAATAGTACGAATATTAAGCAACACTTCCAAAAAACCCATAAAAGCGAGTTCTTTGTAATGTTTAACCAAGTTTCCGCCGGCCTTTTGCATCAAATCGCCACCCCAGCATCGAATATCGGCTTGTGCATCCAGTTTCTGTAAATGCACAATCAGGTTGCTGCCGTGTAAATCTCCGGACGCTTCTCCGGCTATGATATAATATTTCAAGTTGTTTTACATTTATAGGATAAAGCTACAAAAGTTTTAAAATCAGTACACTGAGTGCGAAAATCATTACAAACCCAAACACGCCTTTGGCTTTTTGGTCTTGATTTTTGTGCAAAAACCAAAAGAACAATCCGAGGTTGGGCAAAGCACCCAAACTGCCAATCGCACCCAAGGCGGGCAGTTTTCGGGGATCTACAAATACCGTTTGCCAACCGTCTCCGGCAAAATATTGCAACAGTAGAAAACCAAAAATGACACTGATGCCCAAACCCAGTACAAAACCGATGGCAAAGTCTTTTTTCAAGTTTTCTATGGGTTTAGCTTCCATTCGTTTAAATGTTGGATGGCAAAATGCGCCGTTAAATCGTACTGTACAGGCACTACAGAGACATATCCGTTTCTCAAAGCCCATTCATCGGTGTCTTCGCCGTGGTCTTCAAGCACAAATTCGCCTGTCAACCAATAGTAATCTCTCCCTTGCGGATTGGTGCGTTTGTCAAACTGTTCTTTCCACTGTGCTTTGGCTTGTCGGCAAATTTTGATGCCTTTGATTTCCTCTTTTTTTAGTTTGGGTATATTCACATTGAGCACGACACTTTTAGGCAAACCTTGCTCAAGCACCAAACGCGTTATTTTTTCAACAAAGGGTTTGCTTGCCTCAAAGTCGGCCTCCCAATTATAGTCCAAAAGCGAAAAGCCAATGGCCGGGATGCCTTCAATACCGGCTTCGAGCGCTGCGCTCATGGTTCCGGAATAGATGACATTGATGGATGAATTGGAGCCGTGGTTGATGCCCGATACACAAATATCGGGGCGGCGATTCAAAATTTGATTGACAGCCAACTTCACGCAGTCTGCTGCCGTGCCGGAGCAGGTATATTCTATTTGCGGGCCTTCGTCTATGTTGACGGGACTCATATACAAAGTAGAATTGATGGTTATGGCATGTCCCATGGCAGATTGCGGACTGTCCGGCGCTACAACCACTACATCTCCTATGTTGTTTAAAACGGCGATTAAAGCGCGTATGCCCGGTGCGGTGATGCCATCGTCATTCGTGACTAAAATCAAAGGTTTTTCGTGCATGTTTTAATAATTATTTTAATTTTGCTAAGGTACGCAAAATCCACTTTAAGGAAATATTAGCGGTGGTTTAACAAAAATTTACCGATAGTTGCATTCTTGGCATGATATTTTGTGATACTTTAGTTGACTACTTCAATGAAAAAACTATTTGCTTTTATGAAAAGGAATTATAAAATACTCACGGTTGTCGTATTGATAGCCGTTGCTTTGTGGGGTTTTTCGGCCAAAAAATTCGCTGACCCCAATCAAGACAAACTCATGTTGCAGGTGATGACTTACGTGTTGGAGCGCGGTCATTACGATCCTATCCAATTTGACGACCGTTTTTCGGAAAAACTTTTTTACGATTTCATCGAAGTTACAGATCCGTTTAAAGGATTTTTTACGCAGCCAGACATCGATAAATTAGCGGCTTACAAATACAGCCTCGACGATCAAATCAAAAATACAGATATTACCTTTTTCAATCATTTCTATCTGATGTTGACGCAGCGCATTGCAGTTGCAGAACAGCATTTTAATGAACTTGTAAAAGAACCATTCGATTTTGAAAAAGCTGAAGTTTTCAATGCAGATTACGAACAAAAACCTTTTGTGACTGATGAAGCGTCCTTAAAAGAACGTTGGCGTTTACAATTGAAATTTTCAGCCCTGTCAAACTATCACGACTTGGTTGAAGAGCGCAACAAAAAACTAGAAGATGGCCAAGAAGCCAAAAGCCTGCAGGAAATTGAAGCAGAAGCAAGAGAAACAGTAACCAAAAACATGCGAGATTTCTTCGCTTCTATGAATGAACGCAGAAGGGAAGATTGGTTCTACAGCTACCTGAGTTTGGTGGCTGAGGCTTTTGATCCGCACACATCTTATTTGTCTCCGCAAGACAAAGATGCATTTGATACCGGTATGTCCGGTAAATATTTTGGTATTGGTGCCAGATTACAGAAAAAAGAGGGTGATATCAACATCGTAGAGCTTATTTCCGGCGGCCCGGCATGGCGAAATCAAGAACTGGAAGTGGGCGACAAAATTATCAAAGTAGCACAAGGAGATGAAGAGCCTGTAAATGTGGTGGGCATGCGACTAGACGATGCCATCAAGCTGATAAAAGGCCCCGAAAAGACAGAAGTGAAGCTCACTGTCAAGCGAATGGATGGCTCTCAAAGGGTTATTTCCATTGTTCGCGAAGAAATTGAATTGGAAGAAACCTATCTTAAAACCTCGCTTATCAAAGATGGCGACGCTACCTTTGGTATCATCAATCTTCCAAAATTTTACGTTGATTTTGACAACCCCAAAGCTAGAAATGCTGCTGAAGATATGAAGCAGGAGTTGGAAAGGCTCAAAGCGTCCGGCGCAGAAGGTGTTATCATTGATTTGAGAAACAATGGCGGTGGTTCTTTGCAAACCGTTGTGGAAATGGGTGGTTTATTTATAGAAAGCGGCCCTATTGTTCAGGTTCGGTCTTCAGGTGGTAAACGAAGTGTGTTGTCAGATAAAGATTCGAGCATTACTTGGGATGGTCCCTTAGTGATATTGGTGAACGAATTGTCGGCTTCAGCTTCTGAAATTTTGGCAGCCGCCATGCAAGATTACAAGCGTGCTATAGTGATCGGTAGCAAACAAACATACGGCAAAGGCACTGTACAACAAATTTACGGATTGGCAGATATTTTAAACGACAACAGTGTAGGAGATATCGGCGCGCTAAAACTTACCATCCAAAAATTCTATCGTGTTGATGGCAGTTCTACACAATTAGAAGGCGTCAAAAGTGACATTATTGTGCCGGACAGGTATAGTTATATCGATATAGGAGAAAAAGATTCCGAAAATCCACTGCCTTGGGACAAGATAGAGCCTGCCAAATACAAACCTTGGGATGCGTATAAAAATCTCAATCAAGTCATCAAAAGGAGTCAGGAGCGCATCGCCAATCGTCCGCAAACAGCGTTGTTGGACGAACAAGCCAAATGGATACAATTCCAAAGAAATGACAATGAGATTCCTTTGAAATATGAGTTGTATGCCTCTAAAATAGCTGAAAATGAAAAAGCTATTGAAAAATTTAAAACCCTAGATTCTTATACATATGCTTTGGACTACCAATCGCTACCGTATGAAGTGAGACTTTTTGAAAGCGATTCTACACTCCGGTTAAAGCGCGAGCGTTGGCACAAAGATTTGAAAAAAGACATGGTCATTACAGAAGCTGTTGACGTATTGAAAGACATCAAGCAGTTTGCGCAACACAGGCCTTTGGCAGCGGTAAAAGATTAATGACCTTCCGCAGAAGCATCCAAAGCTTGGAGAATATCTGCTTTGATGTCGTCTATATGTTCCAAGCCCACAGATATTCTGACCAATCCGGCCGTGATACCACTTTCCAAACGTTCTGCATCGGTAAGCTTGCTGTGTGTGGTAGAAGCAGGATGGGTAATGATGGTGCGCGTGTCGCCAAGGTTGGCAGACAGTGAGCACATTTTGATAGCATCCAAAAATTTTCTTCCCTGGCGAATGCCACCTTCCAGCTCGAAGGCAACAACACTACCACCCATTTTCATTTGTTTTTTGGCAATTTCGTAGGCTGGATGGGAGGGGAGAAAAGGGTATTTTACAAATTTGATTCGGGTATCGTTTTCTAAAAATGCCGCCAATTTTAAAGCATTTTCCGAGTGTCTTTCTGCTCTCACGTGTAGGGTTTCTATGCTTTTGGAAAGCAACCATGCATTGAACGGAGAAAGTGCCGGTCCCGTGTTTCTGGCAAACAAGTAGATTTCTCTGATAAGCTCAGATGTTCCTACAACCACACCACCCAACACCCTGCCTTGTCCGTCAATCATTTTAGTTGCCGAGTGTATGACCAAATCGGCGCCAAACTTGATGGGTTGTTGTAAAACCGGTGTTGCAAAGCAATTGTCTATCACAAGTAGCAGCTTATGTTTTTTGGCTATCTGAGACAGATAGGCCAAATCTAAAATATCTACCGCAGGATTGGTGGGTGATTCTGCGTAGAGAATTTTAGTATTCGGTTTGATATATTGTTCAATAGTTTCGGGCTTTAAAGTGTCGAAATAATCTGTGGTAATGTTCCATTTAGGAAAATACTTGGTGAAGAGCGTGTGCGTAGATCCAAAAACTGACCGAGCCGAAACAATGTGGTCGCCGGATTGCAACAAAGCGGCGAAAGTGGAAAAGACAGCTGCCATGCCGGTTGCTGTGGCAAAACCGTCTTGAGCCCCTTCGAGTAAACAAATTTTTTCAATAAACTCGCTCGTATTGGGGTTGCTAAAACGGCTGTAAATATTTCTGTCTTTTTCTTCGGCAAAGGAAGCACGCATGTCTTCGGCATCATCAAACACAAAACTTGAGGTGAGATATACCGGTACCGAATGTTCTTGATTTTCTGTGCGGCTTAATTGGGTTCTAATGGCCAAGGTTTCGGGCTTTTTAGACATAATGGATGCTTTAATGGTAAGAAAAAAGAGGTTTTCTTTTCAGGATTCCCTACAAAAGTAAAAATTTTAAAAGCGTGGCTTCAAAACATTTACCAAAAAGATCGTAATATCAAAAAATCAGTCCGGGTTGTGGGATTTTTGTATCTAATCGGCACTTTTAAAAAATAGCTTCATCTAGTTCATGAAATGGTCTCGACTGCGCTCGACCTGACACGAATCTTCCGTCATTTAACATGAAACACCCATGTAAAAATTTTGCACATAAGGGCCTGATTATCCTAGGGCGTTCCGCACCTGTGCTGAGCGCAGTCGAAGCATGACCTTTGAAAAACAATAAATATAAACAGACGAATAACAGGTTAATTGGTACATAAAAAATTTCTTTCTGAAAACAGTTACCTATGTAAAGAAATTCCACACCACGCCGAATCGGATAATGGAATCGCGGTACGGATTTAGCGGCGAAGAAAAACCGTCATTTCCTGCGTTAAAGTTTTCAAACTTAAAGAAAATACGGGCTTGTCGCACTTTAAAATTGAGAAAGAAATCTACACGCGGAAAACCAATTTCGGTTTCGTCTTGAATAAAAAACTCACCCAAAATAGGGTTGTATTCGTTTGCAAAATAGTCGGAAAAATAGTGAAGTGTAAATCCGGTTTGGACAAACAATGCCTTTTTAAAAAAACGGTTGGTGTAGTAAAGTGTGTTGCGCGAAACAAAATCCGGAACGCGCAAAAAGGCTTCGCCCTGTGAGACGTTTTGATAGAGTAAGGTGTTGGCCAAGGCTAAATTTTTGTAGCGAAATTCTTTAAAAGCACTGATTTTAATAAAGGTTACGTCTTCATCTGCTTGAAAAGGTTTTACAATTTGCTGGAATTGTGTGCCCGAAGTATTGGCGAAATACACATAGTCTTCAATGCGGGAAGCCGTGATGCTGATGTCTGCCCATTTTTCAGATTTAAGACCTAGATGTAGCGACTGCGTCTTGATGTTTGAAAAATTATTTTGCCAGTTGTAAGCGGTGTAGTCGCTTTGAAAAAGTTGGGCTGTATAGTCGGGTGCTTTGGAGTTTAACTGTAGCGAGGCTTCCACTTTTGAAAGACTGTCTAGCGGATAGGAAATTTTACCTGTGAGATAGTTTCCATCAAAATCGCCACTGATGTTGAGCATGCCATCTGCTTCAAAATCCATCTTGCCAAACGACTTTTTCCATGAGCCACCCGCGGAAACGATGGTTCCGGAAATCTCCCCCGGGACGGTTTGCGCATTGTTCTGCGTCACAGATTGAAATACGTATTCGTAGATGTTTGTGCTTATTTTTCCTTTGATTTCTCCAAAAGTCGGATTTGAGAATAGCACTGAAAATTCGTTTGTAAAATCATTTTGATCGACCCGATCTCGGACGCGTGCAGAGAAGGCAGTGCCAAAAAAAGCGTTGGCTTGGTCTTGCTCAAAGGTATAAAACTTCCCTTGCACTGTCATCGTATGTCCTAGTGTTAATGACGACTTTTTAAGGCTGTCTATTCGAGCGTCAAAAAGCTTGTAGCTGTGCTCCAAATAGGCGCGTTTGACATCGATAAAACTTTCGGCGTCTTCAAACTGCACCGGTAGCCGGGCTCGGTCTTGAAATTGGCTGACGTCACCTTTGAAATCGTTTAATCCTTCCTCGGTCAATCCGCCATTTTCTTCGTTCAGAAAATCGTGCGCAACAACATGAAACCTGGCGCGATAGCGGTCGGTTTTACTTCTGTAATTACCGGTAAAGGTAAAAATGCCGTTACTCGTAAGGGTATTTTGAAAATTTCCTAAGGATCTGAGGCCTTTAAATCCAATCGAAAAATTGAAACGCGGGGAAGTATTGACTGCGATAAAAGCATCTAAAACCTGTCCTTGTTCCACAACAGATTTATACAGCAGCTCTGTGAGTGGTGTGGGTACATAGTAATACTCAATATCCTCTATTTCTTTGATGTTTTGGTGTTTGGTGGAAAAGCCCATGCCCGGATACAACCGAGGGGCTTTCTCAAAATTGTAGCTCAACGCGTTGTAAGGTTGCCCCACATTTGCAAATTCCAAATATTCAAAATTGTCTTTTCTGCGGTAATTGAGTTTGTATTCTTTGCGGATGTGTAGCGAAGTATCTACGTAGGTGGTATCAAAATCATGCGATATTATTTTGTAGAGAGAAACTTCGGGCCTGTCTTCTTTGTTCTTTGTTTTCCTAAACTCGCCGCGTTCCATGGGTTGACCTCCACCTCCTGTATCAAATCTTCGATTGCCGCCAATCGGTATTTGCGCAAACAAACTTTCCGATGCAAACAAACAAAGAAGCATTAAAATTGAAAGCTTGCCAACATGTATGCCGCGAAGAATTTTAGTGAGATTCAAAATGCTCTGTATAGCCAAAATGCCTAAGATTTTGCGTTTGGGCAAAAATACGTTTTTAGATGATTTACTTTCATGAATTCTTTTTAAATATTGTTTTTAACACTTATAAAACACAAAAGGCCGTTTCATATTGAAACGGCCTTTTGCCTGCAATTCTATAATTAAAACTATAATGGATTCTGAACCAATAGTGGATTTGAATCTAAAGCGGATTGTGGAATCAGCCAGTTCCATCTGCTATCTCCGGCAGGCACGGTCAATACGCCCGCAAGGGTTGCGTCATGGTTGGCACCTGTTCTGTCCAAAGGCAGATTTAAGCGTTTCAAATCGTAAAATCTAAAACCTTCTCCCCAAAGTTCCCACCTGCGTTGAAGCATTATCTCATCGATTAACGCCTGACCTGTGTTTGTGGAAAGCGTGTATTCGGGATCTCTTACAGAGGCCATTTCAAAAAGAACTTGCGCGGCTAAACCGGATTGATTCATTTTGGCTCTGGCTTCAGCTTCGATCAAATACATTTCAGAAACACGCATATAAGGTACATCCATACGGCTGTCACCATTACTGACTGCTATGAATTTCTGGTTGGTAAAGGGTTTCTTTTGAAATGAAGACAATCGGGATACGCCCGGAGGCAAGTTGTTGTGCTGACCTGTTGGGTCAAACAACTGAGACCTGACATCTGAGGTAGGGATGGTGGCGTGCAACTTACTGCTGATGGCTTTGGGGTTTCCGCGGATGTTTGAGCTGCTAAAGTTTACGGAAACGTAAGCACCAAAGTTACCGAAGAAGTCTGTTTGGTCTTCTTGGATATGACTGCCCCACATCCATTCGCTGCTTTCAAAGTTGCTGAAATTGTTGAAATAATCATCAAAAGACATTAGGCTAAATCCTTCTCTTGCCTGGCTGGCAAAATCTGCAGCCAAGGCATATTCTCCTTGCACCAAGTAAACCCTCGCTTTCAGTCCTAGTGCAACATACTTATTTAGGTGGGATTTGTTGGGTCTTTCATAGCCTTCAAGGAGTGTGATGGCTTGATCCAAATCGGCGTGCACTTGGGCATACACCTCCTCTACAGTAGATCTTGCTAGCGGATCGTTATCCGGTGTCAAACGGATAGGTACACCCAATTGGGTATTGTTGGTTCCGGCTACATATCTGCCTCCATAGAGTTGTACCAATTGGAAATGAGACCAAGCTCTGTAAACCAGCGACTGGCCAACAGCTGCGTTTCTTTGGTCGGTAGGGCCTACTGCAGCTTCTGCACCATTGATAACGGTGTTGGCGTTTCTGATGATTTGGTAATGCGCTCTGTAAGGGAACAGCAAATCACCGTCATTGGCATTGGTGTGGTCTAGCCATTGGTAGGCACTTATAAACCATCCATTGGCTCTGGCGGTCATGACAAAGTCTTCTCCGAGCACATCGTTTTGAATCATCATGGCACCAATGCCGCTTCTACCTTGACTTCCAAATCGGATATAGAGTGATCGGTGAATACCGTTTACTACTAAAAACAAGTTGTCAGTTGTAGCAGTTGCAGATTCGGATGCAACGTCTTCTGTAGGAACTTCATCTAAAAAATCTTTTTCACAACCGACAGCTGTTAGCAGTGCTATCGCTATAAGTGTAATGTAAGATAATTTTTTTGAAACCCTGCTTAAGTTTCTGCCTTCGGGCTGTATGTTTTTGTACTTCTGTACAAAGAACAATGCGTTTAAAATTTGTTTCATTTTGCAGATTTTTAAAAAGTGAGGTTTAATCCTAATGAAATAGTTCTTGAAGGTGTAAACCTGTTTTGGGTAGTACCGTTAAAGTTTTGTCCGGCATCAAGTCCTTTTCTTCCGGAAGCCACAAATAGGTTTTCACCGCTTGCGAAAATTCTAGCCGTATTAATTCCGAGCGAAGTTGCAAGTTCTGGGGTCAAGGTATAGCCAACGTTAAATTGTCTTAGGGCTAAGAAATCTGAGTCAATCAACCATCTGTCAGATGCTGCACTAAACACGTTCACTTGTTGTGCATCCATACGTGGCACGTCGGTGATGTCGCCGGGTTGTCTCCAACGTTTCAATATGTCTTTGCTAAGCGCAGAGCCAAACGTACCTGAACTCATCAGTTGTTGATAGTTTGAGTCAAACGTTTTTCCACCAAGTTGATAAGTAAACGTAAATCCGAGGTCAAATTGTTTGTATTTGAAATTGTTGGTAAATGCACCAAACAAATCGGGAGTAGCCGTGCCGAGGAAGTCAAATTTGGCTTTGTTTTGGTTTGTGGTTACATCTACACCGTTTATCGTTCTTACATCTGCTTGTCCAACTGATCCAAGCTCAGTATCTAAAACAAAGAGTGCGGAGCCGTCTGCCGGATCTACACCATACCAATCCCTGAGCCAAAAATCAAAGATGTCTCCACCTACGACTAATTTTTTCGTACCGGTTATAATCTCTTCTTGAGGCAGTCTGGTGATTTCGTTTTCAATGGTGGATGCATTGACGTTTAGATCCCATCTGAAGTTTGCATTTCTGATGATACCGATGTTGATATCGAACTCTAAACCTCTGTTGGTCATGTCGCCAATATTGTCTGGGAAGCTATCAAAACCTGAGGAAACGGGTAGTGGAACTTGAAACAACAAGTCTTGAGAATCACGGTCGTAGTATTCTATGGTTCCGGAAACTCTTGAGTTAAGTATAGAGAATTCTAAAGCGATATCTTGTTGAACGTTTTTCTCCCAAGTCAAATCCGGATTACCGGCAGAAGAACCTCTGATACCTCCCTCGGCACCATTGTTGAATCCGAGTCCGAACAGCGGTTGGCTGATAAAGAAATTACCCAAATTGTCATTACCGACTTCACCGTAAGATGCGCGGAGTTTTAGTGCATTAATCCAATCTACGTTTTCTAAGAATCGCTCTTTATCGATACTCCAAGCGGCACCTACTGAAAAGAAGTTACCCCAACGCGCTGATGGTGAAAATCTTGAAGAGGCATCTCTTCTAAAAGACCCCGAAAGGAAGTATTTTCCTTTGTAGTCGTAGGTAAGGTTTGCAAAATAGCCTTCTCGGGTAAGTGTTGCCGAGTTTGAATCTGAATCAAGTGTCGTGGTAAAGTTGATAAGTTCTGTGTTTCCGTCCACAATTTGTCCGGATCTGAAACCTGTCAAGAAATTTACTTCGGTTTCGAAATTTTCATGACCTAGCAACACACTCACATTATGATTTTCAAAAAATGTTTTGTTGTAACGCAACAACTGGTTGAAGTTGATGGTGGTATTGATTTGAGAATCTCTACCGGCACGACCTATTGGAGCACCGTCACCCACTATAGGGTTGTCGAAATCTTCCAAATAGGCAAAACGCTTATCTAATGAGCCGTTCACAGTAAAGGTAAAATCTTTTAAAAATGAAATTTCCGCATAAGTTCTGGCAGAAATGCTGTTGATTTCCTGACGAGAAATGTTCAATAAGGTTTCTTGAATTACGTGTCTGCCGCTTGAACTTCCTACCCGTGTGTCTCCGCCATCATCAAAAATTCTTTTACCATTGTCATCTAAGATGAAGGCACCTGTTTCATCGTGCAAGAAAACGGAATAAATAGGTGCAATGGTTCTGGTAGTGAAAAAAGGATTCACCAAGCTATTGCTACCGCCATCTCGAGCGTTGTTGGATCTGGATGTAGCTCCGGAAAGGTTTAAACCTGTTTTGAGCCACTTTTTAAGTTGCGAATTTATATTGACACGAGCTGTAACCCTTTCAAAGTTAGATTTAATTACAAAGCCTTCTTCTAAGAGGTAGTTAAGCGAAACGAAATAATCTGTTTTGTCGTTGGCTCTCCGCTGTAAGAAAAATCGTAGTTGCTTCTTGTGCCTGTTCTTTCTAACTCATCTTGCCAGTCTAAATCTGTAAACTTGAGTTCAGCATTTGGGTTGAGCTGTCCGTCTATACCAACGATTTGATCGTTGGGCACATTAAACGGGTTTGTTCTCAACTGGTTAAAAACAGTTGCGGAGGCTGTAGCGTTTGCCTCGGCTATGGGTGTGGTGCCACTAACGGCAAGTCCATTGCGAATCGCTTCCCACATCAGCGGGTAGTATTCAAATGCGTTGACCCTTTCGTATTCTTCTATAGATCTGTCTGTGACACCTTGGCTCACGTTAAACGTGATGATGTCTCTGCCTTTTCTCCCTTTTTTTGATGTAATCAAAATGATACCATTGGCAGCCCTACTTCCGTAAAGTGATGTAGATGCAGCGTCTTTGAGGACGGTAATGCTTTCGATATCGTTTTGGTTTAAGCTAGAAAAGCTTCCAACAAATTCCACCCCGTCTAATACAATGAGCGGATCGCTGGAGGCGTTGATAGATCCAATACCACGCACTCGGATAGTTGGGCTAGAACCCCGGTTGGCCGTTAGCCGGTGCAACTTTTACACCCGCTGCGGCACCATCTAAGGCGTTGATGACGTTGGTGAAAGTTCTTTTACCAATGTCTTCAGAATTAATCTGTGTGACCGAACCGGTAAAAGATTCTTTTCTTGCAGTACCGTAAGCAACTACCACGACTTCCTCAAGTAGGTTACTGCTTTCTAATACTACATTAATAGTTGAGGAAGTACCGACAGTAACTTCCTTGGTTTTCATACCCACAAAACTAAACACGAGCACATCTCCTGTTTTGGCTTCAATGGAATAGTTGCCGTCAAAATCAGCTAGTGCTCCGGTTGTTGAGCCTTTGATAATGATAGCCGCTCCGGGTAGTGGTCCTTGTTCGTCGGACACATTTCCGGATATTACCCTACTTTGAGCAAAACCTAGTTGTGCCGACAGTAAGAGTAATAAGAATGGAAAAAGTAAGTTTTTTTTCATAAAGGAAATTTAGAATTATAACGCCCAAATTTAATCAAATATTTTGTTAATGTTAAATATTACATAATTTTTTAATACTGTTTGTAATTTTTGAAAAATTGCTGAAATGAGCAGATATAGTTGTTGGATTTAATTTTTTTACAAAAAAAAAGCCGTCTCAATTGAGACGGCTTTATAATAAAAACAATTTTAAAGAATGTTAGTAACCCGGATTTTGATCTGCTGCAGAAATTGCAGGGTTACGCTCTATTTCTTGTTGTGGAATCGGGAATAGGTTTTGACGCGCAGCTACAAAAACAGAATTAGGTTTTTGTTGAACAAGATCGTCAAGGAGTCCCATTCTTTTGGTTGTAAAGTAGCGATCGCCACCACCTTCTGCAAACAATTCTACGAAACGCTCATTTGCTATGATAGCTTCAAAGTTTTGAGCCGTAAGCGTCACCTCGCCAAGTCCTGCTCTGTCGCGTACTAAATTTACCCAAAATTCAGCTTCTCCAAAATCATTGGTTCTTGCCAAGGCTTCTGCGTAAAGCAGAATAGCATCTGCTAGCCTATACACATAGGTATCATCTGCGCCATCACCGGGTCGTGTATATTTCTCTATTTGAGGATTGCTTCCATTGGCTACAATAAGATTTCTTCGTTCATCACCATCTTCGAAGGCATTGAGTAAGAAATCTGAAGCGGTAACTTCAAAACGACCACCTCTTGTGCCATTGTAGAAAAATGCCATACCGTTTCCGTCAGTTGCTGTAAAACGGATAGCAAAGATAGTTTCTAAGGAATTGGCAACAGTTCCATTGGCAGGATCACCAAAAAGATCTAAATAGCTGCTTGCCAAGTCAAATCCGGCATCTAACACAGACTCCAACACAGGAATAGCAGGGGCATATTGGCCTCGCTCCATCAATACATGTGCTTTCAACATTCTGGCGGCAGATCTGTTGAAGCGGTAGGTAGATCGGTCAAAACCTGCCAATAGAGCAATGGCCTGGTCAACGTCCTGGTTGATTTGCGCAAAAACATCAGACACGCTGGCTCTGGGTGCGTTGGTATTGTCAATTTCAGTTGATGACGTTAGTGCCTCAGTGACCAGTGGCACACCGCCGTACATCCTTACAAGATTGAAATACAATTGTGCCCGAATTCCCAAAGCTTGACCGGTAATGTTATTTCTATCTTCATCACTTACATTCTCGGTGAGTGTAGGGACGATTTCAATAATCCGGTTTGCTCTAAAGATAGCAGCATAATGTGCTGTCCAAATTTGTTGTACATCAATGTTGTTGATGGACGGATCGTTTGCACCTACCTCAGCAAAGGAAGGGAAAGAGCCTGTATGACGCAATTCATCTGCAAACAAGGTCGTCAGGTAAATAAAGTCTCCGGAATATATTGAGGCTGATTGAAGCCCGCCATACAAACCATTTAAGGCATCATTCGCAGTATTCAAATTGAAAATCTGTCTTTCGCCCGGTAGGTTGGCTTGTGGTTCGGTATCGATAAACTCATCCGCACAAGAAAAAGTGAGGACAGCTATCAGCAATAAACTTAATTTTTGTATTACTTTCATAGTTGTAAATTTTTAGAATTTAAGGTTTAGACCAATTTTCACAACCTTGTTCAAGCCTTGGGTAAAGAAGTCGGTTCCTCTGGATGTGTTGCTGGCACCAAAAGTATTTACTTCCGGGTCCAAACCACTGTAATCGGTTTCCGTCCAAAGGTTGTCACCACCTACATAAAGCCTGAGGGAGTAGTCCTCACCTGTCCATGCTTTTGGCAAGGTGTAGCCTAATACGATTTCTTTCAACCTAATGTAGTCACCTTCTTCGATAAATCTATCGGAATCTTGGTTATTGAAAGACTGTGCAGCACCAAAACGAGGCGCCGGAATATCTGTGTCGGTATTATCTGGAGTCCAAAAATTGTTCTCGCTAGACAATTTATTAAAGACAGCTGATCCGGAAGCACCTGCAAAGCCTAAAGTATTATTGAATATATCTTTTTGTATCTCAAATTGCAAGTTGGCTGTTAAATCAAATCCTTTCCAAGAGAAGGTGTTTCTGAAATTACCAATAGCTCCCGGATTCGGATTCCCGATAAAGGTTCTGTCATTGGCATCTATGTTTCCGTCGCCATTAAGGTCAACGAATTTAACATCACCGGGACGGATGCCACGAGCTTGAACAGCTGCAGGAATCTCATCAAGGGTTTGGTAGAGCCCATCTGCTTTGAGACCAAAAAATTGACCTAAAGATTGACCTACCGCAATTCGAGATGCAAAGCCTGTGTCAATTGGAATAAATTCTCCGTTGGCATCACGAACCAGACCGGTTACTTCATTTTGGTTCCAAGAAATTTGGAATTGGCTTGTCCAACGGAAAGCACCTTCAAAGATACGAGCGTTAATAGAAAGCTCATGTCCTTTGTTTTCCATGTCACCTACGTTTTCTGTAATGGCGGTGAAACCGGAGGAATTACGCAAAGGACGACCCAATAACAAGTCTTCAGTGTCTTTAAAATAGTAATCGTATGAGATATCTATTTTATTCCACAAAGTCAAGTCTATACCTAAGTTAGTCTGAGTGGTGGTTTCCCATTTGAGTTCAGGATTGGCCAATTGAACAATTGCATTACCGGGAGTACCTGCAAAATCAACAGATCCTGTAAGGAAGAAAGAGGCGAAGTTGCCAATGCCCGATTGGTTACCCGTTTGACCCCAAGAAGCACGCGCTTTTAGGTTGGTCACAATGTTGTTTTTAAACCAACCTTCTTCGGAAATCACATAAGCACCGGAGAATGCAGGAAAATAACCAATTTGCTCACCTTCTCCAAATCTTGAAGACGCATCTGCTCTAATAGTGCCTTCAAAGAACAATTTGTCTTTGTATCCCAAACCGGCACGACCAAAATAGGAGAATAATTTGTTTTCTGTGATAAAGTTGTCTGCCTGTATGATGGAAGCACCATTGGATATGGCTGTAAAACCGAATGGGAAGTTTTGCGTATCTAATTCAGAAGAATCTTGATTCACACCTTCAAAAGAAAAACCTACGAGGCCGGACACATCAAAATCTCCAAATTTTTGGCGATAGTTCAAAGTGGTTGTTCCGTTCCAGTTGTTAATCAAATCAATTTCTTTAAAAGCTTCACCATTTGAGCCTAAGCCTTGAGCTGAGTTTGGTGAAAAGTTTCGCGATTCTTTAAAGTCAAGACGGTCAAGTGACAAACGGCTGTAAATATTAAAGTTGTCGTTAATAATATACCTTAAACCGATATTAGCTAAGACCCTGAAAGTTCTGGAGGTAGAGACATCTTCTACTGCATTTTGCAATGGGTTAGAGAAAATGAATTCTGTTGGCGGAGTAAAATTGCCCAGTTCATCACGTAGAGTCAACCCAGGAGTTTCTAAAACAGCTGTGGCCAAACCGAAGATGTTGTTGTCACCATTGATACGGCGGTTATCAGATTCTGTGATGCTGATGCCACCATCTAAGTTAAACTTATCTGTGGGCTTAAAATCAACATTCAAACGTAGTGAACGTCTGTCAAAATCCTGTCCAAAAATGACACCTTCTTGGTTGAAGTCAGTAAAGTTGGCATAGAAAGTAGCTTTTTCGTTACCTCCGGATATACTGATGTCGGTTTGCTTGACAATAATATCTCCGGGCTTGTAAACCGCATCTACAAAGTTATCACCAAAATCTGAATTGTAAAAGGCTTCTAACTGAGCCGGATCGGTAGGGTCTGTGAACCCTTGAGCGGCGAAGTCATTTCTGCCCGAAAAAGCACCGCGAGAAGCAAACGCCGGAATGCCAAAGCCTGCCAAGGCAGTATCGGCAAAACGAAAATACTCACCGGCAGTCATAATGTCATAGCGATCTATTTCTTCTTGAAAGCCGTAGTAGGAGTTCACTTCAACATTAACCTTGCCCGATTTACCACGTTTGGTAGTAATCAAAACAACACCATTGGCACCACGCGAACCGTAAATGGCAGCAGCAGAGGCATCTTTAAGTACCTCAATAGATTCCACATCGGCAAAGTTGATGGAAGATAAAATGTCATTGGTTTGTCCACCAAATCCGTTATCACCTACAGCACCCGATACAATCGGAATACCATCCACTACGTACAAGGGCTCATTTGAACCGCTGATTGAGCTAGAACCCCTTACCCTTACAGAGAAACCGGCACCGGGAACACCGGAGTTTTGGTTAACCTGCAAACCTGTAACCGAACCTTGCAAGGCACCGGTAACGGTTGATGTGGCAATTCCTCTAATCTCATCTACATTAGCACTCGCAATGGAGGTTGTTAGAGATTTTCTTGTTTTTTCACCATAACCTACAATGACTACTTCAGAGAGGGCTTGAACATCCTCCTCCAGAGTAATATTAATAGTTACAGCATTTCCAACAGGCCTTTGGACGGTTTTAAATCCAATATACCTGAATACGAGTACCTGATTAGGGGCGACACTAATCGAATAGTTACCGTCAAAATCAGTTTGTGTGCCCGTTTGTGTGCCTTGAACAATCACGCTAACACCGGGGAGCGGCGAGCCGTTGCTGTCAGAAACACTACCGGTAACAGTTTTTTGCTGTGCAATGGCTGATATGGAAAACATAAACAGCGACACCAACAGCAACTTGGTAAGTTTTGTAAACATATGATACATTTTTAGTTAAACAAGTTTCAAATTTATGAATATTATTAGATAACTTTACAATAATTTATCACAAAAAATTATGTTTGCATAACTTATAAGGTGTGTAAAATACATAAAATCAATAAAATAAGTAAATATTTCATTGTTAAGTTTATGTAAACAACCTGAATTATTAACTTTTTGTTATGTTAAAAACAAATCTCCACAGCCCATATTTAGAAGCCGGTACCGATGAAGCGGGAAGAGGATGCTTGGCCGGGCCGGTTGTTGCTGCTGCTGTCATTTTTCCAAATTCATATCAAAACGTACACATCAACGACTCTAAAAAGTTGGGCAAGGACACTCGACTTGCCATGAAAATACGAATAGAAAAAGAAGCTTTAGCGTATGCCGTAGCTTTTGTCGGGCCACAAGAGATTGACCAAATCAATATCTTAAATGCTTCCATCAAAGCG
Organism: Flavobacteriaceae bacterium; assembly: GCA_032251335.1. Lineage (GTDB taxonomy): Bacteria > Bacteroidota > Bacteroidia > Flavobacteriales > Flavobacteriaceae > UM-FILTER-40-17. Next base: position 6,228 of record JAVVDW010000004.1, on the reverse strand, counting down.
ATGCAACTGAGTTTGTCTGAGTTGTCCCCACAACCCGAGCATATCTTGGTGGACGGCAACCGCTTTAAGCCTTACGAAAACATTCCGCATACTTGTGTCGTGAAAGGTGACAGTCTGTATTTGAGTATAGCAGCCGCCTCTATTTTAGCCAAAACCTATAGAGATGCCTACATGATGCAATTGCACGAAGAATATCCGATGTACCATTGGAACAAAAACAAAGGCTATCCGACTGCTGAACATAGAGAGGCAATTTTAAAATACGGCATCACAGAATACCACCGAAAATCTTTCAACTTGTTCCCCAAGCAACTTAGTTTGAATCTTTAATCAAAACATCCGGTGTTGGAACTAAACGGGCTTCAAAAACGCTTTCAAAATGCTTGAGAATACGCTGTTTTACTTTTGATTCGTCAACCTCGGTCTTGAGTTCTGCTTGCATTGAAGTCACCGCTTTGTTTTTGATGCCACATGGAATGATGGCGTTAAAATACTCCAAATCTGTATTGACATTTAATGCGAAGCCATGCATGGTCACCCAACGTGAGGCGCGCACACCCATGGCACAAATTTTTCGGGCAAAAGGAGTGTTCACATCCAACCAAACCCCTGTTTCTCCTTCACTTCGGGTAGCGACTATGCCAAAATCTGCCAAAGTTAGTATGATAACCTCTTCCAGGAGCCTCAGGTATTTGTGAATATCCGTAAAAAAATTTTCCAGGTCCAAAATGGGATAACCCACAATTTGTCCCGGACCGTGATACGTGATATCGCCACCTCGATTGGTTTTTACAAAGGTTGCACCGCGTCGGCTGAGTTCATTTTCATTCGCCAACAAATGCCTGACGTCGCCACTTTTTCCCAAAGTGTACACATGCGGATGTGTTACAAAAAAGAAATAATTAGGTGTGACCACTTGTGTTTCATTTCGCCGGTTGTGTATTTTTAGCTGAACAATTTCTTTGAAGATTTGCTCCTGAAAGTCCCAGGCTTCTTGATAAGGCATCCATTTCAAATCTCGAAACCGTACATTTTTAGAAATCATAGGGTCAACGAAGTGAACAAAGCTCTAGGCTTTTGATTTGTTGAGAATAATCAAAGCACCGATGATGCCCGGAATCCATCCCAATATAGTGAGGAAAAAAATAATGAGGACGGTGCCACAACCTTTATCGACGACTGACAAAGGCGGGAAAACAATGGCTAAAACGGCACGCCAAAAACTCATCTCATAAAAATTGTATGTGCAAAGGTATAGAAAACTTTTTTGCTTTTAGAAATAGGTTGCCAATACGATAGTTTTTTCGCAATTTTACAAGCGTAATCCAAATCTTATGTTTTTATATTTGAGACTGCTTGGCGAAAGCTTGCGATTTGCCTTCAATGAATTGGCAAAAAACAAGTTGCGCACCTTTTTGTCTATATTAGGTGTGACGATAGGGATTTTTTCTATCATTGCCGTTTTATCGGCGGTTGATTCCCTCAAGAGAAACATTACCAAAAACCTGGAAACCATCGACAACAGTATCATCTATTTTACCAAGATACCATTCGGACCTACAGAAATTCCACGATGGAAAAGAGAACAATTTCCAAATGTTTCCTACGATGAGTATTTGTTTCTCAAAAAAAACATGCCTTATACTGCGGAGGTGGCCTTTAGCATCTTTGTACAGCCCGAATCGATTCGCTATGAAGATAATACGGTTACCCAAGTAAACATAGTGCCCATCACTCATGAGCAATACAACATTCAATCTTTAAAATTTGTTTCAGGTAGATTCTATTCCGAGGTCGAATCAAGTTCCGGAGCCCCGGTGATTGTATTGGGATATGAGGTGGCTCAAAATCTGTTTGGAAACCTCAACCCTATCGGAAAAATAATTCGGATATACGGACAAAAAGTTACGGTAATAGGCATGTTGGACAAACAGGGTGCAAGTTTGTTTGGCTCTAATGACGAGGCTGCTTTTATGCCTTCTAATTTTGTGAGGAGAATAGTAGGTGCTAACAACAGAAATGTGACCAATGCCATTATCTTGAAACCCAGCAAAGAGGTTTCAACAGATGAATACATTGCGCTGCTGACCCAAAACATTAGAAACCACCGCGGCATGACCTACGAGACGGAAGACAATTTTTTTATTACAGAATTGGCCGGGTTTACAGATTTTATTGACAACATAACCGGACAAATGTCTATGATCGGACTTTTTATCAGCTTGTTTTCGCTACTTGTTGGCGGATTTGGGATTGCCAACATCATGTTTGTGTCCGTCAAGGAGCGTACCAGCCTTATCGGGATTCAAAAATCTTTAGGAGCCAAAAGTCGTTTTGTGCTTTTTCAGTTTTTGTTTGAAGCTGTTATCTTGGCCCTTGTGGGAGGTGGTATTGGTTTAATTTTGGTTTGGATAGTTTCGTTGATTGCCTCCGGATTTACGGGCGATTTCGAATTTGTCGTTTCGCTCTTTAACCTTACCTTGGGCACGCTCATCTCGGCGGCTATTGGTGTGATATCCGGCATAATTCCGGCGATTTCTGCCAGTCGGTTAGACCCCGTAGAGGCCATCCGTACAGGTATGTAAAGTACTGTTAATTGTTTTTGTGGTGAAAAAATAATCGGCAATTTTAAACCCAATTTATAATTCTAATGGTTGAAAAGTCTATTCAAGAATTTGCAAACCAGCAACAGGCATGCGCTTTACTGACACTGATCAAGCAAAAAAGCTGATGAACAATAAATATAAACGGATGAGGAAAATATTTTTATTGACACTGATTTTGATAGCCTCCAAAGGACAAGCCCAAAACGATTTTTTGGCAAAACAATACCTGCGCGATGGTTCTTTTGAAAAAGCAAGTGCTTTGTTTGAGAAATTGCATCAGGCGCAACCCCAACGCTGGGACTACGTCTCTGGTTACGTAGAAACTTTGCAACAATTGGAAGCCTACGACAAGGTGGAAGAGGTTCTTAAAAAATACCTCGAATTGCCCATGTCTCAGCCGGCAGCTTACATCATTTTGGGCGACAATTACATCAAAAAAGGCGAACCGGAACGCGCCACGCCAAACTTTGACAAAGCCTTGGCTTTTGTTGCCGATAACCCAAACTACATTTACAACATCGCCAAGTATTTTGAAAACATCAACCAATTGGATTACGCCATAGCCGCCTATGAAGAGTCCATGAAAGGGAACGACAAACTCAACTTCGACTATCAAATTGCCGCCCTCTACGGGCAACAGGGAAATTCTGAAGAAATGTTTAAAAAGTATTTGTCTATCATCCAGAACAATCCCCCTTTTTTATATCGCATTCAGGGGAATTTAAACAATTTTATAACGGAAGATTCGAGCAGTGAAAACAACCAACTTTTCAGAAAATTGTTGCTGCAAAAAATGCAGTCGCAACCCGATGTGCTTTGGAATGAATTGTTGAGCTGGCTTTTTATTCAACAAAAAGAGTATCAAAAGGCGATGCTGCAGCAAAAAGCCATTTTTAACCGCACCAAAGAGAACCTGTCTGGCGTTTTTGAATTGGCAGGTTTGGCAGCAGACGAAGGAGAAATTGAAGTGGCCAAAGAGGGCTATGACTTTATTATCAAAAACACTTTTTTTGCCGGTGAAGCCTTGGAAGCACACTTGCGACTGTTGGATTTGGATGAAAACAACCCGGCCGTGACGGACCTGGACATACAAAAAAAATACGAAGCCCTGCTCACCAACTATGGTCGCGCGCCGGAATCCGTCAACCTTCAATTGGCCTATGCGCGTTTTATGGCCTTTCGAAAAAAAGATCCAGATTTTGCCAATAAATTCCTCAAAACTACACTGCAACTGGGTTTAAACGACTACCAGACAGGTGCTGTAAAAATGCTGTTGGCAGACATTTTGGTCTATCAAGGAAAATTTAACGAAGCCATTTTGACCTACAACCAAATTGCTGCCTTGCTCAAAAATGATGTTGTGGCACAAGAGGCGCGTTTCAAATCGGCCAAAGCCAATTATTTTAAGGGAGACTTTGAGTGGGCGCAAACGCAACTCAAAGTACTCAAATCTTCCCACACCCAGCTCATCGCCAACGATGCGCTCGAACTCAGTTGGTTAATTAGCGAAAACATCCTCAACGATTCGCTACACTTGGCTTTGAAGAAATTTGCCGAGGCAGATTGGTTCGACTTTAAAAACGAAACGGCACAGGCGGTAGCAGTTTTGGAAAATTTTATCGGCCAGACAAATAACGATATGCTTACAGATGATGCGCTTTACAAACTGGCGCGCTTTCAAGAGAAAATGAAAAATTATGAAGCGGCGGAAAATTATTTTTTAGCATACATCAAAAGATATCCGTATGATCTTTGGATTGATGAAAGCTATTTTTACTTGGCCAAACTTTATATACAACGGCTTAACAAGCCCGAGCGCGCCAAAGAACTTTTGGAAAAATTGATTTTTGAACATCCGGACAGTATTCATGTGGTGGAGGCTACGCGCATGTATCGGGTTTTGAGGGGCGAAAACATCGGTTGAAAACCCTTTCAAATTTGCACAAAAAAGAAACTGCCTCAAGCAAAGATGCTGAGGCAGTTTCCACTAAATAACCAACCAAACTTAACTTTAACCTTAAAACCATTTTTTATATTACAATTGGCGTGCCAAAATCTTTTTTTAAACATAAAAGATTCTTAATAGCGGATAAAATCGTTGCATGAATCAGAATGTTTACCTTTGTCTCAAACAACAAAACCATGACGGAAAAAATGACATTTGCCGTATTTGGCGGTGGAAGCTGGGCAACAGCTTTGGTTAAAATACTGACCGAAAACGAACAAAAAGTAGGCTGGTACATGCGCAGTGTCTATGCCAAAGAACACCTGATACACCAAGGGCACAATCCCAATTATATCAGTTCGGTGGAGTTTGATGTGTCTAAACTCTTTCTCAGCAATGATCTTAACGAAGTAATCGAAAAAGCCGATTGCCTCATTTTTGCCATTCCCTCTGCCTTTTTGTACGAAGAACTCCAAAAGCTGACCGTTTCGTTGCAAGACAAGGTTATTTTTTCGGCCATCAAAGGGATTGTTCCGCAAACCAGCCTGATCGTAGGCGAACACTTTCACACCCAATACAATATTCCTTATGATAACATTGGTGTCATCACCGGGCCTTGCCACGCCGAAGAGGTGGCGTTGGAGCGTCTTTCTTATCTGACTATCGCTTGCTCAGACAAGATCAAAGCTAAAAATCTGGCCAAAGCCCTCTCCAACGAATACATCAAAACCAAAGTTTCGGACGACATCATCGGGACGGAATACGCGGCCATGCTCAAAAACATCTATGCCATCGCGGCCGGCATTGCCCACGGCCTAGGCTACGGCGACAACTTTCAGTCGGTTTTGATGAGCAACGCCATCCGCGAGATGAAAAAATTTATCCGCAAAGTACACAAAATGAAACGCAACATCAACAATTCTGCCTACCTGGGCGACTTGTTGGTGACGGGCTATTCGGTCTTTAGCCGCAACCGTATGTTTGGCAACATGATTGGCAAAGGCTACACGGTCAAGTCGGCCATGATGGAAATGAGCATGGTGGCCGAAGGCTACTACGCCGCTAAGAGTGCCTGGCAGATCAACCAAAAAAATGGTGCCAAAACGCCGATACTCGATGCGGTCTATGCCGTTTTGTACGAAGGCAAAAACGCCAAAAAAGTCTTTCAGAAACTGACGGAGGCTTTGGATTGATTCGCGGATGAAGTGGCACGTTGGAAAGCGAGCTTGTGTGAAATTTGGTTGTATTCACTTCATTGGGATACATTTAAAAACAAACCTTCTTATTAAAGTATTTCATCTTAATATTTAAAATACATCCTCGTTATTTAAGTTTTCGCTGTTTTTCTTTAATTAGAGATCGAAATAATTATGAAAAACTATAAAGAATCGTAAACTCTGAACCCAAAAAACTCAGAAAGAATCTTGAAAAATTAAAATAAAATCGCATCTCAATAATGGGAAAAAACATATGGTGGTCATTGGTTTTAGCAAGTTTGGGGTTTTTTACAAGCTTAGTCTCGGTTGACAGTTTTGTGCTACGAAATGCCCTAAGTTTTAAACTCGTAATCGATACCTGCAACCCTAAAATCTACCCTGCTAACAAAAACAAATTATAAAAATGATTGACTTAATAGCCAAATGGACAACAATAATTTTCGGCCTTTTTTTTATTTGC
>JAVVDW010000003.1:149079-186187 GCA_032251335.1 Flavobacteriaceae bacterium | reverse complement strand
CGTTTACGGAAGTGGACAAAATCACTTGGGTCGCAGGGAAATTTATGTTCAAAGAAAACCCCTCCGCAGAAATATTGCATATAGGGGTTGCCCTCCCAGGCTTTTGGAACACGCTCGTCACCTAAGTTATACAGGTGTTTTAAGAGCAAGCACCCTACCATAAAACGTATCGGCACACTGGGCTTTCCGATATGAGAATAGAGCGGCTCAAATTCATTCTCAAAATAATCCCAGTCTATTTTTTCTGATAACAAAAACAATTCGTGGCTTTTGTCTATAAAATCAACCAGCATCGGACGAAATAATTCTGACTGTGGCAAAGGGCTTTTTCCTAACATAATTTGCAAGGTTTTAAAGCCCTAAGATACGAAAACTTGCAAATATAAACAAGCTTTTTTGAATATATTTTACTGAAAAACAGGTTATTATATATAATTTAAGGAGCGACTAAATAAGGCTTTTTCATAAAAATAAAAAAAACCGCCTCCATTTGATGATTGAGGCGGTTTCATTTTTGAGTTTCTGTAAAGAGTAACCTAAACGATACCTTGATCCAACATGGCATCTGCAACTTTAATAAAGCCGGCAATATTGGCTCCTTTTACATAGTTTATATATCCGTTGTCTTGAGTTCCAAATTTAATACATGCAGCATGTATTGATGTCATCATTTGATGCAATTTGGCGTCAACTTCTTCGGCAGTCCAATTTAATTTCATTGCGTTTTGTGACATTTCTAAACCAGAAACACCGACACCTCCTGCATTAACTGCTTTTCCGGGTCCAAAAGGTATTTGCGTATCATGAAAAACTTCTATTGCCTCTGGGGTACATCCCATATTAGAAACTTCGGCTACATATTTAACCCCATTGGCTATTAATTTTTTGGCATCTTCTCCATTTAACTCATTTTGAGTGGCACAAGGCATTGCTATATCGCATTTTACTTCCCAAGGTTTCTTATCTGCAAAAAATTTAGCTTCAGGAAACTCATCAGCATATGGAGAAACAACATCATTATTAGACGCTCTAAGCGCTAGCAAATAGTCTATTTTATCTGCATCTAATCCTTTTTCGTCATAAATATAGCCATCAGGTCCAGAAATGGTAACAACTTTACCGCCCAATTCAGTTACTTTAAGCGCTACGCCCCAAGCTACATTACCAAACCCGGAAACGCTAACGGTTTTTCCCTTAAAGGAATCATTGTTAACGGCTAACATTTCGTTGGTGAAATAGGTAGCTCCAAAGCCGGTAGCTTCCGGTCTTATCAAGCTGCCTCCCCAATTAAGCCCTTTTCCTGTAAAAACCCCTGTGTTTTCCATTTGAAGTTTTTTGTACATTCCATACAAATAACCAATTTCTCTGCCACCGGTACCAATGTCTCCGGCAGGGACATCTGTATTAGGCCCAACCATACGCCATAGTTCTAACATAAAGGCTTGGCAAAAACGCATAATTTCTGCATCTGATTTTCCTTTTGGGTTAAAATCAGATCCTCCTTTGGCACCTCCTAAAGGCAAAGTAGTCAGGGCATTTTTAAAGGTTTGTTCAAATCCTAAAAATTTAAGGATACTCAAATTCACGCTAGGGTGCAGTCTAATGCCGCCTTTGTAAGGTCCAATGGCGTTGTTAAATTGGATTCTGTAACCTAGGTTAACATGAACTTGACCTTCGTCATCCACCCAAGAAACCCTAAACGTTAAAATACGGTCTGGCTCTACTAATCTTTCAATGATTTTAGCAGACTCATATTGCGGGTTTTCATTATAAATATTTTCAATGGATTCCAATACTTCATGTACGGCTTGTAAGTATTCCTTTTCGCCGGGGTGCTTGGTTTCAAGGTTTGTCAAAATGTTTTTCACATTCATAATCTTTATATATAAAAGTGTTTAAAATATACTACAAAAATACCAATATTAAATTCAATAATTCATAATTTATGTTGGTGATTTTTGTTAATTCAATAAATCGGGATGTAGTTTTAGGGAGTGTCTTTTTTATTTTACATAAAACCTTCAGGAGGTGAATCGTCAATGGTGTTTTCTAACGTTTCTGGATGTCTATTCATTTTAAATCCTGATTTATATATTGCGGCCTTATTGCTTTTGCCTTCGATAATAATAGTCAATGGATCGTTAAAACAAATGTGTCTTAAGTATTCATCCTCATAACAGGCTTTTTGTTTGTTTAAGTAATCTAAATCGAGAAAGCCGTCGTCCATAAAGGGGTTAATAGTAAAATACCCCACTTTAAAAGAGGTCAAATTTTGAAAAAAATGTGTGCCTTGGCTGGGGTCTATTCTAAAGTCATTTAAGCCTGCTTCCACAATTATTTTCGCAGAAGAAATTTGAGGCCAAATTACGGGGATGCCTAACCATGGGTCACTTGATCCCCATCTTCCGGGGCCAACTAAAATGTATTGATCGTCATGTTCGGAAAACTTTTTATTTATTTGTTCAACGGCCGATGCTATTTTTCTTGTATTGGCCGGATTGAATGTTTCTGGTTTGACATAAACAAAATCTTTTATATGGCTGTAAGTGCCGTTTCCCAAGGCAGATTCTGAATAAATAATACTGTCTTCAATTTTGAAATCCTTGGGTAGTTCATGGTTTGCGGCAATACTTTCAACAATGGGCCTTATTTGCAAAAAGCTAAAAATTCTGGGTTGTCCTTTTGGAACATCCAGGTTTACCGCAAATTCTATTTCAATAGGATTTCGCATTTCGCGTTGGCCAATGTGCAATAAATCCTTTAAAATTTCGGGCAAAGGGAATGTGTCATACTTTAAAACATTATCAAAAGTTACAACCCTTATTCCGTCATGTAAGACTCCTGACCTGATAACATTATTTTGTAAATCGTACGTTGAAGCAACAAATTTTAATGAAGGATGGTTTTTGGCTTGCCTTATGGTAACCTTTTTTTTATTTATAGCCTCACTTGTTGAAACTTTATAGCTTTTGGGATCTAGGTCTAAACCATAAAAATACTGTTGTGTTTCTCGTTGAGTAGAGCCTGGCGATGATAATTGTAAGACTTTTTTAGGGTGATATGGTGAAAAACGCAAACTGCGCCCGCCACCAACTATAATTTCACCTAAGCCCATAGCAATATTTGCGATTCCTTCATTTGGTTTTTCGTTTCCTATGGGATAGAAGTTAATCGATTTAGCAACACCCGAAATATTTGGATAATAGATATCATCGTATTTTTTCCCGGTGAGCTCTTGAAGGATAACGGCCATTTTATCTTCTTCAATAGTATGTGCGGTTGCTTTTAGATATGCTTTGCTGGCTTGGAAAAAGGCAGATGCCATTACCGATTTAATGGCATTGGACACCATTTCTAACATATTGCTATCGTTAGTGTTTGGAATCATATATGTGGCAAACACGCCTGCAAAAGGCTGAAAATGGGAGTCTTCCAAAACACTTGATGAACGGACGGCAATAGGTCTTTTAATTACGTTTAAAAATGCTTGAACATCTTCTAAGACCCACTTAGGCAAAGGTTTTGAAATGAATTTGTTTAAAATTTCATCATCATTATTTGAACTGGCCGCAAACCTAATTAAATCGTGTTGTTCTATAAATTCATCAAAAACCTCTGTACTTATAACAACTGTTCGTGGTATGGAAATATGAACATCTTCATATTTACTAAACAGTTTATGGCGTTTTAAAAACGAATCTATAAAGGCTAGCCCTCGGCCTTTACCTCCAAGCGAGCCTTCTCCTATTCTTGCAAAGCCTAAATATTCATCATACTTTTCTTTGTCAAATTTTACAATTACGCCTCTAGACCGATAAATACTATAAACCCGTATGGCTTCAATTAAGAATTCCCTAATTTGTTCTACATCTTCAAAATCGTCATACTCAACATTACTGAATAGATTGGCTAACGGGAATAACGCTCTGGATTTTAACCATTTAGAATATTCGCTGCGTTTGGCATGATAAGCAATAGATGCTTTCGTGACAGTTTTTAATGCTTTTTGAAGCTCGCTTAGGTTTTTAACAACTTCTAAAACTTTCATTTGCTCGGGATCCCAAAATTCAAAGTCGCCAAATGAAAAATATTTGTTGATATAGTTTTTTAAATCTGTCCCTAATGTTTCGGAGTGTTTGTACAAAAATTTTCCTTTTAGCTCAAGGGTTTTTTTTTCGTTTTCTTGATCTGACGATTGGATTAAAAAAGGGAAATAGCGCTGAGAGCTTCGCACATATTTTAAAAATTCAAAACCCGCTTCCGGGTCTCTTTTACCATCTTTAAAATAATTAACATCTGAGATTACTCCCAATAGATTACTTTTATATTTTTCAAAAAGGGACAGGCCTTCTTCATAGGTGTTTGCCAGCAAAATTTTTGGACGTCCCCGCATAAGCATCATACTTCTGTGCTCATTTAATCCTTCAGACATAAACGCACGGGTCTGTTTTAAAAGGATTTTATAAATAATGGGCAAATACCTGGAGTAGAATTTTAAAGAATCTTCAACCATCAGAATAGCTTTGACACCAATTTGATTAATGTCTCTTTTGGCGTTCATTCTGTCTTCTGTCAATTTAATGATTGCCAAAAAAATGTCAACATTTCCGTTCCAATGAAAAACAAAATCAATAATGCCTTTATTGCTTTTTTCTAATTTGCTCCTTAATTCTGAAGAGTAAAAACTTAATGCGGCTATAGGAACATCCGGAAAAGCTTCTTTTATTTCTTTTGAAGTCTCAAAAGCGTTGTAATTTCCAATATCCAACCATGTTATGACCAAGTCAATTTTAACTTCGGTCATTAATTTAATCGCTCTCTTTGCGGAGTTAGCGTGAACAAAACTTGGGGGATACCTTAAGTTTAAATCGGTATATTCGTTAAAAATTCGCTCATCTATTCTGCCGTCTTCTTCTAACATATAATAATCATAGTTAGAACAAACGATAAGAATCCTATTGATTCTGTTTTGCATTAATTCGCCAAATGCAACTTCTTCAAATTCGTGGTTTCTTAAATCGAGCAGGGGGTTTTTGAGCATTTTTAGTCAAATTTACAAAAATATATCTTGCCTAAACAATGCCTTGGGCCAGCATGGCATCGGCTACTTTAACAAACCCTGCTATATTGGCGCCTTTTACATAATCCACATAGCCGTCTTTCTCTTTTCCGTGCGATACACAGGCTTGGTGTATGTCGTTCATGATGTTGTGCAATTTACTGTCCACCTCATCACGCGACCATGAAAATCGCAAAGAGTTTTGAGACATTTCCAGCCCGGATGTTGCCACGCCGCCAGCGTTGGAAGCTTTGCCCGGGGCGAAAAGTATTTTAGCTTTTTGGAATGCTTCTACAGCCTCCGGAGTAGAGGGCATATTGGCGCCTTCGGACACACAGATACAGCCGTTTTGCAAAAGGGTTTTGGCTTCTTCGCCGTTCAATTCGTTTTGCGTGGCACAAGGAAGGGCAACATCGCAGGCGACACCCCACGGACGTTGTCCTTCGTGGTAGGTCGCTTTCGGATATTTATCTATGTATTCTTCAATTCTGCCACGGCGTACATTTTTGATTTCCATGATGTAGGCGAGTTTTTCTGCGTCAATTCCGTCCGAGTCGTGTATAAAACCGGCAGAATCTGACATGGTTAAAACTTTAGCGCCTTCTTGTATGGCTTTTTCAACAGCGTATTGGGCCACATTTCCTGAACCCGACACGATCACTTTTTTACCTTTTATAGAATCGCCTCGGGTTGCCAGCATATTGTTGGCGAAGTAAACATTTCCATAGCCTGTAGCTTCGGGACGAATCAAAGAACCGCCAAAAGAAAGGCCTTTACCCGTGAGCACGCCTGTAAATTCGTTGCGCAGTCTTTTATATTGACCAAACAGATAACCGATTTCTCTGCCTCCTACACCAATGTCGCCCGCAGGAACATCTGTGTCAGGTCCAATGTGGCGGCTGAGTTCCGTCATAAAACTCTGACAAAAACGCATCACTTCGGCGTCGGATTTGCCTTTTGGGTCAAAGTCCGATCCGCCTTTGCCGCCACCCATAGGCAGCGTAGTCAAGGCATTTTTAAAAACCTGCTCAAAAGCTAAAAATTTTAAAACGCCGAGGTTTACAGACGGATGAAAGCGCAAACCGCCTTTGTAAGGGCCAATGGCAGAATTCATTTCAATTCTGTAGCCGCGATTTACTTGGATGTTTCCCTTGTCATCTGTCCAATTTACGCGAAAAATAATGGTACGCTCGGGTTCTACCATGCGTTCCAACAATTGCTTGTTTTGATACTTGGGTGTTGCTTCGATAAAAGGGAGAATCGTCTCGGCCACTTCATGAACGGCCTGTAAGAATTCGGGTTCGTGCTTGTCTCTCACTGAAACAGCCTCGAGAAAAGCTTGGAGTTTGTTTGTCATATTCTTAAAAGAGATATAAATATTGGGTGCTAATGTACGAATATATCAAAAAAAGCTAATTCAAAATATGAGTAGATTAATTAGTTGCCAATTTATTTTGCGTGAGCTTAACCAAGTGGTTACTAAATGGAAATTTACCATTAACTTTTTGTTTGTCTAAAATAAAATATCAAAAAAATAGTTAAATTAGCGCGCTGACTATGCTTAACAACTTTTGTCGTTTGAATTACAAGATACTTATCTTTTTTTTGATAGTCTCTTCCTTGGCTTTTTCTCAGAGAACCAAGAAGAGAGGCTTCTCTAATGAAATTGGTTTCTATGGCGGAGCCACCACTTTTTTTACGGATTTTGGTGAACGTTCCTATGAAACCCAGGCAAAAAACTCTAGTTTTCACATCGGTTTGGTACATTTTTTCAATTTTGCCTATCGAGACGATTACGGACGCTATACTAAAAACAGGTGGTTTAATGATCATATCAAAGTTCGCTCCGATATTTTTTTTACGTACATAGGCAACTTAAGGCACGAAGGTGGATTGGTTGATCAAAGCCAAACGAGTTTGACGGCGGACCAACTTCGCGCCATGAAAGGCGAATTGGGTTTGTTGTCGCTCTCCTCTCAAATAGAGTACAATCCTTTTAGTATTAGAGGTTTTTCTGATGATATCCGCAACAATTTTGCCATTCATCCTTATATTGCTGTTGGGGTGGGATATACGGCTTTTAATAGAAATGTGTCCTCGAGTTTAGGCAGAATAGACACACCGGCCACTACACCGCCCGAGTTTTTAGGCGGTATCGCCAATGGAAGTGGCTCTGAGTGGACTTTGTTAACCAACATCGGTTTTAGATATAAATTGAATCCTATGGCTGATTTAATTGTAGAAGGCCGCTGGCAAGCATTTTTTTCGGATGATATTGACGGTATCAACGATAACAGTGTCAATTCTGTTGAGCATGCAGATTATTTACTTTCTTTCAGTATTGGATATGTGTACTATCTCAATTTCTAAACCTCACCATTCATTATATCGAGATGCATCAAGCTTGATAAAGATAAAAAGTAGCAGTGTGAAGCCCCAAAGTGAGGAACCCCCATAGCTAAAAAAAGGCAGGGGAATGCCTATGGTGGGAACTACACCTATGACCATGCCAATGTTTATGGCAAAATGGATAAAGAACACGCACACCACTCCAAATCCATACCACTTTGCAAATGCCGTTTTCTGGCGATTAATCAGGTGGAGCAGTCTTAGCAGAAAAAGTACAAACAAAGCAATTACAACAAAGCTACCTGCAAAACCCCATTCTTCGCCCACCGTTGTGAAAATATAATCGGTGTGTTGTTCGGGCACAAAGTTTCCTTTGGTTTGTGTTCCTTCCATAAAGCCTTTGCCCCAAAAGCCACCCGATCCTAGCGCAATTTTTGATTGATAGGTATTAAAGCCTATGTCGCGATTGTCTTCCGTAAGACCTAACACTATATTGAAACGATCTCGGTGTCGCTGTTCAAAAACCTCTTGAAAAATATAATTGACGGAGAGTGAAAAAATTACACAAATGCCGAAAAACAAAAGTAAAGGCCCAGTTTTGTGCTTGCGTTTTCCCAACAGAAAGTACAACAATACACAAAACCCAAAAACAACCCCGATAGCCCATGAAGTACCTAAAACCAAAGTGAGCAAAAACATGATGATAGCAGAAAAACCGGCAAAGACAAACCATCCGGAGAGGCTGTGTAGGTACATCACCAGAAAAAATGCACTAAACACCAACGCACTTCCCGCATCAGGTTGAATAAGTATTAAAAAAGTAGGTATCAAAATCCATAAAGACAAAACCAACAAATCTTTTAGGTTTTTTAAATCTACTTGGTTGTCGCTCAAATACTTTGCCACCAACAAGGCACAGGAAACCTTGGCAAATTCTGAAGGTTGAATGCTGACGCCTCCAAATACATACCAAGAGGTGGCACCGGAAATCTTTTTCCCAAAAAGAAATAGACCGATTAAAAGCAGGGAAGTAATCAAGTAAAAAACAAAGGCAAAACGTTCGTAAAATTTTGAATCTAGGCTGAAAATCAGTAAAATGAGAATGGAAGAGAGTCCGAGAAACATCAATTGCTTTCCGTGCGGTTTTGAAAAATCCAAAAAGGATACTTCCAGTCCGGATACAGAAGCAGCGTAAATATTAACGAATCCGATACCCGCCAAACAAACGAATAAGAAAATAATTACCCAATCGGGTTTTAAGTGCCTAGACCCCGAAGTGTTCATTGGTTTATATTAAATGGTTCACCGCTAAGGGGTTTTTCGTATTCATACAAAAGACTGCCTTCCAACATTCTCTTTTCAAGATCTTTTCTGCTGATAGTATCGTTTAAGTGTTTTTGAATCATCAAGCTGGCAATAGGCCCCGCCCAGCGTGCCCCCCAATAGCCGTTTTCGACAAAGACAGCTATGGCAATTTTGGGATCGTCTTTGGGTGCGAAGGCTATAAAAATAGAATGATCTGTTAGCTGAACGCGCTTGCCGTCTATTTTTGTGAAATTTTCAGCCGTCCCGGTTTTACCGCAAATCTCGATGCCCTCAACACGCACGCTTCTTCCGGTTCCCTTTTCAAAGACGTTGAACATACCTTCTATGACAGGTTCAAAATGCTTCGGGTCGATAGTCGTTGTTTTCTTTTCTGTATATTCGGGTACGTCTATCTTTTTGCCTTCTATTTTTCGAATGATATGGGGTGTGTAGTAATAACCCCGATTGGCAATGGCTGCAGTGAAGTTGGCCAATTGAACGGGTGTGGTGAGTAATTCACCCTGGCCGATACCATTTGACACGGTAGCAACCGGCCTCCAATTACCGTTTGGGTAGGCGCGATCGTAATAGGCTGAAGTTGGGACGAGCCCTTTTTTTCCGGTAGGTAAATCGTAACCTAAAAAGTCGCCCAACCCAAAACTTTTTACGTGCTTTGCCCAGTTGTCTATGCCCAGTTGGGGTGTTGCAAACTTTTCTAAAGTGCGGGTGTACACGGTACCAAAATAGGCATTGCATGAGTTGTAAATACCGCTGTCGAGATTTACGGGACTGGCATGTGAGTGGCATTTCATAAAGCTTCCACGCGCATAAAAATAACCGTTGTGGCAATATACTTTGGTATCTTCACTGACTACACCTTCCTGCAATGCAATTAAAGCATTTAAAATTTTAAAAGTAGAGCCCGGCGGATATTCTGCCAATAGACCTCTGTCGTACAGGGGTTTGGCAATAGTGTCGTAATAAAGTTTTGTGAAATTTCTAGACCTTTCCCTGCCTACCAACAATGCAGGGTCGTATGAAGGTGCATTTACCAAGGCCAAAATTTCACCTGTTTTGGGCTCGATGGCAACGATACCCCCGCGCTTATTTTGCATAAGCATTTCGCCATAGCTCTGTAAATCAATATCAATGGTCAACTCCAAATCCTTTCCTTGAGAGGGCAACGTATCGTACATACCTTCTTTGAAGGAACTGATGATTCTATTCAGCCGGTCTTTTTGGAAGCGTTTCACGCCTTTTATACCCCGCAATTCATCTTCGTATGCTTTTTCAACACCTTGAATACCAATCAAATCACCCATTTGATAATACTTGTTTTGCGCAATCTTGGCTTCATTGACCTCTGCAATGTACCCCAAAATATTAGCGGCATGGCGGGTCTGATAGTCTCTCAAAGATCGTTTCTGAATGTAAAAGCCTTCAAACTTCCACATTTTTTCTTGAAGTGCCGCAAAATCTTCTTTAGAAAGTTGTGGCACAAAAACGGAAGGCAAATCCAAAGAATAATGTTTGGCTTTGCTGAGCATTTGAGAATAATCCTCAGGCTTAATCTTGAGAAGTTTTGAGAACTCAATAGAATCTATCGCCTTCACCTCCCTCGGTATCACCATAATATCGTATGAAGGTTGGTTGCTAACCAATAATGTACCATTTCGGTCATAAATATAACCGCGTTCGGGAAAATCGTACACCTTTTTGATAGATATGTTGTTGGCAATCAGTTCATAAGAATTGTCTAACAATTGTATTTGTACCAGTTTTGCCACAAAAACAACTGCCGAAAAAAGGATGAGACCATGAAGAAAAAAACGCCTCATTTAGTGCTGGGTCTAAATAGATGGATTAACAAAATTGATAAAACGGTTGTAAAGATAGCAGTTAAAAACACCTTTGTCAATGTAAATAAAAACAAATTCAGGTTAAAGGTTTCTAAAAAAAACAATACCGAGTGGTGGATAAGTGTCAACAGCAAAACAATGATAACTTTTTGATAACCCGTAGCTTGTCTGAATTTAAGTGATTGTGTTTCATAGCTGATACCAAACACCGCTTTTAAAATAGCAGGTCTGAAATAGGCTGTAGTCACACTTGCCGCCGCATGTATGCCGCCCGAGTTCATAAACATATCGATGGCCAAACCCAAAAGGAAAGAAGTAAACAGAAATGAAACGCGCTTTTCCTTAATGGGAAACAAGATGAAATAAATAACGTACACATAAGGCGTTACCGCGATGGAGAGGTTGAGCTTGTTAAAAATCAGTACCTGAAGCAGCAACAGCACCAAAAAACGAATACCAATAAGGAAAGAATTGTTACTCATTGACTTCCTTTTCCAATGTTTTTATTTCTTCTCTATACCTATTTTGAATAACATATACATAACTCAAATTGGTCATGTCTGTAAATGGCTTCACATCGATCTCAAAATAATTGGACGATTCGTTCAAATTGAGATTTTCAATCACGCCTATGGGGATGCCGTCCGGGAAAATGGCGGATTTGCCACCGGTGACTATGGTATCTCCTTTCTTTACAGGAGCCATTCTTGGCACATCTATTAACTGCAACAGATTGGGGTCTTTTTGATTCCAAATAAGCGATCCAAAATGTGCACTTTTTTTTAGGCGCGCATTGATTCTTGATTTAGAATGTAGTATAGAAAGCACAGTAGAAAATCGACCCGACACATTGTCGATAATACCCACAATCCCGTTACTCGAAATGACGCCCATCTCTCTTTCTACGCCTTGGTTTTTACCAATTTTTAAGGTGATAAAATTGTTTTGAAGCGCGTAATTGTTGTTGATGACTTTTGCCGGTTTAAAAGTGTATTGCGCATGCAAACTCGAGTCTTTTTGCAGGGTAATTTCCGGAAGATCGACAGTCTGAAGTTTGGAAACCATTTGACGCAAACGGCTGTTTTCTTCAGCCAATATGCTGTTTTTTTTCTCTAAATGAAAATAGGATTCTATGCCACCCGCAATGGAAAAAAGATTTCCGGATAAGGCATTGGCAGAGTTTAAGAAAGCACTTCTGTGATATTGATGAGATTGGAAAATAAGAACCAAAGAAAGGCTCAGCAAAGCTACGTAGATGAGAGAAACATGGTTTCTGACAAAAAACCGTATCAGCTGCTGCATGGTTTAAGCTTTACTTAATGAGTATGCTCTTGAATTTTTCAAGATTTTTCAAGGCGATGCCCGTGCCTCGAACTACAGCCCTCAAAGGATCTTCTGCAATATACACAGGCAAGTCTGTTTTTTGAGAAATACGTTTGTCCAAACCGCGAAGCATAGAACCGCCACCGGCCAGATAAATACCGGTGTTGTATATGTCCGCTGCCAATTCGGGCGGGGTTTGAGAGAGCGTTTCCATAACAGAGTCTTCAATCCGCGTGATAGATTTGTCAAGCGCCTTCGCTATTTCGCGATAAGAAATCTGCACTTGCTTTGGTTTTCCGGTCAGCAAATCGCGCCCTTGTACGCTGATATCATCTGGAGGCATGTCCAAATCTTCTGTGGCCGCACCGATGTCCAATTTTATATTTTCGGCAGTACGCTCGCCTACAAACAAGTTATGTTGGGTACGCATATAATAGATAATGTCATTGGTAAACACATCACCGGCTACTTTAACAGATTTATCGCAAACAATTCCGCCCAAAGCAATCACGGCAATTTCAGTGGTGCCTCCGCCTATGTCAATAATCATATTGCCCTTGGGTTGCATGATGTCTATGCCGATTCCAATAGCGGCAGCCATGGGTTCGTGGATGAGATACACTTCTTTGGCATTGACACGCTCTGCGGATTCTTTTACGGCACGCATTTCAACTTCGGTAATTCCTGAAGGTATGCAAATCACCATCCTTAGCGAAGGCGTGAAAAACCTGCCCTTAAGCGCCGGAATACTTTTGATAAACATGTTTATCATTTTTTCAGAAGCATCAAAATCGGCAATGACACCGTCTTTCAGCGGACGTATCGTTTTGATATTCTCATGGGTTTTGCCTTGCATCAAACTCGCCTCTTTGCCCACGGCTATGATTTTGTTTGTGATGCGATCTCTTGCCACGATGGACGGACTGTCCACTACAACTTTGTCGTTGTGAATAATCAAGGTGTTTGCCGTACCGAGATCGATGGCAATTTCTTCAGTCATAAAATCAAATAATCCCATGATGCAGTAAACGTATTAGGTAAATGGTTAATGTTTAAAATGTCTAAAACCAGTAAAAACCATTGCCAAGCCGTGTTGGTTGCAATAGTCGATGCTCAATTGATCTTTGATGGAACCTCCGGGTTGTATCACCGAAGTAATTCCTGCTTTGTCTGCGATTTCTACACAGTCTGGAAAAGGGAAGAAGGCATCACTGGCCATGGAAGCTCCCTTGAGGTCAAAATTAAAACTGTGGGCTTTTTCTATGGCGTGTTTTAGCGCATCTACGCGCGATGTCTGTCCGGCACCGGAGGCCAGCAGTTGTCCGTTTTTAGCCAGAACAATCGTATTGGATTTGGTGTGTTTGCAAATTTTGGAGGCAAACAACAAATCATCTGTTTGCGATGGCGTTGGCGATGTTTGGGTTACCACCCTCAAGTCTGTTGCTGCATCTGTTTTGGTATCTGCGTCTTGAACCAAAACGCCATTCAAACAGCTTCTTATGAGTTTGGGCGATTGGTTAAAAACTTTTTGATGAAGCAGTATTAAATTTTTCTTTTGCGTCAATATTTCCATAGCGTCTGCATCAAAATTGGGTGCGATGACGACTTCACAAAACAATTTTGAGATACTTAAGGCTGTTGCTTTATCTAGGGTTCGGTTGGCAATCAACACACCGCCAAAAGCGCTTAGCGGATCGCCGGCCAGTGCATCAGCATAAGCCTGAGACAGCGCATCTCGTGTGGCCAAGCCGCAGGCATTGTTGTGTTTGAGTATAGCAAAGGTAGGCGCATTATCTTGGAATTCCAGCATCAGGTTGATGGCCGCATCTACATCTAACAAGTTGTTATAGGATAGTTCTTTGCCGTGTAGTTGGGTAAAAAATGCGTCAAAATCGCCAAAAAAAGTACCGGATTGATGCGGATTTTCGCCATAGCGCAACGATTTTCCTTTGTCAAAACTCAGTTTAAAAGCACCTTGGTCTGAATTGAAATAATTAAAAATGGCCGTGTCGTAATGCGAGGAAACAGCAAAAGCCTTGGCGGCATATTTTTTTCGCAATTCGAGGGTGGTTTGGCCTTGGTCGTTTGTTAAAATATCCAGCAAACCGGCATAGTCTTCAACCGATGCAATACACAACACATCTTTAAAATTTTTGGCAGCCGCACGTATCAGGGAAATGCCACCTATATCAATTTTTTCTACTATTTCTGCCTCGGCAGCTCCCGATGAAACCGTTTTTTCAAAAGGATACAAATCTACCACCACCAAATCAATTTGCGGAATATCGTATTCGGCCAGCTCGGCTACATCACTTTCGTTGTCTTGTCTGTTGAGAATACCTCCAAAAACTTTTGGATGAAGCGTTTTTACGCGGCCACCTAAAATAGAAGGATAGGAAGTGAGCGATTCAACGGCTGTGACGGGTACGCCCAACTCTTGAATGAATTTTTCGGTGCCACCGGTAGAATATATGGTGACACCCAGCCTGTTAAGTTGCTCTACCACAGGCTCCAAACCATCTTTGCTAAATACAGAAATCAGTGCCGATTGAATGGGCTTAGAAGATTGCATAGGTTTTATTTTGAGAATGTTGCAAAAGTACACAATTGCCTAAAAACAGTCGGGATTTTTGAAATTTATATTTCAATTTTTTTAAAATGGCGTTTTGTGCGCAATCCGCCTGAATTTTAGAAAGATGTAGCCGTGTTTTTAAGGCGTATTTTAGTTAAATCATTCTGATTAACTTCTTGTTGCATTTCGTTTTTATTTAGGGTAAACAACTTAATAAATCTGAGTGTTGTATCACGCGTCTTTTGAAGAATGGAGCGTTTTTTTTGTAATCGCTTCGGGCACAGTTAAGTTTTTTTTAAAAGAAAAATCTGTAAAGATTTGGTTTCCAATTTTAAACAAAAACTATCCGTCATAGCCAAATTTTCGCAGCTGTGTTTTGTTGGAACGCCAGTCCTTGCTCACTTTCACAAAAAGTTCTAAAAAGATTTTTTTACCAAAAAACTTTTCCAAGTCTTTGCGCGCTTCCGTGCCCACTTTTTTGAGTGCAGCTCCTTTGTGTCCTATGATAATGCCTTTTTGGGTTTCGCGTTCCACCAAAATAACCGACTGAATACGAATAATATCCAATTCTTCTTTAAAAGACTCTGTAAGAATTTCTACACTGTAAGGTATTTCTTTCTTGTAGTACAACAAGATTTTCTCTCGGATGGCTTCGTTTACAAAAAAGCGTTCGGGTTTGTCGGTTAGGCTGTCTTTGGGGAAATAGGGCGGTGACGCCGGTAAAAGCTCTAGAATTCTGTGAAAAAGTTCGGTTACACCAAAATTTTCAAGTGCCGAGATGGGGTGAATTTCTGCTTTGGGCAATTGGGTTTTCCAGTAACTGACAGCTTCTTCCAACCCGGCCTGGTCTGAGGTGTCTATTTTGTTGAGAAGCAACAAAACGGGAATATCGGTGTGGCAGAGTTTGTTAAAAAAACTTTCATCTTTCAAAGCTTTTTCGCCGATTTCAACCATATACAAAATCACATCGGCGTCTTCCAAAGCATTTTTGACAAATCCCATCATGGATTCTTGCAAGGCATAAGCAGGTTTGATAACGCCAGGTGTGTCTGAAAAAACGACCTGAAAATCATCTCCGTTGACGATGCCAAAAATTCTGTGGCGTGTGGTTTGTGCTTTGGAAGTGATGATCGAAATTTTCTCGCCCACCAAGGCATTCATCAAAGTGGATTTTCCCACGTTTGGATTGCCTATAATATTGACAAAACCGGATTTGTGTGTGCTCATATTTTTGTATTTACCTTGTAGGCTTTTAAGGCTTCGGTCACCTTGGGCGACAGATAAACTACGGCAATCATATTGGGAATACACATCAATGCAAAAGCCAAATCAATCAATCCGACAACCAAACTCACAGAAGCGATGGCGGCAAAGGTAATACTGCCAATGTAAAATAGGTTGTAAAAGGTATCCGAATTTTTATTCCGTAAAAAACTCAGGCATTTGGTGCCGTAATATGAATAGGTGAACAAGGTGCTGAGGGCAAAACTTGCTACGAGTATCATCATGATAACCTGCCCGGAGATGCCCAACGAGCGGTCAAAGGCGTGAAGTGTCATTAAAATACCATTCTTTTCGCCGTCAAGATGTGCGCCGGTAGTCAAGATAATCAATGCTGTAAAAGTACAGACCAAAATGGTGTCTATAAACGGTCCCAACATGGCAACCAAACCCTCCTGCACCGGCAAATGCGCCTTAGATTGTCCGTGAAACATAGGGGCGGTGCCCACACCCGATTCGTTTGAAAAAACAGCTCTTCGGACGCCTAAGATAACCATCCCCCAAAATCCGCCCTGAACCATGCTGCTAAAGTTGAAAGCCTCTGTAAAGATTTGTCCGAAAGAAGGCAAGATATTTTGTGCGTGTGTGCTGAGTATGATGATAGCAGACAAAAAATATAGGATTACCATAGAAGGTACCATCTTGACCGACACGGCAGCTATTTTTTTTAAACCACCGAAAATAACCAAGGCTGTTGCGCCGGACAGCACAAGCCCCAAAACAATTCGGCTTTGAAAAATACTAATGCCCAAAAGTTTGTCGGGTTTGATGACGCTCATGAAGGTTTCCGTAAATTGATTGACTGTAAAAATAGGCAGTACGCCAACCAAACCTGCTACGCAAAACCACACGGCCAAGGGTTTGGCTTTTTTTCCGATGCCTTGTACAATGTAGTACATAGGGCCGCCTGCAAATTTTCCTTCAGCCGTTTCCTGACGAAACATCACCGCAAGAGAACATGAATAAAACTTGATACACATGCCTATAAGCGCAGTGAGCCACATCCAAAAAACAACGCCCGGACCTCCGTTGAAAATGGCAATCGCAACGCCTGAGATGTTGCCCATGCCAACGGTTGCGGCCACAGCAGAGGATAAGGCTTGCAGGTGGTTTACTTCGCCTACGTCTTCGGGGTGGTCGTGTTTGCCCGACAAAATGCCCAAACTGTGTCGGAAAAATCGATAAGGCAAACCGCGTGATTTTACAATGAGATACAAGCCGCCACCTATGACAAAGAACAACAAAAGCCATTCTGCATATGAGGTCAGAAAATCGATTGAGGTTTGAATTTTTTCAAGCATTTGACAAAACTAAACAATTCTGTGAATCAAAAAATTCTTTTTGATGTGTTATCTTTTTCTAAAATTTGTTATATTTGCATCCCAATTCAGAAACAACACGTTCATCATATATCGCGGGGTAGAGCAGTAGGTAGCTCGTCGGGCTCATAACCCGAAGGTCGCTGGTTCGAGTCCAGTCCCCGCTACAAAGAAGAAGCCGTCTCACCACATGAGGCGGTTTTTTGTTTTAAGGATAAAAGGACGAGAAGTTTATCCCGAATGTATCTTGGGAAGTGAGGTTCCCGTTGCTGTAACAAATAGGAGGTTATATTTTTATTGAGTGTAGCGGCTTTTTTTTAAATTTGTAAATAAAACTTGACATTTTAATTTATTTGATTACTTTTGTCAAATAAACTTTACAAAATGAAAGAAGAAAGAAAAAAAAGAATGATTCAGTTGGCTGCATGGACATGGTCTTGGGTAGCCACATTAGCTATTGCCACATTTGGTCCCATGTTTATATGGGAGGACAACAAAACTCTGACGATTTTGGCTGTTGTTGTTAATCTTATCAATGGAGTTTTGATGATCTTGGCAAACCGGAAATTGTTTAATCACTATGACGAATTGGAACGGAAAATTCATTTGGAGTCCATGGGCTTAACGCTTGGCCTTTCCGTCGTTGTTGGATTAACTTACTCGATTTTAGATCAGAAAAACCTCATACAATCGGATGCAGAAATCGGTTTATTGGTCGGGTTTATCGGTATCACCTATTTGGTTACTTTGTTAATCAATAGAAAACGATATTCATGAAACGCCCATATAAAATTATTGACACACAGGGGCATGATTATCCTGGGCGTTCCATGCCTGTGCTGAGCGCAGTCGAAGCATGACACATAAAAACAAATAAAATAAACACATGAAAAATAAGGTGTGTGATTTAAGAAAACAAAAAGGACTCACCCAAGAGCAATTGGCCGAGTTAATTGGGGTGTCAAGACAAACAATCAATGCGATTGAAAAGGAAAAATTTGATCCAAGTTTACCCACAGCCTTCAAAATGTCTAAGTTATTTCAGTTACCTATTGAAGAATTCTTCATTTTTGAAGATTTTTCATGATAAATTGATTTGATAACATCTAAAAATGCTTTCGGACAAATACTAAAGTTCGATAATTTAATGGCAATATCTACAAAGAAGAAGCCGACTCACCAATGAGGCGGTTTTTTTGTTTTAAGGATAAAAGAACGAGAAGTTTATCCCGGGCTTTGTTCGGGAAGTTCGGTTCTGCTGCCGATTCCCCCCAATCTACCCAAAAGTATTCGCAATCCTTTAGCTTAAAAGAAATTTCAAAATATAAAGATTGACAATCTGTGGTTCACATCCTTTTTTTGAATGACAAATCCTGTTTAGTTCGCTCTAAAACAGTTGCCTACTCAGCAAATATTCGCAAAGGCATTGCGAAACGTCATCTATTTCTGTAGTATTTTAACATTTTCTCATGCCCGATTGATTGTAATTTCTCTAAAGAGGTCTTACTTTTACACAAACAAAATCCATTGACACAAAAAAACTACAAACACGCACTCCGTTTCCTCTATATTTTTTTAGGATTTTTGTTTTCTACATCTTACGCACAACAAAATTTCTCGCTTACTTTTCCTATCGATTCGGCACAGTGGCAAATTGGCGGTGCCGCTCAGGTTGTAGATCTGGACGGAATAAACGGCAATGATGAAGTGCAACTGGTGGGGCCAAACCTGTTTGAAAGCGGTTTTCTTTTTTTCAACAATCCCGTAAACCTCAATGTGTGCCGTGCGTGGCAGGTAGATTTTGATTTTAGAATTTGGAGCACAACTTCCGTGAGTGGTGCCGACGGTTTTGCTTTTGCTTTTTTGGAGCAATTTCCGTCCGGCTTTGTCAGCGGAGGCGGTTTGGGAATCCCCAACGCATCCAATACTCGTGGCGTAATTGTCGGTTTTGACACTTTTGACAACTGTCATGACAGACTTTCAAACCAACACGACAACCCCGAAATCCAAGTTCGAGAAATAGATGTAGCCAATGGGCTTTCTTATGACGAAAACTGCGCAACACCCACACGCCAATCTACACCCACTACCGCCAAATTAGGCACCGGAAACTTGGCAACGGACAACTTTATCCTTCGTTCTACCAATTACAGACACGCCCGCATTGTTTTTGAAAACCAGCAAATCAGTGTTTTTGTAGATGTGCAGAACAATGGTACGCTACAGCAGGTTATTGCCCCTGTGACGCTTACAAGAAGCCTCGATTTTTCCGGCTTTTTCGGATTTACCGCCGCCACCGGAAGCTGGGTTGACAGCCATGCCGTGAAGAACGTAAATATCAGTATCAATCGACAAGATTTCGAATTTGACACCTCAGCATTCCTTTGCGACAGCAACCCTATTACGCTCGATGCCGGAAATGGATTTGACACTTACGAATGGACAGACGCCTCGGGAAATACTATCGGCAATACCCGATTGCTCACAGTTGATACCTTGGGCTGTATTTACCGCTACCAAAACTTCGCTCTGTGGTGTTGAAACCGAGCATATATCTGTTGTCCCTAACGATATTGCCATTGGCGGTTTTAAAGAAATTCCCTTTTGCGGTATCAAAGAAATAACCCTCGATGTAGCAGGTGGCTTACCGCCATACAGCTATTCTTTAGACGGTTTTGCTACGAGTCAGGACAGTCCTGTCTTTCAAATAACGGAGACCAATCTGTACACTTTCTCAGTCAGAGATGCTTTGGGTTGCGTACAGACGCGCAACATACCGGTTGTTTTACCGGAAAACCTCACAACGCGTTTGCGCGCTGTAAGTGCCAATCAAATTGAGGCTTTTGTAAGTGGCGGCACACCACCTTTTATGTTTTCTTTTAACGGCGCAGAGGCAACTACATCCAACAGATTGACCATCACACGAAGCGGCACTTACACCGTAACTGTAACCGATGCTTTGGGTTGTGTGGCGGAAGCCTCCTTGTTTTTTAGTTGCGACCCGCTTGTGGTACCCAATTTTTTCTCGCCCAACGGAGACGGAATCAACGATTTTTGGTTTCCATCAGGTCTGAGTTGTACCCCTGATATAAAAGTGACCATCTATGACCGATCGGGCAGGGTGATTGCACGGTTTAGGGGCGCGGTTCGCGGCTGGGACGGAAAATTTAACGGGCAAGACATGCCCGGGACAGATTATTGGTATGAAATCAACACCGGAATCGGTGACCGCCCAATCGTTGGGCATTTTAATTTATTTAGATAAAAACACCCATGAGAATTGCATTCACACAAGCGTATGATGTGCCACTAAACGCAGCAAAAACATGACCGATAAAAACTAGTAAACAAATGAAAAAAAGAGGCTATTTATGGGTGTGTTTGTTATTGAGTTATACCATATATGCTCAAAACATACCGTCGCCTACCATTTACATAGCTGACAATCAATATCTCTTGTCTTCTGCCTGGGCAGGAATTGGCGACAGCTACCAAGTGCGGGCCTTGGGCCAATGGCAATGGTTGGACGTGCAAGATGCGCCTCGTACTTTTTATCTGTCTGCAAACGGCAGGCTGTCAGATAGGTCTGGTTTTGGGGTGATTCTTTCGGATGATGAAAACGGATTTACAAGTTTGCGGTCTGTTACACTTTCCTATGCCTATCACCTTATTTTAGATGCAGATTCCTATCGTTTTTTGTCGTTTGGACTTTCATATCGGTTTTCAAACTTTAATGTGGACACCTCCGATTTTTTTAATCTTCAACCCGATCCGGCCGTAGGTGGTGACAGGAGTTTGGACGAATCTAACTTCGATATCGGCGTGCTGTATCGTGCCAACGGATTTTTCACCAATTTTAACATACAAGACATCGTAGATCGCAATGCAGATGACTTTGGTGCCGAAGAGCCGTTGAGTATCAGTAAGTTTAACCTTCTGGCCGGATATGAGTTTGACTGGATTGTCGGTCCCACGGGCTATCTTGTGGTGGCACCAAGCGTCAATTATCATTATTTTTTTGGAGACGGTCGTGCAGAAACAGATCTGAATTTGAAAGTTACGCAAGAACTTCGCGATATGTCATATTGGGGCGGAATCACCACCCGATTTCAATCCGATGAAAGCGATTTTGAAGCTTTGTCAGTTACACCCATGCTCGGGTTTAAGTATCTAAATTACTACTTTGCATACGGTTACCAATCTTTTTTTACCGATGCTAATGATTTTAGAACCAACACCCACCTCATCAGTATCGGAATAGATTTTGGCGGGAGTCAAAGCAATTGTATTTGTACGCAAGTCCGAGGAATCAAATAAGAGATGACCATTTACAAACAACTGTTTTTCTCACAAAATCCGTTTGCGTTGTTGGCTGTGATTAAAAATATTCTAATATATTTACGAATTCTTAATAAAAACTAAAACGATTGCGATGGGCATTATTTCTTTTGTAGGCTTTACGCTCTTAGTAGCGATTATAGCATGGTGGTCAACCCGATCCACAAACGAAAACACTTCTGACGGATATTTTCTTGGGGGCAGGAGTCTCACCGCCGGTGTTATTGCAGCCTCCTTGTTGTTGACTAATTTATCTACGGAGCAAATAGTTGGGCTCAACGGACAAGCCTATTCAGAAGGTATTTTGGTAATGGCATGGGAAACCCTAGCCGCTATTGCCATTGTGGTGACGGCTTTGTTTTTACTGCCCAGATACTTAAAAAGTGGTTTGACAACTGTGCCTCAATTCCTGGAAAAACGCTACGATACGATGACCAAAACCCTAACATCGGGCTTGTTTCTCAGTGGTTATGTGGTGGTGTTGCTTCCCATTGTTCTCTATTCCGGCGCAGTTGCGGTTAACACCATGTTCGACGTTCCAGCTCTGTTGGGCGTATCTGATACTACCGCACTTTGGATAACGGTTTGGGGGATTGGTATTGTAGGGTCTGTTTACGCTATTTTTGGAGGTTTGAAAGCTGTAGCCGTTTCGGATACGGTAAATGCCGTAGGTTTGTTAATAGGCGGTTTGCTCATTCCTTTTTTTGGACTAGCCGTAGTTGGTGATGGCAGTGTTTTGGATGGTATTTCTGTATTGATGGAAGCCAATCCTGATAAATTTAATTCCATTGGCAAGGTGACCAACTCTGTGCCAATTTCCACTATTTTTACCGGAATGATGCTGGTGCAGCTTTTTTATTGGGGAACCAATCAGGCCATTATTCAACGTGCATTGGGTGCCAAAAATCTTAAAGAAGGCCAAAAAGGACTGATGCTCGCAGGCTTTATCAAAATACTCGGGCCGCTTATTGTGGTGTTGCCGGGTATTATTGCTTATCATATTTTTGGGGACACACTCGTAAAACCGGATGAAGCCTATCCGGCTTTGGTTAAAGCCGTTTTGCCAAGTGTTTGGTTGGGATTTTTTGCAGCCGTGCTTTTTGGTGCCATTTTGAGTTCGTTTAACAGTGCGCTCAACAGCTCTGTAACCCTTTTTGGGATTGATATTTACAAAGAACATTTTAATAAAGAGGCTTCTGAATTAAAAGTAGTGAAGGCCGGAAAACTCTTCGGGATTCTCTTGGCATTTTTGTCTATGTTTATTGCGCCGCTGATTGCCAATGCACCTCAAGGCTTATTTGGCTACTTACAGGAAGTTAACGGCTGTTACAATATTCCCATTCTCACCATCATCGTTGTGGGCTATTTAACCAAACGCATACCGGCCATTGCGGCTAAAGTTGCCCTGTTTTCGGGAGTTATCCTGTACAGCATCAGCCAGTTTGTGATGGGGCCTTATTTTGTACAAAAAGCATTAGACAATGCCAACGCACAAGGCATCACAGATGCAGCATCTTTGGCACTGGTCAAAGCAGAAGCGTATCCACATTTTCTACATGTGATGGCCATCCTTTTTGCCGTAAACGTAATCATTATGTTGGTGATTGGTAAACTTTACCCGAGAGAAGCTGACTTTGAACTTCAATACACCAAGCAAGTAAATATTGAGCCTTGGAAATATGTGAAACCCGTAGGCTTAGGGATCTTAATTTTGGTTATTGGTATTTATATCTACTTTTCATAAGTAGGTAATCGGTCATTAAGCTTTGTGATGCCGCAGTTTTAACCGTGGGCTAGCGAAATGAAAACAATTTTATATTTTGCTAAACCAAAAGCAATGAGTCCTTTTATTCCACCTAATATCTGTACCGCCAAACATTTTCAAAAAATTACTGGATAATCACAGATTTGAGTACCGCCCAAACATTTTGTGCCAAAATTTTCTGACCCGCTGCCGTTGGATGGATACCGTCGGCTTGGTTGAGTACCGGAATACCGCCAACACCATCCAATAGAAAAGGCACGAGTTGCAACTGGTTTTTTTTAGCCAATTTGGGGAAGAGGTCTTTAAAAGTGCTTGTGTAATCTGGACCCATATTTGGCGGCATCTGCATCCCGGCCAAAACAATTGCTACCTCGGGATTTTTATTTCTGACAAAATCGATGATTTCCTGCAGATTTCGCTCGGTTTCATCAAGAGGAATACCCCTCAACCCATCATTGGCACCCATTTCTAAGACGAGTACATCTATATCTTGACTAAAAACCCACCCAATTCTACTGAGGCCACTTGCCGAGGTATCACCACTCAAGCCGGCATTCACAACGGTGAAATTTAGATCCAACGAGTCTATCTTTTGTTGGATGATTGCCGGATAGGCCTCGCTGAGGTCCAATCCTAATCCGGCCGTCAGGCTGGTGCCAAAAAATAAAATAGTCTTTTCTGTAGGCGATTTTTCAACTTCATCAGTAGTCTGATCTACTACTTTTTCGGGTAGATTTTGAGCATTTTCTTTACAAGAAACCATCAGCAAACAAACTGATAAAAAAGTAAAAATCCCTAAGTTTTTCATAATGTGTGTGCTTAAATTGTCCGAATTTCTATATCTTGGATGTCTTACAAATACTAAACTTTTTCTTCTCTTCATGTCAAAGATATTAAACGTTCGCAACTTAAAGAAAACCTACAGTAGCGGATCTAATCAACTTACAGTACTACAAGAAATTAACTTCGATATAGAAGCACGCGAAACCTTTGCAATCGTCGGCCCTTCGGGCAGTGGAAAGACTACATTATTGGGTCTGTGCGCGGGCCTTGACAGCTGTGATACCGGAGAAATTACCCTTTGCAATGTACCCCTCAGCGGGCTTAGCGAAGATGAGTTGGCCAAGCTCAGAAATCAAAAAGTGGGTTTTGTTTTTCAAAATTTTCAATTGCTCCCTACATTGACCGCACTCGAAAATGTGGCAGTTCCCTTAGAATTGCAAGGAGACAAAAACGCCTTGGAAGTGGCAACAGAACTGCTGGGGAAAGTAGGCCTTCAAGATCGCATACACCACTATCCATCACAACTTTCGGGTGGTGAACAGCAGCGCGTGGCCGTGGCAAGAGCGTTTTCCAACAATCCGGAAATTCTCTTTGCGGATGAGCCTACCGGAAATTTGGATACGGCCACCGGAGAGAAAATCGTAAAACTGCTCTTCGATCTCAACAAAGAACGCGGTACTACTTTGGTCATCGTTACGCACGATTTGGAACTTGCCCAGCAAACCCAAAACATTCTCAAACTCAAAGGCGGACGTATTGTGGAACATGAAAAACGCATGTCTTTATGAAAGATTTGCATGCCCGGAGCCATTCAACAGCCTGGCGTTGGCTACTAAAAATGGCTTGGCGAGACGGTAAAGCCAGTAGCAAAAGACTTTTGTTGTTTGTTGCGTCTATAGTTTTTGGCATTGCGGCGGTGGTGGCCATTCAGTCTTTTGGAGAAAACCTCAGGCAGAATATGGCTTTGCAATCAAAAGCTTTGATGGGAGCCGATTATAAAATAGACAGCAACCATCCGCCCAAAGAGACCGTATCCAAATTGATGGATTCATTGGGGGGCTATCAATCTCGTGAAATTTCTTTTCCATCTATGGCTGCTTTTTCGGGTACTGAGGCAACCAAGTTGGTTCAGGTGAGAGGTATAGAAGGCGAATTTCCATTTTATGGAATGTTGGAAACCAACCCGCCAAATGCAGCTTATCAGCTCAAAAATGCGGCCTTGGTAGATGCCACAGTGATGATGCAGTTGGGTTTAAACCCCGGCGATAGTATCAGGCTCGGCAAGGTCACGCTTCCTATTTTGGCCTCCTTAAAATCGATTCCGGGCAGTAATGCGGTTTTTAGTTCTATTGCACCGCCCGTCATCATTCCATACCACTTTATTGAAAAAACAGCATTGGTGCAAACCGGTAGTCGGGTTAATTATGATTTTTATTTTTTGGATCCAAATACAGATTTGGAAAAATTAGACGAGAGTATAGGTAAAGTCTTAGATGCAGAAGATGCCGACTTAGACACACATCTATCGACCAGTCAACGATTGGGGCGTAGGTATGACAATTTTGGCAAGTTTCTAAACTTGGTTGCTTTTATAGCTTTGCTACTTGGCTGTGTGGGTATTGCCAGCTCCGTTCAAATTTATATCAAAGAAAAAGTTCAATCCATTGCCGTGTTAAAGTGTTTGGGCGCCGACAATCGTCAGGTTTTCCTCATATATCTCTTGCAAGTCATAGCTATTGGCTTTTTGGGAGGTTTGTTGGGAACTTTTGCCGGCGTGTTGTTGCAACAGTTTTTCCCCTACCTGCTCGGCGATTTGATACCGGTGTCGTTTGAGGTAGCT
The DNA here is from genome assembly GCA_032251335.1 of Flavobacteriaceae bacterium. GTDB lineage: Bacteria > Bacteroidota > Bacteroidia > Flavobacteriales > Flavobacteriaceae > UM-FILTER-40-17. The sequence continues at coordinate 160,394 of JAVVDW010000003.1, read as the reverse complement.
GTTTTTCCTACTGTGCTCTTTGTGGGATTGCTTTTGGGCGTGGTGATGTCAGTATTGTTTTCTTTAAATCCGTTACTGGGCACTTTGCATATCTCTCCACTGCAAGCGCTTAGGGTTGAAGGAAATCAGACAAAGAGAAAATCCAAATCTCAACTGTTTGCTTCGGCAGCCATCATTCTTTTTATTTTTCTTTTTGCGCTTTGGGTTTTGCGAAATCCACTGTACGCTCTCAGCTTTGTACTCGGCATTGCTCTTACTTTTTTGATATTGGCCGCAGTGGCATCACTGTTTATCAAATTAATAAAAAAATATTTTCCTGTCGGTTGGCATTTTCCCGCGAGGCAAGGTGTCAAAAACTTGTTTAGACCACAAAATCAAACGCTTATATTAGTTTTAGCCATTGGTATCGGCACGTTTTTGATCAGCACGCTGTATTTTACCAAAGATTTGTTGTTGGCTCAGGCTGAAATGGATGCCCAAGCCAATAATCCCAATTTGATTCTGCTCGATGTGCAATCGGATCAAAGGCAGGCGGTCAAACAAATTTTGACAAATGCTGAACTGGATTTGACTGACGAAGTGCCTATAGTTACCATGAGGCTGCATGCCATTAAAGGAATTTTGACCAACACCATTAGGAAAGATTCTACTTCACGCATCAATCGGTGGATTTTAAACCACGAGTTTCGGGTGACCTATCGAGACAGTCTCATTGCTTCGGAAGAAATACAACAGGGCAAATGGATAGGTCAAGTTGATCAAAACAAGGGGATTATTCCTATTTCTGTAAGCGACAACCTTGCCCGCGATGCAGACTTGACCGTGGGCGACACCTTGACTTTTAACGTGCAGGGCGTGCTGATGAAAACACAAGTGTCTAGCATCCGCGCAGTAGATTGGGGACGCGTTCAGCTCAATTTCACCGTGCTCTTCCCAAAGGGGATTTTGGAAAATGCACCTCAGTTTTGGGTACTTTCCACCCATGTGCCTAACGAAGCGGCATCCGCAGCTGTACAACAGGATTTGGTGCGAGATTTGCCCAATATATCTGTGATTGACCTCAGGCAAGTACTTGCCTTGGTGGAAAGTTTGCTCAGTAAAATAGCTTGGCTCATCAATTTTATGGCATTTTTCAGTATTTTGACCGGTCTCATTGTTTTGCTGGGCGCACTCAAAACGAGTAAATATCAGCGAATCAAAGAAAACGTGCTGTTGCGAACGCTCGGTGCTAAAGGCAACCAGATTTTTAAAATTGTGATGTTCGAATACGGATTTCTCGGATTGTTAGGCGGTTTTACAGGTGTAATTTTGTCGCTCATTTCGAGTCAAGTGATGGCCATTTGGCTGTTTGATGCACCTTTTATTCCTTCTTGGGTTCCATTTTTAGTATTGATTCCGGGTATAGTGTTGCTGGTTATTTTTGTCGGGTTGACCAACAGTTTCGCTGTCATTAAAAGTCCGCCACTTTCTGTGCTTCGAAAAGAAGTTAATGTATAAATCACATATTTTATGATGCGTTTTGCTTCATTTACAGGCCTCTTCGTTTTATGTGCCTTTTTCTCAAGTTGCAACAGTTACAAGCAAATGGCTGTAGCAGAAAATTTGGTTTGGTCAGACGAATTTGATTCCGGCACAAAGCCGGATCCGACCTATTGGGATTACGAATTGGGTTACCAACGCAACAATGAACTTCAAACCTATACTGACGACCTCAAAAATGTGAGGTTAGAAGATGGATACCTTGTGCTGGAAGCCCACCGAGGCCAAACTTCGAAGGGTAAACACGGAAAATCTGTGAATACAACTTACACTTCGGGAAGCATCACCACGCAAAACCGTTTACAATGGCAATACGGTTATTTTGAGTTTCGCATGAAATTTCCACAAGGAAAAGGCTTGTGGCCGGCTGTTTGGATGATCAACGATTCATATCACACGGCTGCACACAAGGATAAAGGTGAAATTGACATTGTTGAATACGTAGGTTATAACGAGAATCGGGCGATTCATGCCATTCATGTAGGCACTGTAGGACACCGCAGTTACGCAACGCGAGTGGGGCAGAGCAAAATATCCAAACCACACACAGATTTTTACCTGTTTGGCTTGTTATGGACACCTAAAAAATTGATATTTTTACAGGATGGAAAAAGGGTTTTTGAAGTGCGAAAAAAAGACTTAAAAAAGAAATCATCTTGGCCTTTTGACCAGCCTTTTCATTTGAAAATTAACTTGGCTGTTGGCGGCTCTTTGGGCGGAAAAGAAGGTGTAAATACTGATATTTTTCCGCAAAAAATGTTAATCGACTATATACGTGTTTATCAAAAACCCTAAATATGAGATACTTATTTGTTTGTTTGATTGTCTATTTTACAACATCTGCCATGCATGGCCAACAATTTAAAGTGATGACTTACAACATCCGGTTAGATGTTGCCTCGGATGCTGAAAACGCTTGGCCTTTGCGAAAAGATTATTTTGCTTCTCAAATTCAATTTTACGAACCGGATATTTTAGGTATTCAAGAAGCCTTGCCACATCAGGTTGCAGACTTGGAGTCGGCTTTGCCACAATACAGCCAAGTGGGTGTGGGCAGAGATGGCGAAGGAAAGGGAGAATCTTCCAATATTTTCTTTAAAACAGACCGGTACAAATTGCTGGAAAACAATACGTTTTGGCTGTCTGAAACCCCAAATAAAATATCAAAAGGATGGGATGCAGCACTCAACCGGGTTTGTACCTACGCATTGTTGTCTGACAAAGAAAGCGGTAGGCGTTTTTGGGTATTCAATACCCATTTGGATCATGTGGGGGAAACCGCGCGAACCAAAAGCATCGCATTGATATTGGCAAAAATGGAAGCCCTCAACAGACCCAATTATCCGGTAATTTTTATGGGCGATTTGAACTCTGAACCCGAGTCTGAGTGGATTGTCAACTTGAGTAAAGTCATGTATGACACCAGGTCTGTGTCTAAAAATCCACCTTTTGGGCCCGTGGGTACATTTAACGGATTCAACCACCAAGAAGCTGTGACACGTCGGATAGACTATATATTTATCTCGCAATACGAATCTTTTGTGGTACATAAATACGCTGTGCTGAGCGATTCTAAAGATGCCAAATATCCATCCGATCACTTGCCAGTTTTTGTCGAACTTACTTTTATTCCGCTTTAATGAAATTATATAAACCTGGTTTTCAATACGTTTATTTTAAAACGCTTTAGCCGTAAGGATTGCAGAGACAACTTCGCAGCACACCAGAACAATAATTTTTTACCGAAATGCTAAGACACATTCAAATATAAATTTGCCTCATGGTTTTTGGGTGAGACTTTGCTTTTTTCGTGCCTCAATTTGTTCTATTGGTAAAAAACTAAAAATTACTTATACAAATTAGTTTCAAAAATTGAAACGAGGTGCCAAGCCTCATTTTTTGCTATATTTACAAGAAAATAGTTCCATTAAATCAGTTAGTATTGATGCACCTATATATTCTTGACATTTTCCGGATTTGCCGTCAACTTTTAAGAACGTCGTCGTTGCTTTTTGCTCTGAGTTTTTCCGGTTTTGCTCAAGAAATCCCAAACATTATAAGTTACAATCCGGAATCCTACAAAGCAGAAACGCAGAATTGGGATATCACGCAGGACGCAAGGGGATATATTTACGTGGCAAACAACTACGGTTTATTGGCATTTAATGGGGTAGATTGGCAAACGTATCCTACGCCAAACCAAACCATTATGCGTTCTGTGAAAGCAGTCGGGAATCTCATCTACACGGGTTATTATATGGAATTTGGATATTGGGAAACAGATGCTTACGGAAAATTGACCTACAACAATCTGTCCGATGTGGTTCGTCAAAACATTGTGGAGGATGAGCAATTTTGGAAAATACACGCCTTCAAAGACCTTGTTATTTTTCAATCGTTAAATCAAATTTTTATCTACAACACCACGAGTAAAGAATTTAAAATTATTAAGGCAGCAGGCATAATTGAAAAGTCGGTTTTGGTAAACGGTGGATTGTTTTATCATACCACAGAGGGACAAATTTTTAATATTGAAAACGGTATTTCTAAATATGTAGTTACGGTTCCGCTTGAAGGAGATGACCGCATTGAAAATATTTTTTACCTAGACGGAGCGTGGCTTATCTTAACTAAAAAGAGCGGTTTTTATACCTACAATGCCCAAGGCTTGATTAAAAAAAATGTGCCTGCCGACGCTTTGCTCAGCCAAACAACTATCTATACAAGCCACCTGCTTTCTAACGGAAATATTGCCCTAGGACTTATTGCAAACGGATTCCTCATGCTCGACAAACAAGGCAAAGTGGTAGAGACTTTTTCCAACCAAAAGGGATTGTCAAACAATACGGTGCTGTCTATTTTTGAAGACCAAAGAAGCAATATTTGGCTGGGTTTGGACATTGGCATCAATGTGATTAACTATGAGTCAAAAATCAAGCTTTTCCAAGATATCGACGGTTTTTTGGGAACTGTGTATTCGTCCACAATTTTTAAAAACAAGCTCTATTTAGGCACCAATCAAGGACTGTATTGGCGCGCTTTGGACAGCAACGATTCGTTTCAACTCATTCAAAACACAAAAGGGCAAGTTTGGGAGTTGTTCGAATTTGACAACAAGCTGTTTTGTGCTCACAACTTCGGAATATATTCAATTACCAATGACAAGGCAGATTTGATTTTTAGTGATGACGGTGTTTGGACTTTTCAAAAAATACCAAATCAAGATGACAAAATTTTACTGGGCATGTACAAAGGTCTGGGGATGCTCCGCAGGTCGCAAGATGGTTGGGTCTTTAATAAATTAGAAGGTTTTGACATTTCATCGCGCAGCTTGGCTGTAGATGCTTCCAACAATATTTGGGTAAACCACGAGTACAAAGGAATACACCAATTAAAAGTAGATACAGAGTTTACAAGCCTTGAAGAAATTCCCAACAATTTTAGCAACAGGCCTCAGAAAAACTCGAGTATAATTAAATTTAGAGAAAAGATTGTCTATGCAGATGTAAGTGGCTTGTATGTGTATAACTATAACTCAAAGGCCTTTGAAAGAGACGAGACCAAGAGCCAAATGACGGATTCCACTGCGTACCTATCGGGAAAGTTGAGCAACATAGACAATGAGGAGCTATGGTTATTCAATAAAAACAATATAGCGATTGGTAGAAAAAATATGTTGACCGGCTTAATAGATATAAGCAAATTGATTCTTCCGCAACACAAGCGCAAAACGATGGTCGGTTATGAAAACGTGACCAAACTCAGCGAGGGTAAATATCTGATAGGCAACACAACCGGGTATATCATCTTGCAAACAGATCCGACAGAAATTCCAGATTTTCAGTTGTATCTCAATAGCATTTCGCACATCAGCAAGAAAGATGTTAACACACATCATCCTGTAAACAAATCTTTCCAAGTTCCTTATGATTTTAGAGAACTCCGATTTGATTTTAGCACCCAAAACCTCGACATAACCAATCCAACCCTTTATCAATACAAGCTTTCAGGATCAGACGAACAGTGGTCTGATTGGTCACAAGAATCAAAAATAGGCTTTATTTTTCTCGATTGGGGCAATTACACCCTACAAGTCAGGGCCAAAAGAGCCGATAAATTGTCATCAAATACAGTAGTTATCAATTTTGAAGTCCAAAAACCATGGTATTGGTCTAGTAAAATGATTTTGCTTTATGCGCTTTTGACCATTTTCGTCATTTATCTTATTCACATCACCTATAGAAGATATTATCACAAAAAACAACGCCACTTACTCACCGAGCAGCAAAAACAAGTAGCGGAACTCGAAAGAATAAACCAAGAGCAAATCATTCGGCTCAAAAATGACCAACTTAATTTACTGATTGAGAAGAAAAATCAAGAACTTGAGTCCACCACTTCCAATTTGATCCAGAAAAATGAATTGCTTAACAACATTAAGAAAGAGATTAAAAAAGTTAAGAATCAAAATGAAGTAAAATCACTACTCGATTTTATTGAAAACAACCGAGATGAAAGCAGTGATTGGAAATTGTTTGAAGACGCTTTCAACAAAGCAGATAAAGAGTTTTTAAACAGACTTAAAGAAAAACACCAGTCACTTACCAACAACGATCTTAGACTTTGTGCCTATTTGCGATTAAATCTTTCCTCGAAAGAAATTGCACCTTTGCTCAACATCTCCATTAGAAGTGTTGAAATCAAAAGATACCGCTTACGCCAAAAACTGGGGCTAACACACGAAGAAAACCTCACAGACTACATATTGAGCTTTTAACAAAAACCTCAACATTTCTTAAAATCACCTCAACATTTACTCAACTAAAACGTTTTCGTAACTCAACTTGCATTTATTTGAGTGTAGCGAAACCACCCGTCCTCTACTTATATACGGGGGTTTATCCTATACATTTTACAGTAAAAATAGCACAAGTGTCATTATGTATATTTTTTGTTAAGGTTAATATTTAGTGAACACAATCCTGGATATATACATTTACAAATCTCAAATCCGTTCAATTGGATGGATGGCGTTTGATTTATTTCATTTTAAATTCTCAAAATCATTTCAAGTATGAAAAGATGTACATTAATCATTATTTTTTTACTGACAGGAATCTTAACACATGCACAAGCTGTTCGTGTTTCGGGTCAGGTTTTAGCCGATGTTGACGACACGCCTTTACCGGGTGTCAACATTGTGGTAAAAGGAACAACTAACGGAACAAACACCGATTTTGACGGAAATTATTTTCTAGACAATGTCAATATGGGTGATGTTTTGGTTTTTTCGTATATCGGTTTTGCTACCCAAGAAATTGTTGTCAGTAGCAACCAAATTAATGTACGACTCAAAGACGACGCACAGGCACTGTCCGAAGTAGTTGTCATCGGATATGGCACGCAGGCAAAGAAAGAAGTTACCGGTGCTGTAAACGTGGTGTCTGCAGAAACTATCAGTGCACTAAAGCCACTGCGAATCGAAGACGCTTTGCAAGGACAGAGTACAGGTGTGCAAGTGTTACCAAGTTCCGGGTCACCGGGTAGCCCACTCAATATTCGGATTCGTGGTGTGAGCACTAACGGGAACAACCGTCCGCTGGTTGTGGTAGATGGTAACATCACTGAGGATGCACTGACCAATATCAATCCAAATGACATTGAAAGTATCACCACGCTTAAAGACGCATCGGCAGCCATTTATGGTACAAGGGCAGCAAATGGCGTTATCCTAATCACAACCAAAACAGGTAAGCGAAATACAGCACCATCTTTTTCAGTAAACCAATATGTGGCTTTTCAAGAAACACCACGCAAACTTCCCATGCTCAACGCAACGGAACTTGCACTTTTGGTGAATGAAGCCCGAACAAACGCCGGGCAAGCACCCCTATTTACAGATGTTTCCGGATTAGGGAAAGGTACAGATTTTCAAGATGAAGTTTTTGAAACCGCACCTATTTTTAGTCAAGATATTACCGTAAGCGGAGGTTCAGAGAAATCATCATATTCACTGGGTGCCGCTTATCTTACACAAGACGGTATAGTAGGTAGAGAAAAGTCAAATTTCGACAGATTCACTTCTCGCCTTAGCTTTACAACCGATTTAAATAAATATTTTACTTTCAACACCTCTTTGTTTTTCACAAACACCAAGCGAAAAACCATCAACGAAAGCGGTTTGGGCTCAGTACTGTTCAACGCGGTCAACATGACACCCCTTCTGCCGGTTCGTGACGAGAACGGCGATTTTACCTTAGCAGAAGGTTTGGGGAATGAAGTAATCAACCCTTTAGCCCAATTGGCCAATACTTTTAACGAAAGCAATACCAACAAAATTAACGGTACGGTAGGATTGAAGTTTAAACTCAACGATAACTGGAGTGCCGAAACCCGTCTGGGCTTCAATTACTCAGAAGCCAAGTTTAAATCATTTTCACCCATTGCCTTTTTTGGATCGGGAAAAGTGTTTAACAACCAAAGAAGCAGCGTTACAGAAGTCAAAGACGATTTTAATGATTTTACTTGGGATGCCTTTGTTACCTACAAAAACACTTTCTTCGAAGACCATAACGTAGAAGTAACAGCCGGTACGACAGTTTTTAAAAACCAAGGCGATTTTTTCAACGCAACCGGTTTTGATGTGCCCAACAACGACTATGCCTTTGCAGATTTGTCGCTAACCAACAACGACCTCGCCGACGAAAGATTCGGAAACGGCCAATTTGAAGAGCGATTGGTTTCCTATTTCGGTAGATTTCAATACAACTTTCAAACCAAATACTTGTTCTCATTTGCGCTGCGCCGCGATGCCTCAAGCAATTTCGGACCCAACGAAAGCGTAGCCTATTTCCCGTCCGGAACCCTTGGTTGGATTGTGACAGAAGAATCCTTCTTCAAACAATTTACGGCCATCAACTTCCTCAAACTAAGAGCTAGTTTTGGTGTATTGGGTAACGACAGGATTGTAGCCAACACCTTCCGGTCACTCTTAACAGGTGAAGCCACAGCCGTTTTCGACGACCAACTCATCAACGGTAGGGCAATTGGTAGAATTCCAAACCCAAACATCCGTTGGGAAGAACAAGAACAACTAAACATTGGTTTCGACATGACCATGTTTAACAATAAAGTAGATGTCACAGCCGATGTATTTAGAAAAACCACACGCGATTTGCTTCTCGAGGCACCCGTCTCCGGCATTATAGGTGCATCTGCACCCGGTAGCGCACCACCATTTATCAATGCAGGTGCCGTCCGAAACAGGGGTGTCGAGTTAGGCATCACCTACAAAGAGGAAGTCATCAAAGGACTCAACATCACCATAGGTGGTAATTTTACAGCCTTGGAAAACGAAGTGTTAAGTGTTAATAACGATGTGGGCTTTGTTACCGGAGGTAGCTTCGGTGTTGGGCAAGATCCACCCTCAAGGTTTCAAGCCGGCAAACCCATGGGCTTCTTCTTTGGCCTGAAAACGGATGGCGTTTTTCAAACACAACAAGAGGTAGATGCACACGCCACACAAGCCAACGCCAGACCGGGTGAACTCAGGTTTGTTGATACCAACAACGATGGTGCTATTGACAACAACGACCGTATAGATATCGGTAGCCCTATTCCGGATGTCACTTTCAATTTCAATTTCACAGCCGAATATAAAAACTTCGATTTTAATATCTCAGCTTTCGGACAAGCCGGAAACGAAATTGTCAGAAATTTTGAGAGAAATCAAGAACTCACAAACAAAACCCGTGATTTTCTCAACCGATGGACAGGACCGGGCACCAGCAACAGCAGGCCTTTGGTAACCACCGGTGCCACCACCACCACACTGTTTTCTGATTTCTTTGTGGAAGAAGGCGATTTTTTAAGAATACAATCGCTTCAACTCGGTTACACCTTGCCACAGTCAATTACCAAAAAGGCTTGGATTTCCAAACTGAGATTGTACGCACAAGTCAACAATTTGTACACCTTTACAAATTACTCCGGATTTGACCCCTCCATTTCCAGCGGCGCACCCGTTGGCGGCGGTATCGATCCCGGCTTTTTCCCGACACCCAGAACCTATCTCTTTGGAGTTAACCTAAACTTTTAATGCTTTTTACGATGAAAACAATATCCATTTTAAAATACACACTTTCTCTGATGTCGCTCGGGCTACTCTTGGCCTGTTCGGATGATTTTGTACAGGAAGACCCTGATTTTGTTATCGATTCTGAGAGTTTCTTCAACTCTAAGGATGATTTTGAAGACGCCTTGGTAGGTTCTTACGACTTGCTTCAAGCTACCCATTGGAATGTAATGATTGGCGAAATGGCTTCAGATAACACCCTAGCAGGTGGTGAAAGCGCAACAGATGTACCAAGCTTTCAAGAAATTGACGACATGATTCATACTCCAGTCAACCAAAACCTCAGAGACATCTGGACGTGGATGTATGCAGGCCTCAATCGCACCAATTTTATGATTGAATTTCAAGACAAAGTAGATTTTGAAGGCAAAAACGAAATATTGGCGCAAAACCGTTTTTTAAGAGCTTACTACCTTTTTGAATTGGTCAAGTTTTTCGGCGACATTCCTTACGTGTCGGATCGCAGATTTCAATTGGGTGAAGAAACTTCTCTAGACCGTACGCCCAAAGCCGAAATTTATGCCGTTATCGAATCAGATTTGCGTTTTGCAGCAGATAATTTACCTTACGTACAAGCCCAAAAAGGACGTATTACCAAAGGTGCCGCTCAGGGTTTGTTGGGTAGGGCTTTGCTGTATCAAGACAAATTTGGTGAAGCCGCTCAAGTATTAGAAGCACTGATCAATAACGGTCCTTATGACTTGGTGACAGATTACAACAGCATCTTCGAATTTGAAGGCGAGAACAACATAGAGTCTGTTTTTGAAATTCAATATTCAGATTTGGAAGGCGCCGGATTTGGTTGCTTTCAGTGTAGCGAAGGAAATGTTGCTGTAGGCTTTAACGGCATCAGAAATTATGCCGGCCCTCTTTTCGATTCCGGTTTTAGTTTCAACGTACCCACTCAAGAAGCTTTTGATGCCTACGACCCGGCAGATATTCGCCGCGACGTGGCCATCTTAGACATCGATGCCTGGGCAGATTTGACAGGCGCTACTTTTGTGGAAGGCTTTGAACATACAGGTTTCTACAACAGAAAATATATAGCCAGACAAGGCGACCTCAATACCGGAGATGCCAACCTGACCAATCCAAATAACTACCGAGCCATACGCTTTGCAGATGTTTTATTGATGGCTGCCGAGTCACTTGCCCGCTCAGGCGGAAGTGAAGACAGGGCCAGACAATATTTAAACAGGGTCAGAACACGCGCCGGATTGGACGATATTACAGCAACAGGCCAAAATTTAATATCGGCCATTTGGGATGAAAGACGTTTGGAACTCATGGGTGAAGGACATCGCTTTTTTGACTTGGTCAGAACCGGACAAGCCGCATCCAAAATTCAAGGCTTTGTACCCGGAAAACATGAAGTTTTCCCAATTCCTTCTATCGAAATTGAACTGGCAGGAAACCGCTGGCCACAAAATCCGGGCTACTAACATTTAAACCTATCAAAATGAAAAAAATAAAATTTATCATCCTAGCCATTTTGTTTTTGGGCGTCTCCGCTTGTTCGGATGACGACAATGGCAGTGTCGAATTCGTAAAAGACATCAATGCACCCCAAAACATCAATGCCGTATTTCAAATTACGCAAGACAACACAGGAACGGTGACCATCACCCCAACTGCCGAAGGA
>JAVVDW010000003.1:0-149011 GCA_032251335.1 Flavobacteriaceae bacterium | reverse complement strand
CAACCATATCTACCCCGAAGGCGTTTTCACCGTGCGCGTTTTGGCAAAAAACCTTGCCGGCGTGGTGGCAGAAGGCCAAAAAGAACTCACGGTCTCTTTCAAAGCGCCTGAAAACTTGGAGGTGACCATAGAACAAGACCCTATAGATAGCTTCACTATCAATGTCTCCGCCACAGCAGATTTTGAAACTTTTTTCCAAGTTTTCTTTGGCGATGTTGAAAACGAAGAACCCACCCCCTTTAACGAAGGCGATGTGGTTTCGCATACCTATCCGGAGATTGGTGACTACGTAGTAAGAGTAATAGCCCTGAGTGGCGGAGAAGCCACAGCGGAATTCACACAAACGGTAACCATTACCAATCCTTTGCGGCTTCCTGTCAATTTTGAATCGGAAACGCTTGATTTCACATTTATCAACTTTGAAGGTGCCACCAGCACAGTCATAGACAATCCCGATGCTACAGGCATGAACACTACTGCCAAAGTGGCGCAGTTTGTAAAAGGCGATGGTGCACAGTTTTTTGCCGGTAGTATTTTGGAACTCGACGAAACTATAGATTTCTCTACCTTGAGAAAAATTAAAATGAAAGTTTGGTCACCAAAAAGCGGTATCATTGTCAAACTCAAACTTGAAAATGCGACAGATCCCAACATTTCAGCCGAGGTAGATGTAGTAAACAGCCTAGCAAACCAATGGGAAGAACTGATTTTTGACTTTAGCGGTTTGGTAGATGGAAAAGAACTTTCTAAACTTATTTTCTTCTTTGATTTCGAAAACCCGGGCGATGGTGCATCTTATTTCTTTGATGAAATAGAACAAACCAACGACAGTGTGTTACCGGTAGCTTTACCACTAGATTTTGAAACCTCAAACCAAGTGTTTACTACGTTTAACGGAGCCACCTTTAATCTTGCATTAGATCCGGAAGATCCAAACAACCAAGCGGGTCAAGTGATCAATTCAGGCGCTCAGTTTGAAGGAATTTCCTTGAATTTGGATGAAGCTGTTGATTTTTCAACGGAAAAACTGATTACGCTTCGCTTCTTTACTTCTACGCCCAACAATGCCATTTTATTGAAATTTGAAAATGGTACAGCTGATGCGGTAGAGGTCATCGAAAATGTTACAACTGCCGGTTGGAACACAGTTACATTTGACTTCTCTCAAGCGCAACTGAGCTTCCCGTTGAGCGGTCCTATAAATGCTTCAGGATCCTTCAATACCATCACCTTGTTTGTTGACGGGCCGGATACAAAAGCCGGTACTTATTTCTTCGATGATATTACAGCGGGTGACGGAGGTCCGGGCGCGCCAATTAATTTACCGCTTACCTTTGAAGATACACAAACCACCTTCGAATGGATAGGTTTTGGTGCAGTTGATTTCGGTCCCATTCCGGCAGCAGTGATTAACAACCCCGACAAATCCGGTATCAATACCAGTGAGCGCGTCTTGGAAATCACCAAAGCCGCCGGTGCACAAGTATGGGCCGGAGCCAGTCTCAATTTGAGTGGTGCCATAGATTTTTCAGCAGGCACTACAGCCAGTGTAAAAGTCTGGTCGCCCAGAGCCGGCACACCTGTATTGTTTAAGATAGAAGATTCAAGCTCGCCTTTGGACAACAACGGAAATCCAACGGTTTTTGTTGAAGTACAAGCATCTACCACTGTTGGCAATGCTTGGCAGGAACTTACATTTGATCTTACCACAATTACTTCTTTCAGCACGGCCATTTCTTATGACAGGGTTATTTTATTCCCCGACTTTGGAAATGCAGGAACCGGTGATGCTTTCTTCTTCGATGATGTACGTATGATCACTCCAGGCCAAGGCGGCGGTGGAGGCAACATTATGCTGCCATTGGGTTTTGAAAACACACAGACCACTTTTGAATGGATAGGATTTGGCGCAGCCGATTTTGGCCCCATTCCGGCATCCATCATCAACAATCCTGCAGCATCTGGTATCAATACAAGTAGCAGAGTGTTGGAAATCAATAAAGCTGCCGGTGCACAAGTATGGGCAGGTGCCAGTCTCAATTTGAGTGGTGCCATAGATTTTTCAGCAGGCACTACCGCCAGCGTAAAAGTATGGTCGCCCAGAGCCGGCACACCTGTGTTGTTTAAAATAGAAGATTCAGGCTCGCCTTTAGACAACAACGGGAATCCAACGGTTTTTGTTGAAATTCAAGCATCTACCACCGTTGGCAATGCTTGGGAGGAACTCACTTTTGACCTTACTTCTGCCACTTCTTTCAGTACTGCAATTCCTTATGACCGGGTTATTTTATTCCCCGACTTTGGAAATGCAGGAACAGGCGATTCCTTCTTCTTTGATGACATCAGACTCACCACACCCGGACAAGGGGGTGGAAATACCGGAGGCGGTACTGGTACAGCACCTTTCAATCCCATAGATTTTGAACAAAATGGTTTTGGAGCCAATTGGACTTGGACCGTTTTCGAAAATGGTAACAACCCACCGGTTGAAATCGTAGCCAATCCGGATCCATCAGGTATCAATACTTCAGGAACAGTTTTGAAAGCAACGGCCTTGCAGGCTGGTATGCCTTGGATGGGCTTTGAGTCGCAACACGGAACAGATCTAGGGTCGTTTACATTCGACCAATCCAATTCTATAGTCAAAATCATGGTTTGGAAATCGGTCATCAGCGACATAGGCCTCAAATTTGCGGAGGCAAGTGGAGAGGCGCAACCCGAAATTAAAGTAGCCAACACCAAAATAAACGAATGGGAAGAAATCACCTTTGATGTTTCCAGCCTTATCGGCAAAGGCATCACAGGGGTGATAGATCAAATCATTATTTTCCCCGACTTTAATTTGAACGGCAGAACTTCCGATAACGTAATCTATATAGACAATATCACTTTTAACGCGCAGTCTGGTGGAGGCACCGGAGGTGGTGGTACAGGTGGTGGAACTGGTAGCGCACCAAGTTTAATTGAAGACTTTCAAGGCGTGGCACCGGTGTTCACTTCTTTTGGAAACATACCCACCTCAGCCGTGGTGAACAATCCCAACCCATCAGGTATCAATACCAGTAGTTTGGTGGCAGAGCTCGTCAAAGCGCAAGGTTCAGAAATATGGGCAGGTTCTTTTATCGAAAACAAAGTTATAGATGTGGCTACTAGGCCTTATATCAAAGTGAAGGTGCTGAGCCCCAAAAGTGGCATCACCATCAAGGCAAAAATTGAGAACCAAGATGCCAGTGTGACGCACGAAGTGGACGTAACCAATACCACTGCCAACGCTTGGGAAGAACTTTCATTCAATTTCAGTGCTGCACCGGCAGGCAACTACGTCAGATTTGTCATTTTCTTTGATTTTGGAACAAACGGCGATGGAAGTGTCTATCATTTTGACGACATCAGCGTATCTACAACCCCAGGTGGTACAACCGGAGGCGGTGGTGGCACCGGAGGTGGAGGAGGAACTGGAACACCACCTTTAAATCCGATTAATTTTGAAACAGGCGGATTTGGAGCAGACTGGACTTGGACCGTTTTTGAAAATGGTAGCAACCCACCGGTTGAAATTGTAGCCAATCCGGATCCGTCAGGCATCAACACTTCCGCAACGGTTTTAAAAGCAACGGCCTTGCAGGCGGGTATGCCATGGATGGGTTTTGAATCGCAACACGGGTCGGATATAGGTTCCTTTACCTTCGATCAGACCAATAAAATTGTCAGAATCATGGTTTGGAAATCAGTCATCAGCGACATCGGCCTCAAATTTGCCGAAAACAACGGCGAAGCCCAACCCGAAATTAAAGTAGCCAACACCAAAATAAACGAATGGGAAGAAATCACCTTTGATGTTTCTAGCCTTATCGGCAAAGGCATCACAGGGGTGATAGATCAAATTATTATATTCCCCGACTTTAATTTGAGCGGCAGAACGTCCGATAATGTAATCTACATAGACAACATCACATTTAGTGGTCAGTAAAAGGCCAAAAAATAATCTTTTAATGACTCGATAATTTTTAAAAATGTCAAAAATGAAAAAAATAAAAATTTTACTGTCCGTGATCTTCGCGTTCGTTTTGTTGCAGAATTGCACACCGGACGACGAAGGAAGTTTTGGTGCTGTCAAAACACCGACAAACCTTCAAATTGAAGCCATCGTAGCACCGGATCAGTCAGGCTTGGTGACGGTGCGTCCAACGGCAAACGACGCAACCAGTTTCCAAGTAATTTTCACTCAGCAAAGCACGCCTGTCCTAGTTTTGCCCGGAGAAGAAGCCACTTTTAGGTTTACCCGCGCAGGTCAGTTTACGGCACAAATTGTGGTACTTGCCTTTGGTACGGGTGGCGCATCCACCTCAGGCGTGGTAGAGGTCGAACTCGATGTCAAAGTAACCATTGATCCGGTGGTGCTCCAACAGTTGGCCGGAGACGGAAGCAAAAGATGGGTTTGGGATCAAACGGTGGCCGGACACTTCGGTGTTGGCGATGTCAACACAGATTTTCCGGGCTTTTTCTCGGCAACGCCCAACGCGCTCAACCCTTGCTTGTACGACGACGTTTTGGAATTCAGTTTTGATGCCAACCAAAATCTTACTTATAAGATTGAAACACAAGGCGAAACTTTTATGAACTGGACAGAAGTGACCAAATTTTTCCCCGATGCGCCCGTGCAACAATTTGTTGACGAATGTAGAAACATAGACGGTTTTATCCGTACGGAAACGGTTTTCTCTATCATTACTGATGAGGCAACTTCCGACCGGTCGCTTATCATAGACAACAGCGTGCTTTCCTATGATGCCGGTATCACGGAATTTAAAATATTAGAATTGACTGAAAACAAATTAAGCGTCAGGGGTGTTCAGAATGTACGCAGCGAATTTGGTGGCGGACAATTGGCATGGTACTTTACTTTCGTTCCTGAAGGGGGTGGAGGCACAGAACCTCCCGCTTCCAATTTTGATACCCTTATTTGGGCAGACGAATTTGATGTGGACGGCGGCGTAAACCCCACCAATTGGTCTTTTGATTTGGGTGACGGTTGTCCTCAAAATTGCGGTTGGGGGAACAACGAACAGCAGACCTATACAGACAGACCCGAAAATATTGTAGTTGAAAACGGCATACTGAAAATTAACGCCATTAGAGAAAACCTCGATGGCAAACAGTTTACTTCTGCCAGAATCAAAACAAAAGACAAGGTTGAATTTATGTACGGTCGTGTAGAAATGAGAGCCAAACTACCAAGCGGTGGTGGTACATGGCCTGCGTTTTGGATGTTGGGTGCAGACATAGACACCAACCCTTGGCCGGGTGCCGGAGAAATAGACATCATGGAGCATGTTGGCAACCAACAAAATACTATTTTTAGTACCTTACATTTCCCAGGTAATTCCGGAGGAGATGGCGTCAGCAATTCCACAATTGTTCCTGGTGTTTCAGACTCGTTTCATATTTATGAAGTGGAATGGACTCCTAATGAAATCAAATTTTTTGTCGATGATGTGAATTATCACACCTTCCCAAATAACCTGACTGTACCATTTAACAAAGACTTCTTTATGCTGCTGAATGTTGCTATGGGAGGTAATTTTGGTGGTGCCATCGATGGCGCTTTCACACAATCTACCTATGAGATAGATTATATTCGTGTTTTTCAATAAATTTTTCTTCATTTCTCATTTTTTCGAAAAGGTCGGCTCTGGCCGACCTTTTTTTGATAAAATCGGTTTATAATTTGACAAACCTTTTTTGACGGTTCATCATAACTTTATTCAAAATATAAAATCATGAAAAGTTTAAACTTTATTTTAATTATTGTCTTGATGAACACCTTACATTCCTGTCAAAACAACAGTGCTTCCTCTGGTTCCAACCAAAGTCCTTATGCCAAGCAAGTAGATTCCCTACTTTCTATCATGACTTTGGAAGAAAAAGTTGGACAGATGAATCAGTATTCCGGCTTTTGGGAAGTAACCGGCCCGGCTCCCGAAGAAGGAAGTGCCGCTCATAGATACGAACAACTTCGCAAAGGACTTATCGGTTCTATGCTCAATGTCACGGGCGTTGAAAACGTAAAAGCACTTCAAAAAATAGCGGTAGAAGAAACCCGCTTGGGCATACCGCTTATCATCGGTTATGACGTTATTCACGGCTATAAAACCATGGCACCCATTCCCTTGGCGGAATCTGCCAGTTGGGATTTGGAAGCCATAAAAAAATCTGCAGAAGTGGCTGCCGCCGAAGCTGCTGCTGCCGGAATTAATTGGACATTTGCTCCTATGGTCGATATTTCTCGCGATGCCCGTTGGGGCCGCGTAATGGAAGGTGCAGGAGAAGATCCCTATTTGGGAAGTTTGATAGCCAAAGCAAGAGTACAAGGCTTTCAAGGTACAGATCTGAAAGCACCCAACACCATTGCTGCTACGGCAAAACATTTTGCAGGCTATGGTTTTGCAGAAGCCGGTAGAGACTACAATACGGTAGACATCGGTACTTCTACACTCTATAACCAGGTTTTTCCACCTTTTAAAGCCGCTACAGACGCCGGGGTGAAAACCTTTATGAACGCTTTTAACGTACTCAACGGGGTGCCTGCAACCGGTAATGCTTTTCTGCAAAGAGATATTTTAAAAGGAAAGTGGAATTTTGACGGATTTGTGGTTTCCGACTGGGGTTCCATCAAAGAAATGATAACACATGGTTACGCCAAAGACGGTAAAGCTGCTGCCGAGTTAGCAGCCAATGCCGGTTCGGACATGGATATGGAATCGAGCTTGTATGTAGAACACTTAGCCACTCTGGTTAAAGAAGGTAAGGTGGACGAAACGCTAATTGACGATGCCGTGAAGAGAATATTGACTTTAAAATACGAGCTAGGTTTGTTTGAAAATCCCTACCTCTATTGTGATGAAGCCAGAGAGAAAGAAGTAATAGGCAAACCCGCCTTTCACGAAGCTGTTTTAGATATGGCAAAGAAGTCCATCGTTTTGTTGAAAAATGAAAAACAGCTCTTGCCACTCAAGAAAAAAGGCTTAAAAATAGCACTTTTGGGACAATTGGCTGGCGATAAAGACAGTCCGTTGGGCAGTTGGCGTGCCTTGGCAGCACCCAATTCTGCCGTGTCTGTACAAGAAGGATTAAAAAAATATCCAGACAACGATGTACAGTTCGAACAAGGTGTCAGACTCACTAACGGTACACCTTCCTTTCTTCTGGAAGCCCAAATAAACACTACAGATCGCAGCGGTTTTGAAGCGGCAAAAAATATAGCAAAGCAAGCCGAAGTTGTGGTTATAGTATTAGGCGAGCATGCATTTCAAAGTGGTGAAGCAAGGAGTCGAACAGAGCTTGGTTTACCCGGTTTACAGCAAGAATTTTTGGAAGAAATCTATAAGGTAAACCCAAATATCGTTTTGGTATTGATGAATGGTAGGCCTCTCGCCATAGAATGGGCAGCGGCAAATATTCCTGCAATCGTAGAAGCTTGGCAATTGGGCACCGAAAGTGGCAATGCCATTGCAGAAGTCTTATATGGTGATTACAACCCCAGCGGCAAACTCACCATGACTTTTCCCATAAATGTGGGTCAAGTTCCTATTTATTATAACCATAAAAATACAGGGCGTCCCGTTTTGCCCGATAACAAACAAATATTTTGGTCACACTATATCGATGCACCAAATTCACCCTTGTTTCCATTTGGTTATGGACTTAGCTACACTTCTTTCGAATACAAAAACCTGCAAGTAAATAAAGAAAGTTTTAGCAAAGGCGGATCTATCGAAGTTAGCATAGAAGTCACCAATACAGGCGATTTGCCGGGCAAAGAGACCGTTCAGCTCTATTTACAAGACTTATATGCTTCCGTTTCCAGACCTGTTAAAGAGTTGAAAGGATTTGAACAAGTAAACCTTCAGCCCAGAGAAAGCAGAAGAGTTACATTCACCATAGATGAAGAAAAAATAGGATTCTTTGACAACGAAGGAAATTGGAAAGTTGAGTCCGGAGAATTTAAAGTTTTTGTGGGCGGAAACTCTGTAAACAATTTAGAATCAGTATTTTTATATGAAGAATAGTTCGGTCTGACTTTACTGCAATCATTACACAAAAACCCTCAGATTAACCCCCATGAACAAATACTTTTTACATCTACTCGTTTTCTTCATCTGCTTAAACAGTTTGGTTTATGCCCAAAGTGTGGCCTTGGTAAACGAGGATGGATTTCAGCTTCAAGTGGACGGGAAAGACTTTTTCATCAACGGGATGAATTGGGATTATTACCCCATTGGCACCAACTACGAGTACAACTTTTGGAACCAGCCGGAGGAAACCATAAAAGCTGCCTTAGACAGTGAAATGACATTGCTCAAGGAAATGGGAGTAAATGCCATAAGGGTGTACACCGGCATACCGCCCAAATGGATTACCCATATTTACAAAAATTACGGTATCTATACCATGGTAAACCATTCGTTTGGCAGATACGGCCTCAGCCTTAACGGCGTTTGGAAAGCCGACACCCATTATGACGATAAGACTACACAAGCCTTGTTGCTCAAGGAGGTGGAAGAAATGTCGCGCTATTACAAAAACACCCCGGGGCTTCTCATGTACCTTATAGGCAACGAAAACAACTACGGCCTGTTTTGGCAAGGTGCAGAAACCGAAGATTTTCCCAGTGAAGAAGCCCGCTTAAAAGAAGTGGGCGAAAGCAGAGCCAGACCCATGTACAAGCTGATGAACGAGGCCTCAAAGTTGATAAAATCCATCGATGGTTCAGTGCCGGTGGCTATCTGCAACGGCGATCTTTTATTTTTAGAAATTATAGCAGAAACCTGCCCGGATGTAGATATATTCGGAACCAATATTTACAGAGGCCTTTCCTTTGGCGATGCTTTTGATAAAGTGAAAGAAGTTTACGGAAAACCCCTCATGTTTACAGAATTTGGTTCGGATGCTTTTGATGCCGTGAAGAATGAAGAAAACCAGTTGGCACAAGCCGAATACTTAGTTGAAAACTGGAAAGAAATCTATCTAAACGCAGCAGGCCTGGGCAAAGCTGAAAATGCCTTGGGCGGCTTTACTTTTCAGTTTAGTGACGGCTGGTGGAAATACGGTCAAACCTATGGCCTAGACAAGCATGACACTAACGCCTCATGGGCCAACGGAGGTTACGCTTTTGATTTTCAAAAAGGGCACAATAACATGAACGAAGAGTGGTTTGGTATTTGTGCCAAAGGCCCTAAGGATGAGAAAGGTCTGTACGATCTTTATCCGCGTGCGGCCTATTATGCGCTAAAAGAAACACACCAAATCAACCCGTATTCAGATACAATCACTCAGAAAGATATTGTCAATTTTTTTGAAGGATTGTCTGTCTCCACATTTGTCAATTTAGCAAACGAGCAGGACCAACTGCGTTTCGGCAATAAACCATTAGAAACCACAGACCATAATGGTCACGCTCCATCCGCATCAAAAAAACCGGTCTGGCAAGATGAGTTTGAAGGTATTCAAATAGACACAACCCGATGGGTCTTCGACTTAGGAAGGGGAAATAACGGCTGGGGAAACGCCGAATTGCAATATTACACCAACAGGCCTGCAAACGTAAAAGTGGCCGATGGTCGGCTCATCATTACAGCGACAAAAGAGGTTTTTGAAGGTGCTTATTTTACCGCTGCACGGATAAAAACCAAAGGAAAATTTGAAAAAAAATTCGGTTGGTTTGAGGCGCGGATGAAATTGCCCAAAGGACAAGGCATGTGGCCGGCGTTTTGGATGCTAGGTTCTGATATTGATCAAATAGGTTGGCCAAAGACCGGAGAAATCGACATAATGGAATACAGAGGTCAAAACCCCAACATTGTACTCAGCACTTTGCACGGACCGGGGTATTCCGGAAACAAAGGCGTTTCAAAAAGTTTTGAAACCCAACAAGGCGGATTTGATGAAGATTTTCATGTGTTTGCAGTAGATTGGAGAGCAGATTATATTCATTTTTACATAGACGGTCAAATTTACCACAAAATCACCCCTGCCGATCTGCCGGGTAATTGGGTTTTTGACAAGCCATTCTTTATGTTGATAAATCTTGCTGTAGGAGGTCATTTTGTAGGAAGCCCCAATACAGAAACCCCTTTTCCCCAAACCCTAGAGGTAGATTATGTAAGAGTTTACGACTGATTTTAACCGGTATTCTTAAAAAAAACAATAACCATATGCACAGCAGCATAAAAACCATAAAAACCTAAAATGTCGACAAGTAATAATAAAATAGCTCTAAAAAAAATAGACGGAGAGGAATTCCTGAAAATATCTGAAGCAGATTTGATGCGCCCTTTTTTTATGAACATAGCAAGCGCATACAACCACTGGATGTTTATCTCCAGCAATGGCGGTTTAACAGCCGGCAGGAAAAATGCCAATTACGCTTTGTTTCCGTACACCACAGATGATAAAATTACCGAAAGTGTAGAAATTACAGGAAGCAAGACGATTATTAAGACAAAACAAAATACAGAAATCGTGTTTTGGGAACCTTTTTCAATCCGTTTTGCAGACCAATATAGACTGACTCAAAATCTATATAAAAATATTTACGGAAATAAAATTGTTTTCGAGCAAATCAACCACAGCCTCGGCCTTCGTTTTCGCTATGGGTGGAGCTCGTGCGACACTTTCGGCTTTATAAAATCAGTTAGCTTGACCAATATTTCCGAATCCAAAATAGAACTGGAATGTATAGACGGACTGCAAAATATTCTTCCCGCAGGCGTGGTCAGCGATTTGCAAACACAAAGTAGCAATTTAGTAGATGCTTACAAACGCAGCGAACTGCATCTAAAATCGGGACTTGGTATATATGCACTCAGTGCGGTGCCTGTAGATAAGGCCGAACCTAGCGAAGCTTTGACGGCTAATGTATGCTGGTCTTTGGGTGTAAAAAATCCATTATATCTCCTCTCTTCTCTGCAGCTCGAAAATTTCAGAAAAGGCCAAACCCTAGTACAGGAAACGGATATCAAAGCTGAAAAAGGCGCTTATTTGGTACATCAGGCACGTTCACTTCAACCCGATGAAACCGTGTCTTGGAAAATAATTGCCGACGTCAACTATGATCAAACGGACGTCACGGCACTCATCCACAAAATCACAAACCACAAAGAACTGTATGCAAACTTAGAAAAAGACATTGCCAAGGGCACAGATCAACTGTTGAAACTAATCGCAGCCGCCGATGGTGTTCAGTGTTCCGGTGATAAACTGAGAGACATCAGGCATTATTCAAACTGTATGTACAACATCATGCGTGGTGGCATATTTGATAATAATTACAGCGTTGAACAAAAAGATTTTGAAACGTATTTACAAAATGCCAACAAAAACATCTACCGGCGTTATGCCAAATCCATAGCGCAACTGGGCGTGGTTTTCTCTCTAGATCAGCTCAGGGCACTTGAGCTCGAACTTAAAGATAAAGATTTTAGCAGATTGTCATTGGAATATCTGCCGCTCAAATTCAGCCGACGTCACGGAGATCCTAGTAGGCCGTGGAACCGGTTTTCCATCAATACTAAGGCTGAAGACGGTTCAAAAATTTTAGACTACGAAGGCAATTGGCGAGACATTTTCCAAAACTGGGAAAGCTTGGCGTATTCATATCCCAATTTTGTTGAAAGCATGATCAGCAAGTTCCTGAATGCTTCAACTTTTGATGGATACAATCCCTACAGGGTGACCAAAGACGGTTTTGATTGGGAAATAATAGAACCCGATGACCCCTGGTCTTATATCGGTTATTGGGGCGATCACCAAATTATCTACCTGCTTAAATTGTTAGAACACTTAGACCATTTAAGCCCCAAAAAACTACCAACATTATTCGCCGTAGATGCCTTTGTTTACGCTCATGTGCCTTATAAAATAAAAACCTTTGAGGAAATACTTTCAGACCCCAAAGACACTATTATCTTCGACAGGGAAGAAGATAAAAAAATACGAGAAAATCGCGAGACTTTAGGAGCTGATGGTACTTTGCTCACCAACAAAGAGGGGCAAATCATCCATGTAAACTTTCTGGAAAAAATCCTTGCGGTTACCTTGGCCAAATTCTCCAATTTCATACCCGAAGGCGGTATTTGGATGAACACCCAAAGACCCGAATGGAACGATGCCAACAACGCCTTGGTGGGTAACGGTGTATCAATGGTAACGCTCTATTACATCCGAAGATTTTTAAGTTTTTTTGAGCGTATTTTTTCACAACTCAACGAAAATGAAACCTATCCGTTGTCTGACGAAATGTACCGTCAATTCGAGGGCATACTTCAGGCTTTAGAAACCCATCAAGACGGCTTAAGCGGGCGTTTTTCACCGGAAAAAAGGAGGGCTGCCTTGGAGGCCTTAGGGTCTTCAGCAAGTAGATTCAGAGAACAAATTTATACCCATAAATTTTCGGGTAAAAAAACTGAGATTTCTGTCAAATCCCTAAAGTCATTTGTAGACTTGGCCATAAGCTACACTGAACATTCCATAAGGGCAAACAAACGACCCGACGGCATGTACCATGCCTACAATTTAATGACTGTAAACGCTGATCAAGGCGTAGCTATTTCGTATTTAGACGAAATGCTCGAAGGCCAAGTGGCGGTACTCAGTGCCCATTTTCTCAGTTCGAACGAAGCCCTGGAGGTGCTGGACAGTTTAAAAAACAGTGCTTTATTCAGGGAAGATCAATACAGTTATATCCTCTATCCCAATAAAAACCTGAAAGGATTTTTAGACCGCAATACCTTAGCCGAAAACGCGGTAAAATCATCCGAACTGCTCACCCAATTGGTGCAAGACGAACACAAGGGCATCATTCGAAAAGACGCATACGGTCAGTATCATTTTCATCCTGAATTCAGGAACGCTAAAGATTTAAAAACTGCTTTGGCAGCCCTCGAAGATACAGTTTACGCACCCTTGGCTAAGTCGGAAACAAACAAGGTGCTCGACCTTTACGAATCGGTTTTTAACCACAAAGCCTTCACCGGCCGA
Source organism: Flavobacteriaceae bacterium (assembly GCA_032251335.1). Lineage (GTDB taxonomy): Bacteria > Bacteroidota > Bacteroidia > Flavobacteriales > Flavobacteriaceae > UM-FILTER-40-17. The sequence continues at coordinate 135,973 of JAVVDW010000003.1, read as the reverse complement.
TCCGGAACTTTTTACGGTTATGAAGGCTTGGGGTCAATCTATTGGCATATGGTTTCGAAGTTGTTGTTGGCAGTACAGGAATGTTGCCAAAAAGCGGCACTAGAAAACGCCGATCCCACTATACTTGGCAGACTACTGGAACACTATTATGAAATAAACGAAGGGATAGGTGTACACAAATCGCCTGAACTATACGGTGCTTTTCCAACCGATCCTTATTCGCATACACCCCTTGGCAAGGGCGCACAACAACCCGGCATGACCGGCCAAGTAAAAGAAGATATTCTGAGCCGTTTTGGGGAACTGGGCGTAGTTTTGGAAAATGGCATTCTCCATTTTAAACCCTATTTGCTGCGCAAAGTCGAGTTTTCAGAAAATTTAAAAACCTTCCGATACATTGACCTGCAAGGCGAAACAGAGGAAATACCCCTTAGCGAACCATCCGTTTGCTTTACCTTCTGCCAAGTACCTGTAATCTACAGCATGGGAGTAGAAGACAAATTGGAGGTGCTTACCCCGTCGGGTATGGTCTGTTTGCCCGGTCAGTCGCTCACCCCCGAACTGAGTCGAGCTGTATTCGGACGTACTGCCGAAGTAATATCCATCAAGGTTTTTATTAAACCTACTATTCTCAAGTAAATGAAAAATTTAACCTACATAACCGTTCTATTTGCGTCAGTAGTTTTATTGTCGTGCAGAAATCAAACCCAAGACCCAAAAGTGATAAAAAAAGAAGAACCCCAGCTCACCGCCCGCGATATTTTGGGCAACTCGGATTATTTGGCCATCTCTTATGGCGGTTACAGACTAACCAGCAGAGACCAACAGCCTACGATTGCCGAACTTAAAGAAGATTTATTGATACTGCATGCTATGGGAATCAGGATTTTACGAACCTACAACGTGCACCTGCCCCATGCCTCCAACGTGCTTAAAGCGATTCGCGAACTTAAAACTCAGGATGCTTCTTTTGAAATGTATGTAATGTTGGGCGCCTGGATTGACTGTAAAAATGCCTGGACAGGCCTGCCTGTTGACCACAACCAAGAAAGCGAAAGAAATGAACCGGAAATACAAAGAGCGGTTGCCTTGGCTCAAACCTATCCCGATATTGTAAAAGTTATAGCCGTGGGGAACGAAGCCATGGTCAAATGGGCCGAAGCCTACTATGTGCAAGCCGATGTGATACTGAAATGGGTGGAATACCTGCAAAACCTGAAAAAAGAAGGCAAGCTTGCTAAGGATTTATGGATTACCAGTTCCGACAATTTTGCATCTTGGGGCGGAGGAGGTCCTGAATACCACACGCTCGATTTAGAAAAACTCATCAAAGCGGTTGATTACCTCTCAATTCACACTTATCCTATGCACGACACCCATTACAACCCGGCTTTTTGGGGTGTTTTGCCCGATGAAACCGGCTTGTCCAAGACCGAAATCATCCACAAAGCCATGGACAGGTCTTTGGCCTACGCCGTGTCGCAGTTCGACAGCGTAAGGCGCTATATGAAATCGTTGGGAGTAGAAAAAACCATGCATATAGGTGAAACAGGTTGGGCATCCTATTCCAATGAACTTTACGGAAACTCAGGTTCTAAAGCTACAGACGAGTACAAACAAGCGCTTTATTACCAAAAAATGAGAAAATGGTCGCACCAAAACCAAGTGTCCTGTTTTTTCTTCGAAGCTTTCGACGAGCCATGGAAGGATGCACAAAATCCGCAGGGGTCGGAAAATCATTTTGGTCTTTTTACAGTAGATGGCCAAGCCAAATTCAGTATCTGGGAATGGGTAGATAAAGGTGTTTTTACGGGATTGTCCCGATCCGGTAAGCCCATAAGCAAAACATACAAAGGTGATGAGGAAAGCTTGTTGCAGGAAGTGCTTTTGCCTCCCGTTAAAGATGAAATTTTACGCTCACATTAAAACAAATTCTATACTATAACCACTTCATGAAGATAAAGTCTATCGGAGGGAAGTAACCTCGAAAAAGACTTTCTCTAAAAAAACCTAAACCTTATAAACAAAAACGGAAAATGTCACAAACTATCGCACATTACAAAGTACCCCTAGGCCAAAAAATCGCTTTCGGGCTTGGCATGTTGGCCAATCAAATGTTTCCTGCTGCCCTAGGTATATTCATGGTTGTTTTGGTTCAAGATCTCGGTTTTCCGGGTTGGATGTGGAGCGCCATTTATTTCTTTCCTCGGATATTTGACTCCATCACCGACCCCATCATGGGATTTATCTCAGACAATACCCGCTCCGTTTGGGGACGCAGGCGTCAATATGTTTTTATAGGTGCCATCGTTATGGGCATTGCTTTTGTGACTATGTGGCAATTGCACCGTGAGAATGGTTTAGACTATAACTTTACCTATTTCATGGTTTGGTCGTTTATATTTTATTTGGGGCTAACCATTTTTAGCGTACCCTATGTGGCCATGGGCTACGAAATGAGCGACGATTTTCATGAGCGGACCAACATCATGGCCATAGCACAATGGATAGGTCAATGGGCTTGGGTCATCGCGCCTTGGTTTTGGGTCATTATGTACGACCCCGATTGGTTTCCAAATGCCGACACTGCCACCCGTACACTCGCCACTTGGTTGGGCGTTTCTTGTGCCTTGCTGGCCATGGTACCCGCTATCTTTATCAAAAGCAAATCGACCAAAGACGACACTTCTTTAACCCCGATTACCTTCAAAACCGTGGGCAGTAGCCTCGCCGAAATTTTTAAAGGTTTTAAAGAAGCCTTCCAGTCCAAACCCTTCCGGAAACTTTGTATATCCACCTTCCTTATTTTTAACGCTTTCAATACCGTTGCAGCCTTCTCCTTTTTTATTGTAGTTTATCATTTATTTGCTGGAGATACCGCCGCCGCCGGCATTTGGCCTACCCTTTTTGGTAGTTTTGGTGCTTTGATTACCACTTTTTTGGTGATTCCGATTGTGGCCAAAATGTCGAAGAAAATGGGCAAGAAAAACGCCTTCATTTGGTCGCAAGGTATTTCCGTTTTGGGTTATATTTTGCTCTATTTTCTGTTTATACCCGGCAAACCGTATATGTTTATATTTGCCCTGCCTTTTTTCTCTTTCGGAATAGGCAGCTTGTTTACCCTGATGATGTCGATGACCGCCGATGTATGCGACTTAGACGAACTCAACACAGGTAAAAGAAGAGAAGGACTTTTTGGAGCTATTTACTGGTGGATGGTGAAATTCGGATTTGCCATTGCCGGCGGCTTGAGTGGTTTGATTATTTCTTACGTGGGGCTAAACCCCGATGCCGAAGTACAGCCCGAAGGAGCCGTGACCGGACTGCGGCTTTTCTTCTCCGGAGTGCCAATTATGGGTACGCTGATTGCCATGTGGATCATGAGAAATTATGATGTGACCGAAGAAAGAACCCACGAGATACAAGCTGAACTGGCCAAGAGGAAAAACCCTAAACCTTCTGGCTACAGTACCTTCAATATTATGCAAGGCATAGACCTGAAGGGAACATCGCGCATAGAACTCGTGCAAAAATTCCCCCATTATTATAATGCTCCCGTAGATTGGGAAAGCCTCAAAGACGGTAAACTCAATGCATATTTCACAGAAACCTTCAGAAAAGGCATGCACGGAATATGTTTCAGCCCTTATTTAGAAGGTCAAAATCCGGGTGATAACCTCTCCGAAGCACAAATCCGCAGACGCTTAGAAGCATTGCAACCCCACGTTGAGTGGATACGGATTTTTTCGTCTACCAACCAACACGATGAAATCCCGGCCATAGCCAAAGCCATGGGCTTCAAAGTGCTCATGGGGGCATGGATTAGCAAAGATGCCCAACAAAATCAACGCGAAATACAAAGTCTAAAAAAACTCATGGCCGAAGGAATGATTGATATGGCGGCAGTGGGCAATGAAGTGCTGTTTAGGGGCGAACTGACCGAAGAAAAAATCATCGACTATATCCAACAAGTAAAAGAAGGTGCCAACGGCATACCGGTTGGTTGTGTAGATGTGTATTATGAATTTATCAACCGACCCAAACTCATTGCTGCTTGCGATGTGTTAATGATCAATTGTTATCCTTTTTGGGAAGGCGCACACATAGACCACGCCGGACTTTATCTGCAAGAAATGTATAGAAAAACCCTCGAAGCCTCACCCAACAAAAAAGTGATGATTACCGAGACAGGTTGGCCAACCCAAGGCTCGGCCGTTGGCGAAGCCCTACCCAACAAAGAAAACACCATGAAATATTATTGCGATGCCCAAGTCTGGGCTGCCCATGCAGAAGTCGATTTGTTCTACTTTTCTTCTTTTGACGAATCGTGGAAGATTCATGCCGAAGGCTGGTCAGGCACCTCATGGGGGCTTTGGGACAGCAAAGAAAAGTTTAAACTCGATTAATTTTTTAATACGCTTATTATGTCATTCAGACAAGAAATTCAAGTTACTGAAGCCTATCAAAATTTTTTAGCTTCATTAGATCCGCATCACGCTACCAAAACGCTATCTGAAAATGAATTGGTAAAACTTTTTCATCAAATTCTACAAAAAGGCATGCATGGGCTTTGTTTCAGCATGTATGAAGATGGCCAAAAACCCGGCGATGACATCACCGAAGCACAAGTGTTGCGCAGGATGAAAATCATTCAACCTTATATAAAGTGGGTGCGTTCATTTTCGTGTATTGAAGGCAACGAATTTGTCCCCAAGGTAGCCAAACAACTGGGCATAAAAACCTTAGTGGGTGCCTGGATTGGCGATGACAGAGAAAAAAACAAACGCGAAATAGACGCTTTAATTGAACTGGGACAAAAAGGCTTGGTGGACATTGCAGCAGTAGGAAATGAAGTATTGTACCGCAACGACCTGCCTCTTGAGGAGCTTCTCGCTCATATAGACGAAGTTAAAGCCGCCCTGCCTGGCCACATCCCCGTTGGCTATGTAGATGCCTACTATGAATTTTCTGTACACCCTGTCTTGGCCGAAAAATGCGACCTGATCCTCGCCAACTGCTATCCCTTTTGGGAGAGTTGCCCAATCGATTATGCGCTAAACCACATGCAGCAAATGTATGGGCAGGCACTTGCTGCCGGCAGAGGGAAAAGAGTCATCATCACAGAAACCGGTTGGGCGAGCCAAGGGAAAAACCTACATGCCGCGCAACCATCAGACGAAAATTTCTTAAAGTATTTTATCGACACCCAACTCTGGTGCCAAAAAGCCGGTGTGGAGAGTTTTTATTTTTCATCTTTTGATGAATCTTGGAAGGTAGGTGCAGAAGGCGATGTGGGTGCCTTTTGGGGTATTTTTGATAAAAACGAAAAGCTTAAATATTGATAATAAGAATAGAAAATAATGTTGTTACCAAAAAAATCGGTAAAAAATTAATTCGTTTACAAAGTTCTTACCATAACAATGGTTTTTAATAAACCTGAAAGGTTTCGAAACCTTTCAGGTTTATATTTTTATCCCTTATCTTTGCAAAAAAAAGATTCATCATTAATTCAAAAAAAATGTCTGTAAAAACCATGCCGTACGTACCGTACAAAGTGAAAAATATTGAGTTGGCTGCTTGGGGTCGTAAAGAAATTTCCCTGGCTGAAGCCGAAATGCCCGGTTTGATGGCGCTCAGAGAAGAGTTTAAAAACGAACAACCTCTTAAAGGTGCTCGCATTGCGGGTTGTTTGCACATGACCATCCAAACAGCGGTGCTTATAGAAACCCTGCAAGCCCTTGGTGCGGAGGTTACCTGGAGTTCTTGTAATATCTTCTCTACCCAAGATGAAGCCGCTGCCGCCATTGCTGCTACCGGAACGGCTGTATATGCATGGAAAGGAATGAATGAAGAAGAATTTGACTGGTGTATAGAACAAACCCTTTTCTTTGGCGAAGATCGCAAACCGCTCAATATGATTTTGGATGATGGCGGCGACTTGACCAACATGGTGCTAGACCGTTATCCGGAGTTGGTTTCCGGGATCAAAGGCCTTTCCGAAGAAACCACTACAGGCGTTCATCGCCTTTACGAACGCGTAGAAAACGGAACCTTGCCTATGCCGGCTATCAACGTGAACGATTCTGTAACCAAATCTAAATTTGACAACAAATACGGCTGTCGCGAAAGTGCGGTAGATGCCATCAGAAGAGCTACAGATGTGATGCTTGCGGGCAAACGTGTGGTAGTTTGCGGTTATGGCGATGTTGGCAAGGGAACTGCAGCTTCCTTTAGAGGTGCGGGCAGTATTGTAACCGTTACCGAAATAGACCCCATTTGTGCCCTGCAGGCTGCTATGGACGGTTTTGAAGTGAAAAAATTAGACACGGTGGTGGGCAATGCAGATATCGTGATTACCACAACCGGTAACAAAGACATCGTACGCGGGGAACACTTCCTTAAAATGAAAGACAAAACTATTGTTTGCAATATTGGTCACTTCGACAATGAAATAGACGTGGCTTGGTTGAAAAAGAACTACGGAAATACCCACGACAACATTAAACCTCAAGTAGATAAATATACCGTAGAAGGCAACGATATTATTTTGTTGGCGGAAGGAAGATTGGTCAACCTTGGGTGCGCCACCGGTCACCCGAGTTTTGTGATGAGCAATTCATTTACAAACCAAACCCTTGCGCAAATTGAACTCTGGAAAAATGCAGACAAATACGAAAACCAAGTGTATATGTTGCCCAAACACTTGGACGAAAAAGTGGCGCGCTTGCACCTGAAGCGTATCGGAGTAGAGCTAGAAACGCTTACGCCCGATCAGGCGAAATATATAGGTGTGCCTCAAAACGGACCCTTTAAACCGGAATATTACCGTTACTAAGAAATCCTTTTTTAAAATCAAAAAATCCGGCCATTGGTCGGATTTTTTGGTTTTTTATCGATGCTTTTTGTCATATATCGATTGGATGAGAAGGTTAATCGAAAAGCACAATAATTAGGATATTTTACCTTTTTTATGTTTTAGTTTTGCGGTTAAATTCGATGAACCCACAGTGATAAAATCTATAGAAACCAATTACGGTGTTTTTAATTTTTACGACAAATATGTCGTTGCCATCATACATGAAGGAGTAGATCTTAACGAAGTTTTAATCGACGATTGTATTTCTCTAATGCAAGATTTTTATGGAGTGAAACGCCCTTTTGCTTACATTACACATCGCATCCATTCGTATTCTGTGAACCCTCTGATTTATTTAAAAGTTTCACAAGTACCTAACCTTGCCGCTTTTGCTGTGGTGTCAAACAAAATGTTTGACACTTTTAATATTCAAATTGAAAAGGTCTTCAATACCAAGCCACACGAACTTTTCGGGACTTTATCCGAAGCAATAAATTGGGCAGTGATGCTTGTTGATGCTGCAGATAAAAATTAGCCATTAGGCTTGCTGGGTTCTCATTTGAGCCCTTCGTTCGCTCTTTTTTAAGGCTCTCACAGTGACGTAAAAGATTGCTGCTGCAACAAAGAATGATATAAAGTAAAATTTGTGATTCACACAAAATGTTTCTCCTTTGAGCCAATAAAAATTGAACAAAGACACTAGGATGGCGCCTAGCATCCAAACAAAGGTGGTGTTGTATTCTTTGTAGAACATCTTTTTAAAATCAAACTTCTGTGATGTTAGCGTGTTGCCAATGCCTTTGAGATTGGGTAACCATCTGGGCACGTTGGCACAATATTTTTCAAAATCTTTTCCGTATTGTCCGCGAAGATAATTTTCTTCGGCGCGAATAATGCATTCATAAATAAAATAGAAAAACGGCACTACAAGCAGCAGATACAGATAAGAATTTGACATAATGCCCATTCCCAAAATCATGGTCACATTGCCCACATACATCGGATTTCGCGAATGAGAAAACAAACCTTCTGTTACGAGGCCTTCTGCATAAATTCTTCGGTTTTTTCCGCCTCTTTTGATGTAAACAAGACCGATGGTTAGCATTCGAACACTCTGACCCAGAATCAAGACAGTGAGGCCGAGCGCGAGCATCAACGGATAGTTTTGTGAGATGCGCGGCACGTATGGAATGAACATTAAAAGATAAAAGACCGGGAATAAATAGTTTCGGTGTCTAAAAAAGAAATTTCCGAGTTTAATCATTTTTTTAAATTTAACGGTGTTTTTTATTTGACTGCGACAAAGCCGGCAAAATTATACCATTTGAAAAAGGTATCGATATGCTTAAAACCACATTCGGCCAACAGTTCTTCATTTTCTTTCAATCGATATGGAATCAATACGTTTTCTAAAGCTTCTCGTTTTTTGGAAATCTCAGTTTCGGTATAGTCGTTTCGCTTCTTGAATTCGTAGTAGTGTTTGATGAAGAGTCTGTTAAACATAGAATCTTCGCCCAAAACTTTTTCTACGATAATCAGTGCACCGTTTTCGGGCAATTGTCGGTAAATGTCTTCAATTAATTTTTGTCTTTTTAATGGACGTACAAACTGTAATGTCAAACAGAGGATCACCACGGAAGGATTTTCCAATTCGATGCCTTTGTTTAAATCTGCGTTTACGAGTTTTACAGGCCTGTCCGGCATAACTCGTTCTAGGTTTGTTTGGCACGATTTTAGCATTTCATCCGCCTCATCCACACCTATAAACTGAATGTTTTTGTCCACTTTTTGATTGAGGCTCATCATGGTAGTGCCGGTGGAGCAGCCCAAATCGTATATATTGGTGTTTTTGATGGCAAAATCGGCAGCCAATTCGGCAACCATCCGTTGCATTTCTATGTAAAATGGGACTGACCGAACGACCATGTCATCAAATACCTTGACGACGGATGCATTAAATTCAAAATCGGTTACTTGAAGTTTGGGGTCTGCGAATACTTTATCTAACATGGTGAATTTTATTGTTTTAATCCAACGGGCGAAATTAAGTTTAATTGTAACATAAAAAGAAAACTAAGTAAATATTAAGCAGGTTTTAAAAGAATCTATCAAAGTATTTAATGAAAATCCAAATGTAAAACCCAAAAAAACAAAAAGATACGATGAATTTCATGAAATTGGAAGCCATCACACCCAGAAAAGAGCCAAAAGCAGCTTTTACAGATTGGTTAGAATCCTGCTTTTGTAGCCATTCACCCACAAAAGCCCCCAAAAAAGCCCCGATGAGAAAGCCAAACGGAATGGGTAAAAATAAGCCGATAACAAGACCAAGTGTGGCACCCCAAGCGCCGTATTTGCTGCCGCCAAATTTTTTGGAGCCATAGGCCGGGATAACATAATCCAGCACAGTGACCAAAACAGCAATAAATAAACCGATGCCCAAAACCCACCAATTGTTTGGAACGGCCTCCGTCAAATACAAAAGTAGTAAGCCCAGCCAACTCAAAGGCGGCCCCGGAATGACAGGCAAAAAACTCCCGAAAAGCCCGGCAATCGTAAAAAGAAACCCTATAATTAAGAGTGCGATGTCCATAGTTAGTTGGTCTCTGCTAAAATACATTAAAATGTTAAAAAACCAACTCAATTTTTATTCATTAAATTCGTAGCTAAATTGTATTTTTAAGCCTAAGTTACCGAACATGAAAATTTTGTTAATCGTGCTTTCTGCTGTCTTGCTGAGTGCTTGTCGCGATGGCATTCCCAAAAAAATACCTTCAGGCACTTGGTTACAAGAGGAAGCGAATCTCATCAATTGGGAGCAGGTAGATGTCTATCCTGTCTTTGCAACTTGCGGAGAAATGTTGCCTTTGGATGCGCAAAAAAAATGTTTTCAAGAGACATTGACCGCCCATTTGCATGCTTTTCTGACCGAAAAATTTCAGGCCTATCAGCGCTATCAAGATACCATAGTTCTTCAAATACAGGTGGATACACTTGGGCAAATCAAAATATATACCATGCAAACGCATGATTCACACAACATACTAGATTCGCTCATTCAGGAAAGTGTGATGGATTTGCCCAAAATATATCCGGCCTTGAAACGCAACATACCTGTCAATACACAGATGGAAATGTCCCTAGTACTTCGGGTGGAATAAAGTTTTATGAATTTTTAATCTTATCTTAACCTGATGTGTCTCACGACAACTAACTTTGCAAAAAACATTCAAATGACTTTCAAACCCCTTCATGCATCGCTCTTGTGCTTGGTGTTCTTTACAAGTTTTTCGGCGTATCCTCAGCATAAAGAATTGACCAAACCCAAATTGGTTGTCGGCATCGTAGTCGATCAAATGCGTTACGACTATTTAACCCGATTTTACGAAAGATTTGGTGACGACGGTTTTAGAAGGCTTATCGAAAAAGGGTTCAATGCAGAAAACAATCATTTTAACTATATCCCAACTTACACAGCACCCGGACATGCCTCAGTTTACTCCGGAACTACGCCTGCCCACCACGGGATTATTGGCAATAGCTGGTACGACAAATCTTCTAAAACTTCCGTCTATTGTGTTTCCGATACTTTATACCAAACCGTAGGTTCTTCTTCAAAAGCAGGGCAGATGTCGCCCCACAGATTGCTGTCTTCCACGCTGACGGATCAGTTGAGATTGCACACCCAACAACGGGGCAAAGTTTTTGGGGTGGCCATAAAAGACAGGGGTTCTATTTTACCTGCCGGTTTTTCCGGTACGGCGTATTGGTTTGATGGCGGCGAGCAAGGCAAGTGGATTAGCAGTACCTATTACATGGATAAATTGCCGGATTGGGTTGAAAAATACAACAATTCCGGAAAGGTAAAGGCCTATCTTAAACCTTGGACAACACTGTACGATGTAAAAACCTACGTGGAAAGCGGGTCGGATGACAATAACTACGAAGGTAAATTTAAAGGTGAAAGTAAAGCTATTTTTCCGCATGATTTACCTGCGCTCACCAAAGAAAATGAAACCTACGAACTCATTAAAAGTTCGGCTTTTGGAAACGACATCACCAAAGACTTTGCCTTGGCAGTATTAAAAAACGAACAAATGGGTAAAGATAACATCACAGATTTTTTGGCCATCAGTTTTTCCAGCACAGATTATCTTGGTCATATGTATGGCGTCAATTCGGTTGAAGTGCAAGATGCCTATTTGCGATTGGACCAAAACATTGCAGAAATTTTAAACACCTTAGACCGCGAAGTAGGGGCTGGCAGTTACACGGTTTTTCTTACCGCTGATCACGGAGCCGTGCACGTGCCTGCCTATTTGCAAGATCAAAAAATAGCCGCAGGATACTTCAATAATGACGAATTTGTAGGCGAAGTAAAATACTACGCAAAAGAGGCCTTTGGAAGCGACAAAGTCATTGAAAAAATAAACAACCAACAAATTTTTCTAAACGAAAAAAGTATAGACAGTTTAGATTTAGATATTGACGATGTTGAAGAAGCCCTTTCACAATATATTGTAAAACTTCCCCAAGTTTTAGAAGCCTACACCGCCACTTCTATGCGCAATACCACTTTTGAAAAAGGCACACCCGCTTTAATGCAACGCGGCTATAACCAAAAGCGATCCGGGCACGTTTTGTACGCATTACATCCGGGTTTTATCAGTTATCCCAAGGTGGGCAGCACACACGGATCTGGTTACACCTACGATACCCATGTGCCGCTTCTGTTCTACGGTTGGGGCATCAAAGCGGGCAAAACTGGGGTGAGGACAAATATTACAGATATAGCACCCACGATTTCCACACTATTAGGAATCAGTCCGCCAAATTATGCATCCGGAAATGTATTGGATTTTGTACTGAAAAAATGATTGTGAAGTAGTAAATTCTTCAAAACATTTAACTTATAGCAATAGTTCAAACAGATTTCCATCAGTCGGATATAAAACCCAATTTTTTTAAAATTTGTTGGTAACGATAATTCCTCAAAAATTTTCCGACATTTTCATCAACCAGATAAGGTGTTTTATTAAAAAAGGCCTGCCAAAATCCTTGTTGGTAGTGAACAAAAGTTGGCAGCGGTTTCTTTTTTTTTGATGCGAGTTTTAAACAAGCCATAAAAGAGAGTGCCATGCCATAACGCATTTGGTAGAATGCTTTCCCTTGTTTTAGATGCGCCTCTTTGGCGTACGATTGACCGGTGGGCCGAAGGTGTTGTACGATGAGGTTTTCATCCGTTTTGACCTGCCATCCTTTGTAGCGCGCCATCATTTCGTCTAAGGTGTCCCAGCCCATAGCCGGAATCAGACCGCCAATATCCTTAAAACATGCTTTTCGATAAGATTTAAGTGCACCTCTAATATGATCTTTGTTGGTTAAGTTTTCTACCATCCAATCACCATTTTTTTCAATCGCAGCAAAGCCACCTGCCATGCCAAGATTGTCGTTTTTTTGAAAATGGCCAACGATGGTTTCTATATAGTTTTCTGGAAGTCTCAGGTCGGCATCAAGCTTCATCAAAATATCATAATCGTCGTCTAAAGTTTGCAAGCCGGCACAGAAAGCTTTGATGACTTTAGCGCCGGGTACATGTTCTTGTGCTGCATCGTGTGAAATAACGTGCAACCAAGCCCATTTTTTAGCTAATTTTTGAGCGATTTCAAAAGTTTGGTCTTTAGAGTTGTCATCCACCACCACCACTTGATTAGGTAATAGGGTTTGGTGGGCGAGTGTCATGAGCGTCAAAGGGAGAAATTCCGCTTCATTATAGGCAGGGATGACTATATACACTCTCATCTGTTTATACTTTTTCAGCGTAAACTGCGTAATACCTCGGAACAAATTTTCTCAAAACAGGACGAATACCAATCTTATTAACGGGATGTGTCCATTTTTCTCTAGCCATGATTTTCCAGCCGGTTTTTTCCAATAGCCAATCGAGCTGCCAATCTTCAAATTCGTGATAATGCCTATCCCATAGATCTGTTTTGCTTTTGTAAGCCGACGAAAACCATAGGCGAAGCGGAACGGTAATGCACAATTTGGGTGCCTGAATCGCCAACAATACTTCAAACGGATTGAGTAGGTGCTCAAAGATTTCGAAAGCGGTAACTAATTCTGCTTCGGATTGTAGGAGGGCACGCCTATCAAAGTCTAAATCTTCACCTTGTGTGTTGGTTACTCGATAACCCTCCGCCATCATGATTTTAGAAAACGGATTAAAGATTCCCAAGTCTAAAATTGTCTGAGGCGGCGCGGCGTTCCCTTTGAGGAAGGCAAGTGTTTTTTGATATCTTTTTTTTGGATAAGTCTGCTCGTACATATTAGAATTGATAAACCATGGCATTGATATTCATGCCGGCGCCAACGCTTGCAAAGATAACAACATCGCCCTTTTGTAGGCTTTGGTTTTCAATTTTTCCTTTCATCAATAAATCGAGCAGTGTCGGAATAGTAGCTACAGAACTGTTGCCTAGTGTATTGATAATCATAGGCATAATTCCTTCGGGTACGGGTAGGTTATATAATTTGTAAAACCTCTTAATGATAGCTTCATCCATTTTTTCATTAGCCTGATGGATGAGTATTTTTTTAACTTGATCTATACCCATTCCACTTTTATCTAAACATTCTTTCATGGCTGTAGGCACGTTTTTGCAAGCAAATTCATATATTTTTCTGCCATACATCTTGATATACTTGATATCAGGTCGGACAGATTTGTTATAGGAACTTCCATTGTACAGAAAATAGGCTTCATCAAAAGTGTAGGATGCACTCTCGTGATGCAAAACACCGCTAGTTTCTTCTGTGGCTGAAAGTACAACAGCTCCCGCGCCATCGGAGTAAATCATAGAATCACGGTCGTATTTGTCAACAATACGCGAAAGGGTTTCGGCACCAATGACGAGGCAATTTTTGGCCATGCCACTTTTGATAAATGCTTGTGCCTGAATGACACCTTCTATCCAACCCGGGCAGCCGAATAGCACATCATAGGCCACACATTTCGGATTTTGGATGCGAAGGTGGTGCTTTACCCGTGATGCCAAGCTGGGCAACATATCTGATTGATGCGATCCGTGTTCTACATCACCAAAGTTGTGCGCCACAATGATGTAATCTAAGATTTCCGGATCAATATTAGCATCTCCAATGGCCGTTTCCGCAGCAAAAAAAGCCAAGTCAGATGCCTTAAATTGCGCGGGCGCGTAACGCCTTTCTTGAATGCCGGTTATCGATTGAAATTTTTCAATGATAACCTCATTTCCATGCTCGTAAGAAGCGCCTTTTTCATCTAAAAATTCGTGATGTAAAAAGCTTTCATTCTCCTGTATTTCTGAAGGAATATAGGAACCTGTACCGATTATTTTTGCTTGCATACCCATGGTAATTGTTTTGTCAGTTGAACAAAGGTAAACATTGTTTTTTTTAATCCTATGCCTGCATAATAAAAATTACAATGTCCAAAACAGCACTGTTAAATCTATATGTATTGAATATCAATGTCTAAGACAGTAGTTTCTCGTCCTGTTTTATGCTTTTCAGTAGATAAATAAGGCTTTAGAAATGGCAATTATAACCAGATTATCATCATGCATAGGCTTCAATGGGAGCACAAGTGCAAATCAAATTGCGATCCCCATAGGCGTCATCTACACGCCTTACACTAGGCCAAAACTTATTTTCCGCTATAAAATCTAACGGGTATGCAGCTTTTTTGCGCGAATATGGAAAATCCCAATCCTCTGAGGTCAACATTTCTAAAGTATGGGGTGCATTTTTCAAAACATTGTTTTGGTTATCAAGATTGGCCTCGTCTATCTCTTTTCGGATGGATAGCATGGCTTCGCAAAATCGGTCGAGTTCTTCTAAGTTTTCACTTTCTGTAGGCTCTACCATAAGCGTACCGGCCACGGGAAAGGATACGGTGGGTGCGTGAAACCCATAATCCATCAAACGCTTGGCAATATCGGTCACCTCCACACCGTTTTTCTTGAATGGGCGACAGTCCAATATCATTTCGTGGGCCGCACGGCCACGTTCTCCGGTATATAAAACATCAAAAGCGCCTTGAAGTCTTTGCTTGATATAGTTGGCGTTGAGAATGGCAAATTTTGTAGCCTCCGTAAGGCCGCCTTTTCCGAGCATGGTGATGTAGGCATAAGAAATCAAGCATACCATGGCACTACCCCAAGGTGCAGCAGATATAGCGCTGATGGCTTTTTCGCCTCCGGTTGAAATGAGCGGGTTAGAAGGTAAAAAAGGAGCCAAATGTGCTGCCACACAAATGGGACCAACGCCCGGGCCGCCACCACCATGCGGAATGGCAAAAGTTTTATGTAGGTTTAAGTGACAAACGTCTGCGCCAATCGTAGCCGGATTTGTAAGACCGACTTGTGCATTCATGTTTGCACCATCCATATATACTTGCCCACCGTTGGCATGAATTATGTCGGTAATTTCACATATAGAGGATTCAAAAACGCCGTGGGTGGACGGATATGTCACCATCAAAGCAGCCAAATGGTCGCGATGCAGTGCGGCTTTTTCTATGAGATCATCTATATCGATATTTCCGTCGTCTGAGGTTTTGGTCACCACAACTTTCATGCCTGCCATCACGGCTGAGGCCGGATTGGTGCCGTGTGCAGAAGCCGGAATCAAACAAATGTTTCTGTGCGATTCATTTTGCGAGGCATGAAAAGCACGGATGACCATCAAACCGGCATATTCTCCCTGTGCGCCCGAATTGGGTTGCAAGGAGGTTGCCGCAAAACCGGTGATGATGTTGAGTTGGTGTTCCAATTTTTGCAACATTTCACGGTATCCTTGGGCTTGGTCAATAGGCACAAAAGGATGAAGCTGGTTCCACTGTGGCCAACTCAAAGGCAGCATCTCTGCCGCTGCGTTGAGTTTCATCGTACAAGATCCGAGCGAAATCATGGAGTGATTCAATGACAAATCTTTTCTTTCCAGCTTTTTGATATAGCGCATCAAGGCTGTTTCAGATCTGTATTTGGAAAAAACTTCTTCTGTCAAATAAGCGGATTGTCTGAGTAGGTTTTCAGCAAGATCAAAAATAGAGGCATTTTCAGTTGAAGGATGGTTTAAGTCTGACAAACTCTCGAAGATTTCGACGATTTCAGCAATATCCGCTTCTGTTGTTTTTTCGTGAAGTGAAATGGAAACGGTATCGGCTTGCGGATAATAAAAATTTACCTGATGTTTCTCGGCTATTTGTTTTATTTTCTCTGCGGGTGCTTCTACCAGCAGGTTGTCAAAAAAGGATTTGTGTTTAATTTTGAATCCCATTTGCGACAAGGAAACCGCCAGTTTTTTTGTGGTATTATGCACGCGGAAAGCTATGTTTCGCAGGCCTTCGGCACCGTGGTATACGGCATACATACCGGCCATGACAGCCAGCAAAACCTGTGCCGTGCATATGTTTGAGGTGGCTTTGTCACGTTTGATGTGTTGCTCGCGGGTTTGCAAAGCCATCCGCAAGGCTCGGTTGCCATCCATATCTTTGGTGACGCCGATGATGCGTCCCGGAATATTACGTTTATAAGCATCGCGAGTGGCAAAATAGGCTGCATGTGGGCCGCCATATCCCATAGGAATACCAAATCGTTGCGTTGTTCCTACTACTACATCGGCATGCCATTCGCCGGGAGGCGTCAAGATAGCCAAGCTTAGAATGTCTGCTGCAAACACAACCCTAATGTTGTTTTGATGGGCCGCTGACACAAAGTTTTCATAATTTTTAACATGGCCATCTTTACCGGGATATTGTATCAAACTGCCATAGAAAGCTTCCTCAAAATTGAAGTCTGCCGGATTGCCAATGACAAGTTCAATGCCAAAAGGTTCGGCACGTGTATGCAATACGGATAGCGTTTGCGGCAGTACACTTTCATCTACAAAAAATTTTAGTGCGTTCTTTGCTTTTTGTTCACGGGTTCGCGTATCATAAAGCATCAACATGGCTTCGGCAGCAGCTGTTCCCTCGTCTAACAGTGAGGCATTGGCAATTTCCATGCCTGTCAGTTCTGTAATAACGGTTTGAAAATTGAGCAGGGCTTCCAACCTGCCTTGTGCAATTTCTGCCTGATAGGGCGTGTAGGCGGTGTACCAACCCGGGTTTTCCAAGATGTTCCTTTGTATGACAGCCGGTGTAATGGTAGGGTGGTAGCCTAATCCTATGTATTGCTTAAAAAGCTTGTTTTTGCTTCCCAGGCTTTGCAAATGATCCAAAAGTGCTTGCTCACTTATTCCCTTAGGCAAGTCCAGAGGACTTCTGAGGTGAATGTTTTCGGGCACGGTTTGGTTGATGAGTTGGTCTAAATTTTCGACACCAATGGTTTTCAACATTTGTGGTAAATCACCATTTCTTGGGCCGATATGTCTGTTTGCAAAAGAGTTAGACGTCATGAATTTTTTTTAAATTTTCGCAAAATTACAGATTATTAAATCCATTTATCATAACTTTTAGAAAAGATTTTGAACCTTTTTTTAACAGTAGATTTTTGTGTTTTTTTGGGCGTTCATTTCAATAGTATCGATGTGATTTAATTTTAATTTAGCCGGGTGAAAAAGTTGCTAAACAATTTTTTCGATTTTTACCTTCAAGCCAACTTGCACGTGGCTTTGGCCGCTGCGTGTTTTTATGCTTTGGGTAGCTTACAGATGGGTTTTTCGGTTGAAATAAAATTCTTTACACTGGTTTTTACTGCCACTTTTCTCGCCTATGGCTTTGTGAAGTTTCATCCCATGTTCCGAATGATTTGGTCAAAAAAAAGTGCAATACTTTGGCTTTGGCTATTGGCTGGTATTATTTTGCTAACAACGCTTTTGACTTTGCCGCTCCGCCTGCTTTATCTTATGGGTACGGTGGTGTTGCTGACCTTTTTGTACGCCTTACCGCTATATCGAAACACGTTAAATTTCAGAAACATTTACGGACTCAAAGCCTATTTGGTGGCACTTTCATGGGCTGCGGTCTCGATTGCCATGCCCGCTGTTTTACACCAGTGTTTCCAAGCAGACTTCTTGCTGCTGTTTGCCCAATTTTTCTTATGGGTTTTGGTCTGGATCATTCCTTTTGATATTCGCGACTTAGAAGCCGATCATGCCGATTTGGGGACTTTGCCCCAACGACTTGGCGTTGCCAAAACTAAAGTGGTTGGTGTGTTTATTTTACTGCTCATTTTGATGCTGGAAATGATCAGGAGTGAAAATATCATAAACGCATCTTTTTTCTTGATATGGACAGCTACAGCTTTGTTATTGGTTTTTGCACCAAAAAAACAATCGGAATAC
Organism: Flavobacteriaceae bacterium; assembly: GCA_032251335.1. Classification (GTDB taxonomy): domain Bacteria; phylum Bacteroidota; class Bacteroidia; order Flavobacteriales; family Flavobacteriaceae; genus UM-FILTER-40-17. The sequence continues at coordinate 117,789 of JAVVDW010000003.1, read as the reverse complement.
TACAGTACCTTTTGGGTAGAGGGTATTCCGATTGTTTGGTTTTTACTTGAGAAAGTAATTTAAATCAAATAGACTTGAGTTCTTTGTCAAACGATTCCTTCATTTTTACCTTAGAAGCTTCGTCCAGCGGTTTAATAGTTTTTGCCTGGATGCCTACTTTTTTGAAGAGTTGAGAAAGTTTCTCATTTCTTTTTGCATAAGTTCGGCAGTAGTCACAGTAAAACATATGGACTTTTAAACGGATTTTATCCCAAAGCGTCAAATCGCCATATTGTTTTTTATCGCAAGCAAAACGTGCTTCTTCGCAGGTGTAAAAGAGTTTTTCTTTTTGATCGTGTGCGTGATCGTGATTGTGTGTCATTTCAATTTTTTATTATGCGTACCAAGTTTTTTCGAGACAGTCCATCAGTTGTAATCGAGCCCTGTGGATGATGACCCAAAGGTTGGACGCCGTGATGTCTAGCTCCTTACAAATAGTTTCAGTTTCGTAGTTTTCGATGGTTTTCATCTTAAAAATGAGTGCCTGTTTTTCAGGTAATTTATCCATACATTTGTTGATGGCCAAGCCCAATTCTACATTTTCCATGTCTATTTCCGCGTTGCCGTCCAGCCTGTCAGCAACCCGTTCTTCCAGCCAATCGCCTTCGTTTTCTGTCTCGTCATTGTAGGTGATTCGAACTTCCGCCCGCCCTTTTTTCGAGTTTATTTTTCGGTAATAATCGATGATTTTTCGTTTTAAAATAGAAATCAACCAAGTTCTCTCGGAAGCTTCTCCTTTAAAGTTTTTCATAGCTTTGAGTGCAGAAACAAATGTTTCTTGCACCAAATCCTTCGCTATCTCATCATCGTTTACTTTTACGATGGTGTAGTTGAATAAATAATCTGAATACTGTTCAATCCATTGATTTGGATCTAAGGTATTTTTTTCTGCCTCGTTCATAGTTAATCAGACTTTATCAAAATGCAATAAATAGTTAAAGTAGCAAACTGTGTTGTTTTTCATTGTCGCAATCAAAAATAAGCCGTTTTTTCGAATTTTAAAGCCTCAAAGCGTTAAAATGCATACAATCGCCAATTTTAACATAAAATCCCAGCCCTTTTTAACAATGCATCCGGATTGGGTTCGGCTCCACGAAATTTTTTATACAAAATCATCGGGTGTTCGGAGCCGCCTTTTGACAAGATGTTTTCTTTAAAACTTTTGGCAGTTTCCGCATCAAAAACACCTTTTTCTTTGAACAGCTCGAAAGCGTCTGCGTCCAAGACTTCTGCCCACTTGTAACTGTAATATCCCGCTGAATAACCGCCCTGAAAAATATGTGAAAAAGCAGTGCTCATACACGATTCGGCAACTTCCGGATAAAAATCTGTCTCGCTGAAAACGGTGTTTTCTATGGTTTTTACATCGCAAAAAGAGTCTGGATTCTCGGCATGCCACTTTAGGTCGAGTAGGCCAAAACTGAGCTGGCGCAACGTTTGCAAGCCTTGCATAAAAGTTGCCGCTTTTTTGATTTTTTCGATGTATGATACCGGCAATATTTCTCCACTTTGATAATGTTTGGCAAACAACTCCAAAGCTTCTTGTTCGTAACACCAATTTTCCAATATTTGGCTTGGCAATTCCACGAAATCCCAATAGACATGTGTGCCGCTCAAACCCGGATAAGTTGTGTCTGCCAACATACCGTGCAGCGCGTGTCCAAATTCATGGAAAAGGGTTGTGACTTCGTTGAAAGTAAGTAAGGAGGGTTTTGTTTTAGTTGGGCGGGAAAAGTTACAAACTATGGAAATATGCGGCCTTTCGTATGTGTTTCCTTCGCGGTATTGGGGCTTGTAGGAAGTCATCCAGGCACCGTTTCGCTTGCCCGGTCGCGGATGAAAATCGGCGTAAAAGATGGCAATAAAATTTCCTTTGTTGTCCGTTACCCGATAGGTTTTGACTTCCTCGTGGTATTTATCAATGTCAAAAACTTCTTCAAAATGGAGCTGATATAATTTATGGGCAACGGTGAAAACGCCTTCCAAAACATTGTCTAAAAAAAAATACGGTTTGAGCGCCTCATCGTCAAAATCATACAATTTTTGTTTGAGCTTTTCGGTATAAAAAGCTCCGTCCCACTTCTCCAAACGATCGATGTTGTCCAATCCTTTGGCAAAAGTTTCCAACTCATTGAACTCTTCTTTTGCTTTCCGGATGGATTTTTTCAACAATCCTTCCAGAAAATCTTTGGCTTTTTCGGGCGATTGTGCCATGCGTTCTTCCAAGACATAATGTGCATGGGTATTGTAGCCCAGTAATTTGGCGCGTTCGTGGCGTTTTTTGACAATTTGAAGGACAATTTCCCGGTTGTCGTTTTGTTCTTTCTGATAAGCACGCGTGGCATAGGCCAAAAACAATTCTTTTCGCAAATCACGGTTTTCTACATAGGTCATAAACGGTTGGTAGCTCGGAAAATCTAAGGTGAAAACATAGCCTTTCAGTTCTTGTTTTTCGGCCAATTGTTGTGCGGCTTCCAAAGCCGATTCGGGCAGGCCTTCGAGTTTTGCAGCATCAGTGACATGCAAATGATAAGCTTGAGTTTCTGCGAGGACGTTTTCGGCAAATTGCAAACTCAGCTTTGACAATTCGGTGTCTAATTTTCGGAGCAATTGCTTTTTGTCTTCAGGCAAATGGGCGCCGTTTCGGGCAAAACCTTTGTATTTGCGTTCGAGTAGGGTCCTTTGTTCTGCATTCAGGTTTAAATTTTCCTTTTGTTCGAACACCTTCCTGACGCGTTCAAAGAGGGGTTGGTTGAGGGTGATGTCATTGGAAAACTCGGTGAGCAAGGGTGATATTTCCTGCGCCAGTTTTTGGATTTCCGGGTTTGTTTCGGCACTGTTCAGGTTAAAGAAAATACTGGTGATGCGGTCGAGTTGTTTGCCTGAATAATCCAAAGCTTCGATGGTGTTTTCAAAACCGGGTTCGTCCGGATTGTTGACAATGGCATCGATTTCTTGCCGGGTATTTGTGATTTCCTGTTTTACAGCAGGCAGAAAATGTTCCGTTTTGATGCTTACAAACGGGGCGGTATCAAAAGCTTGCAGGAGTGGGTTTTGGGTCATCATATTTTTAAATCTTCCGGGTTTTGTCTGCAATCCCAAAGGGTATGCACGGTTATTTTATTGTTTTTTACTTCATAAAACAAAATGAAATTGTCAACGATCAGGCCACGGGTGGTTTCAAAATCAGTTTTAATACCGATATCCGGTTGTTTAAAAAGTGTTTTGAGCTCTTTTTTAAATTTTGCATATAATTTAGTTGAATAGACAGCGCTCCCATTCCGGGCGGTATAAAAGTCTAATATCCTAAAAAGTTTGACCCGTGCTTTTTTTGACCAAACTATTGTTTGCTGAGCCATTTGTCAAAATCTTTATCAAGATCTGCTTGATTAATAAACATACCTGCCTCGATTTGTGTTTTTGATTCCTCAATCTCTTGACGTTGTGCATCCGTTAAACTTAAAGTTTTGGTTTGCGATTGCAATTTCGAATCGACAATGGTTTGTATGGCACTCAGAAATTGCGCATCATCAATTTCGGAGATGCTTGAAATAAGCGTTTTTTTAATATCATGTGAAGTCATTATCAGCAGTATTTACATTCAAAGATAAATTATTTGAATGATATCGATTACAAATTGATTTGTTCTTAACATAAATTAAAATCATTTCAAACCTGCTCAATCCGTTTTATTAAGACTTTTTTATTTCCGCTGCGCTTTGATGCACTTTTTCTTTTAGACTTTCTTTGTAGGCATCGAGTTTTTCCTGCACGTTGGCATCAGACACGCCAACGATTTGGGCGGCCAAAATGCCGGCGTTTTGCGCGCCGTTGAGTGCCACGGTGGCCACCGGCACGCCGGCAGGCATTTGGAGGATAGACAAAACAGAGTCCCAACCGTCTATGCTGTTGCTGCTTTTGACGGGTACGCCAATGACCGGCAGGGAAGTGAGCGATGCCACCATCCCCGGCAAATGTGCAGCACCACCGGCACCTGCTATGATGACTGAAATGCCGTTTTTGCGTGCGTTTTTGGAAAACAAAAACAGTTTTTCGGGTGTACGGTGGGCGGAAACTATGTCAACTTCGGTGTGCACACCAAAGGTTTTCAGAATATCGATGGCGGCTTGCATGACGGGTAAATCGCTGCTGCTGCCCATAATGACGGCTACTTTGTGCATGGCGGTGGTTTTGTGATGTTGCAAAGGTATTTAAAAATGCGAATTACGAATTACAAATTGCGAATTGCAAGCCAAAGGGCTTTGGCTGAGTGATGGTTACTGAGCGAAGCCGAAGTAAGCCGAAGCCACGAATTAAGAATTTGGAAAATTGAATTTAGACAAGACAAAATACGGTCTGTAACCAGCAAGCTGAAGTTGGGAGACCCAACGCTGCAGAAAGTCGCTTAAAGCTGAGTTTAGGTCACTCTAAGAAAAAAACTATGGTGCTTACGACCCTTGCTTTTTGAATATAGGGTTCTTTGGGTAAATCGCTCAGGTCTTCGTCGTAATAATACTTTCCGGCAATGGTAATTTGCCCCTGTGAAGCGGTTTTTATTTTGCCCAATTTGGCTTGCGAATCATTGGCGAATTGCTCTCCCGCTATGCGCGCATTTTTGGTGCTTTCGGCAATCAATTCGGGTTTTATCGAATTCAAATCGGGAAAGACATAGGTTGTGTAAATATTGCTGGTCAAATCCTTACTCGCCAAATCCAATCTTATTTTAGCGGTAGTATCTTCAGTGTTTTTTACATCTATCGACCGAACCGTTAGACTTTGTACAATGGTGTACCTGTCTATTTTTACCGGTACTTGTTCATCATTTCGCCAAACGGTTTCGTAGTATTTCTGGAGATCGGTTACGCCCATATTTTGTATGGTAATGTCGTTTTTATCAAATCCATTATCGGTCAAATAGGTAATGATGGCGTTTTTCTTGTCTTCTGTCCGCCTAATTAATTCTTGTAAATGATCGCCCGAAAACGAAAAATTTAATTCGATAGAAGCGGAAGTGGCTGTCATATTCATTTCGGCCAACCCTTTCACGGTGACTACCCGATCTTTGTCGCTAAATGTTTTTAAGCCTTTGAAGATAAAAAAGCCCAACAAAACAAGCCCGAAAAATAGCGAGAAGGCAATGATAAACGATTTTGATAGAGATTGTTTTTTCATATATTTAGTTTTTAGTTGCGTTTTTTTTTGGTACGAATTTAATGGTTTAAGTGTTGACTGTCAAATATTTTTATCTTGGGCTTGATTGTAAACTGAAATGGCTGTACTTTCTGCTAAATTAGAAAAATATTACAGAAACGGATGGTGAACTTACTGCCAAAACTTGCCATTTGTCCAAACTGCGGTTGTACGTTTTTTATTCTTCAACCCATCCTTTTGAAATTATATAGCAAAGTCCCATTCTCAATACTTTTACCAATAATTTTCCTGTCTTTACCTATCTTTGCCGCTTCAAAAGATGCAATGCAACCCATGGAAATACTGATTCAGCAAGCCGTCAAAACTGCGTGCAAACAACGCTTTCAGGTCGAAATAGATCAAGTAGATGTGCAACCCACCAAATCTGATTTTGAAGGCGACCTCACGGTCATCCTCTTCCCGTTGCTCAAATACATCAAGAAGAACCCGCAACAATTGGGTGAAGAAATCGGGGCTTACCTCGTGAAAGAAATCGAAGCCGTCGAAAGTTTTAACATCATCAAAGGATTTTTAAACCTCACGATTTCCGATAGCTATTTTTTCGATTTTTTCAAATCCATTCAGGGCAATATCCACTTTGGTATTGCCCCGACCGACAAAAACGCACCGGCCGTGATGGTCGAATATTCCTCGCCCAACACCAACAAGCCACTGCATCTTGGGCATATTCGCAACAACCTTTTGGGGTATTCCGTAGCCGAAATCCTGAAAGCTTCTGGCAAGAAAGTCTATAAAACGCAAATTATCAACGACCGGGGCATCCACATTTGCAAATCGATGCTGGCATGGAAAAAATTTGGCGCGGGCGAAACCCCCGAATCTTCCGGCTTGAAAGGTGATAAACTGGTGGGAAAATACTATGTGTTGTTCGATCAAAAATACAAAGCTCAAATAGAAGCGTTGACAGACAAGGGCTTCACTGACGAAGAAGCCAAAAAACAAGCGCCCATTTTGCTTGAAGCACAGAAAATGCTCCAACTTTGGGAAGCCGGCGATCCCGACACCGTTGCGCTTTGGAAAATGATGAACAGTTGGGTTTATAAAGGTTTTGAAGAAACTTACCAAAACCTCGGCGTTGATTTTGACAACTATTACTACGAGAGCGATACCTACTTGCTCGGCAAAGACGTGGTACAAATTGGGCTCGAAAAAGGTGTCTTTGAAAAAGACCCCGACGGCTCGGTTTGGATAGACCTGACCCCCGAAGGGCTAGATCGAAAAATCGTGTTGCGCAGCGATGGCACAGCTGTTTACATGACGCAGGACATTGGCACGGCCATCCAACGCGTCAAAGACCATCCCGATGTAAAGGGCATGGTTTACACCGTGGGTAACGAACAGGATTATCACTTCAAAGTGTTGTTCCTCATCCTCAAAAAACTCGGTTTTGATTGGGCAGAAAACCTGTTTCACCTCAGCTACGGCATGGTCGATTTGCCTTCCGGAAAAATGAAAAGCCGCGAAGGAACCGTTGTTGATGCCGATGATTTAATGCACGAAATGACCCAAAGTGCCGCAACAATTACCGAAGAGTTGGGTAAGCTCGATGATTTTGATGAAACACAGAAACAAGAACTTTTTAGGTCTATTGGGTTGGCGGCCCTAAAATATTATATTTTAAAAGTAGATCCGAAAAAACGCATCTTGTTCGACCCCAAAGAATCCATTGATTTTCAGGGAAACACCGGTCCGTTTATCCAATATACCTACGCGCGGATTCAATCCATTTTGCGGAAAGCCGGGAAAATATCGGAATCACCTTTCCCGAATGCGCTCGACCCGAGAGAAAAAGAAATTCTAAAAACCTTGCGTACTTTTCCAAAGACGGTTCAGGAAGCTGCCGAACAATTCAGTCCGGCTTTGGTGGCAAATTACGTGTATGAATTGGTCAAAAAATACAATTCCTACTACCAGGCAGTCCCTATTTTAAATGTAGAAGAGGAAGCTGTTCGAAACTTTAGGGTGAAACTTTCACAAACGGTTGGTGTAACAATTCAAAACGCTTTTGGTTTGTTGGGAATTTCCGTGCCGCAACGTATGTAATTCTTTGTTAGATTATAAACCTCACAGGTTTTTAAAACCTGTGAGGTTTTTTTGTTTGAAAGTGTAAAGCAATATCTTCAAAACCTGTGAGGTTTTTTGCTTGGTAGTTCAAAGCATTATCTTCAAAACCTGTGAGGGTTTTCTAAAATTCGTAAACCGTAAGTCCGGTTCGCAGCTTGGGAATGATATAAGTACTCTTAGGTGGCATGGAGAGATTGGCATCTGCAATGGCTTTCAGTTCACCGATAGATACCGGGTATAAACCAAATCCCACTGCAAAGGCGCCGTTGTCTATTTGCTTTTTTATTTCTTGCAAACTTTCTTTTCCGTAGCTGTAAGCCAGCCGGCGGTTGTTGCGCAAGTCCACAATGCCGAGCAGGGGATACAAAACTTTTTCGTACAGTATTTGCGCGTCTAATTGAGAAAGCGGATTGCCCATTTCGGCAGAATTTACTTTGGTAGAAAGCTTGTAAAAATGACCGTCTAAATACATGCTAAAACAACCCTTGGCATCGGCTTTGTATATGCCGTTTGTTTGTTTTTCAACTCTAAAATCTTGAGACAATCGCTCCAAAAAATCTACCGTAGTTAGGCCGTTGAGGTCTTTCACCATACGGTTAAATTCGAAAATTTTAAGTTGCGATTCGGGTATGATAAAACTCAAACAAGCGTTGTACAATTCTTTGCCTGTATGCGAAGGATTTTCGTTTTTGAGTTCATTGGCCAGCAAAAATGAGGAAGCCATACGGTGGTGTCCGTCGGCAATGTACAGACTTTCAACGGCTGCAAAAGCAGACGCAATTTGCAGTATGCGTTCGGGTTGGTCAATTTTCCAAAGTTTGTGCAAGTCTTCGTCCGGCGTAGAGGTAAAATGATATTCGGGCGGCTCAGCCATCACGGTTTTAAAAAGACGGTTCAAACCCGCTTGGTCCGGATAGGTCAGCAAAACGGGTTCTGCGTTGAAGCCGACGACTTTTAAGTATTCTTTAAATAGATTTTCTCTGTATGAGAGGGTCTCTTCGTGTTTTTTTATGCGATTTTCTGCGTAATCACGCATCGACGCACCCGCGATTAATCCCACAAAAGTGTAATTTTTTTGTCTGAGTTCGTAGAGGTAAAAACACGGATTTTCGTCCTGTAAAAGCGTGTTTTGAGATTTAAAAAAAGCGTATTTCTTCTTGATAAATGCAAAGCGGTCGGCAAGTGGTTTGTCTTTGTGAAATGTACTCTGGTGGATGATGTGTAAAAAAGAATAGGGATTGAACCGAAAAACAGCCTCTAGGTCTTCCGGCGAATAGGAATCATAAGCCCTTGATGTAACGTAACTCACTTTGTCTTGGGCAGGACGCACCGCGCGAAATGGGACTATATGAGCCATAAATAATTACAGAAATCTGTGGGCTACTTTTTCGGCTTTTTTGGAAGTGCTGTAATCGTAAAATCCTTCGCCCGATTTGACTCCCAATTTGCCCGCAGCTACCATGTTTACCAATAGCGGACATGGTGCGTATTTCGGGTTTTTAAAACCGTCATACAGCACGTTTAAGATAAAAAGACACACATCTAACCCGATGAAATCTGCCAGTTGAAGTGGTCCCATCGGATGGGCCATGCCCAACTTCATGACGGCGTCTATTTCGGCTACGCCCGCCACATTGTTGTATAGCGTTTCAATGGCTTCGTTTATCATTGGCATCAAAATCCGATTAGACACAAAACCGGGATAATCGTTTGCCTCAACCGGTGTTTTGTTGAGTTGAGCGGCCAGCTCTACAACAGCTTGGGTGGTTTCGTCGGAAGTATTGTACCCGCGAATGATTTCCACCAATTTCATAACCGGAACAGGATTCATAAAATGCATCCCTATGACCTTGTCGGGACGCTGTGTTTTGGCGGCAATTTTGGTAATAGAGATTGAAGAAGTATTTGTAGCTAAAATGGCATGCGGCGGCGCGGCTCGGTCTATGGTGCCAAAAATCGCTGCTTTGATGTCGAAGTTTTCGGTAGCGGCTTCAACGACCAAATCGGTTTGTGACACACCCTGTTGGGTGTCTGTATCAGTCTTTATCCTTTGAAGGGTTTCCGCTTTTAGCGATGCGTCAATAAGATCTTTGGTTACCATTCTGTCTAAGTTTTTTTCTATGGTATCCAAGGCTTTTTTTAACCCCGACGGATTAATATCTATAAGCGTCACAGAAAAACCGTTTTGTGCAAACACATGTGCGATGCCGTTTCCCATAGTGCCGGCACCTATAACTGAGATATTTTTCATGGTTTTATAATTGATTTTTATCGGTCATGCTTCGACTGCGCTCAGCATGGGAATGTAACCCCCTTAAATAATCATGCCCTTGTGTGCAAAATTTTTTACATGGGCGTTACATTGATTTGTTATCATTAATTCTTGACATTTAATAAATATAAAAAGGTATCAAAATGTTGGTTCAAATTTTTCAGGATGAAGTATTTATGTTTTTAAAACAATCCATGATTTGAAGGGCTACGCGCAGGGCGTTTGTGCCTTGCTCAAGCGAAACCACAGGGGTGGTATTGTGCGTAATGGCATCGGCAAAAGCGTTGAGCTCGTCTAAAATGGCATTGTTTGGAATCACAGAGGGGTTGTCAAAGTAAATTTGTTTTTTCACACCTTCTGCATTTTGCAGAATGAGCGCGAAATCATCCGGATTTTTAGGTGCATCTTTCATTTTGACCACTTCACAACTCTTCTCCAAAAAATCGACGGATATATACGCATCGCGTTGAAAAAATCTGGTTTTTCTCATGTTTTTCAACGAAATACGGCTCGCGGTCAGGTTTGCCACACAGCCGTTTTCGAATTCGATACGCGCATTCGTAATATCCGGTGTTTCGCTGATTACCGACACGCCACTGGCATGTATAGTTTTGACTTTAGATTGCACAACGCTGAGGATAATATCCAAGTCGTGGATCATCAAATCTAACACAACCGGCACATCAGTACCCCGCGGATTGAACTCGGCCAAGCGATGTGCTTCTATAAACATAGGGCGTTCAATTTTATCACGAACGGCCGTGAAGGCGGGGTTAAACCTTTCTACATGTCCCACTTGACCTTTGACGTTTTTGTCTTGTGCCAACTTGATGATGCCTTCAGCCTCTGCTACAGTTTTGGCAATCGGTTTTTCGATGAATACATGTTTGCCTTTGCTGATGGCCAATTTGGCACACTCAAAATGCGAGAGCGTAGGCGTAACGATGTCCACCACATCCACGGCATCAATGAGTTTTTCTATGGAGTCAAAACTGGTAAAACCAAAGTCTTTGGAGGTTTTATCAGCTGTTTTTTTGTCCGGATCATAAAAACCTACAAGATTGTATTTATCGGACTGGTTGAGTAATTTGAGATGAATTTTGCCGAGATGTCCGGCACCTAAAACGCCTGCGGTAAGCATAGTGAGTTTGTTTTGAACAAAAATAAGATTATTTGTAGATTTTTTAGCCATAAAAGGTTAATTTCGGCTTTCAATCCGCAAATGAAAGTGAAAGACACACCCAAACATCTCGGACTCAGACATCAGTTGGCGTTTTTGTTGGAAGAAAAAGGCATCAAGGACGAAGCTGTGTTGCAAGCTATTCGTTCTGTGCCGCGCCACTTGTTTTTAGACTCGAGTTTTGAAGCACACGCCTACCAAGACAAAGCTTTTCCTATTGCTGCTTCGCAAACCATATCACAACCCTATACTGTGGCCTTTCAGTCGTCTCTTTTGCAGGCCAAACCCGGTCATAAAATTTTAGAAATCGGCACCGGATCTGGCTATCAAGCGGCGGTTTTGTGTGCGATGCAGATGAAGGTGTATTCCATAGAGCGGCAGTCCGAATTGTTTAAAAAAACGAAGATGCTTTTGCAAAAATTGGGATACAAACCTAAATTTTTGACCTTTGGCGATGGCTATAAAGGTTTGCCCGATTATGCGCCTTTTGACGGCATCATCGTCACGGCAGCTGCGCCCACAATTCCCAAAACACTGATGGCCCAACTCAAAGTGGGTGGCCGCATGGTGATACCCGTAGGCGCAGACACGCAGGATATGTACGTCATCTATAGAAAAAGTGCTACAGATTTTGAAAAAAAAACCTATGGGAAATTTAGATTTGTTCCCATGCTGGAAAATAAAAATTAATGTAAATAATTAAACCTATGATTCGTAATTTTTCTTTGTTATCGCTGCTTTTTACATCGGTGTTTTTGCAGGCACAAACACCGCCCCAAACAGATCTTCGCATTTACGATATTATACAATCTGTAAGTGCCGAACGCATTGAAAATGATATTAGAACCTTGGCCAATTTTGGGACGCGAAATACATTTAGCGACACCGTTTCAGAAACCAGAGGTATTGGTGCTGCTCGCAGATGGATCAAAAGTGAGTTTGAAAAAATCTCCAAAAGCTGCAACAATTGTTTAGACGTTTTTTATCAAAAAGATTTTGTGACCAAATCGGACGGAAACCGTGTGCCCAAAGACGCATGGGTGGTCAATGTTGTAGCCATTCAACGCGGAACAAAATATCCCAATCGGTACATTATTATGAGTGGTGACATAGATTCGCGTGCTTCCAACACCATGGACTTTGAGACCGATGCGCCGGGCGCCAACGACAATGCTTCGGGAATGGCAGGTGCCATAGAAGCTGCGCGAGTGTTGAGCCAATACAAATTTGAGAGCAGCGTGGTCTATGTTGGGCTTTCCGGGGAAGAGCAAGGACTGTTTGGCGGAAAAGGTTTGGCGGAATACGCTCAAAAAAACAATTGGGACATCATTGGCGTTTTTAACAACGACATGATTGGCAATATTGAAGGGGTTGATGGCGTGATCGACAACCGCACTTTTAGAATTTTTTCAGAACCCGTGCCGCCTACCGAGACAGAAAGACAACGCAACGCCCGAAGGTTTGCCGGAGGCGAAGTGGATGGCATCTCCCGACAATTGGCTCGGTATGTACATAAAACCACGCAAAGCTACATGCCTGAAATGAACCCGATGATGGTTTATAGGCTCGATCGGTTTGGAAGAGGCGGGCATCACAGGCCTTTTAACGACTTGGGTTTTGCGGGAATTCGCATTATGGAGGCCCATGAAAATTACAACCGTCAGCACCAGGATATTCGGATAGAAAACGGTATCGAATACGGGGATGTAATCGAAGGTGTCAATTTTGATTATGCCAAAAAACTGACCGCTGTGAATGCTATCAATATGGCTGCTTTGGCTTGGGCACCACCGGCACCTTCAAAAGTTGAAATTGGCGGAATCGTGCAAGCATCAACCAAGTTGCGTTGGGAGAAAGTAAACGATCCGGACGTGGCCGGTTATAAAATCTACTGGCGCCTAACGACAGATTCGCAATGGCAATACAGCCGCTATGTGGGCGATGTTAATGAGTTTACGCTGGAAGGAATCGTGATAGATAACTTTTATTTTGGAGTGGCTGCTGTTGGCAAAAACGGACATGAAAGCGTGGTGGTTTTTCCATCAGGTACTTTTAGATAAATGTATAGGTCTTGAGAAAAATATTAATAATCATAAGCAGTTTATTATGCTTGCAAAGCTGCGATAATACTACTTTGCCATCGGGTAGTGAGCTCCTGAGCAAAGCTATAGAAGCACATGGCGGCATGGAAGCATGGCAAAGTGTAGCGGCGATTGCCTACAAAAAAAGAATTGTTGTTTTTGAAGAAGACGGAACCATTTCTTCCGATGTAACGCAGCACATTTTGTATCGCTTTCAGCCCGTTTTTAGCGGTAAAATGTGGTGGCTTTCCGATGGCGTGATGCATCAAGTCGTTTTTGACGGCCAACAAACCCAAGGTTATAAAGACAGCATTCCTGACAATACGTTGGAGGGAAAAAAGGAAGCATTCAACACCTTTATGGCCTCATACGTTACCTTTGCACAACCTTTTAAATTGTCAACAGACAAAGCCGTTTTGACTACAGAGCAAAAAATTATACATAAAGGAAAATCGCTATATCGGGTGCGGGTTGCTTATCCGGATGTTGAGGGTGAAAATAAGGACGTATGGTGGTATTTTTTTGATGTCCAAGACCATCGTGTGGCGGCTAATCTGGTTTTACACAACGGGCGATACAGCTTTATTGAGAATACCGCTTACGACACAAAAACACCTTTTGTGTTTAATGCCGCGCGCCAAAGTTCATTTACAGATAGTTTGCTTCAAAACCCTGTCCTTCGGGCAAATTATCAATTGTCGGACATAGAAGTTGCCCTTGTGAATGACTGAGTTTTTGGTTTCTAAAAACTTTATTTTTTGCAACAAAAGTGTTAAAAAATATTATGAAGAATTCGGTATCTTTACGAAACTAAATTTCATCATCATGTCCATATCCGATTTATATTCCACCGGTTTTAGAGAAAGAAACCGCGATCACTTTGCAGCCATTGTACGCGTGGCACTCATAGACGGTGTTATCAGCCCCGACGAAAAAAAATTTCTTGACCGTTTGGCTAATAATTTAGACGTTTCTGCCGATGAGTACGAGCGCATACTCGAAAATCCAAACGCCTATCCTGTTAACCCGCCTTATACCTACGAAACCCGATTGGAGCGCCTATACGACCTGGCTCGTATGGTTTTTATAGACGAACACCTGGCTGACACCCACGAGCTTAATATGCTGCGCAAACTGGCAGTAGGCTTGGGCTTTACGCCTGCCAATATCAATTACATTATCGACAAAGCCTTAAAGCTGGTGTCTCGACACGTTCCACTGGATGTTTTTGTAGAAGAAATGCGCCATATGAACCGCTAATTTTCGCCTAAGCTGTCGCGCGTTTTTTTGGGCAAACCCGAAACCACCAACCTATAGGAATCATCGATGAGGTTTAGAACAGTTTTGGGGTCTAGAAGTTCGGGTAAAACTGCGTTCCAATGTTTTTTGTTCATGTGGTATGCTCCCAATATTGCATCGGGGAATTTTTCCCTGAGCTCCAAAGCGTAATCGGGCTCACATTTTAAACTGATGGCAAGCGGAAACCTTTCTAAAGCACACAGTGCAAACATTTTACCGGCCACTTTAAAGACCAAAGTATGGGCATCAAAAGGAAATGATTCTGTTGTTCCTTTTTTGCTCAAACAGTAGTTTCTGATTTGTTCTATGTCCATTAACCCAGGCTTTGTTGCCATTTCCAAGACGAATGTAGGGCCTCTTCCAATGTTTTTTCCGCTTTCCACCCCAATTCCTTATTGGCCAGTGTGGTATCTGCATAAGCGGCTACCACATCGCCTGCACGCCTGTCCACAATTTTATGTGGCAATGGCTGCCCGCTCACTTTTTCGAAAGTCTGGATGATTTCTAGTACAGAACTGCCCATGCCGGTACCTATGTTGAAACATTCATAAGACGCTTTGTTTTTGTGCGTCAGCAACCTTTCTAGGGCTACGATATGCGCTTTCGCCAAGTCCACCACGTGTATATAATCGCGGATGGCTGTGCCATCGGGGGTGGGATAATCATTGCCAAAAACCGATAACTCATGTCGAATGCCTGCGGCCGTTTGCGTGATGAAAGGCACCAGGTTTTGTGGTACACCCAAGGGCAATTCGCCGATTAGAGCACTACTGTGTGCGCCTATGGGGTTAAAATAGCGCAGGGCGATGGCTTTCAAATCTGTAGCGCGAACGGCATCTTTAATAATGATTTCACCTACCTGTTTGGTATATCCATAAGGCGATTCGGCGGGTTTGACAGGTGCTTTTTCTGTAATCGGAAGTTCGTCTGCTTGCCCGTAAACGGTACAGGAAGAACTGAAAATAAAGGCGTGAATTCCTCTGAGGGTGAGTTCTTGCAAAAGAATAACCAGTGCAGCTATATTATTTTCGTAGTAGGCTAGAGGTTTGTGCATGCTTTCGCCCACGGCTTTGAAGGCGGAAAAATGAATGACACCATCCACCTTTTCTTTGTCGAAGAAGTTCTTGACCGCCGCTTTGTCCCGCATATCGGTTTGATAAAAAACAGGACGGACACCGGTTATTTTTTCGATGCCATCTAAAACTTCTATGCGCGTGTTGCTCAAGTTGTCGATTATAATAGGCTCGTAACCGTTTTCGATAAGTTCTACTGCAGTATGGCTGCCAATGTAGCCAAGGCCGCCGGTGATGAGGATGCGAGGTGTAGGCATTAGTTTTTAAATCTATAGTTATTCAAATCAAAAAAGTCAAATACGGGTAAGGCTTGATTGCCATTCAACCCGTCAAAAAAAGCGGCATTGTCCCAGCCCGAACCATTGCCGAAGAGGGTTTCGCAAGTGTTGGAAATCCAGGCAGGCTCCCAATATACCAGCCCTTTACCGCCGGCATCTATCACTTTTTGGGTGAGTTGTATCATAAAATCTTTCTGGCCTTGCGGAGAAGCTTCAAAACCTGCAACTAGGGCCGCTTCTCCTAAAATATTGCCTTGTCGGTCGTGGTTGACAAAGGTAAATGGATAAGCCGTTTCTACGATTAAAAAATCTTTACCAAAACGCGATTTAATCTCAGCGAGTGTATTAGGCAAGTCCTCAAAGGCCACTTCGGACCAAAGGGGGTAATAAGAAAGTCCGATAAGGTCAAAGTCTGTTACACCATTGCCTAGGGCTTGTTCAAAAAACCAAAAGGCATTTTCGGGTTGGGCAATGTGCAGCATCACGCGTATGTCTTCATTTAAGGCGGCCGATGCATCCCTTACGGCCCTGATGCCACTATTGATAATCTCGCGGTTTCTGTCCCAATTGATTTCTGTGGCAGGCACACCTTCTTGGCGGAGCATTTCGCTGTTGATTTCGTTGCCCACTTGTACAATTTTGGGGATCAGGCCTTTATCTCCCAGCTTGAGAAGGGTATTTAAAGTATATTGATATACAGAATCTTTGAGTACCTCAAAGTCTGTGATGTCTTTCCACGCGGCAGGTATCCATTGTTTGGCCGGATCGGCCCAAGTGTCTGAATAATGAAAATCGAGCAACACCTCCATTTGATTTTCTTTGGCTCGGGTAAGAGTTTTTTCTACATCTTCAAAACCCGAAAATCGGGAGAAAGTGGGCGGTACATTTTCGGGCGTGTGCCAAAGGCGCACCCGAACCAAACGCGCACCTTTTTCGGCAAAAAGCTCAAAAGTGTCTTTCCGTAGGCCATTTTCAAAAAAGCCTTCGGAACAAGTTTCCATTTCGTTTACATAAGACAAATCGGCTCCTAACAAGAACGTGTTTTCAACCTTCGAATCTTCGATTTGTTGCGGTATGTTGTTTTCGCTGTTTTCAGATTGACAAGACATTAATCCGAAGGTGATCAATAAATAGCCGTATATGAGTAGTTTTTTCATCTATTTAGTTCTTACACATCACAAATCAAAACCCCTTCTTTTAAGGCTGCGATTTTATCTTCGTAGGTTGGGATAAATTCTTGTGCTACAAAACCTTTAAAACCGGTTTCTGTAATGGCGCGCATGATGGCCGGATAATTTAATTCTTGCGTGTGGTTGATTTCGTTTCTGCCCGGCACACCGCCGGTATGGTAATGTGCTATGTATTTGTGATATTTTCTGATGGTGGCAATCACATCGCCCTCCATGATTTGCATGTGGTAAATGTCGTACAACAACTTAAAGTTTTCCGATCCGATTTTTTCGGATAGCGCCACACCCCAAGGGGTAGTGTCACATTGATAGTCAGGGTGGTTTACCTTACTGTTGAGCAATTCCATGATGAGTGTAACCTTGTGTTTTTCGGCCAGTTTCACCAATGGATCCAATCCTTTTGCGCAGTTTTCCCTTGCTACTTCATCAGCCATTCCTCTTTTGTTTCCGGAAAAAACAATCACGTTTGGAAGTCCTTTTTCTGCAGCTTGTACAATGAGATTTTTGTAGGAATCTTGCAGCCGGTTGTGGTTTTTGGGGTCGTTGAATCCGTCTGTGATGCTGGCAAAAGTGTCGGTAGCCACCGCGCAGGTAAGTCTGTGTTTTTCAACTGTATTCCACTGATCCGGACGTAAAAGTTCTATAGAAGAAATGCCTGTGTCTTTCGCTTTTTCGGCAAATTCATCAAGCGGCATGGGTTCGTAGCACCAATAGCAAACCGAGTGGTTGATGTTTTTGCCGACAGTTTTTTGAGTCTCTGACTGGCGGGCTTGCATCCACGGAGAAACAGCAAGAGCACCCGTGCCTAAGGCGATATGTTTGAGCGCTTTTCTACGAGAATCTTGGGTTTTCATCTGCTTTTGAGTTTCTCCAAAAGTACGAACTAAATCATTTTATCCATCAGAAAACCCACCGGTTTTTTTGTGGTAAAGTCAAATATGACGACTGATTTTGAGCAGTTTCCTATTTTTTATTGACGATGGGCAACAACACAAATGACAGAAGACCAAAGGTCAAAACCAATAGGGTTTGGGCAATCCAGATAATCCATCCAAAAGCCAAACCGCTTTCGGGCGATACGCCGTAGGTAAGCAATATTTGCTGTATTGCTATCGGATACACCCCGATGCCACCATTGGTGGTACTCATGGAAAGTCCGCCAATCACAAAGGCCGTGAGCATTGCTATCAGTGGCAAATTAGCCGTTTCGGGAATGCTGAGCATGACTACGTAAAACATCAAAATGTAAAGTGACCAAATAAGCAGCGAGTGCAACCAAAAGTATCCTTTGTTAGGCATGTCTTTCAGGCTTCTGAAGCCTTCCCAAATGCCTTCCACAAAATGTCTTATTTTAATGATAAAAGGAATTTTGGAAACCCTTAAAAACCATAAGCATGCCAAGCCCACACCCGTCAAAGCAACGAGTAATAAGATGATGTTGAATACGCTAAAATCTTCTTTGATTAGATAACTCATAAAATCATCGGTCTGAAACAAAATTACTATTGCGATAAGACCAAAAAGTATGATTAAGTCGATAATTCTCTCAGCTATAATGGTGCCGAAAACCTTATTGAAAGGAATGTTTTCGTAAGTGGCCAAACTTGCGGCTCTACTGACTTCACCGGCACGTGGGATGCCCAAATTGATGAGGTAAGCCATTAAAACCGTAAGCAGGCTGTTGATGAATTTGGGTTTGTAACCCATGGGTTCCAGTAAAAATTTCCACCTCCAGGCACGTGAAAAGTGGCTCATAAGCCCCATAAATACAGAAAGACCAATCAGGACAGGACTCGCCTGTTTCATGTAGTCCCAAGTAGTCTGTATTTGTGCTTCCGTGAGTCCGTGAAATGAGTACCAAACCAAGAACAACCCAATGAAAAGCGGGATAATAGTTTTTAAAATGCTAACGGTCTTTGCTGGCACGTATCAGTTTAGAAGATTGGTTTGTTCGTTTGGGAAAACAATAGCGGGTTTGAAGACTTTTGCGTCTTCAAAAGGCAATATGCCATAGGAAATAATAATGATGATATCGCCTTTTTGAACCCGTCTGGCGGCCGGGCCATTGAGCGTAATTTCGCCGGTTTTGCGCGGTCCTTTAATGACGTAGGTTTCTAGGCGTTCGCCATTGTTGATATTGACAATATGCACCTTTTCGCCTTCAATGATGTTGGCGGCATCCATCAAGTCTTCGTCAATGGTGATGCTGCCTATGTAGTTGAGGTCTGCTCCGGTAACGGTAACCCTGTGTATTTTAGATTTTACAACTTGTATTTGCATGGGACAAAGATAATTAATTCAATGCGATATTGTCAATTAAACGCACATTTTCAGCAAAAACCGCAATGAATGCGCGATATTTTTTATTTTCTTCTTTTTTTTCTGTCAGCTGTAAACTGTCAGCTGCTGCAATTTCAAAATATTCGAGCGTGAAGGTACTATCTGATGCAATTTTTTTGCCAACTTCTGCTTTGAGTTCGTCAATTTCTTTTTCGTTGAAGTTTACTGCACACCATTGCAAGGCGCTGAAAATATATCCGGCGGATTCTTTAGTGGCTGCGCTGAGCAAGCGGTTCCTGGAACTCATCGCCAAACCGTTCTTTTCTCTGTAAATGCTACAAGGAACGATTTGGATGGGCATTTGTTCGAGTTGGGTCATTTTGCGAATGACAGCCAATTGTTGGTAGTCTTTTTCACCAAAATAGGCCTTGTGTGGTTGGGTTATTTGAAATAGTTTTTTCACAATGGTAGCCACGCCCTGAAAATGTCCCGGTCTGTATTTGCCTTCCATTTCCAGATCCAATCCCTGCAAGTCAAAGCGATCTGAAATCAGATTTTCTCCGTAAATTTCTTCCACCAAGGGCGCAAACACAAGCAGTCTATTTTGGCTAATGCGCTGGAGTTTTTGCAAGTCTTCATCGAGTACACGTGGGTATTTTTGAAGGTCTTCCGGGTTGTTAAACTGTGTAGGGTTGACAAAAATACTAACTGCGACCCGGTCGTTTTCGCGTAGCGCTTTCTCTACTATAGATAAATGCCCGGCATGCAACGCGCCCATAGTGGGCACCAAACCGAGTGTGTGATTTGCTGCCCGAACGTTCGCCGAAAACTTTTGCATGTCAGCAGACAGCTCAAAAACCTTCATATAAAATTTTTAGCGGGTGCAAACTTAAGATTTTAGAACCAATTCGCATAAATTTTTGTAATTTTGCAGAGTTTTGATTTGATACTGACTCATTTCAGTGCTTTTCAGAACAGGCAGATGTGTCGAATAACTCAAAATAACATTACACAAATAGGTTTTATCGTTGTTTTCTAAAACAGTTCAGAAAATGCGGTTTGCCTAACAAAAAGTAACCATGAAAGACCGTAGGATTTTATACGTATCATCTGAAGTTTTACCTTATTTACCCGAAACGGAAGTTTCTTCAATGTCATACGAAACGCCCAAGCTCGTCAATTCTTTGGGCGGACAAATTAGAATTTTCATGCCGCGTTTTGGCAATATCAACGAACGCCGGCACCAATTGCACGAAGTCATCCGCTTGTCGGGCATGAACTTGGTTGTCAATGACATGGATATGCCGCTAATCATTAAAGTAGCCTCAATCCCCAAAGAGCGCATTCAGGTGTATTTTATCGATAACGAAGAATATTTCAAAAGGAAAGCCACTTTCTGTGATGAAGAAGGTAAACTGTTTAAAGACAATGATGAGCGCGCGATATTTTTTGCCAAAGGCGTGATTGAAACCGTAAAAAAACTAAATTGGGCGCCCGATATCATACATGTACACGGGTGGATGGCGTCGCTTTTTCCGCTCTATCTCAAAGAATTTTATCACGACGAACCGCTTTTTAACGATTCAAAAATTGTCACTTCTATATACAACGAAGATTTTGGCGATTCGTTAAACCAAGATTTGGTGCACAAAATCAACTTTGACGGCGTCGATCTTACCAAATTGAAACACCTTACTCAACCCAACTTTACAAACCTGACGAAAACGGTTATTGACTACAGCGATGCCTTAATTTTGGCCTCGGAAGAGACCCCGGACGAAATCCGGACTTACGCTGAAGCATCCAAAAAACCGTTGTTGGCATTTCAACCTGCCGACACTTTTCAAGAGGCCTACAAGGCTTTTTACAATCAATTGATTTCTTAATTTTTTTCGATTTTATGACAATACGAATTTTAAAAAAATTGCAGTTTCTGTTTGTGGTTGCAATGTTGGTTTGGGTAGCCGCCTGTGATGATGATTTTACCGAAATAGGGAGTGATATAGTGAGCGGGGTGAATTTTGATGTCAACAATTTTATGGATGCGGATGTTAAAGCCTTTAATGTTAGGCTAAATCCGATTCAAAGCAATAATTTACCGGCGCAACTGCTCGGCGTATTACACGATCCGGTTTACGGAGATTTCACTGCGAATGTGGCCACAGAAGTTTTTTTAACCCAACTCAATCCCATCTTTGGAGAAAATGCAGCTGTTGATAGTGTATTGCTTACCGTACCGTACTTCAGCACCCAAACCGAAGTGTTGGTCGAAACCGGACAGCAGGTTTTTAGGCTAGATTCTATTTTTGGAGAAGACCCATTTAAATTGTCCATTTACGAAAACCGGTTTTTCTTAAATAGCCTAGATCCCGAAAATGATTTTCAATCTACAATTCCACTTTTTTCGGATAGACACGAGAGTTTTTTCAGTCAGGTTGGTCCTCTGCTCTACCAAAATGACGCCTTCAAACCAAGCCCTGAAACCATTGTGATATTTCCTGAAACGGGTGATCCTGCTCTAGATACCATTCCGGAACAATTTATCAGGCCGCAGCTCCGCATTCCTTTGGATGAGGCTTTTTTTCAGCAAAAAATAGTTGATAACGAAGGAGATATCGTTTTGACAAACATCAATCAATTTCAAAATTTCTTTAGAGGGCTCTATTTTGTAGCGGAACCCATCAATCCAACAGACAAGGGAATGGTTTTAATGGATTTTTCTCAAGGAAATATTGAAATTAGGTTCTCTTTTGACACGCCCGACGCCGGTGATGCCGACGAAGACGGAGATTTAACTGAAATAATACGCTCCAAACAGAGTATCAATATTTCCCTCACAGGCGCAAAAGCCGCAGCCTATGTTCAGAATTTTGACCAGACCATTGCCCAAAAAATTGCCCAATCAGATTCTGTTAACGGTGACGATAGACTCTATCTTAAAGGTGGAGAAGGTTCTATGGCCATTATAGATTTATTCGGTCCAGACACAGACGGAGATGGTGAGGCCGATCAATTGACACTGCTCAAGCAAACAGACAGATTGATCAATGATGCGCGTTTGGTTTTTCAGATTGATAAAGACGCTGTGCAAAACAGTATCGAGCCCACTCGTATTTACTTATACGATCTTAAAAACAACATACCTATCGTCGATTTTGACAGAGATGGCATTATTGTAGCTCAAAATATTTTTCAGACAAAGACGACCTACGACGGACTCATCCGAAAGGATGAAAACGGACGTGGCACCACCTATAGTGTACGCTTGACAGATCACATAAAGAATATTTTACGAAATGATTCACTCAATGTGCCTTTGGGTTTGGTTGTGACTAATAATGTTTCAACCATCGGCAATTCTAACGTTAGCAATCCTACCAATTCAGCTGTTACCCAAATACCCAGATTCTCTGTGATAGAACCACTGGGGACTGTGCTTTATGGTTCCAATTTGCCTCCGTCAGAAGCGGCTAAAAAAATACGTCTGGAAATATTTTTCACTGAACCTAACAACTAATTTATGTGTGGAATTGTTGGTTATATCGGCAACCGCCAGGCAGCAGAGATTGTGCTGAAAGGCTTGAAAAGACTTGAATATAGAGGATACGACAGCGCAGGCATTATGCTATTCAATGGCGAGAAACTCAAAGTCTCAAAGACAAAAGGCAAAGTAGCCGATTTGGAAGCCAAAATCAACAGCCAAATCACAACAAACGGCACAGTGGGCTTGGGACATACGCGCTGGGCAACACACGGTATTCCCAATGATATCAATTCACATCCGCATTTGTCTAATTCCGGTAACCTGGCAATTATACACAACGGGATCATAGAAAACTACGACGCCATCAAAAAAGCACTCATCAAAAGAGGCTATGTTTTTAAATCGGATACAGATACTGAGGTCTTAGTCAATTTAATAGAAGACATCAAAATCAACCAGAACCTTAAATTAGGGAAAGCAGTTCAAGTAGCTTTAAATCAAGTAGTGGGGGCTTATGCCATTGCTGTGTTCGACAAAACGAAACCCGACGAAATCATCGTTGCCCGCTTGGGAAGCCCGCTTGCCATCGGTGTAGGGAAAGGTGAATTTTTTATAGCTTCTGACGCATCACCTTTTATAGAATATACCAACAATGCCATTTATCTGGAGGATGAAGAAATGGCCATTGTTCGGTTGGGTAGAGAAGTCCGAATTCGAAAAATACAGGACGATACACTGGTGACTCCCTACATTCAAGAATTACAGCTCAACCTCGATCAGATAGAAAAGGGCGGCTATCCACATTTTATGCTCAAAGAGATTTACGAGCAACCCAATGCCATTACAGATACCTACAGGGGCAGGTTGTTGGCCGATCAAGGCATCATTAAAATGTCGGGTATGGATGACCACATTCAGAAGTTTTTGAACGCCAAACGCATCATTATTATTGGTTGTGGTACCTCTTGGCATGCCGGGTTGGTTGCAGAGTATATTTTTGAAGATTTTGCCCGAATCCCCGTTGAGGTAGAATACGCATCTGAATTCAGATACAGAAATCCCGTAATAACTAAAGACGATGTGGTCATAGCCATATCGCAATCCGGAGAAACAGCCGATACTTTGGCGGCCATTAAATTGGCCAAAGCAAACGGTGCTTTTGTTTACGGTGTTTGTAACGTAGTAGGATCATCCATAGCCAGAGAAACGCATTCGGGCTCCTACACACATGCCGGTCCCGAAATTGGTGTGGCATCCACCAAAGCCTTTACCACACAGATTACCTTACTAACCCTGATGGCACTTCGGCTTGCGAAAGCCAATGGAAATCTGTCGGAGAAAGACTATTATCTACACTTGCAGGAACTGGAGCGAATTCCGGGGAAAATTGAGCAAGCCTTGCTACTAAACGAGCATATAGCTGGCTTATCTAATATTTATAAATCGGCCACAAACTTTCTTTATCTCGGGCGTGGCTATAATTTTCCGGTTGCCTTGGAAGGCGCACTTAAACTCAAGGAAATATCCTATATACATGCAGAAGGCTATCCGGCTGCCGAAATGAAACACGGTCCTATCGCGCTGATAGACGAACATATGCCCGTAGTGGTGATTGCACCCAAGCAAGGACATTATGATAAGGTCATCAGCAATATCCAGGAAATAAAGTCCAGAAAAGGAAAAATTATAGCGGTTGTCACCGAGGGTGATACGCAGGTAAAATCACTGGCCGATCACATCATTGAAGTGCCAGAAACCCTCGAAGCTTTCACGCCGCTTCTCAATACCATTCCCTTGCAATTGTTGTCTTATCACATAGCGGTGATGCGGGGTTGCAATGTTGACCAACCCAGAAACTTGGCCAAGTCTGTAACCGTAGAATAGCGTTTCATGCTGCCCAAGTGGTGTCTTTAGCTTCTTTTGATTTCCATAATTCATAAAACAACACGCCGTAGAGAATGCTGTATTCTGTCCACAACATCCACGGACTTTCTACAAAGTTGGGGTTTGCATACGTGAAATAACTCAGCATTACCAAAAAACTCCACACCAGGCCAAAGTTGTATTTTGTAAATAAAGAGAGTAGCAAGGGCAAGGCTATGTACCACGGATGCACGGTAGTAGCCATCAGATAATAGCCTGTAATGGCAAAAAGCATAGAGACCGTTAACTCTTGAAAACGCTGGTTTTTTCGAAAAAAAGCAATAAAGATTACCATGCTTGTGACCAAGAAAGGCGAGTATTTTCCAAAAGTGCGAATCATGTTGTAGCCCGTCACTTCAAAGCCTATCCAACGCGCAATGTTGTAGAGACTGGCATTGAATTCGAAGTTAGAAAAGTACAGGTTTAAACTTTTGGTGTAAGCTTCAATTAAAGATACACTCATAAAAGGCAGGTATAAAATCAGGAAGCTAAAAAGCACTATAAAATAGAAAAGGATGGCTTTTTTTAGTTTGAAATATTTAATAAAAATGGGTAAAAACAACAGCGTGATGAGTTTTACCGAAGCCGAAAAGCCAAAAAACACCGCAGCCCAACGCCATTTTCCTGTCTGAATCAGATAAAAGGACAGTATCAGAAAAAAAAGCATCATACTTTCAAAGTGCAGGTTTCCGGTCATTTCAATGATGATAAACGGATTTAGCACATACCAAAAAATTTTATATGGAGGTAGTTTCAATTCCCGCAACAGTTTGTATCCAAAATATAAAATGCCTAAATCGGAGAGCAATAGTGTGGTTTTCATCACCAAAATAGCACCCCAAATATCGTGGGGCGACAGCCAAGCCGCAAGGGCAAAAACAAACTGATTGATAGGCGGATATACTGTATAGTGACTGCCGTTTAATGCACCCATGCCGTCATAGAGCGCTTTGGCCTGTGAGATTGGAAATGTATTCGAAGCTATCCAATCACCGGGTAGCGACAGGAACGGATTGAGTCCTTCGGAAATCATGCGGCCGTCCCAAATAAATCGAAAATAGTCTTGCGACAAATTTGGCGTAGCCCAAAAAAGCACCAAACGAAACACCACCGCAAGTACAATTAAAAAGGGCAAGCGGTTTTTGTTGAATTGAATGAGTTTGTAAAAAAGGAAGAACAAAGCCCCGTAGAGCGAAATGAGTTTCCAGAAGTCTTCGCGAATCAGATCATAAGCAAAACTACCGTAAAACAAGACACTTAGCAAAGCTAAAAAATAACTCCATCTATCGCTTTGGAAATACTTCAAGCCTTGGCAGAAATTGAATTGAAAAAGACGAATCCGAATCCGATAAAAAGCATCAGATGGAAGGGGAGCAAACCAAAATCTCCGTTTTTACCAACGGTGAATGCACTCCAGATAGCAAATAGAAAATAGAGCATAAGCAAGCCCTCCAGAATGGTGTTTTTGGAAATGTTTTTAGCCAAGTATTTGTTTCCTTTCCACTTGTCTGTCAGTGAATTGATGTTAAACTTGGGTGTTCGTACAAATTCACTCTTTTTACCCATGTGACCTTCGTAAACAGCGATGGAATTGTGGAGCGAGAATCCCATAGCAATGGCATAAAAAGTAACAAATTCACCGATATATCGCAAAAACTTTAAAAAACCGCCGCCATGTGTAGCTTTAAAAGTATGCCAGTAGCAGATAAATAAAATCACGGTTGTAATGATAAAAAATCCGGTGACGTAAAAATAACCGGAAAGGTGGCCAAAAGTATTTTTGATATAGAGCATCGGGACGCTTAGCACACCCACAATCAGCACATTCAAAAACATGGTACTGTTGAGTAAGTGCAGTATTCCGTGCACTTTTGTTTTGAAAGGCAAATGCGAATGAATGACTTTTGAAGACATTTTAGAAAAGTTTTCGGCGCCACCTTTGTTCCAACGAAACTGTTGGGATCTTGCGGCACTGATAGCAACGGGCAATTCTGCGGGCGATTCTACATCTACCAAATATTTAAATTGCCAACCTTTGAGTTGGGCACGATAACTCAAATCCAAGTCCTCGGTGAGCGTATCTCCTTGCCAGTTTCCGGCGTCATAAATACAGCTAGCACGCCAAACGCCTGCGGTGCCGTTAAAATTAATAAAATGGCCTTTGCTGTTTCTGCCCACTTGTTCCAAAGTGAAATGCGCATCCAAAGCCAGTGCTTGTATTTTGGTGAGTATCGAGTAATCTCTATTAATATGACCCCAACGCGTTTGTACTACGCCTATTTTTGGATCTTTAAAATAGGGTATGGTTTTGTATAAAAAATCTGAAGCGGGTAAAAAATCTGCGTCAAAAATGGCAATAAATTCTCCTTTGGCTGTTTTCAGACCTTCCTTGAGTGCACCGGCTTTAAAACCACTTCTGTTAGTTCGGCGGATGTGCAAAATATCCAAACCTTGTTTTTTCAGTTTTTGAATATGCGCGGCTGTGGTATCAACAGATTCGTCAGTTGAATCATCCAGCACTTGAATTTCGAGCTTCTCCCTCGGATATGCCATTTTGCTGATACAATCCAGCAAACGCTCCATGACATATAACTCATTGTAAACGGGCAACTGTATGGTCACAAAAGGAATCTCTTCCGGATTTTCAAAGTTTAATTGAGGGCTGTGGTCTTGCTTTTTCTTTGATTTTAGATAATTTATCAGCAGGTTTAGCTGAGCCAAGCTATAAAAAAAGATCAACAACAACGAAAGCGTGTATATTGCAATCGTTGCGTACATCAATATGTAGGCGCTTTCGTAAGGATTGTAAATCACTTTAGGCTGTATTTAAATATCCAACTCAATATCTTGTAGCCTGCAAAGATAGTACCTTTTATAGTTCCGGAAACTTTTGAAACGCCAATTCTTTTTTTGTACCGAACAGGAATTTCGATGTAGGAAATATTTCTTTTCAAAACTTTCAGTTGCATTTCCACCGTCCAACCATACGTTTTGTCCTGCATTTTTAAATCGAGCAGTGTTTGATACCGAATGGCCCTGAAGGGACCCAAATCGGTAAAAGATGAACCGAAAATGTACTTCATAAGCGTGGTTGCCAGCCTATTGCCAAAGCGCTGTTGCAGTGTCATTGAACCCGGTTCTTGCAGTGCTTTGGCGCGAGCACCCACCACAAAATCTACTTTTTGTTCTAATATAGGTGCCACCAATTTTTCCAATTCTTCAGGATAGTCAGAATAGTCTCCGTCTAAAAAAACCACGATGTCCGGCGGTGTTTTCAGTTCGGCCAAGTAGGCCATGCCTTTTAAACAAGCGTAACCATATCCCATCTGTGTCTCTCGTAAGACGGTGGCTCCGGCCATGCGCGCTTCTTCGGCGGTACGGTCAATAGAACAATTGTCAACTACTATAACTTCGTCAACTATTTTTGGAATTTCTTTAATAACCGCTCCAATCGAGCGTTCTTCATTATATGCGGGAATAATGACTTTTATGACAGTATTAGGCACTTTTTTGATTTCGAATTAGCGATAGCAAATCTACATCATTTCCCAACAAAACGGCATCAGAATTGATCCGATTTTCCAACGAACCGTTTTCGAGTTTTAAAACGCCTCTCGGGCAAACAGCCGAACAAATACCACAACCTACACAAGAAGACCGCACGATGTTTTCACCCCGCTGTGCATAGCTGCGCACATCTATGCCCATTTCGCAGTAAGTGGAGCAGTTTCCGCAAGAAATACACTGCCCGCCATTGGTCGTAATTCTAAATCGGGAAAAGAGCCGTTGTTGAAGCCCTAAAATGGCGGCCATCGGACAACCAAATCGGCACCATACACGGTTGCCCAAAAGTGGATAAAAACCGACCCCAATGACACCTGAAAAAGCAGAGCCCACTGCAAAGCCATACCAACTTCTCAATTTGTAACTTTCGATAAAGAAAATATTTTTGGCATCGGAGAAAGTGTTAATTAAGAGTACGCCAACAATGATGACTACAATGGAAAGTATGATGTTGCGGATGTTTTTGTCGAATCCGTCTTTTTTGAAAAGGTAAATAACGCCGGCTACCAGTAACAGGAATATACTGATGCCCCAAGTAAATTGATCGCGAGTGATGATACTGAGTTCAGGGTTTCTGGTCAGGAATGTAAAGATGACGGCAATAGTCATCAATACAGAAAACACCAAAACGGCGTGTATCAACCAGCGTTCAAATTTCCATGCGCTTAGTTTTTTGTTGGAAAGTTGCCGAAATGGATCGCCGGCAGTCTCCGCCAAGCCACCACAGCCGCAGACCCAACTACAATACCATCTTTTTCCGTAAAAATAGGTAAGAATAGGGGAGATGATAAAAACCATCGCGATGCCAAAAACAAGCATAAAAATACCCACGCCACCACTGTTGATGAGTTCTTTTAAATGCCACTCGTCAAAAAAGTAATAATTGAGCGGCCACATATTTTTAAAATCATTAAAAGGCTGGTTGAGTCTCAATAGAAATTCGGGTAGCAAAAAAGCAAAACCCAACTGAAAAAACATCACGGAAATGGTGCGTACTATTTGATATTTGTTGTGACGGTATTTGTAGATAAATTTGATGCCCAACCCCAGTATGGCCAAAGTGTAAAGCACACCATAAACAAACCATTGGCTTGCAGGTTGGTTTTTCAGTAGTTGGCTCAGCGGATCAAAGAGTGCAACCAGGCCGCTATTGGCTTTGCCTGAGCCACCTTGCCCTACGGTTTCCGGAAACCAGTACAGCAATACGTAAAAAATAGTCAGTACAACGCCGAGTATCCATGCCCATGTGCCGCCGTTGGTAAAATCTTTGAGCCAGACGCCATTGTTTTTGATTCCGGCTGGGTGATTTTTGTATAAATCCAGTGTGTAGAAAACGATGCCAGCCGCTATACTCAACAGGGAAATGGTTAAAAAGAGAGGCTGGCTGGGCAAGTTGATTTCAAAAAAAGCCAGCAACAATATAAAAAGTCCCAAAAAGCCTAAACCCAGACCAAGTTTGGACTTCCATCCTCTTTCGGTTTCGGGGTTTGACAGAGACAAACTTTCGAAATCGGTTGTATTTGTATTCATAAATATTTTTTTAAGAAACAGTTTGCGCGCTTTTTTGAAAAGCTGCTTTTATATTTTTTTCATAAGTGCTGTAGAATTCCGGGTCAAAGTTGGCAGCTTTTAGTTGGTTAATGATTTTATCAATCGACCAATTTTCAGTCAAAGCTTTGTCAAAAAATTCGTGTCTCAGCCGGATGCCAAAAGTGTTTACACCTAAGAAAGCGCGATGGTTTTTATCGTAAACAAACCGGATGCCTTTTTTTCCGTCGGGGTGTTCCCAATAGAATTGATTTTCGTTTTCTTTGGGTTGTGCCCACACCCAGCCGTAGGTTTGGTATTCAATATCGAGAAATTTGGCAGAATTGAACCAATGCCCCGGATTGTAGGGTATGCGATTTCCACAGATGGTTCTAGCCACGGTTTCGCCCATCATCCTGCCGGTGTACCAAACAGCTTCAATGGCCCTGCGTTCGCCAATGGGCTCGCGTTGTTCGGCACAATCGCCTATGGCATAAACATCGGGGATGTTGGTTTCCAAATATCGATTGACCAAAATACCTCGATTGAGTTCGATGCCACTGCCTTTCAAAAAATCGATGTTTGGAGAAACACCTGCCGTCAATCCGACAACTTCACAAGGAATCACATCGCCTTTGTCTGTTTTAACAGCTTTTACCAGGCCGGCATCATCCGATATAATTTCTTCTAAATTGGTGTTGAGTCTCAAATCTATGTGGTGTTCGCGGATATGGCGGTTGATCATGTCAGATTCTTCCGGTGGCAAAACGCCGTTCCAAAAACTGTCTTCTCTAACTAGAAAAGTCACTTCTTTGTTTCTGGATCGGAGCATTTCGGCCAATTCGATCCCGATGAGTCCACCTCCCACGATGACGGCACGTTTGCATCTATCGGTGTGCGTTTCGAGTGCATCCAAATCTTGTTTGTGATACATTCCGATGACGCCATCCAAGTCTTGTCCGGGCCATCCAAATTTATTGGGTTTGGAGCCGGTGGCCAAGATGAGTTTGTCGTATTGGATAACTTGCGAACGGTCTAGTGTGAGTGCTTTTTTCTGGGTGTCCACTTTTGTGACAAAGCCGCGTACCAAATCGATGTTGTTTTCTTTCCAAAACCAATTTTCATAGGGTTGGGTGTGCTCAAATTTTAGATGTCCCATGTACACATACATGAGCGCGGTGCGCGAAAAGAAATAATCGGTTTCACCCGATATGACGGTAATTCTGTTTTGGCTGAGTTTTCTGATATGGCGGGCTGCTGTGATGCCGGAGATGCCATTGCCGATAATGACGATGTGTTGCATTTTAGTAAAATTCATTAAGTCTGTCGAGAGAGGCTCGCAAGTCTTTCTACAAATATCGGAGTTTTTAGCATAGCGAAAAAATTTGCTGGACGTATTAATTGAGATTTAACGTAGTGAAAATTTTTGAAAAAAGCGCGACAGACTCGATAGGACAAAAATTGCCAATAAAAAGTGCTTTTCAGTTGCTGTTCAATAGTTTCGTAACAAAGGGCAACGAAAATTAGTGTTTACCCGTTGGGTGAAATAGGATAAAACAAAAAAAGATATTGGATAAGATACTGGATTACAGTATCTTTAAGTCGCAAAACAACCCAATATCTTATGTCAAATATAGTAAAAAATTATTTTAAAGTTTTAGAAGTTGTAAGTTCTTTTCATATTGTTCCACCCTCAGAATATCAGGTTGGTAGAAAAAGCAAAATGTCTGATATTGAAGTCGTTGCTTTAAGCTTGACTGCTGAATTTATGTCAATCGATAGTGAGAATTATCTTTTTAAGCTAATTGATGGGTCTCAAATTCCAAACCTGATAGAGAGAAGCCAGTTTAACAAACGAAGAAAAAAGCTTTTTTCGTTCACAGATCAAGTACGCAGTTGTCTGTACTCAAGATTTACTGATTATGAAGACTACTTTATAATCGATAGTATGCCTCTTGAAATTTGCAAAAAAGCCAGACAAAACAGGGTTAAAATCTGTAAAGAAGATTTTCACACAGCACCTGATAAGGGTTATTGCGCTTCTCAAGATACTTGGTATTACGGATATAAGCTTCACGGAGTTTGTACTGTTGACGGTGTCTTTAAGGCTATAGATATAACAAAGGCAAGTGTGCATGATGTCCATCTACTCAAAGACCTGAAATATCAAATGACTGACTGTGTACTTCTTGGTGATAGAGGATATTTGTCGGCAACAATTCAACTAGATTTGTTTGAAACAGCAAACATCAAACTGGAAACTCCGATGAGAAGTAACCAGAAAAACTATAAGTCACAGCCTTATATTTTTAGAAAATCAAGAAAAAGAATCGAAACACTTTTTTCACAACTATGTGATCAGTTTATGATTAGAAGAAATTATGCTAAATCATTTCAGGGGTTTAAAACCAGAGTGTTAGCTAAGATTACAGCACTGACTTTAGTTCAGTTTATCAATAAGTTTATTTTTGAAAGACCTTTAAACAATATTAAAACTCAAATAATTTAATTTCACCCAACGGGTTAGTGTTTAAAAATAACATCACGAAAAACGGGAAAGCAGATTTTACCAGTTAAGTATAAGAGCAGTAGCGGATTTAGCTTCGCTGATTTTCAATTCAAGGCGATTACCTGTCCGTTTAGCGATTAGTTTATTTTGAATAATTGCTTTCATTTTAGCACTTTAGTCTGCATTTGCTATGGTCGATGTTGGCATTAGTTATTTATTTTTTCTTGTACTTCTTTAAATGTCAGTCCGTCTTTATTTACCCACTCTGAAAATCCGTTGGAGTTTCGTCCTAAAATCATATTTGAAGCTGCACTTGGACTATTAAAGACCGCGTCTTCAGCAAAGATTAACTTATCTCCATCCTCAATCATAATTTTTGTTTCGAGTAATTTTCTCCTCATGTTTCTGTATGTCTCCGTACATGAGTTGGAGAGTGATTTCTTTGCTTCACTGCCTTTTGCAACAATGTATCCTTGGTCGGTTTCTGTCATTGTAGCTTTGAAGGTTTTTGTCTTAATGAAATAAGTCTCGTGAATTTCTGACTTAGATTCAGGTAATTGAAAGTCTTTAGGTGTTACAGTCGATGAAATCAAAAAATTAAAGCCCATGACAGGGAGGATGAGTTTTATTTGTTCCAAAAAATACTCCATGTCAGAAATGTCAGCTTCATGAAGAGTTGGTAAACTCGGGGAATTTCCATTGTCAATTTGAGCGGTCTTAGCTTCCAAAGCAAGTTGTACTAATCTCGACTCTAAATATCTGATTTGTGTTTTTGTCAATAGTTCATCTTTACTGACAAAAAATATGAGTTCCTTAAAGTCTTTGCTAGGGTCGCTTAAGTGTTGTTTTAATCTTGCTTTGATGTTTTCAGCCTCTCCGATATAAATTTTCTCATCAAATGCTTCGTCAGTTGGGTCACCTTTTAAACAGTAGATTCCTGGATTTTCAAACTCTGGTCTGTGCATGATTTTATTGACAGAAGCTCTCGGGCTGTAAATGGCTTTTCCGACCCAATTTCCAATTTCACTGAGTCTGGGTCCATACGCTGTACCGTCAATCATATAAACAGTAAGTTTCTTTCCCATTTAGTTTTTCTTAATTACCGCCAACTTTAAACTAACGCGACCTTATAGTGACCCTTGTTTATTTCTTCCACGAAACAACGCCTCCCTTTGCAGAATCTACGGTTATGGTATAGTTCCCGTTTCCGGAAACAATCCAGCGTACTTTTACGGTTTGCATACCCGGAATGTTGGCTACACTGATTTTTGAAGGACGTTGTACTTGTTCGGTTACTTCGTTAAAGTCTTCATTTTCAACGACCATGCCGGCTACAACGTTGACGCCGTCTATGCTTACATAATCGGGGCGTTCAATTTTGTATTTTAAGTCTTGGCTGGAATGTGTAGGCATGAGTCTTTCGTTATAAAGGGTTGCCGTGATTTCTTTTAGGCCACCGCCCATGTTTTTTTCTTTGACGTCTGTAACGCTCAATTTTGGGGTGTGGTAGGCGTGGTAAATGGTGAAAGCCATATTTCTATGGGCATCTTGTTCCAGTAAAAAACCCGGATGCGCCCTGCTGAAATTCTTTTTAAAACCGCCCACTTCAATGGTGCCAAACTGCGGATGGTTATATTCTTTCCAAGGCACAAAGGCATCGCCAAATGTGAGGTATCTATCTACTTTCAACTCTTCTTCTTGGTTGGCTCTTCCTTCGTTTTTGTGAAAATAGAGGTACGAATTCATGAGTTCATTGGTGTAGGTATAAATGCCTCTTCCGCCGTAAAACCAGTCGAGTTCGCCTCCGAAAACAGAATATAAATCCTTGTAAACCACTAAATAACGATAACCCGGTATGAGCTCTTCCCCTTTTTTGGCTATGGCGTCATAGATACGAATGTCCTCTCTGTTGTAGGTGCCCAAATCTTCCTCGGCACCCGGACCTCTCAAAATCATACCGCCGTAGTTGTGGTAACTTTGCGCACCGGCTATGTTGGGGTGTTTCAATACAAAATCAGCCACGGCTCGGGTTTCGGGTAGGCTAAAAGGATACTTGTAAGCGCCACGCTGCACATAATCGGGTTGCCATTTCCAGCTCCAATCTCGGTTTGGGTCGTAGTAGCCAATTCCATCTTCGTTGACGCGTCCGTCGCCATCACGGTCAATGCCTTCAAAACCCAACATTTCATATTCCCCTTTTTGTTCGGGGCTTACCTCTATCAGCCTTCGGTCATCTAATGGGTCTTTGATGTATCTGCCACTTGGCGATTTGCGAATCATAAAAGTGATGTGGTTGTCGTTGTTGAGGTCGTCAAAGCGGTCTTCACCGGCCATGCCATCTCCGTCATTGTCCAAAACCAGCATACCGGAACGCGGTGAATGGGGTGTGTTGGGCTCTTTCATAAAATTGTCTCTCGCATCCGGGTTAATTGTAGGCACGATGTAAAACGTTTTGTCTTGCAACAATTCTTTAATGAATTCTAATTGACCGAACATCTCCGTAAGATACCAAGCGGTATAGAGTGAAAATTCGGTGCCTTGTATTTCGTTGGAATGTATGTTTCCGTCTATATACATGGCTGGCTTTTTGTCGGGATTTCCGGTTTTAAAATCGGATATGGTGAGTAGCCACATATCTCTACCTTCTACGGATTTTCCGATACTTTCTAAGCGCGTCAAATCGGGATATGCTTTGGCAATTTTTTGTAATACGTCGGCCACACCATCGTAAGTGTAATAGCGATTCCAGCTGACTTCAACCTTTGGTTGGTGTGGTGTGCCTATGGCGCGAAAAAACTTTTCTTGTGCTGTTATTTCAGTTAGAGACAAGGTGGTCAATGCGAAACATAGAACCGATATATATAGTTTGTAAGTCATCATTTTATAATTTTACGTTTAACACAGCAAAACCGGCGTGTGCAGCGCCTGCTTTTATTTCTACATTTCCGGAACCTTTTACAATCCAGGATAGTGTTTTGGTTTCAAAGGCATCTAATTTGTCAATGAGGTTAATTGTATTTCCTGCAATGACTTCTTTTTTGTCTTTGGTAATGTCGATGCGTATTTTTCGAAGCCACCTCGATTTTTCACCCAGTTCCGAATGGGTTGGCAAGGGCGAATTGTTGTATAAGTCGGCTGTGATTCTACTGAGTCCACCGCTCAATTTTTCTACTTTCACATGATGAAATTCTAACTTGGGTTGCATGGCCGCTAGTTTTAGTATAAATGCTGTGTGTTGCAAGGCAATGCTATCTACCAAGTTGAAGGGTGGATTGTGCAACGCAAAGGGTTTTATACCGCCCACTTCCACTTTTAGATTGGGAAAGTCGGGATGTGAGACGGGCGTCCAAGGAACAAAAATATTGGTTAGATTTTGTTGATCTGCCCAGGCCATAAAATTAGATTCCTTAGTAACGATTGGTTTTTCCTTTGATGAGGGTTTTTTAGTCTCTGTTTTGTCATCGTCATTTTCTTTTGATTTTACTTCAGGAACCCACCAACCCGGTGTGCTAAAGCTATATCTGCCAAAATGAAAATATGCCCATTGGAAAAAGTCGCCGTCGGTTCCCTGATTGTCTTGTTGAAATGCTTTTTGATGAATGGTTTTGTTGTAAATATCCGATACCATTTTGTTGGTGGCAACATCTTTTTTAAGCATCGAACTGATGACCCGTTTCTTAGCGCCACTTTCGTTAAATTTTAAAGGTTCGGAAAGGTTGTTTGCCGGACTGAAAGTGACAAATGCAAAAATGTTCCACTGTTCAAACAAGTAGTCTATTAGGGCTCTGTTTTCTTTTTGCGAAACGGGATAGTCACCTGCTAAGGGTTCGAAGACAGGAAATTTGTACGTAAAATTTTTATTAAAAGCAATTCCTTCCTCCAGGTCTTCGTTAAATTTTTTGTCCTTGTCGTTGTCAATTCCCTCGGTGAACACCAAATAGTTTCCGGCTTCACCTTTTGTTCGGTCGGCTTCAACCATTATACGTGTGTCATTGGGATGAATTTTATAATCTCCCATCGGGCTTTCTATCCGTATTTGAGTAATGAATCCGTCTTTGTTGAGGTCTTCGTATGGATCTTCGCTTACAGTGCCATCTCTGTCTTGGTCTATTTTTGCTGTATTTCCACGGCGTTCGTATTTTGTATTGCTGTGGTATTGAAGGTAAGCATCCGGAGACATATTAGGAAACACATAAAAAGTGGTGTGCTCCAATTTTTCGGGGTGGTTATTGACAAGTTGTTCCGCAAATTGCAGTGCCAGTTCAACACTTAACACATGAAAGCCTTCAGCACCACCAACAACAGCTATGGCCGGCTTGTTGTCGAGGTCGCCGACACCAATTTTAAGAACCCAAATGTCTTGACCTCCGCTGGTTTTTGCAATGGAGGACAGTGTGGCTGCTTTGTTGTTGTTGAGTTTTTGTAGTCGTTGGGTAATTTCTGTAAGTGTAGGATAGTTATTTTGGGAAGACACCACTTGCGAAAAGGGAACTATCGCTAAGAAAAAAAGCAAATATTTAGTCATTAGAAAGTGTTTTAAAAGTCTAAAGATATTTAAAAAATAGCGAGGGTCTAAACGTTAAGATTACTTTAACAATGCAGTTGTTTGCTAAATCAAGTTGCTAACAGATTCATTTTACCCGTCTGAAACTTACTGGTGGATAGGTTTTATGACTTATAAAAAAAGCCCGACTTATGCCGGGCTTTTAATAAATCAATTGTTAAGAGAAATAGCTTATTGCAAGTCAAACTTCCAAGATGCAAAATACTGCGCACCTATAAGTCCGGGGCCAATAGCTGTTTGGTATTCGTCATTGAGTAGGTTGGATACACCAATTTTAATGGAAGATCGTAGCACAGGAAGGTTGTAGCTTACTTGGGCATCTACCACATTAGCTGCCGGTACATATCCGTCTCCGAAAGATGCTTGCCAGAAATAAGAATCGAACCACCTCCAACTTACATTAAATCCGAAGTTTTTGAAAAGCGCACTGTTTGATAGAGAAGCTTTCACCCGGTGTTTGGGTGTATTAAAGCCGGGTCGGAAATCCGGATCGGATTCTCTGTCAAAGTCAAACTCGTTAAAGTCATAATTGGCCTGCAATTCATAATTGCCAAACACAGATTTGGTGACCCCAATGGTGAAACCTTTAGAGGTAATGTCAGCCTGTGAATTTGTAAAAACCTGAAAGGCTTGTGTATTTCCTTGCGCTACGTCTGCAGCCCCTGAAAAAGTTGTCAAATCTTTGGTAGAACCTACCAAGGGTGTCAATACATTTTTGTTGGCGATGAAGTCGTTATAGTTGTTAAAAAAGAAACTTGCATCTACTGTAAAGCCTTTGAAAGCACCTCTATAGCCCACTTCGTAGGCCAAAATTTCTTCAGGTTGTACCACATCTGTTTCTACGGCTTCCAGCAATCCGGCATTGGCGCCAATGGCTTGTTGCGGTGTGAGTCCACCATTGATGGCCGCTTGCACAGCAGCACCAAAAGCTTGCGCAGAAGAAATGGTATAAGAATCTTCGTAAGCTTTACGCCCGGTAATCGTGGCAGTGCCGCCTCCGTTCAAATTGAAAGTTCTGCGAAAACTATCCAAGTTGTCTGGTGCAGATCCAACCAAGATGATGTTGCCCAAATCCAAACCTATGTATTGGTCTTGGGTAGTCGGGTTTCTAAATCCGGTTTGGAAAGAAGCTCTGAAAGTGTGTTGTTTGTTTGCGCCAGCCGTATATACTGCGGAAATACGCGGTGAGTAATTGCTGTCAAAATTGCGGCTTTCGTCCCAACGGATAGAACCTGTCAGTTTAAGCCTGTCGTCCATAAACTTTTTACTCACTTGGGTGTAAACAGCCAATTCTCGGATGTCTATTGGGCCGTCGGCGTCATTAAAAATGGTGCCACTGGAGTTGAGCAAAAATTCTCTGAAGGAGCCACCCACTTGCACATCTGCAAACTTGACCAAATGTGTCAAATTATAATTTCCCTCAACGTGATAAACTTTTGTTTGATCTTGGAATTTAGCTCCGGTCTGTAAATCAGGATTAGCTACTACTTGATTAAATGCTTGCACAAAAGCAGGTGTGCCGGGTATGAGCCTGCCGGTTTCAGCCTGTTGTCTGGCAAAGTTGTGGGCAGCTTCTTCTGTCTGTGCGGGTAAACCGGGTATGAGCCCGAGCCGAGCACCGATAAAAGTTTGTGCGTATTGAGTAAACCAGTCTGTGTCTGATTTCCAAGCCCGATTGATGTTGATGCCGGCAAAAATCATGTCGTAAGAGTTTCCAGCATCTTCGTCAGTGATATAACCTCTGACAAAGAAATTTTTATTTCTAAATTCCAACTTGTGTTGGTGTATAAAAAAGTCTTTCAAACGGAAGCGGTTTGTACCTTGATAGATGGTGTTTCCGGAACCAAATCGGCCGCTGAGTTCTATTTCAAAGTCGTTGGCCCATGGGCGATAGTGAAGTCCGTAACCGAGTTTAAAACTTCTGGCGTCGTTGTCAGTCAGGTCGGTTTCGTTATAGCCGGTGCGGGTAACACGTGCGGCACCTAATGTTCCTGCCGGAAGATTTGCCAATTGGTCAAAGTTGAGCGTTGTGCCTACTAGGTCACCGAAAACGTTGACACCATCAAAATCTGTATCTGCCCGTGTTTTGTTTTCCGTACCCACTACGCCATTAATGTCTCTGTGTCGGGTGTCGGTTGCATGCCACTCCTCGCCTCTAATAAAAGAAGCAGAAAATTTTACACCAAATTTACCGTCATCGGTGGCAGTGGCCATGCGGAAACCAACATCGTAAAAAGTGTTGTCTCCGGCAGCATCTTGCGAGGTAAATCCGGTTTTGGCATAGGTAGTTACACCTTGATAATCAAACGGATTCTTGCTCGTCATAAACAAAATACCGTTGAAAGCATTGGCACCGTACAAAGCAGAGGAAGCACCGGGCAGCAATTCAATACCGGCTACGTCCAATTCCGATAGACCAATGATGTTTCCCAACACAAAGTTGAGCGCAGGCGAGGAGTTATCCACGCCATCTACCAACTGTACAAAACGCTCGTTGGCAAAGGTGGCAAACCCTCTGGTGTTTACAGATTTAAAGGTAAAACTACTGGTGTTGAGCTGCACACCTTTGAGGTTTTCAATGCCGTCATAAAACGTAGGAGAAGCGGTTTGCTCAATGTCTTTGAGTGACATTCTTTCAATAGACACAGGCGATTCCCTGATGCTTTCCGGAGTTCTGGATGCAGAAATAATAACCTCGTCCAGAAGGGTTTGGTTTTCTTCGAGGGCAACTGCAACGCTTTGGTTGTTTTGTGTAATATTGACTGTCACTGTCTGAAAGCCCAGTATGGAAATGGTAATTTGAAATGGGGGAGGTGTGCTTACTTCCAAACGAAAATTACCATCAAAATCTGAGCTAACGCCAACATTTTGACCAACGACTAAAATGTTAGCACCCGGAATGGGTTGATTGGATGATGCCTCGGTGACGGTTCCGGTAACTACCGTTTGGGCATATGTAAAACATCCAATTAAAAAAGCCACTAAGGACCATGTAGTGTTTTTCATGTTCTTTTTATTTGAGTTTGTTTCAATGATGTGAAATTAAATATTTTTTTTGATTTAATTAACAAATTCTCATTTATCAGGCATTTTTTTTAGTAACTTTAAGAAGTATTAATCTATTTTTAAGTTTTGTTAAATTAAATACTATTGAAAATCAATCATTTTCGGTAGATGATTCTTAAAATGTACTACTTTTGCAAACTAATTTTTTTTTCAAATGAATGCAATTGTAGCCATAGTAGGAAGGCCAAATGTGGGAAAATCTACCCTTTTTAACAGGTTGATACAACGAAGAGAGGCCATTGTTGATCCAACAAGTGGCGTAACCCGCGACAGACATTACGGAAAATCGGACTGGAACGGGGTGTCTTTCTCGCTGATAGATACCGGAGGCTACCTGCCGCAAAGTTCGGATGTTTTTCAAACGGAAATAGACAAGCAAGTTATTTTAGCCATTGAAGAAGCCGATGCCATTTTATTTATGACCGATGTAGAAGATGGCGTACATCCGGCAGATCAAGATGTGGCCAAACTTTTGAGAAGAACAGACAAGCCTGTTTTTTTGGTGGTGAACAAGGTGGACAATCACGCCCGTTTGACGGAGGCTACAGAGTTTTACAGCCTAGGCTTCGAGAAAATTCACAACATTTCCGGTATCAGTGGCAGTGGAACGGGCGAATTGCTCGACGATTTGGTAAAAGTACTTCCCAAAAATGAAGAAGTTGTAGATGATGGCTTGCCGCGTTTTGCCGTGGTGGGCAGGCCCAATGCCGGAAAATCAACTTTTATCAATGCTTTGCTGGGTGAAGAGCGATACATAGTGACCGATGTGGCCGGCACCACGCGCGATGCCATAGACACCAGATATAACCAATTTGGATTTGAGTTCTATTTGGTGGACACAGCAGGTATTCGCCGGAAATCTAAAGTGAGCGAAGACGTAGAGTTTTACTCTGTGATGCGGTCGGTGCGGGCAATTGAAAACGCAGATGTTTGTATTTTGCTGGTAGATGCCACCCGCGGATTTGAAGGCCAAGACCAACGTATTTTTTGGTTGGCAGCCCGCAACAACAAAGGTGTGGTTATTTTGGTCAACAAATGGGACTTGGTTGAAAGAGAAACCAACACAACCAAGCATTTCGAAGCTGTGATTAGAAAAGAAATAGAACCCTTTACAGACGTCCCCATCATTTTTACTTCGGCTACAAACAAACAGCGCATCTACAAAGCCGTTGAAAAAGCCGTTGAAGTGTTTCAGAATCGAACTAAAAAAGTACCGACACACAAACTCAATGATGTGATGCTGGAAATTATTCAAAACACACCACCTCCGTCTATCAAAGGTAAATATGTCAAAATTAAATTTTGTACCCAACTCCCCACACCTTATCCGCAATTTGCATTTTTTTGCAATTTACCTCAGTACGTAAAAGATCCCTACAAGCGTTTTTTAGAAAACAAAATCCGAGAGAAATTTGATTTTACAGGCGTTCCCATGTCTATTTTTATGCGAAAAAAATAGAAGTTGTTAGTTTTAGGAAAATCTTTTCAATTTCTTAAAAGCAGTCCGCGTGAAATATCCTTAAATTTGAAACTTTATTTAATTAAAATTACATGTTCAAAAAGCAGATAGGGGGATTTTGGAATCGGATTGCGCGCTTGATACTTCGAAATAGGGTAGTGATTTTACTGACGATTGCTGTAATTACGGTTTTTCTGTCGCTACAGTGGAAAAACATTAAAATATCACATACAGAAGCCAACTTACTGCCGGCAGACCATCCGGTATCACTCACCTATCTGAAATTTTTATCAGAATTTGGTGAAGAAGGCAACGCTATTGTGATGGGCGTTGAAGATTCACTTTTTTTTACACCGGAACACCTTCATGCCTGGCAAAAACTCAATGAAGCAATCAAAACATTTCCGGAAGTTGACATGGTTGTTTCGGTGTCAAATTTAAAAACCCTGGAAAAAGACGAACAGCAAACTTTCTTCGAGTTAAAAAACTTTCCAAAA
Source organism: Flavobacteriaceae bacterium (assembly GCA_032251335.1). Classification (GTDB taxonomy): domain Bacteria; phylum Bacteroidota; class Bacteroidia; order Flavobacteriales; family Flavobacteriaceae; genus UM-FILTER-40-17. The sequence goes on along the minus strand of JAVVDW010000003.1, from coordinate 76,229 downwards.
GACAGTATAATTACGGACAAAGATGCTGCTGAATTCAAAAAAACCTTGTACGCCAAGTTGCCTTTCTATAAAGGTTTGGTTTACAATAGTGAACAAAACGTGGTGCAGTCTGTCATCTATCTGAAAAAAGACATTGTAAATACGTCTGTCAGAAAAGATTTTGTCTTTGACGATTTTATTCCTCTAGTAGAGAAGTTTGAAAAAACCTATCAGCTCGATGTACGCATATCGGGGATGCCTTATGTACGTTCCTTAAATTCGCAAAACACCTTAAACGAAATCGGGCTTTTTATCGGTGGTGCGCTGTTCGTCACTTCGTTTATATTTTTTATGTTCTTTAGGTCGTTTAGAGCTACTTTGATATCCGTCGTTATCGTCATCATTGGCGTCATGTGGGCTTTTGGTACTTTGGGCTTGTTGCAGTATGACATCACGGCACTCACGGCAGTGATTCCGCCATTAATCATTGTTATTGGAATTCCCAATTGTATTTTTTTGATAAACAAATACCAATCAGAAGTTCAAAAACACGGCAACCAAGCCAAATCTTTGCAGCGAGTCATCTCAAAAATCGGCAATGCCACCCTGATGACTAACCTAACCACGGCTGCCGGTTTTGCCACCTTTGCGTTTGTAAACAGTGAATCGCTCAGGCAATTTGGGATTTTGGCTTCGCTAAACATCATCTCAATTTTTATACTGAGCCTGCTCATTATCCCGGTGATTTACAGTTTTATGCACCTGCCCACCGAAAAACATTTAAACCACCTCAATAGAAAATGGATAGAAAGCTTTGTAGATTGGATGAGTAGGGCTGTTAAAGAAAGAAGGTTCACAATATACATATCTACCGTTTCGCTTATTGTCATCAGTGTCATTGGCGTCACACAAATCAAACGCACGGGTAGCTTGATTGAAGACATGCCTAAAGAAGCTGATTTTTACAAGGACATCCTTTTTTTTGAGGAAGCGTTCGGGGGTATTATCCCAATCGAAATCACGATAGATACCAAGCGCCCGAAAGGCGTGTTTAGACTGTCAACGCTCAACCGAATGGATGAATTGGAACAACTCATTGTAGAAATCCCGGAGCTGTCTTCGCCCATTTCGGCGGTGAGTTTGGTGAAGTACGCCAAACAAGCCTATTACAACGGAAATCCCAACTACTACCAACTGCCAACCAGCCAGGAAAATAATTTTATCATGAGCTATGTCAAAAACTCTAAAGCGGAAGACAACCTCATGGGAAGCTTTGTGGATTCTACCCAGCAACGTGCCCGAATCACCACTTATATGAAAGATCTGGGCACCGAACGCATGGAGGAGATTGAAGCAACACTGCGTGAGAAAACAACAAAAATCTTTCCGGAAGATCGCTATGATGTGACGATTACCGGCAAGGCCATTTTATTTCTCAAAGGCACCAATTACCTTATCAACAACTTAGCCATCTCACTGTCTCTGGCTATTCTACTGATTGCCGGATTTATGGCTTGGTCATTCCGATCCTACAAAATGATATTGATATCACTGATACCCAACTTGCTTCCGCTGCTCATTACGGCCGGTATGATGGGGTATCTCAACATCCCGCTGAAACCTTCTACTATTTTGGTCTTTAGTGTGGCTTTTGGCATTTCCGTAGATGACACCATACATTTTTTGGCAAAATACCGACAAGAATTACTCTCAAACGGATGGAAAATAAGAAAGTCTGTTTTTGCGGCACTTCACGAAACCGGCGTCAGTATGTTCTACACATCCGTGGTTTTGTTTTTCGGATTTTCGGTTTTTATGCTTTCCAGTTACGGCGGCACCATTGCCTTGGGCGGTTTGGTCTCCGTAACCTTGCTTTTTGCCATGTTGTCTAACCTGCTTCTTTTGCCCAGTTTGCTCTTGTCCTTAGACAAAAGCCTGACGAATAAAGCATCTTTTAGAAAGCCCATTGTAAATCTATTGCCGGAAGAGGAGGAATAGGTTATTTTATGATTTTGTTATCATTTTTTTTAGGCACTTTAAAGTACATTTGAATAAAAATTAATTTTATGAATTTTAACAAACTATCAGTTTTATCACTCATTGTTATTTTAACTACGCCTGTTTTTTCACAAGAAATCGTGCAACAAAATAATGACTACGTCAACACAGTCTTTATGACCCGTAAAAAAGACTATTCCAACGAAAAAACGAAGGGCTCACCTTATTATCATGAAAATTTAGTAATGGGATTTCCCTATTCAAAAGGAGAAAGGCAACCGGCCATTATGATGCAATACAATGCTTTTAATGACGAGATTGAAATCAACAATGGCGAAAACACTTATGCGCTTATCAAATCGGCAACAGTTTCCGCAGAAATTAACGGCGAAAAATTTGTCATGCATTATTATATAAATGACGACGGTCTTGAAAAACAAGGCTATTTTATTGAAGTAAACCGACCCGGAAAACTACAATTGCTCTTCAAACCCATGAAAGAATTCGTAAAAGGCAAAGAGCCCACATCCGGTTATGAAAGTTATTTTCCGCCCGCATTTGTTGATAAAAGCGAATACTTTATCCTGAAAAACGACGGCAAACCGGCCCAAGTAATTAAGGTGAAAAAGAAAAGCGTCCTCGAGTTGATGTCAGACAAAGAAAAGGAAGTAAAGGATTTTGTAGCGGAAAACAAACTCGACTATAAAGACCGAGCAGATTTAAAAAAGATTTTTGAATTTTACAATGCTTTTTAGTTTTAAAAATGTCTTATGTAGTTTTGTTTCCATAAAAAAAGCGACTTGAAAAGAGTCGCTTTTTTGTATATATGATAATATTGTAACCTATTTCCTCAACACTTCAGCCACTTTTTTACCGATTTCGGCGGGTGAGTCCACCACGTGGATGCCACATTCGCGCATATACAGTAACATGACAATTATCATGTTTACCTGATTTGATTAAATGTAATTTCGTTTGTGGGGTGGATTATGCCTCAAAGATGTAAGAGATATATTTGATATGGATGTTTCTTTACTCCCCAACGGCATTTACCTGCTTGAAATACGGCAAGGCTCAGAAAAAGTAACAGAAAAAAATCATTGTTCAACATTAATAATAAGGTTATGAAAAATACTCTTTTAATCATCTATGTGTTATTTTCAGTTTTGAGTTGTAGTAGCAATGATGAAAATAACAATAATCCTCTTATTGGTTCGTGGAGTTTGGTAAAATTTGAATCCGGGTTTTCGGAAACGTTAAACTTTGAATCTGGCGAAATTATCTGGGATTTTCAACAGAACGGCACCCTTAGCGTCTTGGTTACAGGCTCCATAGCAAATTCGCAAATTGTATCATCAGGAAATCACAGTTACTCCGTAGCGGGTGATGATGTCATTATTGACAATCAAAGATTTGACTTCCATTTTGAGAATAGTTTACTGATTATTTCCGACAGTCCCGAGGCAGACGGGTTTAGGGCGGAGTTTGTCAAAAATCAATAGTCGATTGTTGTTTTTTAACTTTAATCTTACTCCACAAAGTTCTAAAACTCTGTGGAGTTTTTTATTCGTTCAGTTCAATGATTTGCTATAAACTACAAATAGAACACCTAAGTTGCTTCATTTGATGCAATCGAAATTGGGTTAATCTTATTTCCTCAACACTTCAGCCACTTTTTTACCGATTTCGGCAGGTGAGTCCACCACGTGGATGCCACATTCGCGCATGATGCGTTTTTTGGCTTCGGCGGTGTCTTCCGCGCCGCCTACGATGGCTTCGGAGGCTCCGGAGGACAAGTAAAACCCGCCGAAAATAAATCACCATAAATGATTTTTGTCATATTTTAATCTTTTTTATCACTTTAACTTCGCTTTTGATATAATCTCTAATCTCAAAGTTAGAGACATATTTTATTGATAATTATTAACCTCAAATTTTTTAGTTATGAATTTAAAAATTACCTTTTTACTATCATTAATGACTTGTATTCAGTTATTTGGACAAGTCAAGGAACATGAAATTAAACTTCGCGACAAGTTGGGGAATCCTAAGTTGATTGAGTTTAAGGAAACGAAGGTTGCTAACCAAACACAAAGTGTACAGAATTTTTTAAAGCAACAGTTTAAAGAGGGTGAAAAATCGGAATTTAGACCTGTTAACGGTTTGACAAGAATTAAGAGAACTAACGCTGAAAATCAAAAATATCACCAATATTATAAAGGCATAAAAGTCGAGCATGGTAAAGTAAATGTCATATCTAAAAATGGCACTCTAACCAAAATAGTTGGTCGATATGTCGAAGTAAAGGACTTGTCAATTACCCCCACTTTAACAGAGGCACAGGCTCTAAATTTAGGACTAAAACATATCGGGGCAAAAAAGTATGCATGGGAAGATGAGTCATTTGAACAATTTTTAAAAAATGAACAAAACAACTATATTGCCACTTTTTTTCCAAAAGGCGAGTTGGTGATAGTGGAAAAAAATCCTCGCTCTGATAATCCTATTCCTCGACTTGCTTTTAAATTCAACATATATGCACTTAATCCAATCAGTCGCGCCCATTATTATGTAGATGCAGAGAATGGTGAAATACTCATGGTTGATGCACTTCTTAAGCATATAGAAGGAACTGCACAGACGCGTTATTCAGGGACAAGAACTATTGAAACAGAGTTTTTTAACGGGCAATATAGATTAAATGATGTTACTCGGGGTAACGGTATCCATACTTTTAATATGAACAACGATGGTAATTATAGTCTTTCCACAGATTTACTTGACAATGATAATAATTGGACTTCCGTAGAATATAACAATGCTGATAAAAAAAATGCCCTTTTAGATGCTCATTGGGGGGCAATCAAGACTTATGATTATTTTTTAATTGAACACAGTAGAAACAGTATTGACAGTGTTGGATTTCAATTAAGAAATTATGTCAATGCTGATTTAACAAAGATAGATAGTGATCTTACCAATAGTGATAACGCTTTTTGGGATGGTCAAAGAATGACATATGGTATTGGAACTTCATTAAATCCCTTAGTCTCATTGGATATTATTGCTCACGAAATAGGGCATGGGCTTGATCAATTTACGTCTGACTTAGAATATCAAGGTGAGTCGGGTGCCATAGACGAGAGTTTAAGTGATATATGGGGAGCAATGGTTGAATATTTTGCCGCACCTGAGAAAGATACGTATCTATTGGGTGAAGACATTGGTTTTGTTATACGTTCATTATCTAATCCTAAAGATAGAAATCAACCGGACACCTATGGCGGTCAGTATTGGTTAAACCCTAATTGCGGAACTCCCTCAGGTGATAATGACAAATGTGGCGTCCACACCAACAGTGGTGTTATGAACCATTGGTTTTATCTATTGGCGGAAGGAAGCTCTTCAACAGATGGTGTTAATGATAACATGGATACATTCAACATAGCAGGTATAGGAAAAGAAAAGGCAGCCCAAATTGTATATCATGCACAAACCTTCTTTTTCAACGATTCGTTTTTGACCTACGCAGATGCCAGATTATATACCATTGAAGCAGCCGAAGATCTGTTTGGTGCCAATTCGTTAGAGTCCATCGCCACTTGCCAGTCCTGGTTTGCCGTTGGTGTGGGCGATGGTAATTGCGCAGTTGCGTTTAATATAGCGGGGAAAAGTGTAGTCTGTTCTTCTAACACTTATACCGTAACAGGGCTTCCCCCCGGGGCATCTGTATTCTGGACTGTGAGTCCCAATCTTCAAATTGTCAGCTCTACCTCTAATAGTGTTACGGTTTCAACAAGCAGTAACGGCCAAAGCGGTACTATCTTTTTAAATGTCAACGGCTCTGTTTCCGAAAGAGATATTTGGTTGGGCCGCCCTGCAACACCTTCAAAGATTTTCGGCCCTACCTTAGTCAATACGGGTGCCATCGTTCATTATTCTACAGGTACTATTGGCGGGGCATCTTCATACGAATGGAGACTGCCCTATCCTTACAATACCGTAAGCACCTTTGATTATTTTGGACAAAATTGGGAACTGCTTTTGCCTGCCAACAGCACACAAATAACAGCTTTCACGGGATATGCGAAGATATCCGGCCTTGTCCAGGTTTGGGGCAAAAACGAATGTGGCAATGGAGGGGCAAGACTTTTGAGTGTTTCTCACGGATCGTCCGGTGACCCTGGTGGTGGGGGTATCCCTATTAATGGCTTTTCAGGTGACGGCAGCAATACAGGTTTTAATATTTATCCCAATCCTGTCATTGATCAGCTTCATATAGTTTTTCCGGATAACTCGCCAAAAAATATTAAACTTTTTAACTTCCAAGGTCTGTTGATTAAAAGTATGTCCATAAAAAGTAATATATTTGATATGGATGTTTCTATACTCCCCAACGGCATTTACCTGCTTGAAATACGGCAAGGTGCGGAAAAAGTAACAGAAAAAATCATTGTTCAACATTAATAACAAGGTTATGAAATCACATCTCTTATATCTCATCTTATTTATGTCAACCACTTTTATTTCCTGTTCGGATAATAATAGCATAGAAAATGTTTTTCGAAATTGGGTAGAAATCGACAGTGAGTCAATTGACGACTTAAATCACATCACATTTTTTGGAAATTCATTCGGGATTGTCTCAGGTGATTTGGGCACACTGCTTAAAATGAATATTTCAGAAGGTCAAATAAATTTTCAAAATTTGAACCTCGAATCAGAATTTCCAGTTGCCCATGTTCAAGCGTTTCTTTTAAATCAAAATGAGTATTTTGTACTTAAACACAGCTTATTTAAAACAGTAAACGGTGGTGAAACTTTTGAATTGGTAGTTAATCAGGGGCCAAATAGAATCTTCGGCGTTCATTTTTTTGATATAGACACCGGATTTGTCACTCACGCCGGACGATTATTTAAAACCATTGACGGTGGCGAAAGTTGGGTAGAAGTGGTTCAAGTGAATACACTTAGTAAATTGTTTTTTGTAAACAACAGTATAGGGTTTTTATATGGTGGCTCAACCAACGGCCCTATTGCCGGAGGAGATGTGCTATCATCCGGAGGTGTTTTAAAAACTACTGACGGTGGTCAAACATGGGACGATTTAAATTTATCGGTGTCCGAAATCAATGTTTTGTATTTTGTAGATGTGAACACAGGCTATTTCGCCACAAGTGCTGAGGATGAAATTTATAAAACAACCGACGGCGGCACAACCTGGGACTTAGTAAGTAACGAAGTGGAGGGTTTTATAAACGGAATGGTATTTCTTGATGTAAACAATGGATTTGTAATAACTCATGAGGGTAAAATTTATCGCACCAATAATGGTGGCACTAACTGGTCTGTTGATTACGAAACGACCAATGGCTTAAACCTTTCATCTATTGCTAAAACTTCTGACGGGAAAATATTTGTAGTTGGTGATGATGGTTTAATGCTTAAAAGGGACGAGAATTAATAGAATTTTTAAATGCCCGGATTCCATTTATCAAAAACAATTCTGACTGAAAAGTTTTTGGGGTCTTATTAATTATTTCAAGATATACTGCCTCGAAAATATATGTATGGTAAACGATTGCGAAGACTTTGATAGTGAGGTCTTCATCGAAACCGTTTGGACAGACCCGAGATAAGTAGCAGAAAAAATCATTGTTCAACATTAAAAATTCAGATATGAAAACAAAACTTTTAATGATTTGCGTAACATTAATAGCTTTTTTTGGTTGTAGTTCAGACGATGAGAACCTTCCGGAATGTTTTCAGGAATTTATTGAATTTGTAAATGAAAGACCACCTCAAGGGGCAACCATAGACAAAGTAACCTATAAAGGCAATGTCTTATTTGCTTTCAGTACCAATTTACCTGATGTCCCGGTTGGCTATCAAGATGAGGCATGTCAACCGTTTTGCAGCAGCGGAGGGTTATTAGGGGAGACAAATTGTCCTGATGATTTTTTCGAAAATCTCGAATTTGTTGAAACCGTTTGGACAGACCCGAGATAAGTAACAGAAAAAATTATTGTTCAACATTAAAAAGTATAGTCATGAAAACAAATATCTTATTATCAGTTGTTCTTACACACTTGTTATGGGTAATAACAAATAAAATATATGACATCTCAATAAAAAAAATGATTATGAAATATTTCGCCTTAATTTTTATCGCATTGGTTTTTGTTTTTACAGCTTGTGAGGATAATAATCAATTTCGGGAAACGGCTTGTACTCAGGAAAATGCTTTTTCGGAGGACAGCACTACCGGCTCGTTGTGTTCCGATGAGCTTTGTACGGAATATTTAGCTATTTGGAAGGAACTTATTATGGAAAAAAATAACCTTAGCCAAAATTTTTTTGATTCGCACATTGAACTTATCAAATCAGAAATACATTCTTGGGAAAAAGGAGTCTCATTTAGTATATGTTACAATTTCAATGTTGATTGGGCGACTGCTTTTAATTGTGACCAATTCATCATCAAGATAGATGCTGATAATTCCTTTTTCCCGGCATTGGATTTGCCAAGAGATACTTATTTGACCAAGGATAAAATAAAATTAGCAGTTGACAATAGGGCTTTTTCTTCAGAAATCATAAAAATAGCCAATGTGGATAATATTAAATTTTCGACCCCTGACAATGCATTGAGTGATTTGATTGAATTTTCCGGAGTAAATCAGCTGTGTTTAAACGGGATAACAATAAATGAGGATAATGGTCACTTGATATTACAGGCGTATGCTCAATATGTAGATGAGTTTAACTCCTGCATTCAGGGAACCATTGATTTGATTACCGGAGATAAAAACGTAAATGATGCACCGTGTTTTATCAATTAATCATTACCCATAAAGTTACTGGAATAAACCAAAAAAAGCGGCTCTTTTGAAGCCGCTTTTTTTATGGGTAAGTTCCCTTACTCATTTTTTTAAGGAACTGGAAAAAGCATCCTGATAAACGGTCACCCTGAATTTACTTTTGTTGAGCCCCTCGACTGCGCTCGGGGTGACATTCCCCTCAACTGCATGCCCGAACAGTCGGGCGGGTTCAATATGACAAATTGAACTGTCACCCTGAATTTATTTCAGGGTCTTGCCTCTGTGGAAAGAGATGCTGAAACGAGTTCAGCATGACAGGTGTAAGTTTAGCATGACAGAAATAGCGTTTTTTTATTTCCTCAACACCTCAGCCACTTTCTTACCGATTTCGGCAGGTGAGTCCACCACGTGGATGCCACATTCGCGCATGATGCGTTTTTTGGCTTCGGCGGTGTCTTCCGCGCCGCCCACGATGGCCCCGGCATGTCCCATAGTGCGCCCTTTGGGAGCAGTTTCACCGGCTATAAAGCCGACCACAGGTTTCGTACCGTTGGCTTTTATCCAACGTGCCGCATCGGCTTCCAATTGACCACCTATTTCGCCTATCATCACAATGCATTCCGTCTCAGGGTCGTTCATAAACAACTCCACCGCTTCTTTGGTGGTCGTACCGATAATGGGGTCGCCGCCGATACCGATGGCTGTGGTGATGCCCAATCCTTGTTTGACCACTTGGTCAGCCGCTTCGTAGGTCAGCGTTCCCGATTTAGATACAATCCCGACCGTCCCTTTTTTGAAAACAAAGCCTGGCATGATGCCCACTTTGGCTTCCTCAGGCGTGATGACACCCGGGCAGTTGGGCCCGACCAAACGGCAATCTTTGTGCTGAATATAAGCATACGCTTTTACCATATCGGCAACGGGGATCCCTTCGGTGATGGTAATGATGACTTTGATGCCTGCGTCAGCAGCTTCCATGATGGCATCGGCGGCAAAAGCCGGCGGTACAAAAATGATGGTGGTATCGGCGCCTGCCTGATCTACCGCATCTTTTACGGTGTTAAAAACCGGTTTGTCCAAATGTTTTTGGCCTCCTTTTCCGGGCGTGACCCCGCCAACGATGTTGGTGCCGTATGCGATCATCTGTTCGGCGTGAAAAGTGCCTTCGCTCCCGGTAAAACCTTGTACAATTATCTTGGAATGTTTGTTGACTAAAACGCTCATTTTTATTGGTATTTAAAGAAAATAATAGATTTATTTATGTTTTTTCAAAGGTAAAACATCGGGTATGAAATATCGAATAATTTAACCTTTAAGTTTTTCAATTATATTCGGAATCTGGCGGATGGATGCCAATTCCTTGTACTTCTCCCTGGCTTCCCCTGCCGGGTAGCCAAAATATACCTGTCCGCCTTCCAAAGATTTAGACACGCCACTTTGCGCCAAAACAACGGCTTTTTTACCGATGGTGATCCCGCTGATGATGCCTACTTGTCCCCAAAGGGTTACTTCGTCTTCGATAATTGTACATCCTGCAATACCCACCTGAGATGCAATCAGGCATTTTTTTCCGATGACGGTGTCGTGTGCAATTTGCACCTGGTTGTCGATTTTGGTACCTGCTTTGATGGTGGTGCTGCCTGTCACGCCTTTGTCGATGGTGCAAGCGGCCCCGATATGAACATGGTCTTCAATCACGACATTGCCGCATGATTTGAGCTGGTCAAATCCTTCCGGCCTGTTTTTATAGTAAAACGCATCGGCGCCCAAAACCGTTCCTGCGTGAATGACCACGTGGTTGCCGATGATGCAGCCGTCATAGATGGTCACGTTTGGGTGAATGACGCAATCTGCTCCAATGACCACATCGTTGCCGATAAAAACATGGGGCTGGATGATGGTGTTTTTTCCGATTTTAGCTGTGGGCGAAACCGATTGATTTGCCGGTTGAAAAGGCTTAAAATGTGTTGTCAGCTTGTTGAAATCGCGAAAAGGGTCATCCGAAATCAGCAGGGCTTTCCCTTCGGGGCATGCCACGTCTTTGTTGATAAGTACAATGGTCGCGGCAGATTGCAAAGCTTTGTCGTAGTATTTCGGGTGATCGACAAACACGATATCGCCGGGTTCGACCACGTGAATTTCGTTCATCCCCAAAACTTCAAAATCTGGCGGACCGACAAACCTGGCACCAATCAAATGGGCAATATATTGTAGCTGTTGGGGTTTTGGAAATTTCATGGAAAAAATTGAATTTGATTTTAAAATGGTGGGGCTGATTGTTTTGTAATATTTTTCTACTCAGGTTTAATTCTCACAATTTTATTATCGCGGATAATTATCAGTTCAGTATTTTTCTGTTTTTTAAATTCCAGCAGTTTTTCATAGGATTTGTCTAAACCTTTTACAATTTTGTTTCGGTGAATGGTTTTCTTAGCTGCTTTCATAAATCCGTTTTAGTTTAGTAAATTTTCGCTTATTCGAAATATTAATCTCGCCGTTCTCAAATTTTTCCACAATCACTATAGGCCTTCCCTCAGAATTATCAAATATCATCGTTTCATCAAAAATCGGCAAGTAGATATCGAATAGGTTGGTAATTCCCCTGATGTATCTTCTCTCTATTGTTTTTGTATCGATGTTATGTCCTCCTTCCAACACCCTTGCTTTTACACTTTCCTTTGCTAAATCTATTGATTTTAACCAAAAAAACATAAGGACTTGATTTACAATTTATGAAGCGATTTTCTGCTATAGCCGATGTTGTCAATCGGCATTCTTTTCGGGTTAGTATGCTAATTTATGGTCGTTCAGTTCTACGTTAAATTTCACTTTCGCTCCTAACACTTTAAACACTTTTAAAATTGTCGAAAATCTCGCGTCAGTTGCGCTATTTTCGATCTTTGAAATCTGTGCTTTTTTAACACCGACAAGTTCACCGAGTTGTTCTTGTGTCAGTTTTCTGTCTTTTCTAGCTTTTTTTATTTCGTATCCAAGTAAGTCAAGTCGAAGTTCATTTTCAAATTCGTCTCGCTTTTTTGTTCCTTTTTTCCCGATGTAACTGTCAGTCAGTTCTTCTAAGCTATATGTTTTCATTTCCTTTTATTTTTTCGTTAAAATACTGTTGTCTTATTCGTTCCGCTTTTTCAATCTCCTTTTTTGGTATTTTATCCGTTTTTTTAATTATTCCGTGAGTTGAAATAACAATAGTATCCTCTTTGTCGGTCTTATTCCAAAAGGCGAAAAGTCGGAAGTAAGTTTTGTTGAATTTAGTTCTAAATTCCCAAATTTCGTCTTGTAATTTTTTGAAAAGTTCTTTGTCGTTTGTTCTTTGTGATTTCCAAATGTTATAAATTATTTTCTCTCGGCTTTTATCGTCAATGCTGTCAAGAAATTGTTTTGCTTCTTCAAGAATTTCAACTCGGAATTTTTGTTCGTCCATTCAAAATATCTTTACAAAAATAAATGTTTCTTATTTAGGAAACAAATGTTTTTTTGGAGTTCTGCTTTAAGCTGTTGCAAAGCTATAATATTAGGTCTTATTTTGACACTTTAAAACCAGTCACCTATTCTTTAACGCGTTCTAAATAAATTCCTTTGGCCGTATCAATTTTTATTTTGTCGCCTTCGTTGATAAACAGGGGTACGTTGACTTCCGCACCGGTCTCCACTTTGGCAGGTTTGGTGGCGTTGGTGGCCGTGTTGCCTTTTACGCCCGGCTCGGTATAAGTCACTTCAAGAACCACGCTGACGGGCATGTCCACAGACAGTGGCAAGCCGGTTTCGGTGTTGGTAATCACCATCACGTTTTCGCCTTCTTTGAGCAAATCCGGTGCGTCCAAGATGTTTTTATCCAACGATATTTGGTTGAAATCTTCCACGTGCATAAAGTGAAACAAATCGCCTTCGGCGTATAAAAATTGATATTTGTGCGTTTCCACACGGACTTCCTCAATTTTATGCCCGGCAGAGAACGTATTGTCGAGTACTTTGCCGTTGGTCAGGCTTTTGAGTTTGGTGCGGACAAAGGCAGGGCCTTTACCGGGTTTGACGTGAAGAAATTCGATGATTTTGTAAATGTCGTGGTTGTGTTTGATACACAAACCGTTTCTTATGTCTGATGTGCTTGCCATATTTGGGTTAAATTAATTTCCGATGGTACTGATGTAGCCTTTCATAATGCCGCGTTGCGAATTGCGAATAAATTGTAAAATTTCGTCGCGTTCGGGTGTCGCTTCCATCTCAGCTTCAATAATCTCAGAAGCCTGGCTGTTGTTGTAATTTTGTTGATAGAGAATTCTGTAAATTTTTTGAATCTCTTGTATTTTTTCACTGCTAAATCCACGTCTTCTCAATCCGATAGAGTTAATACCCACATAGGAAAGCGGTTCCCTTCCAGCTTTCACATAAGGCGGAACGTCTTTTCTAACCAAGCTGCCTCCGGTGACAAAGGCGTGGTTTCCAATTTGGCAAAATTGATGTACGGCTGTCATGCCGGCCAAAATGACATAATCGCCAACGGTGATGTGTCCGGCCAGGGTTGTATTGTTAGAAAAAATACAGTGGTCGCCTATGATGCAGTCGTGCGCTACGTGCGAGTAAGCCATTAGCAGGCAATTGCTTCCGATGACGGTTTTCATTCGGTCAACAGTGCCGCGATTGATGGTCACAAATTCGCGAATCGTCGTATTATCACCAATTTCTGCAGTGGTGACTTCGTCGTCAAATTTCAAATCTTGAGGAATTCCGGAGATAACAGCACCCGGAAAAATATTGCAATTTTTTCCGATGCGTGCACCTTCCATGATGGTGACGCTAGAGCCGATCCAAGTACCTTCGCCAATCACTACGTTGTTGTGAATAGTTGTAAAGGGTTCAATGACAACATTTTTGGCGATTTTAGCGCCGGGATGAACGTATGCTAAAGGTTGATTCATGAAAGTTGTTTGGTTTTTTTGACGATTTGCGCCATGAGTTCTGCTTCGCAGGTGAGCCTGCCGTTTGCATAGGCATAACCTTGCATATGGCAGATGCCTCTACGGATAGGCGAAATCAATTCAAGTTTGAAAATAAGTGTGTCGCCGGGTAATACCGGATGTTTAAATTTTACATTGTCCATCTTCATAAAAAGCGTCAGGTAGTTTTCCGGATCCGGGACGGTGCTCAATACCAAAATACCGCCGGACTGCGCCATCGCTTCAATCTGCAAAACACCGGGCATCACCGGTGCATCCGGGAAGTGGCCAATGAAAAAAGATTCGTTCATGGTCACGTTTTTCAATCCGATGACGTGTGAGTCGGACATCTCAATAATCCTGTCCACCAATAAAAAAGGGGGTCTATGCGGCAACATCTTCATGATTTGGTTGATGTCCATCAGTGGAGGTTGACTCAAATCGAATTTGGGGACGTAATTTCTGCGTTCGGTTTTGATGATTTTGGAGAGTTTTTTGGCAAATTGTGTATTGACGTAATGTCCGGGTTTATTGGCAATTACCTTTCCGCGAATGCGCATGCCCGCCAAGGCCAAATCGCCGATGACATCGAGCAATTTGTGACGCGCAGCTTCGTTTGGATAATGCAGGGTAAGGTTGTCTAGTATGCCGTTTGGCTTGATGTTGAGCTTGTCTTTTTTGAAAACACTTTTGAGTTTTTGTAGCGTTTCATCAGACAGCGCTTTGTCCACGTAAATAATGGCGTTGTTTAAATCGCCGCCTTTGATGAGCCCATTGTCTAAAAGCATTTCCAATTCGTGCAAAAAGCTAAAGGTTCGGGCGTTTGCTATTTCAGATTTAAAATCTTTTAGGCGTTTTAAAGTAGCGTTTTGGGTGCCTAAAACTTTGGTGCCAAAATCTACCATGGTAGTGATTTGATACGAATCGGCCGGCATCACCAGTATTTCACTGCCGGTTTCCTCGTCTGTATAGGAAACCACTTCGGTGACTACATATTCTTCTCTACACGCTTCCAATTCTATAATACCTGCTTTTTCCAGGGCTTCTACAAAAAATTTGGACGAGCCGTCCATGATGGGCGGTTCGGAAGCGTCCAGTTCGATAATGGCGTTGTCTATGTCCATACCCACCAAAGCAGCTAAGATGTGTTCGGAGGTCTGAATTTTTACACCTCTTTTTTCTAAGTTGGTGCCTCTTTGTGTATTGGTTACATAGGTAGCATCTGCTTCAATGGCAGGATGTCCTTCTAAATCTACCCTCACAAAGGTAAAACCGGTGTTGGATGGTGCCGGTTTGAAGGTAAGGGTCACATCTTTACCGGTATGAAGACCTACGCCTGTCAGACTAACAGCTGAGGCGATCGTTTTCTGTTTTACGGATGCCTTCTCAATCATAGGTTTATTTTTTTTTCGAGCTTTTCTATTTTATCCACAATTTTGGGCAGGTTTCTAAAATACACATAAGATTTGTTGTATTCTGAATACCCAAGTGCCGGAGAACCTTGTAGCACTTCGTTGTCTTTTACGTTTCGGCCAATGCCTGATTGCGCCTGAATTTTGACGTTGTCACCTATTTTGATGTGTCCTACAATGCCAACCTGTCCGCCTATCATACAGTTTTTTCCGATTTTTGTTGAGCCTGCTATGCCTGTTTGGGCTGCAATCACAGTGTTTTCTCCAATTTCAACATTGTGGGCGATCTGGATTTGGTTGTCTATTTTTGCGCCTTTTCGGATAATGGTCGATCCCAAAGTAGCCCTGTCTATTGTCGTGCCGGCACCGATATCTACGTGGTTTTCTAAGATGACATTACCGGTTTGGGGAACTTTTGAAAATTCGCCGTTTTCGTTTGGCACAAAGCCAAATCCGTCTGCGCCTATAATCGCTCCGGAATGAATTACACAATGGTTTCCTATGACGGTTTCGGAATAGATTTTAGCACCTGCAAAAATGACGGTATCGTCACCAATACGCGTATTGTCTCCTATGTAAGCGCCGGGGTATATTTTGACACGGTTGCCTATGATCACGTTTTCACCTACGTAAGCAAAAGCACCCAAATAAAATGATTCGCCATAACGAGAACTCGCGTCTATGTGGCTGGGTTGTTCTATACCTATCTTATTCATCTTCACTAAGTTATAATATTCTAGCAATTTAGAAAAAGACTTGTAGGCGTCATCAACCTTAATCAAAGTGGTTTTGAGTGGCTCTTCCGGTATGAAATTTTTATCAACGATGGTTACCGAAGCTTCGGTGGAATATATAAATTGGGTATATTTTGGATTTGCCAAAAAAGTGAGTGATCCTGCGATGCCATCTTCAATTTTAGAAAGCTTTGAAACTTCGATATCGGGATTGCCTTCGATATCGCCGTCCAGGATTCCGGCTATTTGTGCTGCTGTAAATTTCATTGCGGCAAAATTATAAAAAAATTAGTTAGGGTTGCTTCTTTGGAAAACAAAGATAGTATTTGTCAACGGGTTCAGTCAATGAATTGACTATGAGTTTGTCAAACGGGTTTGTCAAAAGTCGCACAACTCCTTTTTTGTCCATCAGGCGAATGTGTGCTTCTCTGTTGTCGTAGGTTAAATTGGTCAATTGGCCGGTCACTACAAAATAGTGCGTTAGCGCGTCATCAATTGCCCATTTTTCAGCTACTTTATGGCGGGTTTCCAAAAGTTTAGCTTCCGAAAACGGACTGTCGGATAATTTCATTTTAAACAACTTGCGATCGATCAGCGCCTTGGATAGTTTTGACAACACCGCATCAGGATAGTTCTGCCATTCTTTGATAGCAGCCAAAATGTCTATGTCGTCTATGGCAGCAAAATGACGTAAATCAGCCGTGGTGATGTGCTGTCTGTCTTGTTGCCATTTCAAAAAATAGATCAACGCTGAGTTTCCTGGTAAAACTTTGCCCAAATTGGTCAAATCCTTGGCGCGTTTCAAAATTTGGGTGAGTAAAATTTCGGCACCTACGCCGGCTTTGTGCAAATAGGCTTGCCAATACATAAACCTGCGCGCCATCAAGAATTTTTCGACGGAGTAAATGCCTTTTTCTTCGATGACCAATTCGTTGTCTATCACATTCAGCATCGAAATGATGCGTTCCGAATTGATGTTGCCTTCGGCGATGCCCGTGTAAAAGCTGTCGCGCTTCAGATAATCCATTCTGTCAATATCTAACTGGCTGGAGACGAGTTCGTACAAAAATTTCTTGGGATGTTGTTTTTTAAAAATCAAAATAGCCTCGGCCAGTTTTCCGTCAAAATCGGCATTCAAAGTTTCCATAAATTGTAAAGACAGGGCTTCGTGATGCATACCTTGTACGATGCTCGCTTCCAGCGCGTGAGAGAACGGCCCGTGCCCTATGTCGTGTAGTAAAATAGCGATGTACAGGCCTTGTTCTTCCGTTTTTGAGATTTCAACTTGTTTGAAACGAAGCAAACGAACCGCCTTTTGCATCAAATACAAACAGCCTAAAGCGTGGTGAAATCTGGTATGATGCGCGCCCGGAAAAACCAGCGATGAAAGCCCCATCTGAGAAATACGTCTTAACCTTTGGAAATAAGGATGTTCAATCAAGGCAAAAATTAATGGGTCTTGTATCGAAATAAAACCGTAAATTGGGTCGTTAAAGAGTTTGAGTTTGTTCGGTTTTTTCAAAGCCTGCCGGATATAATTACAAAACAAATATACACAAAGCTATGCACAATACGAAGATACTCTGGGTAGATGATGAGGTAAACCTTCTCAAACCCCATATTTTGTTTTTAGAACAGCGGAATTATGAAGTAAACACCTGCGAAAGTGGTGCCGAAGCCATTGAAGAAATCGCTAAAAACGACTACGATATTATTTTTCTGGATGAGAATATGCCTGGGCTTTCTGGGCTCGAAACCTTGCAGGAAATCAAGGAAATCAAAAGTTTGATTCCGGTTGTGATGATTACCAAAAGCGAGGAGGAATTGATTATGGACGACGCCATCGGATCTAAAATTGCCGATTATCTCATCAAACCGGTAAATCCCAACCAAATCCTGTTGTCGCTCAAAAAAAACTTGCAACAAACCCGTTTGGTATCTGAAAAAACGGCAACCAACTACCGGCAAGAGTTTCGAAATATAGCTATGGAGTTGGCTTCGGTCAATTCGTTTGAAGCTTGGACGGCACTCTACCAGAAGCTCATTTATTGGGAGATTGAGTTGGAGAATATTGAAGATGCATCTATGACCGAAATTTTGGAATCTCAGAAGCACGAGGCCAACACCCAATTTTTTAAGTTCATCGAAAAGAATTACGCCACCTGGTTCGACAACGCCGACGACAGACCCGTAATGTCGCATACAGTTTTTAAAGAATATGCCTTGCCCGAAATCAAAAAAGGCAAGCCTGTTTTGATGATTGTGGTTGATAACCTCAGGTATGACCAATGGAAAGTGATAGAATCCACGGTGTCAAATTATTATAAAAAAACAGAAGAAAAAACTTTTTACAGCATATTGCCAACGGCCACCCAATATGCCAGAAATGCTATCTTTTCGGGCTTAATGCCTTTGGATATTGAAAAATTATACCCTCAGTATTGGAAAAATGACGTGGATGAGGGTGGCAAAAACTTATACGAAAGCGAACTTTTAACCTTACAACTCAAACGATTGGGTTTGAATATCAAGCATACCTATCAAAAAGTGACCAATTTGTACCACGCCAAGAAGTTTGCCGATAAATTTTCTGAAAACAAAGACAACGACCTCACGGTTTTGGTTTATAATTTTGTAGATATGCTTTCGCATGCCAAAACAGAAACGGAAGTTATCAAAGAATTGGCCTCAAACGACAAATCTTACCGATCTTTAACACTGAGTTGGTTTAAAAATTCACCACTGATAGACGTCATCCAACAGGCTCAAAAACTCGGTTTCAGATTGATTATCACTACAGATCACGGCACTATCAATGTCAAAAATCCGACCAAAGTAGTTGGCGACAGAGAGACGAGTTTAAACCTGCGCTACAAAACCGGAAGAAGCCTTACCTATGATGCAAAAGATGTATTTGTAGTAAAAGATCCGAAGAAGATTCACTTGCCGGCCAACAACGTCAGCAGTTCTTACATTTTTGCCAAATCGGATCTGTTTTTGGCTTATCCGAACAACTACAACCACTATGTCAATTATTTCAGAAATTCCTACCAACACGGAGGTATTTCATTGGAAGAGGTTATTATCCCATTTGTCATTCTCGATCCCAAGTAAACTACTGGCAAGCCTGCCAAATGGGGTCTTCGGGCAAGGGCGCCACAAAAGTCATTTTGGTTTTCAGCACCGGGTGTGTGATTTGGAGTTTTCTGGCGTGTAAACTGATGCTGCCATCAGGATTGCTCCGTTCAGAACCGTATTTTAGGTCGCCTTTGATGGGGCAACCTATGCTCGATAATTGCGCACGGATCTGGTGGTGCCGTCCGGTTTCCAAGTTTATTTCCAACAGAAAATAATTGCTGAGTTTTTTGATGACCGCATAGTGCAAGATGGCGATTTTACTGCCCGTAACTTCTTTGATATAGGCTTTGGAAGTGTTGTTTGCTTCTGTCTTTTTGAGGTAATGTATTAAAGTGCCTTGTGCAGACTCAGGCATTTTTTTTACGATGGCCCAATAGGTTTTGGCCGTTTCTTTTTTGGCAAATTGTTCATTTAAGCGTGACAAGGCTTTGGAGGTTTTAGCAAAAACCAACACACCGGAGGTAGGTCTATCTAGTCGGTGGACAACACCCAAAAAAACTTCTCCGGGCTTGTTGTAAGTTACTTTGATGTATTTTTTGAGTTTTTCAACCAATGGCTCATCGCCCGTTTTGTCCCCCTGCACCAGGTCGCCGGCTTTTTTGTTGACCACAAGCAGGTGGTTGTCTTCGAATAATATTTCTGACAATTGTATCAATTTTTTTGACAAAAGTAAGCGGTTTTAGTAAAACGCACACTCAGTATTTCACAAACTTTATGTTGCTTGTTGAAGATGCAGTTTGGATTTTTGCAATGTAAATACCGGAAGATGCTGTGCTAAAAGGAATGGAAATTTCAACCAAATGGCCTTTAGATTGTATGTTTTGGTGTGTGATGATTTTACCGGAGATTGAAAATATTTTTACAGACCTGAGGTCGGAAGTTTGGTTGCAGAAAATTTTGAAAATGCCTTCTTCAGAATCGAAATAGCCGTCTACACCAGCGGTGTTTATCACAAGTTCACTGCCAGAAAGCGTTTCGGAAGTAAAGGCCAATTTAAAACGGTCGTTAAAAGTGCCTGTACCAATATTTACTGTTACCGCCTGTTGCTTAAGATTGTGCAGTTGTCCGGTGAGGTTGTCATATAAAAAAACTTCGCCGGTATAGTTTTCCAGAGCATCAATCATAAAAGTGTGCACCTGATTAAAGGCAGAAACCACCCCAATATCCACCAAGGCATTTGGGTCAAAAGGGATAGTCTGTATTACAAAAGGCTGATTGTCAAGATACTAATAGGCATCCGTGCTAAAAACATCGAGCATTTTGGCGTCAAAACCATTGTCTACACCATTAGTACTTAAGGGATCAAATCCTAAAAGAAGTTGGCGGTGAAAACCCGCTTGATCATCATGACCCAAACGTATTTTTGGAATCACTTCTTGTGAATAAAGAGTTGTTGCAAAGAGCAGGTTAAAGGCGATAAAAAACGCCAGTGTAATTTGGAGAATTTTCATGGTGGGGCATTAGAGAACAAAGCTATAAAAAAATTAAATAGCATTAAGAATTTCCAATGCACCCTTTAGGGTTTCCTCCTTTTTAGCAAAACAAAATCGCAGCAATTTTTGATCGAGTTGATGCTCGTTGAAAACCGAAACGGGAATGGCGGCAATTTTGTGTTCTTTGGTCAACCGAATGGCAAAGTCTGTGTCTTTTTCGTCGGTGATGCGGCTGTGATCGAGCAATTGGAAATAAGTGCCGTGGCAAGGCAACATTTTGAAACGGGAATTTTCGAGGTTTTTTATAAAGAAATCACGCTTTTCCTGATAAAAAGCATTGAGTTCCAGGTAGTGGTCGGGATTTTTTAAATAGGTCGCCAAGGCTACCTGCACCGGATGGTTCACGCAAAACACATTGAACTGGTGTACTTGCCTGAAAATTTTCATCAACTCGGACGGAGCAACGCAATATCCAACTTTCCAACCGGTGTTGTGGAAGGTTTTGCCAAAAGAAGAGACGATGAAAGCCCGCTCTGCCAAACCCGGGAACCGCGCGGCGCTTTGGTGTTGTTCGCCGTCAAAAACCAAATGTTCATAAACTTCGTCACTCAACAATAGGATGTTTGTCCCTTTGAGAATAGTTTCCAATTGGCTCATGTCTTCCCGCGAAAACACCGTCCCCGAAGGATTGTTCGGCGTGTTGATAATCACCATTTTGGTTTTTTCGCTGATGAGTTTTTTTACTTCATACCAATCCACTTGGTAGCCGGGCGCGCGCAGCTGTACCGGGACGACTTTGCCGCCGTTGAGCCGGATGGCGGGTTCGTAGCAATCGTAAGCCGGTTTGAAAATAATGACTTCATCGCCTGTTTTGACAAAGGCGCTGATGATGGTAAAGATGGCTTGGGTGCCGCCTGCCGTGACGGTGATCTCACTTTCGGGATGATACGTTGTCCCATGGAGCGATGCGATTTTCTCTGAAATTATTTCTCTAAGCCTCAGTACACCTGCCATAGGCGCATATTGGTTGTAACCTTTTTTCATGGCATCGCACACCAAACCGGTCAATTCGGCAGAAGATTCAAAATCCGGAAAACCCTGCGACAGGTTGATGGCATTGTGTTCGGCGGCCAATGCCGACATGACCGTGAAAATAGTGGTGCCGGTTTGGGGGAGTTTGGAGGTGAAATGCATAAGGATAGGCTAAAAGACGAAAATACGTTTTTTAATGACAATTTATATTTTTATGGAGGTATTTGAAAGAAATATCCAGTAGGTAAAAATAAATGATAACATTAATAAGCCTCATACCAACTAAATTTTTCTTGAACAATTTGCTGTTTTTCTTTTTTTAAATAGTCTAAAAATGAGACAGATATGGGCGAATGTCTTTTGCCTTTGAGCCATATTAAGCTCCAGGTTGTTTTAATGGGAAGTCCTTTGACGCGGATAATTTGAAGTTGTTTGTCTTGCAATTCATTTTTGATGCCAATCAGTGGCATGATAGAATATCCCAAACCGGCCAATATGGCTTGTTTAACAGCTTCGTTGGAGGTTAATTCCATTTTTTTTAGCACAGGAATGTTGCTGCTTTCGATAAATCGTTCCATGGTTTGTCTTGTACCCGAGCCGTTTTCTCTGAAAATAAGAGGTAAATCTTTTAAAATATTGACAGGTTGTACCCCTTTTTTAATTTTAATTTGGGTATCGCTGACCAAAAAAAGTTTGTTTTGTAGCAGGTCTAGCTTTTCGACTTTTAGAGCAGGTGGGATTATAGAAACAAGGGCAAAATCGACCTCGTTGTTTTCCAAACTTTCCAATACTTTATTCTTATTTGTCACATCCATAATTAATTCTATTCCCTGATGCGCTTTGATGAAATCGGCTAGAAAATAAGGCATCACATATTTCCCGGTTGATACGATGGATATCTTTAATTTTCCCGTCAACTGCCCTTTATAAGCCATGGTTTTATAATTGATGGCGTGAACTTGTTCGATGATGTTTTCTGCCACTTCTGCAATTTCTCTACCAAATTCAGTAATGTGAATCCTTCTGCCAATTACCTCAGTAAGCGGTATGTCAAACTGGTCCTGAAAGTTTTTTAATTGAATGGATACGGCTGGTTGTGTTAAGTGTAGCGCTTCTGAAGCCTTTGTCACACTTTTTGTTTGCACGATTTTGAGAAAAATCTGCAATTGGTTGAGTGTATAGTTCATAATAAATGCTAATGAATTGTATTACAAATATAAATAAAAATAAATGAATAAGAATGCTAAAATTTGCACCGTTAATCTATAATTTATTAAACATGACCAGAATAACAGTTGCAAAAGGAGATGGTATCGGACCCGAAATCATGGATGCCACTTTAGACATTATTTTAGCGGCAGGTGCTAAAATAGAAATAGAAGAAATAGAAGTAGGCGAGAAAGTGTATTTGTCGGGTAACACTTCCGGAATTGCCCCCGAGGCTTGGAATACAATCAGGCGAAATAAAGTGTTTCTTAAAGCTCCAATTACAACGCCGCAAGGAGGTGGCTACAAAAGTTTGAATGTGACCACGCGAAAATTTCTTGGATTGTATTCAAACGTGCGGCCTTGTAAGAGTTTGCATCCATATGTGAGCACCAAACATCCGGTGATGGATGTAGTCATCATCAGAGAAAATGAGGAAGACTTGTATGCCGGTATCGAGCACCAACAAACAGATGAAGTGGTACAATGTCTAAAACTAATCAGCAGACCCGGATGCGAAAAAATCGTCCGTTATGCTTTTGAGTATGCCAAACAGCAATATCGTAAAAAAGTAACTTGCTTTACCAAAGACAACATCATGAAGCAAACAGACGGATTGTTTCACAAGGTGTTTGATGAAATCGCACAAGAATATCCGGATATTGAAAACGAACATTGGATTATAGATATAGGAGCGGCAAAAATGGCCGATACACCCGAAGCATTTGATGTTATCGTAATGCCAAATCTGTATGGCGATGTGTTGAGTGATGTGGCCGCACAAATAACCGGTTCAGTTGGTTTGGCCGGCTCGGCTAACATTGGTGAAGAGTGTTCTATGTTTGAAGCCATTCATGGCTCTGCCCCCAGAAGAGCCGGACAAAACTTAGCCAATCCTTCAGGGCTGCTTCAGGGTGCCATAATGATGCTAAACCACATTGGACAAGCAGCCATTGCAGAAAAAGTACAAAACGCTTGGTTGAAAACTTTGGAAGACGGCATACACACCTACGATATTTTTAAAGAAGGCATCAGCAAACAAAAAGTTGGCACCCGAGAATTTGCCTTAGCTGTGATTGCAAATCTGGGCGAAAAGCCCACCGTTTTAAAAGCGGTTTCTTATTCCAACAATGCTGCGCTGAACCTGCCCAAATACAAACGCAAACCGGCTGCGAAAAAAGTGTTGGAAGGCGTTGATGTTTTCGTGCATTGGAATGGGAGCAATCCCGATGAACTGGCAGGCAAGTTACATGAAATTGAATTTGATGGCATCAACCTGACCATGATTACGAACAGAGGGATTAAAGTTTGGCCCGAAGGATTTAAAGAAACTTTCTGTACCGATCACTGGCGTTGCCGATTCAAATCTCGGGTGGGTGTCGAAATAAACAAAACAGATATCATAACCCTACTGCAAAACGCTTTTGATAAAAATATTGATGTCATCAAAACTGAAAATCTGTACAATTTTGATGGTAAAGCAGCTTATTCATTAGGCCAAGGACAATAAAAAAATCAAATTATGAACATACAATTAATACAAGGTGAATTTCATGCAATCGATGCTTTGTCATTGATCACCCAACTGATACACACCAAAATAAAGTATCACGAGAATAAGATCTCAAATAACAGCAGTGAAGAAGATGTGAAATTCAGAGAGTCCAAAATTAAACATCTTCAAAAGGAGTTGTATGAACTGAGAAAAAAGATTCATGAAACTGGCAAAAACTTAAAAATTGATGCCACCATCCATGTGTCGTAGAACGCGTACAGGTAGTCTCATTTGTTTATTGATCTCAACAGCGCGAAGCTTAGCAATGATGTAAATATCAATGAACCGACACTAAGACGTCATAAACTTAATTAATTGATTTTCAAGATTCAATCTTTTTTACAATAAACAAAAATTAATAAACATGGATAATACTCAAAAACTTATACTCATCAAGGGTACTTTTAAGCCCGACCATGCCAATGAAATTTTATCAAAAATATTTTCAGATAAAATTCACTTTCACGAAGTCAAAAATTTCAGTTCTCAAATCCGTCATGGTAAAGACAATAAAGTCTCTGTTAAAAGGATACCCGAGCTGAAGGAATCTATGGAAAAACTATCGGAAATCATCGATTATGCCAAAAAGGACAAAAAGAAATTGATTATTTCTTCAGATGTCAAAATTGAACTGATTGATGACAAATAAAACCTTTATTAAAACAAAAAAACAGTAACTTTTGACTGCGGTTTTTTTTAGTATAAGACAAAATCTTAAATTCACACACTCGCCTTTAAAAACTCCCGGTTCATACGGGCGATGTTTTCCAGCGAGATGCCTTTGGGGCATTCTATTTCGCAAGCCCCTGTGTTGGTACAGTTTCCAAAACCTTCCAGGTCCATTTGTTTGACCATGTTCAACACGCGGTCTGTGGCTTCCACCCTGCCTTGTGGCAACAAGGCGTATTGCGAAACTTTGGCCGCGACAAACAACATGGCCGAGGCATTTTTACAGGTGGCCACGCAGGCACCACAACCGATACAGGTGGCGGCATCCATAGCCTCGTCGGCGGCGTGTTTGGAAATAGGTATGGCATTGGCATCCTGGGTGTTCCCGGAAGTATTGACAGAGATGTACCCGCCGGCATGCTGAATGCGGTCAAACGAACTTCTGTCCACCACCAAATCCTTGATAACAGGAAAAGCTTTCGCACGGAAAGGTTCAATCACGATGGTATCGCCGTCCTTAAATTTTCGCATGTGCAACTGGCAGGTTGTCACACCCCGGTCGGGACCGTGGGCTTCGCCGTTGATAAAAAGCGAACACATCCCGCAGATGCCTTCGCGGCAATCGTGGTCAAAAGCCACCGGGTCAATGCCTTTTTCAATCAACTCATTGTTGAGCACATCCAGCATTTCGAGAAATGACATATCGGGCGAAACACCATCCAAAGGATAGGTTTCAAATTTGCCACTTGCTTGGTTGTTTTTCTGTCTCCAGATTTTTAATGTAAGTTTCATGTTTTATTTTTTTAGAGGCATTAGCCAATAGCCATTAGCCAATAGTTTAGGATTTATTTTTGATACTTTTGATTAAAGAATTGAGCATTTTAGATAACTCATGAATTAACTTGTCAATTTTATTGAGCGCATCAGAGCTTATAAATTCTAATTCTTTGGCAATGATTAACTGCGTTTCCAATTCAAACAAAGAACCACGAGAAATCTTTAAAAAATTGATATAGCTTAACGTTGAATTTCTTCCCCATCCTTCAGCAATATTAGACGGAACGGATATGACAGACCTTTTAATTTGGCCACTTAAACCAAACGACTCCTCTTGAGGCATTTTATCTATCACTTTATAAACTTCTTTAACCAATTCTATTCCCTTCTGCCAAACCAATAAATCTTTAAAAGAATTAATCTCAGACATTACTTATTTTTAATCATTTTTTTGCTACCTATTTTCTAATGCCTATTGCCTATTGCCTATTGGCTATTTTGGCTAATGGCTAATGGCTATTGGCTAATGCCTTTACTTATAACTCCTCGTCACCAATTTTATATTCTCATATTCCAATTCTTCTTTGTGCAACACGGCATCGGATGGTTTTCCTTTGTATTCCCAAGCGGCAACATAAGCGAAGTTTTTGTCGTCTCTTTGGGCTTCGCCTTCTTCCGATTGGTATTCTTCCCTAAAATGCCCGCCACAAGATTCGTTCCGGTGCAGCGCATCTTTGGCAAAGAGTTCGCCCAACTCCATAAAGTCGGCCACGCGAAGGGCTTTGGCCAATTCTTCGTTGTATTCTTCGCCCGTCCCGGGAACTTTTACGTCTTTGTAAAACGCATCCCGCAGTTTGGCAATCTCTTCAATGGCTTCTTTCAAACCTTTTTCGTTGCGCGCCATGCCCACTTTGTCCCACATGATCTTTCCTAATTTTTTATGGAAATAATCTACAGAATGGGTGCCTTTGTTGTTGACAAAAGTGTCAATCTGAGCGCGGACGCCTTTCTCGGCAGCTTCAAATTCGGGTAAATCGGTCGGGATTTTTCCGGTGCGGATGTCTTTGGACAGGTAATCACCGATGGTGTAAGGCAACACAAAATAGCCGTCAGCCAGGCCTTGCATGAGTGCCGAAGCACCAAGTCTATTGGCGCCGTGGTCGGAGAAATTGGCTTCGCCGATACAATAACAGCCCGGTATGGTAGTCATCAGGTTGTAATCGACCCAAACGCCGCCCATGGTGTAATGCACCGCGGGATAAATCATCATCGGGGTTTCGTACGGATTCTCGTCCACGATTTTTTCATACATCTGGAAGAGGTTGCCATATTTGGCTTCCACGATTTGCGTGCCTAATTTCTTCACCAAAGCCGCATCGTTTTCGTTCAATCCTTTGATGTGCGCCTGTTCTTTGCCATAACGTTCGATGGCAGCAGCGAAGTCGAGGTAAACAGCCTCACCTGTTTTGTTGACGCCAAACCCGGCATCGCAGCGTTCTTTGGCAGCACGTGAAGCTACGTCACGCGGTACCAAGTTTCCGAACGAAGGATAGCGGCGTTCCAAATAATAATCGCGGTCTTCTTCTTTGAGTTGGGTCGGTTTGAGTTTGCCTTCGCGGATGGCTTTGGCATCTTCCAATTTTTTAGGAACCCAAATGCGCCCATCGTTCCGGAGCGATTCGGACATCAAAGTCAGTTTAGACTGGTGGTCGCCCGAAACCGGGATACAGGTCGGGTGGATTTGCGTATAACAAGGGTTGGCAAAAAACGCACCTTTTTTGTGGATTTTCCACGCAGCGGTCACATTGCTCCCCATGGCATTGGTAGAAAGGTAGAATACGTTCCCGTACCCGCCCGAAGCGATCACCACGGCATGGGCAGAGTGCCTTTCTAATTTTCCGGTCACCAAATCACGCGCGATGATGCCACGTGCTTTACCGTCCACAACTACCAAATCGAGCATTTCATGGCGGTTGTACATTTTTATTTTTCCGCGGGCAATTTGCCGGTTCATGGCCGAATAAGCGCCCAACAACAACTGTTGCCCGGTCTGTCCTTTGGCGTAAAAAGTGCGCGACACCAACACACCACCAAAAGAGCGGTTGTCGAGCAAGCCGCCGTAATCCCTGGCGAAAGGGACACCTTGCGCCACACATTGGTCGATGATGTTGGCGGATACTTCTGCAAGGCGATAGACGTTGGCTTCACGCGAACGGTAGTCGCCGCCTTTCACGGTGTCGTAAAACAAACGGTAGGTAGAGTCGCCGTCGCCTTGGTAATTTTTGGCGGCATTGATACCGCCTTGCGCGGCGATAGAGTGCGCCCTGCGCGGGGAATCCTGAAAACAAAATGCTTTTACGTTGTAGCCCAACTCAGCCAAAGTGGCTGCGGCCGAACCACCTGCCAATCCGGTGCCTACGACAATCACATCGATGTTGCGTTTGTTGGCCGGGTTTACCAAATTGATATGGTCTTTATACGAAGTCCATTTGTCGGCTATTGGGCCTGTTGGTATTTTGGAATCTAGAGTTGCCATGCGCAAAGATTATAATTGATTAATGTAGTGAAAAATGGCGATAAACACGAATCCGAGCGGGATCAGAATGGAATACCATTTTCCGATTTTTTTAAGTGTTGGGGTGTACTTTTTGTCGTTGAAACCCACCGACTGAAAGGCGGATTGAAACCCGTGGTTGAGGTGCAACGCCAACAAGACAAACGAGAGCGAATACAAAACCACGCGAATGATGTCTGTGAATTTGTGCTGCAATTCGCCGAAGTACCTATTGGGATCTTCCGGGGCGAAATGAATGTATTTGTGTGCGATTTCCGGTATCCAGAAATCGTAGAAGTGCAAACCGAGAAAAGCCAAAATAACAGCACCGGAAATCAGCATATTTCGTGAAGCCCACGAAGCGTTTGCCCCTCCGTTGTAAGAAGCATAGTTTACACCGCGTGCTTTTTTGTTCTGAATTTCGAGTACAAATCCCATGATGAAGTGAAACACCACACCAAAGATAAGCACAGGCTGTAAGGCAAACTGCACCAAAGGATTGGTGCCCATAAAATGGGACAATTCGTTAAAGAGGTCGGGGCTGAATACCGAGGTGACGTTGATCAGAAAGTGTTGAAACAAAAAGAACAACAAAAATAAGGCAGAAAGTGACATAAGGACTTTCCTACCTATCGAAGACTTTGTGTTGATTGCCATTTGATTGGGAAGTTTTTTTAAAAGTGATACAAATTTACAAGGATTGGACTTTTATAACAAGTTTTTAATTGCTAATAAATTTTTAAAATTGCTTATTTAGATTGAGTTAAAACGGAAGATGCATTTAAAACTCCTGTTTGTGGGTTGCTTTTGTCTTCATTTTTATGTTCACATTGCATCGGTTTTCAAAACAAACATATTTTGAATTTAATACCCGAGTTTCAATCATAAAAAAAAGCCACACCGTGAGATGTGGCTTTGTCTGAAAACAAAATACGGGGATAACCTATCTTTTTATCAGTTTCTTCGTCTCTGTGCGTCCGTTTACTTCAAATTTTACCAAATATACCCCGGGACGTAGCCCTGAAACTTCCAAACTTTGGTTGGTTCTGAGTTCGGAGGTTTGAAGGATTCTTCTGCCGGTGATGTCAAACACCGACACACGCGCCACATCCTGCGAAAATGAAACAGCATCGGAAGCCGGGTTGGGATACATTTTAATAGAAAAAATATTTGACGCTTCAATATCATCAAAGGATAAGGTTGGATTAACAACAGGCGGTATAGGTCCGGCTATATTGCCGTAAATTCTATACTCACCTGGTTGAAGGGTAATTGACATCGCAGTGTTGGTAACATTCAGTAAGGCATTGTTGTTGGCATAATCAAACCAATCGCCGGTTTCCTGAAAAAAGGGTTGTGTAGTTTGTGTCACTACGTCAAAGTTGGCTACCACGGTTAGGTATTTGAGTTCGGAAGCCGTGTTGGTCACCGCATCGTCCACCAAAAATATTTTTTTAATTCCGTTGGTAAATCCAGCTTCCACGGTAAAGTTGCTGGTTTTAAAAATGGGTAAGTTGTTTCTGAAAAACAACACCTTGGCCCAATCTTTATATACTTGGGCTCTTTCGGGGTCTTCCGCATAGTCCAAACGGATGGGTTTGGGGTCAACGCGGCAGTTGTTGTTGATCGATAAATCAGGACAAGTGTTGATACTGAAATCGTAGCCCAACTCGCCAAATTGCCACAACATTTTTGGGCCTGGTATGGTAAACAATACCGCTCCCATGGTCGCCATGCGTTGCAAAGCGATGCTTTGGTTTTTTACATCGTGGGCAGCATTAAAACTATTGCCAAAATTGGCAGCCCGCCACATTTGCCGTTCCTCGTCGTGGCTCTCGGAATAGCCCACCAAGTGTGCTTTTTCCCATCCTCTGTTTTTCCAGGATATACCCGAAAAGTTGGCATCATTGTCGTTAAAGCCCAATACGGTTTCTCCGTAATTGAAATTGTGGTTGCCCCACAGCATCATACCGGAGAAATTACCGGTAAATCCAAAAGAATTTGAAAAATTGTCTTCCAAAACATCTTCCTCGCTATTGGGCGCAAAATGTTCTAAAATCACATAAGCATCGGGATGCACAGATTTAAGGGCGGCGTTCATGCGTCTTAAAATCCCAATACGGGAACCGTCGAACGCTCCGCCATCGCCCACCGTGTTGGTAAAGCCTTTGGTAAAGTCGAAACGGTAGCCGTCCACCTTAAACGCTTCTATCCAATAGCGGTTCATCCTATCCACATAGGCTTGGGTGGCCGTTGAAACATGGTCCATATCATTAAAAAAGGAGAAAGTGGTGTTGGGGTCATCCACATTAAAGAAAGGGTTTTCTACAGAAGCTTTACAATTAAAGTCACCGCCACATTGGTTCCACAACCTGAAATAGGGGTTTTGGCCGGTAGCGTGGTTGTACACTACATCCAAAATGATGGCAATGCCCATGTTGTGGGCGTCGTTGACCAATCTTTTCAAAGCGTCTTTGGTACCGTAATATTTATCTAAAGCCATGTGAAACCCGGGGTTAAAACCCCAACTGATGTTGCCGTCAAACTCGCTCACGGGCATCAACTCGATAGCGTTTACGCCCAAATCTTTAAAATACTGCAATTTTTCGCGCACCGCATCAAAGCTGTGGCGGCTATCGAAATCGCGAATCAACAGTTCATAAATAATCAGGTCTGTTTGGGCGGGTTTTACATAGGATGTGTCTGTCCATACAAATTCGGGGTCGCCAAAGCGAAGGAGTGTCACCGGAAATTGGGTTTGCCCTACCGGATAGGCGGGCAGGTTGGGGTAGGTAATTGCGTCGATAAAGGGGTCGTCAAATTCGTTGAGTACCACTTCGGAATAGGGATCGGCCACGCGTATGGAAGCATCCACCAAGTATTGATATGTATAGTCGGTTTGTGCAGCTAGGCCGGTGAGTTCTATCCAAAACCGGTTCTGCGCACTGTCTTTGTTCATCAGAAAGTTGTTGTCGATCTGCCAGTTGTTAAAACTGCCAATCACGTGCACAAACGACTTGTTGGGGGCAAAGAGCACCAAGGTAACTTTAGGATTGGCCGGGTTGGTCAAATCCAGATTGATGCCGTCTTGCAAACCCGCAGGTAAAGGTACCTCAGGCACCGTGGGCGATATCACCACATCAAAAAATGAAGAAAGTACTGTGCCTTCTACAGGTTCTGTGGCACGCAATTCGTAGGATGTGTTTTGCGTGGGCGATACTGAAAAGGAATAATTGGAGGTACTGTTTTGCGTATTGATAGAAGATCCATCTGCAAGCAAAACAAAGTTGGCAGGAAGTGTTGTTGTCGCTTGTACAGATACGCTGCCACCGCTGTTGATGACAGTAGGGCTGGAAGCCGGACTGCTTCGACTTAGTTGAAAGGCGCCTACTTCAAACAGAAAATCGGCGGTTTGTTTGCCGTTAGAGCCGTCTTTGGCCTTGGCAAGAATACCAATACGGCCAATGCCTGTTCGTTGATAAAGCGTAGTAGGGGTGAAAGTAAAGGAAAACGTACCATTGCCGTTATTGGTCATTCTTTGGGCTTCGTTAGAGTTGGTCCAAACACCATTGGTTGGCGAATCTAGGATGTTTGCATCGTTGAGGTCGAATGACCACATCCAAAGATATACATCTGTTACGCCCCAAGTGGCAACTGGATCCAGCCCCGAGAGTGTGACGGTTACTTGTTGGTTTTCTTCAAAAGGTGTTGGGGTAATCGTCAGCGAGGCGTTTTGTGCTTGAGCCACTAATCCGAAGAGGCACATCAAAAAAAAGAATAAGCGGTATAAGTTTTTCATCAGGCAGTTTTTTTTAAATAAAAAAAGGCAAAGCAACTTTTGCGGGCTGCTTTGCCTTTGGAGGGAAATTAATTCTTGGTAACTACGTAATTGTAATTGGAAGAGTCTTTAAGATCCATAATTACGGTGTAATTACCTGCCTCCGGTATCGGAATGTTCGTATTATCATTAAAGTCCAGAACACCATCTGTGTCTTTGTCCCCAAAATTAATGGCCCAATCATCATTGGCACGAAACTTAATCTCACCTGCTATTAAATCCATGGTGATGGTGAGCACGTGGTTTACCGCATCATACGTCATGTCATGGTCAGAGTCCCACCCGGTTACCGGGATGGCACTTCCAATCATACCCCAGTTGGTGGGCTCGGCAGACCAAGTGAGGTTGGCCAAATCGGCTCGTACCCTGTGTACGCCGGAGGTAAACAATATCATGTTATCCCCTTGAGAAGGTGGTGTAGCCAAAATATTTGTAAACCCTCCTGCACTATCTCCAAATACGCCGTTGTTCCAATCGGGCGCATCGGTAAACTTAAATTCTGCACTACTTACGTTAAAAAACACATAGCCTTCGTACTTGTCGTCATCATTGGCGGAAACCAGTGCGGGTGCTTGGTCGGGTGTCCAATCGCTTACCCAGCCGCTGGCAGCTTGGTAATTGCCCGGTACATAGATTTTGGGCAAGATGATTTCGGTCGTAAAAGGGGTAACGGTAAAGGTAACAGTTTCGGTGGGAGCCGTTTTAAAGGTTTCGTTATTGATAGCGGCAATAACCCTTGTGTCAAGAGAGGCAGGTTCACCGGGTACAAACCCCATAGAGAGCAATTTCCCGTTAAGTTGTTCTCCTGTTACTTCCAAAAAGGTATTGGTGGTAATGCCCAACTCTTGCAAATCGGCAAAGTCGGTTCCGGCGGTAGCGATTTGCACCGTATAATTTACTTGGGTCGGAAAACCGAAATCGGCCGGGCTCCAAATAAAGGTCTGTACTACATTGTTGACCGTTTCGGCTGTAATCACCACGTTGGTGGACGAGGTTGGGCTGATCAGTTCCGGCACTTCCTGTATAGCTGCCAGTGGCGTGGTATCGTCATCTTCGCAGGCAGTGAAGAAGCCCACAGCCAATAGCGAGAAGATAAATAGGTTTTTTTTCATAAGTAAAAATTTTTGATTTGATATAATTTTTTTTAAACCTCACAGGTTTTCAAAACCTGTGAGGTTTGGTTTCTAAAACCTGTCAGGTCTTATAAAAATATTTAATAACCGGGATTTTGTGTCAAATTAGGATTGGCAATGAGGTCAGTAGAAGGAATGGGGTGCAATACCCTAAATGCCTCTGAAGGTCTGCCTTCCGGTACTTCGCCTTTAAAAGGCCAAACGCGTGAGGTAAACACCCCAAAGCGGATGAGGTCGGTGCGGCGATGGCCTTCCCAATGGAGTTCGCGGGCACGCTCATCCAAGATAAAATCGAGGGTGAGTTCACCGGCAGTGATATTACCATTGTTATTTCCATATGCGCGTTGGCGCAATTCGTTTACAAAGCCCAAAGCGGTGTTTAGGTCGCCGCCTGAGCCACCTCTAAGTACGGCTTCGGCATACATCAGGTAGGCATCGGCTAAGCGGAACATAGGGAAATCGGCATCACCAAAGTCGCCACCTGCGTCTTTACCGGGCTGGCCGGTGGAGGTGAGGTTGGTGAATTTTTCAATCAAATACCCGTTGGCAAAGTTAAAGGCATCTTCTATCTCGAGGGTTTGCCCGTCGGTGAAGAAGTTGGCGCGGTCGTCTGTATTGCCTGAAATATCATCGAACAAGGATACAAATTGCGGGAAAGTCCTCAGACCAAACCAGCCACCATTGATACCAAAGTTTGACGGGTTTTGATTGCCACCTACCGGTGCGTGGATGAGGAAGGTCATGCCGCCAAAACCTTGAGTGGCCAAGCCGTCGAAGGGCACGGTATAAATCACCTCGTTTTGTGCGCCGTTTATGTCGTTGTCGGCCATAAAGAGTTCATCGTAATTGTTGTGGAGCGTATAGCCTGCACCGATTACTTTATTGAGTTCGGTGAGTGCTTCTGTGTAACGTGCCTGGCCTATATAAACTTCTGCATTCAAATACAGTTTGGTTTTGAGCATCCAAACGGCGCCTTGGTCGGCTCGTCCGTATTGGTTTTGACGTGCGGGTGCCATTTCAGACTCGATGGCATTTAACTCGTCGATAATAAAGTTAAAAATTTCGGCACGTGAACCCTGCTCGGGCAAGAAAGCACCTGCTTCTTGTTCGTCGGTCACAAAGGGGACACTTCCGTAAAAATCGATGGCATGCCAATAGCTGAGTGCTCTCAGGAAACGCACTTCTGCTTTTAGTCTGAATAAATCTGCATCGTTAAATGCGGCCAATCTATCGTCAGATGCCTGACGAATAAATTCGTTAGACAAGGCAATTTGAAAGAAAATGCGATCATACATCGCGCGGACAAACTCGTTGGCGGCATCCCAAACATGGTTGTTGAGGTCGTGGATGGTGCCGTCATTCCAAGCTATAAGTGCTTCGTCGGAAGTGAGTTCTTGGTGTTTCCAGAATTGGCGCAGGTAGTTTGAAAAGCCTTCATCAATCCCTGAAATATCGGGGTTTCCGGCAGGGCCTTGTTGACCACTTACCGCAAATCCGGCGTACACACGGGCCGCAAAGGACACAAAGCCATCGGCCGTGTTTAAAGTGTTATTTGGTGTTTGCTCTGTCAGTGGGTTGAGATCCACCTCGCCGTCACAGCTTATACATAAAAAGGATAGGGCAGTGATACCAAATACATTTCGAATGATTTTTTTATAATTAATTTTCATTAGTTTGATTTTTTTAGAAGTTAACATCTACGCCAAAAAGGAAGGTTCTGGATCTGGGGAAGAAGTTGTTGTCGATACCGCCGGGTACTTCGGGGTCTAAACCATCATAGTCTGTGATGGTAAACACGTTTTGCACTGTGCTAAACACCCGGAGTTGTGCCAATCCATCCAAGATATCTCCAAAGTTATAACCCAAATTGATATTATCCAACTTTAGGAAAGAAGCATCTTGTACAAAGAAATCGGAGAACAGTTGCTGTTGCTCAAATCCGGTTTCTAAGAAAGAGTCTGATACATTGGTCAGCGCACCTGAGACAAAAATTTCTCTTCTGTTACCTGATGCAGCGTCCACATTGTTGTACACATAGTTTCCAAAACTGCCTCTAAAGGTGAAGCTGCCATCCCACTTTTTGTAAGTAAAATCAGATGAAAAACCGAGGGTAAAGTCGGGGTTGGGACTTTTGAATCTCCTTCTGTCTTCGGGTGTGATTTGGCCATCACCATTGATGTCTTCAAAAACCCCTTCAATCGGATTTCCGGCAGCATCAAATGCTTGTTTGAATACAAAGAAAGCATTTTGACCAAAGCCTACTGTATTGATTTGGATGGTGTTGCCCACGCCTCCTGCAATGCCTCCAACGGGATTGCCTTGAAAGTTAGGATTGTCTGTGAGTGTTAATTTGGTAATTTCATCATCAAAGAATGAGATGTTGAAATTGGCATTCCACGTAAAATTGTCGTTGGTAATCGGCGTGGCATTCAATGTAAATTCAACCCCGTTGTTTTCCAAGCTTCCTACATTGGTGATGAGCGCGTTGGATAAATTGGTGCCTGCCGGTACGGAAATAAAGTTGAGCAAGTCGTCCACTTCTCGCCAATACAAATCTATAGCACCGGAAATACGGTTGTTGAAGAATCCGAAATCCAAACCAATGTTCCAGGTTTGAGAAGTCTCCCACTTCAGATTGGCATCAAATTCTTCCGGACGGATAGTGGTGATAAACTGGTCGCCAAATTGGAAGCGTACACGGTCGTCGCCAAAAGTAAACCTTGGTAAGAAACCAAAGTCCTGACCAATTTCTTGCTGTCCTGTTTCGGCATACCCGCCGCGAAGTTTGAGTTGAGAAATCACTTTAGAATCTTTCAAAAACGTTTCGTTGTTTAAATTCCAAGCGACACTCACGCCGCCAAATGCTTGGGTGCGGTCATCGGGGTTTAAACGAGAGGATTTGTCTGAACGGATATTTGCTGAAACCAGGTAACGATCGTCGTAAGAATAATTTACCCTACCAAAGAAAGACTCCAAAGCGTTTTGGGTTCTGAATGGTACCGGACGCTCTGTGATGCCATCACCTCTCACGTTGACAGAATTTCCGGAACGGAAGAAGCGTTGGAAGGAGTAACCTGCGGTAGCATCAATCTTGCTTTTAAGTGCAGGGAATTCTTTTACATAATTCAGATAGGTGTCAAACAAACGGCTACGGTTGATAGATTTGGACTGATTTACATTACCTTGGGTAGTGGTAGCTGCAGCTTCGGGCAACACAAAGTTGGTGCCGTCAACCTCTGTGTAATCATAGCCGCCGTTTGCCGTAATTTTTAGCCCGGGTACATAGGGAATGTCATAATCAACTTTTAAGTTTCCTGTGGAGCGTTGGGTGTTGGCAGAGTTGTCTGTCAACTCAATCAGTCCGAGTGGGTTTCTAGCTGCTATGGTGTTTTGGCTGCCATCGGGATTGGTCCACTCAAAAAAGCCGCCAAAATCGTCATTGCCTGAACGGATGGGTTTGGTCGGGTCAAAACGCAGGGCAGCACCAATAGCTCCTTGGTTGCTAAATTCATCATTGACGAGGGCGCCTCTTACGTTGGCTTCGACTTTCAATTTGTCATCAAACAAACGGTGGATGTATTTTATGTTTCCGGATATACGTTCAAAATACGATTTTTTGAGCGTACCTTCTTGGTTCATATATCCGAAAGATGCCCTGAGCGATGAGTTGTCAAAACCTTTGCTCACGGTTAAATTGTGGTTGTTGGTAAATGCGGTCTCGTATATTTGCTCTTGCCAGTCAATGCTCTCTGTCCCTAAAAGTGCAATTTGTGCAGGCGTGCCGAATTGGTTTACCACATTTCTAAATTCGTCTGCGCTGAGCACATCTACTTTGTCTTCTATTTCAGCAAAAGACACATAGGCATTGTAGTTGAATTTTAAAGGCGCTTTTGCATTGCCCGATTTGGTGGTGATGAGGATGACACCTGCAGTAGCGCGAGATCCGTAAATGGAAGCAGCCGACGCATCTTTGAGAACTGTAAAGCTCTCGATGTCATTTGAGTTGATGTAGTTAAGTGCACCACGACCGGTTTGGTCGAGCGGCACACCGTCCACAACTATTAGGGGATCGTTACCGGCAGACAAGGAAGATGTACCACCACGGATTCTAATAGATGCACCTGAACCCGGTGCTCCGCTTGGCGGGATTACCTGTAAACCGGCAGTTTTACCGGCTAGCAATTGTTCGGGTGAAGCAATGTTACCACCGTTAAAATCTTTGGAGGTAACGGTTTCCACCGCACCTGTCAAATCTTTTTTGGTGCTGGATCCATAACCCACCAAAACCACTTCATTGAGTTGGTTGGCGGCTTCTTCCATCACCACATCGATTGTGGTTTGTCCAGTGTAGGTGATTTCGCGTGCGTTAAAGCCCACATACGAAAAAACCAATACGTCACCACTGTTAAGTCCGGATAGCAAATATTTGCCGTCGAAGTCAGTAGTAGTTCCTTTGGTGGTGTTTTTTACCACCACGTTCACACCGGGTAAGGGGCCTCCGGTGGCATTTTCAGTGACCGTTCCCGTTACGGAATTTTGGGCCATAAGACCCAACGGCATGAAAATGAAAACCATCAACTTTAGATAAAAAGTTCTCATAAAAATAGTGTTAATTAATAGTTTATATTCTTGTTTTTCACTTCTTCGAAGGCTAAATTAGTACAAAATGAAGTTAATATTCAATAGTTTTGTTTGGTAAACTTCACTATAACGTTTGAGTGTTTAAAACTTTTTTAACAAACCACATAAAAAACAACCTTAAATGTTAAAATTGTACATCCCAATCCTTTTCGTACTGTAAATGGCAAATCTATACCTATATGCCTCATCTAAAAATGACATTTGTCGGTTGTTTTATGTACTTAGGAATGATTTTTCACAACTTAATTCAGCAAAGTTGGGTTTAAAAGTCTTTATCGATAAAAAAATAGGGTTATCTTTACGCAGTGATGCACGACTTCACTCGAATAATAACTATATACACATGAAACGCCTATATAAAATATTGACACACAGAGGCATGATTAATTAGAGTGTTCCATTCCTGTGCTGAGCGCAGTCGAAGCATGACCGATAAAAACCAATAATATAAACATATGAAACGCCCATGTAAAAATTTTGCACACAGGCGCATGATTATCCTAGGGCGTTCCAAGCCTGTGCTGAGCGCAGTCGAAGTATGACCGCTGAAAAACAATAAATAAAAACACATGAAAGGAAAAATAACGTTAAAACACATTTCGAAGGAGTTGGACGTGTCTATTTCTACAGTGTCCAAAGCCTTAAAAGACAGCCCGGAAATCAGTCAAGAAACCCGGGAAAAAGTGCAGGCCTTTGCCAAGCTCTACAACTACCGCCCCAACAACATCGCGCTGAGTCTCAAAAACCGCAAGACCAAAAATATCGGTGTCATTATCCCCGAAATTGTCCATCATTTTTTTGCTACGGTCATAGAAGGAATTGAACAAGAAGCCAATGCTAGTGGTTACAACGTCATCATCTGTCTGTCGTCCGAATCTTTTGACAAAGAAGTCATCAACATGGAAATGTTGGCCAACGGCAGCATCGACGGTTTTATACTTTCGTTGACCAAAGAAACCCAGATGAAAAAAGATTACCACCACCTTTTGGAAGTCATCAATCAGGGTATGCCCTTGGTGCTATTCGACAGAATTGCCGATGAAATTCCGTGCGACAAAGTGGTGATTGACGACGAGAAAGGTGCCTTTGACGCGGTCAACAAATTGATAGAAGTGGGGTGTAAAAAAATTGGATTGATTTCTACGGTTGACTATGTGAGTGTGGGACGTTTGCGTACCCAAGGATACTTGAAAGCCTTGATAAAGAATAATATAGAAGTAGATCAAAACCTGATTGTTAAAATAGAAGATGTGGCCCATGCTTCTGAAATGATTGCGCCCTTGCTCGATTGTGGCGTAGATGGCGTTTTTGCCGTCAATGAAGCCTTTGCCATGACAGCTATTAACCTGGCACACGAAAAAGGCATCAAAATCCCAAGTCAATTGTCTGTTATTGGCTTTACAGATGGCGAACTTTCCAAATACGCCTCACCTGCACTGACTACCGTGAGCCAAAACGGACATCAAATAGGGCAAGAAGCTGCACGTATGCTCA
This sequence comes from Flavobacteriaceae bacterium, assembly GCA_032251335.1. GTDB lineage: Bacteria > Bacteroidota > Bacteroidia > Flavobacteriales > Flavobacteriaceae > UM-FILTER-40-17. The sequence continues at coordinate 36,863 of JAVVDW010000003.1, read as the reverse complement.
TTGAAAAAATTGAAGAAGAATCGGAAGTTTATCAAACAAAAGTGGTGAAAACCAAATTAATTGTTAGAAAATCAACAAAAAATTAAACCAACGCTTGTGGTTTAGAAAATATCTATAACTTTGCTGTTAGGATTTTATCCTTATCAAATCGAAACTTGTTTTTCACTTCTCTTCTAAGTTTTGATTGTTTCACATCAATCGGATGGTCTTTCGATTAATCACGTAATTCTTTAATATGGAAAAGAAGAGAATGTCTTTTTGGGAAATTTGGAACATGAGTTTCGGTTTCTTGGGTATCCAAATGGGATTTGCCTTGCAAAATGCCAACGCAAGCAGAATTCTGCAAATTTTTGGTGCCGATGTCCACGAACTGTCTTGGTTTTGGATAATAGCCCCAGTCATGGGTTTGGTTGTGCAACCTATTGTGGGCCACTACAGCGATAATACTTGGGGGCGCTTTGGCCGCAGAAAACCCTATTTTTTGGCGGGTGCTTTGTTGGCTTCCGTAGGTTTGATTCTCATGCCGCAAGCCGAGCTTTTTATCGCCTTTTTACCCGCTTTGTGGGTAGGTGCCGGCATGCTCATGATTATGGATGCTTCATTCAACATTGCCATGGAGCCCTTTCGCGCTTTGGTGGGCGACAACCTTCGTACAGACCAACGCACCTTGGGTTTCAGTGTGCAAACTTCGCTGATTGGTTTTGGCGCCGTTGTCGGCTCTTGGTTGCCCTATGCTTTGACCCACTGGGTAGGTTTGGAAAATCAGGCGGAAGAAGGCAGCGTACCCACAAACTTGCTTTGGTCTTTTGTGATTGGTGCCATTGTGTTGGTACTGTCTATACTCGTAACCCTTTTTACCACTAAAGAATATTCCCCGGAAGAATTGGCTGCCTTCGAAGACGAGCAAGCACACAAAACAGCACTGGAAAAAGAGAAAATTCCCGAAAAAGCAAAACTCAGCGATATCTTTACAGATTTTGTAAAAATGCCGACCACCATGAAGCAACTCAGTTGGGTGCAGTTTTTTTCGTGGTTTGGACTGTTTGGTATGTGGGTTTTTACGACACCCGCTATTGCCCAACACACCTACGGATTGGCAGTCGATGACCATTCAAGTGCCGCATTTCAAGATGCCGGCGATTGGGTGGGCATCCTTTTTGGCGTTTACAATTTGATATCCGCCTTTTACGCCTTTGCCTTGCCGTATATAGCCAAAAAAATCGGTAGAAAAAGCACACATTCCATTTCACTTGTCATTGGCGGAATCGGCCTGATTTCGCTGTATTTTATGCCCGACAAAAACTGGCTGATTCTCTCCATGGTAGCCGTAGGTATTGCATGGGCGAGTATTTTGGCCATGCCCTATGCCATTTTGGCCGGAGCCATTCAACCCAAGAAAATGGGTGTTTACATGGGTATTTTTAATTTCTTTATCGTCATTCCGCAGATTGTAAACGCCTTGATAGGTGGCCCCATCGTCAAATATCTATACAATGACCACGCCATTTACGCATTGGTCGCTTCCGGGGTTAGCTTTCTCATAGCAGCCCTGTTGGTTGTGAAGGTAAAAGACATAGATGACGAAGTAAAAGTTGTACAACAACCTCAAGTTTAACATGACACAAAAAGCATTTATATTCGATTTAGACGGTGTGATCGTCGATACGGCAAAATTTCATTATTTGGCTTGGAAAAAATTGGCCGATGATTTGGGAATTTCTTTCTCTGAAGAAGACAATGAACAACTCAAAGGCGTGAGCCGGGTACGTTCTTTAGAAATTATCCTGCAAATGGGCAAGGTCACGATGACAGACACAGAAAAAAAAGTGCATTTGGCAGAAAAAAACGAAGACTATTTGTCCTATATTGCTACGATGACTTCCGACGATATACTGCCCGACGTACCACGCGTGCTCCATTTCTTAAAATCGCATAACATACCTATGGCTTTGGGTTCTGCCAGTAAAAATGCCAAACAAATTCTCGCAAAAGTAGGCTTGTTGGAAATGTTTGACGCCCTTGTGGACGGCAACGAAGTGAGCAAAGCAAAGCCCGACCCGGAAGTGTTCCTCAACGCAGCAGCCAAACTCAGGACATCCGCATCTAACTGTGTCGTTTTTGAAGATGCCATTGCCGGCATTCAGGCAGCCAATGTAGCGGGCATGTACAGTATTGGCATTGGCCATCGGGAAGTTTTGACAGAAGCCAAACAAGTTTTCAAAAATTTTACCGAAATTTCAACACAATTTCTAGAACATCTTATTCAAAAAACAGCATAATACTTTTAACCATGAACTTAGATTATATCAAAGCCGACGATTGGTCAATCATAGAAGAAGGTTTTGAACCCTCTCACGTCAAAGCATCAGAAAGCTTGTTCAGCATTGGCAACGGAGCCATGGGACAGCGCGCCAATTTCGAAGAAACCTATACCGGAAAAACTTTTCAAGGTAGCTATATCGCCGGTATTTATTACCCGGATAAAACCCGCGTAGGCTGGTGGAAAAACGGCTATCCCGAATATTTCGCTAAAGTGCTCAATGCGCCAAATTGGATTGGTGTACGCGTCTTTGTCAACGGTGTAGAACTCGATTTGAATACCGCTACAGACATCAAAAACTACCGTCGCGAACTCAACATGAGAGAAGGCAAATACGAGAGAAGTTTTGAAGCTACACTCTCAAATGCTGTAACGGTGAAGGTCAAATCGACCCGGTTCCTGAGTTTGGATATAGACGAATTGGGCGCCATTAAATATGAAGTCACCCCCGTCAATCAAACTGCGACCATCACCTTTAAACCCTATTTAGATTCAGGTATTGAAAATGAAGATACCAATTGGGAAGAACGTTTTTGGGAAACGCTCGAAGTAAAAAGTTCAGAGAATACGGCATTTATTTTGGCACGAACCAAGAAAACACATTTCAATGTCTGTACTTTTATGCAGAACCAACTGTTTTTGAACGAAAAATCTATTTCTTCAAAATCCGATGAAAAAGCAGAAACGGAAAGGGTTGAACAAACCTATGAAACCAAAGTGCCCCAAGGCGAAACGGTGGCCTTAGTAAAGTTTGCCGGATATACAGTTTCACTCAATCACCCCAACGACAAACTTGTTGAAGCAGCCCAAAAAACCATTGCAAAGGCAAATGATGTAGGTTTTGAAGGCCTCCTTCATCAGCAAAAAGTGGCTTGGGAGAAAATTTGGGACATGGCAGACATTACCATTGAAGGCGATGTTAAAGCCCAACAAGGCATTCGCTTCAACATTTTTCAGCTCAACCAAACCTATTTGGGCAAAGACGCCAGGTTGAATATTGGCCCTAAAGGATTTACCGGTGAAAAATACGGCGGCAGCACCTATTGGGACACAGAGGCTTATTGTTTGCCTTTCTACATGGCGACCAAAGACCACGCTGTAGCGCGCAATTTGTTGGCTTACCGCTACAACCATCTCGAAAAAGCCATAGAAAACGCACAAAAATTGGGCTTCACCAAGGGTGCGGCACTCTATCCGATGGTGACCATGAACGGGGAAGAATGTCATAACGAATGGGAAATCACCTTTGAAGAAATTCACCGAAACGGCGCTATGATTTATGCCATCAGAAACTATGTAAACTACACCGGTGATTTTGGCTACGTACCCGAAAAAGGAATGGAAGTGATGATAGGCGTTGCCAGATTTTGGGCACAGCGCGCTACGTTTTCTACAGATAAAAACAAATATGTAGTGCTCGGCGTTACCGGACCCAACGAGTACGAAAACAACGTCAACAACAATTGGTTTACCAACTATCTGGCCAAATGGTGCATAGAATACGCACTCGAAAATTTGGATAAAGTTTCAAAGCAATATCCATCAGATTACCAAAGAATTGTTGACAAAACAAATCTGTCTGCCGAGGAAACCGCACAGTGGAAAAAAGTATCGGAGGGCATGTATTTTCCTTACTCAGAAAAACATCAAGTTTTTCTGCAACAAGACGGTTTTTTGGACAAAGAGCTCATTCCCGTTTCCGAACTTACCAAAGCACAACGCCCCATCAATCAGAAATGGTCTTGGGACAGAATTTTGCGTTCGTGCTACATCAAACAAGCAGATACGCTACAAGGCATGTACGTCTTCGAAGAGCGTTTTGATAGGGAGACCATAGAAAAGCATTTTGATTTCTACGAACCTTTCACGGTTCACGAATCTTCATTGTCACCTTGTGTACACAGCATCCAAGCTGCTTATCTCGACAGAATGGACCAAGCCTACGCGTTTTACCTGCGCACTTCCCGTCTCGATTTGGATGACTACAACCACGAGGTGCACGAGGGATGCCACATCACCAGTATGGCGGGCACTTGGATGAGTATCGTAGAAGGCTTTGGCGGCATGCGCGTGCGCGACGGAAAATTGCACTTCAATCCGAAGATTCCGAAACAATGGCAAGCCTACAGTTTTAAAATCAATTTCCGAGGGCAGATTCTGAAAGTGAGCGTGACCCATGATGCCACAGATTTTTCTTTGGAAAGTGGTGCATCTCTCGAAATTGTGGTTCAAAACAAGACTAGAACAGTTTCGGCAGTATAAACGCAAGTTTTAGGCCTCACAGGTTTTTGAAATGGATCTCACAGGTTTTCAAAATAGACCTCACAGGTTTTTAAAACCTGTGAGGTCTTGCTAAGAGAAAGTGTATATCGCAAAATGAAATTCTAATTGAGCTGTTTTTTAATGTGAGATTAATGGTTTGGAAAATAAAATTATATAAAATCCTTGAGGGTTTGAACTCGGTGGAAACCCATTAACGAACAAATTGGATGCTTCCTTTGATAAATAAATAATCCGGAAACTATGACTAGTACGAAAAGAAAACAACTGCACAAAATCATTTTTATTTTTGGGTTTTTCCTGAGCACAGTTGTGGGTTTTGCCCAAATAGATAGGGTGGAGCCGCCAAATTGGTGGGTGGGTTTTCAAAACAAAAAGTTGCAGCTTTTGGTACATGGCAAAAGCATTGCCGCTTCAAATCCGAGTCTCAATTATCCTGGAGTCAGTCTTGTGAAAACACACAAAGCCGACAGCCCAAACTATCTTTTTTTAGATTTGGCGATTGATGCAACGGCCCAACCCGGAACTTTTGAAATTGTCTTCACACCTGCCAAAGGGAAAAAAACTTCTTATAACTATGAATTGAAAAAGCGCGAGCGATTGGCAGAAAGCTATGTCGGTTTTGATCACAAAGATGTTTTATACCTGATTACACCCGACCGATTTGCCAATGGAAACCCTAGTAACGACAGTGTCAAAGGACTGTTGGAAACTGCCGTAAACAGACAGCAAGATTACGGCAGGCATGGGGGCGATATAGCAGGTATAACTCAACATGTTGATTACCTGAAAGATATGGGGTTTACTGCCGTTTGGCCAAGCCCTTTGTTGGAAAACGATATGCCTCAAGCTTCTTATCACGGTTATGCCATTACCGATTTCTACAAAGTAGATCCGCGTTTTGGCAACCTGGAAGATTACAAGCAATTGGCAAACAAATTACGCCAAAACGACCTGAAACTCATCATGGATATGGTGGCCAACCATTGCGGGCGCGAACATTGGTGGATGAACGATTTGCCCTTTAAAGATTGGGTTAACCAACAAGATAAGTTGCCCGATTATAAACAACTCAAAAATTCTAACCACCGCCGAACGGTCAACCAAGACCGATACGCCGCTGAGATTGACAAAAGGGAACTGTCCGAAGGTTGGTTTGTGCCTTCCATGCCCGATTTAAACCAGCGCAACCCTTTTATGGCCAATTACCTCATCCAAAACAGCATTTGGTGGGTAGAAACTTTAGGTTTGGGCGGTATTCGCCAAGACACCTATCCGTATCCGGATAAAAATTTTATGTCGGATTGGGCCGGTGCCATCATGCAGGAATATCCCAATTTTAGTATAGTGGGCGAGGAGTGGAGCTACAACCCGCTGCTGATTGGCTATTGGCAAGACGGTGCCCAAAACGCAGATGGTTACGATTCGAATCTGACGCATTCTATGGATTTTGCCATGCAAAAAAACACGGTTGATGCACTCAACGAACCCGAAAGTTGGAATTCGGGACTCGTCAAGATATATGAAGGCTTAGCCAATGATTTTCATTACACAGACCCCAATCGCATCATGGTTTTCCCCGATAACCACGATATGGACAGAATCTTTACGGCATTGCTTGAAGACATTCCCAATACCAAAATGGCACTCAGCTATCTGCTTAGTTTGCCCAGAGTGGCACAACTCTATTACGGCACAGAAATCTTATTGCAGAATACGGCGAAACCCGGCGACCATGGACTTATCCGAACCGATTTTCCGGGTGGTTGGCATGGCGATGCAGTCAATGCTTTTACGGGTGAAAATCTCAATCCGGAGCAAGCAGATATGCAATCTTTCCTCAAAAAACTTTTACAGTATCGCAAAAGCAGTTCAGCTTTACAAAACGGGAAAACCCTGCATTTTGCTCCTGAAAACGGGGTGTATGTTCTGTTTCGCATAGCCGAAAGTGAAACTTTTGTGCATATCATCAACAAAAACGAAGCGCCTTTTACCCTCGACTTAACCCGGTTTGAAGAAGTGGGTTTGGAAGGAAAAACACTCAAAAACATCATAACAGGTGCGTCTGTTGTTTGGAACACCGAACTCAATCTGGCACAAAGAGGCAGTTATCTATTTTCTATCCTAAACTAACAAATCGATGCTTCGCAATTTTTTTCTGATAAGTCTGTCTTTATTTTTTACGGGTTTTGAACTATCAGCACAAAATCCAAACAGGCAGTTTGAAGAAGCGGATTTCAAAAATCAAAAGTTGACCATCAAAGTCTCAGACGGACATTACATAATCAGGCCGTTTAATGCGTTTATCGTCGAAACTTCATTTATTCCCAAGGGAGAACGCTTTTCGGATCAATCGCATGCAGTAGTGATGCGACCCGAGGCAGATTATACTTTTGCTGAGAACGACTCGGTTTTGCGTTTAACATCGAACCAAATTGAGGTGCATATTACCAAAAGTCCATTTCAAGTTGCCTACTTTCACCGTGGGAAAGTCCTTGTTTCTGAAGCGCTTGGCTACATCAAAACAGACAGTCTAGAAATGTTAGACTTTCACCTGACGGAAAAGGAAATTCTGATGGGCGGCGGCTCAAGGGCTTTGGGGATGAACCGCCGCGGAAACAAACTGCCGCTCTACAACAAGGCACATTACGGTTATGAAACCCGCTCGGAGCAAATGAATTTTTCTATACCAATGGTGTTGTCATCCCAATTATACGCCCTGCACTTTGATAACCCTTATACCGGCTTTTTAGATTTAGACAGCAACCAAAACAACACCCTGACCTACGGTGCCGACGGTGGTCGAATGACCTACCAAATAGTGGCCGGAAGCCGTTGGCAGGATATTTTGAAGGAATATACTGCACTCACCGGCCGACAGCCTTTGCCACCACGTTGGGCCTTTGGCAATTTTGCCAGTCGGTTTGGGTATCACAGCCAGCGTGAGGTTGCGCAAACCGTGGCCTTGTTTCAAAAAGACAGCATACCGCTCGATGCGGTGGTCATCGATATTTATTGGTTTGGCAAAGACATCAAAGGACACATGGGCAACTTATCTTTTTACAAAGATTCTTTTCCCCAACCTGAAAGAATGATTAAAGACCTTAAAGCGCAAAATGTGCATACAGTTTTGGTTACCGAACCCTTTATTCTCTCCACCTCCAAACGCTGGGAAGAAGCCGTGGCAGAAGGGGTGTTGGCCACAGACTCTTTGGGCAATCCTTTTACATATGATTTTTATTTTGGCAACACCGGTTTGGTAGATTTGTACCATCCGCGTGGGCGCAAATGGTTTTGGGATATTTACAAAGACCTTACTCTGATGGGCGTATCGGGTTGGTGGGGCGACTTGGGCGAACCCGAAGTACACCCCGATGCGCTTCTGCACCTGAACGGCCCTGCACAGTCTGTTCACAATATTTACGGACACGATTGGGCCAAACTCCTTGCCGAAGGGTATGCCGTCGATTTCCCGAATCAAAGACCTTTTACCCTGATGCGAGCCGGATCGTCGGGTTCGCAAAGATGGGGTATGATTCCTTGGTCGGGCGATGTAAATCGGAGTTGGGGAGGTTTGCAATCGCAGCCCGAAATTGCTTTGCAGATGGGCATGCAAGGCTTGGCCTATATGCATTCCGATTTAGGCGGTTTTGCCGGTGGTGAGGTTTTCGACGCAGAACTTTACACCCGTTGGCTGCAATACGGTGTTTTTCAACCCATTTTTAGACCGCATGCACAAGAACACATTGCGCCCGAACCCGTTTTTCACGATGCAGTCACCAAGGCTTTGGCTAAACAAGCCATTGCACTTCGCTATCGTTTATTGCCTTATAATTATTCGTTGGCACATCAAAACCAACAATACGGATTGCCCTTGATGCGTCCATTGTTTTATGAAGAGCCGGATAACATCGAAACCTACAATATAGCCGACACCTATTTGTGGGGACAGGCTTTTTTAGTATCGCCGGTTTTACAAAAAGCCCAGAAAGTAAAAGAAATTTATTTTCCAAAGGGTTCGGTTTGGTTCGATTTTTACAAAGGGAAAAAATACCAAGGTGGTAAAAATCACCGCATCAATTTAGTTCAAGACCACATCCCAACTTTTGTAAGGGCAGGTGCTTTTGTGCCGATGACAAAACCGATTCAAAACACCCAAGCCTATGACGCAGGTCAATTGGAATTGCACTACTATTTTGATGAATCTGCGCCACAATCCGAGGCTGAAATGTATCATGATGACGGCACAACACCCGGCGCTTTTGAAAAAGGATTGTATGAAAAACTACACTTTTTGGCGCAGTGGCAGAACGGACATTTGGCATTTACTTTTCATTCAGAAGTCGGTACTGCTGCCGCGTTCCAAAAAAAATCGGTTGAATTTGTTTTACATCATGTCTCCAAAAAACCCAAATCTGTTGAGGTAGATAACCAAGCCGTCGATTTTGAATGGTCGGGGAAAGATAAAATGTTGAAACTAAAATTTAATTGGCTCAGTGCTAAAGATAAAATAATTATTTTGCAGTACTAGAAGAACAAGGAAATAAGCATGCAACCAAAATCACTTTGAATTAAAATGCATAAATTGTAAAACATTTCTAATTGTACTTAGATTCAATGCATCTTCAAAAAAAAGTTTGATTTGATAGGGTCTTTTAGAAAACAAAAAAACATAAATAGATGAACAAATCCGTTTTTATTGTGAGCGTTATTTTAATATTATCAACCGGCAGTTGTAAGGAAAAAACGACTGCTGTAAACGAAAAGCCCAAAGTTCCCTTTGTTTGGGAAGGCGCCAATTTATATTTTCTACTTACGGATCGCTTCAACAACGGCGACCCTGCCAATGATGTCAATTTTGACCGGGTAGGAGAAGCGGCCAAACTCAGAGGTTTTGAAGGCGGAGACATTAAAGGCGTCACCCAAAAAATCCAAGAAGGCTATTTTACGGATTTGGGAATCAATGCCATTTGGCTCTCACCCATAGTAGAACAAATACACGGCGCTGTAGATGAAGGCACAGGAACTACCTTTGGTTTTCACGGCTATTGGGCGCGCGATTGGACAAAGTTGGATCCAAATTTCGGAACGGAAGAAGATTTGGCCGAGTTGGTGACGGTTGCCCATCAAAATGGCATCAGAATTGTCCTAGACGCCGTAATCAACCACACAGGGCCGGTTACAGAGAAAGATCCGGTTTGGCCCGATGATTGGGTGCGAACAGACCAGCAGTGTACCTATGATAATTTCCACAATACCGTAACCTGTACTTTGGTTAAAAATTTACCTGATATAAAGACAGAAAGTAATGAAAATGTGGCTTTGCCGGAAGTATTGGTAAACAAATGGAAAGCAGAAGGCCGATACGAACAAGAAATGCAAGAATTGGACGAATTCTTTGATCGAACCGGCTATCCGCGCGCACCTCGTTTCTATATCATCAAATGGCTAACAGATTACATACGCGAATTTGGCATAGACGGATATCGTGCTGATACCGTAAAACACACCGAAAGCTATGTTTGGGAAGAATTTTCTAAAGAATGCCACACTGCTTTTGCTGATTGGAAAACCACGCATCCCGATGAGGTTTTAGATAACAATCCTTTTTATTTGGTGGGCGAAGTTTACGGCTACAACGCCCAAAACGGACAGCTATACGATTTTGGCGACAAACAAGTAAATTACTTTAAAAAAGGTTTTCACAGCCTCATCAATTTTGGTTTTAAATATCATGCGCAAGGCGATTATGAAAGTCTTTTTTCTTTGTATGACACCCTTTTGCATAACCCGTTAAAGAACTACGGCACACTCAATTACCTTACTTCGCACGACGACGGCGATCCTTTTGACAAAGAAAGAACCCGCAACAGGGAGACAGCGGTCAAACTTTTGTTGGCGCCCGGCACTTCACAAATATACTATGGGGATGAGTCTGCCCGCCCGCTAATTATAGAAGGAACAGAAGGCGATGCCACTTTGCGATCCAATATGAACTGGGATGATCCCCATTTTAACGAAACTGTTTTGGTTTGGCAAAAACTAGGCGTTTTTCGCAGAGACCACCCGGCCGTGGGCGCGGGCAAACACCAAATAATTTCTGATAGTCCGTATGTGTTTAGTCGCATTTTTAGCAAAGACAATTTTACAGATCAAGTGGTAGTGGGTTTGGATTTGACCGCCGGGGAAAAAATCCTTTCGGTAGGAAATGTCTTTAAAGACGGCGATTTGTTGCGCGATGCCTATTCCAATTTGGAAATGAAGGTAAAAGACGGAAAAGTAGCCATCAATTCACCTTATGATATAGTGTTGCTGGAGAAAAAGCAATAACGGCTCAAAGATTGGGGGATAAAAACCGTTGTGGGTAATGTCGAACGAATACTAAAATTATATTGAAAATTCGTTTTTTAAGATATGAAATCAGAAATAATAAAATCACTTTCAAATAATTTTGAAGACCATTCTCAAATAACAGAAAACGGTGTTGAATTTTGGTTTGCAAGAGATATACAGCATCTTTTAGGTTATTCAGAATGGCGCAATTTTCAGAAAGTAGTGGTAAAAGCAAAGACATCTTGCGAAACTACTGGAAATGATATTTTAGACCATTTTGTTGACGTCAACAAAATGGTGAAACTTGGTTCTGGAAGTGAACGAGAGATTGAGGATATAATGCTTACAAGATATGCTTGTTATTTAATTGCTCAAAATGGTGACCCGAGAAAAGAACAAATAGCATTCGCTCAAAATTATTTTGCTATCCAAACAAGGAAATTTGAAGTGATTGAAAAAAGAATTAAAGATTGGGAAAGACTTCAAGCAAGACAAAAGTTAATATTTTCTGAAAAAGAATTATCTGAACTTATCTACGAACAAACAGGTAATGACAAAAATTTTGGAATAATTAGAAGTAAAGGCGACCAAGCCTTATTTGGGAAAACGACTCAACAAATGAAAAATAAATTGGGCGTTCCTAGAAGCCGGGCTTTAGCAGATTTTCTACCAACAATTACAATAAAAGCAAAAGATTTTGCGACTGAAATTACAGTATTTAACACTAAAGAGAAAGGTCTTAAAACAGAAAGACAAATTTCCGCAGAACATATAACAAATAATCGTGGAGTAAGAGACATACTTATTAAAAAGAGGTATAAGACCTGAGGAGCTACCGGCTGAAGAAGATATTAAAAAGCTTGAAAGAAGAGTGAGTTCCGAACCCAAGAAACTCGGGAAAAATCCGGACAAATTGAAATAAAACCACTACACACTACACCGTGTATAGCTTATTGTGGCTGAAGTGCCTAAACCAAAGTTAGTATTTTTTTGCTAACTTTAATGCTTATACGAAAAACCTCGGATTTTTAACTGCAACAAGCATTATACAAACACGATAGCATTAACCCAGATTGTTCAGATAAAACAGTTTGATGTCTTCTGCTTCCGCCAAATCTTTTTCTCTAATGTAAATGGTTTGCAAATCCGGAATGCTTCCAAAGCCAGCAAGCCGTGCAGATTCGTACTCGTCTTTTACAATAACGCGAATGTCATTGCTGACCAAAGCCGTGCTTAAACCGTGGCACAACACCATCGAACCGCTATAAAAAGGAATGTATGTCGAAGTATCTGTCATAGACGTAAGAATTGCGCTACTAGAAACAAGACAGCCAATAAAAAAGTACTCAAAGCCAGTTTTTTTAATTCAGGATCTAATTTTTGGGGCTCTTTATTGGAAAGTACAAATTTCAAGTGCATTAATACGGGTATAAAAGCGAGTAAAAACAAAAACTGAACCGGGCTGTAATGATTTAGATATGCAAACAAAACCATGGCAAACAGCGGACTCAGCATTAAAAAGGCATGATAGATTTTCGATGTATCTTCACCCAACTTTACCGCCAAAGTATTTTTACCGGCTTTTTGATCGGACAGGCGGTCGCGCATATTGTTGAGGTGTAAAACACCCGTACTCAAAAAACCTATGGCCGCTGCAGGCAACATCAAAGCTGTAGAAAACTTCATGGTGTACAAGAAGTAGGTGCCCAGAACGGCCAAACCACCAAAAAACAAAAAAACAAAAAGATCACCCAAACCCCTGTATCCATAGGCGTTTTGCCCAACCGTATATTTGATGGCGGCACCCACGGCACCCAAGCCCAACAAGACAAACAGCAATGCGTATGGCCAATGCGATACACCAAAAGCAACGTAGATTAGGCAACCAGCCAAAAGAAGGGAAATCAAAATTGTCAACAATATCCCTTTTTTGAGTTCGGAGCGGTTGAGTGCACCACTTTGTAGTGCTCTTTTGGGGCCGATTCTGTCTTCGTTGTCTGTGCCTTTAACCCCATCGCCATAGTCGTTGGCAAAGTTGGAAAGCACCTGAAATGCAATCGTAGTCAGCAGTGCTAAAATAAAAATGAGTCCGTCGAAACTTTTTTCACTGATGGCGACAGCCGTTCCAACCAAAATACCCGAAACAGACAAGGGCAGTGTGCGAAGCCTGGCAGCTGTGAGCCAAACCTTGTATTTGGGTGTTTGTTTTTTTGACAAGCGCTACGGGAATTTTGGATATTGTTTAAAGTTGGGTGCTCGCTTCTCTAGGAAAGCGCGTTTGCCTTCCTGTGCTTCATCCATCAGGTAATACATCAGGGTGGCGTCGCCGGCGAGCTGCATCAATCCGTGTTGTCCGTCCAGCTCTGCATTCATACAGCGTTTGATCATTCTCAAAGCCAACGGACTTCTTTGTTGCATGATTTGGCACCAGGCTACCACGGTGTCTTCCAGCTCGGCTAACGGGACAACCTTGTTTACAAGTCCCATATCCAAGGCTTCTTGTGCTGAGTATTGCTGGCAGAGAAACCAAATTTCACGTGCCTTTTTCTGTCCCACATGTCTCGCCAGATAAGAGGAGCCGAAACCGCCGTCAAAACTGCCTACTTTTGGCCCGGTTTGCCCGAAAATAGCATTCTCCGAAGCGATGGTAAGGTCGCACACCACATGCAGTACGTGTCCACCACCTATGGCGTAACCATTGACCATCGCAATGACCGGCTTTGGAATTTCGCGTATTTTTTTGTGCAAATCCAGTACGTTGAGCCTTGGCACTCCATCTTCGCCTATATAGCCGCCCGTTCCTTTGACGTTTTGATCGCCGCCACTGCAAAAAGCTTTGTCGCCGATTCCGGTAAAGACCACCACGTCTATGTCGTGGCGTTCACGACAAATGTCCATGGCTTCCAACATCTGAAAATTGGTTTCCGGCCGGAATGCATTGTACACTTGAGGTCTGTTGATGGTGATTTTGGCGATGCCTTCGTAAAATTCAAATAGAATGTCTGAATAGGTTTTGAGGGTTTCCCATTTTCTTTGTGCCATAATTTTTTGTTTGTAAAAATAAGGTATTTTAAACTTTTACAAAATGCTTAAATTTTGGTTTTTTTTCCGGGTTTGATGGATAAACAAAAAAATCATTCGGAAATGCAACAGCGGTATTTAAAAACAATAAGTATCTCGTATTGCTCTATGTGTTTTTGACTGTGCCTGGCAGGACAATGATTTTATGAATGTATCTTGAGATTGTCAAATTGCTCGTAAACTAGATTTTAAAACAATCCTGTCCAAAGTGAATTTATATGTTCTTTTTTGCATTGCTCAAAAAAGAACCAAAAAACGCTAGGCTGACGATAAAAATATAAGAAAATGCTACGGAAACCACAGCCACAGATAAAAATAACTCATCTCACCCGAGGCGAAATTCAAACAGATTTTTATCTTTTTCCCCTGCTGCTTCCTTGATTTTCTATATTTTTATCGTAGGCCGATTTCAAACTCCCGACTCAAATATTTGATTATTAGCCCATAAAACTAATGCTTGACAAGCATAAATCTAAATCGTTTTGGACGCTATTGATTTTAAAAATGGTTTTTTGAAAGTTCACGTTTTTTTTAACAAATGCAGGATTCAAAATTTTAAGAAAAAAACTTACACCCGCCCCTTGGCTTTTACCACAAAATTAACATGTGTTCAATTATCTTGAACTTGGTCTTAAAGTTAACATAATGTTTAACGATAATTTAACTATCAACTTTTAACACATTTCACAAAAAAGATGATAATTCTGTAATAATACTTGTCAGTTCAATTTTTTTTGATAATTTCGGCTCAGAAAAAGTGAGGATTTGATTGTTTAGACAGAGTTATCAACACGAAAACGTTTTCGATTATCTTTTAACTACTTTCTGTTGTTGGTTAACTCAAAATTTAGATAATTTTACCCCACGAGAAGTGAATTATTAACAAAAATCAAATGAGTTTAATTTAAAATGTTTATTATGAAGAACAGTTTACGAAAAGGAGTTTTCCTTTTTTGTGCCTTGCTGTGTTACGGCATGGTACAAGCGCAAAGCGTATCGGGTACTGTTTCTGATGCCAACGGTCCGCTCCCGGGAGCAAACGTATTGGTAAAGGGAACAACGAACGGTACTCAGACTGATTTTGACGGTAATTATACCTTAAGTGGTGTGCCGGCAGATGCAGTATTGGTTTTTAGCTACATTGGCTTTAAAACCCTTGAAGTGCCTGTAGGTGGGCGTTCATCCGTGAATGTGACCTTGGAAGAAGATGCGCAAGCCTTGGAAGAAGTAGTTTTGGTAGGTTATGGCTCCGTCCGTAAAAAAGACGCAACCGGTGCTGTAGCTTCCGTAAAAGCAGAAGACTTTAACAAAGGGGTGACCACCTCAGCAGACCAACTCCTGCAAGGTAGAGTTTCCGGGGTACAAATCACCACCTCATCAGGTGAGCCCGGGGCCGCAGCCAACATTCGCGTGCGTGGTACATCTTCTATCAGGGCAGGTAACGATCCTCTGATAGTAGTAGATGGCGTGCCTTTGAGCGGTGGATCTCCAACGCCCGGTTCGGGCAGTCCTTTTGGTGACTCTAGTGCTACAAACCCACTCAACTTTATCAATACCCAAGATATCGAAAGCATTGACGTGTTAAAAGATGCTTCTGCTACGGCTATCTACGGTTCTCGTGGTGCCAATGGTGTTATCTTGATTACGACGAAAAGCGGTAAATCCGGCAAGCCTCAAATTACTTATTCCAGTTCTTATTCTTTCGCTAATATTTCGGAGCGATTAGATGTTATTGAAGCTAAAGATTTTGGTGCATTAGCAACTGCTGCAGGTAATCCGTCAGCAGATGAAGGTGCAAGATTAGATCCTTTTAATAACATATTGCAGACAGCCTTTACCCAAACGCAAGACATCTCTATCGCCGGAGGTAGTGATACGGGTAATTATCGTTTTTCTGTTGGTTATCTTGACCAAGAAGGTATTATCAAAAATACCGGTCAGGAAAAATACACAACCAATTTGAACCTGAGTCAAAACGCATTTAACGACCGTGTGAAGTTTACGATCAACACCATCGCTTCTTTTGTTCGAGATGACCGTGCAGCAATTGGTGACTTTGCCGGTGCGGAAGGTGACTTGATTTCCTCTGCACTAAAGTGGAATCCCACACGTGCCCTGAGAAATCCTGATGGCTCTTTTGTTCAGCCTTCAGACAACCAACGTAACCCCTTGGCTCTGATAGATCTTTATAAAGATATTACTGAAACAACACGTGTCTTCACTAACTTGGGTGCACGCGTTCAAATTATAGACGGTTTGTCTTATCAGGTAAATATAGCAGTTGACCACGCCAAAGCAGACAGAAGAATTGCCATTTCAAAAGATTTGAATACCAATGAGACTTTGGGCAGGGGTCGTGCAGATATCTTATCAGCTACCAACAGCAATATTTTGTTTGAAAACACCCTTACTTGGGACAAGCAATTTGGGAATAATTATAAACTCAATTTAATTGGAGGTTACTCTTACCAGCTATTTGAAAGCAGAGGTACTTTTACCACCGCCAGAGACTTTACGATTTCTGATCCCAATACGATGATTAAGAATATTGGTTTTGGTTCTACCTTTAACCCATCTGAGCAAGGTTCTTTCACAGCACCTAAATCCGAGTTACAATCCTTTTTTGGGCGTGCCAACGCAACTTTATTCGATAAGTATTTGTTGACAGCTACCCTAAGGGTTGATGGTTCGTCTCGATTTGGTTCCGATGAGCAGTACGGATATTTTCCTTCCTTTGGTGCGGCATGGCAAATGCACAAAGAAGAATGGTTGGGATTGCCTGACTATGTTTCCGATTTGAAACTAAGAGTAGGATATGGTATCACAGGTAACCAAGAATTTGATGCCGGTAACTCACAAACACAGTTCGGACCAACAGCAGACGGTTTAGGTTTACAGCAAGTAAACGTGGGCAACGACAAACTGCAATGGGAAGAAACCGAGCAAGTAAACATAGGTGTTGACATAGGTATTTTGAATGACCGTTTTACAGCATCTATAGACTATTACTATAAAGAAACCTCAGACATTCTATTCCGTTTACCTGCTATTCAACCGGCGCCAAATGTTTTCTTTTGGCAAAACTTTAGTGATGTAACCGTGAGAAACCAAGGTGTAGATATTTCGCTTAGTGGCGATATTATAGACACCGGCGATTTCAAATTCTCTTTGAACTACAACATGAGTTTCTTGGATAACGAAATTAATGGTATTTCTAAACAGTTCCCTATCGGTATCCCTACAGGTGCCATTACAGGACAGAGCTTAACAGGTCAAACTGGTCAGTTATTGTTTGACGATACCGCTTTGTTTTCTTTCTACTTGCCTATCTTTGAAGGATATGACAGTGCCGGCGCACCCATTTTTAGAGATGTTAATAATGACGGTATTATCAATCCTAATTTTGATGGTCCAGGAGGCACGTCTGATAGGGCTTTTGTAGGTGATCCAAACCCGGATATCATAATTGGTATTCAAGCAAATTTCAGCTACAAGAAATGGGATTTGAGTGCTTTCTTTAACGGTGCTTATGGTGCTGAAATCTTTGATAACACTGCAGCTCAGTTGTTTACCAAAGGTGCCATTGCACGTGGTGAAAACACTAGTACTACAAACATCAACAGTGCAGCCGCTAATAACGAAGGTCCAATACTTTCGACTAAAGATTTGAAAAGTGGTGACTTCTTAAGATTAAATAACCTTACCTTAGGTTACACTTTTGATTCTGAACAATTGAAGCAATCTTGGATCAACTCGCTGAGACTGACCGTAACCGGACAAAACCTGTTCGTGATTACCCCCTACGACGGATTTGACCCTGAAGTGAACGTAAACAAAGGTGTGGATGGTGTACCTTCTTTTGGTATTGACTCTACCGCCTTTCCAAGATCTACTTCTGTGGTATTTGGTTTAACTGCTAATTTTTAATAAAAAATTAAAATGAAAAAGTATTTGTTTTTATCCATGCTTGTACTCTCTTTAGTAGGATGTACTAGCTTAGACGAGGAACTGGAAGGCACAGTTTCGGCTGCTGTTGCCGCACAAGCCGGTGACGCAGCAGACGTTTTGACATCTGCCTACCAAACACTAAACGCTTTTGGTACCCAAGACAACATTTGGGCTTTAGCACAACACACTTCTGACGAATTGGCCGGGCCTACCCGTGGACCGGACTGGGATGACGGTGGCGTTTGGAGAGATTTGCACACACACAATTGGGCAAGTTCAAGTAACTTTGTGAACAGTTCTTGGGGTTCTATGTTGCAAGGTGTGTTTCGCTCTACTCAGGTTTTGGAATTTTCGCCAACACCGCAACAAGAAGCTGAAGCTAAGTTTTTGAGAGCTTTCTTTTCCTTTACTGTTCTTGATAATTGGGGCTTGGTACTCGGAAGAGAACCCGGAGAAGATTTGACACAACCACCCTCTCTTTTCTTCGGAAGAGCAGACGGTATTGATTTTGTAATAAGCGAATTAGAGGATGCATTAGCTAATTTACCCAACACTAATGCTGCCGGTAGAGCTACTAAAAATGCCGCCCGTGCCATGTTGATGAAAGCACATTTAAACCGTGCTGTTTACAAAGCAACCGGAGCCAATGGCGGAGCTCAGGTAGGGCCTTTCTCTTTTGAAGCTGCCGACATGAATGCAGTAATTAGCTACGCTAATGATATCATAGCTTCGGGTCAGTTTTCTTTAGATCCAGACTACTTTGACAACTTCCGCCCTGATAACGGTTCCCTATCAAGCGAAAATATTTTCGTGCTGAACAACGTCAGGGGTGTTAATTCATCCAATAGCCAATCACGTTGGTTTATGACGCTCCACTACAACCAAACACCAGGTGGATGGAATGGCTTTGTTGCCTTAGGCGATTTGTATGATTCATTTGATGAAGGTGATATCAGAAGAGGTATGCCTACCGAAGAATTTCCTGAGTTGGATGGAAGAACAGGCGTAGATGTTGGTATCTTAATTGGTAATCAATTTGACAAGGACGGAAATCAAATCAAGGAACGTCCGGGTGCTGACTTGGTATTTACCAAAAACTTCTCTTTGACAGCTTCAAATGAGTCTCAAGGATTACGTGTTATCAAATACCCCATGGATTTTGAAAATCTAGACTCACCAGAAAACGACTATGTTTTAGTTCGTTATGCAGATGTACTCCTTATGAAAGCCGAAGCTATCTTGAGAGGCGGTACAGATCCTAATGCACAAACCGCTCTAGGTATTGTCAATGATTTGAGAAGCGTAAGAAACGCACCTGCACTCGGTGCTGTAGATTTAACGGAGTTGCTCGCAGAGCGCTCGCGTGAACTCTACTGGGAAGGTTGGAGACGTAATGACCAAATTCGTTTTTCTACGTATTTGAATGCTTTCCAGCAAAAACCGACTTCAACAGAGACATTCTTGTTGTTCCCTATACCTCCGGGAGCCTTATCTACAAATCCTATTTTAGTTCAAAACCCAGGATATTAATGTTTTAGCGTTCGTTTATATTCCTGTTTTATTTCAAGAAACCGCCTCACTAACTGAGGCGGTTTTTTTATTTTGGTCTATCATGAATAGGGTGGAAATGATTTAAAGAACGAAACGTTTTTCATCGTGTTTTTGTAATAAACCTAAGGTCAGTTTTCTCTCTACGTAAGCTGCTTATGTACTCTTCGTGGTCAGGCCGAGCTTAGTCGAGGCTTGTTTTTAAAGACCTTAAAACCGGAAAATAGTTTGCTATTTCGCTTTTGATAACCTTTTCTTTTTTGAAGTTTGTATGAAATACTTTCTGCTTTTTGTGAACCCGAGGTGTTCTTTTTGACCTAACTATGCTTTTGATTAAACAGTTATCGCTAGGATAATCCGAAGATCTAAAGGCTATGCTAAGCACCGGAGCCGGTAAATAGATGCGTGTATAAAATACCACATATAAAAAAACCGCCTCAGCTTATTAGACGGTTTGTATATGATTGGAAAGTTTAGGATAAGCTTACACTTATTTCTGCGAAACCATTTTCTCTTTAAAATTCATCACCTTAGAGGCATCCTCCTCAAAGTTGACCAATTTTCCATAAGGATCAAACAAGTAGATAGAAGGAAATCGTTGCACATTAAATACAGCGCCAAAGGAATCGTCTAATTCGAGCAAAGAGGTTACATTGCCCAGTTGGAAAAGTTCCGGTGCGTATTTCACCATGAATTTCTGCGTTGGGCCTACACCTTTGTAAGATACTGAATAGATTTGGAGATTGCCGGGTAAGTTTTCTATGTTGCTGTTTAGGGTTTTAAAGGCATTTTGGCAATGCGGACAACTTGGGTTAAAATAGATAAACAACATATATTTGCCTTTGGGCAAGTTGGCATTAGAAAAACTTTTGCCTTGAATGTCCGTAATACTAAAATCGGGTAATTTACTGGGGGCTTGTGCCCAGGCCATCAGGGTGAAAAACACAAAAACGGAGGATAAAAAAAATGGTTTCATTTGTTTAAATTTATTTATTTCGACTTTGCTCAATACAAGTGTTTTAAATCGGACATGCTTCGGCTGTGCTCAGCTCAGGAATGTGATGCCCTTGTTTCATCAAATAGTTTTGTTGACAGTATTATATTTTTTTTAACGATTTACATCATTCATTTTAACTGGATTTTGTCTCGTGTCAAAAACATCATTAATGATAATTTGATTCTCATTTATGCGATAAATTATTTTATAATTACCGCTAACTAAATATCGGTGATTTTGTTTTAGTCTTTCAAGATTTAACTCCAATTGTCCAGATTCCGGATTTTTTCCTAGTCGTTTGGTTGAGCTAAAAATCTGTTTTCTTATTTTGTGGGCCGTTTTATTAGATACTTTATTTGAATAATAATCAAAAATGTCTTTAAGATTTTCGACAGCAAAATCTGTCCAAAATACTCTCATTAATTACCAATTTGCAGATAATTGTTCCAACTCATCTTGGGTTTTAAATTTTCCGTTTTTAAAATCATGCTCAGCATGTTTAATTCTGTGAATTAATTCGTCAACTGTAAATGGTTTAAAATCAGTTTTGGTTTCCTGTTTTCTTAAAATGAACTTTTCAATTTTTTCAATGAACATCTCGTCTTGCAATTGTGCGAGGTAAGATATTAAATTCAGTTTTCTTGTTTGTAAATCCATAAATTCCTTTTTTCAAATTTACAAAAAAATTATATTTGATTTAGCCTGTGCATTTCATACATTACCACCAACTCATTAGTTTCATCAAATTTTTAGCACATCTTCCAGGTTGATGTCCGCCACAGAGTTTACAATCAAATCGGGTTTGAATGCGTAGTCGTTCATGCTTTCTTGCGTGGAAACACCCGAAAGGGTAAGTATGGTTGTGTAGCCCAATTGTACTCCGCCGAGTATGTCGGTATCCATGGTGTCACCAATAATAATGGTTTCTTCGGCATTTAATCCCAGGTATTTACGTGCCGATCGCATCATCACAGGGCTTGGCTTGCCCACGGAAAAGGCTTTTTTGCCGGTAGCTTCTTCTATCATAGCAACCACAGCCTTGATGCCGAGGTTTACCCAACCTTTTTTCTTAGGAGAAGGATCTAAATTGGTAGCGATAAATTTAGAACCGGATAGTATCATGTCCACAGCATTGTTCACCATTTCCAAGGTAAAATTGCGCCCTTCGCCAACCACAACAAAATCGGGATTGGAGTTCACCAATTGGTAACCTACATCGTGCAAACTTGTCAATAAACCACCTTCGCCCAACACATAGGCAGTGCCTTTGGGTTTCATAAACGAAAGAAACCAAGCCGTGGCCATGGCGCTGGTGTACACGTTTTTTTCGGTGATTTTTAAACCCATTCGCTGCACTTTGTACACGGCGTCTAAGGGCGTGCGCTGGCTGTTGTTGGTCATAAACAAAAAAGGAATCTTCTTTTCCTGTAGGGTTTTGATAAATACATCTGCACCCGGAATGAGCTTTTCGTTGGAGTAAATTACCCCGTCCATGTCTATAAGAAAGCCTTTTTTTGCCATGCGTTTTTTTTATTGCCGTAAAAGTATTAAAAACATTTGTTTTTTAATAATAGCATTTGTTAAGGCTTTGAAAAACTTCTGCTTATTTTATCTGGATGTTACCAGAATAAGTCTTGACTCTTGAATGTCGCTGTAGAGCGATGCCAACATTTTTTCACTTTCAGATAAATCTTTTAAAATTTTTGATTGAGAATCTTGAAAACTGTTTTTTAATTGAGAAAAAAGCTGCACATAGTAATCTTTCCCTTTTTGTAGATTGGCTGCAAAAGTCAATAAATAACTTTGTTGCTTTTCGGTCATAGATGAACGGGTTTCTTCAAATTTAGCTTTGAGATAGTCGATATAAATATTGAGTTCTTTTACAAAAACATGGGGTCGGTTTGGATGCGTCATTTGGTTTTTGATGCCGTAAATATGATCTGCAATTTCCTTGAGCGTCATCACTTTGGAAAAATAAGCAAGATTGGGTCCCGGACAAACAGAAACGCCAATTCCCTCTGTCTTTGTGTCGAGACCGTGCGCCAAAAGAGAAGCCGTACCCAAGCCGACACAGATACAAGATTTTTCGGTGATGCGATCCAAATTCTTTTGATATTCAGTTTCGTTCAACTGCAATTCGTTTAGCTCTTTTATCTTGAGATTTTGGTACTGTCTCGAAGCTGTACAAATGGCTTTGTCTGTAAATTCTTTATTGAGTGCCACATATTTTTTGGGACAAGAACTTCCCGGTCGTCCTTTTTCTATTAAAGCGCGCTTTTCAGCGTCTTTGGTGTTGTTTCGTATGTTGTTAAACGGCACGCCCAAAGGCGATATGTTACTCAGATATAAATCTTTTTCCGATGCACGAACCAATTGTTCAAGGGTCGTTTTGTCAACGGTAGTGGCTTCCGGCACCAGCAAAAAAGGCGTTCCCCATCCTACGGAGTCCAATTGGTAGTGTTCCTTTAGAAACCGATGTTCCTCGGCAGTGCCCACGCCTCCTTGGGCGGTGATTTTGATGCCCGGCGGCATAGCCGGGATAGTTTTTTCTTTGCCGGAAAGTGCTTGCGTATAGGTGTCGTGCAAAGTTTGGATAAAATCTGTACGGTTGTCTCTAAATTCAGCCAAAATAGGTCCGAGCAAAAAGCCGTCTGTGGCGAAAGCGTGGCCGCCGCAGTTGAGTCCGGATTCTATTCGGTATTCCGAAACCCACAAGCCTTTTTTAGCAAAAAATTTACCTTGTATAAAGGCCGACCGATAGTCGCTCACCTTGAGGATAATCTTCTTTTTAAAATGCCCATCCGCGTTTGGATAGAAATCGTCAAACTGCTCCAAATATGTGTACAGTCTCGGATTCATGCCTGCCGAAAAAACAACGGAAGCGTTTAAATTGCTTTTTCCAAAACCGCGAAGTGCCGCGTGCGCATCGTTAAATTCTTGTGGCAATTTTTCGTTATTTTGATAATTGTCTTTGTCAATTTTGGTCATAATGTTGACATCAATGCTGCCCATGTACAAATTGTCATGAAGCCATTTTTTGATATCTTCGGCATGAAAATATTTGTCAGTCAGGCGGTTGAACTCTTGTTTGATGACTGCGCTATCAGGCAAAAGGTTGAAATAGGCTTTGAGGTCTTTGTCAATTTTTGTAGCCGAGTTTTTAAGGTTTTCAAATTTTTCTTTTGCCAAATCGTGGATAAGGTTCAGATAAGCCGTGATTCTCTTGGCCCTGAAGTCCTCTACTTTTGAAGAAATTTCGCGATAATGGCGTTTGTATTTTTCGCAATACATTTTTCGCATTTTCTCCAGAAGAATGTCGTCAACCAAAGAAATAACAGAGTCGATACCGTATGGAGAAACTTTGAGAGGCGTGTCGAGCGTAAATCCAATTCCCATGACAGGAATGTGGAAAGTGTGGGCATTTTGCATGATATAGATAAAAAAATAATAATAGATAAAGCATGGGCACATCCGGCTTTGTCTTCCGATAGAGAAAAGAATCGCGTGCTTTTGCAAATTTAAGTCAAAAGGATGGAGTTGGGTCGCTTTCTCATGCAAATCTTATCACAATATTCAGCCTTTTTGATGGTGTTTTGTTAAATTAAACGGATAGAAATCAGCCGTTTGTTCTTCATAATGTTGAAAAAATAGCATGAATCAGGCAAATGCGTTTATTCCGAAGCCGGCAAAGGTTTGTTAATTTTAAACAAATAATGAGGCAAAAAACATGGCATATTTGTCGCCAATCCTTAAATTGCATCCCTTTTTTAAAACACTAAACAAGCCCAATTTGAATACTAGAAATCTGAAAAACCTGCTGCTGATTTTTGCGCGAAATCCCGTCTTGGGCAAAACCAAAACCAGGCTTGCCAAAACCATTGGCGACGAAAACGCACTGGCCGTCTATCGGATACTTTTAAACCATACTGTTTCGGAAACCATTGCCATTCGGGCAGATAAACGTGTGTGTTATGCAGATTTTATTGACAGTCAAGACGTTTGGCGCAATGATGTTTTTCAGAAACAAAAACAAAATGGCAGTGATTTAGGCGAACGAATGCGCCGCGCTTTTGAAGATGCTTTTGCAGAAGGCTATCAAAAAGTAATAGTCATCGGCACAGATTTACTCGACCTAAAAACGGAGTTGCTTGAAAATGCTTTTGCTTCGCTCGATGATTTTGACGTAGTCATAGGACCGGCAGCCGACGGCGGTTATTACCTCTTGGGTTTAAAAGCGCCCATCGTTCACATATTTGAAAACAAAGCCTGGGGTACAGATACGGTTCTTCGAGATACGCTATCCGATTTGGAAACCAAAAGTGTCTGTCTTTTAGAGACCTTAAACGACATTGATACCGAAAATGATTTGTTACCTTACGAGGCACTTTTAAAATTTACAGCCAAAAAGGACTAACTAAACCCTTCAATAAATAATGAGAAGCATATGATCATGACCGTTTTGCAAAAAAACTTACAAGAAACCTTAAAATACCTTAAAAGCAAGGGATTTAAAGATGTGGAAACCGGAATTGTTTTGGGCACGGGGCTCGGCCAATTGGTGAACCATCTAGAGATAGAAACAGAAGCCCATTACAACAACATTCCCTTTTTTCCGCAAGCTACCGTAGAGTTTCATTCCGGCAAGTTGATTTACGGCACATTATCCGGAAAGAAAGTGGTGGTGATGTCAGGTCGTTTTCACTATTACGAAGGCTACAACATGCAAGAAGTTACTTACGGAATTCGCACCATGCAACTCTTGGGTGTCAAAAATCTGATTATTTCCAACGCCGCCGGCGCCATTAACCGCTCTTTTGAAAAGGGCAATCTCATGCTGATAGACGACCACATCAACCTACAAGGCGACTCGCCTTTGGCGTACAAAGGCGTAGAAGTTTTTGGCCCTCGTTTCACGGATATGTCTGCGCCCTACGACAAGGTTTTTTCCGAGGAACTACTCAACATTGCTTTGGCAAACAACATTCCTTTGCACCAAGGCGTTTATGCGGCGGTAGTGGGGCCACAGCTCGAAACCCGCGCCGAATACCGCTACCTGAAAATCATTGGTGCCGACGCCGTGGGCATGAGTACGGTGCCGGAAGTTATAGCAGCCAACCAAATGGGTATGCGCTGCGTGGCCATATCGGTGTTGACAGACGAGTGCGATCCGGACAACCTGCAACCTGTCAACATACAAGACATCATTGAAACGGCCAATAGGGCAGAACCCCATTTGGTCATGCTCGTGGAAAAATTGTTGCAGCGAATGTAGCTTCGTCAACCAAATCAATTTTGATTATGGAAAAATATTGGGAAATTGTATTGAATTCTTATAAAGGGTATTTCAACTATTTAGTACACGAAATCACGACACCCTCTTGGCATAATTATTTCTACTGGCTCATTGGCGTTTCCCTACTTTTTTGGCTGATTGAAATTGCGCGCCCGTGGCGAAAAAATCAGCCCATTGTTCGCAAGGACTTTTGGCTGGATGCCTTCTATATGTTTTTTAATTTCTTTTTGTTTTCGCTTATTGGCTACAATGCGCTGTCCAATGTAGTGGTCACTTTTCTGAACGACAACCTCAAAAAAATAGGCATAGACAATCTGGCTATTTTTAATGTGGCCGAACTCAGTGTTTTTTGGCAACTTTTTATCTTGTTTGTCGTAAGGGATTTTGTGCAATATTTTATCCATCGCTTGCTGCATTATCATCCGTTATTGTGGAATTTTCACAAGGTGCACCACTCGGTCAAGCAAATGGGTTTTGCCGCACAAATGCGTTACCACTGGATGGAAAATGTGGTGTATCGATCCTTGCAATACATTCCGTTGGCCTTGATAGGTTTTGGTATTCAGGACTACATCATCGTTTATTTGTTCGCTTTTGCGGTCGGTCATTTTAACCACGCCAATGTCAAAGTGCCGCTGGGGTCGTTGAAGTACATTTTCAACAATCCGCAAATGCACATTTGGCACCATGCCAAGGAGTTGCCAAACAGATATGGTGTCAACTTCGGTATGACACTCAGCATTTGGGATTATATTTTTAAAACAGACTACATACCCAAAGATGGCAGAGATATAGATCTGGGGTTTGCACATGACGAAAATTTTCCCTCAGATTTTTTGGGCCAGGCGGTTTATCCGTTAAACAAAAAGGATGTAGAATAATTGCTAGTTACGAGTAATCAATCGCTATTCTCTTATATAGCGGCTCGTAAAGCAATCCGCGCAGTCATCTATCAGCGTTAAAACGTCTCCTTGAAGGTCAACAATCTGTGCAAAACTATCTTCGGGGACAATCACCTGCACGGTTTTATTAAAAAGAGAAGATGTTCGGGTTTCAAGGGTGTAGTTAAATTCAGCCACCAAAACACCGTTTCGAAACCGCTTGATGGTTTTGGGAAGTATGTCAAGTTTCATAATGATTCCGGTGGATTCCGGCGTTTCTATAACCCCACCAATTCCACCTGATGAACCTGTCCAAACCCAAACCCCTAATAGAGGATTAGCATTTTCATCGTCGTCTGAGCAATTCAAAAAACCGATACAGACACATAAGAGCAATAGCATTTTTTTCATGATTGTATCTGGTTTAAGTGTTAATAATCAAATATATAGATTTTTGATTCTAATGCGCTTCTTTTTTTGAAGATTTTAATTTGGCACGTATTTTTTTAAAAACCAATACCATCAATAGCACGGCTATACCAACGCCCAAACCAACGGCAAATTCCTTTAAAATAGCCGGAATTTCCGGAATAAGATGGTGGAAAAAATCGATGTAATGCACAAAAATGCCGCCCGCCACCAACAACAAGGCGATGGTACCAATAACCGACAACATTTTAATAATCACCGGCAAGGCATTTACCAAAAACTTCCCTGTGAAATTAGAAAATCCGGGTTTTCCGGTGCTGTGTTTGATCAATCTAAGGCCCAAATCATCCATGCGCACGATCAATGCAACCAACCCATAAACACCTACGGTGGCCAAGAGGGCGATGATAGAAACCACTATGATTTGTATGCTTAGCGTCTTTTCGACTACAGTTCCCAAAGCGATGATTACAATCTCTACAGAGAGAATAAAGTCTGTAACAATAGCCGACTTAATTTTCGATTTCTCTAATTGCACGGCTTCTTCCGCACTTAAAACTACGGCTTCGAGTGTTGGTTTTTCGTGTTTGTGAGGCACCAAAAATTCATAAATCTTTTCGGCACCTTCATAAGCCAAATAGAGACCGCCAAGAACCAAAATCGCAATTATGGCCGGTTTGTAGAGCGCACTCAAAATAAAAGCAACCGGTAGTATCATCAGTTTGTTGAGCAATGAACCTTTGGTAATTGCCCACAATACAGGAATTTCCCTGGAAGATATAAAACCGGATGATTTTTCAGCATTCACGGCAAGGTCGTCACCCAGTATGCCGGCAGTTTTCTTGGTGGCCACTTTGGTCATGGTAGCCACATCGTCCATTAATACCGAGATGTCGTCTAAGAGTGCAAAAAAACCTGAAGCCATTTGTTGAATGTATTTTGGTTAACCACCTTTTTAAGTTAAAAAAGATGTATGATTTTCCGGCAAAGATAAACTTTGAAAGAGAGGAACAAAACGGGTATTATTAAATTCCTTTTTTAAAAACCTCGCTAGCTTGAGCACAGTTAAAACTTCTTGGCAATCTACATCATGCTCACCCAATATATTTTGAGCTGTTTTATCTTAAAGTTAATTCATGTATTTTTTTGCAAATTTTCTGACACTTTGGTTATAACTTTGCGTGGTCTGTAAATATATCGCACCGTATGTAGATGCCGATTCTTATACAGAATGTTTAACCCGACTCACGAAACAACTTATTTTAAAAATGAAAACAAAAAACACACTCTTTTTACTGATGTTTTTAGCATCAGCTTCCCTTTTTGCCGCAGAAAAAGTATATGATTGGGGAAAAACAGGCCATCGTGTGGTGGGCGAACTCGCCGAGAGAAACCTCACTAAGAAAGCGTCACGAGCTGTCAACGAACTCCTAGGCGGAGAGGGTCTTGCTTTCGTTTCTACCTTTGCCGACGAGATTCGCTCCGACGGGCGCTATAAGAAATTTGACACTTGGCACTACGTCAATTTTCCGTTCGATAAAAATTACAGCGATGTTGCACCAAATCCCGATGGCGATATCATCAAGGGAATAGAAACTTGTATGGCAATTTTAAAAGACCCGGCGCAACCGAAAAGCGAAAAGGCATTTTACCTCAAATTATTGATTCACTTTGTAGGAGACTTGCACCAACCCATGCACATTGGCTTGGCGGAAGACAAAGGAGGCAACGATTTTCAGGTGCAGTGGTTTGGTAGGGGGTCAAATATGCACCGGGTGTGGGACAGCAATCTGATTGACGATTACGGAATGAGTTATTTGGAACTAACAGAAAACCTTCCCAAGTTGAGCAAAACACAAAAGAAATTCATATCCCAAGCACCCTTGATGGATTGGGTGACAGAAACGCGGGTGCTGACGATGAAGATTTATGAAAGTGCAGAAAAAGGTGAAAAACTCGGCTACAACTATGCCTACGAATACAACCATCTTGTAAGGCAGCAACTGCAAAAAGCAGGTTTGCGATTGGCCGCCACACTCAACGAAATATTTGGATAAAAAAAAGCCTCACTTCAAGTGAGGCTTTTCGTTTTTTATAAGTGAATGACTTCTCCGTAAGCGTCTGCCACAGCTTCCATCACCGCTTCACTCATGGTGGGATGCGGGTGTATGGCTTTTAGTACTTCGTGTCCTGTGGTTTCCAATTTGCGGGCCACCACGGCTTCGGCAATCATGTCGGTTACGCCGGCGCCAATCATATGGCAACCTAGCCATTCGCCGTATTTGGCGTCAAAAATTACTTTCACAAAACCGTCGGGCGTGCCCGAAGCTTTTGCTTTTCCGGAAGCTGAAAACGGAAATTTACCGACTTTGATGTCGTATCCGGCTTCTCGGGCCTTCTTTTCGGTAAGTCCGACAGAGGCTATCTCGGGCGTACAATAGGTGCAACCCGGTATGTTGCCATAGTCAATAGGATCTACGTGTAATCCGGCAATTTTTTCAACACAGGTAATGCCTTCGGCAGAAGCCACGTGTGCCAATGCTGGCCCAGGCACCACATCGCCTATGGCATAGTAGCCGGGTATGTTGGTTTGGTAAAAGTCGTTGACCAATATTTTGTCTCTGTCCACCGCTATGCCTACATCTTCCAAACCAATGTTTTCAATGTTAGATTTGATACCTACTGCCGATAGTACAATGTCTGCTTCGAGAATTTCTTGGCCTTTTTGGGTTTTAACAGTCGCTTTGACACCGTCGCCTGATTTCTCTACTTTTTCTACAGATGCATTGGTCATCACTTTGATGCCTGCCTTTTTAAACGAACGTTCCAATTGTTTGGAAACGTCTTCGTCTTCTATGGGTACCAAAGTAGGTAAAAACTCAACTATGGTTACTTCTGTTCCCATAGCATTATAGAAATGGGCAAACTCAACACCAATGGCGCCCGAACCCACCACAATCATTTTTTTGGGTTGTTTTTCCAAACTCATGGCCTTGCGGTATTCAATGACGGTTTTGCCGTCTATAGGCAGACTCGGCAATTCGCGCGCCCTGGCTCCGGTGGCTATGATGATGTGGTCGGCTTCAAAAATAGTTGTTTTCCCGTCTTTGGAGGTTACTTCTATCTTTTTACCGGGTTTTACTTTACCAAAACCATCAATGACGTCAATTTTATTCTTTTTCATTAAAAACTGTACGCCTTTGCTCATGCCTTCTGCTACACCTCGGCTGCGTTTAATGACGGCCTCAAAATCATGTTTGGCGTCTGAAACCTGCAAACCGTAGTCGGCGGCGTGTTTCAAATAATCAAAAACCTGGGCGCTTTTTAATAAAGCTTTGGTTGGGATACAACCCCAATTGAGGCAAATGCCACCCAATGATTCTTTTTCAACAACAGCCGTTTTAAAACCGAGTTGCGAAGCCCTGATGGCGGTCACGTATCCGCCCGGGCCACTGCCGAGCACTATAATGTCGTATTTCATGTGTTTAAGTTTTAATTTTTTATGGTAATGAAACAATGCAAAAGGCGATGCAAAATTACAAAAAATAAGCCTATGTTTGTGTGTTAAATTCCGATTAAGCCTATACATGAACAAGCTATTTCTCTCCATATTCTTGTTTTTAATCTACGTGCACCTATTTGCACAGTCGGTTTTCGAAAAACAGCAAGCCTTTGCGGCGGTAGAAATTTTTTTTAAAGGTTTTCACACAGGTGATACCCTTTTGATGCAAGCCGTGATTGAAGAAGGGGCCATGCTAAAATCAGTAAGTTCCAACGCAGAGGGTGAAACTACGATTTCGGAAATGTTGGTGTCGGCCCTCATTAAGGCTGTGGCCAACCGCCCGCCGACCGAGGTTTGGGAAGAAAAGCTCAGCGGGCATACCACATTTGTAGATGGTCCGTTGGCAGTTGTTTGGACGCCGTATGAATTTTGGCGAAACGGCCGGCTGAGCCATTGCGGAGCAAATTTATTTGTCTTAACCCAAGCTTCCGGCGGTTGGAAAATCCAATCCATTACCGATTCGAGGCGCAAAGCGGATTGTGAAACCGTAAAAGATTAGCCAATCTTTTTTTAGTTTTGATTTTGCCATAGGGCTTTTATGCTTCATCGGCATTTTATGTTGCTTATAATCAGGCTTGCTGTTTGAACTGTGTAGGGAGGTAATTTTACTATAAGGGTAATTTGTCCAACACAATTAGGTTGCGGTTTGAAGATTGGAGGCCTTTAAGTTCGGTGTAAACTTTTGTGTTCTTCCGAAAATTTGTTTTGAGCAGGCCGTTAAAACGCCGAAAGAAATAGGTTTAAAATTTAGGGCAAAATTATTTTCACACAAAGTAAAGAGGGAATATGGACTCTAAAAATAACTTTTGTCATGCAGTTAGGTAAGTAGATGTAAACAGTTAGTAGAAGCTCAGGGTAAGATTAAAATGAATGCTGATTATTTAACAAACAACTGCAAAAGGGCAATGGTATTTTTTTTTAAATTAGCTGTTGCGTAGATTTCTTTCTAATTAATTAGAATGCCAGTAGTTATTCAATGACCATGGTTCTAAACAACAAAAAGACTTATATGTTAGAAGCGAATTGTCGGAACAACACCGACTCCCGCAGCCATACTTACGATGCCGCCGGGCGCATTACTAACAACAGTAGTATGGGCGACTATGCCTATAGTGGCAGCGGATACCAATTGGCCAATATCGCCCTGACCGGCACGGCTGATGCGCTCTATAAAAACAAGCCGCCCCAGACCATTACCTACAACGCCTTTAAAAGCCCCGTGGAAATTATAGAGACAGACAAAGACAGAATTAGCTTTCTATACAACGCCTCACAAGGCCGTGCCGCCATGTTTTACGGCGGCACGCAGGCAGACAAGCTCCAACGCCGCTACCGCAGGTTTTACGCCGCCGATGGCAGTATGGAGATCACTTTTGACGCGCTAAGCAACAAAACCACTTTTGTAACCTATATGGGCGGCGATGCCTACGGCGCACCGGCTGTTTGGCACTCCGAGCAGACAAGCACCACCACCGAGGGCTATTATTACCTGTTTAGGGATTACCTCGGCAGCATCATGGCCATTACCGACAGCGCAGGGGTGATTAAAGAAAAAAGGCATTTTGACGCTTGGGGTGAAATTGCTATCTTGCAGGACGGTGCAGGCAACGCTTTAAGTTCTTTTACAATTTTGGATAGAGGCTATACCGGCCATGAACATTTATTAGGCGTTGGCTTGGTGCACATGAACGGGCGTTTATACGACCCTAAGTTGCACCGCTTTCTGATGCCGGACAACTATGTACAGGACCCTTACAACACCCAAAACTTTAACCGTTACGGTTATGTGCTGAACAACCCGTTGAGTTATACCGACCCGAGTGGGGAGTTTTTTTGGGTGGCGTTTGGCATTGGTGCCATAATAGGGGCTGCTACTGCCGCAGCCGGTTATTTGGCTAATGCAATTATTACAGGGAACTGGAATTGGGGGCAATTGGGTTTGTCTGTCTTGACCGGAGCTCTTATAGGTGGCTTAAGTGGGGGGATAGCGCCCTCGTCCGCTATGACAGGATCGGCGGCGGAGGCTTTTCTCTACGCGGGAGGAGCTTTTGCCGCAGGGCTTGCCCCTTCTGCCGACTTCACTATAGGGAATTGGGGTTTTAGCGTGTCCCCCTCTGTTGCCTTTGGCACAGGTAAAGGGCCCATAGGAATTGGCGTAAGCGGCGGGTATAGAGACAAAAATTTTAGTTTTTCCGTGGCCGGTACAGCGAGAAAAGGTGGTTTTACCGCAGGAGGTGGGGTATCCTTTTCCAATAATGGACAAACTTTTTCCTTTGGAGGAACTTATTATGGAGGGAAAGATTCTCAAAGTATTTGGTACACAGCCTATAGTAAAGGTGATTTTAGTTTTGCTATGACAAATGATGCATGGCTAAGTGGAGACAAATACAGAACTGCCGCTGCAGAAGTAGGTGTTGGGGACTATTCTTTTGGGCTCAACCTTTATACGACTAAACCGCCAAAAGACGAGTATGGAGTAGATAATCCTGAGACAATTGATCGCGAATATGAATCACCAATTTGGAAAAAAAACAAATATGGAACTTATTCATCGGGAGAGAGGATTTTCGCTGGAGCCTATGTCGGTGTCAGAAGGGGTAATTCTGTTCAGAGATTGGGGGTTGATGCCCCGTTTGTGCAGGATTTTTTCCAAAACGGCATTCACAGGCACATCATAAAAGGGCCATATTTCAATACCAATTTTGGTTCAGGCCCAAATATATTTATCCAAAACTTTACGCGTAATCCCTGGACACTTTATTCCAATTAATATGTATAATAAATTTTTCATAATATGCTGTGTTCTGTTATATTCTTGTGGTACAGGACCTTGGGCTTCGAGAAAAAAGTTTTTTGAAGTTTATAAAGACCCCATTTATGAGAATTCAGTTTTTGAATTAAGATTAGATGGGGCTTATTTAGAGCAACTCAATAGTAAAGAAAAGGCCAGATACAGAAGTTTCTACGTCTTCTATAAAAGCGGATATTGTATAACAGGATTTATTAGTGAAAAAAAATGGAGGGACTCTTTTTTAGTGTTTTTTAAAAACATTAAAATTCATCCAAAGACCGGTTATAGCGTATATAAAATCAAAAATGATTCAGTTTGGATTAATGATTTTGATTTCAATCCAAATTTATATTACAGGTGGTCTATTAATTATAAAGGCAAAATTTTAAACGATTCTATGTTTTATTTATATGAAAATGAAACGGCCTTAGAAGGTTATCCAACCGAGAAACAAGTAAAGAACTTTAAATTTTATCAAATTAATGAATTGCCTGATTACGAGACCACGTCGTGGTATTTAAAAAAGAAATGGTATCAAAAAAACGTGCATGAGAGCAGAAAACAGTAGGTATAATAAGAGGGTTTTTGTTCCATTTAGGTTTAAGTAACTACTAAAGTCTTCAGCAAAGGCCGTGCCGCCATGTTTTGGGGCGGCACGCAGGCAGACAAGCTCCAAC
The DNA here is from genome assembly GCA_032251335.1 of Flavobacteriaceae bacterium. Taxonomy (GTDB): domain Bacteria; phylum Bacteroidota; class Bacteroidia; order Flavobacteriales; family Flavobacteriaceae; genus UM-FILTER-40-17. The sequence goes on along the minus strand of JAVVDW010000003.1, from coordinate 2,723 downwards.
GCCGCTACCGCAGGTTTTACGCCGCCGATGGCAGTATGGAGATAACTTTTGACGCGCTAAGCAACAAAACCACTTTTGTAACCTATATGGGCGGCGATGCCTACGGCGCACCGGCTGTTTGGCACTCCGAGCAGACAAGCACCACCACCGAGGGCTATTATTACCTGTTTAGGGATTACCTCGGCAGCATCATGGCCATTACTGACAGCGCAGGGGTGATTAAAGAAAAAAGGCATTTTGACGCTTGGGGTGAAATAGCTATCTTGCAGGACGGTGCAGGCAACGCTTTAAGTTCTTTTACAATTTTGGATAGAGGCTATACCGGCCACGAACACCTTTTAGGCGTTGGCTTGGTGCACATGAACGGGCGTTTATACGACCCTAAGTTGCACCGCTTTCTGATGCCGGACAACTATGTACAGGACCCTTACAACACCCAAAACTTTAACCGTTACGGTTATGTGCTGAACAACCCGTTAAAATATACCGACCCGAGTGGGGAGTTCTTTTGGGCGGCCGTTGCTATTGGGGCACTGATAGGTGGTGTTTCACAAGCCATACAGGGCAAGAATTTTTGGGGCATACTGGGAGGAGCCGTAGTTGGAGGCCTGGCAGGCGCAATAGGTGCCGGAGTGGGTAATGTTGTGGCGGGTGGTTTATTTTTTGGTAGTCAGGTAGCTACGACGATCGGGTTTTGGAGTGGTTTTACCTCGGGCTTTGCAGGTGGTTTTGCCGGAGGCTTTGCGGGTGGAGCAGGGACAGCTTGGCTCAATGGGGTAAACTTTGGCGATGGATTGGGCGCAGGGCTAAAAGGCGGAGCGATAGGCGGGGTTACCGGGGGATTGATAAATGGGATAAGAAGCGGTTTGGATGCTATAGGTCAAGGGCGTGAATTTTGGAGTGGTGAGAAATGGAACGAAATTAGAATCGGACAAGGAGGAGAGAATTTACTATCAATATCAGACAGTGATTTTTTAACTGATTGGGACTTTGATTTAAAAATGAATATACCCAATACTACTCAAAATGAAATTTTTGATTGTACAATTGCATGTAAAAAATCCATAGATAATTATTTTGGGCTTGATAATCAAAGAATAGTTAATTCTAAATGGTTTGAAATTGCTAAAACTCAAAACGGACTGACTAACAAAGATGTTTTTTCTATGTTTAGAGAAAGTGGTTATAAAGGAAATGTTTTTGGAGGTTCATTCAATAATAAGAGTGTTATTCCATGGATTGCCAAGGAAATGCAGTCTAACCATGCCGTACAAATATCAGCTCAAGTCCGCGTAGAAGGTGTTGTAAGGTATCATGCAAGTGTAATTACTAGATTAAGGTATTTATCAGATTTTTCTAAATTTAGAATATCTGTAATGAACCCGGGTATTTATATCAATGTAAATAACGTTTCAACGATTCAACAAATTTTTAGCGTATGGAGACCTTGAAAATAGAGAACCTGATAAGGATGAAGATATTAATATTGATAACATTTTTGTTTGGTTTTCAAAGTGCTCATTGTCAGGTAAATAATAAAGATGATGAACAAATTTATTTCTTAATGGGGCTTATGAATGATTATCTGGGTAGGGTATATTCTCCGAACGATCCTGCAAAGAAGTATTTTATAACAGATTTTTATTCTTCGGAACAAAAAGCCTTAGAGGCTTTTGTTTCAGCTATAAAAACTTCACAAATGAAAATTTCTGATTTTGAAATTAGTAAAGATGGAGAAGTTGACATCCCTGCCTATACAACCATCAGTTCTGAAAAATTTATAAATCTTTTTAATCAGTTTTATCGGTTTAAAAAAGCAGATTATAAATATGAAGATAAGAAAGGCAAAGAGTTTTCTTTTTATTGGGGCATTATTAAATACTCGAAGTTTAAAAACAATACACACAAAAAATTATTTTTGAAAGGTGCATTCATAAGGTCTGGCTCAATTACGCTTGATGGTAATTATCAGTATGTTTATTCTAACCCAATTTCTAAACATAATCTAACAACACGGTTTCTAAACTCTTTAGGTTGCAAAATTCTTGAATATAAAGAAATAACTGAAACTATACCAGCAAGTGTAACTATCATTTTTAAACCTACTGAAGAATTAAAAAATTTCCTTATTTACTAAAAATTGAAAATAAAAACTGGTTATCTTTGATGCCTGGGGCGAGGTGGTAAAAATTACCGATGCCAACAACAACGTTCTTTAAAATTTTGTAATCCTGGACCGCGGTTACACCGGCCACGAACACCTTTTAGGCGTGGGCCTCGTACACATGCCTGCCCTGAGCCTGCCGAAGGGAACGGGCGTTTATATGACCCCAAGTTGCACCGTTTTTTGATGCCTGATAACTATGTGCAAAACCCCTACAACACACAGAATTTCAACAGGTATGGTTATGTGTTGAACAACCCGTTGAAATATACCGACCCGAGTGGGGAGTTTATTTTTGCGGCCTTAGTCGGTGCTGCGATAGGGGTCATTGTAAACGGCGTAAGCAACCTTATCAATGGCAGGGGTTTTTTCGAGGGTGCCGGTAAGGCAGCACTATTTGGGGCTCTTGGCGGGGCGGCAGCGTTTGGCATTGGGCAGGTTGCGGCCAATATTGCCACAAGCATTGGCAGTGCGGCGGCAACGGCGTTCCAGCTTGGGGCGCATGCTATATTGGGCGGCACGCTTTCAGTGGCTGAGGGAGGCAACTTTGGCAGTGGAG
>JAVVDW010000002.1:184296-191265 GCA_032251335.1 Flavobacteriaceae bacterium | reverse complement strand
CCCCTTCATCAAACACTAAAAATTCTACTTTTTAAGGACGGCAAAGATATAACCTTCTTTAATAGTACGCAAGAGAAAAAGTAAAATTTGACGAGGAAAATAAAAAAATCTTCATAGTATTTAGTAAGTAGCTGTAAAACAGGATTGCAGAAACAGGCTAAAACTAGTCAATCAAACTTTAACTAATCATCCGAAGCAAAAGTCTGGGAATTTATGAAAGCGCGTTTGAAGGCTAAGGCGCAATTCTAATTTTAAAGTTGCAATTTTGCAAAGTAATTTTGAACTGAGATTTGATTTAGACAACAATCTTATGAAAACGCTAATATTTGACGCAAAAAACCTGAAAGCAGCAGCAGATTTACTTATAAAAGGTGAATTGGTCGCTTTTCCCACGGAAACTGTGTATGGTTTGGGTGCAAATGCATTGGATGCGTCCGCAGTTAAAAAAATCTTTATCGCTAAAAACAGACCCGCAGACAATCCGCTAATCATTCATATTGCCACTGTGAAGGATTTATATGAAATTGCAAATGTGGGTAGCGACAAAAAAGCATGGGTGGAAAAATTAACGAATGCTTTTTGGCCGGGACCATTGACAATTATCTTAAACAGAAGAACACATATTCCGGATGAAGTGACTGCCGGTTTAGATTCTGTTGCCGTGCGTATGCCTCAAAGTAGAATTGCCCGCAAATTGATTAAACTTGCCGGTGTTCCAATTGCGGCTCCTTCTGCCAATCTTTCGGGAAAACCATCCGGCACAAGGTTTAAACACGTACTGGAAGATTTTGACGGAAAAATAGCCGGCATTGTCAAATCTAAAGGGAGCAAGATTGGTTTGGAATCAACAGTTTTGGACTTGACAACAGAAATTCCTACCGTACTCAGGCCGGGTGGCTTGAGTGTGTCTGAAATAGAAAAAGTGCTTCCGGAAATTAGACTGAGTTCGGGAAAAGTAAGAATCGCCAAATCGCCCGGAATGAAATACCAGCATTATGCACCCGTCGCTAAAGTGGTTTTATTCGAAATAAATGCAATCGATCGAATACCTGAATATCTTGATTTTTATAAGAAAAAAGACCTCAAAACTAGGGTAATCAAACCAGATAACATCAAAGACTTTAACCGAAATCTGTACGAAATTCTACGAAAAGCAGACACAGACAAAGTAGATGTACTGCTTATGGCCGCTGTCTCAGAAGCGGGAATTGGGCTGACGGTCATGAATAGGTTGCGAAAATGCGCAACTGAAATCATTGAGAGATAGGAGGCGGTAAGAATTTAATTCCTATTTCACTGCGTACCTCCAGTTATACGGATCTGTTGCCCTGTTGTACTGAATATCATTGAGCATGGTTTTGAAACGCTCTGCAAAACTGTCGTGCATCTTTGGCAGCTCAAAAGTTTTTCCTTGATGGGAAAATGCACATACAGGACTCACAATAGCCGCTGTTCCGGCACCAAAAATTTCCTTTAGGCTACCGCTCTGGGCAGCGTCAACGATTTCTGACACCAAAACAGGTCTTTCTTCCACTTTAAAATGGTTGTCTTTGGCCAAAGTGAGTATGCTTTTACGTGTAACGCCATCGAGAATTCTATCGCTGACAGGAGCCGTCAACAAGGTGTCATTGATTCTAAAAAAGACATTCATGGTTCCGGCTTCTTCAAGGTATTCATGACTGCTTGCATCTGTCCAAATTACTTGTTGAAAACCGGCTTCATTGGCAAGTTTTGTCGGAAAAAACTGTCCGGCATAGTTTCCTGCGGCTTTGGCATATCCTGTACCACCACTAGCGGCACGGCTATATTTTTCTGCAATTTGAACCCGCACCTCACCTGAATAGTACGATTGTGCCGGCGACAGAATGATCATAAACTTGTATTTCGTAGATGGCGAAGCCGAAACACCCGATTCTGTGGCAATGGCGAAGGGTCTTATATATAAGGAAGAACCCTCAGCTGTCGGAATCCATGCATCGTCCATTTTGAGGAGCGTATTGAGTCCGTCAAAAAAATAAGTTTCGGGGAATGCCGGCATGGCCAAACGCTCTAATGATTTATTGATGCGTTGATAGTTTTGATCGGGGCGAAACAACCAAGTCTTGCCTTCGGTATCTTTGTAAGCTTTCATGCCTTCAAAAACGGCCTGCCCGTAATGAAAAACTTTGGCTGACGGCTCTAAACTAATGGGACCGTAAGGAACAATCTGCGGTGTTTGCCAAGATCCGTTTTCGTAATCGCAAACAAACATGTGATCTGTAAAAACCTTTCCAAAAACCAAATTGTCGAAATCAACTTCTGCACGTCTGGAATTGATGGCTTTTGTTATTTTTAATGGCGTAAGGGCTAAACTCATTTTTATCGTTATTAAGCTGCAAATTTACATATTTCACAAAATCAATCCCACAAATCATCTGAAATTAAATTTTTGTTGATTTCTCTTTTGAAAAGGGATGTCGTTTTAGTCACCAAAATCATTTTTTATTTAACAAGGATTTAACCAAAATCCTTTTAAACCCGATAGGCAATTTAGAGTCTTAATGGTGAATTTTTAAAACATATATGAAAAAGACCTTTACATTTTTGTGTTTATTGCTGCTTGCCGGTAGCGGCAGTTTTGCACAACAACGAAGACCCTCATTTGGTGGCGGCGGTACGCAAATCCCGGTTGAAGAGCGGATTGCCAAACAGGTAGAAGAGCTTGCGCCCACGCTCATGCTAGATGACGTACAAAAAAAGCTGCTTGAAATTACACTAATAAAGCATGCCAAAACACGTACAGATTTAGTCAGGAACACTGATTTGACTCGAGAGAAGATTCAAGACTCGTTAGCCAATTTACGTCCCGCTCAACTCAAAGAGATTGAAAACCTTTTGATTCCGGAGCAATATGAATTGTATATGCAAATTGAAAAAGAAAACCGCGAGAAACGCCAAAGTCAGTTTGGCAACAAAACCCCAATCAAAACTAGCTTTTTTTAAACTATTTATGGCAGGCGCGCATGTGGTACATGTCGTTGTTCAAATTTTGCCATAGAAAATCAATCCCTTTAAAATCTATTCATGAGAACTGTAATTTTTTTATTGATATTTTCAGTAAGCATCAATATGATAGGTCAACAACGCCCGGCTATACAAAAAGTGACTGTAACCGGCACCGTCATAGATGCAGATACCAATACACCTTTAGAATACGCTACTATTACGCTACAAAACAGCCAACGCCCACAGATGCTTACCGGGGCAGTGACCAATTTGGAAGGGAAATTTGAAATTGAAATTTTTGCCAGCACCTATAATATTAAGGTAGAATATATCTCTTTTAAATCTTTTGAAATAAAAGAGAAATCCATTCGAGAAAATCTCGATTTAGGTGTTGTCAAACTCAGCATAGATTCTCAAAATTTGGATGAAGTGCAAGTGGTTGCAGAAAAACGCGATGTTGAAATTCGTCTGGACAAAAAAATATACAATGTTGGAAAGGATTTAACCATCAAAGGGGGAAATTTCTTAGACTTGCTCGAAAACATTCCATCGATTACCACAGATGCCGAAGGTGGCGTAAGTCTTCGTGGCAATGAAAACGTGCGTATTCTCATTGACGGAAAACCCTCCGGCTTGGTGGGTTTGAGTTCTACCGACGCCTTGCAACAACTTCCGGCAGATGCCATAGAAAGCGTCGAAGTCATTACTAGCCCATCTGCCAGATACGATGCAGAAGGCACAGCGGGCATCATCAACATCATCCTCAAAAAAGGAAAGATACAAGGACTAAACGGCTCTTTTTCGCTTACAACCGGTATTCCGGACAACCATGGTGCCAATGTCAATTTGAACTACAGAACCAAAAAAATCAATCTTTTTAATACTACTTCTTACAGTTATAGAGATTCTCCGGGCGAAACCACCAACGACAGAGAAAACTTTTTTGGAAATCCGGAAAACAAATTCATTAACGAGGACAGGGATTTTGACAGAATTCGAAATAATTTCAATACCAATTTAGGTCTTGAATACTTCTTCACGGATCGTACCTCCCTGACCGGTGCTGTATTTATGCGGCAAAACGGCGGCAAAACCGGCACGGATAATTTTACCGACAGGCTCAATGAAGCCAGGGAACTTGTCAACAGAACTTTCCGAAGAGAAGACGAAGATGAATATGAACGTACGCTACAGTATTCGTTAAATTTTCAGAAAAAATTTAAAACAGACGGACATATTTTGACGGCCGATTTTCAATACGAAGAATCCGTAGAAGATGAATCCTCCATCATCAATGAATCTGAAATTTTCCCCACAGAACAGGCACTCGACTTCGAAACCAACAGCACTAAAGAAAATCAAGATCGTATTTTAGTGCAGGCCGATTATGTATTGCCATACGGAAAAAACAAACAGTCTCAATTTGAATTTGGCTATAGAGGCAATTTTAACGAACTCACTACCGATTTTAGGGTTGACACCCTTGGCGTAGGTGGAGAACTTGTACTAGATGCTAACTTATCCAACGAATTGATTTACGAAGAAAACATCAACGCGCTCTACACCCAATGGGGAACCAAAGCGGGAAAGTTTTCGGTTCTTCTTGGCATGAGGATGGAAGTCTCAGACATCAACGTAACGCTGACCACTACCGGCGAAAGCTTTGATGAAAACTACACAGACTTTTTCCCAACCATCAATTTGGGGTGGGAATTTAACGAGGAAGAAAGCGTCACCTTAGGGTTTAACAGACGTATTACCAGGCCGCGATCTCGATTTGTGAACCCATTCCCCTCTCGTTCCAGTGAAACCAATATTTTTCAAGGAAATCCGGATATAGATCCCTCTTATTCCAACGGTGTAGATTTAGCCTACCTCAGGAGATGGAAAAAGCTGACTCTAACCTCTTCTATATTCTACCAAAAAAATACAGATGTTTTTGAATTTATATCAGAAGACACCGGCAACCTTACCGATAATGGCGACCCCATCGTAAGGCGATTTCCCGTTAACCTCTCAACGGAAGAAAGGATCGGTTTTGAATTTGGCGGAAACTACACACCCACCAAATGGTGGCGAATGAACGGTAGTTTCAATTTCTTCAATTCAACACGTGATGGAGATTTTAACGGCGTTTCTTTCGATGCCGACAACACAAGTTGGTTTGCACGTTTAAATTCGCGCACCACACTCCCCGGCAAAATAGACTTCCAACAGACCATGTTCTATTCCGGTCCATCAGAAAATGCACAAAATGAAAACAAAAGTGTTTTTAGTATGAACTTGGCATTGAGCAAAGATTTGTTCAAAGAAAAAGCATCCATCGTTTTTAACTTTAGAGATGTATTCAACAGCAACATCCGGGAAACCGAAACCCGCACAAGCACTTTTAGATCTGAAAGTGAAAATCAATTTCGAAAACCACAGTTTACCATCAACTTTACCTATCGTTTCAATCAGCAAAACAACCAGCGTCAGAGACAGCGCAGAGAGCAAGGACCGGGTCAAGAATTTGGCGGTGGCGAAGAATTTGAAGGCGGTGGCGGGGTTTAGAAACTGTTAAAGTTTTAAAACCGACTTAATAATATGTAAAAATATGTTTTTTAGCATAATAGCATCTATGAAAACGTTTGAAATATTTATAATTTCAAACGTTTTTTTCATAAAACCATGTGAAATTTGTATTAAATAAACGCAAGGTTCGTAAGATGCACCATACCGCGTCGTCCGATTGGGTGTATTTAAAAATTTAAAAAAACACATCATGAAAAAGTTATTTATTGCTCTTATGACTATCCTTTCTGTTGCAACATTTGCTCAGGACAAATTGACAACTACTAGCGGACACATCAAGTTTTTCTCAACCACGCCCGCAGAAAACATCGAATCTAACAACTACAAAGTGGTGAGCGCCATCACTCCTTCAGAAGGAAAAGTCGTTTTCTCTGTGCCCATGCAAAGTTTTGAGTTTGAAAAATCGCTCATGCAAAAACACTTTAATTCGGACAAATTTTTGGACACCAAACAGTTTCCAAATGCCAAATTTAAAGGAAGTATCACCAACCTCAGCAAAGTAGATTTCTTCAATAAAGGAACATATGTAGCCACCGTAAAAGGCCAACTTACCATACACGGCGTCACAAAACCCATCGAACAAGAACTGAAACTCAACGTGGATGGAACCAAAATAACCGGTTTTTCCAATTTTGACATCACCTTGGCGGACTACGGGATCACGTTCAGCGGCGGAAAACCATCTACCAACGTGGCTAAAACCGTAAATGTTACCGTAAACCTCGAATTCAACAACAATTTGACTGCATCGAAATAAAATAGAACTCACCAAATTAACCATCCAAATATTACCTTGTTATGAAAAAAAAGATTTTGTTAACCATCGGGCTGATAGTGCTTGTTTCTCTGAGTTATGTTGCCTATCTCTGGTTTCAGCCCCACAGAGATGTACAAGCAACAAAGGCTGATGCCGAAATTACTGCTCAGGCTTTGGTCGGTGAATTTATTGACAATCCGGCTGCTGCAAACCAAAAGTATCTGGACAGTGAAGGGGAGTCCAAAGTTTTGATTATTTCCGGTCAGGTCGTGAAAATAGATACAGACCAATTGGGACAAAAAGTGGTGCTGCTAAAAAACTCCGATAGCGATAAGTTGGGCGTTGCCTGTACTTTCACTTTGGAAACAAATGCAGAGGCAGAAAGCTTAAAAGTTGGAGAAACTGCAAGAATCAAAGGCGTTATCCGTTCTGGCGCCGAATATGACGAAGATTTAGATCTTGTCATCAATGCGGTGGTGGAAAAAAGTTCGCTGGCTAATTAAAATCAATCTCTATATATCTATTACTCCAAGGTCGCCCTTTCGGGCGACCTTTTTTATTACAATATATTTAACGCCAAACACTATAAATTTATGTATTTTTATGGACTGTAAGAACAGACATAAATAAAAAACATCCTTAAAAAAATGTAC
>JAVVDW010000002.1:0-184196 GCA_032251335.1 Flavobacteriaceae bacterium | reverse complement strand
ACATGAAACGCCCAGGTTAAAAATTTTGCACACAGGAATATGATTACCTTAGGGCGTTCCTTTGCTGAGCGCAGTCGAAGCATGATCGTTGAAAATAAATAATTATAGACACATGAAAATAGCCATCGTTTGTTATCCTACCTTTGGCGGGAGTGGTGTCGTTGCCACCGAACTCGGTTTGGCGTTAGCCAAAAAAGGACACGAAATTCATTTTATTACCTACAAACAACCTGTACGCTTGGCATTGCTCACCAAAAATGTACATTTTCACGAAGTTACCGTACCCGAGTATCCCTTATTTCAATACCAACCCTATGAGTTGGCACTCTCGAGCAAATTGCTCACCGTAATCAAGCAGCACAAAATCGATATACTACACGTTCATTACGCCATTCCGCATGCGTATGCCGGCTACATGGCCAAAAAAATGCTCAAAGAAGAAGGTATCGAAATCCCCATGGTAACTACACTTCACGGTACCGATATCACCTTGGTGGGTAGCCATTCACTCTACAAACCTGCGGTTACTTTTAGTATCAATAAATCGGATGTGGTAACCGCTGTGTCAGAAAATTTAAAACAACATACGCTCGAATTATTTCAAGTCAAAAAAACGATAGAAGTCATCCCTAATTTTATCGACTTACAAAAAGCGCATCCCGAGTTTACAGATTGCCAACGAAGTCAAATGGCAGAAGATGATGAAAAAATCATTACCCACATCAGCAACTTTAGAAAGGTGAAACGCGTAGGAGATGTCATCAAAATATTTTATAAAATACAGGAAAAAATACCTGCCCGTATGTTGATGGTAGGCGATGGCCCCGAAAGAGAAATTGCCGAAAAACTTTCCAGAAGACTTGGCATTGAAGACAGGGTCATGTTTTTGGGCAATAGCAACGAAATAGAAAAAATCTTGTGTTTTTCTGATTTGTTTCTCTTGCCATCCGAAACAGAAAGCTTTGGTCTTTCAGCCCTTGAAGCCATGGCGTTTGGCGTTCCTATCATATCAACCAACACGGGCGGTTTGCCCGAGGTAAACCAAAATGGCGTTTCCGGTTTTTTATCTGATGTGGCAAATATTCAACAAATGGCTGAAAATGGTATTTATATCCTATCAGACCCTGAAAGACATACAGTTTTTAAAGCAAATGCCAAAAAAGTAGCTGCAAAATTCAACATACATGAAATTGTCAAAAAATATGAAGCTGTTTACGAAAGTTCTTTCTCCAATATGTTTACATAATCTGCCTTTACTTTAATTACACTTATCTGAAGTTTTTTAACCATTAAATTTTCGTACATCTATATATGATACAAAACCAAAAAGATTGCATCATTCAAATGAATCTGTTTGGCAAAAAAAAAATCCCTTTTTTGTTTGTATTGGATTTTGAGTTTACCTTCGGATACGTCATCCCGCTTGCCGAAATTGACCAAAACCAATGTCTGTATTTTGTACCCGGCTCAAGCAACGCACCAAAGCCCGATAAACCATTAGTTTTCAATCTAAAGCCATCTCCCATATCGTTTGAGACCTACCTCCTAGCCTTTCAGAAAGTCCAAGACGAGTTGCAAAAAGGAAATTCATTTCTCACAAATCTCACCTTTGAAACCCCACTTGAATGCGACGCAGGTTTAAGAGATATCTTTCTGCACAGCCATGCCAAATACAAACTCTGGATGAGAGACCAATTCGTGGTTTTTTCACCAGAAACCTTTGTGTCTATTGACAAAAATGTAATTTACACACACCCGATGAAAGGCACCATTGATGCCCGATTGCCCGACGCTGAAAATCTGATACGCAACAGCGAAAAAGAAAAAGCAGAACATTACACCATCGTCGATTTGTTGCGCAACGACCTCAGTAAAGTCGCTAAAAAGGTGGAAGTGTCACGACTGAGATACCTAGAAAAAATTAGCGCCAAAGACAAAGAGCTGTTGCAAGTGAGCTCCGAAATACGCGGCATTTTACCTGCTGATTGGCATTCGAATATTGGAGATATTTTCGCGAAATTACTGCCCGCCGGTTCGGTGACTGGCGCGCCAAAACCACAAACCGTTCAAATTATTAAATCGGTAGAAAACCATCGGCGCAATTTTTACACGGGTGTTTTTGGTATTTTTGACGGAGAAAAACTCGATTCCGCTGTGATGATTCGATTTATTAATCAAAAAGACAATGGCTTGTTCTATAAGAGTGGCGGCGGCATCACCCACCTCAGTGATGCTAAAAACGAGTACGAAGAAATGATTCAAAAAATATATGTGCCTATTTCTTGAAACCATCAAAATTGAAGCAGGAATAATGCCACATCTCAAGTGGCATCAGCAGCGATTGAACAAAACCTTCGCACACTTCTATAAAGAGGAATGTGCCTGGAATCTAGGTCAAATTATTCATATTCCTGATGTATTCCAACAAGGTATTGTAAAATGCCGTATGGTTTACGACGACCAAACATTTCAAATAGAATTTTCTCCTTATCAGATTCGTGAAATTAGGCGCATTCAGGCCGTAGAGATTGACACCCTCGATTACACTTTTAAATATGCAAAAAGAGAGTCGTTTCAAATATTGCAGCAGCAGTTTCCTGAAGCCGACGATATTTTAATTGTAAAAAATGGTTTTTTGACAGACAGTTCTTATGCCAATATCGCACTTTTTGACGGACAGAAATGGGTTACACCCAACACCTTCTTACTCAATGGAACTTGCAGACAAAGGCTTTTGGCGGAAAAACGAATCACAGAAGATGAAATTCGTTTAAAAGATCTGAATCGCTATCAGTCTGTTACTTTTTTTAACGCAATGATGGATTTTGGCAAAGGTCCTAGTATTAAAACGGAAGACATTATACCTGTAAGATCGGGAAAATTGTAGTACCCAAACTCACTTCTTAAAGAAAGAATCTACAAATTCCATTTTGTCAAATATTTGTAAATCTTCTACGCCTTCGCCTACACCAATAAAACGAACCGGTATTTGGAATTGATCGGAAATACCAATCACAACGCCACCCTTTGCGGTGCCATCAAGCTTGGTGACAGCCAAAGCCGTCACCTCCGTAGCTTTGGTAAATTGCTTGGCCTGTTCAAATGCATTCTGCCCGGTAGAGCCGTCCAATATCAAAAGCACCTCATGCGGTGCACCCGGAACAATTTTGTCCATAACCCGCTTCACTTTTGAAAGTTCGTTCATCAGGTTAATTTTATTGTGCAAACGACCCGCCGTATCTATCAATACTACGTCTGCCTGTTGGGCTACGGCAGCCTGCATGGTTTCAAAAGCCACCGAAGCCGGATCTGAGCCCATTTGTTGCTTCACAATAGGAACGCCTACCCTATCTGCCCAAATTTGCAGTTGGTCTATGGCCGCCGCTCTAAAAGTATCAGCCGCACCCAACAGCACTTTTTTTCCCTGCGATTTATACAAATAAGCCATTTTGCCTATAGAAGTGGTTTTGCCGACACCATTGACGCCCACTACCATGATTACGTAGGGTTTTTGTGTCTCCGCCATCCGATTGTCCTCTTCGTTTGTAACTTCCGAGAGCAAACCGGCAATTTCGGTTCTCAAGATTTGGTTGAGTTCGTCCGTACCCAAATATTTGTCTTTGGCCACACGGGCTTCAATACGATCTATAATTTTAACCGTTGTGGCAATACCCACGTCTGCACTAACTAAGGCCTCTTCCAATTCGTCTAAAACATCTTCGTCAACTTTCGATTTTCCTGCAACAGCTTTGGATATTTTAGAAAAAAATCCGGTGCGTGTTTTTTCCAATCCTTTATCTAAGGACTCCTTTTTTTCACTCGAAAATATTTTCTTTAAAAAACTCATGCCCGCTACAAATTAATTAACCATCAAAAAAACTATGAAAGGTACAGTATCATGAAACCTTGACCAATTTTACATCAAAAACCAAAGTCGCGTTTGGAGGAATCACACCACCGGCTCCTCTGCTTCCGTAAGCCAAAGCAGATGGAATTACAAAACGCGCTTCATCGCCTTCTGACAAAAGCGCTATACCTTCGTCCCAACCCGGAATTACTTGACCAACTCCCAACTTGAAAGAGATTGGCTGGTTTCTTTCAAAAGAGGAATCAAACACTTGGCCGTTTACCAACATGCCTCTGTAGTGTACCGAGACTTGCTTTCCTTTTGCAGCTTTGACTCCTTTTCCCTCGCTTTGAATTTTATAAAAAAGCCCGGATGCTGTCTTCTCAAAACCCGCTGTCAATTGTTGAAGTGCTTTTGCAGCTTCTGCTTCAGCAGCGGCTTCTCTGGCTTTTTTGTCATTCACAAAACTTGTAAAGGCTGCTAATCCGTCAAATGCCTGGGCGTCTTCGCCAACGCGAACAATTTCCAAATTTTGTAAAACATCGCCTTGCGCAATGCTATCTACCACCTCTTGTCCTTCAACCACCTGTCCGAAAACAGTGTGTTTGTCATCCAGCCAAGGGGTTTTTACATGTGTAATGAAAAACTGACTGCCGTTGGTGGCAGGTCCGGAATTGGCCATAGACAATACGCCGGGACCGCTGTGTCTCAATTCGGGATGAAATTCGTCATCAAAACTATAGCCGGGGTTTCCTGTTCCATTGCCCAAAGGACAACCACCTTGAATCATAAAATCGTTGATGACCCTGTGAAACTTTAAACCGTCATAATAGGGTTGCCCCTCTTTTCTTTGGTTGTTTTTTTGTTTGCCTTCTGCGAGTGCTACAAAATTTCCAACCGTTCCGGGTGTTTTGTCAAATGATAGTGTCGCTAAAATGACACCTTTACTGGTTGTAAATTTCGCGTAAAGTCCTGCTTGCATATGTTAAAAGTATTATTTTTAAATTTTTGCAAAGATAGGCATAGAAACTTTGAACTTCCTTATTTTTGAAACAAAAAGCTATGAATTTAGATAAGGCGCAGTTGCATACTGCTACACTTGCCGGAGGCTGTTTTTGGTGTACGGAAGCGGTTTTTAAACGGATTGAAGGCGTGGAAAAAGTAATACCCGGCTATACCGGCGGCAACATCAAAAATCCGGCTTACAGAGAAGTTTGTTCCGGAAGAACCGGACATGCGGAAGCCATTCAAATACGGTACAACCCCAATTTGGTCACTTTTGCGCAAATATTGGAAGTCTTTTTTGCGACCCACGACCCTACAACATTGAACAGACAAGGAAATGACACGGGCACCCAATACCGATCGGGTATTTTCTACCACGATTCCGAGCAGCAGGTAGTGGCTGAAGCGTATATAAATCAATTAAATGCTGAAAAAGTATTTCAAAATCCGATTGTCACCGAAATTACTGCCTTTGAAGTTTTCTATCCTGCAGAATCAGAACATTGGGATTATTTTGACCAAAATACCCAACAACCTTATTGTCAATACGTAATCGTGCCGAAGGTGGATAAATTGAAACATCATTTTCAGAATTTATTAAAGCCAAAAGTATGAACAAATATCTTTTACTTTTTCTGAGCATCATCTTTGACGGCATAGGAATGCTTTCTTTTTCCTTGCCAATCATCGGGGAGTCATTTGATGTTATTTGGGCACCTATTTCCGGTGTTTTACTCTACAAACTCTACGGCGGTACGGTAGGCAAAGTTTCGGGAATCATTTCGGTTATAGAGGAATTGCTTCCATTTTCAGATTTTGTACCTACTTTTACGCTTACGTGGATGTACACATTTCTACTCAAAAAAACACCCAAAGTCAAACCTTGATAAAGATGCGTTTGATGTAAAGGATATATCCCACGGCGTAATAAAAAGCAACCACTGAAAGGGCGTACAACAAAGAAGATGTTTTTAGCGGCAAAAAGTCTTGTACGTAAATCGTCTCGAACAAAAATTGATGGATGGAAGGATTTCCTTTAACCGGCAACTTAATAAGGTAAAAACACTTGGCCACAAAGCTTGAGGCAAAGAAAAGTGCTATCGGATTGGTGCCAAAAAATTGAAACGAGGCGCCCCAACTGCGTTTTAACACATCAAACCAATAGTAAAGCGCTGACAAAAGCAAGGTAGCCAATCCGCCTGTAACCAACACAAAACTACTACTCCACAAAGCCTTGTTTATAGGAAAAAACACATGCCAAACGAAGCCAAAAAACAGTGCAATAAACGCGAAAACCACCATATCTCGAATGCGTTTTTGCAACAGCAATTTGCCCATCAAAATTCCAAAAACACAAGTCGCCACGGCACCTAAGGTACTTAGCAATCCTTCGGGGTCATAATCTGTTTTCCACATGTGTTTGCCAAATAAATGGAAATCGATATACTGAGCCCAATTATCGGCAGAACGTTCCAAAACGGGCAAATGGCCGTTGGGAAGCGGAATGTATTTTATCCAGATAAAATAGCCCAACATCAAACCGCCTAAAATCATAATTTGCTTTCGCGTATTGGTGTAAAGATAAACGAGTGCAGATATAAAAAAAACAAGCCCGATTCGCTGTAAAACACCCGGCAACCTGAGCGTTTCGAAATCTTTCAAAAATGGAGGGAAAGGCAAAAAAGCGGCTAAAAACAAACCGAGAAAAATGAGCTTTACAGACCTGCTTACTATTTTTTTGAGCGTTTTGGCATCTGCTTTTTTACGTTCATACGCAATGGCAATGGAGACGCCAACTATAAAGAGGAAAAAGGGAAAAACCAAATCGGTAGGGGTGAGCCCGTGCCAATCTGCGTGCAATAAGGGTGGATATACTGCAGACCAAGTGCCGGGCGTGTTTACCAAAATCATCCCGGCGATGGTGATTCCGCGGAGTACATCTACCGATAGCAAACGTTGTTTCATGGTTGGTTTGGGTTGTAACGACAGTAAAGGTAAAAATTTTAACAAGTAACGGATCCGTTTAGCACACAAAAATTTCGAAACAAGGCAATTGCCTCAAAAAAAATCTTTCCCGACTTTAACGTAATTTTTGAAATTCCCCTCACAAAAAATTCCTATTTTTAAACAAAAAAAAATTGAAGCAGCACGGTTTTATTTTCAAATCGTATGAGGCTCCCTTTCAAACGCCTTTTGAAAAACTCTTTGAAATTTTCAAGGAACTCATCACGCACACCTCAGGAGATTTCGATGAGGCTATTGATTGGTTGCGCCAACTAGACAAAGAATACAAACTCACCACGCCGGATTATACCGTGGACGATTTTATTGAAGACCTCATCAAAAAGGGATACATCCGTCAGGAAATTGAACCCGATGGCACCGGCGGCATGGCTATTACCAAAAAAACGGAACGAATTTTACGCCAACACGCTTTAGATCAAATTTTTGGAAACCTTAAAAAAGGAGCTTCCGGCAATCATAAAACGGACAAACACGGAGGCGGAGATGAACACACAGGAAATTATAGAGAATACCGCTTTGGCGATCGGCTCGATAAAATTTCAATGACAGACAGTCTCCGAAATGCGCAAATTCATCATGGTTTAGACGATTTTCGGATGGACGAAACGGACTTGGTGGTCGAAGAAACGCATCACAAAGCGCAGATGAGTACCGTTTTGATGATAGACATCAGCCACAGTATGATTCTCTACGGCGAAGATCGCATCACTCCGGCCAAAAAAGTAGCTATGGCTTTGGCAGAGCTTATCGCGACGCGCTATCCGAAAGATACCTTAGATATTTTAGTTTTTGGCAACGATGCCTGGCCTATTGAAGTAAAAGACTTACCTTATTTAAATGTCGGTCCTTATCATACAAACACGGTAGCCGGTCTGCAACTCGCCATGGATTTACTACGTAGAAAACGCACAACCAATAAGCAAATTTTTATGATTACCGACGGCAAACCCAGCTGTGTAAGGGAGCGTGACGGATCCTATTATATGAACAGCAACGGACTGGATCCGTACATCTTAGACCAATGCTACACCACCGCACAGCAAGCCCGAAAACTCAGAATCCCTATCACCACTTTTATGATTGCACGTGATCCGTATCTACAACAATTTGTATCCGAATTTACGCGTCAAAATCAGGGAAAAGCATTCTACACCGGACTCAAAGGTTTGGGTGAAATGATTTTTGAAGACTACGAAATAAACAGAAAAAAAAGATTGCGATAAAACTTACTAATCAACAACAGTTATGAATATTTCACATATCAAATCGCTTGGTGAGCTCAAAAAACAAGCCTATCAATCCAAAAAAATCAAAGACGAACTCCGTGCAAATCTTTTAGAAAAAATAAAAACCGGACAACCTTCCTTCGAAGGCATACACGGTTTTGAAGACACCGTTGTGCCCGATTTGGAACGCGCCATATTGTCAAAGCACAACATCAATCTTTTAGGACTCCGTGGACAAGCCAAAACGCGTTTGGCTCGTTTGATGGTTGGCTTACTGGACGAATATATTCCTATTGTTGAAGGCTCTGAAATTCACGATGATCCGTTTGCACCCATTTCCAGCTATGCTAAAAATTTGATTGCAGAAAAAGGAGACCAAACCCCCATTGCTTGGCTACACAGAAGTGAGCGGTTTTATGAAAAACTCGCCACCCCGGATGTGACGGTGGCCGATTTGGTGGGCGATGTAGATCCCATCAAAGCTGCCAACCTGCGCCTTTCCTATGCCGACGACCGCGTCATCCATTTTGGGATGATTCCCAGAGCCAATCGCTGCATTTTTGTCATCAACGAGTTGCCCGATTTACAAGCGCGTATTCAGGTGGCACTCTTCAATATTTTACAAGAAGGCGATGTGCAAATTCGCGGATTTAAAGTACGCCTCCCGCTCGATATTCAGTTTGTTTTTACAGCAAACCCGGAAGACTACACCAATCGCGGCAGTATTGTCACGCCGCTGAAAGACCGAATCGGCTCGCAAATTCTCACGCATTATCCATTGAAAAGAGAGGTTGCCAAAACCATTACAGCTCAGGAAGCGCAAGTGGAAAATGAAAAAAGAGAGCGTTTGCATGTGCCCGAATTGGCTAAAGATTTGCTGGAACAAATTTCTTTTGAAGCGCGAAACAGCGATTTTGTTGATGCCAAAAGTGGCGTGAGTGCCCGTTTGAGCATCACAGCATTTGAAAACCTTTTGAGCACAGCGGAAAGACGTATGCTCAAAGCTTCCGAATCAAAGACAAGCATTCGCCTGTCCGACTTCATGGGATTGATCCCTTCTATCACAGGTAAGGTAGAATTGGTGTACGAGGGCGAACAAGAAGGTGCAGCCGCCGTGGCGCTCGAACTCATCGATGCGGCTGTGCAAACACTCTTTGCAGAATATTTTCCGAAAATTGAAAAATTGGAAAAACCGGATCGTCAAAATCCGTACCAGGCCATAGTAGATTGGTTTTTAGAAGAAGGCAATTTCGAATTGGCCGATGAAGTTTCAAACGAAACCTATGCACAAAAATTACAAGAGATTAAACCACTCGAGGAGTTTGTGAATCAATATCAACCCGACTTTCCTGAAACAGATAAAAATTTCTTAAAAGAATTTGTGCTCTGGGGTTTGGTCGCCCACAAAAAGCTCAGCAAAAACAGGTTTATAAAAGGATATACTTTCAGCGATGTTTACGGCGATTTTATTCGGAAATTATAAAGTCTTATTGGAAAATGTTTAGGAACTTGAGCCCAAAGACAAAACCGTCTGTCAAAAAACCATCCTGGTAATTCCGGATATAATCTATGCGCAAAAAGCGAAATTTTCCAAAACCTAAATTATCCAAACCAATAGTGTATTCGCTGTAGGGTTTGTTTGCGGCTGTTGCCAATACATGCGCACCCACCACAATGTTGTAATTCAGGTTTTGAAGCAACGGTATTTTGTTGAGCAAATAACCTTTAAAATTGTGTTCGAGGTGCAAATATGCGTATTCCTCATTGGTACTCAGCGCGTAGTAGGGTAGAAAATTGAAGACATCTGTATAGTTTTCGGACGTACCAATGTGGGTTTGATTGCCGTTAAAATGTTTGTAATCGGCAAAACTGATACGGTCTGCGCTAAAGAATTGTCCTCCTACCAATTGATAGGCAAAAACACCTTTGTTCCCTAATTTGAGTTCCTGCAGCAAACGTGCTTCCACGCGTTGGTAGTGGTAATCTGTTCCGCTTCCTGCCAATCCCTGAAAATACTGTAGCCACAGCACAGGATATTTTTCATTGGGCATGTTGAATTTTCTATCCGGATATGAAATATATTTTTGCGCGAAAGAAATTCTTGCTGCTATGTTAATTTTCATCAGGTTGTGGGCTTCAAAAGCAGGTGTGACAAAATTGTTCGGCAAAATGGGATTGTTGGAAGTAAACATATCGTCATCATCTCCAAAAATGACAAAATCGGCCTGATTAAAAAGGGGCCTTCTACGCTCATAGCCGACAGTGGTGTAGAGTCTGAGGCCATTCATGATTTCATTGGTAAAATATACTTCACCAAAAGTGCGGTCGTAGAGTTTGATAAAATTATCTTCAAAAAAAAGTGTACTTACCGAGTTGATAAATGGAGAAATGGGGTTGTTTCTATTAAACTGGGCCGCTTCGGTACCGCCACTCAAGCGCAAAAAAGGACGGTTGATGCGGTTGAATAAATAAGTAAAACTGCCAACTGTACGAACCCGTTGGTCGGAGATGCCGTATTCGGTATCCAAGCCCACAGACCAATTTTTGCCAAGCGAGTCGTTTTGTTGCCTGTAGATGACCGACATCTTTGGGCGCCATCCTTGCACGGTATTGTATTGAACACCAAAAGCAGGTGCAGAAAAACTCAAGCTGCGTTCTTCAAAAGAATTATTAAAGGTATAACCAAAAAATAAATTACTGATTTTGAATCTGTTATTCACCGCATCTAAGGAGTCTTGGTAGGGTTTGGACTTGCGGATGACCTGTATGCTGTCTTTAAAAGTGTAATCTTCTTTTTCTTCAACCGTCAGCGGCACAGGTCTTATTTTTGCCCAAAAAAGACTGTCTTTTTTGTTAGCCTCTTTTTCAAAAGAGATGATTTCATTCGTCAACCGACGTGTTTCAAAATTGGGTTTAAAGTTGAAGTTGCTATAGACCGCCGTAAACCTACCGTTGCCTTTGATGCCGAAAATGCGGTATTCAAAATCTATGCTCTGCGAACGCCGCACCCACAAATCATCTGTTTGCGAATGGTAAAAACTCTGTTTGATAAGCAATTGCTCAACGGGTGGCAGTTGGGCTTGTTTTCCGGTGATGGTAAATTCGGTGGCGTATATTTCCCAAACTTCGTCCACTATATAGATGGTGCCCGAAAAAACACGATCAGTCGCGTTTTTGGGTTCAAAATTGATTTTGAGAATGGCGTTGTTTTCTTCGTCGTAGAAACGTCCTTCGAAGCGGTAACGGTAGTATGAAAAGGCATAATCGGCTATGGGCGAAACAATTTGCACATCACCAACAGCCACTGTGTTCTGATAATAGTTGTAATTGACATCGGAGGCGTTGTTGAAACTGAAGCCGTTGTCATCGCCGCTTACCTTAGATGCCACAATTTTTTCGACCATTTCGTTGTTTTCTGAATGCGAAATTTTGGAAATGGTTTCAGAAAGGTAAATAATTCCACTACGCGTAGAATCGAGTCCGCCGCCCAAATCGCCTACCGCCTGGCCTAAAATTTTCTCGGGGGCATCTTTGATTCTGATCAGGCCGCGCGAATAGAAATCTGCTGTATAATTTTTTGTTTTTTCTAATATTTTCTTTCGGTTCTCAATGGTTTTTCGTATCATTTCATTGGCCGGATTAAAGCCTGCGGTTATAGCCACTTCATTGAGTTCGATGGTTTCCTCTTGCAAGTCAATATTGAGCTCATAAGGAAAAGTAGCGATTTTCACTTCCTTTTTCTTGGTTTCATATCCGAGATATTGAAAAACCACCGTGTATGTCCCGGGTTCGGAGATTTGCAATTCGTACAAACCTTCGTCATTTGAAGTCGTCCCTACGTATGTATTGAGAATATAAACGTTCACTGTGGGAAGGCTGCGTCCTTTGTTATCTGTCACTTTGCCAAATATTTGCGCTTGGCATAGCGTTGTTGCGCAACAAAAGAACATCAGTAAACAAACTGTGTAATAAAATGGTCTGGGTAGTATGTGAAGCATGCGCAATTTTTATTCAAAAATAACAGTTAAATACCATCCCTTATCTACTTTAGTGGCAATTTAACAAGTTGGTAACAAGTGTAAAGAGACAAATAAAGTTGTTAAAGCATCCAATCGTTTAGATTTTAGCTGACAGGAATCAAAAAGTCAAAACCCAATTTCAAAATAAGCCCCTCGCTTTGATTTCGAGATATTTGTTGATGGCGTTAATGGTCAAATCCTGTGGTGATGTCAAAAGGGTTTGAATGTTGTGTTTTCGGAGCAAAAGAACCATGCGTTTTTTGTCGTAATCAAATTTTTCGGCGATTGTTTTTTCATAAATATCCCAAAGCTGTTCGGATGGTTTTTCAATGAGTTTTAACACTTCGGTATTTTCAAAAATAATGACGATAAGCAAGTGTTTTTTGGCAATTGCTTTTAAAAAAGTGAGTTGTCTTTCGAGTGCAGAAATATGTTCAAAATTGGTGTAGAGCATCAGCATACTGCGCTGTTTGAGTCGGTATTTAAGTTGGTTGTGAAGGTTAGAAAAGTCGGAATCTGAAAAATTTGTATCAATGCGATAGAGTTTTTCCATCACAGATTGCATTTGTGTGGACTGGCCGGATGCTAGCAAAATGTCGTGCACCTTATCCGAAAAAGTCAGTAACCCGCATTTGTCTTTTTTCTGAAGGGTAACTTTAGAAAAAGCCAAGCTTGCATTGATGGCGTAATCGAGAAGTTTGAGCCCTTCAAAAGGCATCTTCATCACCCTACCCACATCTAGGATAGAATACACAGGTTGTGAGGTCTCGTCCTGAAACTGGTTGACCATATATTTTGAAGCCTTGGCAGTGGCTTTCCAATTGATGGTTCTAAAATCATCGCCAACCACATAATCCTTGATTTGCTCAAATTCCATGGTATGTCCGATGCGTCTGATTTTTTTCAAACCAAAAAATTGCGGCTGTTTTACCATGGCCATCCATTCATATTTTCTGAGTTGTATAAAAGAGGGATAGCACGCCACTTCTTGAGACTGGTCAAATACAAATCGGCGCTTGGCCAATCGGAAAAAACCATTGGCGTAGATGTTCAGAGAGCCAAAAAGATACGCACCACGCGCCACAGGTCTGACGCTGTAAGTGAATGCATCTGCTGTTTTTGAAGGCAAGGTTATGTGTTTTAAAAAATCTCTTTTTTGAAACTGAACCGGCAATTCGTCTATGATTTCCAACCAAACTTTAAATGGATAATTGTTTCCTACCAGAACACCTATGCCGTTTTCGTCTCCGTTCGACAATTTTTCGGGCAATTGTCTTTTGCCGGTAACTTGGTTTTTACCCGCAAAAAGGAACACTACGTCAAAGAAAAGTATCAAAGTAAAAACACCCAACGCATAAGCTGCAATAAAGAACAAAGTTTCAAACCAATAGGATAAAAAGAGTAACAAAGCCAATCCCACGCCCCAAAGATAGAAGCGTTTGTTGAGATAGAGATTTCTGAAATGGAGATACAAGCCCATCATCATATCATTTTACCGTCTTTCATGGTCAATTTTCTATCTGCCATGTTGGCAAGTTTTTCGTTATGCGTGACGATCACAAAAGTCTGACCGAGTTCTTTTTGGAGCTGAAAAAAAAGTTGGTGTAGCTTTTCGGCCGAAGCAGAATCGAGATTACCGCTGGGTTCATCAGCAAATACCACATCGGGTTTGTTGATGAGTGCGCGGGCAACTGCTACACGTTGTTGTTCGCCACCGGACAATTCGCCCGGCTTGTGTAGTTTTCTGTCTGACAAACCTAAAAAGTCAAGTAGTTTTTCTGCTTCGTTAAAAGCTTCTTTCTTAGGTTTTTGAGCGATAAATGCCGGAATACAAACATTTTCTATAGCTGTAAATTCGGGCAAAAGTTGGTGAAACTGAAAGATAAAACCCAAGTGCTTGTTGCGGAAAGCAGCCATTTCTTTTGATTTCAGCTTCAAGACATCAACGCCACATATTTGTAAACGAGCGGTATCGGGGTTAGACACCACGTCCAAAGTGCCCAATATTTGCAAGAGCGTTGTTTTTCCTGCTCCTGAAGCACCAACTATCGATATAATTTCACCTTTATCTACCTGGATATCTACACCTTTCAGCACTTGGAGAGGGCCGTAGTTTTTCTGTAAATTTTGCGCTGTTATCATGCTGTATCTTGTGCCTGCTAAGATAAGTTTTTGTTTTATTTTTTGTTTAACAAAACTAAAACATTCGCATTTTTGAAATTAGACCCGCAGATGCTTATATTTGCGATATTGCAATTAAAGCTTTTTAAAATCTTTCAAACGTTTAAAACCATGAGTAAAATTAAAGTAGCCCAGCCGGTTGTAGAACTGGATGGCGATGAAATGACACGGATCATTTGGAAATTCATCAAAGAACAACTGATTCTTCCCTATCTCGACATAGATATCAAATACTACGATCTTGGCATAGAATACAGAGACAAAACCAATGACCAAGTGACCATAGACGCTGCGGAAGCCATCAATAAGTACAACGTCGGTATCAAGTGTGCCACCATCACACCCGACGAGGCACGCGTAGAAGAGTTCAAACTCAAAAAAATGTGGCGTTCGCCAAACGGTACCATCCGTAACATTATTGGCGGAACTGTTTTCAGAGAGCCTATCATTATGAAGAACGTGCCGCGTCTTGTGCCTGGCTGGACAAAGCCTATCGTCATTGGCCGTCATGCCTTTGGCGACCAATACAAAGCAACAGATACCACTATAAATGGGAAAGGAACGCTCACCATGACCTTTACGCCGGAAAATGGTGGCGAACCCATTGTTTGGAATGTATATGACTTTAAAGGTGACGGTGTAGCTATGAGTATGTACAACACAGATGAGTCTATTTACGGATTTGCTCGCTCTTCCTTTAACATGGCCTACAACAAAAAATGGCCTTTGTATTTGTCAACCAAAAACACCATTCTCAAAGCCTACGATGGTCGGTTTAAAGATATTTTTGAAGAAGTTTATCAGGCAGAATTTAAACAAAAATTTGACGAAGCCGGCATCGTTTACGAACACAGATTGATAGACGATATGGTTGCATCGGCTCTTAAGTGGGAAGGTGGATTTGTTTGGGCATGTAAAAACTACGACGGTGATGTACAGTCTGACACGGTTGCGCAAGGTTTTGGCTCTTTGGGTCTTATGACTTCTGTTTTGGTAACACCGGACGGCAAAACCGTAGAAGCTGAGGCTGCACATGGCACGGTTACTAGACACTATCGCCAACACCAGCAGGGCAAAGAAACCTCTACCAACCCAATTGCCTCCATTTTCGCTTGGACTCGCGGCTTAGCGCACCGAGGAAAACTCGACGAGAATACAGCACTCATCAATTTTTCGGAATCCTTAGAAGCGGTTTGTATAGAAACCGTAGAAAGTGGAAAAATGACCAAAGATCTGGCCTTATTGATCCATGGTCGCGACTTGAAACCTGAGCATTACTTGAATACGCAAGAATTCCTTCAGGCTTTGAAAGAAAATTTAGATAAGAAATTATCTTAAAGTAAAGAATCCATAAACAGTCATTTCGGTGAAAAAACATCATCGAAATGACTGTTTTTATTTTTACGCTATGCCACAACACCGCACTAACAGAAAATTGCTCAACAAAGGTTTAAAAATATTGGGCGCTACCCTATTGTTATTGTTTTTGAGTCCTTTTATTATCACCTTGGGATTTAAAATAGAAAACAAAATTCTGACGGCAGTTGGCGTGGCTTTGGGGATTTTTACAATTTACCTTGGATTTAAGGGCTTCAAAACCCTTTTGGATGCGTTGTTCGACAAAAATCAAGATGCCTGAGCTTCTTGCCGTGGTGTGGTGGGATTGTAACCGAAGGTTTTGTCTGTCACCTCTACATTTAGATGATTTAAAATATAACCGATAATCGCATAATGGTGAATGGCATGACTTTGTGCCTGCCCCAAAATGGCACCTAGGGTATAATTTATGGTCTGCTGCCCTTTGCCGTGATCGTCCGTAACCGGCAAGATAGTATTCAAATCTGCATTTTTCAAATTTTCAATTTCAGCTTGAATGCGTTTAATGTTTTCAATGGCAAATTGCTTGTCCGTTTCAATGCGAATATCGCGATTTCTGCAAATTAAATTGATTTCTTTTTGAGGTAATCCTTTAATGGCACAATCAAAAACGTCGAGTAAGTGTCTGATATGTCCTCCAATACTGGAATGATAGGGCGGCGTAGAAGTATCTGTGTAAATCTTTTTGTCTAATGTTTGTAAAAGCGTGACCGCTTTTTCTAAATTTTCGTTGATGGCTTCTGTAATCATTTGGTTAACAATTTTGGCAAAATTAATGTTTTTATCTAAAAGAATATGAATGAATTCATTTATAGATTGTTAAAATCGGTGTCTTTCAATAGAGTAAGGTTACTTCCTTGTGATAAAACCATTTTTCAAGCTTGTTTTCTGTCATCACCCTGAGTTTCCCGTCCGGCGTGATGCCTTGGATAATTCCCGTAAACAAAAGTCCGTTTTTGTCTTTGAAAGTGGAGGGTTTGTTTCTCCGAAAAAGTTTCGCTTCATAAGCTGAGATCAAAGTCTGTTTTTGGTTGTTTAGAAACAACTTGTGATAATCTTTTAACGATTTTACAAGTCTCTGAAGGATTTCATCTACACTAAAAATCCGACCGGTCAACACTAATAATGAAGAAGCCTGCGGAAGTGCATCAAAGGCTGTTTGGTTGACATTGATTCCGATGCCCACAATGGCATTCATAATGGCTTTATTCGGAAAAATATTTTCTATCAGAATACCACAAATCTTTTTATGGTCTGACAAAATGTCGTTTGGCCATTTAATGGCCAAATCCGGTATGACAAAGCTCGACAAGGTATCAAAAACGGCTAAAGAAACCGCCACGCTCAACAAGGAAGGTTCTAGTTTAAGAAAAGGGATGTCCTTCATCAAAATACTCATAGTCAAGTTTTTACCCGGTTCTGATTGCCAAGAGCTCCCCTGTTGCCCCCTGCCTTGGGTTTGGTTGTCTGTTGTGACAACCGTAAAATGATCGAGTGGTTCTTTAGAAGCCAATTCCCTTAAATAGCTGTTGGTGGACTCAGTGGCACTAAGTTTGATTATCTTGGTCATAAAAAAATAAGATTGCCCATCAAATTGTTAATTCATTGTCTATAAATGTTATGTTAACAAATTTAAGGTATGCTTAAAATATAATACATTTGCAAATAAACGCTACACTGTTAATGACTCAAACACCCAGACCCACTGATCATCTCATTGCTGAAATCCTCAAAGGAATTGAAGAAGTCAAAGGTAAAGATATAGATATTTTAGACTTAAGAGAAATTGAAAATACCGTTTGCGATTATTTTGTGATTTGCAATGGTACGTCGAATACCCAAGTCAACGCAATTGTGAACTCCATCCAAAAAAATGTCAGCAAAACTATGCATGAAAAACCATGGCATGTGGAAGGAACATCCAACGCAGAATGGGTTTTAATGGATTATGTAGATGTAGTGGTGCACGTTTTTCAAAAGCACATTCGCGAATTTTACGATTTGGAAAGCCTTTGGGGTGATGCCAAAATCGTAAGCGTTGAAACTAATTATTAAATAAACAAGTGCCTTGCCCCGCGAAGAAAAACACAATATACTTAAAGACAAGTTATACTTTCTAACAAATATTTCGGATGAAACACCCATGTAAAAATTTTGCACACAGGCAGATGATTATTTATGGTGTTCCATCTGACCACTTAAAAACAAAAAATATTAACAGATGAAAAAAGAAAAAAATCAAAATAACAAAAACACGCCACCTCAAAAACCAAAATTCAGTGCCTATTGGATTTATGCCATTGCCATCATGATATTTATCGGCATGCAAATCTTCAGTGGTAGTTTTGGAGGCGTTGCAAAAACGACCCCGTCAGATTTTCAGACCTTTATTCAAGATGGGGATGTGGCTCGTGTGGTGATTGTAAACAAGAACAAAGCTCGGGTCTATTTGACACAGGAAGCGATGGCCAAAGAAATTCACAAAAAAGCGGCCGGTGAAGGTTTTTTAGACAATGGAAGCATCAACCCCAACTATGAATTTGAATTTGGGGACTTACAAAATTTTGAGGACACAATTAAATCAGCCAAAGCTGAAGGTAAAATTGAGTCGTATAATTTTGTGACTGAAAACAACATTTGGGGCGATTTATTGATTTCGATTCTACCATTAGTCCTGCTCATTGGTATTTGGATTCTCATCATGCGTCGAATGGCCGGTGGTGGTGCGGGCGGTCCCGGTGGTCAGATATTTAATATTGGTAAATCAAAAGCAACACTTTTTGATCAGAATACCAATGTAAAAACCTCCTTCAAAGACGTGGCCGGATTAGAAGGCGCGAAGGAAGAGATTCAGGAAATTGTTGATTTTTTAAAAACACCGGACAAATACACAGCCCTTGGCGGCAAAATACCCAAAGGCGCCTTGCTGGTAGGGCCTCCGGGTACGGGAAAAACCCTTTTGGCAAAAGCCGTCGCCGGTGAAGCCAAGGTGCCATTTTTCTCACTTTCAGGTTCGGATTTTGTTGAAATGTTTGTAGGCGTGGGTGCTTCCCGGGTACGCGACTTGTTCAAACAAGCCAAAGACAAATCGCCTTCAATCATTTTTATCGACGAAATTGACGCCATTGGACGCGCGCGCGGCAAAAACAATTTTTCCGGATCTAATGACGAGCGGGAAAACACCCTCAACCAACTGCTGACCGAAATGGATGGTTTTGGCACCAATACCAATGTAATTGTGCTAGCGGCCACCAACCGAGCCGACATATTAGACAAGGCCTTGATGCGCGCGGGTAGGTTTGATAGACAGATATATGTTGACCTTCCGGATTTGCGCGAGCGAAGAGAAATTTTTGAAGTACACCTAAAACCCATCACCAAAAGTCCGGATATAGACATGGATTTCTTGGCCAAACAAACGCCAGGGTTTTCGGGTGCAGATATAGCCAATGTATGTAACGAAGCCGCTTTAATTGCAGCGCGTAAAGACAAAAAAACCGTAGAAAAACAAGACTTTTTAGACGCTATAGACCGCATCATTGGTGGTTTGGAAAAGAAAAACAAGATTGTAACCAAAGAGGAAAAACGCGCCATAGCCATACACGAAGCGGGGCACGCCACAGCCAGTTGGGTACTCGAACACGCCGCGCCCTTGGTCAAAGTCACTATTGTGCCAAGGGGGCAATCTTTGGGTGCAGCATGGTACCTGCCCGAAGAACGTCTAATTGTCCGTACCAGCCAGATGCTAGATGAGATGTGTGCTACTTTGGGAGGAAGGGCTGCTGAAGAAGTGATCTTTAACGAAATTTCCACCGGTGCCTTAAGCGACTTGGAAAAAGTCACCAAACAAGCCCGTGCCATGATCACAATTTATGGCCTCAACGAAAAAATTGGTAACCTCACCTACTACGATTCAAGCGGACAAAACGAATACGGATTTACCAAACCCTACTCTGAGGAAACTGCCAAAATGATTGACAAAGAAATTTCTACACTCGTGGAAACTCAGTATCAGAGAGCGATTTCCCTTATGAAAAAACACAAGGAGCAACTCACACAGCTGGCCGATATCCTCATAGAAAAAGAAGTCATTTTCAAAGACGATTTGGAAAGAGTATTTGGCCCAAGACCTTTCAACAACAAAGAGGTAGCAGAAAAACAACTTCCCGCTTAGGTCTCCATTTAATATATCATAAAAAAGCTTTGCCCAACGTTTTGTGTTGGGCGAAGTTTTTTATACTTTTGGTGAAACCCAGATATTTCAACTCAAAAGGTGCATGAACATACTAACTAAGCTCTTTGGTATATCGAACAAATCGAAAGATAAAAATCAAAAAGACAAAGAGTTGAGTCCTTTTATGCCGGAACAAAAACTCCCGCTTGATGAGCGTTTTATGACGCGATTCAAAGACAACGGCGGCAAGTTTTTGTATTGCGAAAACTTAAACGAAGTGATTCGAAATTTGTCTGATATTTTGGAAGAAAACGCTTGGAAAAAAGACAATATTCAATGTTTCAATCCGGAACTTCAAAAAAAATTCAAAGATTTTAAGTTTGAAACCACAGACAGCCACGAAGCCGATTTCCTCTTTACGACCTGTGAATATTTGGTGGCTGATGATGGCTCTGTCATGTTTTGTTCCAGACAAATTAACGAGAGAAAGCTCAACGAACTTTCAGAAAACATAGTAGTATTTGCCACCACGAGTCAAATCACCAACAACATAGGCGAAAGCCTGCGTGGCATTAAAATTAACTACGGAAAAAAAATACCTACAAATATCAACACCATAAAGCATTTTCAAAGGAAACATGAAGATGATTTTCTCTCTTACGGTAGTAGTACAAAAAACTTATATTTGCTGCTGCTTGAAGATCTCTAAAAAATGAACGATTTACTGAAGCGAAGTGTTTCCGGATTTTTGTACAGTGCCATATTGGTACTTTCTGCTTATTATTCAGAAGACTTTTTCTATCTGTTGCTGTTTGGCCTCAGCATTATTTTGCTCATAGAGTACAACCGATTGTTAAAAAGAAAAAACTTCACACCTTTTATTATTCTTTTTCTTTTGTTTTATGCCCTCAAAGAAGGTGCCATCACGGTGTGGATTCTCTATCCAATTTTGGGTCTGTCAGCACTGATAGACATCTTTCTGCTTTTCAACCTCTTTGGCAAGAAAAACATTCCGGAAGGACGCATCCAAAATTTTCTCTATTGCACTTTCTACATCTCAACTTCTTTGATTTACTTGCTTTTTATTGCCAATATTCATAACGAATACAAACCCTGGATTGTCATTAATATCTTTTTGTTGGTTTGGATAAACGATTCTTTTGCCTATTTGGTTGGGGTCAATTTTGGCAAGCGAAAACTTTTTGAGAAAGTATCGCCTAAAAAGACTTTAGAAGGCACAGTCGGTGGTGCAGTGTTTTGTCTATTTACGGGCTATATCATGGGTTTATACAACGATGACCTCAGCTTATTTGAGTGGATAGTCATCAGCCTGATGGTTGCCACACTCGGCACCTTAGGCGATTTAATTCAATCCAAATACAAAAGACAAACCGGCGTTAAAGACAGTGGAAACCTCATGCCGGGGCACGGCGGCATTTACGACCGTTTGGATAGTATCGTCCTAGTTTCACCATTTATTCTTATCTTTTTACTAATTTCGAATTATGTTTCATAAAGAAGGTTATACCATCATTTTTATTACGATAATCATTTCTGCAGCTTTGGCGTGGGTAGCTTCGAGTTTGGTTGAATTGACTTGGTTGTCATACATCATCTACGCACTTGCAACTTTCATTTTGATTGCTGTTTTACAGTTTTTTAGAAACCCCAAAAGAGACTTTCATCTTTCGGACCAAAAAGTGCTTTCACCTGTAGATGGTAAAGTTGTGGTCATTGAAGAAGTGAGTGAACATGAATTTTTTAACGAGAAGCGCATCCAAGTTTCCGTTTTCATGTCGCCTATCAACGTACACGCTACGCGATATCCGGTAGGCGGTAAGGTTGTTTTTAGCAAATACCATCCGGGTAAATTTTTAGTCGCTTGGCATCCCAAATCTAGTGAAGAAAACGAACGCACCACTGTGGTTGTGGACAATCCGGTTTGGGGAAATGTTTTGTTTAGGCAAATTGCAGGCGCTTTAGCCAGAAGAATTGTCAATTATGCAAAGGTTGATGCCGTAGCCAAACAGGCTTCGGATTTTGGATTTATAAAATTTGGTTCGAGAGTAGATGTTTTTTTACCTTTAGATGCTAAAATAAAAGTGACGCTTAACCAGAAAGTAAAAGGAGGTATCTCCGTATTGGCAGAAAAATGACAGAGCAAGAATTAGATAAAGTTTTTGATGCGGCTTTTGAAAGGGCCAGTAAAACCAAAATCAAATTGCCCCCCGATTTGATGCTGCATTTTTATGCCTATTACAAACGTGCCACTTTAGGAAGGCCTTATCACAACCCTTCGGGAGAAAACGAATTGCGAAATGCCTTCAAGATAAATGCGCTTTTTCAGGTGCAGAACCTCACGCAAACAGAAGCCAAATTGAAGTATATAGAGTTGGTAAACAAATATATCACAGATTAACGCCTTGACGAATCTGCCTCGGGCTTAACCAAGATTTTTCAAACTCTTCAAAACCGTTTCCAGCTTAGCCAAAGCATCTTGTTCTTTTTGTTTTTCCAAAGCGACCACTTGCTCCGGCGCATTGTTCACAAATCTTTCGTTTGCTAATTTGGCGCGAACAGATTTCAAAAATCCTTCTAAATAATCTTTTTCAGCCGTGAGTTTAGAAACTTCTTCTTCTACATTTAAAGCCGTGCTAAGCGGCACAAAAAACTCCGTAGCACCAACTCTGAAAGAGATAGCAGTTTCCGGCGGGCTATCCGTATCTGTTATGCTAGCCAAATTAGCCAGTTTTTGTACAATCGAATAAAAAGTTTTGTCGGTTTCATGACCTTGTAAAACACATAATGCTAAAGGCTCTTTATGGGCTATGTTTTTGTCTTTGCGAATGGTGCGAATACCCGAAATGATTTCTTTGGCCCTTTCATATCCGGCTATCAAATCGGTGTCAAAACTTTTAGGATCCGGCCACGAAGAAACGATTAAAGCTTCTTCCGGTGTTCTTTCATCCAAAAATTGCCATATTTCTTCCGTGATAAACGGCATAAAAGGATGCAACAATTTTAAATTGTTTTCCAAAGCTTCCAAAACAGCCTGCTTGGTTTTGGTATCTATTTTTTCGCCATAAGGCGGCTTCACAATTTCGAGCAGCCAAGAACAAAACTCATCCCACACCAACTTATACGTTGACATTAAGGCATCTGAAATGCGGTATTTAGAAAATTGATCTTCCAACTCTTGCAGCGTTTTTTGAAAAACAGATTCATAGGCTTCAAGGGCTATACTAGCGTATTGGGGTGCAGGTTTCGTTTCATCTGTTTCCCAACTTTGAATAAGGCGGAAGGCATTCCAAATTTTATTGGCGAAGTTTCTGCCCTGTTCGCACAAATTTTCATCAAACATCAGATCATTGCCTGCCGGGGCACTCAGCAGCAAACCTACGCGAACGCCGTCTGCGCCAAAGTTTTCAATGAGTTCTAGCGGCTCGGGAGAATTTCCTAAGGATTTCGACATTTTTCTTCTTTGCTTATCACGCACAAGTCCGGTGAGATATACATTGGTGAAGGGTTTTTCGTGGGCAAATTCGTATCCGGCAAAAATCATCCGGGCAACCCAAAAAAACAAAATATCCGGACCTGTAACCAAATCGGTGGTTGGATAGTAGTATCGATAATCTTTATTTTCGGGCTCCAAAATGCCATTAAAAACACTCATGGGCCAGAGCCATGAAGAAAACCATGTATCCAAAACATCCCCGTCTTGTGTTAAATCTATTTCCTGCAAGGCTGCATTACCCGATTTTTCACGCGCCAGTTTTAAGGCTTCCTCTTTGTTGGATGCTACCACAAAATCGTCGGGATTTTGGCCGTAGTAGAAAGCCGGAATCTGTTGGCCCCACCAAAGTTGTCGGGAAATATTCCAATCCCTAATGTTTTCGAGCCAATGGCGGTAGGTATTTTCAAATTTATCCGGAAACAAACGAATGCTCTTGTCTTCGAGAACTGCTTTTAGAGCGGGCGTCACCAAATTTTCCATTTTTAAAAACCACTGGTGCGAAAGTTTGGGTTCTATGACTGCTTTTGTACGCTCAGATGTGCCTACTTTGTTTTTAAAATTTTCTTGTTTGATCAGGTGGCCTAAATCATCCAATTCTCGGACAATTTTTTTTCTGGCATCAAACCTGTCTATCCCTTCATAATGTAGCCCGTTTTGGTTTAAAGTGGCATCGTCATTAAAAATATCGACGAACTCCAACTGATGCCTATCGCCTATTTCCTTGTCGTTTGGATCGTGGGCCGGTGTCACTTTCAAACAACCCGTTCCAAATTCGCGGTCAACATAGTCATCTTCAATGATGGGTATTTTTTTGCCGGCTATGGGAATGATGGCTTTTTTTCCTTTTAGATGCGTGTAGCGCTCGTCTTCGGGGTGGATACATATGGCGGTGTCACCAAAAATAGTTTCGGGGCGTGTCGTGGCAATGGTCACATACGCATCCGAATTTTCAATTTTATATTGGATATGGTAGAGTGTGGCGTCTTTCTCTTCGTATATTACTTCTTCGTCAGACAGGGTGGTTTTTGCTTCCGGATCCCAATTGACCATTCGGAAACCCCTGTAAATAAGTCCTTTTTGGTATAAATCGACAAACACTTTAATTACAGAAGCCGACATATCGGGGTCCATAGTGAATTTGGTTCTATCCCAATCGCATGATGCGCCGAGTTTTTTGAGTTGTTCCAGAATAATACCGCCGTGTTTATGCGTCCATTCCCAGGCGTGTTCCAAAAAAGCATCGCGTGATAAATCATTTTTGGAAATACCTTCAGCTTTGAGTTTGGCCACTACTTTGGCCTCTGTAGCAATAGAAGCATGGTCTGTGCCGGGAACCCAACAGGCATTAAAACCTTTTAACCTAGCGCGCCGAATCAGCACATCTTGTATGGTATTGTTCAACATATGCCCCATATGCAAGACACCGGTCACGTTGGGTGGTGGAATCACGATAGTGTAAGCGGGTCTTGAGTCGGGTTCTGAATGAAAAAAACCATGAGACATCCAGTATTCATACCATTTATTTTCAACCGCTTGGGGTGCATATTTTTTCGGAACAGACATAGATTGGTTCAATTTTTGAGTAGCAAAAAGCAAAATTACTCATAAGCCAATCAATATTAAAATTAATTTGTAGATTTGAATGGTTCTTATGGGTTTAAAATCGTGAAACTATGAAAAAGGTACTCTACATATTTGCAATGGTCGTTATCTGTTTTAGTGGTGAAATTTATGCACAGGCAAAAATTAAGTTTAAAACCGAAACGATCGACTATGGCGATATTGCCAAAGGTGCAGATGGTGTTCGTGTGTTTGAGTTTACCAATACCGGCAATCAACCCTTGGTTATTACAGAAGTACTTTCCAGTTGTGGCTGCACAGTGCCCAAAAAGCCCGATGCGCCTATTGCGCCCGGTAAAACAGGGGTCATTGAGGTAAAATACGATACTCAAAGAGTGGGTCCTATCCGCAAAACCATCACGGTGAGCAGCAACGCCGACACGCCTATTGTGGCTTTGAAAATAAAAGGTCAAGTGATCACGCCACAGTAGCCAAATTCAGGCTATTTACCTTTGTTGACTTCTGTAATGTACTTATCCAAGGCCATCGTCATAGAAGGCGTTTCGGGTGTGGGTGCTTGTAAATCAACTCTTAAACCTTCATCTTGTGCAGCTTTGAGTGTAGAATTGCCAAAAACGGCGATGCGGGTGTTGTTTTGCTTAAAATCAGGAAAGTTTTTGTAAAGGGAACGAATTCCTGTTGGGCTGAAAAAAACCAACATGTCATAGTACACATCTCTCAAATCTGAAAGATCGCTCATTTTGGTTTGATAAAAAACCGCTTGTTTCCAGTTGAGTTGCAGTCCATCTAGTACTTCGGGTACTTCCGGCTTTAAAGAATCTGAACAAGGCAGTAGGAATTTTTCTTCTTTATATTTTTTAAAGTGTGGAATTAAATCTTTAAACGAGCGTTCGCCTATGTAAATTTTTCGCTTTCGATAGACTACATATTTTTGAAGATAGTAGGCAACGGCCTCGGACTGACAGAAGTATTTGAGTGTGTCGGGCGCTTTAAAACGCATTTCCTCAGCCACTCTAAAAAAATGATCTACGGAATTGCGACTGGTTAAAATAATAGCCGTGTATTTATTTAAATCAACTTTTTGGTTGCGAACATCTTTAGCGCTAAGCCCTTCTACATGAATGAATGAGCGAAAATCAATGGTCAATTTGTGTTTCTCCTGCAATTCCTGATAAGGTAAACTCTCGCTCTTGTTGTCCGGTTGAGAAACCAAAATGGTTTTTACTTTCATAAAGTTCGTAAGTTTTTGGATATTTTGCTCATTAAAAAAACCACTTAATTAGAATTGCGTATGGTGCAATTTCTAAGGCGCAAAGATATAAAATAAAATAAAACAGATGCGGCTGAACGAATTTTCTAAAATTAAAAAAAGCACGAAAAAAAGCATATCCGTTTATGGTAATGATAATGGCACCTATAATAATGGCATCTGTCAAAGAAAGTGGCATGCTCACATATAAAAAAAATACAAAAGGAATCAGCAACAAACCCAAAAAGTTGCGATACGTCAATTTTACGAGGTTAAATTCTATGACAAATTGGGAAATTTTGAAAATGTATCCCAAAAGAGTGTCCAATCCGAATTTGACAAAAATAAAAAGTCCAAAAACCAGTAAAATCTTTATAAACAACAGAAAGTCTGTCTCTGCATCAGCTTTGACAACCGTGTAACCCAGCAAGTAAACCAAAAGGCTAAAAACAAGTAGCTGGTTTATAAATAGCAGTACATTAAATCGATTGATAATCAGGGTGTCTTCTCTGTGGGCCGTCACAAAAAACTTTTTGGAAGACAGCACGGTGAGCAGGTCAAAAAACTTAGATTCGTTAAAATATTTGGAAAAAGAAATCAAGACCATGCAGCAAAGCATCACATAAAAAACCCAATCCGTATTTAAAATGATGCGTTCCATATCCATTAATTTATAGGTATGGGTTCGCCTTGATAGCCCGGTAAAAATCCTTTTTCTGCAAATGTTATCGTCAAAAACTTGGCTTCGGCATGTCCTGGTTTTTGAAAAGTTACGTTTCCGTCAATACGCCGTTTTTCACCGGCTTTCAAAAGAATTTTTTGTGGAAAATCTGTGGAAAAATTTAGACCTGATTCCTCCAAAACTCGTTTTCGTTCATTGAAGAATACCCCCGTGAAATCGGACTGTTGGACATGAATGTCTCTGTTGTATGGATTGCCAATGACCAATTCAAAAGTCAAATCACTGTTTTTGAGGCCGATGCTTTCCGAATGTAAAGAGATATAGGCTTTCCGAAACGATTCAAAATCATCAAAATGACTGGCATGAAAAAACTTATCTTTATTTTTCTTTCGCCTTGCCAACATGCTGAAATCGGCGGGTAATGAATCTAAAGTATAAACCAGCATCACATCTTTTCCCTGAACTTTTTCTTCAGAATCATCAATACTGTATTGATTTTCTCGAGAATACAAGGAATTTAGGCTAAAGGCATCCAATCCGGAATAGAAAGCATAGAGTGCGGCGTTTTTGTAGGAATCGTAGAACACGGCCGATTTTCCACCGGATTTTTCGTATAACTCTTTTGGCCAAGACGCGGTCCAATGAACCTCGTGGTCAATTGGGGAGACTTTGGGAAACACTAGGGCAAATCTGATGTAGGTCATCAACACCAAACTGAGTGTTCCGAAAATCATCAAATACTTTCTAAATGTTTTTTTCTCCAAAGCGTATAGAAAGGTGAAAATAACAAGTGGAAAAACGTTCATAATCACCCACTGCGCTTGAGATTTCTTTTGAAAAGTTGACAGAAGAAAAAACAAGAAAAATCCGAAGAAGATAAATTTTAAACCCTTTTCAAATACGTTTTTGCTTTTCATTTTCACAACGGCCCAATACACAAAAGGAGAAAGCAATCCGCCAATAGCGATTTGATCTATCAAATAATTCCAATGATTTTTTGATCTGTATCCGTGCCGGTTTCTATCGAACAGGTGGTACTGAACAGACACAAAATCGTTTTCATACAACCAATACAAATGTGGTAGATATAAAATAAGTGCCAATGTTGCAGCAATCAAAAAACGTTTGTTGAGAAAAATTTTATAATGTGAAAGCAACACAAAAAAGATGAGGAGCACGCCGTGGTATTTGCTGTACATTAAACCCGCCATAGATACGGACAACAACAATGCATAGCGCCAAGCATTCTCTTCTAAAAAGCGTTTGTAAGCATACAAAAACAGAGCACCGAAGAACACCAAAGGCGTATCGGGAACCATAAAAAAGCCATAGGTATTAAACAAGGCCATCCCACTGACAATAAGTATGAAAAGCCATTGAAATTGTTTCTTATCGGGATGGTCTATCATTTTCCATATCAACCAAAAGGTTACGACAAAGCTCAGAGAACTTATCAGCCGAATACCCAATGTTCCATCAAAAAACAAGTTGCCAATAAAAATCCATAAGGCCACCATAGGCGGATGGTCAAAATATCCCCAATCGAGGTTTTGTGCAAAATACCAATAGTAGGCTTCATCGTATAGAAGGTTTGTAAACGCACCTTGAAAAAGGTTGACAACCAACAGCATCAACAAAAACACCATCAATATTTTCTCAGGTTTTTTAAACATTTTTAAAGTGTTTTATCTGCTTATTCTTCCAATATTTTTATTTCGAACAGCTTATCCCAATTTTTTCCGGTTACAAAAATAGTTTTTCTGGTTGGATGGTAAGCTATACCATTGAGCACATCTAATTTGTCGTGTTGTGTGACTTTTTCTTTTAAAGCACTCAAATCTATCACGGCCTCCACCCCGCCATGCTTCGGATTGATGATAGCTATGGCGTTGCGTTGATAGATATTGGCATAGATTTTACCAGCCACCCATTCCAACTCATTCACACTTTCTATCATTCGGGTGTTTGTGCTTACTTGTATAAATCCGCTTTCTTGAAAAGTAGCCGGATCCAACATCCAAATTTTTTCTGTACCGTCAGATTTGTAAAGTTTTTTTCCATCGCTACAAAGTCCCCAACCTTCTTTAGACTGATGGTAATCAAAGTTTTGAATTTTTGAAAAGGTATTTACATCATATACGAAACCGGTGTTCTCTTGCCAGGTAAGTTGGTATATTTTATCATTGAGGATGGTAATACCTTCTGCAAAATATTTTTTGTCGAGCTCAGTTTTCTTCCAAACTTCACCGGTTTCAAAATTTACACTTCGCAAAGAAGAATTTCCGTATTGCCCCGTACTTTCATACAAAGTATCCTTATAAAACTCCAAGCCTTGTGTGTAGGCATTCATATCATGCGGATAGGTTTGCAAAACTTCATACTTGAGTAAAGACGGTGTTCTATCCGACAAAATTTCCAATGCCACTGAGGCAGTCGTTCTTTGCTTTCCATCAGAAAAAGTAGCTTCAAGCGTTTGTTTACCAAGCAGACAATCGGTTAAAATCACTGTAGCCTTATCCAAAACCGGAAGTGATACGGCTCCAATTTTATAAGAAATAGGCTGCATTTCTCGCTGTTTTTTTTCAATGATTTCGAGCCTAAGCGTATCGCCCAATTGGATGGGTTTTTGTTGTTTGGATGAAATTTTCAGTATTATATCATCCACACTTGACGAAGCATTGTTACAGCTTAATGGCAACAAAAAAATGAATCCGACACAGCATAACTTATACATAATTTTCGGGAGGCTTTCGGTTGAGATGATTGTCTTCAAAACACAAAATTTTATACTGCAAATGTATGTAAATGACCCGAAAAATATATAAAACGCTTCACTTGACTTATTTTTGATTTTTTTGAGAAAAAAAGCAAAAATACATTACATTTGCAACGGCAAGTACTACACAACCAGCTCCTGCCGAACTCCTCCAGGGCGGGAACGCAGCAAAGGTAAGGCGGTCGTAGCGGTGTGATGTAGCTACTTGCCTTTTTTATCTTCTTTTTTCTTGGTATTCTTACTATTGAAAAAAATGTCACTGCGCATCTTTCGCATGCTTCCACCAAATAAAAGTCTTTACTATTTTAAAAGCATGCTAAAATGAGTGGAAATTATAAATTTCTTAACCCGGACGCGCAACATACAGACTACAAGACTACACTAAAGGGACGTATTTCAGAAGATTTTGTGTTTTTATTGTGGCTCTTTAAAACATTACTAATACCTGAAAACAACAAATACCGCAAGACCCTATTTACAAAGGCTTGCGGTTCATTTTAAGACAATACATTCGGATGTAAGACACAAGTCTGCACTAAAGACTTGGTGTTTTCGGCATGCAACACATTATTCTTTGTCGGCTAATAGCTTTTTGGAAAGTAAGAAACTGGTAAGCAACCCCAAACCTGAGAACAAAAAGATGGAAGCCGGATAGGCCACATCATCGTCCATTTTTAGGTTGTTGACAAACAAGTTTGCCAAAAATACGCCCAAACCGATGCCGATACAAAGGAAAGAAAAGTTCAAAACAAATACTTTCCAGAAGGGCACACCGTCGCTTTTCTTTTCTGAAAAGAAAATCTGCGCGTCGGCGCCTTTTTCAATCAATGCCAAACGTTCTTTGTTTCGGGTGGTGAAGTACATATACAATATGCCAAAAAAGGTACCAAAAACAATAAGGGGGACTAAAACATCTTCCATGATAATATTTTTTTTAAGTTGATAACTGAACGTATGACAGGCAATTTAAAAAAAGGTTACGATAATTTTCAAAATTTATTGAAGATAGAACATCTTTAATCAAGTCTTTGTTTCTATCGTTGAGGAAAGCTATATAACCAAACCACAAAATTGACAGGTTCAAGAATAGATAATTGTATAGATACCACAAAATTTTCACTAAAGTCTATTCATTAAAAAGTGAATAAGAATTCATGTTGTAACCTTGCGGGGCGAAGTGCGTCATACAATCGAAAATAAAGTTTAACTTTAAGAACTCATTTTGAAAAACAGCATGGCTTCTCAACACGATGACAATGAAATGGTAAGCCGGTCGCTTTTGGGCGATGAAAGGGCATACGCTGTTTTAGTCGGTCGGTATCAGCACATGGTATTTTCGTTGGTTTATAGCATGTTGCGAAACAAAGAAGAAGCTGATGAAGTTGCTCAAGATGCATTTGTGAAAGCCTATTTGTCGCTCAAACAGTTTCGGGGCGATTCTAAATTTTCAAGTTGGCTCTACAGGATTGCCTACCGATCCTGTTTAGATTACATCCGAAAAAATGCAAGGCACCGTACAGACAGTATAGATGAGAAGTCAACCAAATACATGACTGACACAAATGCTGGAACGGATGCATACGGCGAAATAGAACAAAAAGAGCACACCGTCAGATTGTGTATTGAAAGCTTGCCTGCTGAAGAAAGTGCGTTTGTAAAAATGTTTTATTACGACAAACTGAGCTTGAGTGATATTGGAAACATCATCGGGATTAGTGAAAACAATGCCAAAGTGAAACTTTTTAGGATTAGAAACAAGCTGAAATCAATGCTTGAAAAAAAACAATTGCTCGCCATTTGACGTTTTGAAGATATATTTACACAACAGATTAAATAAGGAATAATGAAAAAGACAGATCAACCGGAAGATTGGAGCGTTATAGACCAAATGATTGAAAATCAGGTTCGCAACAGCCATCACGTGGCTCCATCCGTAGACTTTACCGCCAAGGTATTAGATAAAATTGCCATTGCTCAACCACCATCAGTTTCGGTCTATCAACCGCTCATCAGTAAAAATGGCTGGTTCGTGATGATTGTTTTGGTTGGTGCGTTGGTGTTGCTTTCGTTTAATACGGATTCAACCGGAAATGCAACGTGGTTTACCGCGATGAACCATTTTTTCTCAACCATTTCCTTGCCCGATATCTCGTTTTTTCACAACAAGGTTTTTGTAAATTCGGTTGCAATCGGTTGTGTACTGTTGCTTTTCCAGTTTTATATCCTTTCAAAAAAATATCAGATAAAAAATTGATGTCTTGAAAGTTGCACTTAAATTCTGAATCTGATTTTCGAAATCAGCTAGCTTAGAAGTAAATTAAAAAAAAGTTGCCTCACAACTTCGCCAAACCGTTTTGCAGCTACACGCAGGTGGGAAATTTTAGTATTGAATTTCATTAGTATTCCAGAAATTTGATTTAGCACTTCACTTTCATAGAAGCACTGAACCACCACTTGCAGGTAGGTGGTGTTGTGTTCGGCTTTCTTTTCTGTTATGCGAGTTTAAGGTAGTTGCCTTCGAGTTTAACGTTAAAGTTTATCTCTGCTTTCAAAGCCTTAAACACTTTCAATATGGTGTCAATTGTAGCACTGTTAGTACTGCTTTCAAGTTTTGAAATTTGAGCCTTTTGAACTCCAACAAGTTTTCCAAGATCCTCTTGTGTCAAGTGTCGTTCTTGTCTTGCAGACTTTATCATTTTGCCCAAAACGTCCATTCGAAGTTCATATTCATATTCGTCTCGTTCAATAG
This sequence comes from Flavobacteriaceae bacterium, assembly GCA_032251335.1. GTDB lineage: Bacteria > Bacteroidota > Bacteroidia > Flavobacteriales > Flavobacteriaceae > UM-FILTER-40-17. The sequence goes on along the minus strand of JAVVDW010000002.1, from coordinate 151,791 downwards.
TTCCAACTTTACCGATATACTTATCCTTCATTTCGGCTAGCGAGTAACTTTTAATTTCTTTAGTTGCCATATTTTTATTTTTTACTTGTTGTCGAAATACTCATTTTTAATCCTAATAGCTCGTTCAATTTCATTTTTCGGAACTTTGTCCACTTTCTTTATAAAGCCGTGGGTTGCAAACACCAAAGTTTCTTTATTATTTGTCTTGTCCCAAAATGCAAGAAGTCTGATTTGAAGTCCTGCGTATTTTGTCCGAAACTCCCAAATGTCATTCTGAAGTTTCTTTAGTAGTTTCGGGTCATTTGTTTGTTCAGCTAAATCAATATTATAAAATATTTTCTTGACAGTTTTTGAATCAAGTCCAGCAATGAATTTATCGGCTTCTTCTAAAAATCGTGTCTCAAAATATTTCATTTAATACCGTCGATGTTTAAAGATTCAAAAATAAACAAAGTTTCTAAATATAGAAACAAAATTTATAAGTATTTCTTTCGATTCGAATTTTTAAGTTGTTTCACAACTTTATGCTTCACTAGAAGAAACAAAAAAAAACCGCCTCAATTTAATTACAGAGACGGCTTCTTTATCTTTTGTTTTGTGTCGTTTATTGTACGATTCCCACCAAAGTTACCTCAAAAATAAGCTCTGAGTTGGGTGGAATAATACCACCACCGGCGCCTTGTTCGCCATAAGCCAACTCCGAAGGTATAAAAAGGAGTGCCTTGTCGCCTACTTTCATGGTCAACATGCCTTCTCTAAAGCCCGGAATCATGGGTGCATCTGGTGAATACTGAGTCTCAATGGGTGTGTAGCCATTGCCTGCCAAACGATTCGGATCAAATTTTCCGTACTCCTCGGCAACATCTGCCATGTTGCTGTCAAACAGTTCACCGCTAGAAAGAAAACCTGAATAATTAAACTTCACGGTTTGCCCGATTTTGGGTTTTTCGCCTCCATTATCTTCCAAAACATAAATTTTCAACCCGGAAGGGAGCGCAGCGGCTTTGGTTTTCAAATCGTACATTTTATTGATAAACTCGGCTCTTTTTGCCGCAGTCTTTGCATCTTGTTCTTCTTTGATACGGGTTTGTTCTTCCATAAAATCTGCAAAAACCTTGGATGCGTCAAATTTTTTGGCTTCTTTGCCAACTCTGATGATTTCTACTTTGTTGATGACGTCACCTTGCTTAATGGTATCCACAACAGATTGCCCAAGAACTACTTTTCCGAAAATGGTATGGCGTCCATCAAGCCAAGGCGTTTCTTTATGTGTGATAAAAAACTGGCTACCGTTGGTATCGGGTCCGTTGTTGGCCATCGATAAAATACCGGGACTGTCGTGTTGCAACATATTGGGTTCGTCGTTAAACTTGTATCCCGGACCTCCGGCACCTGTAGCCGAAGGATCACCGCCCTGGATAACGAAGTCTTCCACTACCCTGTGAAAAACCAAACCGTCATAAAATTTTTTGCCTTTCAGCGAATCTACCACCAAGCTGTTGGTGCCTTCCGCCAAAGACACAAAGTTGGCAACCGTAGCCGGAGATTCACTTGGCGTGAGTTTCACCAAAATATCACCTTTACTGGTTTGAAAATCGGCATATAGACCGTCTTGTAGGTCATTGTATTTTTGCTTACAAGCCATGGTAAGCGTAAACGCTAAAACCACTAAGAGTACTTTTTTCATGTGTTTAATATTAGTTTGTGCGAAAATAAAGGATTTTGGCGAAAATCTCATTCGATATACAATTTATTCTGTTGCGGCCAATGGACTGTGATCCAACATATAAATGCTGCACACCAAGGGTTGGTTGGGTGCGATGCGTTTTTTGTCTCCCAAACTTCCGTAGGCCAAAGCCGATGGAAATAAAAAAGTAGCCACTTCGCCCTTTTTCATCAATTTTATCGCCTCGCGTAGCCCTTCAAAAAGTTTTTCCCGATCTACTACATACCGGATGCTTCCAATTTCTGTGGTGTCGTAGATGGTTTCGTTTTGAAGCGACTGAACCGAATAGGTAAAATGCACTTCGTCACCCGGCTTTGGCAATAAAGTATCTTCCGGGCGGGCAACCTCATAGAAATATGAGAAGCCATAATGAGAGGTAAATACTTCCACCGAGTCGAGCGCGCTTACATAGGATTGTATCGCCGCAAGGTCTTTATTGAGAATTTGTTTTGAAGTTTCAATTGATGCCTTCAAAAAACTGCCGGACGCTACAGTAATCGGCTTTCTGGCTTCGGGTTCATTACAACCCAAAAGCAAAGTCCACATGAGTAAAACCGAGAAATAAAACTTAGGACGCATATTCTTGTAGTGCTTTTTTAAAATCTTCTATCGTTTCAGTCATGTTTTTCATGCTTTTTCCTCCGGCCGCATTCTGATGCCCGCCGCCGTTAAAATACTTTCGTGCAAAAGTATTCACGTCAAAATCACCTTTGGAACGAAAAGAAATTTTGATGTAGGGTTCTTGTTGGTTCTCAATAAAAATAACCGAAAAATGTACCCCTTTCAGCGCCAATCCGTAATTGACAAATCCTTCTGTATCGCCTTTGACAAAATTGAACTGTTCGAGTTCGGCTTTGGTAAGTTGTGTATAGGCTGTTTGAAACGCAGGAATCACTTTAAGATTTTCCAAGGTTCTGCCTAATAATTGCATGCGCGAATAAGAATTTGTATCAAACACCATCGAATGAATCTCGGAGGCTTCTATGCCTGTTTCCATCAAACGGGCGGCTATTTTATGGGTTTGCGGTGAAGTAGATGCATATTTAAAGGAACCTGTGTCCGTCATAATACCGGCATACAAACAGGCCGCAATGTTTTGGTCAATCAAATCTGTATCACCATAGTGATTGATAAACCTGTAGATGAGCTCACAGGTCGATGAGGCTTCAATATCCCACAAGATTGCATCCGCAAAATCTTCGGGCTCTCTGTGGTGGTCTATCAAGACTTTCAAAGCTGTGCTGTCCATCAAAGCTTCTTTCATATGCTCGGTTCTGGAAGGTGCATTGTAATCTAACGAAAAAATGACAGTGGCCGCTTTCAATTTTTGCAAAGCAGTTTCTTTGTCTCTCGTGGCAAACAGAATCTCACTGCTGCCCGGCATCCATGCCAGAAAATCGGGAAACTCGTTGGGCAACACCACAAAAACTTCATGCCCTTTGGCTTTGAGGTAATGAGACAGCCCCAGCGAACTGCCCACCGCATCACCGTCGGGGTTGTAATGTGAAGTGATGACTATTTTTTGTGATGCTGTCCATAAACTGTCCAGCGCTTTTAAATCCGTTTTTTTCACACGAATAAATTTAGATTAAATAATTAATTGTAAGCATCTTACAACTTAAAGCAAAAATTGACCCACTTAAAAAAACCTGATTTATTCATACGCTTTAGTGAAGGCGTCTAACTTGGCTTTAGTAAATTCCTCTATGAGGGTTTCATGGGGCTAAAGTACAAAAAGGTAACATTTGCTTAAAAAAGGAAAGTGTATTTTTGTGAGCAAATCTATTTTACGATGAAATGTATCTCCTTATCCTGTCTTCTTTTTTTGATTTGCAGTGGTTTACTGCAAGCACAAGAGAGCGCTCAAGAGCCTTTTACCATTGCTTTTGGCTCTTGCGATAACCAAAGGTTACCCAATCTTTTGTGGGACGATGTGATGCAAAACAAGCCCGATGTCTGGATTTGGGGCGGTGATAATATTTATTCAGACACGGACGATATGCACAGGATGGCAGCCGATTACGCAGTTCAAAAAAGTGATTCGGCTTATTTGGCTTTAGCCAAACAGGCTAAAATCCTAGCCATTTGGGACGACCACGATTACGGAAAAAATGACGGCGGTGTAGAATGGGAGGTCAAAGACGAAGCCCAACAATTGTTTCTTGATTTTATCGACGTTCCGCACCATGATGCTCGAAGAAAACGTGCGGGTATTTATCACAGTGAAACCTTGAATTTACCTCAGGGCAGTATCAAAATCATTCTTTTGGATACACGCTATTTTCGCGATGCCCTAGAGAAAAGTCCTACACGCGGCAGACGCTACGAGCCAACCGCAGACACTACCAAAACGGTCTTAGGTGAAGCGCAGTGGGCCTGGCTGAAAGACGAATTGAAAAATTCTAAAGCTGATTTCAACATCTTGGTATCCAGCATCCAATTTTTGTCTGCAAAACACGGTTTTGAAACTTGGGGAAATTTTCCGAATGAAATCCGTAAACTTGAAAAAACGATTGTAGAAAGTGGTGCCAAAGGCGTGCTGATACTTTCCGGAGACCGTCATATTGCCGAATTCTCAGAGAAAAAAATAGACGGCCTGCCCTACCCTTTGGTAGATTTCACCTCCAGTGGCCTCACCCATGTGTACAAAGGTTTTAAAGGTGAAGAAAATCCATACCGGATGGGTGAGGTTACAAACGTGGTAAACTTCGGTCTTTTAAAATTTGATTTTGAAACGCACCGCGTTCAATTTGAATTGCGCGGCGACCAAAACGTGCGCTTGCAATCTTGGGAGCGGGTTTATGAATAGGCGGAAGCCGTTAGATAAAAAATCAAAAGTCGTAGATTGCAAAACCCAGAAAGATTCCTGGCAACGCCATCACAAATAAAAAACCCCCGCAAATGCGAGGGTTTCTAGTCAGTTTCACGAAATATATTTTAGTATCTTCGTTCTCTTCTTTCGTTGCCAAAACTTCTGCCGCCACCGGCGCCACCAGTTTGTTCTTTACGAGGTTGTGCCTCGTTAACAACGATGTTTCTGCCATCTAGTTCAGCGCCATTAAGGCCTTCAATTGCTGCACTTCCTTCAGAATCATCTGACATTTCAACAAAACCAAAACCTTTGCTTCGGCCTGTTTCACGATCTGTGATAATTTTCACAGAATTTACGGTGCCGTATTCCTCAAAATACTGGCTTAATTGAGCTTCTTTCAAACGATAAGGTAAGCTCCCTACAAAAATGTTCATAACAAAAAATAAAAGTTAAAATTCGGTGTAAAGATAATAGAAATATCAATAGGTTCTACTTATTCACTGAAAATAAATTATTTATAGCCGAAAAATGGTTTTTCACTAATTGCGACCTTTCTCATTTGGGTATAGTTTAGGCAGGGGATCGCTCTGCCAAAAGCCACCGCTTTCTACATCAAAAACCGTTAAAGGACCTGTAAAGGCCGCGCCGGTATCCACATTGGTGATATTGGCTACCCGAACCGGTTCGGTTTTTCCGATGCGAAGTGTAGGTGTGTGACCGATAAATATTTCGGGAAAAAGTTGTAATCGCTTGGGAAAACGGGCATCTGTTTTGGCAATTCTGTCATCTAACGCCAAGGCCGTTTCCCAAAGTGTTCTGTCCCAATAAAACGGCGTGTTGTGGTATTCCTTTTCGGGTCCGTGCAGCGAGGTAAAGCCGGCGTGAACAAACAATCGGTTGCTGTTGTCCACATAGTAGTTACGTAAATTTTGAAGGAAATCTAAATGTGTCTTGATTTTTTCTGAAGAAAGTCTTTCATAGCAATCAAGCGTAGGTTGTCCGCCGTGTTGCAACCAAAGCGGGTTGTCTGATTTTTCTAGCAACCAATCTGTCAATAGCTGATCATGGTTGCCCCTGATAAAAATACAATTGTGCGACTGTTGCAATTCCAGCAACAAATCTATTACCTTGTCGGGTTCGCTCCAGCCGTCCACATAGTCTCCCAAGAAAATAAGCTTGTCCGTGGGTTTTATGTCGGCTTTTTCCAAAATCTGCAACAACGCTTTGTAGCCTCCGTGTATATCACCAATCACTAAAGTTCGCTTCGACATACAAAAAATCAATTAGACAGAAACCCATTTAAAAACGTGTTGATCTTTGGGTACACCACTTCTTTCTGATATCTTATGAAGTCGATCGGGCAGTTTCATCACATAATCTCGGGCGCGTTCCGCCGCATCGTCAAGACCTCTGAGGTTGGCAATTTGCCAAAAATCCGTAAGTTTTCTCAAGATGTCTATATAATCATGTGTGGTATAAACGCCTAAGCGCTGGGCTGCGTTTGAAAAATTTTCAAAAGCATTGCCAATAGTACCACCCGATTCTCTGATAAATTGTGCCGGCATCACTATTTTTTTCTTCATCATATCGCTAAAGGCCAGCATCATTTGTGACGGGTCAATCTTAAATATTTGATTGATAAACTCCCTATAAGCATGATAATGTCGCATCTCATCGCCGGCTATCATCAAACACATATTGGCCAACAATTTGTTGTTTTTTTTCTTGGCCAACTGCCCTACCCGCTTGTGCGATATGTGTGTTGCCAATTCTTGAAAACTGGTATAAACAAAATTTTTATACGGATCTCTGCCGGTTCCAATATCAAATCCATCTGCAATGATGTAATGTGTGGTGCGCTCTATTTCAAACATATCTACCCGACCGGACAAATACAAATATTTATTCAACACGTCTCCGTGTCTGTTTTCCTCGGCAGTCCACTGTCGCGTCCAACGCGCCCAATTGTTCGGCTCGTGTTGATCGATGCCTTGCACGTCCATCAACCAAGATTCATAAGTAGGCAAAGCCTCTTCCGTAATGGTATCAGCTACCAAAACAACCCAAAAATCATAAGACAACTCTCTGGCTTCCTCCCTAATCTGTCTGATTTCTTCAAAGAAGTTTTCACTGTCAGATTTGGGTAAAAGTTGGGTAGGCTGCCAAATTTCATTGACCGGCATCAGATATTTTTCTGATATCTCAGGGACAAACTTGTCCAACGCTTTCATCACTTCGTATCTGTCTGCGGTTAGTGGCATTAGTTTTTTATTAATTAGTTTATAAAAAAACAAATATAATGCCCCCTTAAAGGCGGTGTGGCACCGCTGTGTTTTTTTAACGTTTTATTTAACTTTAATTCTATTTTCGACGCCAAAATATCTTTTCCATAGAGTGGAATTCTTATCTTTACGATTCGTTTTAAATGCTTTTTTACTTATGACTGATTCCTATCCGAAGGGTTCGCTATATGTCCACACGCAAAACCGCATAGCCAAGGTGGTTTTTGGGCATCCGGCAGCCAATTCTTTTCCGGCTGAATTGCTCAAAAGACTCACCGATGCCTTGCAGGAATTGGGAAAAAACCCCGAAGTCTCTGTAATTTTACTCGCCAGCGAAGGCGACAAAGCCTTTTGTGCCGGTGCCTCTTTTGATGAATTGAAAGCCGTGCAAACCCCCGAAGATGGCTTGGCTTTTTTTTCCGGTTTTGCGCACTTGATTAATGCGATGCGCACTTGTGGGAAAATTATAGTTGGACGCGCGCAAGGAAAGGCCGTTGGCGGTGGCGTGGGCATCTTGGCCGCCTGTGATTATGTATTGGCCACCGAAGATGCAGCCATCAAACTTTCTGAACTCAGTATTGGCATAGGCCCCTTCGTCATTGCACCTGCAGTGGCACGAAAAATAGGCACAAACGGACTCGCCGAACTCACACTGGCAGCACACGAATGGAAAAATGCGTATTGGGCCAAACAAAAAGGATTGTATGCAAATGTGTTTGAAACCCACAAACTACTCGATGATGAAATTGACAGATTTGTTGTCAAACTGGCCTCATATCACCTGGAAGCGCTATCCGAAATAAAAAAAACACTTTGGAAAGACACCGACCACTGGGGAGAACTCCTCATAGAAAATGCGAAAATTAGTGGCCGTTTGGTGCTTTCCGATTTTACCAAAAAAGCCTTGAAAAATTAATTACCAAGCCGAAGTTTTCATTTTTGTATTTTTGAAACCTCAATTCAAACCAACATGCCCAACATACGCATCACCAAAGAATTCAGTTTTGAAACAGGGCACGCACTCTATGGCTACGATGGAAAATGCCGCAACGTACACGGCCACAGCTATAAACTGTCCGTCACCGTGACCGGTGAGCCGATTTCCGATCCAAACCATGTAAAATATGGCATGGTGATCGATTTTGGCGATCTCAAAAAAATTGTAAAAGAGGAAATTGTAGATGTGTTTGACCATGCTACGGTGTTTAACCAAAACACACCCCATATTGAACTGGCCAATGAACTCAGCAGCAGAGGACATCAAGTGATTTTGGTGGAGTACCAACCCACCAGCGAAAACATGATCGTAGATTTTGCCCATCGCATCCAACAAAGATTGCCGAAAAATGTCAACCTGCACGCACTCAAACTTCGAGAAACAGCTTCGTCTTATGCGGAATGGTATGCGGCTGACAATCTTTAATTTCAATGTATGAGCCTTTCCTCGCAAAAATACATCGCTATTATCCCGGCAAGGAAAAATTCGAAGCGTTTGCCTCATAAAAACACCATGCTCTTGGGAGGCAAAGCCTTAGTTATGCACAGCATCGATTTTGCACTAAAACATCAACATATTTTTACGAAAATCATTGTGACAACCGACGATGAAGCCGTGATGAAACTGGCCCGTAAAAACGACATCGAAGTGGTCGTCCGGCCCGATGATTTGGCAAGCGATACGGCCACCACCGTGTCGGCGCTCAAGCATGCCTTAGCAAATGTTTCGGAATCTTTTGATGCTGTGGTACTGCTGCAACCCACCAATCCCTTTCGGAAAGCAAATTTACTGACGAATGCCATTGCGGCTTTTGAAACTAACGGAAAGGACAGTTTACTGACGGTTAGTAGTTTACATAAAAAATTTGGCACTATCAAAGCCGGTGTTTATCATCCGGAAAATTATAAAATAGGCCAACGAAGTCAGGATTTAGAATCTTTATATTTTGAAAATGGCCTGCTGTATATCACGCAAAAAGCACTTATATTTTCTGACAAAATGCTCGGTGAAAACCCCTTGACTTTGATTACGGATTACCCGGAAGCCCATATAGACATAGACACCGCCGATGATTTTAAATTAGCCGAATTTTACGCCCAAACTTTTGTACCATGAACGCACCGGAATTTGAGATTCAAGGCAGGAAAATTGGTCCAAACCATCCGCCCTTAGTGATCGCCGAAATTGGCATCAACCACGAGGGTTCATTGGCTGTTGCCAAACAAATGGTGGATGCCGCCGCCGCCGCGGGTGTAGAAGTTGTCAAACATCAAACCCACATTGTAGCCGATGAAATGACCGCCGCCGCACAACAGGTAATCCCCGGAAATGCCAAAGAATCTATTTACCACATCATGGAGCGTTGTGCCCTTAGCGAAGCCGACGAACGGGCACTCAAAAACTATGTGGAGCAGAAAGGTATGATTTTTATTTCAACGCCTTTTTCCCGCGCTGCAGCCAACAGACTGCAAAGTTTTGACGTCTCTGCCTACAAAATTGGCAGTGGCGAATGCAACAATTATCCGCTACTCGAACATATTGCAGATTTTGGTAAACCCGTTGTTCTCAGCACCGGCATGAACGATTTGGAAAGCATCCGAAAAGCAGTCCGCATTTTTGACAAAAAAAATATAAAGGTGGCCTTGCTGCACACCACCAACTTGTATCCGACGCCAACGCATTTGGTTCGGTTGGGCGCTATGCAACAATTGCACCAAGCCTTTCCTGACAAAGTTTTTGGATTGAGCGACCACACTTTAAACAACCACGCATGCTTGGCGGCAGTGGCACTAGGTGCCAGTATTTTGGAACGGCATTTTACAGACCACGTGGCGCGCAGCGGCCCCGATATTGTCTGTAGCATGGACGAAAATACCTGCAGAGACCTCATTGTAGGTTCTCGTGAAATTTGGCAGATGCGCGGAGGTGAAAAAAAAGCAGCAGCCGAAGAAAAAGTCACTATTGATTTTGCTTTTGCTACGGTTTGTACCATTAAGCCCATTACCAAGGGCGAAACCTTCACCAAGGAAAATATCTGGGTAAAACGCCCGGGAACCGGCGAAATTTTAGCTGAATTTTTCGAAGATGTGTTAGGAAAAAAAGCATCGAGGGATTTGCATGTTGATGTGCAATTAAAAAAAGACGATGTGTTGAACTGAATAAAAAGATACTTTTTCCACATCAAAAAGAAATGTAAACAGATGAAACGCCCATGTAAAAATTTTTGTACACAGGCAGATGATTATATTCAATTAAATATCAATTACTTAAAAAATACAGACAGATAAAAACATCAATACACCGATGCAGTTTCAGTTTAGGAGAAAGTATTTGTTTTAGAATTTAAGGTTTAAACCTCACAGGTTTTAAAAACCTGTGAGGTTTAAAATGATAACATTTGGGTTTGATTAATAAAATGAACCCTATGCAAAATATTTAAAAAAAACAGATGAAGGTATTAAATTGAATATGAATTACTTGAAAATATAAACACATGAAAAAAATCCTCTTTCTGACCGGCACGCGCGCCGATTTCGGTAAAATAAAACCATTAGTGCAAACGGTTGAAAATGAAATAGGTTTTGAAAGTTTTGTGTTCGTCACCGGCATGCATTTGCAACACACCTATGGCTACACCCTCATTGAAATAGAACGCTGTGGGTTTACAAACCTGCATACGTTTGACAATCAAACCCATGAAACTACCATGGATTTGACCCTTGCCAAAACTATTGAAGGATTGTCTGCCTACGTTAAGGAAATACAACCGGATATGATTGTCATCCACGGCGATCGGGTAGAAACTTTGGCAGGTGCTATCGTCGGTTCGCTCAACAACATATTGGTGGCACACATAGAAGGCGGCGAACTCTCGGGCACGGTCGATGAACTCATCAGGCATAGCGTAAGTAAGTTGAGCCACATTCATTTTGTAGCCAACAAAGAAGCCCAAAAACGCTTGCAACAGATGGGCGAATTGCCTTCAAGCATCTTTGTGATTGGTTCGCCCGATTTGGATGTGATGTTTTCAAAACATTTGCCCGATTTGCAAACGGTTCGCGACTATTATGAAATTCCTTTCGATGCGTTTGCCCTGGTGCTTTTTCACCCGGTGACCACAGAAGCCACACAAATGCAAGCCTATGCTGAGAATTTTGTAGATGCTTTGTTGAAAGATACCCACAATTATGTGGTGATTTTCCCGAATAACGACCTCGGCAGTAAAGCGATTCTCCAAGCGTATGACAGTTTAAAAAAACATCCGCGGTTTCGCGTTTTTCCATCTTTGCGGTTCGAATATTTTTTAACGCTGCTCAAAAATGCGCAATTCATCATCGGCAACAGCAGCGCCGGTATACGCGAAGCACCGGCCTATGGCATTCCGGTTATCAACATTGGAACACGCCAACAAAACAGAGACCTGCAAGCCGATATACTGAATGTGGATTACACCATTGAAAACATCACAGCAGCCCTGCAAAACATCGGGAAACATCCCGTTTCATCACCATCCAAACACTTTGGAAACGGCAACAGCGCCGAACTGTTTTTATCTTGTTTAAAAAATGATGATATTTGGCAAATCAACCACCAGAAACAGTTCAAAGATCATTGATTGAGGAATTATGAGTTATAAGTTATGAGTTTTGAATTGTGAGTAACGAATAACAAATAACGTATAACTAATAACGTATAACATTTTTGGCCTGAGATTTTCAAGAAAAAATTAAACAACCACTTGCACAACAAAATTTTTATACTCCTGCCCGACGGCATAGGCCTGCGCAATTTCGCGTTTACCCGCTTTCCCGAAATCGGGATGCAAATGGGATTTGATACCGTTTTTTGGAATCAAACGGCGTTTCCGGTCAAAAAAGAATCAGGGTTTGAAGAATTAAAAATCACAGCTACCAAACTGCATCCGCTCACAACGGTTTACAGCCGCGCTCGCAAACGCATCGAACTCAGGTTGTGGGAGCAGCAATTTCAAGACAAGGTCTATCGAACATACAATTTTCCGCAAAGTTATAAGGGGCTTAAAAATTTGGCAAAGAGCCTTTTTGTCGATTTTTTGACCGCTTCCGAAACCAGCCCCAAGGGCTTAAAAAACATCATCGATAGGATAAAAACACAGGAGCGAAGTACTTCAAAATACATCTTGTGCAAACAACAACTGGAAACCCATCATCCCAAACTTGTTTTCTGCACCAACCAAAGGCCTACGCAGGCCATCGCGCCTATTTTAGCCGCACAAGATTTAGGTATCCCGACCGCGAGCTTTATTTTTAGTTGGGACAACTTGCCCAAAGCGACCATGGTGCTCGAAACCGATTACTATTTTGTGTGGAGCGACTATATGAAAGACGAGTTGCAACGCTACTATCCGCATATTTCCGATGCACAAGTTTTCGTGACCGGAACACCGCAATTTGAGCCGCATTTCGACCCTCAGTTGATAGAACCCAAAGCCGAATTTTTTAAAAAACACGGATTGGACACCGCCAAAAAATACATTTGTTTTTCCGGCGATGACGTGACAACTTCGCCCGACGACCCGCAATATTTGGAAGACACCGCCAAAGCCGTCCGTCAACTGAACCTATCGGGGCACAATTTAGGCTTGATTTTTCGCCGTTGCCCGGTCGATTTTTCGGGCAGATACGATGCGGTTGTGCAGCAATATAAAGACGTCATCACACCTATTACACCTGTTTGGAAACCACTTGGTGGAAGTTGGAACCAGATTTTTCCGGCGCGCGAAGACATAGCGTTGCTTGCCAATACCGCTTTTCATTCCGAAATGGCCATCAACCTCGGCTCGTCGATGGTGTTTGATTTTGCGGCGCATGATAAGCCTTGCGCGTTTATCAATTATGATATCAAAAACAAAAAAGACAAAAAATGGTCGGTTGATACGATTTACAAATACGTTCATTTCCGATCCATGCCATCGGGAAAAGCGGTTTTATGGGCCAACAGCGCCGATGCTCTAGCCGATAGCATTAAAACTGCTTTAGTTGCACCGCAAAAAACGGTGCAAGCCGCCCAAGACTGGATGCAAATCATTAACTTAGCCCCGCACCACCAAGCCGCTCAACGCATTTGGGATGGGATTGAAAAGATTGTACATGCAAAATAAACCAACCTTAAGCATCATTGTTCCTGCTTACAATGAGGAGCAAACCATCAGAAAACTTCTCGATCGCGTTTTTGATGTGCAACTTATGCATGAACTAAAAAAAGAAGTGGTTGTTATTAATGACTGTTCGACCGATAACACCGAAAAGGTAATTTTAGATTATCAGAAGGAACATTCTGAGTACTCATTAAATTACATCAAGCACGAAATCAACCAAGGTAAAGGAGCTGCGCTTCATTCCGGAATAAAATTAGCCAATGGCGATTACATCATCATTCAAGATGCAGATTTAGAATATGACCCTGATGAGTATAATTTGCTTTTAAAACCCATACTCGATGGATTTGCCGATGTAGTTTACGGCAGCCGATTTATGGGAGGAAAGCCACACCGCATTCTGTTTTTTTGGCATTCCTTAGGCAATAAATTCCTAACCTTTGTGTGCAATATGTTTACGAACTTAAACTTGACCGATATGGAAACCTGCTATAAAATGTTTAAAGCAGAACATATTAAAAGCTTAAACCTCGTAGAAAAACGCTTTGGGTTTGAGCCTGAAGTAACCTTGAAAATTGCCCGAATACCTAAAATTAGAATATACGAAGTGGGCATTTCTTATTACGGAAGAACCTATGAAGAAGGGAAGAAAATAGGCTGGAAAGATGGGGTCAGAACCATTTATAGCATTTTAAAATATGGATTATTTAGTCGATAGCTATGATTAAAGAGATTGATATTGAAGGTCATGACACTTTAGATGTTATCAGTAAAGCAGACCGCTTTAATCGATGGATGTACGATACTATTTCACCCTATTGCCAAGGTAAGATATTAGAAATTGGCAGTGGAATTGGAAATATTTCACAATTTTTTATCGCAGAAAATAAACCAATCAGCCTTTCAGACGTTAGAGAAAATTACTGCTCTATACTTTCCAACAAATATTCTAAAAATAAAGTGATTCAACTAGATTTGGTGGATGCAGATTTTGAAATTAAATATCAAACACTGCTAAATTCTTTTGATACCGTTTTTGCATTAAACGTCATAGAACATATTGAAAATGATAGTTTAGCCATACAAAACTGTAAAAAGTTACTAAAAAAAAACGGACGCTTAATTATCTTGGTTCCGGCTTACGCTTTCTTATTTAACGAATTTGATAAATCTTTAGAACATTTTAGACGCTACAATAAGAACTCCTTAAACCGCCTGGTGGTGCAAAACCAATTAATACCCATCAAGAGTTTTTACTTTAATTGCGTAGGAATTTTGGGTTGGTTTGTGAGCGGTAACCTTTTAAAAAACAAAACCATACCGGAAGGTCAGATGGGATTGTATAATAAACTTGTGCCTTTGATTAAACTGATTGATAAAATTGTTTTGAACAAAATTGGATTGTCTGTTATCACCTTCAGTAAAAAATCATGAACAAAAATCTCATATTCATTTTTTTAGTCCTTTTTGTATTGTTTTTCAAGGGGTATTATATATTCAAGTCAGCCAATACCGGTAATTATACTTACGAACATCAGCTCAGTAATGGAGATGCCGGTCATTATTTGAAAATTGCAGAAAATTTGAAGATTTACAACGTTTTTTCTGACGACTATTCTGGAACTCCATCAATGAGTGCTACATACAGGCCTCCTCTTTGGCCTCTTGCTTTATCTATGTACTTAAATATTAGTTCAGATTTATTATATGTTCTGTTATTTAAAAATTTGACAATTGCAGCCTTAATATTTTTGGTTTTTTATCTTTTTAAAAACAAAATTAAAATTAATGACTCCAAGTATTTTCTTTACTTTCCATTGTTATTGTTGTTGGAACCTCATATAAACAAATACAATCTTACTTTTTTGACAGAGGATTTTACAGCCGCTTGGATTATTTTCCTTTCAATATTATTCATTAATCTTAACGAAAAAAACTTGTCCTATATTGGTGTTGGAGTTCTTTCCGTTGTTGTTTTTTTATGGCATCCCATTTCTGTTTTTTTTATATTTCTAATAATTGTAATGAGTTTTTTAAAACTTTTCAAACATTCCAAATTAAAGTCTATTGCCCTGCTTTTGCTTTTTGTGAGTGGTTGTTTGTTATGGCCTTTGAGAAACGCCCTAGTATTTAAAACAAAACCCTATGTCACTATATCTCAAGGACCTGCTTTTGCAAAAGGCTGGAACGATTCAGTTATTACCCAATTTACAAATGTAGATGGCGATTTAGCCGATGAGACTCTTAATTTTAAATATATAGATAAAGATGAATTAAATAGCATAAGTAATGGTTATGAAAGAAGTCAATTAATGACTAAAGCTACATTGAAATTTCTGGGTAGTTCTAGTGTATCAGATATCTTAAAGATTTCATCAACTAAGTTACTTTCAAACTTTAATCCATTTCCGGAAAAACCAAAACCCGGATTTTTGGAATCTTTGGGAACATTATTTAGAGTCCTATATCTACTACTCTTCTTAGAAATAGCCATATTATGGTTATTTTTTAAGGACAGGTTGAATCAATTAAAAAAAGCTGAAGTTTTATTGGTGTTAGTAATTTTTACTTCACAAATTATAACATCTATAATCTTTTATACCGGTCTCAGATTTAATACAATTTACACATTAACCCTTTTATATCTTTTAATTAAAATTAATTTTGATTTATTCAAAAGCCTAAAATTAACCCCATGACCATAACCTACCTCACGCCCGAATATCCACATCCGCGCATCGGCAACTCCGGCGGTTTGGGCACCAGTATCAAAAACCTGGCCGAGGCTTTGGTTGCTGAAAACATAAAAGTGATGGTTTTTGTGTATGGTCAAAAACAGGATGAGGTTTTTTCCGAAAACGGCATCGTTTTTCACCGCATCAAACAGCGTAGAACCCCATTTCTGACTTGGTTTACCTACCGGAAATACCTGCAAAACTACCTAAACCGGGTGGCAAAGAAGGAACATATCGACCTAGTTGAAGCCCCCGATTGGACAGGCATCACAGCGTTTATGAAACTTCGAGTGCCGCTCGTCATCCGTTTTCACGGCAGCGATGCCTATTTCTGCCATTTGGAAGGGCGCAAACAAAAGCGCAAAAATTTTTGGTTTGAAAAAACAGCGATGCAGCCTGCACAAGCATTCATCGCACCCACGGCGTTTGCAGGAAACCTGAGCAAAGAAATTTTCAGATTAAAAAATAAAACAGTCCGGACTATTCATCACGGCCTGAAACTTTCCGACTTTTCCAATCCTAACCCGGGTGATTTTGAACCCGGAACTTTGCTCTACATCGGCACCATCATCCGAAAAAAAGGCGTGTTGGAATTGCCGGAGATTTTCAAAAAAGTGCTCTCCGTGTATCCCGGTGCCAAATTGATTTTGATTGGTAGCGACAGTCCGGATATCCAAACAAAGGCACCTTCGACCTGGAAAATATTGGAAGAAAAATTGGAAGCGCCCATACGGGCAAAAGTGCAGTACCTTGGCAAAATCCCCTATGCGGAGGTTCAAAACCACATCCGCAAGGCGCAGCTTTGTCTGTTTCCGACTTTTGCCGAAACCCTCGGTATGGTCACTATCGAATCTATGGCGATGCAAAAACCGGTTGTCAACAGCAACATCGGTTGGGCACAAGAACTGATCGAAGACGGCAAGAGCGGGTTTTTGGTTCATCCGAAAAATCACGATTTGTATGCAGCGAGAATTATGGACTTGCTCAAGCATCCGGAATTATGCCGTGAAATGGGAAAAAATGCTTGTCAACGCGTAGCAGAAAAATTTGATATCAAACAATTGGCCGTGGAAAACATCCGGTTTTATCAATCGCTCATATCATGACAATCCTCTATCATGACGGCTTAGATGTAGTTGACATTTCATCCGATTCGGATGTTAGCGGCATCAGTACTTCTCCATTCGGCATTTCAAAAACATTGATGACACTCGCCGAAACAGCAACCGACCACTGGTTGATTTGGTGCCACATCTCCTTAAAAGACCAACTGCACGTGAATGCCATTGAGGAAATTTTTCACCACCAAAAAATCATGGCTTCTTACCAACCCGGCGAAGTAAATTATTTACCCGAAACCATCGGTTATGTAGAGGATTCTCCTTTCATCAACATTTGCAAAGAGGTGTGTTACCCTACTTGGCGCATGAGCAGTTGGGTGGGAGGTGTGCACGCCGCTGTATTGTGTGCTTTAAAAGAAGCATTGGTACCGGATCGCGATTTTGATTATTTTTTGCATTCACTGGCTAAAAGAGCGATGCAACAAGGATTATTTTGCTATTCCGAACCTAAATTACTCAAAGCTAAACCGGCAATTGTCTTATCAAAACAAGCCAACCGCCGACTTCTATTCAGATTCGTCAACCAACACTACAAAACCCGTTGGATGTTTTTGTTGCTCTTAAATTTTTTAATCTATGAAAAAAAATTGCCGCTCCTCTCTTTTTTGTCGGGATTGTGCTATCGAAAAAGGGTGTTTTCGCCGCAGTTGTTAGCCGACATTCCCATACAATCTACTCGGCAAACAGTTCAGCAAAAAACCATAGATGTGATCATCCCCACCCTCGGAAGAAAAAAATATTTGTACGATGTTTTAAAAGATTTGGCTGCCCAAACCCACCTCCCTCAAAAAGTAATTATTGTTGAACAAAATCCTGAGCCCGAAAGCGTATCCGAACTCAATTATTTAACCGACGCATCTTGGCCATTTGAAATAAAGCATCATTTTATTCACCAAACCGGTGCTTGCCATGCGCGCAACCTGGCCTTAGAAAAAGTGACCTCCGAATGGGCATTTTTGGCCGATGATGATATTCGAATGCATTCGGATTTCATGAGAGATGCCCTTTCAGAAATCGAAAAAACGGGAGATAAAGCATTCACTCTAAATTGTTTACAAAAACACGAGAAAAATCAAAATCCATACATCAGCCAAACCTCGATGTTTGGTTCCGGTTGCAGTTTTCTGCACAGCAGTATTTTGCTTGAACACATTCGATTCAGTAAAAGTTTTGAACACGGCTATGGTGAAGATGCCGATTTTGGGATGCAGTTGCGCAACAAAGGTTTTGATGTGATTTTTTTACCAAAGCCCGAAATTCTTCACCTGAAAGCACCCTCGGGCGGGTTTCGAACAACACCCAAACTCGCTTGGCAACAAGACAAACCACAGCCAAAACCCTCGCCAACAGTCATGTTATTTAGGAAAAAACATTACAGTGCTGAGCAACTTTGGGGTTATAAAACGGTTTTATTTTTTAAATTCTACCGACAACAAGGTATTAAAAACCCCGTTGCGTATTTCAACTCATTTAAGAACAGTTGGGAAAAAAGCCTGCAATGGGCAAAATTATTGGCAAAAGAAACCTAAGCATTACCAACTGCCGCCGGCACCACCGCCACTAAATCCGCCGCCGCCAAAGCCACCGCCAAAGCCACCGCCAAAGCCACCACCTCCGCTGCTGCCAAAGCCGCCAGAACCCGCAAAACCTCCACGGCCCATACGAGAGAGAATGATAACGTCCATCAAATCGGGACCGCCAAAGTTGCCGCTATTGCCTTGGTTGCCACCGCCCTTTTTTGAAAGAAAAGAAATAATCAAAAAAACAGCAACCAGCACAATCAGCACAAGACCAATAGGAACATTTTGCTTTTTTTCGGTTGGCCTGCTTCCTTGATATTGTCCCGTCAATACTTCAAAAATTGCATCTGAACCTTTGTCTAAGCCGCGGTAGTAGCTTCCTGCTTTAAATTCGGGGATAATAATATTTCTGGTGATTTCACCTACGATGCCAGCCGTTAAAAATTCTTCCGTGCCATAACCTGGTGAAATCAATATTTGACGTTCCTTTTCGGCCAACAAAACAAACACGCCATTGTCTGTTTTGGCCTGTCCTATGCCCCATTCTTGTGCCCAACGAGGCGCCAGCAAGCCAATATTTTCACCTTTGATGGTTGCTGTAGTCACCACAACAATCTGCGTTGAGGTGGTATCGGCATATCGAATGAGTTTTTGTTCTAAAGCCTGCGCCTCAGCATCCGTAAGTATCTTAGCCATATCGTACAGACTGGTCTGTTTTTCCGGAATCGGCGGAATAGTGAACTGGGCTAAAGCCTGTGCGCTCAATAATAAAAAACCTAACAGCAAGGTAGAACGAAAAAAGTTAAACACTAATTTTCTCATGTTTTTGAAATCGTGTCGGGGAGTTCATTGGCATCATCCGACTGATAAGGAAAATATTTTTTGAGTTGAGCACCGGCTTCCAAAATACCGGCAATCAAACCTTCTTTGTACAAACCTTTTTTGAACTGAGCGGCCATCAGGTTGCGGGTAGATGTCCAAAAATCATTGCCCACCATTTTGTCTATGCCCACATCTCCGATGATATAAAACTTGTGATCCGCAACGGCTAGATAAATCAAAACCCCATTTCGATTTTGGGTCAGGTGCATGTCAAGTTCTTCAAAGACTTCTATGGCTCTGTCCAAGTGATCTTTGTCTGTGTGCGATTCTATATGCACGCGAATTTCGCCCGAAGTATTTATCTCAGCTTTTTGGATAGCTGCGACAATCTCGGCTTCTTCTTCCTGAGTTAAAAAGGCTTCGGTGGCAGACATTTATTTAAAATCAAAATTGACATCTACAGGTTTTTCTGCACCGGGTTCTGAATCAAAATACGGTTTTGGAGCGAAGCCAAACCAGCCGGCGAAAAGGTTGTTTGGAAATGTTCGCACATGCTTGTTATACGGTTCTATAGCCTCATTAAACCTGGTGCGTGCGGTCTGTATGGTGTTTTCTGTACTGGTCAACTCGTCTTGGAGTTTTAAAAAATTTTGATTGGCTTTCAAATCCGGGTAGCGTTCTACGGTTACCAGTAAGCGAGACAAGGCACTACTCAAACCGCCTTGAGCTTGGTTAAAGGCAGCCAGCTGTTCGGAAGTGATGTTTGCAGGGTCAATAGTCACTTGCGTGGCTTTTGCTCGGGCTTCTATCACTTGCGTCAAGGTAGTGCGCTCAAAATCTGCTGCGCCTTGGACGGTTTTGACCAAATTTCCGATCAAATCATTTCTGCGTTGGTAGGAAGTTTGCACATTTCCCCAAGCTTTGGACACGTTTTCTTCCATACCTACGGCATTGTTATAAAAGCCTTTAACGCTGGAATAGATGATAATACCAATCACCACCAGGGCAATAATAGCGATGAGTCCTTTTTTCATAATGACAAAGAGTTAGAGTTAGAATTAGAGTTCGTTTTTTATTTGGATGAGTTCATTTTTTACAAATTCGAGTTTTGAGATCATTTCCATTTTATCTAAAGTCTGCTTTTTATTGGTTTTGAGATAGGCTTTGGCGCCCGCTATGGTATAACCTTTTTCTTTGAGTAAGTGATAAATCAGCTCAAGGGATGCGATGTCATTTTTAGAGAATTTCCGATCGCCTTTGGCATTTTTTTTGGGTTGCAATTCTTCAAATTCTTTTTCCCAAAAACGAATCAATGAAGTGTTTACGGAAAATGCTTCGGCCACTTCACCAATACCGTAATACAATTTGTCGGGTAGCTTTGCGCGCATCAGTCCAAAGATTGATTTTCTAAGGATGCCTTGCGCAATATTTCTGCAAACTCGTCTGCCGTCAAACTGCCGTAATAGAAATTAATCGGATTGATGCGTAGGCCGTCCTTAAAAATTTCATAGTGCAAATGCGGTGCTTCTGAACGTCCTGTATTTCCAACAAAACCGATGAGATCGCCTCTTTTGACACGCTGTCTGGGTCTTACGTTAAACTTGTAGAGGTGTGCGTAAAAACTTTGATATCCAAAACCGTGATCGATCAAAATATGGTTGCCATAGCCCGACATTCTGTTGTTTGCTTCTTTCACCACGCCATCGCCGGTAGCGTAAATAGGTGTACCTTTGGGTGCGGTAAAGTCCATACCCCAATGCATTTTTCTCACCTTGGTAAAAGGATCGGAACGCCAGCCAAAACCGGAGGCCATGCGTGTCAAATCTTCGTTACTCACCGGTTGGATGGCAGGAATGGCGCGAAGCAACTTCTCCTTTTCAGTAGCCAATAGATAGATTTCATCGAGCGATTTAGACTGTACTTCCAATTGCTTGGTCAAGATATCTAAACGCCGTTTGGTGTTGATAATCATCTCAGAATTCTGATAGCCTTCGAGATTTCTGTAGCGATTGACCCCGCCAAACCCGGCTTTTCGCTGTTCGTCCGGTATCGGATCCACCTCAAAATACACGCGATACAAGTTGTTGTCGCGTTCTTCTACATTCTGCAATACACCTTCCAACAAATCTAATCGGTTGTTGACAATCTTGTACTGAATTTTCATGTTTTCCAGCTCGCGTTGCAAAGACAATTCCTGCGGCGTTTTGAGCAGGTCTGTTTGAAGAAAAAAGAAAAGGCCAATTAAGGCAAACAACAAAGAAGACAGCACAAACAACAGGGTAAGTCGAAACTTTCGACCCGGTTTGGGATCAATTTTTCGATAGGACAAGGTTTCCGGATCGTAATAATATTTTACCTCTGCCATTGTGCGAATTATGCTATTTTTGCAAACGAAAGTAAATAACCATACATTAACGAACAAATATAAAAATTGTTTCGGCTATAAACCTAATTAATTTAGAAACCCCTAGCGCGTCTCATGAATTCAAAAGAAATTAGAGCATTGTTTTTAGATTTTTTCAAACAAAAATCGCACCAAATTGTGCCTTCTGCCCCACTGGTTTTGAAGGACGATCCATCGCTTATGTTTGTCAACGCAGGTATGAATCCCTTTAAAAGTTATTTTTTAGGTAACGAAAAGGCACCTAGTGCGCGCATTGCCGACACGCAAAAATGTCTTCGGGTTTCGGGCAAACACAACGACCTGGAAGACGTGGGTATCGATACCTATCACCATACGCTGTTTGAAATGCTGGGCAATTGGTCTTTTGGCGATCCGGCAGATCCTAGTGTGGGTTATTTTAAAAAAGAAGCCATTGCTTGGGCTTGGGAATTGCTGACTGAGGTTTACAAAATTGATAAAAACAGCTTGTATGTAACCATCTTTGAAGGTGACAAATCTGAAGGTTTGGAGAAAGATACCGAAGCCTACCAATATTGGAAGGAATGGATTTCGGAAGACCGCATTCTATTGGGAAACAAAAAAGATAATTTTTGGGAGATGGGTGATCAGGGGCCTTGTGGTCCGTGTTCCGAAATTCACGTGGACATTCGCACAGATATCGAAAAAGCTACTGTGCCGGGACATCAATTGGTCAATCAAGACCATCCGCAAGTAGTAGAAATATGGAATTTGGTTTTTATCCAGTACAACCGAAAAGCGGATGGACAGTTAGAAAACCTTCCGGCCAAGCACATCGACACCGGCATGGGTTTTGAGCGGCTGTGTATGGTGTTGCAAGGCAAAACTACCAACTACGAAACGGATGTTTTCACACCCCTGATTCAAAAGATTGAAGCGGAAACAAATCAAAAATATACATTTGGAAAAACGACTCCTGATGCCGAAAAAACCAACATTGCCATGCGGGTGATTGCCGACCACATTCGCGCGGTGTCTTTTGCAATTGCCGATGGACAGTTGCCCTCAAATACCGGTGCCGGATACGTGATTCGCCGCATTTTGAGACGGGCCATCCGCTATGGATTTTCTTTTTTAAATGCCAAAGAAGCCTTTTTACACAAATTGGTAGCCACGCTTACGGCACAAATGGGCGAAGCTTTTCCGGAATTGACTTCTCAACAATATTTTATAGAAAATGTCATTCGCGAGGAAGAAAATAATTTTCTCAGAACCCTCGAGTTGGGTTTACAGCAACTCGAAAATTTGATGCAGCACACAAACAGCAAAATCCTTTCCGGACAAAAAGCATTCGAATTGTTTGACACTTATGGTTTTCCGAAAGATTTAACAGCACTTATACTCAAGGAAAAAGGCTGGCAATTGGATGAAGTAGGATTTGAAACCGAGATGGCCCAACAGAAAAGCCGTTCGCGAGCTGCTTCCCAAGTCTCCACAGAAGATTGGGTGGTTTTGCAAAAAGAAACCCAAACAGATTTTGTGGGCTACGACCACACAAATGCCCAAGCCAAAATATTGAGATACAGAAAGGTGGCATCAAAAAAAGATGGCATTTTCTATCAAATTGTTTTAGACAAAACACCTTTCTATCCGGAAGGTGGCGGACAAGTTGGCGACTGTGGAAAACTCATTTTTTCTGATGAAACCATCGAAGTGTTGGACACCAAAAAAGAAAATAGCTTGGTGTTACACATCACCCAAAATCTGCCCAAAAATCCGAAAGCGATTTTAACCGCCGAAATAGACGTGGCCAAGCGGATTGACACCGCTAAAAACCACACGGCTACGCATTTGCTTCACCATGCTTTGCGTCAAGTATTGGGTGAACATGTTTCGCAAAAAGGCTCTTTGGTCAATGACCAACACCTGCGTTTTGACTTTGCGCATTTTGCAAAATTATCCGATACAGAAATTGCCGAAGTAGAAAAGCTTGTCAATTTGCAAATAGCTCAAAAACTGGCCTTACAAGAACAGCGCGATGCCAATTTTGATGAAGCCGTGGCTGCCGGTGCGATGGCGCTTTTTGGTGAAAAATACGGCGACAAGGTTCGCTGCATACAGTTTGGAAAAAGCGTGGAACTCTGTGGTGGCACACACGTATCAAATTCAGGGGATATTTGGCATTTCAAAATTGTTTCGGAGGGTGCCGTGGCAGCGGGTATCAGAAGGATTGAAGCCATTACAGGGCGTCGTTTACAGCAATTTTATGAGGAACAAGAACAACAACTCAACCAAATCAAAAATGCTTTAAAAAATCCACAAGATCCGGAAAAAGCCATCATTCAATTGCAACATGAAAACTTACAACTCAAAAAACAATTAGACGAATGGGCACGCGAAAAAGCAGTTTCTGTAAAATCTGATTTGGAAAAAGAACTCACTGAAATAAACGGGGTTTTGTTTCTTGCTAAAAAACTAGATTTGGCCCAACAATCTATTAAAGATTTGGTTTTCGAGCTGGGGCAAAACAGAGACAATCTGTTTGTTTTGATTGCGACGGAAGCCGAAGGAAAAGCCATGTTGACTTGTTATATTTCCAAACCGCTTGCAGAAGCCCGACAGCTCGATGCCGGTAAAGTGGTTCGCGAGTTGGGCAAACTCATACACGGAGGCGGAGGCGGCCAACCGTTTTTTGCCACTGCAGGCGGAAAAAATCCAGGAGGAATCCCCAAGGCCTTAGAACGGGCTAAAGATTACGTGCTGTAAGCGTATTTGTCAAAAAAAATCGCTACCAAAGTTTGTCCGGATACATCTTGGCTGCAACCAGTCTGTTTATTTGGTCTTGAACCCATGGTTTATCTTCCGGATAGGTAACACCAAACCAATCGCTCTGCGTGGGTATAACGTCAAATTTTGCCAATTTTTCATCGAGTAGAGCCTGTACAAACAAGGCTATGAAATATTCTGCTTTGGAGTCGGGCGAGATGCTGTTTAAGAACACTAAAAATCGCGCTTCAATAAATTGAAAAACCTCGGGTGTAAAACCCCAAAAATTCATAGAAACCAAAGTATCATCGGGCAGTGGCGTACATCCCTGCTCTGTTTCAAAAACAATTTGCCCGTCTTTCCTATAGATTTTGGTGCGCTCGGCAAAACCGGTGAGCGCGCCTGTCGCATCAAATTCGCATATTCCACGAGATACATGTCCAAACTCCGAAAGCGTGTTGCCAAGCCTAAAACCGACGAGGTTAAAATGCTTGGGACTGGCTTTGGTATTCAAAAAATCTGCCATCACCTCAAAAGTGTTTTGTCCATAGAAATCATCTGCATTGACAACACAAAATGGTGTGTGAACGGCATCTTTGGCGGCCAAAATGGCGTGTGCAGTTCCCCAGGGTTTTTGCCTTTCCGGAAACGAGAAACCGTACTGTGAAACATCGTTGGATTGAAATACGAATTCAAAATCGATTTTTCCGGAAATTTTGGGCGTGATAAAATTTTTAAAAGCGGTTTCAAAATCCTCTCGTATCACGAAGACTACTTTGCCAAAACCGGCTCTGATGGCGTCGTAAATACTGTATTCCAAAATGGTTTCGCCGTTGGGTCCAAATCCATCCATTTGTTTGAGGCCGCCATATCGGCTGCCCATACCGGCTGCCATAATGAGTAGCGTTGGTTTTTGCATAGTTTTATTCGTTTTCGCGATGCACCAAATCTAAAGAAAAAGCGGGGGTACAAACAGACACATAAGTAACCGGCTCATCAAAAGGGTTGGCGTATTGTACACGCGTATTTTTGTTTATTTTAATAGACTCACCGGCATTTAAAATAATCTTCTGGCCGTCGATAGTGAATTGTTTTTTTCCTGAAATAATGAGTGTGTATTCATCAAATTCGGGCGTTTGGAAAGGTTCTTGCCAATGTGGTGGCGCTACCATATACGCTATACTCATAGAATTTCCGCCATGTGACGCCAAGCCGAAATGTTCGGCGATGTGTTTGCCGTCTGTAGTAGGGACAACAAATGGATTTTTTTGAATGAAAAATGTATCAGACATAAGGCTTACCAACTTACACTAAAATACTTTAAAGGTGCATCATCCGGAATTTGAGCTTTGGAAACTTTTGTGGTCGTATCAAATTTTAAATCGGCGGGTAGAAAAGCCTTGTCTATGACGATGTAAAAATCCTGGCTTTCGAAGGAAACCATCACATTATTTATCATGTTTTCGATGGATGAAATTTTATATTTCTTGGCAAATTCACCAAAAGGGCTTTTCACACTCAGTCCTTCGGCTGTTTTGTAGCGTTCGTCTAAAATCTCGACATAACTAATTTGTTGGCTGTCATCCGAAAATTTGGCCGGTATAATTTCCAACAATTTTTTGCCACCTTTTTGGTAGATAAACAACTCGCTGGCTACTTTGAGATTGCCGGGCTGATAGCGTTTTACAATAGAATCGTTGGGAAAAAGAGAATCTAACTTGCTTATTTTGGTTTCTTTGGTAATCTTTCCTACTTGTCCGTTGGTTATCAAAAACTCGGTATCTTTCTGACAGGAGATCAACATCACCGATAGTATTGCAAAAACAAGTGTTTTTAGGCCGTTTTTCATTTGCTGATATTTATTTGTTCTGGTCAACTGTAATGCCAAATCCTTTATTTCTATTGATTTGATGAATGTATCAACGGGCATTACGTTTTATATATTGTAGTTGTTGTAAGCGTTTGTTTGTGGTTGGCAAACTTACTTAATTTTAAAAAAATTTTGTTGTAAAATCATCATTTTCTCATAGCTCTTGTCAAAATTCCCATCACGCCTCTGATGAAAGTAGCACTGGTGAGCACTTTCAAAATGGGGTTGGCGGCACTACTTCGCGAGGCAGATCGCCTTCTGGAGAAAGTTTCTGTAGGTTGTCTTTTAAGTTCGGTTTCTTTTTGGCGTTGCGCCTCTCTGGCATATTGTTCTGCACGGGCTATTTTGTCGTTTAGTATTTCGTAGGCGCTTTCGCGGTCTATGGTTTTGTTGTATTTTTTACTGAGTTTGGAAACCGCAACCAAGCCCTCAATTTCAGTTGGACTGAGAATATCCATTCTACTTTTGGGTGCGCGGAGCATGGTGGCTGCCAGTGGTGTCGGGATGCCTTTTTCATTGAGGGCAGAAACCAGGGCTTCACCGATGCCGAGCGAGGTCAATACTTCGTCAGTTTTGTAAAACTCAGAGATGGGATAATTTTCAGCAGTAAGTTTAATCGCTTTCCGATCTTTGGCGGTAAACGCGCGCAAGGCGTGCTGGATTTTTAAACCCAATTGACTCAAAACTGCATCCGGCACATCTGTCGGATTTTGGGTGACGAAATACAAACCGACGCCTTTGGAACGTATGAGTTTTACAATGTTTTCAATCTGATTGAGCAGTTCCGGCGAAGCCTGGTCAAAGATGAGATGGGCTTCATCCAAAAAAATAACGAGTTCGGGTCTGCCGGTGTCGCCCTGTTCCGGAAAAGTGCTGTAAATTTCAGCCAAAAGGCCAAGCATAAATGTCGAAAAAAGATGGGGCTTGTCTTGTATGTCTGTCAGTCGAACAATATTGATGTAGCCCTGCCCTTTTTCATCGAGCCTGAGCAAATCTGATACCTCAAAAGAAGGTTCGCCAAAAAACACATCGGCGCCTTGCTGCTCAAGAGCCACAATATTTCGCATGATGGCACCGGTAGAAGTGGTGGAAATCCTTCCGTACTCGCGTTCTAATTCCTCTTTGCCTTCTTCTGTTGCATACTGCAATAATTTTCGCAAATCTTTCAAGTCCAAAAGCGGGAGGCTATTGTCGTCGGCATATTTGAAAATGACCGATATGATACCCGCTTGCACTTCTGAAAGGTTGAGCATACGCGAAAATAAAACAGGACCAAATTCTGAAACTGTCGATCGAAGCCTTGCGCCGGGTTCGGCAGACAGGCTCAAAAGTTCCACCGGATAGGCAGCCGGTTCGTAGGGAATTTGCAACTTTTCATGTCGTTCCCTTATCTTCGGATTTTCTGCTGCGGCTGCTGCAATGCCGCTTAAATCACCCTTGATGTCCATCATCAAGACGGGAATGCCTTTTTCTGACAACAGTTCGGAAATAATTTGCAGTGTTTTGGTTTTTCCGGTTCCGGTAGCACCGGCAATCAAACCATGTCTGTTGAGGGTTTTTAGCGGTACACGCACGGGTGCATCCGGTATTGGTGTGCCCGCCAACATCCCTTTTCCCAACTCGATGTAGTCGCCTTTAAAAGTATAACCTTTGGATAAGGTATCTGTAAATTTTTCTAACTGAGTCATTCATTCAAATTTTTGTCTAAATTTATGCTTATTTTTACATTACACAAATGGATTGTTAAAAACAAAGCTCTAATTAGGTAGGTTTAAAACTGACTTGCCTATTGATTTATAAAAAATTAGAATAAAGCTTTTAAAAAATAAATACTTATCTACAGATGAAACACCCATGTAAAAATTTTGCACACAGGAGCATGATTATCCTTGGGCGTAAAGTGTGACAGATAAAAACAAATAATATAAACAGATGAAATATCTCATTGCTTTTCTACTCATTTTTTTATTGGGATTGGTTGGGGTCAACTCTTGCGAAGAAACTCCAAAAGCCGAGTTTATCAAATCGCAACACCCCAAGCGTCAAAACACACCTTTTTCGGCGGCAGTACGCAGTGGAAACCTACTGTTTTTATCCGGACAAATCGGTCGTAATCACGACACAGGCATTTTACCGGAAGGCATCGCAGCACAAACGAGGCAAGCCATTCAAAATATTGAAGCGGTTTTAAAACACAACAACAGCTCGTTGGACAAAGTAATTAAATGCACGGTGATTCTATCAGACATCAATGATTTTGAAGCATTTAATGCCGAGTACGTCAAATATTTTCCAAACAAACCGGCACGTACTACCTTTGCCGCTTCGGGTTTGGCCGGCCAAGCGCTTATTGAAATTGATGTCATTGCGGAGCCTTGATTTTCTTTTAAAAAAATCTACTGACGTAGGTCGCTTGGATAAGATTTTCTCTTAACCGGCTTCCTCCCTGTTAAATACCGCTACTTCTGCTTTGCTGAGATGGCGCCATTTGCCTACACTTACGTCTAAGGTGACATGCATGATACGCACCCTTTTGAGTTTGACCACACGATAGCCCAAGTATTCACACATCCTTCTTATTTGCCTATTGAGACCTTGCGTCAGTACAATTTTAAACTGTTTCTTTCCGCTTTGTTTGACTTGGCATTTGCGGGTGACCGTATCCAAAATAGGCACACCGTTTTGCATACTTTCAATAAACTCTCTGGTAACAGGCTTGTCCACCTCTACCCAATATTCCTTTTCATGAAAATGCCTGGCCCGCAAAATTTTGTTTACGATTTCACCGTCGTTGGTCAGTAAAATTAAGCCTTCACTGTTTTTATC
This sequence comes from Flavobacteriaceae bacterium, assembly GCA_032251335.1. Classification (GTDB taxonomy): domain Bacteria; phylum Bacteroidota; class Bacteroidia; order Flavobacteriales; family Flavobacteriaceae; genus UM-FILTER-40-17. The sequence goes on along the minus strand of JAVVDW010000002.1, from coordinate 122,815 downwards.
GAGTCGGCCAATCGGGTAAATACGCTCCGGATAGTTGATAAAGTCTATAATATTGTTCTTTTCAACCCCCGTATCTGTAGTGCAAACGACACCCACAGGCTTGTTGAAAGCCAAATAGACTGTTTTTTTTTCAGTTTTGCCCAAAGGTTTTCCATCTATGCTTATGACGTCGGCCTCAGAAACTTTGACGCCCATTTCGGGTACTTTGCCGTTTACCTTAACGCGCCCCTCTTCGATGAGTTTGTCTGCCTGTCGGCGCGAACAATAACCAATGTCGCTTAAATATTTATTGATTCGGATAGCTTCCACAAGTTGGGTTAATTAGGCTACAAAGATAGTTGAGATTATTTGTTTTTAAATTTTATGCTTCAGTCTTATAACCTGTTGGTGTTTTCAATAAAAAACGGTCGAAACTTGATCGCTCATGGGTGCGCATCCACAATGATGAATAAATTGTAATGAATTCACTTCTAACTCTCGTAAATCCTTGTGTGGTTGAGCTTGCCGAGACCATTTTGTAAACCACCTGATACATAGACAACTTGCAAATCAAATTAAAAAAAAAAGCCGAAACGTTTCGGCTTTATGTAATACTTCCATTTACAATATGTAATGCGTATTCAAGAAATTAGACGTTTGTTTGTCCAACAATTCATTTAAGATTTCTTTGTTCAATCGATTGTCTTTGGCAGCCACCAGGGTACGTATAGAAAACGAACGCAGGGCGTCATTCACACTCAGGGTGCTCACCGCCGAGTCTTTTCTACCCACAAACGGATATACATCCGGTCCGCGTTGGCATTGGCTGTTGATGTTGACACGACAAACCTGATTCACCAGCGGATCTATCAACTGTGCCAAAATTTCAGAATTGGTGCTAAACAAACTCACCTGTTGCCCGTAGTTTGACTCCGAAACAGCATTTATGGGCTCTTCTATGTCTTTAAACGGAATGATAGGCACCACAGGACCAAACTGCTCTTCCTGATAGATCTTCATATCCTTGTGCACCGGATATAAAATTGCAGGAAAATAGAAGGTTTCGTCTTCCCAACCGCCATCCTCGTTAATGACTTTAGCGCCTTTGGCCTCGGCATCTGCTACTAACGATCGCAGGTATTCTACTTTTCCGGGTTCGGGCAATGGCGTCAGTGCTACACCAGCTTCCCAAGGCAATCCTCCTTTGAGTTGGTTTACCTTTTCCACAAATTTTTGGTTAAAGGCATCTACCACCGCTTCGTGCACAAACAAGAGTTTCAACGCGGTACAGCGCTGTCCGTTAAATGACAAACTGCCTAGCACACATTCGCTCACCGCCAAATCCAAATCGGCATCCGGCATCACTATGGCCGGGTTTTTAGCCTCCAAGCCCAACACCAAGCGCAAGCGATTTTGCTTCGGATGCAAAGTTTGCAACGCATTGGCAGCCGTGCTCGTCCCAATCAAAGCCAACACATCTACATCACCTGTTTTCATAATTGGAGTAGAAACGACCCTTCCGCGTCCGTACAGTATGTTTACAACCCCTTTCGGAAATGCTTCCTTAAAAGCTTCCAGCAAGGGAGACATCAGTAAAATACCGTGTTTGGCAGGCTTAAAAATGGCCGTGTTGCCCATAATCAAAGCCGGTATCAAAAGGCAAAAAGTTTCGTTGAGCGGATAATTATACGGTCCCATACAAAGCACAACACCCAGCGGTCCGCGGCGAATTTGCGCATACACCCCTTCCGTCAGTAAAATGCGGGCCGAACTGCGGTCTATCTCTTTATACTCTTCAATTGTGTCATAAATATACTGTATGGTGCGGTCAAATTCCTTGCGCGAATCACCAAGGGTTTTACCGATTTCCCACATCAACAAATTGACTACTTCTTCACGCTTGGTTTTCATAATTTCCACAAACTTCAACAAGCAATCTATCCGGTCTTTTACCTGCATAGTCGGCCACAAACCGCGCCCTAAATTATAAGCCTCTTTTGCCTTTTCTAAAGCTTCCAAGGCTTCTTTTTCGCCCATATCGGGTACGCTGCCCAAAAGTTTTTTAACGCGTTTCCCGTTTTCTTCTACAAAAATCGGCGACACAATCTGCGTCATTTTGCCCGTCCAAGGTCGCAATTCTCCATCTATCAAATAATGGCTTTGCACGATAGGCGTTTTTATATCAAAGGCTTCGGGAGTTTGCTGGTCCATAAAAATCTGTTTTTTCATTTTTTCTAATTAAAAATTTTTAGTAGCTATTCCTGCTGTCCGTTTCAAGCTTTTCGGCGCCTTGCTCTTTTTTTTAAACGCATTTCAAAAAGCGTTTCCGTCGGTCACGTTTTTGAAACGCAAAAAAAAGGCAAGCCACAAAAAAGGCTTTCCACTGCCATCAGGGCTATTTTTTGTAAAGTCCAAAGATAATAGTTTCTGTGCGATTCGGTTTTTAAAACAAGCACAAAACCGTCACAACTTTGTTAAAAAAAAATCTACTCTAAACAGCCAAAATCATATAAAGTGTAAATTATTGTAGAAGCTGCAAATTGGTATTAATTGTCAATAAGAGGAGACCTCACAGGTTTTAAAAACCTGTGAGGTCTTAGTAAGATACTGATAAAACTGCGATAGACATCCGAGTTCGGACACCTCAACTCCAAAAGAAAAAACATCAGGGACAAACGCCACCTATCAAATCAAAAGTTGAAACAAATCCGGTTTTTCGTTGAGGTATTCGCCAAAGAAGTTGAGTGCCTTCATCCGAGATACCAGCGGTTCAAAATCAGCCTTATGTTTGATTTCAACACCCACCAAAGCCGGACCGATTTCACGGTTGTGCTTCTTGGTATATTCAAAATGTGTAATATCGTCATTCGGACCTAAAACCTGATCCACAAATTCTCTCAAAGCACCGGCGCGCTGTGGGAATCGAATGATAAAATAGTGCTTCAACCCGGCATACAACAATGCGCGCTCGCGGATTTCCTCTGTACGGGTAATGTCGCTGTTGCCGCCACTCACCACACACACTACATTTTTTCCTTTAATCTCTTCTTTCAAAAAAGACATGGCAGCTATAGACATGGCGCCCGCCGGCTCTACAACCATCGCACTTTTGTTGTAAAGCGACAATATGGTTTGGCAGATTTTGCCTTCGGGCAACACGATCATTCTGTGTAGATTTTGTTTGCAAATAGCAAAATTCCTATCGCCCACCCGTTTGACTGATGCGCCATCAACAAATTTATCTATTTGGGCTAAGGTGGTGTTCTTGCCTTTGTCCAAAGAGGTTTTCATAGAGGGTGCGCCTTCGGGTTCCACTCCTATGATAATTGTATTGGGCGACTTTTGCCTGAAAACCTCAGACACTCCGGCAGCCAAACCGCCACCGCCTATGGGCAGTATCAGGTAATCTATGGGCACTGTGGCTTGGTTGATAATCTCCAAACCTACAGTGGCTTGTCCTTCTATGATTTTTTCATCGTCAAAAGGATGCACGTAAACTTTGTTTTCAACTTCACAAAAATGGTGCGCCAATTTGGAGGCATCGTCATAAGTATCGCCTTCCAACACTATTTTTACAGCGTCTTTGCCGAACATTTTCACTTGTTGAATTTTTTGCTTGGGCGTGGTTGCCGGCATGTATATATGACCCTGAATCCCCAGTTTGTAACAAGAGTAAGCTACCCCTTGTGCATGGTTTCCGGCACTGGCACAGACCACACCTCTGCTCTGCTCTTCTTCGTTTAACGAACGAATTTTATTGTACGCGCCTCTAATTTTGTAGGAACGAACCACTTGTAAATCTTCGCGTTTGAGCAGGACATTGGCATCGAATTTTTCTGACAAAAAGAAATTGTGCATCAAAGGAGTCTCTTGCGAAACTCCTTTTAGCACCTGGGCAGCTTGTTCCACATCCCCAAGATCGGGAAAATAATCTGTCTGCTTTTGTTTAACTAAAAATTTCAATTGTTTTGCGGTCTTAGTTTACGGACAGTGGCACCTGCTTGCCATAATTCTGATTCTCTGATTTCTTTTAATTCTGCATCCAACTTTTCTCTGTAGTCGGGCTTAGAGGCTGTGGTGATGACGCGTTCGGCTTCTTTACCACTCGCTACGCTCTTGTACAATTCGTCAAATACCGGTGCGGTGGCTTCCCTGAATTTATGACGCCAATCCAACGCACCCCGTTGGGCCGTCACAGAGGTGTTGGCATACATCCAATCCATGCCGTTTTCGGCTACCAAAGGCATCAAACTCTCGGTAAGTTCCTCTACAGTTTCGTTGAAAGCTTCTGAGGGCGAGTGACCGTTTTTGCGCAGTACATTGTATTGGGCCTCAAACAAGCCGGCGAGTGCGCCCATCAAAATGCCGCGCTCACCCGTCAAATCAGAATAGACTTCTTTTTTGAAATCGGTTTCAAACAAATATCCCGATCCCACGGCAATGCCAAGTGCCAACACCCGGTCTTTGGCTTTTCCAGTGGCGTCCTGATAAATGGCATAACTGGAGTTTAGCCCTTTTCCGGCTACAAACAGCCTTCTGAGTGAAGTGCCCGAGCCTTTGGGTGCTACCAAAATCACATCTACATCTGCCGGTGGTACGATACCTGTTTTGTCATGAAAGGTGACGCCAAAGCCGTGGGAAAAATAGAGTGCTTTTCCGGGTTTCAAATGCTTTTTGATGGTGGGCCAAGTGGCAATTTGTCCGGCATCGGACAACAGGTATTGAATAATCGTTGCGCGCTCAGCGGCTTCTTCTATGTCGAACAGTGTTTCACCGGGCACCCAACCGTCTGCAACGGCTTTGTCCCAGGTTTTAGAATTTTTACGTTGCCCCACAATCACATGGATGCCGTTGTCTTTTAAATTGAGTGATTGGCCGGGACCTTGCACCCCGTAACCGATGACGGCAACAACTTCGTCTTTGAGAACCTCACGGGCTTTTGCCAGTGGAAACTCCTCACGAGTCACTACATTTTCTTCAACGCCGCCAAAATTTAACTTTGCCATAATAATTTGGTTTTAAAAAAGATTTGATTTATTGTTTTAATATTTCTGAGATGAGCATTTTGGGTCTGGTCACCGCAATCCTACCCGAACGCACAAATTGCATAAGACCATAAGGCACCAAAGCTTCGTATAAGGCTTTGGTATCTTCATAGGTGCCGGCCTTTTCTATAACGACAAAATCGGGTTCTATCTCTACCATTTGGGCGGCATGTTTTTTAAACAGCTGCTGGAGTTTGCTCGAATACAAATGTTCGGTTGAAATTTTGTACATGGCTATTTCCTGAAAAATAATTTCATCAACTTTGTGGTAATACGCCCGCACTACCTCTACTTGTTTTTCGAGTTGAAGCACTATTTTTTTAATTTGTTCTTCGGTGGTGTTTACCACGATGGTGAATCTGTGTACATGAGAAATTTCAGATTCGGAGACCGTAAGACTTTCTATATTGATATGTCTTTTGAGGAAGATAGAAGTCACGCGGTTTAGCAGACCAATATTATTCTCTGTATAAACGGAAACGGTGAAAGATTGTGCTTGCATAAAATAGGGGTTCAACTTAAACGAATATCAGAAACAGATGCGCCGGAAGGTATCATTGGAAAAACGTTGTCTTCCTTTTGCACCACCACTTCCAGAAAATAGGGGCCGTCTGTCTCAAGCATTTCTTGGATAGCGGCTCTCAAATCTGTCCTTTGACTTACTTTTTGAGCAGGTATGTGGTAGCCTTTGGCAATGGTGACAAAGTCCGGGTTAATCAATTCGGTTGAGGAATAACGCTTGTCAAAAAACAACTGTTGCCACTGCCGAACCATGCCCAGAAAATCATTGTTTAGTACAACAATCTTTACGGCAGCTCTGGTTTGAAAAATAGTGCCCAATTCTTGTATGGTCATTTGATAGCCACCATCGCCAATAATGGCAATCACTTCTCTGTCAGGAGCACCCATTTTGGCTCCTATGGCCGCGGGCAAAGCAAAACCCATAGTGCCCAATCCGCCGGAGGTGATATTGCTTCTGCTCTTTGAAAACTTAGCGTAGCGACAAGCGACCATTTGATGTTGGCCGACATCGGTCACAATCACAGCGTCGCCATCGGTTTCTTGGTTGATGTTGTAAATTACTTCACCCATAGATAGACCGGCGTCCTTGGGATGCAGATCGTCTGTTATGACTTTTTCTAATTCTATGGCATCGAGTTTTTTAAACTCAGCCAACCAATCTATATGGCTGTTTGAGTTGACCAATGGCAAAATATCCTTGAGTGTATGTTTGACGTTACCCATGACGGCAACATCAACTTTTACGTTTTTGTTGACTTCTGCCGGGTCTATTTCAAAGTGAATAATTTTTGCTTGTTTGGCATAGGTGTTCAAATTTCCCGTAACCCTGTCATCAAAGCGCATACCGATGGCAATGAGCAAATCGCATTGGTTGGTAAGCATATTGGGGGCATAGTTTCCGTGCATACCCACCATGCCCACATTAAGCGGATGATCGGTAGGAAGCGCAGACAGTCCTAAAATTGTCCAAGCGGCAGGAATACCCGTTTTTTCAACAAAATGCTTCAATACTTCCTCCGCATTTCCCAAAATCGTACCCTGGCCAAAAACGATCAAAGGTTTTTTGGCTTGATTTATGAGTTCGGCAGCAATTTCCAAGGATTGAGGATCTGTTTTGGGAACAGGTTTATAACTTCTAACGGCAGTACATTTGGTATATGTAAAATCCATCAATCCGAATTGAGCATCTTTGGTGATATCAATCAAAACAGGTCCCGGACGGCCCGAACGGGCAATGTAGAAGGCTTTGGCAATAACTTCCGGAATTTCAGATGCCTTGGTAATTTGGTGGTTCCATTTGGTCACAGGCGTGGAAATACTGATGATATCCGTTTCTTGAAAAGCGTCTGATCCCAAAAGGTGTGAGGGCACTTGCCCTGTAATACACACCAAAGGCGTAGAATCTATTTGTGCATCGGCTATGCCCGTAACCAAATTGGTTGCGCCCGGCCCCGATGTTGCAAAAACAACGCCGACCTCATTGCGCACACGGGCAAAACCTTGGGCTGCATGTATAGCACCTTGTTCGTGACGTGTGAGTACGTGATGAATATCTTCTTTGAATTTGTAGAGTTCGTCATATATAGGCATGATGGCACCTCCGGGATAGCCGTATATAAGTTTTACGTTTTCTGCAATCAAGCAACGCATTAGGGCTTCCGAACCCGATATCTGAGTAGCTACATCGGTAGCTTGTGCTATGTTTTTTTCTAAAGTCTTTTCCATAATTGATTAAAAAATATCCGTTACACAACCCTCCGAGGCAGAGGATACACATTTTGCATATTTGTACAACACACCGGACGTGAATTTCAACGGAGGCTGTTCCCATCTCTTTCTTCTATATTCTATCTCTTTGGGATCTATATCCGCAGAAATGCTGTTTTTTTCGGCATCTATGGTTATCAAATCCCCATCTTTCAGCAAGGCCAGCAAACCGCCTTCTTGTGCTTCGGGTGTGATGTGTCCTACCACAAAACCATGCGTGCCACCCGAAAATCGACCGTCAGTAATCAGCGCAACATCTTTTCCCAAACCCGCACCAATAATAGCGGCCGTGGGCTTGAGCATTTCGGGCATGCCCGGCCCGCCTTTTGGCCCTTCATATCGAATGACCACTACGTCACCTTTTTTTACCTTGCCGTTTTTAATGCCGTCATTCGCGGCGTATTCACCGTCAAAAACACGTGCAGTTCCCTTAAAAACGAGGCCTTCTTTGCCTGTGATTTTAGCTACTGAGCCTTGCTCAGCTATGTTGCCATACAGGATACGAATATGTCCGGTGGCCTTAATCGGGTTTTCAACCGGACGAATAATATCTTGATCTTCTGATAAATCCGGGACGTTTTCTAAATTTTCGGACAGTGTTTTACCGGTTACAGTCATACAACTGCCGTCTAGCAATCCTTTTTTGAGCATGTATTTCATCACTACCGGAACGCCACCCAATTCGTGTAAATCTTCCATGAGGTACTTGCCGCTGGGTTTTAAATCGGCTAAAAATGGTGTTTCGTCCGAAATTCTTTGAAAATCATCTAAAGTGAAAGAAATGTCGGCTGCTTTTGCAATTGCCATAAAGTGCAAAACCGCATTGGTAGAACCTCCCAAGACCGTTACCAATCTAAAAGCGTTCTCCATAGATGTTTTGGTGAGTATATCTTTAGGTTTTAAATCATTCTCCAGCAAGCTGCGCAAAGCCTTGCCCACTGCAAGACATTCCTGTTCTTTGTATCCGCCTACAGCCGGATTTGAAGCGTTGTAAGGCAGCGAAAGTCCCATGGCTTCAATAGCTGAGGCCATGGTGTTGGCTGTGTACATGCCGCCACAAGCACCGGGACCGGGACAGGCTTTGTGGACTACATTTTTAAATTCTCTCTCTGTAATGGTACCGGCTACTTTTTCGCCCCAAGCTTCAAAAGCGGAAACTACATCTAATTTTTTGTCGTTGTGACATCCGGAAGCTATGGTGCCGCCATAGACCAAAATAGAGGGTCTGTTGAGCCGCAGCATGGCCATCAATGCACCGGGCATATTTTTATCGCAACCCACTACGGTGACCACGCCGTCGTAGCTCATGGCCTGTACGACTGTTTCTACAGAATCGGCGATGACATCGCGCGAAGGCAGGGAAAACCGCATGCCGGGCGTGCCCATCGAAATACCATCACTGACGCCAATGGTATTAAAAATAAGCCCCAACATTTCTGTCTTTTGGATACCTTCTTTGATAATTTTGGCCAGATCGTTCAGATGCATGTTACAAGGGTTGCCTTCGTAACCTGTACTGGCAATACCAATCATGGGTTTCTGTAAGTCATCGTCTGTAAGACCCAAGGCGTGCAACATGGCTTGAGCGGCAGGCTGGGTTTCGTCTTGTGTTACAGTTTTGCTATATTTGTTTAAAATCATCTGATTTTTTGAAAATTGCTATGTTTAATTTTAATTTACCTATCTAATTATTCATAAAAACAGTTGCAATGTTAGGTAATCTTCAATTCCTTTGACACCTTCTATATTTTCTTCTACAATATTCAATACTTTGTAAAGCTAATTTTAACATTGATTATCAATGAAATATACTTTGTTTTTTTACAATCATGAGGATATTTATTTTTTTAAAACAAGCGACTTTCGGAAAAAAAAGGTTCTTAAAATCCTTTGATGTAGTGTTGTAAAACCGCGTAAACGACCCAACGATTTTTGACAAGGCAGAGTTTTTCAATCGCAAAAAATAGGCATTAAAAAAAGCCCTTGCGAGAAAAGATAAAAAAAACTACATTGGTGTACTTTTTTAAAACCGAACTTACTATGAAAAAAATTGCCGCTTTTCTTACCCTTTCCCTTATTTTTGCGACCGCTTGTAAAAACGATCAAACAGAAAACCCCATGCCAACATACACGCCACCTGTGGCTGAGAAAAAAGAGACTGTTTTAGAAAAACACGGAGACATCCGAATAGACAACTATTATTGGATGAACGAGCGTGACCACCCTGAAGTCATCGATTATTTAGAACGCGAAAATGATTACTTCGATAAGATGACGGCACACACTCAAGGTTTGCAAACGCTACTTTTTGACGAAATCAAATCGCGTATCAAAGAAGATGACCAAAGCGTCCCGTACAAGAAAAACGGTTATTGGTATATGACGCGCTACCAAGTTGGGAAAGACTATCCGATTTATACCAGAAAAAAAGGGTCACAGGAAGCAGAAGAAGAAATTTTGTTTAATGTGAACGAACTGGCAGCGGGTCATAGTTACTACCAATTGGGTGGCCTCAACGTGAGTCCGGACAACCGCATGGTTGCTTTTGGGGTTGATACTGTGAGCCGAAGAAAATACACCATTCAAATCAAAAATCTGGAGACCGGCACATTGTATCCGGAGAAAATAGAAACCACCACCGGCGGATCTGTTTGGGCAAACGACAACAAAACCTTGTTTTACACCCGAAAAGATGAAGTAACCTTGCGTTCTAATAAAATTTACAAACACATACTCGGGACAGACCCAGCAACAGATGCGTTGGTTTACGAAGAAACCGACGAAACTTTCAGTACCTATATTTATAAAACAAAATCTGAAAAATATTTGGTGATTGGCTCACAAAGCACCCTTACTTCTGAATTTAGAATTTTGGAAGCCGACAAACCCGGCGGTAATTTTAGAATCTTTCAGCCACGAGAACGCGGCTTGGAATACTCTTTTTCGCATTATAATGATCACTTTTACGTATTGACAAACAAAGACGGTGCTACAAATTTTAAATTGATGAAAACACCCATTGCCAAAACCAATAAAGGCCATTGGGAAGATTTAATTCCGCACCGCGAAGATGTCTTGTTAGAAGATGTGGATATTTTTAAAGATTTTTTAGTGCTTAATGAACGCAACAACGGTTTAAACAAAATTCGCATCATTCGTTGGGACGGTAAGGAAGATTACTACCTGCCTTTCGACATCGAAACCTACACCGCCGGCAGCAATGTAAACGTAGAATTTGACACAGATTGGTATCGGTACAGCTATACTTCTTTGGCAACGCCAACATCCACTGTCGAATTCAACATGAACACCCGCGAAACACGTGTTTTAAAAGAGCAAGAGGTTTTGGGTGGCACCTTCGATAAAAACAACTACGAAGAGAAAAGAGTTTGGGCAACCGCTGCAGACGGAACCAAAATTCCCATTTCGATGGTTTACAAGAAAGGAATAGTTCAAGACGGCAAAAATCCACTTTTAATATATGGCTATGGCTCTTATGGCTCAACCATAGATCCCACCTTTTCTATTTCAAGGCTCAGTCTGCTCGACCGCGGTTTTATTTATGCCATTGCCCACGTAAGAGGCGGCGAATACTTGGGACGTTCTTGGTATGAAAATGGAAAATTACTACACAAGAAAAACACTTTTAGCGACTTTGTAGATGCTTCAAAATTTCTCATCGCGGAAAAATACACCTCTACGGAACACTTATATGCCCAAGGCGGTTCGGCCGGAGGCTTGCTTATGGGTGCAGTACTCAATTTAGCGCCTGAAATATACAAGGGCGTCATCGCAGAAGTTCCCTTTGTAGATGTCGTCACCACCATGCTCGACGATAGCATTCCACTGACGACCTCTGAATATGACGAATGGGGCAACCCGAACGATTCGGTTTATTATCAATACATGAAATCTTACTCTCCTTATGACCAAGTAGAAGCCAAAGCCTATCCAAACATCATGGTGACAACAGGTTATCACGATTCGCAGGTACAATATTGGGAGCCTGCCAAATGGGTAGCCAAGTTGCGTGAACTCAAAACAGACACCAACAAATTGCTGTTTCATACCAACATGGAAGCGGGGCACAGCGGGAGCTCGGCAAGGTTTGAGTCCATCAAAGAAACCGCCAGAGAATATGCATTTTTTCTAGACTTAGAGAATATTAAGCAATAAATTGAGATAAATCTTATAAATTTGCAGCGTTTTGCGTTAGGGTTAACAAAAAACTAACTAAACATTCTTAGATGGAAGACTGTTCAAAAGTTTATAACAGTGTATTGGAATTGATTGGTGACACGCCGCTGATTAAACTCCAAAGAATTACAGAAAACTTACCCGGTAACTTTTTTGCCAAAGTGGAAGCTTTCAATCCCGGACACTCTACCAAAGACAGAATTGCCTTACACATTATTGAGACTTTTGAAAAGCAAGGCATCCTAAAACCCGGTAGCACCATCATAGAAACGACTTCCGGAAATACCGGATTCAGCGTAGCCATGGTGAGTATAATAAAAGGATACGAATGTGTGTTAGCAGTCACCTCCAAGTCTTCCAAAGATAAAATAGAAATGTTGCAAAACATGGGCGCCAAAGTCTATGTATGTCCGGCAAATGTAAGTGCAGACGATCCCCGCTCCTATTACCAAGTGGCTAAAAGGTTGAATGAAGAAATCAAAGGCTCTGTCTATATCAACCAATATTTTAATCCGTTAAATACCGATGCGCACTACCTGACTACCGGCCCTGAAATTTGGAAACAAACCCAAGGCGCCATCACACACTTGGTGGCTTGTAGCGGTACGGGTGGCACCATTTCGGGTACGGCCCGTTTTTTGAAGGAGCAAAACCCAAGTATCAGAATATTGGGCGTGGATGCCTTTGGTTCAGTCTTGAAAAAATTTCACGAAACCAAGGAGTTGGATCCGGATGAAATATATCCCTATCGCATAGAGGGATTGGGGAAAAATCTAATTCCCGATGCTACCGACTTTGATATTATCGATCACTTTGAAAAAGTGACCGACGAGGAAAGTGCACACCGTGCGCGTGAATTGGCTTGTAAAGAGGGCTTGTTTGTCGGCTACACCAGTGGTGCAGCAACACAGGCACTGTTCCAATTAGCCCAAAAAGGCGAATTTGACAGAAATAGCTACGTAGTGGTGATTTTTCCCGATCACGGTTCGCGGTATCTTTCCAAAATTTACAGTGAACGTTGGATGCAAGAACAAGGGTTTTTCGACAGCCAACATACAGAAGCTGAGAAACGCGTAGAATACATTCGCTGATATTTTATCATTCTTTTAATAAGCCGTCAGGTCAAAATTTTTTACATTTAGGCAAAATCTATATGTCATGGACAGTGCCTACGTTTCCAATCCGGTTTTAGACAAGTTACCGCCCCATCTGAGGCAGTTCATAAAACCGCAAAATTACGAAGACTACGCCCCTATAGACCAAGCCGTATGGCGCTATGTGATGCGCCGAAATGTGGATTACCTGAGTCGTGTAGCCCATGAATCATATGTAAACGGTTTACAAAAAACCGGTATTTCCATCGATTCCATTCCGAATATGTACGGTATGAATCGAATTTTAAAAGAAATTGGCTGGGCGGCTGTGGCGGTTGACGGTTTTATTCCACCTAACGCATTTATGGAATTTCAGGCCTACAACGTGTTGGTCATTGCATCAGACATCCGTCAGCTCGAACATATAGAATACACACCCGCGCCCGACATCATACACGAAGGTGCCGGCCACGCCCCCATCATAGCCAATCCGGAATATGCAGAATACTTGCGACGGTTTGGAGAAATTGGTTGTAAAGCCATCTCCAGCGCCAAAGACTATGAAATGTACGAAGCCATTCGTCATTTGTCCATTATCAAAGAAGCCGAAGGCACTTCCGAAGAAGACATCAAAGAAGCCGAAGCTCGTGTGGAATATTTACAAGAAAATATGGGCGAAACCAGCGAGATGGCTCGTATTCGCAACCTGCATTGGTGGACTGTGGAATACGGACTTATAGGCACGCTCGAAAATCCCAAAATTTACGGCGCCGGATTGCTGTCTTCCATAGGCGAAAGCGCTTGGTGCCTAACCGAAAAAGTCAAAAAGTTACCTTACACACTTGCTGCAGCTGATGTGTCCTTTGACATCACAAAACCCCAACCTCAATTATTTGTCACACCAGATTTTGCGCATTTGAGTCTGGTTTTGGAAGAATTTGCCAACAGCATGTCGCTTCGCAAAGGCGGTTTGGCGGGGATTAAAAAATTGATACAATCAAAGTCACTCGGCACTATCGAATTGAGCACGGGCATTCAAATTTCCGGTTTTTTCAGCAGGGTTATAGAGCACGAGGGTAAACCCATCTACTTTCAAACATCCGGACCCACGGCACTGAGCAACCGAGACAGAGAATTGGTAGGACACGGCACCGCTCCACATGCCGATGGTTTTGGCAGTCCCGTGGGCAAACTCAAAGGCATCAACCTGGCCATAGAAGACATGAGCCCCAGAGATCTTCGCGCATATGGCATTTATGAAGGCGAACGCGTGACACTCGATTTTGAAGGAGACATCCGCGTTTCGGGAGAAATCATTACCGGAAAAAGAAATCTACAAGGAAAAATCATACTCATCAGTCTTCAGGATTGCCTAGTCAAACACAAAGACGAAGTGCTTTTCGAACCCGATTGGGGTATTTTTGATATGGCCGTAGGCAAGGAAGTGATTTCGGCCTATGCCGGACCTGCAGACAACAAGAGTTTTGACAGAATTACACACCTGCCTTCAGAACAAACCATCAAGATTCAAAAATCTAAAAAACGATTGGCACTTGAAAAACTCTATCAGCAAGTTCGCGATTTCCGCGAAGGAAAAAACAAAACGGTATCACGCAGCAAAATTCTTTCCGAATTGCAAGAAAACCATCATGGCGACTGGCTTTTGGCGGTAGAACTCTTTGAATTGGCCAGCCTGGCCGGCGAGACTACATTGAGCCAAAAAATTATCGACTACTTGGAATCGGTCAAATTGTCGCGTCCGGAAGTGGGCCATCTTATCGATGCCGGTTTACAACTTATGGCTCCGGCAAATCAAAGTTGATGTGTGGCCATTGTTTTTGCAGCGCATCCATTTTTAGATAAAGTTCCTGCTGAAATTTTTTATACATTTCGGTGTTTCTGTCAAAGGGTCTATGTTGTAATCTCTTTTGAATGTCAGACACTTTTTGCATGGTTGCTAACCCTTCCGAGCTGATGTATTTTTCCGTAAACCGCGCCCAAATATAATCGATGGCTACCTCATTGGGATGAAGCAAATCGGGTGCGTAAAAACGATAATCGCGAAGTTCATCCATCACCAACTCATAAGCCGGAAAATAAGAAATATTCGGGTTTTGGTTTATTTCTAGAAAATGATGCAAGGCACTGATTAAATGCGACTTGCTTCGTTGATTTTCGACAAAGCCGTCTTTGAGATGTCTTACAGGAGAGATAGTGAAAATAACTTTGAGATGCGGATTCAGCACATGTAAATACTTGCAAATTTGTCCGAGGGATCGTTCCACTTCAGAAACGCTCAACAGGCATTTTTCAAAATGATGTTGTGGCACTTTATGGCAGTTGGCTACGACTTGGTTGTGCTGCTTATGCTTGTAAACCCAAGCCGTTCCAAGAGTGATGATGCAAACCGAAACCGTTTGCAATTCCTGCCGGGTCTGCAGTAGCTTTGTATTGACCAAAGCCAACAAATCATCTTCAGAGTTGTGATGGATGTCAGAGTGTGCATGCCAGCAAAACCATTTTTCGTTTTGAAAAACCAAGTCTTCCCTATTGATTGACACGTTGTTTGCGGTGTATTCAAAAAGCTTTTCTATCGCCAAGGGATGAAACAAAATACCAAAGGGATTGACGCTTTGTTCAAACTTATAAAAGGCAAATTTTTGGCTCATGTGCACGGCAAAACAAGAGCCAATGCCGAAGATGTTATCGCCATAGCCCAACGGATTTGGATAGGCCGAAACAGGAACAAGCGTCTGAAGTTTTATCGGTTTCAAATACTTACATTTTTAAGGGTTGAGGCTTTTATAACTAAATCGTGCATTGAAAACGTAAAGGTAAAAAGTTTAAAGTGCGCTTCCTCAAATAAATTGATTATATATTTTGGTTTGTAAGATGCGCTTTAATAAACCGCTTGTAGCGCAATCGTTGCGTAAACTGTGTGTAAAGACCTCAACCTAATTGTTGATTTTAAAAACAAGACCGCACAGGTGTAAGACACAAGACCTCACAGGTTTTAGAAACCTGTGAGGTCTACCCCGTAAAATAATCTCAATCTAAGCAGTTTTAGAAACCTGTGAGGTCTACCCCGTAAAATAATCTCAATCTAAGCAGTTTTAAAAACCTGTGAGGTCTATCCTGTAAAATAATCTCAATCTAAGCAATTTTAAAAACCTGTGAGGTATAGATTACCGAATGATGCCATTTCTTAGCTATTTTAGGATTCTTTAACCCACACCGGTAGTACCTATTAATGCAGAGATATCTGTAGCCAACTTCATTTATTTTTTTGGAGGAGTGATACTTGTCAATTAAAAAACATAAAATTTTAGGACTCTAAGAAAAGAGAATTAAAATTCAATTAAATTCTATGACAATTTATTCCATTACAGGGAATGTTCGCAAATTTAATTTACTTTTGTCTTGTGAAAATGTCGGCTTCCATTTTTTTATTGACTATTTATCTCTTTGCAAACACCCAGCTTTGTGAATTGATAAAAATAGGTGTTTTTATCACCCATCTAACGGAACATCAATCTGAAAATGAAGAAATTACCCTCTCCCAATTCGTAACCATTCACTATTTTTCTGGCAATGTGAAGGACGCTGACTACGACCGGGACATGGAGTTGCCTTTCAAATCGCACGACATCAGTCCTTCTTTTACGGTGGTTTTATTAACCCCTTCCTTCGAATACAATCTTATAGGGCCGGTAAGATATTCAAAACAAGATTTTAATTTCTACAAGTTTTCAAACATCTCGGCTTCTTATTTGTCTGAAATATGGCAACCACCCAAATATTTAAGCTAGTTCTATTTTTGTTACGGGTTTTATAATATTCCGATTAGGATATTATTGTTTATTCTGATTAATTTTATACATCGCTTTGAACGAAATTCATTTGAAGTAGTCTTATAAAAAAACCGTAACTTTTCTTCAATTATTTCAAAATTGGGCTTGTCGATAGCATTGATGAGCTAGCTTAAAAATTTAAAAATGTTAAATCATATCATTCAATTTTCCATCAAAAACAAACTTGTTATCGGTTTGTTGACCCTTGGTTTGATACTGTATGGAATCTATGAAGCAACCAAGCTTCCGATTGATGCCGTACCAGACATCACAGACAATCAAGTACAAATTATTACTTCCGCACCATCGTTGGGCGCGACCGATATTGAACTGCTCATTACTGCACCAATTGAACAAGCCAGTAACAACATTCCCGGACTGAAGCAAATCAGGAGTTTCTCCCGATTCGGACTTTCCTTGGTCACTTTGGTGTTCAACGACGATGTAGATGTATATTGGGCAAGGCAACAGGTTAGTGAGCGGATGCAAATTATTCAGGCCAACATTCCGATGGGTGCAGAAATGCCTTATATGGCACCCGTTACTACCGGATTGGGCGAAATCTATCAATATGTTGTCAAAGCAAAAAAAGGCTACGAAAACAAATACACCCTGGCCGATTTGCGCACCATACAGGATTGGAACGTGCGGCGTCAACTCATCGGTACGGTTGGTGTGGCAGATGTTTCTACTTTCGGCGGAAACCTAAAACAATATGAGGTTGCGGTCAATCCGGACAGGCTTAAAGCCTTTGACCTGACCATTACCGATATTTTCAATGCTTTGGAAAAAAACAACGCAAATACTGGCGGCGCATATATTGAAAAAGGGCCAACTGTGCTTTATATTCGAAGTGAAGGCATGGCAAAAAATCTAGAAGATTTAGAAAGCATCGTTGTAAAATCTGTTGATGGTGTGCCGATATTGATTAGGGATGTTGCCCAAGTAGGCTTCGGGTCAGCCATTCGATACGGCGCAGTCACATTTAACGGTGAGCAGGAAGTCGTTGCCGCTATTGTGATGATGCTCAAAGGCGGTAATTCGTCACAAGTGATCAAAGATATTAAAGAGCGAATAGCAAAAATCCAAGAAACACTCCCCGAAGGGGTTGTCATTGAGCCTTTTTTAGATCGCACAAAAATGGTCAACAACGCCATTAGTACAGTAAAAACCAACCTGATAGAAGGAGCGCTAATCGTATTGTTTGTGCTGGTTTTCTTTTTGGGGAATATTAGGGCCGGATTTCTGGTAGCTTCTGTGATACCTTTATCCTTGTTGTTTGCCATTATCATGATGAATATGTTTGGCGTAGGTGGAAACCTGATGAGTATGGGTGCTTTGGATTTTGGACTGATTGTGGATGGTGCCGTAATCATAGTAGAAGCTATTTTGCACCAATTGACACATTCTAAGCATTTTGCAGGCATCAGTCGCATTTCTCAAAAAGAAATGGACAAAACCGTCAAAGATTCTTCTGCGCGTATGATGAATGCGGCTGTTTTTGGTCAAATTATCATCTTGATCGTTTATTTACCTATACTCACTTTAGAAGGAATTGAAGGAAAAATGTTCGGTCCCATGGCCAAAACGGTCGGGTTTGCAATCTTGGGTGCGTTCCTCCTTTCGCTTACTTATGTTCCGATGATGAGCGCGTTGTTTTTAAGTAAAAAACTCAACCACCAGCCCAACTGGTCTGACCGGATTATGTTACTGGTTGAAAAACATTATCAACACCAATTGGAGCGATTTTTAAATTATAAAAAAACCGTTTTGGGCGTTGCGCTTGCCGTTTTTCTGCTTTCCGTTTATATACTCTCGACTTTTGGGGGTGAGTTTATTCCAAAACTAGAAGAAGGCGATTTTGCGGTTGACACGCGTGTTTTGACCGGTAGCAACTTGTCAAAAACCATCGAATCGACCAAGCAAACGGCCAGGGTATTGATTGACAATTTTCCTGAAGTGGAAAAAGTGGTCACCAAAATCGGAAGTGGCGAGATTCCTACCGATCCGATGCCCATAGAAGCAAGTGACATGATGGTTATTCTAAAGGATAAAAAAGAATGGACTTCCGCGAAAAGTTTTGACGAATTGGCCGAAAAAATGAGCGAAAAAATAGCTACAATTCCCGGTGTTACGGCCGGTTTTCAGTTTCCGGTTCAGATGCGGTTCAACGAATTGATGACCGGTGCAAGGCAAGATGTGGTCTGCAAAATTTTTGGGGAAGATTTGGATACATTGGCCCTATATGCAGAAAAACTGGGCGAAATAGTCAAAAAAATTGAAGGCGCCAAAGACTTGTACGTAGAAAAAGTGCAAGGGATGCCACAAATTGTAATTCACTATAAAAGAGAGGTCTTGGCACAATTTGGCATCAACATAGATGATGTAAACAAGGTCGTCAACACTGCTTTTGCCGGTGGAGTTGCCGGACAGATTTACGAAGGTGAAAAAAGGTTTGACCTCGTGGTGCGGTTTAGCGGAAATCAACGCAAGAATTTACAAGATGTTCAAAACCTTCTCATCTCGACGCCGTCAGGCATGCAAGTCATGCTGCGACAGCTGGCAGACGTGAAAGAGATAGAAGGCCCCAACCAAGTCCAACGAGAAGATTCTTTCAGACGCATCATTGTCGGGTTTAATGTAAGGGGAAAAGACGTTCAGTCTGTTGTAAACGAATTGGAGCAAAAAGTAAACCAATCTGTTAAATTTCCACCCGGCTACAGAATTACTTATGGAGGTGCATTCGAAAATTTGCAAGCGGCCAAACAGCGGTTGCTTATTGCTGTGCCCATAGCCATGTTACTGATTTTTTTGATGCTTTATTTCGCATTCAGTTCTATCAAAGAAGGCCTTTTGATTTTTACGGCCATCCCGCTTTCTGCCATCGGTGGCATTTTGGCACTTTGGACTCGGGGCATGCCTTTTAGCATCTCGGCAGGGGTTGGTTTTATTGCGCTTTTTGGTGTAGCGGTTTTAAACGGAATCGTTTTGATATCAGAATTTAACAGGCTCAAAAAAGAAGGTTGGACCGATTTGAGAAAAATTGTTATCATGGGGACAAAAATTAGGCTTCGGCCCGTATTGATGACAGCGGCAGTTGCTTCTCTCGGTTTTCTACCCATGGCACTCAGCAACGGTGCCGGCGCCGAAGTACAACGGCCTTTGGCAACCGTGGTTATCGGCGGGCTTATTTCAGCTACCGTGCTCACCCTGATGGTTTTGCCCGTACTGTATGTACTCTTTGAAAACGTACAAGTTAAAGTTAAAAACAAAAACATGAAAAAAGGATTGACCAGCTGTCTTTTACTGATTTCTTTATCCGGTATTTCACAAACCGCTACACATGAAATCGGGTTGGATTCGGCACTTAAAATCGCGGAAACAAACAACCTGAATTTGAAAAACAGCTCCTTGGATGCAAAGGAAATGGAAGCGAGAAGAAAAACTTGGTTTGATGCACAAAAAACCGATTTCGGTTTTGAGTATGGCGATTTTAATTCATCCGAAACCGACTCCAGATTTTCCGTATCTCAAACTTTTGCCTTCCCAACGGTTTACAGCCACCAAAAGCAGATGCTCAACGAGCGCTTTTTGGCCGCCGAAGCGATGCGCGCACTTTCTTTAGTCGAATTGAAAGGAGCCGTTATGAAAAGATATTATGAAATTCTTATGCTGAAAAACAAACAAAAATTGCTGATAAAATCGGATAGTTTGTACGCTGCTTTTGAAGAAAAATCGAATTATCGTTTTGAAGCCGGAGAAACCAATATCCTTGAAAAAACCACTGCCGAAAGTCTGCGTCAGCAAATCAATATGCAGTTAGAAATGTTAAACAAAGATTTGTCTGTCAGTCTTCAAGAATTTAATTATTTACTAAACGACAGTGTTTTGTACAGTCCTGACAGCAAAACAAACCCTATTTTATTGACAGCGACAACCGATACGCTCGGGATAAGTGCCCACCCTGTTTTGCAAGTAAAAGACCACCTACGGCTTGCCGATAAAGCAGCCTGGAAAACAGCGGGTTCAAAATTATTGCCAGACATTAAGTTAGGATACAACAACATGAGTTTTGCGGGCACGCAAGACATCAATGGACAAAACCAAATATATGACCGCAGCCAACGATTTTCCTCCTTCAGTTTTGGCTTGGGAATTCCGTTGTTTTTTGGCGCTCAAACTGCACAAAAAAAGGCGGCACAGGTACAATATCTAAAAGCCGACAATGACTATGCTGCAACCAAACAACGCTTGCTGTCTGATATTGAAATAGCCCAAAAGAAAGTTTATCAATCCCAAATAGAATTTGATTATTATGCCAACAAAGGGCTTCGGCAAGCAAATACGCTTATTTCAGTGGCAAATCAACAGTTTGAAGAGGGCGAAATAGACTTCCTGCAATATACTTTGTTGCTCAACAGAGGCATTGAAATTCAAGCCGGATACTGGGAAGCTCTCAACAAAACAAATCTTTCAAAAATTGATTTACAAATTTTACGCAACCAACTTTAATATCTACACCCATGAAAAATACAAATTCAAAACATAATTACCTCAAATTTATATCAATTCCGGCCCTGCTGTTGGCCTTGCTACTCCAAACTGCCTGCGGCTCAAAAGAAGCAGAAAAACAAACAACCGCTGCGGATACTGACATTTCTTTGGTAGCATTGAGTGAACTTCAAGTTAAAAATGCCGGCATCGTTTCTGGAAAACCGAAAAGAAAATCCCTTTCTGCCACGGTCAAATTAAACGGAAGGGTAGATGTGCCGCCACAAAACCGCATCAGTGTCAGTTTTCCAATGGGAGGTTATTTGGTTTCAACCAAGCTTCTACCCGGCATGCAAGTTAAAAAAGGCGCGGTGATAGCCGTGTTGGAAGACGCGCAATTTGTACAATTGCAACAAGAATATCTGACTGCAAAATCTAGGTTGTCCTTCGCCGAATTAGAATTTAAAAGGCAACAATCGCTCAATCAAAACAAAGCGAGCAGCGATAAGGTATTTCAAACTGCCAAAACCGAATTTGAAACCCTGAGCTATACCGAACGAGCCCTTTCCGAAAAATTAAGATTGATTGGTGTCAATCCGAACACTTTAAACCAAACCAACTTGTCGCGAAAAGTTAATTTGTACGCGCCTATATCGGGTTACGTTTCTCAAGTGATGGTCAATGTAGGCAAATATGTGATGCCCACCGATGTGTTGTTCGAGTTGGTCAATCCGGATGATTTGCACCTGTCCTTAATTGCCTTCGAAGAAGATATCGCCAAACTTAAGCTAGGACAGCAAATCAAAGCACACACCAACACCAATCCGGATCAACCGATTGAAGGTGAAATTTACATCATCAACCGAAACATAGACCAAAACAACGCGGCCGAAGTTCATGTACATATTCATCACACCAATGCTGAATTATCTCCGGGAATGTTCGTTAGTGCAGAAATAGAAACTTTGTCTCACGAGGCTTTGACAGTCCCAAATGATGCTATCGTGCGATGGCAAAACGAACATTTTGTGTTTGTGGAGCGTTCGGCAGGGGTTTATGAAATGAAAAAAGTAAAATTAGGTGTCTCAGAAAATGACTTTGCTGAGATTGTTCCTGTAGATGATGAAAAATTGGAGCACCTCACCATAGTCGTCAAAAACGCTTACAATCTTTTGATGCAGATGAAAAACACGGGAGAAGAATAAATTATATCCGATAAATAAAAAGACCTCACAGGTTTTAAAAGAAGTAAGACCTCACAGGTTTTAAAAACCTGTGAGGTCTATCCTCTAAAATAATCTCCATCTAAGCAATTTTAAAAACCTGTGAGGTCTATCCTCTAAAATAATCTCCATCTAAGCAATTTTAAAAACCTGTGAGGTCTATTACATTTCAAATTATCAAATGATAAACATTTCTTTCTCAAAGACTTCAGCAATTTTAAGATTTTGACGTCATCACAAGCACTGACTTTTATCAGATTTGTAGAAAGAAAGTGAACATTTAGGGCAAACTTCGCCTGACAAACTGCATAGACACATTTAGTTTTTTCAATTCAGACTCAATATTCCGCACCGTACCCAAGCGGGTTTCTTCGGGTGCATAAAGATAGAAAAGCAATTTTCCCTGCGCATTGTGCAACATGCGACTTCTAAAAGAAGTTGATAAGTTCTTTATGGTAAAGTCCTTATTTTCAATTCGAACAAAGGAATCGGTTGGGTTTTGCAAATACACGTGATACGTAGTGACCTTATCGGCAGAAGCTATCTGTGTGTCTTTTCGATACAAACGGTAAGAAACATACAAAATCATTGAAAGCAGGAAGGCAAGTTTTGCGATGTTTCGAAACTTCATCATATCGACTAGGGCTTTTTCTACGTTTATTTTGAAAATTTTAAAACCCGCACCCAAAAGTATTTAAAATCTTCTCTCTAAAAATAAGGTTATTCTTCTGTTGAGGCAAAAAAAATGACTCCCATTTCCATGAGAGTCAAAAAAATTGGAATGAAAACCGATTTACTTAGGTTGGATGTCAGCACCCGGTTTTGAGGTAGCTTGTGTTTTGGGCTGGATGTTTGCACCCGGTTTTGAGGTAGCTTGGGTCTTTGGTTGGATGTCAGCACCCGGTTTTGAGGTAGCTTGTGTTTTGGGTTGGATGTTTGCACCCGGTTTTGAGGTAGCTTGTGTTTTGGGTTGGATGTTTGCACCCGGTTTGGCAGTTGTTTTTTTAGTTGACTTTTTCATTTGTTAGAATTTTATGTTAAAAATTTTATATTTTAGTGCAAAATTTAAAATAATATTTTAACAAATATACTTAATATTTGTAAAACTTTGACAAATAGATAAATAACTTCAATGAAATTTAATTCATTTTTAAAAGCTTGCCACGAAAAGGGCGTTTTGAGTAAACTTTCTATTTACATCGTTGTTACTTGGGTGCTTTTGCAGGTGATGTCTGTTACCGCAGAGCCTTTGGGATTGCCTAAAAAATCGGTGACTTTTCTCATCATTATCTTGCTTATCGGTTTTCCGGTTTATATTTTTTTGGTTTGGAAATATTATTTGGCAACAGCTGAATCTCAACCGGAAACCTTAGATGAAAACGGAAATCCTATCAAAGGGAAAATCTTAAAAAGTCCGTTTTACAAAATGTATTTTGCCATGTTGACGACCGTAAGCTTGGTTATTTCCTTGCTCGTGTTTTTGATAATCGAAAACAACTTCGGCAAAAGTATTAAGCTTAAAAAACTGGAAGCCGGAGATAAGATTGGTGTTTTAAAATTTGGCAACAATACCGGGGATGAAAAATTTGACATCGTCGGCAAGATGGCAGCTGACTGGATTATACACGGCATCACCGAAAACAACCTTGCACAGGTGGTCTCACAGGAAGTGGTGAACAACTATTCCAGTATCATCAAAACCAAAAGTACAGCAGACACAGGTGGAAATGTGTTGGAAACCTACTTTCAACCCTCCAAAATTATCAGCGGTAATTATTATTTAGCCAACAACCGGCTTATTTTTCAATGTACCGTTACGGATGGTGAATTGGACAAAACCTATATCTCACTTAAACCGGTTGACTGCGACCCAAACAATCCGCTGGGTTGCATAGAGTTGATCAAACAGCGCATTTTGGGTTATTTAATCACGGAGGGGCAAGAAGAACTCAACTTACAAGAATCGCCACCTATTTACGAGGCCTACCAGGATTTGCTGAACGCAAAAGAGTTAAACTCCAATACGCAGGCATACCTGGATTTATTGAACCTTGCAATTGAAAAAGACAGCTCCTTTTTTGAGCCCAAAGTGCTGCGGGTAGCCTACTACTATAACCAAGGAGATTATCAAAAGTCAGATTCGCTGCGCATGGCTATTGAGTCCTTTGCAAAGATTAACAAAAGGCAAGCCAATCTATTGAGCATGTACGAAGACCTCATCAAAGGGAACAACAAGCAGGCCTATTATCACCTCAAAAAGGAATATGACTTGGCGCCGTTCGATTTGCAATCGAATGCAAGCATGATGGTGGTTGCACTTCAGTATGTTTACAAACCTGAAGAAATAGACAATATATACAATCAAATTTCAATGGCCGGTATGGACATCGAAAACTGCAACGCCTGCCAAAACCGTATCTATGTAAAAGCATTGGCCGACATCGAATTGAAAAAATACGCCCAAGTGGTTGCGCTTTTGGAGCCCCTTTTTGAGGTAAACAACATTGCTTTGATGAAGAGACCTTTGTTATCCGCTTACATCCGTTTGGGAAATGATGAAGCTGTGCATGCATTTCTATCTAAGCAAGAATTAATTGCAGCACAATCCGATTGGGTTAGTTTGATGTTGCACGCCGGAAATGAATATTTATTGAAAAACGAAAAAGAGAAAGCAAACATTTTATTTGATAAAATCATCCTGGCGTATGAGGAAAAGGATATGAACATTCAACTCGCAAAAGCACACTATTATAAGGGCGATTATGCCACGTCTGAAAATGCATTTGTTAAACTGCTCAAAGACAATCAAAAAAATATTGAAAACAACGCATTGTTGGCCATTTCATATTACAAAAATGGCAAAGAAAGAGAGTCGCTGGTGATGGTAGAAAAAATCAATCAACTGAGAAGCAAGTATCAGTTTGGAGAAGTTGATTATCAACTGGCAAGGTACTACGCCGCTGTTGATGACCCTGAAAAAGCACTGCAACACCTGACAAAAGCAATTGCCGACGGGCAAATTTACACTCCCGGAACCTTTCAAAATGACCCACATTTTAACGCATTAAAAGAAACTGATGATTTTGCTAAAATCATAAATTTCTGGCATTAAATAACTAACTATACGCTATCACTATGAACGAAAATTTAGGATCTAACCAAACCTTTGAGCTCATCATCAAGTTGGTTGAAGTCATTATTTGGCCTCTATGTCTTTTTGTTGTCTTGTTGATTTACAAGCAACATTTTGCAAAAGCCTTCCAGCGTTTGGGCTCTATCAAAGCCGACACCACAGGCATATCCATGGTATTTGACCAAAAAATCGAAGCTGCAAAGAAAATGGTGCAGCAGATTGTCCCCAAACAAATACAAAAAGCTGCCGTTGATATTCAGGTTGAGGGTGAGAACTTAAATCGAATGCCCTTTGATCAACTAAAACATTTGCAATTTGAACTGGAAAGCAAACTCAAAACATTTGCGGAAAACTACAAAATACCGTTTGCCAACTTCAACCCTATTCAACTCTCCAACAAACTCAAAGAAATAGGTGCCATTTCTATCCAAAATGCCAAACTTATCGAATCGTTTATGGACATCGCTGACACCGCTGACAAACACATGACTCCAAAACATTTAGTGGATTGTAAAACCATTTACGATGCCATTCAACTTTAAAAAATTATTCACCACACTATGGGAAATTTACACAACGCACATGCCCTGTTGATTGGCGTCGGCAAAGATTTACCTGTCACCGTTTTGGATGCCATGGCCATTTACAATTTGCTGGCAGACGAATCACTGGCTGGTTACAATCCGGAAAACATCATTTTGCTAACCGAAAAAAACGCGACCCGCCAAGGAATTTTGGATGGCTTCGACCAATTGATTTCCAAAATAGATGAAGATTCTTCCGTACTTTTATTCTATTCCGGACACGGCGGACTATACAAACCCTGGAACCAATTCTATTTGGTGCCCAACAATTTCGACCCGGTTGAATATGAAAACTCATGGGTTACAGCAGAAGAATTGAAAGAAAAAATCTCGCAGATTAAATCGAGACGACTCGTTTTTTTCCTCGATTGTTGCCATGCCGCCGGCCTCACACAATCTATAGAAGCCAACAAAACGACAGCCTCAGAAAAACCCATTACCGAATTGAAACACGCGGAAGGTTTGGCCCAAAAAATAGACGATGGTAGGGGCATGTCTATCGTTTCGTCCTGCCGTGAAGACCAGCTTTCCTATATCATGGAAGGCGACTTCAACAGTTTGTACACCAAATGCTTGCAAGAGGTTTTGCGCGGCGAACACAAAAAGTATTTTGAAGAACCATTTATTCGGATTTCCGAAGTGGTTCAGTATGTTTTTAAAAAGGTACCCGAACGTCAACCGCTTCAAAATCCGTTTGCGAATTTGCAGATTTATGATGATTTTATCCTGAGCCGCATCCCGGAGAAACTGTTGGCAAACCAGCCTGAAATTGCCGAAAAGCAAAAAACAGAAAACAGTAAAGAAATCACAGAAGAAGTGGTGACCGTTTTTCGGGAAACCGAAACCGCCAACAACGCCATTTTGTTTGTGCACGGGTTTTCGGGGGAGGCCGCTAAAACTTTTGGAAAGATTCCCGAATTTTTGATGGAAGAATCAAAAATGGACGGTTGGGATATGTTCCCTTTCGGTTATAGCGAAAACGTCAACCCTTACCTCGGAAAAGGCATTTGGGCATCGGTTGAAGACATTACACGCATCGCAGACTTTTTAAAAACGTCCATCAAATACAAGTTCGGGAAATATAAACGAATCGCTATTATTGCTCACGGCTTGGGCGGACTGGTTGCACAAAGGGCCATCCTCGACTTGGACGATGCAAACTTAGACCGCATCAGCCATTTCATTTTGTTTGGCACACCCAGCAACGGTTTGGAAATCAACACAGCT
Organism: Flavobacteriaceae bacterium; assembly: GCA_032251335.1. Lineage (GTDB taxonomy): Bacteria > Bacteroidota > Bacteroidia > Flavobacteriales > Flavobacteriaceae > UM-FILTER-40-17. Next base: position 95,702 of record JAVVDW010000002.1, on the reverse strand, counting down.
TCAAAAATGTGGAGCAAACGCCTGCAAGATTTGTTGAGCGCGTCTCCATTTATCAAAAACCTAAGATCGGACTGGAACCATAGATTTGGGAAAAAACTGCCCTTTGCTTTCAAAACTGTTGTCGGAACCAAAGATAATTATGTGACCCCCTCAAGCGCGTTGTATCCTTATGGAGAAAAGGATCGGGCAACTGTAGCCGGCGACCATTTTTCGATGATAACCCCCGAAAGCACGCAAAACGATGCCTATCACCTCATCTTAGATACACTTAACAACCATGCTTTCTCCAACCAATTTACCAACGAAGAGGAAATCAACAACACGCTAGGCGAATATGAAGCCACTGTCAAAAAACTGTTGCCTAATGTGGATGAAATTGATCTAAAAGGTCTCAAATTATTGATTTTTGCCTTAGAGGGCCTGGGCCGACGCACCGAAGTCATGGACATTTTATTACGCCACCCCTTGGCCAAGGAAAATTCAGACATTATGGGACTTATAGGCGGGCGCTATAAAAGAGAATATTTAGCCAACTACAAACGTAGCGATGGCGAACAAGCCCGGTTTTTTTACCAATTGGGATTGCAAACCGCTGAAAAACAAGAAAACACAGGGCAAATCTTCTACCACGCCATCAACTTGGCATTTATGAGCTTGGTTTTTGAAGACGACTTCCAAAATATGCGAAGCCATGCCTTAAAAGCACTATCCGCCGCAGAAAAACACGAAATGGACAATCTTTGGAAATGGGCAACTATTGCCGAAGCCAATATGTATTTAAACGATTTCGGTAAAGCCAAAAGTTTTTATAAAAAAGCAGCAGAAATGGCGGGAATAAGGGAAAAAATATCTATCCACATCAACGCCGATACCGCCTATACTTGCCTGAAAAACATCAGTCAAACCAAGGATGATAATTTTAGAAGTTTTTTAAAGACTACTTTTTTATCCTAAAAAATAATACCATGCGCATCATCAAACCTGACAATCTCAAGGATTTATCATTTAAAAAAGCTGTAAAAAAGCCAATCCCCGTGCGGTGTGTGCAAATTCACGAAGCCTTTGAAGTGGAAACCATGGAAGGCACTTTACGAGGAAAAAGGGACGACTGGCTCATGATTGGCATCAACGGGGAAATGTACCCATGCGACAACGAAATTTTTCATAAAACCTATGACATCATTAAATAAATCAACCTAAACTCACCAAAAATGTCAAACCAAACTATTTTTATCAGCTATGCACATGCCAACTCGGAAGATGTTTTAGAAATTATAAAAAAACTGACCGACGCCGGCTTAACCATTTGGTATGATGCCTTTATCAAACCGGGTTCCGACTGGGATACGTCAATTGAAAACGCCATCAATAGTGCCGATGTGGTGCTGGTTTTCCTCTCCAAGGCCGCCATTGAATCTAAAAACGTCAAGCAAGAATATTCTTTCGCCATCGACGAACACAAAACCATCATTCCAATTTTTTTGGAATCGGTTGAAGCGCCTTTTAGGCTGCGACTCAATCAATCCTTCTATTTTACGGAAAACAAAAACTTGGCTATTCAAAACCTCATCCTACGGCTGCAATCGCCCGATGGGGTTTATAAGGCCAAACAAGCTTCGGCCTTGTCAAAATTGATATCAAAATTAAAAGCATCCATCCGTTATGTGGTGGGTGTTTTGGTGTTGTTTCTCCTGCTTATCATCTACCTTGTTTTTTTTACCGAAGATACAGCTACAGATGAACCTACACAATCGGTAGAAACCACCCAAACAGAAGAACTTGCCGTGGAAAATTGGGAAACGACAACCTCAGAAGATACTGTAGATGCATATTATGATTACATCATCAATCGCGGTGTTTCAGATGTGCACTTTGAAGCTGCCCTCGATTCCATCAACCTGTTTTTTACACATGAAGGTTATGTGGAATATCGAAATCAAAACGACGTATTTTCTTTTTACAGAGCTGTCTTTTTGGAAGACTATCAATATTTTATCGGAGAAGATTACAAAAAACCGGAAGGAGGCGATTTGCTTGTTGCCCTGAACAGCAAAAATGTGTACATGGTTGTTGACGGCCAATATGTAACTATGCATGACGAGATTATCAGCGTTGATCAAATCGTGCGCGTCATAGAAGTCTTAAAATACACCGACAGTGCTGCCATATGGTTGAAAGTTGCTTATGCAAAGTAAAACGCATTTACTATCCACCAACTAAAACCAACTACGATGTCAACCGAAACTATTTTTTTCAGCTACTCGAGAGACGATTCGGAGTTTGTACTCCAATTGGCTAAAAATTTGAGACAAGCAGGTGCCAATATTTGGCTAGATCAGTTAGATATTTCCGCCGGATCGCGTTGGGATAAATCGATTGAACAAGTTTTGACGCGTTCAAAAACCTTGTTGGTTATTTTGTCTAAGACCTCCGTAACATCCGACAATGTACTCGATGAAGTTTCTTTCGCTTTGGAAGAAGGAAAAACAGTGGTTCCGGTTTTACTTGAAGACTGTGAAATACCGTTCAGATTGAGAAGGTTGCAATACGCAGATTTCACGGAAAATAGGGAAAAGGGCATTCAAACCTTGATTCATGCACTTCATCTGGATGCAGATGTCGCATCTAAATTGAGTGATTACACGGAGAAAAAAGCATCAGGGATTGAGCAAGAAGAAAAAAATAAAATTGTTGAAGTTGATAAAGAATTAGAAAAGAAGCAGCGCCCGCTCCCTGATAATGAAACCACCCTTAAAACACATACTGAACCCACCAACAAGCATGCGTCTAATGTAAGCTCAACTCAGCCAAAAAGCAGTTCGCCTAAAGCAAAACCAACACAAAAAACTTCGGCTGAACCCATCAAAAAAGGAAAAGCAAAAAAAACCATCATTGTCTTACTCTTAGTCATTGTATTGGCAGTTGGAGCATGGTCGTCCCAATTCCTATTAGTTGATGAAGACACCAAATGGTTTAATGACACCCTACAAAGAAATACTGTCCAAGATTTTGAATTTTACATCAGTCGGTTTCCGGAAGGAAAATTTATTGACCAGGCCCATGACAGCATTTATGCTAAAACGAGCCGCGAGAGAAGTAAAAAAGAACAAGAATTAAAGGAAAAAGAAAGTCAAGATTGGGAAAACGCCCTTACTGCCAACAATATTGAAGCCTATCAAAATTATATTAACCATTATCCAAACGGAAACCACATAGTAGAAGCACGTCAAAAAATGACTGTTTTTTCAGAAAACATCGAAAACCAACGACAAGATGAAGAAGCCTGGAATACATCGGTTTCTGTAGGCTCAATAACCGCGCTTTTAGATTATTACACCAACCCTCAACTGTTGGGCAATCACCGCGAAGAAGCGCTTCAAAAAATAAAAGAAACAGGCCAAAAAGGATGGTTGTATTGCGGAAGGTTCTCGGGTGATAAAATGACCGAAAGTATTTTTGATTTGATATGGAGAGCCCAAGATTTTACTCAAAAAGACATCCTCAAACCTAATGATGTGGTAATGCTAAAAGCAAATGAATCTGCCAGAAGAACCTACCGATACGCGGACAACAGAAATACCAATAACGCCAACCAAACGCTTATTGAAAAAAACAAGAAAATGTATATTTTGGCGGTAAAGAAAGAAGGTAACGCGTTAATAGCTCATGTTATTTATTGATATTTCTTTTTACTATCTTCACTCAAATTTTTAATTGTGACAAATTATTGGCTATCCTTTGTCGTCGTTTTTATGTTAAGCACTTCGCTCTATGCACAAAAAACACGTGTCAACCCCGACGGCAGCAAGCCCGATGGTTTTTCGCAACTCGTCATTGCCGAACCGGGGAAAACGGTGTACATTTCCGGTCAAGTGCCCGTTGATGAAAACGGCCAAATGGCAGACCCAAACAACTTTGAAAAACAGGTAGTACAAGTGTATAAAAACCTGCAAAAAGCTTTGGAAACAGCCGGCGGTGATTTTTCAGACCTCGTTAAAATAAACATCTACGTGGTGGATTACACACCAGACAAATTAGCTGTTTTGCGTAAAATAAGAAAACAATATGTGCCTGAAGACGCCCCGCCGGCCACAACCTTGCTGGGCGTTGAAAAACTCTTCAGACCCGATGTTTTGCTTGAAATTGATGCCGTAGCCATTATTCACTAAACAATGTTATCCACATGACAAAAAAAATCTACCTGCTGCTCGGATTTTTCTGGACGGCCCTCGCTTTTGCCCAAACAAATACGCACCAAAAACTTGAAGTGCAAGTGGGAAGCCTCATACACGGAACCTTGCTCACACCCGACCAAGTAGAAAAACCGCCCTTGGCCATTATCATCGCCGGTTCCGGACCTACAGACCGAAACGGCAACCAACCCATGATTCAAAACAACTCGCTCAAATACTTGGCAGAGGCTTTAACCAACCAAGGCGTAGCTACTTATCGGTTCGACAAACGTATTTTTACACAGATGAAAGCAGGCACCTTGCGAGAGGAAGACCTTTCTTTTGACGATTTTGTTACGGATGTACGAGACATTGTGGCGTATTTTAAAAATGATTTTTCAAAGATTTATCTCATCGGTCACAGCCAAGGATCCCTCGTAGGCATGCTGGCCGCTCAAGAAAATGTAACCGGCTTTGTTTCCATTTCGGGACCGGCACAATCTATAGACCAAGTTTTGCAAAAACAAATTGGCCAACAAGCGCCTTTTTTGGTCGAAGAAATGCGCGTCAATTTTGCCAAACTTAGAGACAACAAACCCATAGAACAAGTAAATCCGAATTTGTATTCCATTTTCAAACCCTCCGTGCAAAATTTCATGCGTTCGTGGATGGTGTACAACCCCACCGAAGAAATCGCCAAACTCCATATTCCGGTGCTGATAATCAGTGGTGAAAATGATTTGCAAGTGCCTATGGCCGATGGCGATTTGCTCTACGGCGCCAATCAAAATGCCGAATGGGTGCTCATCAGCGGCATGAATCACGTATTGAAAATTGTATCCGAAGCATACGGCGAAAACATTCAATCTTACAACAAAACGGACCTTCCTGTTTCGGAAGACTTGGTCAACGAAATCATTGCATTTATCCAAAAACAATCATAAAAAACTGCATTTCCCATACAAGAATTCTTGTAACCTCTTATTTTTGTTCAAACAAATCAAACTTATGAAACGCAAATACTATTTCTGGTTTATTTTACTGCTCGCTTTTTCACTACAAAGCATCGCACAACTCAAAACCCCTGCAGAATTTCTCGGTTACGAACTCGGTACACGGTTTACGCGCCATCATCAAATGGAAGCGTATTTTAACCACGTGGCCGATGTTTCTCCCCACATCAAACTGCAGTATTATGGCGAAACCTACGAACACCGACCTTTGTTTGTTGCCTTTGTAGCCTCCGACAAAAATTTTGCCCGTCTCGAAGAAATCCGACTATCCAACCTCAGCCGAACCGGCTTGGAAAAACACAGCATTTTGCCCGACCAACCAGCGCTGGTTTGGCTTAGTTACAACGTACACGGCAACGAAGCCGTCAGTATGGAAGCTGCTATGCAAACCCTCTACGATTTGGCAAACAAAAAGAACAACACAACGCAAGCTTGGCTCGATGATTCTTTGATTATTATGGATCCATGCATCAATCCGGACGGGCGCGATCGGTATGCCAATTGGTACAACCAATATGTGAATTTCCCCAACAATCCGGATCCAAACAGCAAAGAACATCGCGAACCTTGGATCAGCGGACGCCCCAATCATTATATGTTTGACCTCAACCGCGATTGGGCTTGGTTGACACAAAAAGAATCGCAAGCCCGCATCAAACTATACAACCAATGGATGCCACAAGTGCATGTGGATTTTCATGAACAAGGGGTAGATTCTCCTTATTATTTTGCGCCCGCTGCCGAACCTTTTCACGAAGTAATCTCGGCTTGGCAAAGGGAATTTCAAGTGATGATCGGTAAAAACCACGCCAAATATTTTGATGAAAATGCCTGGTTGTACTTCACCAAAGAGCGTTTTGATTTGCTCTATCCCAGCTATGGCGACACCTATCCTGTGTATTCCGGTGCCATCGGCATGACCTATGAGCAAGGCGGAAGCGGGCGTGCCGGTTTGGCAATTTATACCCAAGAAGGCAATATTTTATCGCTCAAAGACAGAATTGTGCACCACCATGCCACGGGGCTTTCCACCATAGAAGTTTCCGCGAAAAATGCCGGGCAATTGCTATCCGAATTCGAAAAATATTACAAAAAACCGGTGGCTTCACCCTATCAGTCCTACGTCATCAAAGCGGATAACAATCCGGATGTGCTAAAAAGATTGACGCAACTTTTTGATGCGCACAAAATTGTTTACGGGAAAGCAACCTCCAATGTTTCGACCAAAGGTTTTAGTTACGTAAGCGGGCAAGAAACCGCGCGCATTCCGGTTTCTAACCAAGATCTGATTGTGAATCTCAACCAGCCCAAAGCCAATTTGGTGCGCGTGTTGTTTGAACCCAAAACCAAAGTTACCGACACGCTTACGTATGACATTACCGCCTGGACGCTTCCTTATGCCTACAACCTCAATGCCTTTGCGGTTGAGGCAAGTTTGAGCCACGACGGAAATTTTTCCATCTCGGAAAACAAAAATCCAGTAGTCGGGAAGCCTTATGCATACATAGGAAAATGGAACGATGTGGCCGACGCAACGTTCCTGAGTGCGCTGCTCAATCAGCATATCAAAGTCCGTTTTGTAGAGAATGATTTTGCCGTGGACGGTAAGTCCTTTAAACGCGGCTCGTTAATCATCACGCGTGCAAACAACCAAAACAATGTCGATTTCGACAAGACCGTACAGGAATTGGCAAGCCGGTACAACCGACATCTCTTTGGTGCATCCACCGGATTTGTGGACAGCGGAAACGATTTTGGCTCCGGCACCGTAAAATACATACAACCGCCAAAAGTGGCTGTCCTCAGCGGCGAAGGCGCATCCACATTGTCTTTCGGCGAAGTGTGGCACTTTTTTGAACAAGAACTTGGCTATCCGATAGCTGTGATAGACACGGACTATTTCAACAGCATAGATCTTGACAAATACAACACCTTAGTGATTCCGAACGGAAACTATGGCGGTGTGTTGCAAAGCGGCACTTTAGAAAAAATACGGAATTGGGTGCGCGCCGGCAACAAATTGATCCTGATGCAAAACGCACTTAGAAGTGTTGCCGACAAAGAAGGTTTCGGATTGGAAAGATTGACCGAAAAAGAAAGCGACACGGCCAATTTGGTTACCTATGAAAATGAAGAGCGGTCTCGGCTTTCCTCGTTCACCGCCGGAAGTATTTTTAAATTATCTACGGATTTTTCAAACCCTTTGATGTTTGGTTTGCGTCATAATTACTATTCTTTAAAACTATCCAACAGCCAATACAAATTGCTGAAAGATGGAGAAAATGCCGGTTACATCAAAAGTAAAAATGACCTGATGAATGGTTTTGCCGGAGCAGAATTACTGAAAAACGTGGACAACACCCTGGTTTTTGGCGTAGAAAATGTAGGCCGTGGGGCGGTGGTTTATATGGCTGACAACCCCTTGTTCCGCGAGTTTTGGCACAGTGGCAAACTGCTGTTTAGCAATGCGCTTTTTTTGGTGAACCAGCGGTAAGTATAAACCCATTTTCCTTTCAACCCATGCACCTCAACTGTCTTGGCCGATTGATAGACCTGAGCACCCCACGGGTAATGGGCATTCTGAACCTGACGCCCGATTCTTTCTATGACGGTGGCAGATATACCGACGAAAGTGCCGTATTGCGTCAGGTGGAAAAAATGCTGCAAGAAGGTGCCGATTTTATCGATTTGGGTGCCTACTCTACCCGACCAAAAGCCGCTTTTGTGGATGAAGAAGAAGAGGCTAAAAGGTTGTTACCCGTCATAGCGTTGCTCCTAAAAAATTTCCCGGATATACTCCTGTCTGTGGATACTTTTCGGCATCGAATTGCCCAAAATGCCATGGAGACCGGCGTTGCGATGGTCAACGATATTTCAGGTGGCCGGTTTGACCAGCAGATGTTTGAAACGGTTGCCAAACTCAAAGTGCCCTACATTGCCATGCACCTGCAAGGGACACCTCAAACCATGCATGAGGCTTACGATTATACGCAAATTGACATCGACATTGTGGAAGGTTTTTCAAGTACAATTCAAAAACTGAAATCACTTGGAGCAAACGACATCATCATAGACCCGGGTTTTGGTTTTTCCAAAAATATATCGCAAAATTTTGAATTGCTCAACCGACTCGATCAATTTAAAATTTTAGACGCACCCATCTTGGTAGGTATTTCCCGAAAATCTATGATTTGGAAAACCTTGCAAACCACTCCCGAAGCTGCACTCAACGGCACTACGGCACTTCACTCCATAGCATTGCTAAAAGGCGCTCACATTTTACGGGTACACGACGTAAAAGAGGCGAAAGAATGTATTGCCCTTGTTGGAGCGATGAACGGAAAATCATTTTAAAAACGAGGAATTCAAGGATCAAAATGTTTACGGCAGATTATCAGGCTGTAAAGTCTAATTCGGCTGGCGGACAGCCAAATGTGAAGCTGTTGGCATGACCAAATGCGGTACTTTTTCCAAATCCCAATCGATGACCAAACCACCGGCCAAACTTCTTGCGATTTCTTTGCCATAAAGAATTTCAGTCAAATACAAAGCAGCATCAAAAGAGCGGGCACCACCGGCCGAGGTAATAAACTTCCCGTCGTGTACAAAAAGTAGGTTTTCGCGTACGTCTAAATGGGGAAATTTTTCTCTGTACAAATCAATATCTGATGGAAACGTAGTGGACACATGTCCGTTCAACACGCCGGCTTGTGCCAGCACAAATGCGCCGTCGCAATGCGAGGTTACAAACAAAGCATCTTTTGAAACGCGCCTTACAAATTGAATCATCAGGCTGTCTTGTAAATCCGTATCAAAATGATGTTCGGCACTCGGCACCACCAAGATGTCGATTTTTGGAAGTGTATCGCGGGTGTAATCAAAATCGGGCAGGATACGTACGCCTTCAAAAGTAGTCACCGGTTCGGTGGTATTGGCCACCGTAAACACATTCATTTGTTTGATGTTGGGGCGGTATTGGGTGTGCTGAAAAATATCGAACGGAGCCGTAAATTCTGTATTAAACGTGCCGTCCATAATCAGAAAGGCCACGTTGTAACGGCCTTCCTTCAACTTAGGTGTTTGACGTACGACTTCATTCTCTTGAGGCCGTATGGCTTCATGTGTGGTTTGCTTGCAACCTAACATGCTAAGGATGAACGCAAAAGTTACCAAGAAATATTTCATCTGTTTATATTTATTGTTTTTCAAAGGTCATGCTTCGACTGCGCTCAGCACAGGCTCGGAACGCCTAAGGATAATCATGCGCCTGTGTGCAAAATTTTTACAAACATAGACAGGTTTTCGATAGTGTCCAAAATCTTTTTGATACATTATTTTCTAAGTATAGATATTAGACGTAAAAGGCTAAATGGCTGATAAAAAAAATTGAACTGCGCATATTACATAGTTGGCAACAAGCTGACAAATCGTCTAATTTGGAAATTTAGTACAAATATTGTACATTTGCTTGTACAAAATAATGTACACTAAAATTTAAGCATCATGAGAGCAATAACAATATCCACTCTACGAAAGAGTATAAAAAAACATTTTGACTATGTTTCATCGTCAATGGAAGTGATAGTTGTGCCAAGAAGCAAAGGCGACGACGCAGTTGTAATAATGTCTATTAACGAATATAATTCATTGAAAGAAACAGAACACTTATTATCTACTAAAGCTAATAGAAATAGACTAATGGAATCAATTGAACAAATTGACAATGGAAAATTAGTTGAATACAATGAAGATGAAATTGAATCAGCGCATTAATGAATATTGATTTTACCTCACACGGATGGGAAGATTTCACTTATTGGTTAGAAAACGATGCTGATACAGCTCTTAAAATAAAAGACTTAATAAAAGAAATCAAACAAAATCCATTTAAAGGAACAGGAAAACCCGAACCTCTAAAGCACGGACTTAAAGGGTTTTGGTCTAGAAGAATTACTGGAGAGCATAGACTAGTTTATAGAGTATCTGGAAAAAAAGGTATTGACCAAAAATGCACAATAATTCAATGTAGATTTCATTACGATGACAAATAAAGCCAGTTGCCAACAATGGCTATAAGTAATTGCTTGTTCTCGCCTACTTCTGAAAATCCTCGCGGATTTTCAGTTTGGTGCGTACTTGCAAAGTTAAGTGCTAATCCACGCAACACTCATAGCCGAGACCGTTTTGAAGCCAAACAAAAGCTTTGCATAAAAATAGTCAATCAACCGTGAACCAATCCTTCGTTGCCCAAATCCTTCATGATTTGTGCTTCAAAAGTAAGGAGTTGTTGCCATTTTCTATCAACTTCGTCTTTGTCGCCAAAACTTCGGGCAAATTGTAAAAACAGGGTATAGTGATTGGCTTCGCTCACCATGAGCTTTCTGTAAAAGGCTCGGAGTTCGGGATCCTTCAGGTTTTCGGACAGCAACCGAAAACGCTCACAACTTCTGGCTTCTATCAGTGCTGCGTAGAGTAATTTTTGAATGAGGTGGGTGTCTCTGCTACCGCCCTTTGGGAAAAAAGACATCAGTTTGTGCACATAGGCATCTTTGCGCTCCCTACCTAAAGTCCAACCCCGTTGAACCATGAGGTCGTGTACCATTTTAAAGTGGCTGATTTCTTCTTTGGCCAGTGCTGTCATGGCTTGAACCAATGCGGTACGTTCGGGAAATTGCACAATGAGAGAAATGGCCATACTGGCAGCTTTTTGCTCACAAAAAGCGTGATCTGTCAGGATTTCTTCCAGATTCATTTCAGCAATTTTTACCCATCGCGGATCGGTAGGCAGTTTGAGTCCGAGCATGTTTAAAAAAATGGTTTCAGGTTGGGTTTTTCGTAGTTTGGGCCTTTCATTACTTTGCCGTCTTCTCGGTAAATGGGTTTGCCGTCAACTCCCAATTTACTCATATTACTGCGTTGAATTTCGTTAAAAACGGCTTCAATTTTGTGTTGCATACCGTGTTCGAGCATGGTCCCACAAAGAATATACAACATATCGCCCAAGGCATCTGCCACTTCTATCAGGTTGTTTTCCAAGGCAGCTTCCAAGTATTCTTCGTTTTCCTCTTTCATCAGGTTGAAACGAAGTTGTATCAAATCTTTTCCTAAAAAAGCTGTCGGGCTTTGCCGAACACCCAAACCAAAAGCGTTGTGAAACTTTTCGACGGATTCCAATTGTTTTTGCATAATTATTTAACCCATTTGATGAGTTGCGAAGGTACAATTTTTAAGACAAATGCGATGAGTGCCCATCGATGGGAAATATAGACTTTGCGCTTCTTATGAGCTATGGCACTGTAAATTTGCCTCACGGCTTTGGGCAGCGGAGTCAACCAAAAAATTTCGTTGCCAAGTGCCATTTTGGTATCGACAAAGCCGGGTCTGATATCTGTGATATATACTTTGCCGCTTTTAATTTCTTTGGTTTTAAAATACAGAGATTCCAAGTAGTTTACTTGAAAGGCTTTGGAAGCAAAATAGGCTGGTGCGTGTCGGTTGCCCCGCAAGGAAGCTATGGACGAAATGGCTACCAAATGGCCCGATTGCTGCTTTTGAAATTGCTTAAAAACAAGCCCGTAGATGTGAGTTGCCGCCCACACATTGGTTTTGAGTGTTTCCGCTTCTACAAACCAATCGAGCTTGGGATTTTCGGCACCGATTCCGGAGCAGTGAACCACCGTGTCTAAGGTGCCGTGTTTGGCGATAAGTTGGTGAAACAATTTCTCAGTTTCTTCGATTTGCACCACATCGTTCTGGTAAATTTCTATCTTATCCGGAGCCGTTTCGCGAAGTGCTTCCAAGAGCGGAAACCTTCTGCCGGTAGCAATTACATAAGCACCTTCTGAAACAAATTTTTCGGTCAACATTTTGCCGATTCCGGAAGTGGCACCAAAAATGAGAATTTTTTTCATGTGTTTTTTTGTCTTTATCTGTCACACAGAACGCCCTTGGATAATCACGCCTCTGTGTGCAAAATTTTTACATGGTGTTTCATGTAATTATAGGTTGAAAACTAAGGTTAAAAATCCTTTTTAACAAAACAGATGCTGCTATCTGTCAGCCACTTTTTTGCGGATAATTTCTTCCACCGTTTTGCTCTCAATCTTGCTTTCCAGCCACGATAAAATATCCAAGTACAAAAATGCCCTGCTCTCGTATGGATGTGTTTCGTATTGTTTTAAATTGTTGTACAAATCCTGAAAAGCCTGCTTGAGTTCGCTCGGAAAAATATCGCCCAGCTTACGCAAAAATTTTATCATTTCTTTTTGTACTTCGTGCAAATCATTCATCTGAATTAAAAACCGATAGGTAGATCGAATTTGTATTTCCAAGTTATAGTCTAATCCGGCTTCATAGTGCGCCACCAAGTTGAGCACTCTGGAAAAGCAGAGCAAATCTTCGCGCAATGACAATTCTTTGTTTTGAATGATTTTCTGTAAATAAACGATACAGTTTTTATTATCGCCCGACCCAAAATACAGACAGGCTATTTTGTAGTAAAAAAGCATCACATGGTGGCTGTCTATCTTGCCTTGAAAAGTCTTCAGCATCTGCAAAATCTCCGGAATTTCGGCCACCCCCAATTTGAACTGCCCGGCCAAAAAACGCGCGTTGATTTTGTTGTTGTACAAGTACAAATGGCTTAGCGTTTCGGTGTTGTCATCAATAATAGCCGTTCGCCTTTGGACGTATTGCTCAAAAGTATCGAGTGTTTCTTTAAATTTTTTATGTCTGCGCAGATAGAACAAAGACTCAAGCAGGTAGTTGTATCCTTTGATAAAAAAAACGGGGTTGAGTCCAATCATGTCTTCACGCATCAAGAATAAATCGACCCATTTTTGAGAATATCTGTAGCAGGACACAAAATCCTGTAGCAAAAAGCCACGCCACAAATAGGCTTTGTACAAAAATAATTTTTCTCGAAACCCCATATCACACCATTGATACTGTGGCAAACGGGCATTAAAATAACTGACAACGCGTTCGTAATCTTCGTTGTTCCTCACATAACCGGATTTAAGCAGCAGGCTGTATAACTGAAGTGACAAATTGGAAAGCTTGCTCGCAATCACATTTTTAACACTTAATGTTTTTGACTCTATCGCGAGTTCGTCAGCACGGGTGATCAGGCTTCGGGTAATAAACTGAGACTCGATCACCTTTTCTAGTTCTACAATTTCATAAGCCAGGTTGTTTTCATCAAATTGCTTGGCGAGTTCTTTGGCTTTTTCAAGTATTTTCAAACTTTGATGATAAAGTCCTTTGTGGTAAAGTATGGATGCAAAATCCATTTGTTCGCGCAATTGGGCACGTAAATTTTGATGCTGTGGTGTGAGTCGGAGACTGATGAGAATTTGCTTGTACAGATGCGCTTTCAGATTAGACAGCTGTTCTTTCTTTACAATTTTGTCGCGCAAAATGGCGGCTTCGTCATATTTGGCGTTTTTATCCAAAAAATTGAAAAGCAACATAAATTTTGCCTCAGTGTTGCCACCCAACCTGCCGGCATATAGCTTAAATTGACGCTTTTCTGACTTCGAGAGTGATTTGACCAACTCGAAGAGCGGTTCTTTTTTCTCTGTAACCATCGTAAAAAAAATGCTTTATTTAATTGATTTTAAATGATTTAATAAAATCAAACGAAAAATTAACATTGTAAAACACATTTTTGGAGTAAAATCCATGCGTATGCGAAGTTATACATTCGTGGACAATAAATCACAAAAACATAGTCAAATGAGCAAAAATCAAGTCTATATATTTGATACCACTTTGAGAGACGGTGAGCAAGTGCCCGGATGCAAATTGGACACCCACCAAAAGCTTGTTATTGCAGAAAGACTGGATCAACTTGGTGTGGACGTGCTCGAAGCCGGGTTTCCTATTTCGAGCCCGGGTGATTTTAAGTCGGTCGAAGCCATAGCAAAACTCATAAAAAACGCAACTGTTTGCGGACTCACACGCGCCAACAAAAGAGACATAGAAGTGGCGGCAGAAGCCCTGAGATATGCCAAAAAGCCGCGTATCCACACCGGAATCGGAACTTCAGCGTCTCATATAAAATTTAAGTTCAATTCCACGCCCGAACAAATATTGGAGCGGGCAGTAGAAGCTGTAAAATACGCCAAATCATTTGTAGAAGATGTCGAATTTTACGCAGAAGACGCTGGCCGAACAGACAATGAATATCTGGCACGTGTATGCGAAGCGGTCATCAAAGCAGGCGCAACCGTTCTAAATATTCCCGACACCACAGGCTACTGCCTGCCTTCAGAATACGGCGACAAAATCAAATACTTGCGCGAAAACGTAAAAGGCATAGACAAAGCAATCTTGTCTTGCCACTGCCATAACGATTTGGGCTTGGCAACCGCCAACTCTATAGAAGGCGTTATCAACGGAGCCAGACAAATAGAATGTACGATCAACGGCATCGGTGAACGCGCCGGGAACACAGCCTTGGAAGAAGTGGTGATGATTCTCAAGCAGCACCCATATCTCGATCTTCATACAAACATCAATACGCGTATGCTAAACCAAGTGAGCCGATTGGTGTCTGAAAGCATGGGCATGCCGGTGCAACCAAATAAAGCCATTGTAGGTGCCAATGCTTTTGCCCATAGCTCCGGCATACATCAGGATGGTGTAATCAAGAAAAGAGAAACTTATGAAATTATCGATCCTAAGGAAGTAGGTGTCGATCATTCATCTATTGTCTTAACGGCAAGAAGCGGTCGTGCCGCTTTGGCATACCGCGCCAAAAACATTGGCTACGAACTCACCAAAATTGAATTAGACGAAGCTTATAAAGCATTTTTAAGCTGTGCCGATTGCCAAAAAGAAGTAAAAGACGAAGACATACACAAAATCATGGAAGATGTTTTTGAAGGTAAAAAAATTAACGTAGCCTAAATATGGGAAAGACCCTGTTTGAAAAAGTGTGGGATGCACACGTTGTACATGCCGTAGAAAACGGTCCGCAAGTATTGTATATAGACAAACACCTCATTCACGAAGTCACAAGTCCACAAGCTTTTGAGGAGCTCCGTCAGCGAAAACTACCACTCTTTCGCAAAGACCAAATTGTAGCAACCGCAGACCACAACGTGCCCACCATCAACCAACACCTGCCCATACAAGAAGCCCTTTCACGCAAGCAAGTGCAGACCCTTACGGACAATTGCAAAGCCTTTGATGTTAATTTATACGGTTTGGGACACCCATATCAAGGCATTGTACATGTTATTGGTCCGGAATTGGGCATTACCCAACCGGGCATGACTATTGTTTGCGGCGATAGCCATACTTCTACACACGGAGCCTTTGGCAGTATTGCTTTCGGCATAGGCACCAGCCAAGTAGCACAAGTTTTTGCCAGCCAATGCCTTTTGCTTGACAAGCCCAAAAAAATGAGAATTAAGGTAGAGGGAAAACTCAAAAAAGGGGTGCAAGCCAAAGATGTAATTCTCTACATTATCGCCAAGCTCGGCACCAATTCCGGCACGGGTTACTTTGTAGAATATGCCGGCGACGTTTTTGAA
Organism: Flavobacteriaceae bacterium; assembly: GCA_032251335.1. Lineage (GTDB taxonomy): Bacteria > Bacteroidota > Bacteroidia > Flavobacteriales > Flavobacteriaceae > UM-FILTER-40-17. The sequence goes on along the minus strand of JAVVDW010000002.1, from coordinate 79,976 downwards.
AACATGTCTATGGAAGGCCGGATGACTGTTTGCAATATGAGTATAGAAATGGGCGCGCGTGGCGGTATGATTGCTCCGGATGAGACCACATTTGACTACGTAAAAGACAGAACATTTGCACCTAAAGGAGCTACATTTGAAGCCAAGAAAGCCTATTGGAGGTCTCTCAAAACTGATGCAGATGCATTTTTTGACAAAGAATACACCTTTGACGGCACCGATATAGAACCCATGATTACCTATGGAACCCATCCGGGTATGGGCATCAAAATAACTGAAACCATCCCCGATTTGGACGATGAATCTTTTGAAAAGTCGCTCAATTATATGGGACTGCAAAAAAACGCATCGTTGGTTGGGACACCCATTAATCACGTTTTTATAGGAAGTTGCACCAACTCTCGCATAGAAGATTTTCGCTTGGCAGCAAGTGTCATCAAAGGACGAAAAAAAGCAGCAAACGTACAAGCACTTATTGTACCCGGGTCGCAGCAAGTAGCCAAGCGCATCAAAGAAGAAGGTATCCAAGATATTTTTGAAGCTGCCGGTTTTGAAATCAGACAAGCAGGATGTTCCGCTTGCTTGGGTATGAATGAAGATAAAATTCCTGCTGGAGAATACTGTGTATCAACATCCAACCGAAATTTTGAAGGCAGACAAGGTCCGGGTGCCCGAACGCTATTAGCCAGCCCACTCGTTGCCGCCATCACAGCCATAGAAGGAAAAATAACCCCCGTCGATGCATACCTAAACTGATATGGAAAAGTTTGTAACCCTGCAATCAAAAGCCGTACCGCTGCCGATTCAAAACATAGATACCGATCAAATTATCCCCGCGCGATTCCTCAAAGCAACAGACAGAAAAGGATTTGGCGAAAACCTCTTCCGGGATTGGCGGTACAAAAACGGCGGATTGGAAACCAACAAAGATTTTGTGCTAAACAAACCCGAATACAGCGGTAAAATCTTAATTGCCGGCGAAAATTTCGGTTGCGGATCCAGTCGTGAACACGCCGCATGGGCCCTGTTTGACTACGGATTTCGCGTAGTGATTTCCAGCTTTTTTGCCGATATTTTCAGAGGAAACGCCCTTAACAACGGTTTGTTGCCCATACAAGTGAGTGAGGTCTTTCTGAAGCCTATGTTGCAGACCATCAAATCGTATCCGGATACTTTGGTAACTGTTGATTTAGAACACCAAACAGTTTCTTATGGAAATCAGCAGACGGAATTTGAGATTGATTACTTCAAAAAAGAATGTTTGTTAAAAGGATATGACGATATTGATTACTTGGTAAATTTGAAAGATAAAATCATCGCCTTCGAAGCATCCAGACCGGAAGTACAAAAGTATTGAGCGAAGCAAATCAATAAATAAAGACACATGAAACGCCCATGTAAAAATATTAACACACAGGAATATGATTATCCTAGGGCGTTCCGTGCCTGTGCTGAGCGCAGTCGAAGCATGACCTTTGAAAAACAATAAATATAAACAGATGAAACTAGATATAGCCGTTTTGGCAGGTGATGGCATAGGGCCGGAAGTAACCAAACAAGCCCAAAATGTTTTGAATGCCATAGCAAAAGAGTACCAACATGAGTTTAAGTATTATCCGGCCTTAGTCGGCGCCGCTGCAATTGACGACAGTGGCGATCCGCTACCTGAAGACACCATCAAAGTAGTTCAAAAGGCAGATGCGGTGCTTTTTGGTGCCATAGGCGATCCGAAATATGACAATGATCCCTCGGCTAAGGTTCGGCCGGAGCAAGGTTTGTTGAAACTTCGCAAAATTTTGGGGCTATATGCAAATGTAAGACCCGTGCAGGCTTTCAAACCATTGTTGCATCATTCAAACTTAAAAGAAGCCGTCATAGAAGGCGTTGACTTCGTCATCTATCGTGAACTCACCGGAGGAATTTATTTTGGTGAAAAGAAAAAAAGTGAAGACGGTAAGTCCGCTTCAGATTTGTGCGAATACGCCACCTATGAAATAGCGCGCATTTTACATCCGGCTTTTAAAGCTGCCATGCAACGCAACAAGAAACTCACACTCGTTGACAAAGCCAACGTTTTGGAAACTTCCAGATTGTGGCGCAGTGTAGCCAAAGAAATCGCCAAAGAATACCCGGAAGTAACACTCGATTTCCTGTTTGTGGACAATGCTGCCATGCAAATCATTCTCAATCCGAAACAGTTTGATGTGATGGTCACCGAAAACATGTTTGGTGATATCCTTTCGGATGAAGCCAGTGTCATTGCGGGTTCCATCGGTTTGTTAGCATCTGCATCTATTGGAGATACATCTGCCTTGTTTGAACCCATACACGGATCTTATCCGCAGGCTACAGGCAAAAACATTGCCAATCCTTTGGCGGCCATCCTGTCGACGGCCATGCTGCTGGAACATTTTGGCCTTCAAGAAGAAGCAGACAGTATAAAGCAAGCTGTAGAAAAATCTATAGAAGACGGTGTATCTACCCCCGATATCAATAAAGAGAACCCCAAAACTACCGTAGAAGTGGGCGAATATATTGTCAACTACATTCGGGGCAATATTATCTGCAAAAAATCAAATGAAAACATCCATTTGGGGCAATCGACGATTATCTAGAAAGTCAATAGCGTCTCTATTGTTATTTGATAAACGCATGTTAGGTATTGGCCCTAGGAGACAAAATCAAAGATTAAACGACAAAGTGGTTGAAATTGACCTACGAGTATAAATTTTGAAAATCAAGAAATGAACTTTCAAAAGCACACACCACATCTCACGGTCACCCTGAACGTATTTCAGGGTCTTGTCTCTGCGTGAAGATGTACTGAAATAAATTTAGCATCACAGATTTAGGTGTACAGCAAGACAGATTAAGCGTCTTTTGAATGATTAGGCGCGGGAGATTCTCGAAACCCTTATTTGAAAATGAGATTTATACCCCCATGGTAAGATGTAAATAATATTAGTGCTTCATATCGTTGCTATCATTATTTTATTTACTTTAGATAATCTTATAATTCATAAACCTTTAATTTTAAAACTATGGGATGTTATAATTCGACCGTTATCAATGTACCAGCCGAAAAAGTATGGGCTGTTTTAAAGAACTTTCACGACTTATCTTGGAGCAAAAATGTCGTCCAAAAAGTAGAGGCTATCGGAGACAGACAAGGGCACGAAATAGGTGCCAAAAGAGTTCTGAACGATGCCTTCCATGAAACCCTGCTTTCTATCGATGCCTCAAATATGACCTTTACCTATAGCATAGACGACGGTCCGGCTGTGGTTTCAAAAGATAATGTAGATGGATACGTGGGCAAGGTGACTGTTTTTCCTGTATCGGACAATAACACATCTTTTGTGCTGTGGACTTCCCATTGGGAATCTGCCAAAGAAGGCGATGTGGCCGCTTTTTGCAACCCCATTTATCACGCAATTCTACAAGACCTAAAGCTACATTTTTCTTAAACTTCGGATATGCCAAAGGCACATTAAAATAACGAAACATTTTTTACTATTTTAGCGTAAAGTATCGCTTATGCTCATCAAAGTATTTGGAAGTGCTGTTTTTGGCGTAGAAGCAACTACCATCACCGTAGAAGTCAACATAGATAAGGGCATCGGCTACCACTTGGTTGGTTTGCCCGACAATGCCATCAAAGAGAGTAATTACAGAATAGCTGCCTCGCTCAAAAACAACGGCTATGCCATTCCGGGTAAGAAAATCACCATCAATATGGCGCCTGCCGATTTGCGCAAAGAAGGTTCTGCCTACGATTTGACTTTGGCCATGGGCATCTTGGCGGCTTCAAACCAAATCGATTTACAAAACCAACTGGAAGATTACCTGATTATGGGAGAACTTTCGCTGGATGGAAGTTTGCAACCCATCAAGGGGGCTTTGCCTATCGCTATCAAGGCCAAAGAAGAAGGCTTTAAAGGTTTTTTTCTGCCCGTTCAAAACAAAGATGAAGCGGCCATAGTGAGCGGTCTTGATGTGTACGGCGTTGAAAACATCAAACAAGTCATTGATTTTTTTGAAGGCAATTCAAGCCTTCAACCCACAGTAATTGACATCAAAGAAGCTTTTTACAAAAACCTCGATTATCCGGAGTTCGATTTTTCGGAAGTACGCGGACAGGAATCCATCAAAAGATGTATGGAAATCGCCGCAGCCGGTGGTCACAACATCATATTGATTGGCCCTCCGGGTGCAGGAAAAACCATGCTGGCCAAGAGATTGCCCAGTATTTTGCCACCCATGACTATTGACGAAGCCCTGGAAACTACCAAAATACATTCCGTAGCCGGCAAAGTCAAAGAAACCGGTATCCTCACGCAAAGACCCTTTCGAAGCCCGCATCACACCATTTCGGATGTGGCTTTGGTAGGTGGCGGCACGTATCCGCAACCCGGCGAAATTTCGTTGGCGCACAACGGTGTATTGTTTTTGGACGAACTACCCGAATTTAAGCGCACCGTTTTGGAAGTCATGCGGCAACCTTTGGAAGATCGGGAAGTAACCATTTCGCGAGCCAAATTTACGGTAACCTACCCGAGTAGTTTTATGTTGGTAGCCAGCATGAATCCTTCGCCAAGTGGTTATTTTAATGACCCAAATGCTCCTGTAACCTCCTCACCCGCTGAAATGCAGCGCTATCTGGGTAAAATTTCCGGTCCCCTTTTAGATCGAATTGATATCCATATTGAAGTGACGCCGGTGCCTTTTGAAAAACTATCCGAAGACAGAAAAGGTGAAAGCAGTCTGGAAATCCGAAACAGAGTTATGGCTGCGCGTGTGAGACAAACTGAACGGTTTAAAGATTTAGACAACCTGCACTACAACGCGCAAATGAATACCAAACACATTCGTAAATTTTGTGTTTTGGACGAAACCTCTAAACACTTGTTGAAAACTGCCATGGAACGGCTCAATTTATCAGCAAGAGCCTATGACCGAATCCTCAAAGTTTCGAGAACCATAGCCGATTTGGAAGGCGCAGACAGCATCTGTAGTACACACATTGCCGAGGCTATCCAATACAGAAGTCTGGACAGAGACGGTTGGTTGGGCTAAAAGCTACCCTTCGGACTCTTCCATGGTGTGATAGACATTCTGTACATCCTCGTCTTCTTCTATTTTTTCCAAAAGTTTTTCCACGTCTTCCTGCTCGGCAGCTGTCAATTTTTTTGTGACTTGGGGGATGCGCTCAAATCCGGATGAAAGGATTTCAATATGCCTGTTTTCCAATTCTTTTTGGATAGCACCAAAGGCTTCGAAAGGTGCGTAAATCAAAATACCGTCTTCGTCTATAAAAACTTCTTCGACACCAAAATCAATTAAATCGAGCTCAAGTGCTTCGTGGTCTATGCCTTCATTTGGTATACGGAAGTTGCAGGTGTGGTCAAACATAAATTCAACGGAGCCGGAAGTGCCGAGGCTGCCATTGTATTTATTGAAATAGCTACGGATGTTCGCCACGGTGCGGTTGTTGTTGTCTGTAGCCGTTTCTACCAAGATTGCAATTCCATGTGGTGCATATCCTTCGTATAAAATCTCTTTGTAATCTGCTTGGTTTTTATCAGAAGCTTTTTTGATGGCGCGTTCCACATTATCCTTGGGCATGTTGACGGACTTCGCATTTTGAATGACTGCCCTGAGACGTGCATTGGATTCGGGGTTGGGACCGCCTTCCTTAACCGCCATAACAATGTCTTTGCCAATACGTGTAAATGCTTTGGACATGGCAGACCAACGCTTCATTTTTCTCGCTTTTCTAAATTCAAAAGCTCTTCCCATAATATCGATTTTTAGCGTCGCAAAATTAAAAATTCATCAGACTAGACAAAACATGAAACTGCTTTTTCTATGCGTCCTGCCAAATCAAAATCCTTAACTGTAATACCATTCGCATCGTGCGTAGAGAGTGTGATGGTAAGTTTGTTGTACACATTAAACCACTCCGGGTGGTGGTTGATCGTTTCCGCTTCAAAAGCGATTCGGGTCATGGCCGAGAAGGCCGTTTTAAAATCGGCGAAAGTGAAGGTTTTTTCAATGGCATCTTTTTTAAGCCGCCAACCTTGCAGCTTGCTCAATTTTGCCACAACTTCATCTTGTGATAATTTGTCCATTGTGAAAAAAAATTATGGTTTTTTATAAAAGGGCAACTTAACGATTCGAGCCGGCAAAAGGTTTTTACGAATTTGAACGTAAATGACGGTATCTTCTATGGCCAGTTGGGCAGGTACATAACCCAAGCCAATGCCTTTGTTGAGGCAAGGCGACAATGTGCCGCTGGTGACTACACCTATGGCATGGCCATCGGCGTTGGTAATTTCATAACCATGTCTGGGAATGCCTTTTTCCAAAAGTTCAAAACCAATTAATTTTCGCTTCGGCCCGACTGCTTTTTCTGCCCTGAGGTTTTCTGCATTGACAAAGTCTTTGGTAAATTTGGTAATCCAACCCAAACCTGCTTCTATGGGCGAAGTGGTTTCGTCTATGTCGTTGCCGTAAAGGCAAAATCCCATTTCGAGCCTAAGGGTATCGCGCGCGGCCAATCCGATGGGTTTGATACCATAGTCTTTTCCGGCTTCAAAAACTTGCTGCCATATTTGTTTAACTTCGCTGTTCTTGCAGTAAATTTCGAAACCGCCACTACCCGTGTATCCTGTAGCGGAAATAATCACGTGTGCCGCACCCGCAAAATCTCCAACTTCAAAATGATAATATCTAATGGCTGACAGATCAACCGAGGTGAGTGCTTGCATCGATGCGATGGCTTTGGGACCTTGAATGGCTAAAAGGGAATAATCGTCTGAAATATCCCGCATATCTGCGCCTATGGCTTCGTTGTATTTGGAAATCCAATTCCAATCCTTCTCTATGTTGGAAGCGTTTACTACCAACAAATAAGTTTCTTCTTTCACGCGATAGACAATCAAATCATCTACAATACCACCGCTTTCATTGGGCATACAAGAATATTGTGCGCGACCTATAGTTAGGGTTGCTGCGTCGTTTGAAGTTACTTTTTGAATCAGCGACAAGGCCTTGGGGCCTTCTATCAAAAATTCGCCCATATGGCTAACGTCAAAAACACCTACACCATCGCGAACTGTATGGTGTTCTGCAATGACGCCCTCGTACTGAACGGGCATGTTAAAACCTGCAAAAGGCACCATCTTGGCACCTAAATCTATATGAACTTGGGAAAGCGCTGTTTGCTTCATGGATTGTTTGTTTATTGCAAAGGTATTTAAAAGAACTAGCAAAGGCAAAGGATTTGATATTGATTTGCTTGGAATGGGTTTGTTTTTGACATTATATTATACTTGTAGGTAGGGTAAAATGGAGTTGGTTTGTTTTAACTTTGAATGCTCGTTAATTTTTACACAATAAAATCTTTACTAAATTAAATTTATGCTCTTATGAAATCTTTAAAATTGTTTTTATTTTCAATGTCTGTGGTGCTTTTGTCGCTTGTTTCTTGTTCTGACGGGAGTAATGGCAGCGGTGCGGGTACGCTTTCCATCAAAATGACGGATGCGCCATTCCCTCATGATATGGTTAAAGCCGCCAATGTCACTATTTTCAAAATTGATGCCCGTAAAAAAAGTGACGACGGTGAAGCTGAAACATCTGCCGAGTTTGTAACACTTTCCGAGACGGAGACCACACTCAATTTGTTGGAACTCACCAACGGTATTACAGCAACATTAGCCAATGCAGAAGTTCCTGAAGGCTCTTACGACTTGGTGAGACTTTTTGTCTCAGAAGCTAGCATCGAACTCTCCGATGGCACTATGCACACCGTAAAAGTTCCTAGTGGATCTCAAACAGGCATCAAAGTATTTGTGAAACCCTCAATACTCGTTGCGGGTGGATTGACTGCGGACCTACTCCTAGATTTTGACGTGAGTAGTTCGTTTGTACTGAATGGAAATCTGAATATGCCTTCCGGAATCACAGGATTTATATTTAAACCTACCATCAAAGCTTCTAATATCTCAACATCGGGAACACTGTCCGGAACTGTTTCTGAATTATCTAGCGATCCTATTACCTTTCTGGAAGAGGTTGAAATTTCTGTCTATGCTTCAGATACGCTCAATACAACAACCTTTACGGATTTGAATGGGGCTTACACCGTTTTGGGTTTGTCCGCCGGTTCTTATAAAGTAGAAGCAGAACTGGAAGGCTTTGTTTCTAAAGAAGTAGAAAATGTAACTATTGTGGCCGGCAATAAGTCAACCGTTAATTTTGAATTAGAGCCCAATCTTTAGTTCTCAAACTATTTTAAAATTTTCACCCCGACATCGCTCGATGTCGGGGTTTATTTTTTGTAAAAATCATTAAAGTTAATTCGAGTCGAGAAATCTCTAAAAACGAATTTTAAACCCAGGCCTATCTTTGTTTAAAACCAACGGTCAACTTACACAACAATTGTTAAATTTTAAAGAAACTATATTTATATATCATTTAATATCACTAATTTAGACTTGAAAATCTGATTTACAAAAAAAACTAACATAAATTTTTATAATTATGGAAACGAACCTCACAAAAAAAGACAAAAAACAGCCGTTGTACTTTGTATTCACATGCCTGTTTATGACGCTATTTTTATCCGTACAAGGTGCTGTTTTTTTCCAAGACAAACCCGAAAATTTAGCCTTTAAGCAATTTAACGGTGAAGTTGAGGACAGCCAAACCAGAAATCCGCTAGTTTTTGCCACGGTTACTTTAGAAGGCACCAACATCAGTACGGTAACAAACACCGAAGGACAATTTTCTATCAAAGTTCCCATCGACTTAGCCAATGGAAATCTCACCATTTCATTTCTCGGCTACAAAACAGCTACTTTTCCGTTGCATCAATTTGAGGGAAATAGAAATCGAATCACACTTGATATTTTGGTTACAGAACTGCCGGAAATTAACATCGTAGCACCCAAAAATGCCGAAACACTTGTCCGAGAAACCCTTCGGAAAAAAGGGGAAAACTATTTTAACGATCCCACTGTAATGACTGCATTTTATCGAGAAACCATTAAGCGAAGACGCACCAACGTCTCGCTTTCCGAAGCCGTTGTCAATATTTATAAATCACCCTACTCATCCACGCGTAGAGATGCTATGGAGTTGTATAAATCTCGAAAAAGTACCGATTATACGAAGTTGGACACCTTGGCATTAAAACTCCAAGGCGGCCCATTCAACACCTTGTTTGTCGATATCATGAAATACCCCGAATATATTTTTACGGAAGAGACCATGGCCGATTATGAATTTAATTTTGAAAACGCTACGCGAATTAACAACAAACTCATCTATGTGGTCAATTTTAAACAAAGACCCGAAATCGTAGAACCTTTGTACAAAGGCAAACTGTATATAGATGCCGAGAAAAAAATCTTGACGAGTGCCATCTTCTCTCTAAATATTACCGATCCGGATCTAGCATCCGCCATGTTCGTTAGAAAAAAACCGACCGATGTACGCGTGTGGCCTACCGATGTGGCCTACCGAGTGGATTATAGAGAAAAAAACGGAAAATGGTACTACGGGTATAGCAATGTATTGCTGGAATTTAAAGTAGATTGGAAAAACCGTCTGTTCAATTCACGCTATACTTTGACCAGTGAAATGGCCATCACCGACTGGGAACCCAATCTTACAGACAACAGACTTTCCAATCGGGAAAAAATCAGAACCAATATGATTTTGAGTGACGAAGCTTCGGGCTTTTCCGACCCCGATTTTTGGGGCGCCTACAATATCATAGAACCTGAAAAATCTATAGAATCCGCCATTAAAAAAATTCAAAGACAATTGGAAAAATCAAAATCTCCGGACGGACAAACCGAAGCGAAAAACCCAAGTACGGGACGCGTGACTTCCAATTAAGCTCAACCTTTTTCCGGACTGCCAAACATTCTATAAACCTGATGATAAACTTCGGGCGTGTCTATATCGATAGCTTTTTCCCCGGGGTCAACGGCGGTTATCCTGCCTTTGTCGACATTGATAAGTTGGCTAGCGCCTGTATCACCGCTCAATCCGCTTAACGCATCCAAATAAGAAATTGGGAAGACAGCCGGAACACCACATTTCTTTTCGTAGGCAGTGGCCACAATATTATCGGAACTTCCATCAAACATTTGGAGCATCGTTTTTAGATAATCGGCATCTAAAAGCGGTTGGTCGGCCAATGCAATGAGAATGCCGTCTGCTACCACTTTTTCCTTTGCAAAATGATGGGCTGCCGCCACAATCGATGTACTCAAACCCGATCTCCAAGCTGTGTTTTCCAAAATCTTCACGGGATAATTTTTAATTTGATTCTTAATCTCCTCAAAATTCGCCCCCAGAACAACATAAACTTCCGGCACTTCAGTTTGTAGATGCTGTTCAATCACATGTTCAATGAGCGTTTGCTTTCCCCATGGCAACAGTTGCTTGGTTTTTCCCATTCTTTTGGCTTCACCGGCCGCCAAAACCACTGAAACTATTTTCTTAGATTTTTTCATTCTGCTTGGCTATGAATGCGGCCTTTGCGTTTTTTTAAAGGCGATGCATCTTGTTTTCTGATGACGGATAAAATTTCGGACACGATAGAAACTGCTATTTCTTGTGGCGTTTCGGCTCCCAAATTCAATCCGGACGGGCCGTGTATGTTGGTGAAAAAAGCCTCTTCAACTTCAGGCGCATGTTCTATAAATTCGCCTAATAATTTTTCACGCCTCTTTGATGGGCCTAACAATCCCAAATAAACAAAATGTATGTCTTTAAGGGCTAGTAAAAACTTCAAATCGGTCACGTAGCTGTGTGTCATCAACACAACTGCCGAACCGGAATCGAAATGGGTTACATCCAAAGTTTCGGGGCTGCTGTGGACCAATGCGTTTGCGCCCGGAAAATTCCCTATGGTTTTCGGGTCTTTTGGCGAAACGATGACGGTCACTTCCCAACCTAAAAAAGAAGCCGCCGTGCAAAGCTCGACAGCATCGTGTTCGCTGCCAACAATCACCAACCGGAAACAAGGTTTTAGTTCGTTTTCAAAAATTGAAATTCCGGCATCTGCCAAAGCCGATTGAACATCAAAATTTGGCGAAACCGTCAAAAAAGCATCATTTGAAAAAAAGTAAGCCGTTCCAAATTTTTCTGAACATTTGAGGTCGTCTTTGGTATAAAAAGTTTTGGTTGTGAGGTTTGTACGGTTGGTAAGCGTGTTTTGAAATTCCTGCATCCAGATCTCTGAGGGGCTAAAGGGTTCAATCAAGATATACAAAATCCCTTCGCAGCCCAATCTGTAACGGCCGTCATAAGTCATTACCTTGGCTTTGCCGTCCTGAAAAACACTCTGCGCCTGGTGCAAAATTTCTTTTTCAACACAACCGCCGCTGACGGCACCGATCATTTGTCCACCTTCTACAATAAGCATAGACACGCCAGGCCTTCGGTAGGAAGAGCCTTCGAGCGCCACAACCGTTGCCAAAACGGTTTTTTTGCCTGTGGCTTTGGCTATGGCGTAATGTTGCGGTATTTTTTTGAGTTCGTGTGTCATAAAATCAAATTTTAAATGATTTTCCGTGTTGGTATAAATGAAACACGCGCGCCTTTCCGAACCGATTCTTTTCCGGCTTCAATCTTTACAAACCCGTCACTTCGCGCCAGGCTTGTCAAATCGCCCGATCCGTTTTCGGGAATGGCTTCGGCAAAAAGTTGGCCACTTTCAAAATGGGTTTTTACCTTGATAAATTTAGTCAAAGTTTCCGAACCCGTTATTTCTTTCGTCAAAATGGCTTCAAAAGCTGTGGATTTCAGACCAAAACACGCTTGCAACCAATCTTTAAAATAGATGTGGTAATTGGCAAAAGTGGAAACCGGATTGCCGGGGAATGAAAAAATGACCGTTTTCAATTCGGGATGCACACCAAACCAAAAAGGCTTACCGGGCTGTTGCATCACAAAATGAAATACTTTTTCTACGCCGAGTTGGGTTAAAATCTTGGGGATGTAATCATACTTTCCCTTGGAAACACCACCACTCAAAAGCAAAACATCGTTGGTTTTGAGTGCTTCGGACAATTTCTCTTCGATGATGGCCGGATCATCGGCCAAATGCAACAAGTCTGCCTTAATTTTTTCAACTTCCAACAGTGCATGCAACGAATAACTGTTCGATTTTCTGATTTGATGCGGCAAGGGTTTTTGGTTAATGTCCACCAATTCGTTTCCGGTCGATACGATGGCAACTTTTGGATTTTTAAAAACCAAAACTTCAGAAATCCCGACCGAGGCGAGTACGCCTATTTCCGCCGAAGTTATTTTCAGCGGTGCTTTCAACAGCAAATCGCCTTGCTTTTCGTCACTTCCTTTTCGGTGAATGTTTTGCCCTATTTGAGGTTTTTTGAGAATGACGGCTGTGCTGTTTTTAATTTCGGTTTCTTCATACATGATAACGGTGTCCGTGTTGTCGGGAAGCACCGCGCCTGTCATGATTTCGATGCAGTTTGAAATACTTTTTAATGAAATTTGAGACGAACCGGCACTTGCAATGCCTTCGATGGGAAAGGCGTTGATACCTTTTTGGATGGCTTCATAATTGATGGCAATCCCGTCTTTGGTTGCGCGGTGAAAGGGCGGGAAATCTCGGTCTGCAAACACATCAGTTGCTAAAATCCTATCGGTTGCTGCTGTGATACCAACGGTTTCCATCCCCCAAGAGGCGGTGTTCTTCATCACTTCATTATATGCTTTTTCGAATGTTATCATCTTAGAAATTAATTTGAAAACCGTTGATCAACAAAACCCGAATGCCAACGCTAAAAACCAAAAGTGCCGTCAACCGTTTGATGCCGTTTCCGCTAAGTTTTCGCAAGGTTATCCTGGCGCCCAACTGTCCGCCCAACAGCACCACAAGCATCAGCCCGAGGGCGTATAAAACCGGGACTTGAAAAGTATCGTTTACAACCAATCCGCCCAAGCCCGAAATCGAATTTACCAAAATAAAAAAACTCGTCAACGCGGCTATGGTCAACGATTTTTCCCAACGCAAATGGTTCAAGACCGGTGCCAAAAAAATCCCGCCGCCGATGCCGACCAAGCCTGCCAAAAAACCGATTACCCCTCCCAAAAGATAGTTTACGAAAACGGGATATTTCCGGTGAGGCTCCGATGGGTCTTCTTTTTTCAGGGTTTGTACTACCAAAGCGACAGACGAAACAATGAGCGTGATGCCTAAAATGATAAAAAAAACATGCTCTTTCAGCCGGAAGGAAGCGCCCAAAAAACTCAACGGAATACTCGTGATGACGAAAGGTAAAAATTTTTTGATCTCGAAAAGCCCCTTCTTGTAATACAAAAAACAACTGCCGGAAACCACTACGAGGTTGCAAAGCAAGGCGATGCTCCGTATGGCGTAAAATTCTGTCAGAAAAAGTGCCAAGAGTGCCAAATAACTGGAGCCGCCTCCGAAACCTACTGAGGAGTACAGCGTCGCGACCACGAAAAAACCGAGGCAGAGCAAAATAAAATTGTCAATATCCAAGGGCATATTTTCGGTATTGGTTAAGCCCGCCCTCCAAATTGTAAACTTCAACCGATGGATGGTGATTTTTCAAAATATTTAAAGCTTTCATACTTCTGACACCCGACTGGCAAAGTAGGTAAACCGGTTTGGAGAAGTTGATTTCGCCGAATCCGGATTCAAATCCATCTAAGGGAATGTTTTTACTCTTTTCGAGGTGAAATTGGGCAAACTCATCCGGCGAGCGAACATCTATAAGTTGCATGGTTTTGTTTGTTTCCAATAGGTTGATAAATTCTTCAGTAGCAATATTTTGCTGACCCGGACAAGTGTCAAACGCATAACTTTTTTTAAGGCTTTTTATTTTTAGGTTTTCTACTGTCAGCGGGAACTTTATTTTGTAGGTAAGCTGCTGTAAACCATCATAAATCAATAAGCTGCCGGACACCACATCACCAATTCCCGCGACCACTTTCACAGCTTCCAAAGCTTGAAAATTTCCTACAATCCCCGGGATGATGCCCAAAACACCGTTGGTGTTGCAATCCGGGATTTGCGCCGGGTCGGGCATGTCGGGAAACAGGCATCGGTAGGTGGGACCGCCTTTGTAATTAAAAACGCTGACTTGGCCTTCAAAACCGTGCAAGGCTGCGTAAACAAAAGGTTTGTTTAAAATCACGCAGGCATCGTTCACCAAATACCGCGTCGGGAAATTATCTGAACAATCCATCACCAAATCGAAGTCGGAAATGATTTCCAACGCATTTTCAGGGGTTAAAAAAGTGTCAAAAAGCTGCAGGTCGGTTTCCGAATTTTGCGTGGCAAGTTTCTTGGCAATTGCTTTAATCTTCGACTTTCCGATATCGCTTTCATCATATAAAACCTGACGGTGGAGGTTGGTGATGTCCACCGTATCGTGTTCAACAATACCGAGTGTCCCGACTCCCATCGCATTCAAATACTGCAAAACCGGGATGCCCAACCCGCCTGCGCCCACCACCAAAACCTTCGCTTTTTGAAGTTTTGACTGCGCATCCGAACCAAATTCGGCCAAGCTGGTTTGCCTGATGTAACGTTCGGTGCGCATTTTTATAATTTTGTGATTACTTCGTTATAGTCTTCCATCGAATTGGCGTTAAACAACACCTTGTCATCTTCTGGAAAAACCAGTTGGATGTCCGAATTGATAAGAAATTTTCTGGGGCAACTACCTGCGCAGGCATTGAGGTTTTCCTCCGCCTTTTGCAATGCCTTGCTTTCCCAAATGGCACAAAGCGGTTCGGGAAGTTTGCTGGCATGGGTGGCAAAAGCGGTGGCAAATTTCTCCGGGTTTCTTTTTTGAATCAAACGTTCAAGGGAATTTTTATCAATCAAAGGCAAATCGCAGGCCAACACCAACCAAGCCGCATCGGGATATTTGTGGTGTGCGCTCAACAAGCCGTTGAACGGCCCGCGGTGTTGGTTTTCGTCAACGATGATTTTCACATCGTGCGATACGTCAGGCATTTGTTCATCGTTGACACTCAGAAAAACTTCATCGCATAATTTACCCAAAAGGTTTAGTAAATAGTCGCTGTGCGGGATGCCGTGATAGTTGATCGAACCTTTGTCAACTCCCATTCGGGTGCTTTTTCCTCCGGAGAGCACGAGGCCGAATAGTTTATCTTTCAAAATCATTTTTCCCGCCTGTTTTTTGTTCGAGCCTGATGTCTGTGATTTGTATGTCATGCGACAAGGCTTTGCACATGTCATAAACCGTGAGCGCGCTGATGCTGACTCCGGTGAGTGCTTCCATTTCCACACCTGTTTTTTCGGTACATTTTACAGTACATTGAATGTAAAAGACCGGGGCTTCCGGCACGATTTGAATGTCTATTTTGGAAATTGGGAGCGCATGGCAAAGCGGAATCAACTCGGCGGTTTTTTTGACAGCCTGAATCCCCGCAATCACTGCAATTTGGATGATGCTTCCCTTTTTACCTACAAAACCCTGGGCTTCCAATTGCGCGAAAACTGCTGCCGGAAAAATCACTTTGCCCGAAGCTGTTGCCACGCGTGCGGAGCTGTTTTTATCCGTCACATCTACCATTTGGATGTCACCGTTTTCGGAGATATGAGAGAGTTGTTTTTTCATCTGTTTATATTATTTGTTTTTATCGGTCAGATAGAACACCCTTAATAATCATGCTACTGTGTGCAAAATTTTTTTACATGGGTGTTTCATGTGTTTATAATTATTTATTTTCAGCGGTCACATGGAACGCCCTAGAATAATCATTCTCCTGTGTGCAAAATTTTCACATGGGCGTTTCATGTCGTGAAGTTAAACAGAACTTTTCACCCGCCAATGGAAGTCATCGAATTTTCAAATACGCCCTGGTTTTGTTGTTGGGCTTCAAATCCGTTTGCCGCCCGCTTGCTGATGGCTTTCTGGATTTCATCCCGGAGGTTTCCCTCAGCTTGATGGGCTCTTAAAACTTCGCGTATGTTCGCCACGGGTTTGCCGTACAAACAGGTGATTACATCACCGGTGGCCGAAATGCGCAAGCGGTTGCAGCTCCCGCAAAAAGTCCGGCTGAATGAAGGAATCAATCCGAAACTGCCCACGTGGTTTTTAATTTTATAATTGATAGAAGTGGAGGTTTTTTCGGAGGGAATCAGCGTGATGTCGGCATATTTTGTTTTGATGTATTCCAAAATGTATTTGTAGTCCCACTTGATGGTATTGAAAGCCCTCGAACCCCCGTTGAAAGGCATTTCTTCCAAAAACCGGACGGAAACGTTGTGGTGTTTGGTCAGTTCCAAAATCGGTAAAATATCTTGGGTGTTTTGCCCGTCAAGTACCACAAAATTGATACGAATGTTGAAATCTAAGTCTATCAATCGGAGTAGGTTGCGGTGCACAATTTCGTATTGGCTGCGCCGGGTAATTTTTTCAAAAGTCTCTTTGTCAATGGCATCCAAACTCAAATTTATATTCGTGATGCCCAATGCTTTCAATTCGTCGATGTGATTCCCAATCAGGGTGGCATTGGTGGTCACAGATATGTCTTTTAATGCTTTTATTTTGGCAAGTTTTCGCATCAAAACCATCAAATCTTTTCTGACAAAAGGTTCACCGCCTGTGATACGGATTTTATCGATGCCGAGTTCGACCAAATTTTCGCTGACCGTGATGAGCTCTTCAATGGATAGCAATTTGTTGTTTTCCGCAAAATTAATGCCCGCTTCCGGCATGCAGTAGTTGCATCGAAGGTTGCAGCGGTCAGTAACGGCCAAGCGCAGGTAGTTTATCTTTCTATTGTGATTGTCTATTAGCATAAAAATCGTTTACGGATGGGCGGAAACCCACACCGATTTGTTTTTAAAAAACTCTTTTTTCCAAATGGGCACTTTTTGTTTCAGGGTGTCAATCAGAAACCTGCACGCTTCGAAGCAGGCATCGCGGTGGGCAGACGAAGCCCCGACAACAACAACGGGTTCTGTGGGTTTTTTCGACCCCACGGCATGCTTTACGATAACTTTATTGAGCTTCCATTTTTGAGCGGCTTCATCGATAATTTTTTCAATTTCGCTCAGGGCCATCGATTCGTAAGACTCAAAAAACAAAGAAGTTACTTCTTCATTATTGGTCTGTTGGCGTACCGTTCCTATAAAAACACAAATGCCCCCACTATCGGGGTGAGCCAGTTCCTCATAGATTGTTGAGCAATCAATGGATTCGGTTATTTGAATGATTCTTTCCATAATTAGCCGCCACTTACAGGTGGAATAAGTGCTATTTCGTCGGTTTCATTTATCGAAGTATGGTCTGATGCGTATTGATTGTTGACGGCTACCGCCAATGAACTGATGTCGCACAAGCCCGGAAAAGTTTCTTTTAAATAGCCTTTGAGTGATGCAACATCCGCTATGCCAAGTTCCGATTTTTTTGATGCGGGAACGGTAAAAGTGGATGCACCCACGATGTTTTTCGTGATTCCGAATAACAGGATTTCCATGTAAATACGGTGTTTAATTAATCATGCTTAACCTAAAATTTGTTGGCTTCCTATCAATGGCTGGTCGTAATAACGCTTGCCGGTAGCGTTATATAAGGCGTTTGCCAAAGCGCCCATGATAGGCGGAAAAGGCGGCTCTCCCAAACCGGTCGGATCTACATCGCTTTTTACGAAATGCACATCGATATTTTTTGGGGCTTCGCTGTGGCGAATCAAACGGTAAGAATCAAAATTGTTTTGCTCGGGTTTCCCTTCACTGAAGGTCAAGTTGCCGTATAAAGCACATCCAATGCCATCTACAATGCCACCTTCGGTAAGGTTGGTAGCGGCTATGGGGTTCACCACGATACCGCAATCGACGGCGCAAGTAACATTCTTGACTACGGGTTTTCCGCTTTCCATTTCCAAATCCAACACATGTGCTACGTATGAATTGTGGCAAAAATAAGCCGCCACGCCCCTGCCTTTTTTATCGCGTTTGTCCCAATCAGACTTTTCTCGAACCAACTCCAGCACACCGGCATAGCGCGCAGCATCGTAATCGTTGTTTTCCCCGACCGGATTGTTTTTGGCGCGATTCATCAAATCCAACCGAAATTGAATCGGGTCTTTGCCCGCGGCTTCTGCCACTTCATCGAGGAAAGATTGTTCGGCCCCGGCGATGAAATTGGATCTGGGCGCTCTGAAAGCACCCACAGAAATATTGGAATCAATCGCCCAAGATTCCGCGAGATAATTGTCAACAGCACCTGCGGGAAAACGGTTTTCAGCGAGGGGGCTTTCCGGAATACCGCCTGCCCGGACATGGAAGGCAATCAGATTGCCGTCTTTGTCCAATCCGGCGCGGTAATTGGCGTGATAAGATGGCCGATAGATTCCATAAGACATATCGCTTTCGCGTGTGTAAACCAATTTGACAGGCGCGTTCAGTTTTTGGGAAATAACAGCAGCCTCTACCCCGAAGTGTCCGTATAATCTTCGGCCAAATCCGCCACCCATTCGTGTCATTTGGATGTCGATTTTTTCAAGTGGCAACCCTAAGCGGGACGAGATGGTTTGCTCTAAAAACTCAGGGGTTTGTATCGGCCCGACAAGTTCAGCTTTATCAGCCGTGACATGAGCAAAGAAATTCATCGGCTCCATGGTGTTGTGCGCCAAAAAAGGTGCCGTATAGGTTCGCTCGATGATTTTTGCAGCCTTCTTAAAAGCAGCTTCCGGATTGCCGTCTTTTCGAACCACTTCACCCGGCTTGGCACCTTGCGTTGCCATAAGGGCTTTGTGGCTGCTTGTGCTTTCTGCACCGGCAGGCATGTTTCGTTCAATTTTAGTTCCCGGAACAAAACCAGAAAAGACATCTACATAATCTTCGATTTGTTCCCATTCTAAGTTTAATGCCTTTTTTGCATTTAAAACTTCCCAAGTCGAATTGCCTGCAACCACAACCAACTCCGTGAAAGAGGTGGCATCGAAGGCATTTTTAGATGTTTCTGCCTTGTAGGTCTCGATGGTGAAAACATCTTTGATGCCGGGCATGGATTTGGCGGTCGAAGCATCGTAGGATTTGAGTTTCAATCCAAAAGCAGGCGGATGTGCCACCATGGCATACAACATGCCTTCGCGTTTGTAGTCGAGGCCGTACAGGGGTTTACCTGTGACAATTTTTAAGCCATCAACATTTTTGCGAGAAGTTCCTATGATTTTAAAGTCATTTTTCTCTTTTAACTTTACTTCTTTTGGAATTTCTAATTTTGCTGCCGCGGAGGCCATTTCACCAAAACCGGCTTTTTGTCCGCTACCGGCATGTGTCAGGTATCCCGCCTCAGTGGTAATCTCATCTACAGGCACGTTCCAAGTCTCGGCCGCTGCCTCTCTGAGCATTTGACGGGCTGCGGCACCGGCCATGCGAAGGCCTTCCCACCCCTGGCGGATGGATTGGCTGCCCCCGGCCAACTGGCGGGTAAAAATAGCCGTGTTGAGCGGTGCTTGTTCCACAATCACGTTTTTCCAATCCACATCAAGCTCCTCAGCTATAATCATCGGCATAGAGGTTTTTACATTTTGCCCGATTTCGGGATTGGGTGACATGATGGTAACCAGTCCGTTTTCGCCAATTTTCAAAAATCCGGTGACTTCAAACCATTCTTTGGGCATGGTGAGTACCGCTTCGGGTTTGGACTGGCATGAAACCAGCCAGTTAAAGCCAATCATTAGGCCGCCTCCTGTGAGGCTTGTGATTTTCAAAAATGAACGTCGGTCGTATGAAGTTTTTACAAGTGTCATTTTCTGAGGGTTTTAGAAATTAAGTCAAGCTTGGTTTTAAGCGGCGCCGTTGATTTCGGCAGCTGCGGTTTTGATTGCTTTTTTGATACGGGTATAAGTGCCACAGCGGCAGATATTGCCGTTCATAGCCGCTTCTATTTCCTCATCGCTCGGGTTGGAATTGGCTTTAAGCAGGGCCGAAGCATTCATGATTTGTCCCGCCTGACAGTAGCCGCATTGCGGGACATCAATCTCCAACCAGGCTTTTTGTACCGGGTGGTCTCCGTTTTCGGACAGTCCTTCAATGGTGGTGATGGGCATATTGCCCACTTGGGAAACGGGCAGTTGGCAGGAACGCATGGCCATGTCGCCGAGGTGAATGGTGCAAGCGCCACAAGCAGCGATACCGCAGCCAAATTTTGTTCCAACCATGTTGAGATGGTCGCGTAGCACCCATAGCATGGGCGTGGCGGGATCGACATCGACTTGTTGCTTTTTCCCGTTGATGGTTAAATTGAATATCGCCATAATATAGAAGTTAAAATTTAATGAAATGGGCTGACTAAATTAAATAAAAATATTTAATTATCAAATATTTACAAAATAATTAACGAATACTTGAACGTGCAGATTGTGGCCATTTAAAAAAACACACGAGTTTCTGATCTCTTGTTTCTGTCTCAAGAAACTTCAACCTTCCGGTCTCCAGCATGGTGGCTTCGACTGGCTCAGCCACCGTTTCCCAATTTTCTTCAAACTTTCAACTTCCGGCTTCTGACTCCTTAGCAGTGGTTTCGACAAGCTCAACCACCAGACTTCCGACATCTCAAATCTTTGTAAAACTAAAAATTAAATCTTATCAATAATTATAAAAATCAAACCACAACCTATGAAATTCAAACACGATATATGCAATTCAGCTGAAATAGGGCTGATTGTAATGTCTTTTCCCCGTTGCTTTATAGAGCGCATTGGCCAATGCAGCAAAAACAGGCGGGTATCCCGGCTCACCTAAACCGGTAGGGTCGATTTCATTTTTAACGAAATGTACATCTATAGATTTAGGGGCTTCGCTCATCCTGATCATGCGATATTGGTTTAAATTATCTTTATCGGGTGCGCCCTGCTGAAAGGCCAAACGGCCAAACATGGCAGTGCCAATGCCATCCACTATGGCGCCTTCCGTAAGATTGGCAGCCGCATCCGGGTTTATTATAATACCGCAATCAACGGCGCAACTCACCCGTTCTACTTTCGGTTGTCCATTCTCTATTGTCACATCCAATACGTGCGCGGCGTAGCTGTTATGGCAAAAATAGGCAGCCACACCCCGGTGCGTACCCGGTTTATTTTCACCCCAGCCCGATTTATCTTTTACCAATCTAAGAACGCCCGCATACCGCTCGGGATCGTAATCATTTTCTTTACCCACCGGGTTCTTTTTGGCTTTATCTAAGAGTTCCAGGCGAAATGTTATCGGGTCTTTGCCCGCAGCTTCGGCTACTTCATCCAGAAAGGATTGCTCTGCGGCTGCCATAAAATTGGACCTGGGGGCTCTAAAAGAGCCTGTTGTAATATTGGAAGGCACCTCCCAATCTTCTGCCAAATAATTGTCCACCGCCCCTGCCGGGAACCTATGGGGAAACAGCGGGCTTTCGGGGATGCCGCCGGCTTTTACATGGAATGCAACCAGATTGTTGTTTTTATCCAATGCAGCTCTATAACGCGCCTGATAGGTAGGCCGGTAAATACCTGAGGTCATGTCGTCCTCACGGGTATATATCAGTTTTACGGGTGCCTTTACTTCCTTAGAAATGAGCGCCGCTTCCAGCAGCCAATGGGCATAAGACCTGCGTCCGTAGCCACCGCCCAGCCTTGTCATTTGTATGTCAATTTTTTCGAGCGGCAGACCAAGTCTGGCGGAAAGGGTTTTTTCCGTGTATTCCGGTTTTTGAAGAGGCCCGGCCAGTTCGGCTTTTTCATCGGTCACATCTGCAAAAAAGTTCATGGGTTCCATACAGTTATGTGCCAGAAACGGGGCGGTATAAGTTCTTTCTATGACTTTTTCAGCATTTTTAAAAGCAGTCTCGGGGTTTCCGTCCATACGTCTGATATTTCCCGGATTTGCTGTCATTTCTTCCATTTTGGACAAATGGTATGTGGTGCTTTCCAAAGTTCCGGGAACGGTCCGTATCCCCTTCCTTCCGTTCCAGTCCCGTTTTTCTTCATAGGAAGAAAAAGGTCCCCACGCTGCTTTCAACGCCTTTTTGGCATTCAATACTTCCCATGTGCTATTTCCCACAATTGCTATTTGTTCCGTGAAGGTACAGGTGTCGAAAAATTGTCTTTCATAGTCGTCCTGCATCGATTTAACCACAAAAACGTCTTTGATGCCGGGCAGGGCTTTTGCCGCTGAAGCATCATAAGATTTAAGCTTTAGACCAAAGGCGGGCGGATGCATGATCATGGCAATCAGCATTCCGGGGCGATGATAGTCGATCCCGAACAGGGGCTGGCCGGTTATGATTTTTTTTGCATCTACATTCTTACGGGAAGAACCAATGATCTTGAAGTCTTTTTTATTTTTTAAACTTACTTCTTTTGGAATTTCCAATTGAGCCGCTGCGGAGGCCATTTCGCCATAATGGGCAGACTTGCCGCTGTCAGCGTGTTTCAGCACACCTGCCTGCACAGTAATATCTTCTGCCGGCACGTTCCATGTTTGGGCTGCCGCCTGCACGAGCATCTGCCTTGCGGTTGCGCCCGCCAGGCGCAGATTTTCCCACCCCAACCTGATGGCCTGGCTGCCGCCAATAAATTGACGGGTGTACAAATCCGTATTCAGGGGCGCTTGTTCCACGAGCACCTTTTCCCAATCCACATCAAGTTCTTCCGCCACAATCATGGGCATGGAGGTTTTTACATTCTGTCCGCCCTCGGGATTGGGCGACATGATGGTGACTAAGCCGTTTTCACCGATTTTCAGATAACCGTTGATATTGAACCATTCCCCGGGCATAGTCAATACCGCTTCGGATTTGGACTGGCACGAAACCAGCCAACTGAAGCCAAGCATCATACCCCCTCCGGTAAGTGCAGTAGTTTTCAAAAAGGAACGTCTGCCGTATGATGTTTTTACAAGTGTCATTTTCTGAGGTTTTTAGAAATTAAACCAAGTTTAAGCTTAAGCGGCGCCATTGATTTCGGCGGCGGCTTTTTTGATCGCTTTTTTGATACGGGTATAGGTGCCACAACGGCAGATATTACCATTCATTGCGGCTTCTATTTCCTCATCGCCCGGATTGGAATTGGCTTTAAGCAGGGCCGAAGCATTCATGATTTGCCCCGCCTGACAGTAGCCGCATTGCGGTACATCGATCTCCAACCAGGCTTTTTGTACCGGGTGGTCTCCGTTTTCGGACAGTCCTTCGATGGTGGTGACTGGCATATTGCCCACTTGAGAAACGGGCAGCTGGCAGGAACGCATGGCCATATCTCCCAGGTGTATGGTACAGGCGCCACAGGCAGCAACGCCGCAACCGTATTTGGTGCCAACCAGTTTCAGGTGGTCGCGCAGCACCCAAAGCATGGGTGTGGAAGGATCGACATCTACTTGATGTTTCTGTCCATTGACGGTAAGGTTAAAGGTTGCCATAGTTAATGTATTTTAAGATGTTTTTTTAAAGAATATCAGAATTTAAAAAAATATTTAAAGCAATTGTTTTAATCATAATTCAACCCTTCAATAAGAAATCTGTGGTTGTCAAAACATATTTCTTAAAAAATTGCTTTCCCTCTTTTATTTCAGGTTTTTAACCCTTGTTTCTGTGAACCGCTTGTGATAAAATCCTGAAAAAAGGGTTGGTTATAGAAACGTTTCCCTTTAGCCTTGTACAAAGCATTTGCCAATGCCGCAAAAACGGGGGGAAACAAAGGTTCGCCCAGGCCTGTAGGGGCAATCTCGTTTCTAACAAAATGAATATCAATATTTTTGGGCGCTTCCTGCATTCTTATCATCCTGTAGGTGTCGAAATTCTTCTTTTCCGGCACACCGTCCCTGAAAGTCAATTCGCCAAAAAAGGCATTGCCAATTCCGTCCACAATCCCGCCTTCACCCATGTTGGCAGCGGCATCCGGATTTACAACGATCCCACAATCAACAGCTGCGCATACATTCTTAACTACGGGTTTGCCGTTTTCCATAATAATGTCAAGTACCTCAGCCACATAGGAATTGTGACAGAAATAGGCAGCCACACCTCTGGAGACACCCGGTTGTAATGAATCCCAACCTGATTTTTCCCGTACCAGTTTTAAAACACCTGCGTAACGTCCGGCGTCGTAATCATTGTTTTTTCCTACTGGATTTGTTTTGGCCCTGTCCAGCAATTCCAATCGGAAATCAATCGGGTCTTTCCCCATTTCCTCGCTGAGTTCATCGAGAAACGACTGCTCGGCGCCGGCCATAAAATTAGACCTGGGCGCCCTAAAGGCCCCGATGGTAATATTGGATTCAACCGACCAGCCTTCGGCAAGATAGTTAGCTATGGCCCCGGCAGGAAAACGGTTGGGAAAAATCGGGGATTCGGGTACGCCGCCGGCTTTTACATGAAAGGCAATAAGATTGTTGTCTTTATCCAGGGCAGCCCGGTAGGTAGCCGTATAGGTAGGCCTGTAAATGCCATAGGTCATATCATCTTCGCGGGTGTAAACCAATTTTACCGGTGCATTTATTTTTTGGGAAATGACCGCCGCCTCAACCAAATGATGGCCGTAAGCCCTTATACCAAAGCCTCCCCCCATCCGGGCCAGCTTGATGTGGATTTTTTCTTTGGAAAGGCCCAGCCGGTTGGAAAGGGCCCCCATGGTAAACTCAGGGGCTTGCGCAGGACCGTAAATTTCTGCTTTTTCGGGAGTTACGTTTGCGTAACAGTTTACGGGCTCCATCGTATTGTGGGAGAGGTACGGCGCTGTGTAAGTACGTTCGACGACCCTGTATGCCTTTCTAAATGCTGCCTCCGGATTGCCATCTCTTCGAAGGATATTGCCCGGCTTTTTGGCCCATTCGGCCATTTTTGTCATATGTTCGCCAGAATCCTCTAATCCTGCGGGAACTTTTGCTTGTATTTTGTTACCAAACACATTCAGGGTAAAACTACTTTCCGGCATGGGTTCCCATTCTGCTTTCAGCGCTTTTTTTGCCTGCATTACTTCCCAGGTGGTATTGCCCACAACGGCTACTATTTCGGTGAAGGCAGCCGTATCGAAGTAATTTCTTTCATAGTCGTCATTAAATACCTTAACGGAAAAAACGTCTTTAATGCCCGGCATAACCCGCGCCCCGGAATCGTCGAAGGATTTGAGTTTCATGCCAAATGCCGGAGCGTGTGCAATCATGGCAATGAGCATTCCATCCGTTGCATGGTCTAAGGTAAATAATGGTTTTCCTGTCACAATTTTTAGTGCATCCACATTCTTTTTTGATGCCCCAACAATCTTAAAATCCTTAACCGCTTTCATCTGTACATCCCCGGGTATCGGGAGTGTGGCAGCCAGCGATGCCATTTCACCGTATCCGGCTTTCTTGCCGCTTATTGTATGATGCAGCATACCACTATCGGTGGTTAACTCCTCTGCCGGTACATTCCAGCTTTGGGACGCTGCATTGATCAGCATTTGCCGGGCGGTGGCGCCTGCTGTGCGCAAGGGTGTCCATCCCTGACGGATACCCTGACTGCCTCCGGTGAACTGACGCTCAAATCGCTCAGGAAAAAAATCGGCCTGTTCAATGATGACTTTTTTCCAGTCAACATCCAATTCCTCCGCTAAAATCATGGGCATGGAGGTCTTCACGCTCTGACCAAACTCCGGGTTGGGGGAAAACAGGGTAACCAATCCATTTTCGCCAATTTTAATGTAACTGTTCAATTCAAACCATTCCTTTGGAAGTTCCATTACATCTTCTGGTTTGGGTTTACATCCCGCCAACCAGCCAAAACTTAGGACTAATCCTCCGCCAGCCAATGCGGAAACTCTTAAAAATGATCTTCGGTCTATTCCAGAATTTACTTGTGCCATGGTGATTACAATTATGGGTTTGTTGATACTGCTTATATATTGTCCCTGATTCCCACATAAATGCGGGATGCCTGGATTACCGTCGGCCTGCTGTTTTTTTCTTTGACCCTTCAGGTCAAATTAACAGGTTTTTGTTTATCGATAAAAAATTGATAATAAGGTTACAAATTAGTTATTTATAAAATGGTCATCAAATAATTTAGAAAGAATTAACGAACAGGTGTTGGTTAAATGCCATCGACTGTTTTGAAAAAGCAACATAGGGTTTAATCCCGGCCAACTACCTGTTACATCATAAAATTCTTATTTATTTACTTACTCTCACACCCGGCACGTATTATCATTTAAAATCCTTCACCATTTGTCCAATCTTTTCTCTTCAAGGCATCTCGATAAAAGGTCCGCGATTTCTATATTATTCAGGTCAGAAAAAGGGAAATGCGTATTTCCTGTAATGAGATACTTCATTTGCCCACAGTATTCTGAAGTGCAGCCGGGTATCGTGCTCCCTGCACCTCAATATTAGAAAAGGCATTTTCTATTTCTTGCAAATCGTCTTGGGTAAGCGTTATTCTTTCCGATGTAAGGTTTTCCTCAAGCCGATTGATTTTCGTTGTGCCCGGGATCGGGACGATCCAAGGTTTTTGTGCAAGCACCCATGCCAAAGCTATCTGGGCAGGGGAAGCATCTTTACGCTTCGCAAATGCTGTAAGGGTATCTACCACAACTTGATTTGCCTTTCTGTTCTCCTCGGCAAAACGTGGAACGATATTGCGGAAGTCCGTTTTGTCAAATGTTGTATTCCCGTTGATCGCACCAGTAAGGAATCCTTTACCAAGCGGGCTAAACGGAACAAATCCTATTCCCAATTCTTCAAGCAAGGGCAGTATTTCCTTTTCAGGTTCCCGCCACCACAGGGAGTATTCACTTTGTAGGGCAGCTACGGGCTGTACCACGTGTGCTTTTCTAATGCTTTGCGTTCCGGCCTCCGAAAGACCGAAGTATTTAACTTTCCCTTCCTCAATTAATCGCTTCACGGTTCCGGCAACATCTTCCATTGGGACATTCGGATCAACCCGATGTTGATATAACAAATCAATCCGATCTGTTCTTAACCGTTTCAATGCGGCTTCGGTCATGTTTCGGATGTTTTCCGGTCTGCTGTTCAGGCCCAGTGCGGTCTGTCCTTGCTCGAACCCGAACTTTGTTGCGATCACAACGTTGTCACGAATGGGAGCGAGCGCTTCACCAAGAAGTTCTTCATTCTTATACGGGCCATAAGCTTCGGCGCTATCAAAAAAAGTAACACCCAGCTCAAATGCCCTTCGAATCAATTTGATTGCGTCTTTATGATCCGTTTCAGGGCCATAGCCAAAGCTTAAGCCCATGCACCCGAGTCCGAGGGCAGAAACTTCAAGACCGCTCTTTCCTATTTTACGTGTTTTCATAGTATTTTTTTAATTCCGCAATGTCTATTTTATCAACTTGATTTTCATCAGCCACTTTTTTACTTCATCCCTCGCACGCTTTTCTTTTTCGCCCTCCATCACAAAATAAATTCCGTCCCGTTCAATACCGCCTTTGATTGAAAAGCCCTCTACCACAGTACTATTGGGGCATAATTTTTTGATGGTCTCGAAACTACTCCCAATACCATAGCCAGCATTGGTATTAAAAGGCACCACTTTTTTTCCACTTAGATCGTACTTACTTAAAAAGCTTTTCACGGGGGGAGGCAACTGCATTCCCCAGGTTGGAAAACCAACGAATACCACATCGTACCGGTCCATGTTTTCAATCTTTGTTTTCAACGGTGGCAGGTAGCCAGTTTCATTTTCTCTGGCAACCTGTGCCACAATAGCCTTATAATTTTCCGGATAGGGATTTTTTAACTCTATGGGGACAAGGGTCCCACCTACCATATCCTGAATTATTTGAGCAACCGCTTTCGTATTGTTCGTTCGCGATAAATACACAATCAATACCCTGTCCCCTTCATAAGGTAAGTTCTTTTCAGGATCGGTTTCTTTCATTTGACAGGCCGGGCAAATCGAAGTGAAAAGAAACAGTACTACCAAGGTTTGCCTTATTCTGTGGATCATGGTTTTGTTTTATTATTTTATTGTCCGGGCGGGGTCATCAGCTTACTAAAGGTTAAATCGGCCAATTTCCATTGATTATTTTCCTTAACATAAACCTCGGTGACCATAAAAGGGTTGGTGACCTCATTGCTGCCCACAACGGCCAGAAGTGTAATACGGTTCCAAAGTATGACGGTGTTTTCGTTCAGCACTTCTACCATGACTTCGTGCACGTCGGCATTTTTATAATGGATGAAACCGCTTCTAATGATCTCAACCTCGCGGTCTTTTCCCCAAGTACCGCCCATGTGTACAAATTTGGATTTGTCATGAAAGAGTTCGGCCAAGGCATCGGCATTTTTATCGGCCATCCATTGCCATTTTTGCTTTGAAAGTTGTATGATCTCGTCTTCACTATATTTATTTTGTGCCATTACTGCTGTGCTAAAAAGGATTATTAAAAGGTTTGGAATTATTAATTTCATGGTTATAAATTTAGATTTAACCGATTGTGGTTTTTTAATGTTTGATTACATGGGTGTCCCGCACACTGCTGAATGTCAAGGCCAACAGTTTCCAATCTTTACCTTTCTTTTGATAGATTTCTGTAACCGTAAATTCGGTCGATACCTCATCGCCGCGAACCACGGCCTGTAGCGTAATGCGGTTCCATAAAACAGCCGTATCATCAACAAATTCAACGGCCACGTCATGCACATTGGCGTTCTTATACCAAATGCTTCCGGATTTAATAATTTCCAGTTCTTCCTCTTTCTTCCAGGTGCCGCTCATGTGGACAAATTTTGATTTGTTGTCGAAGAGCGGTTCAAGTTTGTCCACATTTTTATCAGCCATCCACTGCCATTTGTCTTTTGAGAGTTGGATGATCTCTTGTTTAGCTTTTGGGTCATCTGTACCCGATTGAGCAAAAGAAAATTGTGTCATTAATATGATGATTGAAAATACTGAAACTAATGTCTTCATTTTGAAATTGTTTTAATGTTTAGGATTGAAAATTGTATTAATAATATAGGCCTTAAGGAAAATTTGCTTTAAATACTTACGTAATTATCTTATTTTAAATTCAATTCAGGTAGGTCACTTTTTGATGATGGGTTTTGACGGATCGGCTGCTTTCCCGGTCACATCGAGCCTCGCTTTTAAAGGATCGGGTTGGCCTACCATGCTGCCATCGGGCAAAATATTTAAAATTTCATTTTTGTCAGCATCGAACAGTGGCCAATTGCTTAATCCTGAACCGTTTGGATTAGCTGTTTTTGCGAAGTTAGCCCAATAAGTATTCATTTTTTTCGCAATTTCCCTGTCATTGGGCTCAGCAGTAAACCCGCGGCGGTCTGCCAGATTATCAAAAACAAATGGGATTTCGCTGCCGTGGGGCGCTCCGTTACGCCACTGTGTTTTTACGGAATTTGGGACATACCCAAACCTATAAAAATAGGTTGGCAGCTTATTGGCTGAAAATACCCTTGCTGTAAACCGGCCAGGCTCAGTCTGTGCCCTGTCAATACCAGCCTGGTTAATTAACAAAGGTAATTCTGCCGTGCCGGCAGGGTCATAAACTGCCATAGCTTCGGCTTTGTGTTCGCCAAATTGGGAAAAAAGATGTTCTTTGGAACCGGCGTTGATAAAGCCGATAAAATCGCCACTATTTGTCCCAATCATTAGCGGAACCCGGTTAAACCTGTTGTTTTCATAGGCGCTTTGGGCGGTTTCGGCTACGAGTTTTCCATCGAGAATGGGGCCCGGGTACGTCATTGGCCCGCCGGGGCCATTGGTTTCCTGACCGCCATCTACAATATCTGCCACACTTAAAGCACGTAATTTCGCTAAGGCAGCAACATCAGTTCCTTCTATACCATATCTTTTGGCAAAGTTAACGCCGATTGTTTCGGCAGAAAGCGGATAATTTACGTCCACGCCGTCTTTGCCCAATGGCCGTCCGGTAAGTACGCCGTCACGGCCGCCTCCCGACTCTACGATAGCTTTATGGAACAAGCCCTTAGCGAGTGGAGAGGTTAACAATGTCTGCACAGAAACCCCTCCGGCCGACTCACCGAAGATGGTAACATTGTCGGGGTCGCCGCCAAATGCAGCGATGTTTTTCTGAATCCATTTGAGGGCGGCAATCTGGTCCATGTAGCCGTAGTTGCCTTTGAGTTCGTTGGGGTGTTCATTACTTAAAGCCGGGAAGGCAAAAAAGCCAAGACGGCCCAACCGGTAATTGAAAGTAATCAAAATGACACCTTGTTTGGCAAAATTTACTCCCGAAAAATCGGGTTGCGAGCCACTGCCAAAAACAAAAGCTCCGCCGTGAATCCAAACCATCACGGGCAATTTTGCACCTTTGACGGCGTTGGCCGGTTTCCAAATATTTAGAAAGAGGCAATCTTCGGATGCATTGGCTGAAATCTTTGAAGAACCCGGAGGAAAGCCGGCCTGCCCGCAATCTGCACCAAATTTGGTAGCATCTAGTTCCCCATCCCATTCGGGAAAAGGTTGCGGCGGACGCCAACGAAACTCACCGACCGGCGCCGCAGCATAGGGAATTCCTTTGAAAATGCTCACTTCTCCCTCGGTTAAGCCACGGACTATTCCTGATGCGGTGCGTACCTTAGGTGCGGGGTTTTCTAAATTTTGGCCTTTAGATGTAAAGGCTAAAAAAATGAAAAATGCTGCCAATATTTTTTTCATAATTGAAATAACTTGAATCTAATAAGGAACCGGTAAAATTGTAATAGCACAAAGGTCTTTTCATTTTCCGGCATCCACAGTATAAAAATTACTGCTTATTCTACCATTTTTACGGATTGCACACCTTATTTAGATTTAGGTATTGTAGAATTGCTAATTTTGTTTCAAATAAGATTAAAAATGGAACTTTTATATCCAATAGACAACATAAATGATTGCAATGCCGCCAACAATCACAAAACGCTTCATCCTTTGGTAAGCGTTATCGATTTTTCAAAAGCTGATCTGAGAAATTGGGGCGATGCCACATCAATAAAATTTCAATACGGCCTGTATTGTGTTTATCTGAAAGACGTAAAATGCGGCGACATCAGGTATGGGCGTAATTATTATGATTACCAGGCGGGCACTTTGGTGTTTTTTGCGCCGGGGCAGGTAGCGGAAGTAGAAAACCCGGGGGCGGGCTATCAACCGATGGGGCATGGATTGATGTTTCATCCCGACCTGATACGCGGGACGGCCCTTTCCACAAATATTAACAATTATAATTTTTTCAGCTATAAATCAAACGAGGCATTGCATATCTCCGATGTTGAAAGGCAGCTGGTTTTGGACTGTTTTTCGAAAATAGAATCTGAATTGAAACAGCCTGTTGACAAGCACAGTAAAAAACTCATTGCCTCAAATATTGAGTTGTTCCTCAACTATTGTGAGCGTTTTTACGACCGGCAGTTTATCACAAGGGAAAATGAGAACAAAGGATTATTGGTGAAATTTGAAGCGTTGTTGAACAGTTATTTCTTATCGGGGAAACCTCAAACCAACGGCCTGCCTTCTGTCGCTTATTTCGCCGATGAGCTCCATTTGTCTGCAAACTATTTTGGTGATCTAATCAAAAGAGAGACGGGGCAATCGGCAAAGGAATTTATCCAGAACAAAACGATTGAGGTAGCGAAGAACAAAGTATTTGAAAGTGATAAAACAGTCAATGAAATCGCTTACGAACTCGGCTTTAAGTATCCGCAGCACTTCTCAAGATTGTTTAAGCAAAAGGTAGGTGTTACACCGGGAAATTATCGGGGTTCGATGAATTAACGAAATTAGATGATTTTTTTACAAGAGTAAATATAGAGAATTCAATCTGTACAAAAAACACAGGTTTAGCCCCTCAGATTAGTCCAATTAATCTCACCTTTAGAAAATATAGTTTATCCCTTAACAGATAATAAATAACAGAACTCTGATTATTGATGGACATATGGAATATAAGAAATAATTATATTTGTTAAAACAAATATAATAGATAGGAGTATTAGTTAGATAGGTATTTTGGTTTTGCATATCTTCGTTTTGTTAACATCATGAAAACTACAGCTACGTATAATTAAAAAAATGAAATTGAGATGAAAAAATGGAAATAAACAATAAAATTTGATTATAAATAAATCATTCATTTTTAAATTATTTTTAGGAATTTAGCCATTGTATTTCTGTTCAGGGTGAAACATCAAAGTTTAATAAACTAAAACTATGAATGCATTCGAAATAATAAGAAATATCATTAGTGATGGGATTGAGCAGTCGAAAAATCTTATTTGGGAAAGACTGTTATTGCCCCCTTTTGAAATTGAAAATCCAAAAAATTCATTACGGGAATTTAATAGTGCTGAAGAATGGTTAGAAAATGAACTGATTAAACTTTGTCATACAAATTTTCATTTTGAAAAAGAATACTATGCATCCAAACCATTAATGAATGAAGATGAATACGCTAAAGCTGATTTTTCAGATAATTACAAAAATTATTCAGCTGATTATTATACATATAAAGAAAACTGGATAATTGACGGTAACAAATTCATGTATGTGTCTAACAGCAGGGAAGAAATAGACAGCCTGTTAAACTCCGATTTAATATCTTTTGATAATTTTATTAAACTAAAACTATCAAAATTAACCTTAGATTTTTTTAAAATAATTCATAATTGGGATTGGGAGATACATAAACAATATTGTAAAACATTGGAAAAATGTCAGACTGAACAGGGTAAAGAAAATTTTAAAAAAAAATGTGAAGAAACTTGGTTTTATTATCTCCATAACAGTTTTTCCTTAGGAAACATTTTGGAAATTAGAAAAAAAGCAGATGATTTAAGATTAAACTATATTGTAAAATGGAATGAATGTTTAAATAATCAGGTAGCCATTTATCGAAGTTGGGAAGAAAGTTATTTAGAGTACCAAAAAGCACAAAAAACAAGAGAGAAACAGATTAAAGACTTAGAAAGTGGATATTTAAGAAAAAATGCAGACTCGATAATTTTATTTTGCAAAGAAATATTGAATCTTTCTAAATACAATTTTTATTTCAAAAAGGAAATCGAAATCGACTATTTACCCGAAACCAAACTTTTAATGATTGAATATAACCTTCCAAATATTGAACAGTTACCCAATATAAAAGAGACTAAATATCTTGTGTCAAAGCGAGAATATAAAAACATACTGGTGACTGAAAGAGAACAACTTAAACTTTTTGATGAAGCAATATATAGTTTAACTTTGAGATCAATTTATGAAATTTTTATAAACGATAATAATAAAGAAATAGAATCAATAAATTTTAACGGGTGGATAAAATCTGTAAATAAAGCAACAGGAAAAGATGAAAATAAATGCATTTTATCAGTTCATGTTCTGCGAAATAATTTTATGGAAATAGACCTGAAAAGAATTGAGCCAAAATCATGTTTTAAATTTTTTAAAGGAGTTGCTAGTAGCAAACTTCATGGTATTATCCCAATTCAACCAATTTTACAAATTGATAGGAAGGACGAAAGATTTGTGAATTCATACAATATTCAAGTAGATAATTCAACAAATTTAGCAGCTATGGACTGGGAGGATTTCGAGCACTTAATCAGAGAGTTATTTGAAAAAGAATTTAGCTCGAATGGTGGTGAAGTAAAAGTTACTCAAGCAAGTAGAGACGGAGGTGTTGATGCTATTGCATTTGATCCGGACCCAATAAAGGGTGGAAAAATAATAATTCAGGCTAAAAGATATACAAATACAGTAGGTGTTTCATCGGTTAGAGATTTATTTGGTACAGTTTTAAACGAAGGTGCCAACAAAGGAATTCTTGTAACAACATCTGATTATGGACCGGATTCATACGAATTTGCTAAAGGAAAACCAATAACTCTTTTGAACGGATCTAACCTTTTATATCTGTTAGAAAGACATGGTACGAGCGCAAAAATCGATATTAAAGAAGCAAAAAGATTATTAGACCAAAACAGATGAAGTACACTTCGTGGCGCGATTTCGGGACTTGAAAATTCAATCGGTACAAAAACACAGGTATAGCCCACCGGATTCGCACCAAAAACTATCTCCCCAACAAAACCCCTTTCAACTCCTCATAAGAAGATATTCGGATGCTCGTTTTGGGTTTGTCCATCACTGCGGCTATCTGAGGCGGAATCGGAATTTGAAGGTTTAAGGTTTTTTCTACCTCCTCCAGAAATTTCACCGGATGTGCCGTTTCTAAAAACAATCCGTGATATTCGGGATGGGTGTCTAAGAATTTTTTCAATCCCAAATATCCTACCGCGCCGT
The DNA here is from genome assembly GCA_032251335.1 of Flavobacteriaceae bacterium. Lineage (GTDB taxonomy): Bacteria > Bacteroidota > Bacteroidia > Flavobacteriales > Flavobacteriaceae > UM-FILTER-40-17. Next base: position 45,690 of record JAVVDW010000002.1, on the reverse strand, counting down.
GCGGATCTGCCAAATATTTGTAAGATTCATAAAGTTTTTTCATGGCTTCACGCGTCTGTGCATCGTCAAAACTATAAGCTGAAAATTGACTTTTCAATGCTTCCAAATCTCGGTCAAAAAGTTGCTGAACCCGAACAAAATTGCTCGGATTTCCTACATCCATCGCGTTGGAAATGGTTGAAACAGAAGGTTTGGGCTCAAAGATACCGGAATTTAAAAACGCCGGTACGGAATCGTTAACATTGGTTGAAGCTACAAAATGCGCAATGGGCAAACCGAGTTTTTGGGCCACAATACCGGCACAAATGTTACCGAAATTCCCGCTCGGGACTGAAACCACCAAGGGCAAACCGGCGTGGTAAACCTGCTTAACGCCAAAAAAATAATAGAACATTTGAGGCAACCACCGCGCTACGTTGATAGAGTTGGCAGAAGTGAGGGTAAGCGTTTTCAAATCGGTATCTAAAAAAGCATTTTTGACCATGTCTTGACAATCATCAAAAGTGCCATCAACTTCTAAAGCAGTAATATTTTGCCCGAGTGTGGTCAACTGTTTTTCCTGAATATCACTGACCTTTCCGCTCGGATACAAAATGACAACTTCCACGCCTTCTACACCTAAAAATCCGTGGGCAACCGCACCACCTGTATCCCCGGATGTAGCGACCAAAACGGTTACTTTTTGGTCTTTTTTCTCCCGGTTAAAATAGCCCAAACAACGCGCCATAAACCTCGCACCCACGTCTTTAAAAGCCATCGTAGGGCCGTGAAAAAGTTCTAAAACGGCCACGTCGTCCGAAATTTGTTCTACGGGAAAATCAAAATCGATGGTTTCACTAACGATGGTTCTTAAAACATCTGCGGGAATTTCGTCTCCAATAAATTGTGAAATAGCCTTTAAGGCAATTTCTGTGTTGTCTTTTTCGTGAAGTGAATTGATAAACGACAAAGGGAATGGTTTGATTTGTTCAGGGAAATATAGGCCTCTGTCCGGCGCAATGCCATTGACAACCGCTTCTTCAAAAGAAACACTATGGTTTTTATCTTGTAAACTAAAATATTTCATCTGTTTATATTTATTGTTTTTCAAAGGTCATGCTTCGACTGCGCTCAGCACAGGCACGGAACGCCCTACAATAATCATACTCCTGTGTGTCAATATTTTTACATGGGCGTTTCATCTGTTTGTATTTATTGTTTTTCATCGGTCATGCTTCAACTGCGCTCAGCACAGGCATGGAAGACCCTAACTCATCATAACGCTGTTATCTCTTTTAAACCTCACAGGTTTTAAAAACCTGTGAGGTTTTATACTTAATTCCTAAAACAAATACCCTCTTCCAAACTGTAACTGCATCCCTATCAATTAAATAGATTGGTTTGACGCATCTGCTTATTTCCATTTCAAAATTTAAAACTTTATTGTATTACAGAATTTTTACTCCATGCGGGTTTACCTCAGAGTGATGCAAATCGTAAGGAATGGCTGTTTCATCAAACACAAGGCGGATGGCTTCGGCTGTTTTTTTAGCAATTTCCACACCTTTACAAAGGGCAAAAACAGATGGCCCGGAACCTGAAATTCCGAAACCCAAGGCACCGGATGCCAATGCTGCCACTTTCATTTCGTCGAAAGCGGGGATCAAAACAGAGCGTGAAGACTCTACCCACTCGTCGCGAAGGGAAGCTGCCAAAAGATCGTAATCGTTTTGAAACAGTCCCGCCACAAATCCGCCCAAATAGCCCGACTGTCGCACCGCTTTTTTGAGTGAGACTTGTTGTTTGAGCAAGTTGCGCGCATCGGCAGTTTTGACTTCTATCTGCGGATGCAAAATGACAACCGACAAGGCTTCGGGTGTGGGAAGTGACACCACGCGTAAGGGATTATAACTCTGAATCAGCGTAAATCCGCCTAACAGACAAGGCGCCACATTGTCTCCGTGTTCCGCGCCGCCAGCCAAAGCTTCTCCTTTCATGGCAAAAGCGACTAAATCTATTGATGAGAAGGGTTTTCCTAGCAACTCGTTGAGGCCAAAAACGGCGCCCGCCGCACTTGCTGCACTGCTGCCGATACCGCTGCCGGGTTTTATTTTTTTATAAATTTCAATGTCAAATCCCTGTTTGGTATTGAGTTGGTTAAGCAATGCCAAACCCGCCACGCCAGCCACGTTCTTTTCGGTTTGCATCGGGAGCGTCTGTCCTTCAATCTTGGTAATTCGCAACTGATTGACCTTGTTTTCCCTAATAAGCATTTGATCGCCCACACTTTCCAGTGCAAAACCCAACAGATCAAATCCGCAGGAAACATTGGCAACGGTTGCCGGTGCAAATAATGTGATACTTCTCATTCCAAAGCTAATTTGAAGGTAAAGGTATGTAGTTCTATCATGATATATTATAGGTCACTGTAGATGAAAAAAATTATCTCCTCACCCGGATGATATCACCAAAAATACCGGAAGCCGTCACCTCTGCTCCTGCCCCGGCACCTTTTACTATTAAGGGTTGCTCACTGTATCGGTTTGTGTAAAACAATACGATGTTGTCCTTGCCGGCAATGTCGTAAAACGGATGTCCTTTGGGTACTTCTTGCAATCCAACTTTGGCTTTTCCGTTTTCAAATGTGGCCACATACTTGAGTTTGCAGTCTTTTTTTACGGCATTTTGAAGTAAATTTTCGAAATGCGATGCATGCTTTTCGAGTGCATTATAGAAATCGGCTACCGTTTGGGCTTGCAAGGCTTCATCGGGTAAAAATGAGATATTTTCTACATCTGTAGCTTCGAGCTTGTAACCGCTTTCTCTGGCCAAAATAAGGATTTTTCGCAATACATCCACACCGCTCAAATCAATTTTGGGATCGGGTTCTGTGTAGCCCTCTGCCTGTGCCTGGCGTACCACATCGGCAAAAGCGGTTTTTTCGTTAAAGTTATTAAATACAAAGTTTAAACTGCCGGAGAGGATGGCTTGTATAGACCTGATCTGATCTCCGGAAGCGACCAAATTGTTGAGTGTATTGATGACCGGTAAACCGGCACCAACATTGGTTTCAAACAAAAAAGGTGCGTTGTAGCTTCGCGACAGCCTTTTGAGTTCTTTATAACTTTCCAACGATGAGGATGCCGCCACTTTGTTGCAAGTGACTACGGCGATGCTTTTCTTTAAATAATGTTTGTACATGTCAGAAACAGCATCATTGGCTGTGTTGTCCACAAAAACACTGTTGCGCAGATTGAGTTTTTTTACACCTTGGTAGAAAGATTTCGGATCAGAAATTTCTCCATTTTCTAAAACTTCACGCCAGTTTTCCAATGAGATACCTGTTTTGTCGAATGTCATTTTTTTGGAATTTGCCAACCCGGCCACCTGAATATTCAAGTGTAAAAACGTTTTAAGGTAATCTGATTGCTGCGCAATTTGCTGAAGCAACTTAGAACCGACATTTCCCACGCCACAGATAAACAAATTGATTTGCACCAACTGCGTTTCGAAGAAAGTTTCGTGCAGCGTGTTGAGCGCCTTCACCACATCTTTGTTGCTGATGACCGCCGAAATATTGTTTTCGGATGCGCCTTGTGCGATGGCGCGAATATTCACATTGTTTTGTCCCAGGGCACTAAACATTTTTCCACTGATGCCTTGGTGATTTTTCATCCGGTCTCCTACCAAAGCCAGTATGGAAAGATTTTTTTCCACTTTCAAGGGTTCTATCTTTCGAAGGCTTTGTTCGTAAGCAAAGGCCTCGTCCACCACTTCTTTTGCGTGTTCGGCATCTTGGTCGTTCACGCCGATGCATATAGAATGCTCGGATGAGGCTTGTGTGATAAAAACGACGTTTATTTTTTCTTGAAAAAGGGTTTCAAAAAATCGTTTTGAAAATCCGGGAATGCCAACCATACCGCTTCCTTCAAGCGTGAGCAAAGCCACGTGGTCTATAAAGGTGATGCCCCGGACGGGTTTTAATTTATCGTTGGCATCTTTGTGAATGAGCGTTCCTGCGTCTTGCGGCGCATAAGTGTTTTTAATGGCTATGGGAATCTTTTTCTCCAGAACGGGTTGCACGGTTGGCGGATAAAGTACTTTGGCTCCAAAGTGCGACAATTCCATCGCTTCTTGGTAAGATATTTCAGGAATTGGAAAGGCTTGTTTGACGATTTGCGGATTGGCGGTAAACATGCCGCTGACATCTGTCCATATTTCGAGTACAGCCGCATCGCAGGCTGCCGCGATGATGGCTGCCGTATAGTCTGATCCGCCGCGTCCGAGGGTGGTTGTTTCGCCTAAGGAAGAAGCCGCAATAAATCCGGGCAGAACAGTCACTTGCGCATCTGTTTGATCAAAATATGCGCGAATGCGCTGGTTTGTTTCTTTAAAATTGACCAAAGCTTGCGTAAATTGCCTGTTGGTTTGTATGAGTTCTCGGGTATCTTTGAGCGCTACTTTTTCGATTTTTTCAGCCAACATTTGAGAAACCACCCAAGCGCTGAGCAATTCGCCAAAACTCACAATTTTATCGAGTGATTTGTCGGATAAATCATTGATGAGGTAAATCCCCTCCAAAATACTCTCCAACTCGTTAAACATGGCTTTTACTTTAGACAAAACCGCACCCTGCTTGGCAATTGGGATCACCGCCTTTGTCCAATCTACATGGTGTTTTTCCAAGACGGTGAGTTCGTCTCGGAAAGCTTCTTGTTTCGCCACAGCAAGTCGGGCTGCTTGGATAAGCCTGTCTGTTGTTTTTCCGCTGGCGGAAACTACTACCGCTAGTCTGTTTTTTTGTGCAGAAGACACAACTATATTGCGTAAATTTTCGAGGATTTTCGCGTCTTTCAGCGAACTACCACCAAATTTTAAAACTTTCATTTTTTGATTTTTTAAACACTTTAAACATAGAAACAACTCGGAAACTTTTTCCTAAAAAGAAAATACGAGAAATGGATGATATGTAAATTTATACCCCAAAAGGGGTAATGGTAATGATAGAAATAGTAGTAGCAGGGCAAAGCCCCATACCTTTCAGAATGCCGTAAAAAGAAACGGTTGTCATTACTTTTATTTTGCGCTTCAAAAGTATTATATTTAAGGCAGTAAAAAAATTCATGCAGAATTTTTAACGAATTATCAATTTTGATACATTTTTCGTGAAAAATGAAAATTTTAGATGCAAAACAACTCGGCTTATTTGATGAAACTTTAATGATGCGACAACTAATCACTTCAGAAAAACTGATGTGGCGGGCTGCATCGGGCTGTGTAGAATGGCTCTTGCAACACGATGCCTTGGGTTACAGCGCTTTCGACATTTTTTGCGGTACTGGAAACAATGGCGGCGATGGTTTGGCCATCGGGTTGCAACTGCATGGCCACGGTTATTGTGTTCGCTTACACATTGTTGCCTTTTCTCAGAATTACTCGGCAGATTTCACGCATTACTTCAACCAAGTTGCTGAGACCGATATTACAGTCAGTTATATCACCGAAAATGACAAAAATGCATCAATCTCTAAAGACAGTTTGGTCATAGATGCTGTTTTTGGGTACGGACTCAACAGACCTCCGGAAGCTTGGGTACAACGCTTGTTTGCACACATCAATCAAACAGCAGCCTGTGTAGTTTCCATAGACCTTCCCAGTGGCTTGTTTGCCGATAACACACACACACACGCCTGCATCTGTGCTCACTATACGCTTACTTTTGCTTTTCCAAAACTTAGCATGCTACTACCTGAAACGGGAAAATTTGTGGGCCAATGGCAACTGATTTCTTTGGATGAAACCCCTACTGACCATAGCGATTTGCAGAGTGATTTTCATTTGCTCACCTCAGAAAACGTCCAAAAGCTTCGAAAACTCAGGCCGGTATTTTCGCACAAAGGCACTTACGGGCATGCACTGATAGCCGGAGGGAGCTATGGGAAAATAGGAGCTGTATTACTTGCTGCGCGTGCCGCTTTGAAAAGTGGTTGCGGATTGGTAAGTGTTTATATTCCCAAATGTGGTTATTTGCCTTTTCAAACGGCTTTACAGGAGGTGATGGTGGAAACCGATGCTGAAATGGAATTCATCAGCAATCTAGCACCTAAAATATCTTTTTCGAGTGTGGGATTGGGCATGGGATTGGGTTTGCACCCCAATACAGCCGATGCTTTGTGTCAATTTTTAAAAAGCCAAACCAAACCTTTAGTGATTGATGCAGATGGTTTAAATATCTTATCTAAACATCCTGAGTGGCTGCCGTTGGTTCCTAAAAACAGCTTGTTGACGCCGCATCCCAAAGAGCTTGAAAGGCTCATTGGCACTTGGTCGGATGATTTTGAAAGATTGTCCAAAACTCACGATTTTGCTAAAAAACACCAATGGGTTATTTTGATTAAAGGGGCGCACACAGCTATCGTAGATAAAAGCGGGGTTTGGTTCAACCACACCGGAAATTCTGGTATGGCAACCGCCGGTAGTGGCGATGTATTGGCGGGCATTCTCACATCTTTGCTCGCGCAGGGCTACCAAAGCTTGGATGCGGCAAAACTCGGTGTATGGATACACGGTTTGGCCGCTGACATTGCCATCCAAGAAAATGAGAGTCCTGAATCCTTATCGGCTTCAGATATCATTAACCATCTCGGAAAAGCTTTTAAAAAATGGGATGATTAATTGGCTACTTCGCTTATAAATTTTATTCTGTAAAGTCTTAATTCTTCTTCATCGTAGTCGCCGTTGAACTCGCTGAGCGCAGACTCTATATCATCTGTTTCAGACTCCATAAAGTAATCGTGTAGCTCTTCTTGTTGGTCTTCATCCAGCAACTCGTCTAGCCAATAATCTATTCTGATTTTAGTGCCCATATACACAATTTGCTCCAACTCTTTTATAAAATCGTTCATGGCAAGCCCTTTGGCCGAAGCGATATCTTCCAGCGGCAATTTTCGGTCTATATTTTGAATGATGTAAAGTTTGAGAGAAGAATTTGCCCCTGTGGTTTTCACAACCAAATCATCCGGGCGTGTGATGTCGTTTTCTTCTACATATTTAGCAATCAGCGCAACAAAATCCTTCCCGAATTTCTTTGCTTTGCTTTCACCCACACCATGAACGTTGCTCAGTTCCTCCAGCGTAACGGGATATTTCAGTGTCATATCTTCCAGAGAAGGGTCTTGAAAAACGGCATAGGGCGGAACGCCTAGTTTTTTGGCAACTTGCTTTCGTAAATCTTTCAAAATGCGCATGAGAACCTCGTCTGTGACAGCGCCACCTTTGGCCGCCGCAACAATATTGTCGTCATTTTCATCGCTGTACACATGGTCTTCCGCCATCATAAAAACAGTAGGGTTTTGCAGAAACAAACGCCCTGCGTCGGTGATTTTTATAACGCCATAGGTTTCGATGTCTTTTTTGAGCAATTTATCTACTAGCAATTGCCTGATTAATGCCATCCAAAAACGGTCGTCTTGAAAATTTCCTTTTCCAAAGACGGGTAGTGCATCTGTTTTGTGAGACTTAATAAGCGCATTAATCTTTCCGAGCAACACCCAAACCAAGTCTTTGGCTTTATATTTTTCTTTGGTTTTGACAACCGCGTCCAAAACCAACTTGGCCTCTTTGGTTGCTTCAAATTTTTTCTTGGGATGCCTTACGTTGTCATCCATATCGGCGCCTTCGCCGTTTTCTCCGTCGAAGTCTTCGCCAAAATAGTGCAAGATAAATTTTCGTCTAGAAATAGACGTTTCGGCGTAGGCGACCATCTCTTGCAAGAGTGCCATCCCTATTTCCTGTTCGGCCACGGGTTTGCCTGACATAAACTTTTCAAGTTTTTCTATGTCTTTATAGGAATAGAATGCCAAACAATGACCTTCACCACCGTCGCGGCCGGCTCGACCGGTCTCTTGGTAGTAACTTTCAATGCTTTTAGGAATGTCGTAGTGGATGACAAACCGCACGTCCGGTTTGTCGATTCCCATGCCAAATGCGATAGTGGCGACCACTACATCGGTATCTTCCATTAAAAACATATCTTGGTGTTTGCTTCTGGTTTTGGCATCGAGTCCGGCGTGATAAGGGATTGCTGAAATACCATTTACCTGAAGCATCTGAGCCATTTCTTCTACTTTTTTACGGCTCAGGCAATAAACAATACCCGACTTGCCCAAATTTTGCTTGATAAAACGAATGATATCGGCATCTACATTTTTGGTTTTGGGACGCACTTCGTAGTAAAGATTGGGTCGGTTAAAAGAGGCTTTAAAAGTGGTTGCTTCAGTGATGCCTAAGTTTTTGAGAATGTCTTCCTGCACTTTGGGTGTAGCCGTTGCGGTGAGTCCGACTATCGGCACATCACTGATACGCTGTATAATGTTCTTTAAGTTTCTGTATTCGGGTCTGAAATCGTGACCCCACTCTGATATACAATGGGCTTCGTCAATCGCCACAAAAGATATTTTAACGGTGTTGAGGAAATCTACGTACTCTTCCTTGGTCAGCGATTCGGGTGCTACGTACAGAAGTTTGGTAATACCATTTGTAATATCACTTTTCACGCGGTTGATTTCCGTTTTGTTGAGCGACGAATTCAACACATGGGCAACGCCTTCGTGTTCAGATATACCTCTGATGGCATCTACCTGATTTTTCATCAGTGCAATAAGCGGTGAAACAATGATGGCTGTTCCTTCCTGAATTAAGGCAGGCAATTGGTAGCAAAGCGACTTTCCTCCGCCGGTAGGCATAATGACGAAAGTATTCTTTTTTGAAAGGATATTTTCTATAACATCTTTTTGTAGTCCTTTAAACTGACTGAATCCAAAATACTTTTTAAGCTCTTTGTGCAAATCTATTTTCATTGTATAATCACCATTTAGAACCAAATTTGATACTTTTGTGCATTATAAAGATAGTATAAACATTCATTTTCAAAAACATTTTTCAAAAAATATATAATAATGGCCTTATACCCCTTGCCATTTCGGTTTTTTTCTCAACTAAAAATCATTTTCTTTTCTGAGCAAACCTTCAATTTGTTGAAATTATGACATGTTTATTTACAAATTTATCAAACCATAAATATTAAAAGATGAAACGCCCATGTAAAAATTTTGCACAAAGGAGCATGATTATATTAGGGCGTTCCATGAAACCATTTAAAAATCAATAAATATAATCACATGAAAAAGCCGGTTGAGGAAATGTCCTTTTTGGATCATTTAGAAGATTTGCGTTGGCATTTAATCCGAATGACAGTGGCTGTAATGATTTGCGGTGCCGTCGCTTTTTTGATGAAAAGTTTCATATTTGATGTGGTACTTTTTGGTCCCAGAAACACTGATTTTTACACCTATAAAATTTTGTGTGAGTTTTCTCAACGTTTTGGGTTGGATGAAAGTTTTTGTATCAAAGAATTGCCTTTTAGAATTCAAAGCAGGCAAATGTCGGGGCAATTTTCAGCGCACATTTGGACATCGATAACGGCCGGTTTTATATTGGCGTTTCCGTTTTTGCTTTACGAGGTTTGGAAATTTATAAGCCCGGCACTTTATGATAATGAAAGAAAGTATGCACGTGCCTTTATTATTGTCTCTTCCTTCTTGTTTTTTGTGGGTGTTTTGTTTGGTTATTATGTGATTACACCGCTTTCGATAAACTTTTTGGGTACATACACCGTGAGTGATCAGGTTTTTAACGACATCGATTTAAACTCTTATATAGGGCTACTTCGGGCATCGGTGATTGCTTCAGGACTGATTTTTGAACTCCCTGTAATCATCTATTTTTTGACCAAATTGGGCTTGGTCACACCCGAATTTTTAAGAAAATACCGCAAGTTCTCGCTCATCATTATCCTGACACTTTCCGCCATCATTACCCCACCGGATATTGCAAGCCAAGTAATTGTATCTATTCCTATATTGATTTTATACGAAATCAGTATTTATATTTCTAAATTTGTCATCAAACGAGAAAAGAAAAAAGAAAAATCAAATGTCTGATATGCTCAACGAATACCGCACCTATCGCAGCGCGATGAATCAAAAACTACTGCAAGATGACAACAAAATCATCAAGCGTATTTTTAACCTCGACACCAATGCCTACACTGCCGGCGCCTTGGACGTAAAAACAAAAGAGCTCTTAGGTTTGGTCGCTTCGGCTGTGCTTCGATGCGATGACTGTGTGCGATATCATCTGGAAACTGCCCACAAAAATGGCGCTTCTAAGGCAGAAGTTATGGAAACACTGTCGATTGCTACTTTGGTAGGCGGCACCATCGTCATTCCTCACCTACGACGTGCTTATGAATTTTGGGAAGCGCTTGAAAACGAAAAAGCATCGGGCCTGTAAAGCTGAAAAATGACTTAAAATAAAACCTGAGTGTTCTCAAAAAAGTACAACGAATGAAACTGATTGCTGAAAATTTGGTAAAAGCCTACAAAGGCAAAAAAGTGGTGAAGGGTGTTTCGCTAGAAGTTAACCAAGGTGAAATTATTGGTTTGTTGGGACCTAATGGTGCAGGAAAAACCACTTCTTTTTACATGATCGTGGGACTAATCAAGCCCAATGAAGGCCAAATCTTTCTGGACAACACCAACATCACAGATTACCCTATGTACAAACGTGCCCAAAACGGCATTGGCTATTTGGCACAAGAGGCATCTGTTTTCCGAAAGCTCAGTGTGGAAAACAACATCCGCAGTGTGTTGGAACTCACCAAAAAATCAAAAGCCGAACAAGACGAAAAAGTAGAGCTGCTGATTGAAGAATTTGGCTTGGGTCACATTCGTAAAAACCGTGGCGATTTACTCTCGGGTGGCGAAAGACGTAGGACGGAAATTGCGCGGGCACTAGCGACTGACCCTAAGTTTATTTTGCTCGACGAACCTTTTGCCGGAGTAGATCCGGTAGCAGTAGAAGACATTCAACGAATTATTGCCAGGCTTAAAAATAAAAATATCGGCATCCTGATTACGGATCACAATGTTCAAGAAACGTTGGCAATTACCGACAGGACGTATCTGATGTTTGAAGGCGGAATTCTAAAAGCGGGGATTCCGGAAGAACTCGCCGCAGACGAAATGGTAAGAAAAGTGTATTTGGGACAGAATTTTGAACTTCGCAAAAAGAAGTTAAGCTTTTAAAAAAACTTTCATGCTGAACTTGGTTCAGCATCTACACAATGGAATGTCACCCCGAGCGCAGTCGAGGGGCAAGTACCTGAAACAAGTTTAGGGTGACCGTAAATGTGGGTTGTATTTTTGAGGGTTGCTTTCTCTATTTTCAATATTTGATTTTTCTAGGCGAAATGATTCCTAACAAGCGTTCATCGAAAACAATTTGGTCGCTATCGATGTAAAGCAAAAAAGCGAATACATTAGTGAAGAATTTTAAGCATTCACCTTCTCCAACATGCCTTGCAACAGTTTTATTTCGTCGCGGAATTTGGCCGCCTGCAAAAAATCCAATTCTTTGGCTGCTTTTTCCATGTTTTTCCGAACTTCTCTCACGCTTTTTTCCAATTCCTCTTTGCTGAGATAAGCCACGGCTTTTTCGGCGGCTAAATTGACCTCATTTTCCTGATGATATGCTTTGTTACTGGCCAACGCATTGTGAAACTGCTTCTGTATGGCGGTCGGCGTGATGTTGTTTTCCGTGTTATACGCCATTTGTTTCATCCTTCTGTATTGGGTTTCATCGATGGTTTTCTGCATGCTATTGGTGATTTTGTCGGCGTACATGATGGCTTTTCCGCTAACGTGGCGCGCTGCGCGACCAATGGTTTGCGTCAAGGAACGATGGCTTCGGAGAAAGCCCTCTTTGTCAGCATCTAAAATGGCGACGAGGGAAACTTCGGGTAAATCGAGACCCTCACGCAAAAGATTGACCCCAACGAGTACATCAAACAAACCGCGTCTCAAATCTTCCATAATCTGCACGCGTTCCAAGGTATCCACATCCGAGTGTATGTACCGACAGCGAACCTGCACACGCGTCAGGTATTTTGTCAATTCTTCGGCCATTCGCTTGGTGAGTGTTGTGACCAAAACACGCTCGTCTTTTTCGACCCTGAGGTGTATTTCTTCCAGCAAATCGTCAATTTGATTGAGACTAGGTCTGACTTCAATTTCAGGATCGAGCAAGCCGGTCGGGCGGATCACTTGCTCTACGTAAACGCCGCCACATTTTTGCAATTCATAATCTGCCGGTGTAGCACTTACATATAGAACTTGGTTTTGCAAGGTTTCAAATTCTTCGTATTTCAAAGGCCTGTTGTCCATCGCGGCAGGGAGCCTAAATCCATATTCTACCAGTGTTTCTTTTCTAGATCTGTCACCGCCATACATGGCGTGAACCTGCGGCAAGGTGACGTGGCTTTCGTCTATCACCATCAGAAAATCTTGCGGAAAATAATCCAACAAACAGAACGGCCTAGTACCTGGCGCGCGACCATCAAGATAGCGTGAATAATTTTCTATACCCGAACAATAGCCCAGTTCGCGTATCATCTCTAAATCAAAATTGGTGCGTTCCTCCAACCTTTTGGCTTCCAAATGCTTGCTGATTTCTTTGAAATAAGATACTTGCCTCACCAAATCGTCCTGTATGTCTCGGATGGCTTGTTGCAAAATATCAGGTGAAGTCACAAAAATATTAGCAGGATAAATGAGTAGTGTTTCAAATCGATCTAAAACCGAATTGTTTTTCGGATCAAAAGCTTCGATTTCTTCAATTTCGTCGCCAAAAAAATGGACTCTGTAAGCGTGGTCTGCATAGCCGGGATAGACATCGACGGTGTCGCCTTTGATTCTGAAATTTCCATTGGTAAATTCGGCTTCCGTACGGGCATACAGGCTCTGTACCAATTGGTGCAGAAACTTGGTACGAGAGATGATTTGACCTTGCTGTATTTCGATGACGTTTTTCTTGAATTCGGTAGGATTTCCGATGCCGTATAAGCAAGACACGGAAGCCACCACTAAGACATCTCGCCTACCCGACAGCAGCGAAGAAGTGGTGCTAAGTCTCAGTTTTTCGATTTCATCATTGACTGACAAGTCCTTTTCTATATATGTGCCAGTTGTAGGAATGTAAGCTTCGGGCTGGTAGTAATCGTAATAAGACACAAAATACTCCACCGCATTGTTGGGAAAAAATTGTTTGAATTCTGAGTACAATTGGGCCGCCAAAGTTTTGTTGTGCGCCAAAACCAATGTGGGCCTTTGCACCTGCTCAATGACCTTGGCCACGGTAAAAGTTTTACCCGAGCCGGTGACACCCAACAAAATCTGATGGGTTTCCCTCGCTTTTATGGCATCCGATATTTTTTTGATGGCGGCCGGTTGGTCGCCGGTCGGTTCAAAAACGGACTGCACTTCAAATTTCATCTGCTTCTATTAATGATTTTGACTTTGCTCAACACAAGTGCTTCTGTGGTTATACGGTTTGAATTTGGCTCTTTGGGACGGACACAAGGCTCGGTTTTTGCTTAATCCGATTAATCATGTTCATGACATGTCCGGTGCCGTACATCTTTTTTAATTCAGGAGGGATTTCGTCACCATTTATCGAAGTCACCCCTTTTTGAACGGTTTATTTTTCTTGTTCTTCTTTAAAAAGCTTCATCCTACCACTTCATCTAAACTCTTATAGATTTTTATGCGCCCCGTCGCAGAAAGGTGTTTTTCCACTCACTTTGCATCCGCACCAAGCCACGCGTCTGGCTTCTGTGATTTCTTCTTTTATGGGTACAAAATCGGTGCCTTTGTGCGAACCATCGCAATAGGGTTGGTTTTTGCTATCGCCACAAGCACACCAAAAATAAGTGCCGGGTTCAACTTCTAAAACATAGGGTGCTTTTTGCGCTACAGTAGGCTTCTTCTCCATAATACGTAAGTGTTTAAAGTTTTTTTTTAAAAATTATTGCCTTAAATGTACTCAATTATTTTTAAACTCTATAAAACCCGGTAACGGGCTTTCCGGTTTGGCTTGTTGCTTAGGCAACTCAATAATTTGCTTTTCTTTTTTCGATTTAAAAATACGCTGCATCAAATCTCTAAATGTTTCAAAATCGACCTGATATGAAAGCCCAACACCTTGTGTATAACCTTCTTGTTCGCCGATAAACTGTATTTGCGTTTGCCTGTTGAACACTTTCGCCCTGAGCGTACCGTTTTCGTTGAGCAGAAACTCCACCTCCACATCACCCACCACTACCGATTGCGAAACGCCACCGGTAGGCACACCCACTTTCCCGTTGATGAGCACCCGATCACTGAGTTGGGTTTCAAAAGCGACGCCTACCCTGCCCTCGGCCTCATAGTCAGGTGTTCTGTCTGCCTGAACGTAGTCTATGCCGAGGTTGAATTTATTGTTGTCATCCTGAAATAAATCGTTGACAATGTTGGAGGCACTTTCGGAAAACAAATTGGCACCTGCCTGACCAAAGGTGCTGCTATTGTTAAAAAAAGTACCGGCCGAAATGAGCGACAAGGCTTGGGTTTGCCGTTGTTCATCGTCATCGAGTCTAAACTGTATTTCCGATTTTACCTGAGCCGTGGCGTTGGGAAAATCAATGGTAAAATCCAACTCCGGTTGGGTGAGGTTTCCGAGTATGGAAATATATACAAAAGTGGGGATTTTTCGGGTCACGGTCTGCGATTCCAACAATATAGAAGGATTGGACTCCGTCTTGTAAACCGCTTGAATATTGACCTGCGCCTGCATGGGATCTCCGTCCCAAGTGATGGTGCCACCTCGGATAACTTCAAATTTTTTATCGATGATGCCCTTGTATTTGAAACCGTAGTTTCCGTTCATGGCAATAAAATCGCCCCACATATTAAATTTGCCATTGGTATTGATTTCAATCAGCAAATTGCCCACACCGTTTCCCCTGAGCGAACTGCCGTTTTCTTTGTCGATCTGCACTTCTATTAGCGCTTCTTGCGTCACATCTAAATCAAAATTGAGACTCAAGCCTTTGATTTCATCAAAAGATGAAGAAAGTCCTTGTTCGCGCAGTAGCTTTTCCTCAGGTGTGATAAATCGGATAAATGAACTGTCGCCCACTGTAGCCGCATCACTTATCGGAATCACAAAATTGGTTCCTCTTTGGGTTTGCGCCTGCACGTCTATTACCAGATTATCCATAGGCCCGTACAACTGTGCATTACCACTTATAAAGCCCGTTCCATAATAAAGCGAAACAATATCCTCTTGGGTGTCTAACACCAACAGCCTATCGGTGTTCAGGTTCATATCCATACGCCAATCCACAAAGTTGTCGTGTGAAATGGTTCCGTTGAGCAAAGCAGCCGTTTTGTATTTTACATCGTTTACCTTCCAAGCATCAAACAGTATTTGCCTACCGGTAAGGGCTACAGTTGCCGATTTCGGAAAATCTAAATCCACGTTGAGGTAAGGAATTCTCAAACCGGAATTGTTTAGGGTAAGGCTGCCTGTCCAACTCGGATTTTTGAGCGGGCCTGTCAAAACTGCATTTCCGGAAATGTTTCCTCTGATTCTATCGATGGCTGTACCGCCAAGGGGCGAAAATCCTTTTAAGTTGAGGTTGTCTAATGCCACATCTATATTGAGGGTGGTGTTTTCGTTTCCGACAAAAATTTTCCCTTCTGCAGACAGCGACTCAAATTTATTGTTTTTTCGAAGGCTGGCATCTACATCAAATTCGGTCAGGTTGTCGCTGCCAATGACATCCAACCGCAAATCTCCCATAAGTATTTTGTTAATTTCAAAATCGTCTATCGTCAAAAACGAAGTCGGAAAATACTCATTTTCACTTTGTAGCAACAAAATATTGCCATTGACAAGTCCATCCAAACGAAGGCTGTCTATATCGGGTGTAACTTTTTCCAGGTGCACATTTTTGAAGCTGAACTTCAAATCTTTGTAACTCGAATCGCGGGCTACACCGTTAAGTCCGATTTCTTCGTTTTGATGTTTGGCCACAATCTGGTTGATGGAAAAGTTGTTGAATCCTTCATCAAAAACAAGGTAGTTTCGGTTGTTATTTTCCTTGTTGATGCTCCACGTGCTGCCTTTAAAAGTAAGGTCCGATTTTTTAAAACCAACCACAGAGCGGTTTTCTTTATTAATGGTGTGGTAAAAGTTAAGTTCAAAACGGTCGTTACCTCTCTTGCCGCCGTCAAATTCGGATCTAAAGAAAAGCGTATCTCGCGCATTGATGTTGACCATGCTGAAACTTCTAATATCGTAATGTTTGGTATCTATTTCTGAGGCTTCAATATAGGCGTTGAAGAGCGGATTCTGGTTGTCAAAAGTGAGGGTAAAATCTTTAATTTCATTGTCGTAGAAAACAATATTGGACGAATCGAAACTAAATTCAAATTGGTTGGTATTGCCATTGAGACTGCCTCTTATTTGTGTACCCGCACCCAAAACGATTCCGGGAAAAAAAGCATCGAGCAGTTTGTTGTACACATCAAACTTAAAATCGGCATACTGACCGGGGGAAACTTCTTGCGGGACGTAGTTGGCATAAATACTGCCCAAGGCATTGTTTACAAGACTTCCTATTTCCTCTATTTTGAAAAAACCCCTGACTTCTCCGTCTATGATATCTTTCGAATTGATACTGATGAGGTGCTCTTTGTCTCTAAAATCGGATCGGATCGTAAAATCATCAAAGTAGTATTCATCCCGAACATTTCCGTAAGTCGTGTTGGTAAATTGAATATATCCGACAAAATCGTTGAGTTCAGTTCCGCTGAAATTGACATCTACATCACCCGAAAAAACGGAAAGTTTGTCTTGGGTGTACAAATTGGTATCGTAGAGATTGGCAAATGGAATTTTGGCATTCAACTCAAATCGCTTTGTTTCTTGGGAAAAATCGGCCAAACCTTTGGCTTCCGCTTTTAGGTTGTAATCGTCAATTTTGACGGATCCTTCAAAAACGCCTTTTACGATGTTTCCGGACAAATTGATGTTGGTAAAATCGTATTGGTTGTACCCGATGCTGCTAATATTTCCAAAAACAGTGGTGTTGAGCGTATTGCGATTCAATCCGCTTCCGATGGCGTTTACATCCATGGTCAATTTGCCTAATGTAGGATTGTCGAGCAGCGTTCCCAACTCAAAATCTGTAGTTTGCACATTCCCCGAGTATGTCCATTTCTCGGCATCTGACAGATTCAGCATTTCAAAATTTAAAATGCTTTTGCCTATCTGTGTTTCCAAATCTACATCTGCCTTAAGTTGGTTGCCATTGAGTTCTACGATACCAAAAGTACTGATACGGCCTAATTTTTCGGTAATTTCAGGTATGTCATTTCCTAAAACATCGGGCATTAAAGCAGCCAAACTGTTACGGCTCGTTGTCAAGTCCGACAGGCGGCTCTCCATGGCAAAATCGGCTTCGTTAAAAATATTTTTAAAGACAAAATAGCCGTCTATGGAAGTGCCCACATTGCTGTTAATTTTCAAATCGTCTAATTGAAAATGGTTGAGCGTACCGCTCATGTGCGTGCTGAGTTCGACCACCACATCTTGTCCAAATTCATTGTAATACAAATTGATGTCGCGCATGGCGACAATGGCTTCGTCAATTTTAAAATTCCACTGAATCAGGCTGTTGAAATCTTTAAAATCGCCGGTTTTGTAGCCCAACGCAAAACTTCCGTTTAAAGACGAATAGGCTGTTTTGAGCCGCATATTATCTAGGCGAATTTGTTCACGCAAATAAGCAAAATTCCCGGATAATTGTTCAACTTCCAATCCCATAAAACCGTTAAAAGACAGTTTTTGAATATCCGTGGTTACCTCCGGACCTTCGATTACAAAATCTTCCAAATAAGCGTTTAGGTCGGACAGGTCAACGATTTCGGGTGTATTTAAATCATAGTCATAGTAGCGATACACCCCATTGATAAGCAAAACAGACTTCATCCGCATAAAAAAGGGTTTATCATTCGGAACGGCATCGGGATTATTGCTTTCCAATTTGGCTATAAAAATATCCAGATTGGTTAAGGATTCGCCTTCGTACAGCATCATATTGAAAACAAAATCTTCCATTTTCACACTGCCCAGCTCCAATTGTCCCTTAAAGAGTTTGGCTGCACTTACCAATGAAGTATTGAGCTTGCGGGCAAAGATGAGCGTATCTTGTTTGTAATCCTCTATGTAAATATCTCTCAGGGAAACCGCACCCAAAAAAGAAAGATCTACTTTTCCAATTTGAATGTTTGTTTTGTATTTTTCGTTGATTGAAGCCGTTATTTTTTTGGCGAGGTAGGTCTGTACTGCCGGAATGGACAATATCAAACTGAGCGTCACCAAAAAAATCAGGGTTCCTGCCAGAAATCGCTTTGCTATTTTTTTAAATTTTTCGATAGCTCTAGTATGTTGTATTTTTGTTCTCACAAAAGTAGCAAATTTTATGCCCGACCGCGAACCAACTGTTTATATACTTGCCATTGAATCTTCATGTGATGACACGGCAGCGGCTGTACTGCAAAACGCGACTGTGTTATCCAATGTTGTGGCAGATCAAAAAATTCACGAAGCCTTTGGCGGTGTGGTGCCTGAATTGGCATCTAGGGCGCATCAGCAAAACATTGTTCCGGTGGTACACCAAGCCTTGGCACAAGCCGGAATTGACAAAAAACAGCTGCATGCCATTGCTTTCACGAAAGGTCCGGGTTTGTTGGGCTCTCTGTTGGTCGGAATGTCTTTCGCAAAATCTCTTTCGCAAGCATTAAAAATTCCACTGATAGAAGTCAACCACATGCAAGGCCATATTTTGGCACATTTTATAGATGATAAAAACAGGACGAAACCCACTTTTCCTTTTCTGGCATTGACGGTTTCAGGCGGCCACACCCAGCTGATTCGGGTAGATGATTATTTTGATATGACCATCTTGGGACAATCTAAAGACGACGCCGTGGGTGAAGCTTTCGACAAATCTGCCAAGTTGCTCGGTTTGCCCTATCCGGGAGGACCACTGATAGACAAATACGCCCAGACGGGCAACCCACATCGGTTTACTTTTACGAAACCTAAAATGGATGGTTACGACTATAGTTTTAGCGGAATTAAAACAGCAATTTTGAATTTTATTCACAAAGAAAAAACCAAAAACCCGGATTTTATCAAAGAAAATCTCGCCGATATTTGTGCTTCCATTCAACACACTTTGATTGAAATATTATTTGACAAACTTACCTTGGCCGTGCAGCAAACAGGTATTTCCAGAGTCGCAGTGGGTGGCGGGGTCTCGGCCAATTCGGCATTGCGACAGAAGTTAGAAGCATACAGCAAAAACCAAAACTGGACAGTTTACATCCCTGATTTTGAATACACTACTGACAATGCGGCCATGATTGGCATCGTTGGCTATTTAAAATTTTTAAAAAAAGATTTTACAGACGAAAGTATCACTTCAACTGCAAAATATCCACTTTGATATGCAACTTTTTTATCAGCCCGAACTCGACCAAACACACACAAACTGTCTTTTCCCCGCAGCAGAAAGTCTTCATTTGGCAAAGGTGTTGCGAAAAAAATCGGGTGACGTGGTACAAGTTACCAACGGTAAGGGGTATCTTTTTGACGTTCAATTGACGCATATAAACCCCAAACAATCTGTCGGAGAAATTGTAAGGACACATTTTGAAGCACCGGACGCTTTTCACCTGCATTTGGCAGTGGCGCCTACAAAATCGATGGATCGCTTCGAATGGTTTTTGGAAAAAGCCACCGAAATTGGCATACACGAAATCACACCCATTATTTGTGAAAATTCCGAAAGGAAAGTGATAAAAATAGAAAGATTACAAAAAATCTTACAAGCGGCCATGAAGCAATCGCTCAGGTCGTATTTGCCACAGTTAAACGAACCCGTATCTTTGTCAACTTTGTTAGAAAACGTCCAAGCATCTCAACGCTTTATAGCATATTGTGGTGATGCTGGCCAAAAACCACTAACCGGCTTGGTAAAACCCAAAACAGCTGTGTTGTTACTCATAGGTCCCGAAGGTGATTTTTCAGAAAAAGAAATTGACATGGCCACACATCATAATTTTGATGCTGTAACTTTTGGAGAAAAGCGATTGAGAACGGAAACCGCCGCTTTAGTGGGCTGCCATATTGTAAACCTCGCTAATTTGTCTGCCTAACGCCTACCCATTTGATTTTGGTCATCAAAACTTTGGGTAATTTCACAAACACAGCTTGATAGCCTATAGTGTTTCGTATAATCCCATATAGCTTTTCTTTGTCAAAATAATAAGCAAAAACACAATTGACCAGTAGAAAGATGAAAGCACCCAAGATGGCCTCCACCGGGCTTAGGGCATTCTTGAACTGCATGTTAATACCCAACCCTAGCCAACTTCCGTACAGCAGCGCAAAATGGAAAATATATATGGTTAATGTACGGGCACCCAGGCGTTGTACGATGCTGCCTGTAAAGAAACTCCGCAAGGAAATAAAAACTGTAAAAAAGATAAAAACGTCGCCTAACCTGATAAATAAATAGTTGTTGGCAGCAATCCGTTGCAGTAAGTTTAGATTGAACATTTCGCCCGCCCAAAGAAAAAATGGAGACGAGAGGAAAATGAGCAACAATCCTGTGGGTAAAAACACGACAGGCGCCCAGGTGAGTAAATTTTTATAGTCTTTGTACTTATAAAAAACCCAGCCCAAACTGCCACCAATAGCAGCATAGCCAAACCAAGGAATAATGGTAAAACTGGAACCATAGACATTTGTAAAATAATTGGCTAAAAATTTCGGCAGAAAATCAACAGTTGCTTTGTCGTAAAAAGGATGAAGCAAAAAAATACAGATTCCGATGAGTGCCATTGCGTAGGGAAACCATTTAACATTCAGTTTTGAAAAGAGTAAATAGAGTCCAACAATACCTATGATGGACAGTCCGATACAGTGTAGAACATCTATCATCCAAAACGCACTGTTTATCTTGCCGCTGAATAACATCCAAATATTAAGGCGCAACAAATAACCCCAGAAAATAATGTACAAAGCCCTTCTGATTCCTTTCTTTACGCGTGGGTTTTGCCAGCCGCGCAGCGGATTTCGAATGAGCAAGTAGGTAAATATAAAGCCGGAAACCGTGAAGAACAGCGGTGCTGTAATGCCTCTGAAATATTTCCAGGTTGTATAAGCCATACTGCTGTCCAGACGGTATGATATATCCAAAGTTTCGTATATAAAATGACCTTGCAACATCATCAAGATGGCAAAAGTTCGCATGGCATCTATATAAAACAATCTGTTGGAAGGTAGGCTCATGTACCTGTTTATTTTTTTTGCAAATGTAAACTTTTTTCTGTTTGACTAAAAAATATCTTACTGATTTATAGAAAGGTACAAAAGCAAAAAGACCATCTCGAAAGATGGCCTTTTAAACAAAACAGACAGGTTTCTATGCGTGTTGAGACGCTTTCCAAGCCCTTCCGGCAAATGCGGGGTCGGGTTTGGTGTGAAAAATATGATTGGAATAGTTGCTGATAATTTTAACAGATATAGCTAAAATAATCTCCAAAATGTGATTTTCTGTATATCCGGCATTCAGAAAAGCTTGGGCATCTTCCGGGCTAGGATTACCGCGTTTGACAACCATCGTCTTGGTAAACTGATGCAATGCGCTCAATTTTTCATCCTCTATGGCTTCGCCGTTGCGCAAAGCTTCGGTTACCTCTTTGGGCACCTTTGAGGCTACGTCTGCAAGAAAGCTATGGGCTGCCATACAATATTCACAAGCGTTTTCGTAGCTGATGGTTAAAAAGACTACCTCTACTTCTGTTTGAGAAAAGTTGGTTCTTTTGCGCAGGGCATCATAACCCAATCTATAGGTGGCCAACAAATCGGGATGGTTTGCCATATTACCATACATGGTCGGAATCATTCCCATTTCGTCTTGTGCTGCTTGCAGCAATTTTTTGGCTTCTGCATTGTTCGTATCTAAACCCAAGGTGGGCAAAGAAGTTTTAAAAACATGACTCATAATTATTGAAATTTAAGGTTAAACATTTATTTTTTTAATATAAAAGGGAGTTGAAATTCGAAAAAATCTGAAAAAGCGAGACCATTTCTTTCCACTTTCATACGGGTGAGTACACCGTAAAAAGCATCGAGTAAAAAATCTGCCATTTTGCCAGTTTCTTCAATTGTTTTTTCACTGTCAAAATGCAAATCTATAAAGGTGACAAGCCGCGTTTTAATTTCCATTCTCGTTTGGCTTATGGCTTCGGAAATCCGGGGAAAGTCGGCGCCAACCTCGGTAGAAAGGTTACCCAAAAGGCAGGAGCAGTTGAAACCGGTTGATTGAAATCTTTTAACAACCTCTCTAAAGTAGGTTTCTATTTTTTTATAACCTGAGGCCTGTTTACCTAGATGAATTTTATCCAGTAATTCCAGCAAATCTCTTTCGTATTGCGCAATAGCCTCGAGTGTAAATTGCTCTTTGCTTTCAAAAAAATTATAGAAAGAACCTTTCGGAATCTGACACGCATTTAAAATATCGGTCACGCCTGTTTGGTGATAACCTCCCCTACACATCAGTAGGATGCCTTTGTCTAATATTTCGCTTTTTTGATGTTTTCGGTTCATACACCAATTAGACCGTTCTGTTTGAATTTCCTTACAAAAAAAATAAAATTAATGATTTATCACGCTAAGGCTACTATACAGAGGCGTCTAAAACTTTTTTCACAATGAGTATTCGCCATCTTTAAGCTTGCAAGACAAAGAGAAAGTGCCTTTTGTCCAACAGATATAAAAATTAAAAACCGCCCGGGCTAACCTTCCCAAGCGGCTTTCAACTAACCAAAAACTGCGTATGTTAGAACCTAAAACCTACGCCAAAACCAATAATGATGGGATTTAAATCTACCTCTACAGGCACACTTGTTGTCAAGTTGACCTGTGCATCTACATCAGTGGAAAGAATTAACTGTTTCACATCCAGATTTAAAAACCATTTGTCATTCAAAAAATAATCTACGCCCAATTGAAAGGCAAAACCAAAACTATCATCGTAGTCCATGTCTACAATATCTCCATTGCTTTCTTCATAAAAAATAGTATAATTGACACCCGCACCCACATAAGGCTTCCAGTTTTCCATCGGAAGGTGGTATTGCAAGGTTAAGGTAGGCGGCAAAAGCCAAACCCCGCCAAGACTCGCACTACCCAAATCTACTTCGTGATACGTAGTAGCCAAAATCAATTCAGCGGCTATGTTTTTAGTAAAAAAATAGGTGAAATCCACCTCGGGTGTAGCCGTTGCAGAAACATCTACCTCAGCTCCCGGAAGATTGTCGCTTTCAAAAGGTGAAACAAAAAGGCCTCTGAAGCGAATTTGCCAACGTTTAAAATCTTCTTTGGCGTCAGTTTCTTCGGGCTCTTGTGCAAACAAGGCTAAAGAAAAAAAGCTGATTGCTAGCGTTAAAAGTGTAAGTTTTTTCATAGTTGAATTAGGTGTGTTAGTTTTATACCTGCAAAATTAAATGGGCGTCATTTCTTAAATACTGATAAATGTCATAGAATATTAAAAAATAATTAATTAAAGGTCAAACTTTTGAAAGAATCTGATTGAAAAAAACACGAATTATATTAAAACACTTGTAAATAAGGACGGCTTGTTATAAATTTGAAAACGATTTCGTATTGAAAGTCATCACATGAGTGAATTGTCGCAATTGGTTGTTGATGTTGATAATAAGTTGAACAAACTTATCATTAAACAGCAGCAATTGTTAATAGAAAACAAACAGTTGCGCAACGATTTAGCCATCTACAAGCGACAAATCTCCGAGCAGGCATCGGAGGTAGAAGCTTTGCAGAAACAAATTGAATCACTCAGGATAGCCTCGACGATTTCCGGCAGTGACGCGTTTAAACATGAAACAAAAAACAAAATAAATACTTTGGTTCGCGAGATTGATAACTGTATTATTCAATTGTCCAAATGAATGAAGACCAAGAGTTGTTGAAGGTGAAAATAAGTATTGCTGACAGGGTTTATCCCCTGACGATCAAGCCGCAACAAGAAGAAAGTTTGCGCAAAGCAGCAAAAGATATTGCACAACTCTCTAAGAAGTTTGAAGAACAGTACGAAGTGAAAGACAAACAAGATGTATTGGCCATGTGTGCCTTACAGTTTGCCGCCGCCACTGAACAACAGAGTATTAAAAAAGAAGACGAAATCCAAGATTTTGAATCCAAGTTGCAGCTCTGGATCAAAAAAATGGACGAGGCTTTGGAAACACGTTCTTAAAAATATATTTGTTACTGCCTACACTAGTTAACAGGAATTGATAAACTCAACAGAAAACAATTCAAAAAGGTGAGTCAAAACTGTAAAAGCGCGCCGATGGCCTCACCGCCTTATCGGATACTTGATCAGTTTGTTAGCCTTAAACCTGTCATTATGGAGTTTATACATACTTCACTGGTGTAGGCTTTTTTTTTACCAACTAATACCAACATAATGAGCACAACGATTTTATATGTAATACTAATTTTGGTCGGTGTTTTAGCCGGCTTTCTCATAGCCAAGTTTTTCGAAAAATCCAATGCTTCCAAATTGGTCAAAAATGCCAAAAAGGAAGCCGCATCTGTTCTAAAAGAAGCTGCCAACGAAGCAGAAAGCATAAAAAAAGATAAAATTCTTCAAGCCAAAGAAAAGTTTATCGAACTCAAATCTGAGCACGAAAAAGTTATTCTGGATCGGGAGAAGAAAATAGCTGAAGCTGAAAAACGCACACGCGACAAAGAATCTCAAATCTCCGGTGAATTGGCCAAAAATAAAAAACTGACTGCCGATTTGGAAAAAGGTTTGAAAGATATAGAACAAAAGCAAGAATATCTCGACAGAAAAACACAAGAAGTTGAAAAACTGCACAAAAGTCAAGTAGAGCAACTGGAAGTGATTTCCCAGTTATCTGCGGAAGATGCCAAGAAACAACTTGTAGAATCGCTTAAAAATGAGGCTAAGACAGAGGCGATGGGTTTTATTCAGCAGTCCATGGAAGAAGCCAAACTCACCGCCCAACAAGATGCCAAAAAAATAATTATCAACACCATACAGCGTATCGGCACGGAAGAAGCTATTGAAAATTGCGTTTCTGTTTTCAATCTGGAATCAGACGATGTAAAAGGCAGAATTATAGGACGGGAAGGTAGAAACATTCGCGCCATAGAAGCCGCTACCGGCGTCGAAATTATTGTGGACGACACCCCCGAAGCCATTATCCTTTCTTGTTTTGATTCTGTGCGTAGGGAAATTGCCCGCTTGTCTTTACACAAATTGGTCACAGACGGCCGTATTCACCCTGCAAGAATTGAAGAAGTGGTTGAAAAAACGACCAAACAAATCGAACAAGAAATCATTGAAGTCGGCAAACGCACCGTAATCGACCTTGGCATACACGGACTCCATCCCGAGCTCATTAAAACCGTTGGGCGGATGAAATACCGATCTTCTTACGGCCAAAACCTCCTGCAACACTCCAGAGAAGTCGCTAAGCTTTGCGGGGTCATGGCAGCCGAACTCGGACTCAATCCCAAATTGGCCAAACGCGCCGGTTTGCTGCACGACATCGGAAAAGTCCCCGATACGGAAACAGAAATTCCCCACGCCATACTGGGTATGCAATGGGCAGAAAAATACGGAGAAAAAGAAGAAGTTTGCAACGCCATTGGTGCCCACCACGACGAGATAGAAATGAAAACCCTTTTTGCTCCCATCGTTCAAGTTTGTGATGCCATTTCAGGTGCCAGACCCGGTGCTCGAAGACAGGTGTTGGACTCCTACATCCAGCGTCTCAAAGACTTGGAACAAGTGGCATACGGATTTCAGGGTGTGAACAAAGCCTACGCCATTCAAGCCGGACGCGAATTGCGCGTCATGGTAGAAAGCGATAAAGTATCTGACGAAATGGCAGCCGGTTTGTCTTTTGATATTTCTCAAAAAATTCAAACAGAAATGACATATCCCGGACAGGTAAGAGTCACTGTAATTCGTGAGACAAGATCTGTCAACATTGCCAAATAGGCTTAGCAATACACTCTGAATCAATCTAGTATCGCTTTCACAGTGGTGACTGCTCTTTTCTTTAAACCTGCAACCATGAAAAACTTTTTATTGGTAATTTTGTTTGCATCACTACCGATTTTTGCACAACAAAAGCCCGAAAATTTTAAAATAAATCAAGAACGATTAGAGAAGCGAATCTTCGATTTAGCCACCTACGGGATGTTGCCAAATGGCGAAACAAACAGGGTAGCCTTTAGCGATGCCGACGTGGCTGCACATCAATTTGTGATAGAAATGATGCGAGAAGCTGGCTTGCAAGTGCACATAGATGCCGCCGGTAACCTAATTGGAAATAAAGCCGGAAAAAAAGCATTAAAGCCCATCGTTTTTGGTTCGCACATAGATATGGTACCGCACGGAGGTAATTATGACGGCTGTGTCGGCGCTATGGGTGCTATAGAAGTTATCAAAACACTAAGCGAAAAAAATTACACTACAGAACATCCGCTTCAAGTGATAATTTTCACAAACGAAGAAGGCGGTTTGGTGGGTAGCCGTGCCATTTCGGGCAACCTAAAAGCATCGGGGCTTGGAGTGAAAAACAGTACCGGATTTACTATTGAAGAAGGCATCAAACGCTTGGGCGGCAATCCGGAAAATATAGCTTCAGTTGCCCGTAAGCAGGGAGAGATGGCTGCTTTCGTGGAATTGCATATAGAACAAGGTGCTAAATTGTATGAAAACAACATCCAAATCGGTATAGTGGAAGGCATTGTTGGTATCAAATGGTGGGATGTTACTTTTGAAGGTTTTGCCAACCACGCAGGTACCACAGCCATGAACAACCGAAAAGATGCACTGTTGGCTGCTGCTAAATTCATACAAGCCGTCAATGACGTAGCCTTACAAACACCCGGAAACCATGTTGCCACCGTAGGCAGAATTCAGGCACTTCCCGGCGCGCCGAATGTCATCCCCGGAAAAGTTGTTTTGAGCCTTGAAATTCGAGATTTATCATCAGAAAAAATTGAAACTGTTTTCAATTCCATAGAAGCAAAGGCCACAGCAATTTCTAAACAATCAGGCGTATCCGTTGATTTCGCACCTATTGATGCTACCAGCAGTCCCGCACTGACAGATCCGGTCATAAAAACAGCCATTCAAAAAGCTTCCGAGAGCCTCGGTTATACCTTCCAATACATGCCTAGCGGGGCAGGGCACGATGCCCAAGACATGGCTTTGGTGGTTCCTACGGGTATGATTTTTGTGCCCAGCAAAGACGGCATCAGCCACAGTCCAAAAGAATACACGAGTCCGGAAGACATGGCTAATGGCGCTAATGTATTGATGCATACCATATTAGAATTAGACAAAAAATTAAAGAATTAAATTATATTCAATTTGCGAAAGTAAAATCTTGTTGTATATTTGCACCGCTCTTGAAATGAGCCATTATGCAGTTGTATAGCGCCTAAAGAAATTAAAATGAAAAGAACGTATCAACCCTCCAAGAGAAAAAGAAGAAACAAACACGGATTCCGTGAACGTATGGCATCTGCCAACGGTAGAAAAGTACTAGCCCGCCGCAGAGCCAAAGGCAGAAAAAAACTAACTGTTTCTTCAGAGCCAAGACACAAGAAGTAGTGATTCAGTCATTTACATATACGAGGTGTTACTTTTGAAGTAACACCTTTTTTTTTGTCAAAATTTTTATAGTTTTAAAGAAATAAAAAATCAGTCATGCCAAAAAACCAAGACATCAAATCTATCCTTATTATTGGGTCGGGGCCCATCATCATCGGACAAGCTTGTGAATTCGATTATTCGGGCAGTCAGGCATTGCGTTCCTTGCGTGAAGATGGTATAGAAACCATTCTTATCAATTCGAACCCGGCAACCATCATGACAGATCCCTCCATGGCAGATCATATCTATCTTCTGCCATTGACAACCAAATCTATCGTCCAAGTTCTCCAAAAACACAAAGTAGATGCCGTACTGCCTACCATGGGCGGCCAAACAGCTTTAAATCTTTGTATAGAAGCCGACGAAAAAGGCATTTGGAATGAATTTGGTGTAAAAATCATAGGTGTGGATATTGATGCCATCCAGATTACCGAAGACCGAGAGAAATTTAGAGTGTTACTCGACAAGATTGGCATAGCCGTTGCACCTTCCAAAATTGCAACATCCTATTTAAAAGGAAAAGAAATTGCCCAAGAATTTGGTTTCCCCCTTGTCATCAGACCTTCTTTTACCCTAGGCGGTTTTGGTGCATCTTTGGTACACAACAAAGATCAATTTGAAGAGTTGCTTACCCGAGGACTGGAAGCCTCTCCCATCCACGAAGTACTTATCGACAAAGCCCTCATTGGCTGGAAAGAATACGAGCTCGAACTCCTACGCGACAAAAACGACAATGTGGTCATTATCTGTACCATCGAAAACATGGATCCCATGGGCATCCACACCGGAGACTCTATTACAGTCGCTCCTGCCATGACACTCTCCGATCCCACTTTCCAAAAAATGCGCGACATGGCCATCAAAATGATGCGGCGCATTGGTGATTTTGCGGGCGGTTGCAATGTACAATTTGCGGTAAGCCCGGATGATAAAGAAGACATTATTGCTATCGAAATCAATCCGCGTGTGTCTCGATCATCCGCCTTGGCGTCTAAAGCTACCGGATATCCCATTGCAAAAATTGCCGCCAAACTGGCCATCGGCTACTCGCTTGATGAACTGAACAACCAAATCACCAAATCGACTTCTGCGCTTTTTGAACCCACCCTCGATTACGTAATAGTGAAGATACCGCGTTGGAATTTCGATAAATTTGAAGGTTCCGACCGCACCTTAGGATTGCAAATGAAATCTGTAGGCGAAGTCATGGGCATCGGGCGCAGTTTTCAGGAAGCTTTGCACAAGGCCACACAGTCTTTGGAAATTAAAAGAAATGGCTTGGGTGCCGATGGAAAAGGGCTCAAAAACTACGATCAGATTATCGAAAAACTCACCCACGCCAGTTGGGACCGGGTATTTGTATTGTATGACGCCGTTCAAATGGGCATTCCGTTGAGTCAAATACACGAAATCACCAAAATAGACATGTGGTTTCTCAAACAATTTGAAGAACTACACCAACTCGAAAAAGAAATAGAAACTTACACCTTAGAATCCCTTCCGGCCGATTTGTTACTCGAAGCCAAAAAGAAAGGCTTTGCAGACAGACAGATTGCACATATGCTCGATTGTTATGAGAGTGAAGTTTACAACCGCCGTCGGGAATTGGATATCCAACGCGTATATAAACTTGTGGACACCTGTGCAGCAGAATTTCGGGCAGAAACGCCTTACTATTACTCTACTTTTGAATCGTTTTGCGAAAAGGCTGACGGCAGTAAATATGTAGCCAACGAAAGTATTGTATCGAACAAGAAAAAAATAGTGGTTCTCGGTTCGGGGCCCAACAGAATCGGACAGGGAATCGAGTTTGACTACTGCTGCGTGCACGGCGTGTTGGCTGCTGCCGAATGTGGATATGAGACCATCATGATTAATTGCAACCCCGAAACGGTTTCTACAGATTTCGATACGGCCAACAAGCTCTATTTTGAACCCGTTTTTTGGGAACACCTCTACGATATTATCCAACACGAAAAGCCCGAAGGCGTCATCGTGCAATTGGGCGGACAAACTGCCTTAAAACTGGCCGAAAAACTAGACAGATACGGTGTAAAAATCATTGGAACCTCCTTTAAATCTCTTGATTTGGCCGAAGACAGGGGCAGTTTTTCAACACTGCTCAAAAACAACGACATCCCCTACCCGCCCTTTGGCGTTGCCGAAAATGCCGAACAAGCTTTGGCACTGGCCGAAACCTTGCAATTTCCCATATTGGTAAGACCTTCTTATGTGTTGGGCGGACAAGGAATGAAAATTGTAATCAACAAAGAAGAATTAATTGAAACCGTCGTGGATTTGTTGCGTAAAATCCCCAACAATAAATTGCTGCTCGATCATTATCTGGACGGTGCCATCGAAGCCGAAGCCGACGCCATTTGCGATGGAGAAGATGTTTATATCATCGGTATCATGGAGCACATAGAACCTTGTGGCATTCATTCCGGAGACTCCAATGCCACCTTGCCGCCATTTAATTTGGGTGAACTGGTGCTGCAGCAAATCAAAGACCACACCCGAAAAATAGCTTTGGCACTCAATACAGTGGGATTGATCAACATACAATTTGCAATTAAAGACGATTTGGTGTACATCATCGAAGCCAACCCGCGCGCATCCCGAACCGTTCCTTTTATCTCAAAAGCATACGGAGAGCCTTATGTAAATTACGCCACCAAAGTGATGCTGGGGGAGAAAAAGCTTTCCGATTTCAATTTCAATCCAAAATTAGAAGGGTTTGCCATCAAACAGCCGGTTTTTTCTTTCAACAAGTTCCCCAACGTAAACAAAAACCTGGGGCCGGAAATGAAAAGTACCGGCGAAAGCATCTTGTTTATTGATAATCTTCGCGATGACCAGTTCTACGAATTGTACTCCAGACGCAAAATGTACTTGAGCAAATAGCTCAACCTACTATGGTTCTGAATGTCAAATTAATTCTTGGACTATGCACTTTGGTTGTAGTCGGCAGTCTGTGAAGCCAATGGGTTTGGGTTTTTCCTTGCATCAAGAGCAGACTGCCGTTTTCGAGTAGGCAATACACCTTATCTGATGTTTTTTTGTGTTTGAAACCAAATTTTCTTTCAGCACCAAAACTGACCGAGGCAATAACGCCGTCTTTTTGCAAATCTTTCTCCGCATCGCTGTGCCAAGCCATGCCTTCTGAGCCATCGTGGTAAAGATTTAACAAGCAGGCATTGAACGAAGCTCCGGATATTTGCTGAATAACGGCTTTAATTTCCAGCAAATTTTGCGTCCAAGGCAAAGCGTATTTTGTGGTGTTAGAATATGTATAAGAAAAAGGTTTTTCGCCATACCAAGCTACTTTTCTTTGGGTGATGATCCGTTTACCGAAAATGAGGGCTTCATCATTTTTCCAAGCAATTTCATTCATAAGCGTCTGAAAAAAATAAGCCGATTTGGTAGCTGAAAAAACACAACCGTGATAATAGACTTCGCCGTCGAAGGGAAGTAGGTTTTGGTTCGGGTTGAATGGTTCTGGAAATAGCTTCATGTAAGATATCAGTTGCGTCTAAGTAATTAAAGCATTTCATTCATTTTTTTCAGGAAAATCATCTCTTGTAGTGAGGCATTGTTGTTGTTTAACAAAAGAATATCTGTTTTACTGAAAAACAGTGCTGAAAAGTAAATATTTTCAAACTTACAAATTAGAACAATGTTAGAAAACTTTGATAAGAAGAATAATAGATGATTCCATTAATATTTGTAAATTTGATGAATAAAAAACCATGCGACATGCTTAAGTTTTGTAAAAATTATCTTTGGATTTTGATGGCTTCTTTGACATTTTTTTCTTGTTCCTTGTCAAAAGACAACCGAGCACTTCGCACCAGTGTCAATGGAAGTTGGCAACTCACAAATATCAGGTACGAGGGCAATCAGGGGCGTTTTGAAAGCCTACTGTTCAACGACGAAAAAGACGCTTGTTTTATAGGAAGCGAGTGGTTTTTCAGGGCCAACAACAGCAATGGAAGTTACACCATCACCAAAGCGGACTGCCAAACAGGGCAGCGATTTTTTATTTGGTCGTTGGTAGAAGGGTTTGGAAACGGATATGCGCTTCAAATAAAACCGACAGACAACAGACGAAACACCACCATGAACAATGCAGGCTACCGCCTCGATGTTTCAAATCTGAACGGCGGACAAATGGTTTTGCGTTCGCAACTTCAAGTGGACGGCCAGCCCATTACTTTGGTGTATGAGTTTCAAAAATTAACATTCTAAACTATACTGTTATGAAAATTATAAAACAAATTTGCCTTGTCTTTTTAAGTTTGGGTTTGCTCACAGCTTGTTCTGCCTATCAGAATTCCAACAACACCCAGCGTGGTGCTGTAATTGGTGCGGCAGGCGGTGCCATATTGGGTGGAATTATTGGTAATAATGTGGGCGATGGAAACAACACTGCCGTAGGTGCCATTTTGGGTGCTGCGGTTGGCGGTGCTGCCGGTGGCTATATTGGCAATCGCATGGACAGACAGGCTGAAGCGATTGAACAAGCTTTGCCCGATGCACAAGTTACCCGCGTGGGCGAAGGCATCAACGTGGTTTTTGACGAAAAAAGTGGTATCTATTTTGACACCAACAAATACAATATCACGCCTGCCTCCCAAGAAACGCTCAACCGGTTAAAAGCCGTTTTTGTCGATTATCCGGACACCAATATCCTCATAGAAGGCCACACAGACGACACCGGAAGTGACACTTACAACATGACACTTTCTCAGCAGCGTGCCAATGCCGTACGCGATTACTTGGTAAGCCAAGGTTTGGCAGCCAGCCGATTTACCACAGCCTGGCATGGTGAAACGCAACCCAAATACGACAACACTACCCCTGAGGGCCGGTCTAAAAACCGTAGGGTAGAGTTTGCCATTGTTGCCAACCAACAAATGATACAGGAAGCCAAACTGAAAACCAATTAAAGCAAGGCGCATCCGATTTGTTCGACAAACAACCCGAAAAATCAATTTTACAACAACCATATTTTGAAAAAAGCGGCCGAAATTATCGCTGAAATTATTGAACAAAAACAGCATCCTCACCTTAAATTACGCATCAAACACCGGGCAGAATCATTTACAGATTTGCTGTTTCATACCTTGTTCGACCAAGAAACGCCCGTAGCGGAAAACATGATGCTATTGGCAAAAAAGTTTCATGAATTGGTGGAACTGGTCTGTTGGGATCCAAACAAATCATGTATCGAGATTTGGGATTATTACTGCAGTATGTTGCCCAATATTCTCAAAAAACTAAACCTAGACGCAAAAGCCATAGCCGAAAATGACCCGGCAGCAAATTCTATCGAGGAAGTGTATTTGTCCTATCCCGGTTTTTATGCCATTGCTATTTACCGATTGAGCCACGAATTGTACAAACTGGGCTTCCCGCTAGTTCCCAGATTGATGACAGAATATGCACACAGGCTCACGGGAACGGACATCAATCCGGGTGCTCAAATTGGAGAATATTTTTTTATAGATCACGCAACCGGTGTGGTGATTGGCGAAACAGCCGAAATTCACGACCACGTCAAAATCTATCAAGGTGTGACACTTGGAGCCTTATCGGTAAGCAAAGACATGCGTCATGTAAAAAGACATCCTACCATAGAACATCACGTGACCATTTATGCCAATGCAACCATTTTGGGGGGCGAAACGATTATCGGTGCCCACAGTACCATCGGTGGCAACACCTGGATAACCAATTCCATCCCGGCACATTCTACAGTTTCTAACACGGCCACTGTCAAAATTAAAACTGCTAACCATGAATAATTCTATCGTCGATTTAATTGGCAATACCCCTCTTGTTAAATCCGCTTTAGTGAAAAACCCGAATGTCAGTCTCTACTTTAAACTGGAAGGACACAATCCCGGAGGAAGTGTTAAAGACAGAGCGGCTTACAATATGATTAAAAGCGCCTTGGAGCGCGGCGACATTTCCCGCAGCACACCTTTGGTTGAAGCTACCAGTGGCAACACAGGCATCGCTTTGGCAATGATAGCCGGTGTTTTCAAGTTAAACATCGAACTTATCATGCCCGAAAATTCTACCAAAGAAAGAGTGCAAACCATGCGAGCTTTTGGGGCAAAAGTGACATTGACTTCTGCGGATAGCGGCATCGAAGGTGCCAGAGATTATGCAGATGAAGTGGTGGCAAAAACGGGTGCTTTTATGATTAATCAGTTTGCCAATCCTGATAATTGGAAAGCACATTACAAAACCACCGGACCTGAAATTTGGCAAGACACCCATGGAAAAATCACACATTTTGTATCATCTATGGGAACGACCGGAACCATCATGGGCACATCCACGTATTTAAAAGAACAAAATCCGGATATTCAAATTGTAGGCGTACAACCCACAGACGGATCCAGCATACCGGGTATTCGCAAGTGGCCGGAAGCCTATTTACCCAAAATTTTCAACCCTTCTAAAGTAGATCGTATTTTGGAAGTAAGTGAAGCCGACGCCAAAGCCATGACCCGAAAATTGGCAAAAGAAGAAGGTATTTTTGCCGGTGTCAGCAGTGGTGGCGCTGCCGTATCTGCCCTGAGGCTTTGCGAATCATTAGAAAGCGGTTTGGTAGTATCTATTGTTTGCGACCGTGGCGATCGCTATTTATCTTCCGATCTGTTTGCGTGACATGTCAGCTATGATCAATACCGCACGTATTCTGTAATTTCCAGTCCGTATCCGATGATACCCACCCTTTTCTGACTTTCTGCATTGGAAATTAGCTTAATTTTAGAAATTTGTAATTCGTGTAAAATCTGCGCGCCTATGCCAAAATCTTTGTGGTCCATTTTGGTAGCAGAAAGCATGTTTTCGGCAAAATCCGAATTCTTTTGCATGAGTTCCAAGCTGTTGATAACATCAATGGCTTGGTAGTCTTTATTGATAAACACAACAGCTCCTTTTCCGTTCTCTGCCACCATTTTTAGGGCGTGTTCCCATTTTTGTGGTTTGACGTGGAAAAGCAATTGCAACAAGTCAAAAGAAGCCATAGATGAGTTTACGCGCACCAAAACTTCCTCTCCCACTTCCCAATCGCCCATAGTAAGGGCATAGTGAATTTGTTCGTTTGTCGTTTGATGGAATGCGCGCAGTCTGAATTTACCAAATCGGGAATCAATATAAAAATCGGATACCTTTTTGATAAGCGAATCGTGTTTCATACGATAGGCCACTAGGTCTTCAATAGAAACCACTTTTAAGTCGAAGGCTTCTGCCACTTCAAAGAGTTGTGGCAAACGTGCCATCGAACCATCTTCGTTCATGATTTCAACAATTACCCCGGCCGGTTGAAGGCCTGCCAAACGCGCAAAATCGATAGCGGCTTCTGTATGGCCGGTGCGTCTTAAAACACCTCCGTCTTTGGCGCGAAGCGGAAAAATGTGACCCGGTCTTCTCAAATCATGTGGTTTGGTATCGGGGGAAGTAAGTGCTCGAATGGTTTTGGCCCTGTCTGAGGCTGAAATGCCTGTAGTAACTCCCTGTCCATTCAAATCAACGGAAACGGTAAAAGCAGTATCCATCGGATCGGTATTTTTGCCTACCATCATTTCCAGATCGAGTTCTTTGCAGCGTGTTTCGGATAGCGGAGCGCAAATCAAACCGCGACCGTGCTTGGCCATAAAATTGACCATTTCGGGCGTAACCAGTTCTGCCGCGGCAACAAAATCACCTTCGTTTTCTCGGTTTTCGTCATCAACTACGATAATTACTTTTCCGTTTTTAATATCTGCGATGGCAGACTCGATAGAATCGAGCGTGCGGGGCAACTCAATTTGACTCATGTACTGGTTTTTATATGCTTTGAGCGGAATTTTTGACTTTTGAATTCGGTAAATTTATTTTTTACAAAGGTAACCACGCTACGCAAGGCATCATCCCATTTGAAAACCCCTTTGTCTGCAGTGGCTTGGCGCGTAAAAAATATGCCAAGTGGTAGCATGATAATGGTGGGTAACCAAGCCGCAATCCAAGGTGAAAGTCCGCCTTCTTCTGCACTGTTTCTGCCAAAAATACCTACAAAATGATAGGTGACGAACAATACGATGGCTATGACCATTGGCAAGCCGAGACCTCCTTTTCTGATGATGGCTCCCAAAGGTGCGCCCACAAAAAACAGAACGATACAGGCAAATGAAATCGCAAATTTTTCATGGAGGGCTATTTCGTATTTATTGAGGTTCTTTTCCCTTATTTTGAGGTCTTTTTTCTTAGACTCCAAACTTCCTTTGTTGGTCAAAACAGCGTTGATGGCCAAATCCAAAACATCTATTTTGTTTTGATATGAATTGAGACTGAGCAGGATGTCATCAGATTTTTCAGTAACGGTGTCTTGGTATTTGATGGTAGAAATTTGTTCGAGTCCGGTTCGGATAAGTGTATTCTTTTTGAAGTAATCATAGTCTTGGTTGTATGCTACCGACACAGAGTCTATGGTCCTGTTCAGTGCATTCACTTTTAACATTTTTGAAGAGTTAGAAAAACTTTCGTCCTGAAAATCAACATCATTCAGACTGGAAAGGTCAATATTGATGGTATATCTTTGAAAGGCGCTTTTGGCATGTGGCATCAGGCGTTTTCGCTTGTAATCTTTGGTTTGTATATCGTCGTAATAATAGCCATCGTTTAGAATGAGTTGTAAAATATTGGAATCTTCACTCCCTTTTAGCTCACCGGTTTGGGCAATAATTGTTGTGAAATTCTCATTTTGTCCTTCTTCTTTTTTATGAATAATCACATGGCGAAGGTACTGGTCTCTATCGCCGTATTTTTCATCGATTTTAATATTCATATTGCCGACGTCGTTGAACTGCCCTTCTACAATAACC
Source organism: Flavobacteriaceae bacterium (assembly GCA_032251335.1). Lineage (GTDB taxonomy): Bacteria > Bacteroidota > Bacteroidia > Flavobacteriales > Flavobacteriaceae > UM-FILTER-40-17. The sequence goes on along the minus strand of JAVVDW010000002.1, from coordinate 9,090 downwards.
ATGGCGGGTTTGAGCCGGGCGATGTTTCTTCGTAGGTTATATGATTTGTATTCGGACCACGGAATCACATTGTTGGCGAAAAAGAAAGTAGCCAAACTCAAAAAAGCGATAAACACAATCAAGCTGCGCATGGCGCGTTGAAGAGAAATCCCGCTCGATTTCATGGCGGCAAATTCGTAGTTTTCCGCAAAACTTCCAAACACCATGATGGAAGCCAACAAAATAGACAGCGGCAAAACCAAAGGAACGAGTTTAGGCAGAAAATAGAAAATAAACTTGAAAACGATGATTATATCTAAGTCCTTACCTGCCAATTCACTGATGTAAAGCCAAATGGTTTGCAGGATAAAGATAAATACCAGCACGACAAAGACGCTTAAAAATGTCTTTAAAAAACTGACGAGTATGTATTTGTCGAGGATTCGCAAATCTTAGTTGAGTTTGTTGATGTAATAATCGGGATATTTTGACGCATCAAACGTAAATATTTTATCAGAAAGTGGCTGATTCACTTTTAAAGAACTGATTGTCAATGTAGTTTGCGTGCCGTTTTTTCCAATTTCTATCAGATTGTAAATGTTTTTGGTCTGTGCGTCGATGCCCAAAAGTATGTGTTTGATTTCAGATTTTGGATCTGTAGGCAAGAGTTTAACATACTGTATTTTTCTGCCTTTTAGGTTTTGCTCTTTGTCCCATTGAAATGCATATCCGTTCTGATAAAATGTGAGCAATTCAGCGGGTGTGATGCTATTTTTATCTTCATCTTGCTGAGAAGAAATGGTAATTTCCTCGTCTTCAGGTACTATGGTATAGGTAGATTTTCCGTCGAACAGCCTCACAACTCCCATCATATTGAGCAAGTATTTGTCTTTTTTCAAAGTGACATCTCCCCTGGTTTCTTGCTGTATATTCTCTGCTGTGTTTTCGAGCACATACTTAAAATCGATAAAGAGATTGTCGTAGGACTTCATCTTGGCCGAAACCTCGTCGAGCAAAGATTTTGCCTTGGCATCGTTTTGGCTAAAACCCTGAAATGCAATAAGAATAAGGATAAAAAAAATTAATTTCTTCATGTGTATTAAATTTGTGCAATCCTATTAAAAAGTACCTTCATTATCTAAAAATTTGTGTAGCGATACAATGTCTGTAAACAGCACTTGCCGCGCTTTGCTGCCTTCAAAAGGCCCCACAATGCCGGCTGCTTCCAATTGATCGATGAGTCTGCCCGCTCGGTTGTAACCCAATTTTAACTTACGTTGTAACAAGGAAGCTGAACCCTGCTGAGCGTTTACAAGCACCTCTGCTGCATCCCTAAAAAGCGGGTCGCGATCGGCAGGATCTACATCAAGACTTGTGCCAGATTCCTCGCCAATGTATTCGGGTAAATGATAGGCGTCTGCATAAGCTTTTTGAGAGCCGATAAAGTCGGTTATTTTGTCAACTTCAGGCGTATCTACAAAGGCACATTGCAGACGGATCAAGTCATTGCCTTGGGTAAAGAGCATATCGCCACGTCCGATGAGTTGGTCTGCACCGGAGCCGTCGAGTATGGTTCGGGAATCTATTTTTGAAGTTACCCTAAAGGCAATACGCGCCGGGAAATTCGCTTTGATGATACCCGTGATAACATTGACAGACGGACGCTGGGTGGCAATGATAAGGTGAATGCCAATGGCTCTGGCCAACTGCGCCAAACGGGCGATGGGCATTTCTATTTCTTTGCCGGCAGTCATAATCAAATCTGCAAATTCGTCAATCACCAAAACGATATAGGGCAGAAACTTGTGGCCAAGTTCGGGGTTTAGTTTGCGTTCTTTAAATTTTTTATTGTACTCTTTGATGTCTCTGACGCGGGCATCTTTTAATAGCTCGTAGCGCGAGTCCATTTCAATGGTCATTGAGTTGAGCGTATGCACCACCTTGGTAACGTCCGTGATGATGGCGTCTTCGGCATCCGGCAATTTGGCTAAAAAGTGTCTTTCTATCTTAGTGTAAAGTGTCAATTCTACTTTTTTGGGATCTACAAGCACAAATTTAATCTCGGCCGGGTGTTTTTTGTAGATTAATGAGGTCAAAATCGCATTTAAGCCTACGGATTTTCCCTGGCCTGTAGCACCTGCCAATAGCAAGTGAGGCATTTTTGCCAGATCAACTACAAAGGTTTCGTTGGATATGGTTTTTCCCAAAGCCATAGGCAATTCCATTTCTGCTTTTTGAAATTTTTGTGAAGCTATCACAGAACGCATAGACACCATGGTCGGATTTTTGTTGGGCACTTCAATTCCGATGGTACCTTTGCCCGGCATGGGTGCAATAATTCTGATGCCAAGCGCCGAAAGTGAAAGCGCGATATCATCTTCCAAGTTTTTGATTTTAGAAATGCGCACACCGGCTTCGGGAACAATTTCGTACAAAGTAACTGTTGGACCAATCGTCGCTTTTATTTGTGCAATCTCTATTTTGTAATTTTTTAGGGTATCGACAATTTTGTTTTTGTATTCCTCCAACTCTTCCTGGTTGATGGTGATGCCTCCACCGCCACTGTGGTCACGAAGTAGATCGAGTGTCGGGAATTTGTAATGGCTCAACTCTAAGGTGGGATCGAAAGCGCCGAAATCTTTCAATAATTTTTCGGACAAATTTTCATCGTATGTCGTTTCTTCTTTGAATGTTTCTGTAGTGAATTCAAGTTCATCCAAGTCTTCATCATCATCTATGGTTTCTTCAATTTGGATGGAAAGATCGTCTTGGTGGTTTATATTTTCAGGGACGGAATGGTTTTTAATGGTAGGTTCTAATTTTTCCGGCGACCATTTAAAGACGGTGTTTTTGGGTTCGTTTTCTGCTATCTCTGCGTCTCCATTGGTATTCTTATCTGATGTTTCAGCAGTGGCAAGGTCGATATCCACTGTTTTGGATTTCACTTTGTCAACCGTTTTTTTCGGATTCCAATCAAACCTAAAGACGAAATAGGAAATCAGCACAAAAGCCAACAAAAGTAACAAACCTGCCTTGCCGAGATAAATTTGCAAAAAACTGTTGAGCTCTGCACCAACCACACCACTAAATATCAAAAACTTATTGGTTAGAAAACCCAAAACCACTGACAACCAAATGGTATGAACCATGCCCCAAAACCATCTCATGTTCAGTTTTTTGATGGAAATGTCTAAAAACAAATACAAACCGGACAAAAACAATAAAACTGTAGGAATAAATACAGCGATACCAAAGCCCCTAAAAACAAATAAATGTGCCATTAGTGCACCAAACTTGTTCAAAAGATTGCCGGCTTTTTCGGCCCTGTCTGTCCATTGCCAAACCGTGCTTTGGTCTGCTTGCCAGTTGAAAAAATAAGAAATAAAAGAAATGGCTAACCCCACACTAAACAGCATTAAGAAAAGCCCTAAAACAATCCTGTGTTTGTGCGTAAATTGAAACCGCTTGGATTTTTCCGTGGGTGGCAACTCAGGAGGGGTTACTTTCTTATTCTTAGCCATTGTTTTTCGTAGTTTGATGGCAAAAATACGAATTCGCACGAACTCAATCTAATTAAGTTGAAAAACTAAACCACATAAAAAATGGAGATCTGTATGTTTACAAACCTCCATTTGGCTCAAAAGCATTCGCTCTTGTTATTTGTTTAAGATAATAAACTCAGACCTTCTGTTGAGTTGGTGGTCTTCTTTACTACAAGCCACACCGTTGGCGCAAGCATTCGTCAATTGGGTCTCGCCATAGCCTTTGCCGGACAAGCGACTCGCCTCAATGCCTCCAACTTTGATGATATAATCGATAGTGGCTTGGTTGCGACGTTCTGATAGTTTAAGGTTGTATGCATCATTGCCTCGGCTGTCTGTATGCGATCTTACATCGATGTTGAGCTGCGGGTATTGTTCCATGGCGGCGATAATTTTTTGCAGCTCTATTTCCGCATCCGGTCTTATTTTGGATTTATCAAAGTCGAAATAAATAGGATTGAGGTCTAAAATCTTGCCCAAATCGAGTCCCGGTTCTAAGGCTGATTTATCTTTTTGAAGCGGAATTTTCAGTATGTTTTCCGATGAAAAATCAGCTAGAGATACACGCACTTCATTGCCTACATAATCGGGATGTGTAGCGCGTACCACAAAAAGGTCATCACAATCACCCGGCAATTCAAACAATCCATCTCGTCCCAAGCCCCTCTTTACCAAAGATTTTCCGTTGGCGTCAAAAACTTCAAGCGAAGCACCAGAAATAGCCATTCCCGAATCCGCATCTACGACCATGCCGTTGACAACTACATTGCATGACAAAGCAAAGGTGTAAATATCATCGTCACCGGTTCCGCCCGGTCTGTCGGAAGAAAAATATCCCATGCCTTCGGCCGGGTTTGACACATAGGCAAAATCATCGAAAGGGCTGTTGAAGGGTTTTCCTATGTTGGTTACACGGACTTGCATTTGGCTATTTTGTAACAATGGTTTGATGTTTTCCACTTTAAAAATATCCAAACCGCCCAAACCCGGATGGCCATCTGTGGCAAAATACAGGTTGTAGTTTTCATCTACAAAAGGAAAGGTTTCTCTTCCTTCCGTGTTGATGCCTTCTCCTAAGGATTGAGGTTCGCCAAAAGTGCCGTCGGGGTTGATGGTGACAAAGTAAATGTCAGCAGAGCCTATGGAACCGGGGCGATCTGATGAAAAAATCAGGTACTTTTCATCGGGCGTTAGTGCCGGATGAGATGTATTGAAATCATCACTATTGATGGGGAGTGAAATAACGTCTGTCCATTCGGTGCCATCAAAAATGGCTTTGTATATTTTTAGGTTACTAAACTTTTCGTCGTCTTTTCTGAGTCTGCCACGGTTGTAATTGTTTCGGGTAAAGTAAATGGTATTTCCATCTGACGGAAACACAGCGCTCGATTCATGAAAACGGGTGTTTACTTTTCCGGGGAGTTCTAATGCTTCAGAAAAATTGTTTTCTGTTTGCTCGTATCGTTTGCCTGTGTACAAGTCTAAAAAAGGTTGATTGTTCCAACCAAAGCGAGGGCCTTCACCACGTGCGGATGCGTAAACCAGTTCACCTTCATGAAAAGAAGCCCCAAAATCTGAAAAAGCGGTGTTGATGCCCAAATTATAAATGGGTGTTCTATCCGAATAATCGGGTATGGCTTCCAAAAAATTGGTGTTGTTCAAATAATTTTGAGCGCGTGCGTCTTCCGATTTGGCATTGGCAAACTTCTGCATCCATTTGGCTGCTTCAGTATAATTTTCTACTCCTTTCAAACTTTGCGCATATCGAAAATAATATTCAGGGTCGGTATTTTCGTTGATTTTCATCAATTCTCCATACCATTTTTGGGCTTCTTCCATCTGGTTGTTGAAATAATGCGCATCACCCAAACGCTTAAATAAATCTTCGGACTTGTATCCTTTGTCGGCTACTTTTTGCAAGACATCTATGGTCTTGATGTATTGGAGATTTTCATTTGTTTGGGCAGCTTTTTGAACCAAGGCTTTTTGAGAAAAACCTGATGCGACGCCTAAAAATATCAGACTGATGACCAAACAGAAGCGTATGTTATTATTTTTCATAATTGTTAGCTTTTAAAAGAATCTGGGTGAGCGAATACGTGCTTGTGACAGTTCAAAACGTAGGAAAATTTCATGCGAACCGCTGTTAAATTCACCCAAATTGGTGGTGTCACTGTCATAGGCATAACCCAAAAATAAATTATCAGTAATCTGAAAACCGACAATGCCACTGACTGCTGCAGACCATCTGTAAGCCACCCCGAGCACCAAAGACTCTCTAAACATAAAGTTGGCCGAAGCATCCCACTGCAAAGGGGCACCTTCTACGGCTTTGAAGATAGTGGCTGGTTTAAACTGCCAGCTGGGCGTGAGATCAAAAACATAGCCACCCATCAAAAAATAGTGAATGCGTTCGCGTGCCAATAGTGTGCGAGATGAAGTCTGGTTGGAATTACTCGAACGGTCAAAATGATCGGTTTCTACCAGATTGGGCGCAGACAAGCCCACATACCATTTGTCTGAGGAATAGTAAACCCCCACCCCAAAATTGGGATTGAATTCGTTGTCAATGTTTTCCTGAAAAGCGGGATCATTCGGATTTTCAAGGTTGAGTTGCGAAAAATCAACGTCAAGTAGGTTGCCGCCTACTTTTAGACCAAATGCCAAATCACTAAAGGCGGTGATTTGAATTTTATAAGAAAAATCGATGTCGAAGTAGGTTTCTTTGGTAGGTCCTAACTCATCATGAATGATATTCAAGCCTAAACCTATTTTGCTCATAAAAGAAATAGGTGAATGGATGCTTACAGTCGTTGTTTCCGGCGCGCCGTCGAGCCCTACCCATTGGGTGCGATACAAGGCCGTTGCACTCAATACATCGCGCTGACCTGCATAGGCAGGATTGTAAGACAAGGTGTTGTACATATATTGTGTAAACTGTGGGTCTTGTTGGGCGTAAGTACTATGGCCACAAAGAAAGATGACAAATACTGCGAGTGACAAACTCAGTTTAATATCGGAAACGTAGGTATATATATAGTTCTTCATAGGGCTTATCGGTTTATGTATAGGTAACCTGCTTTCTCACGGTTTGTGCCGTTACCGTCTTTGTACTTTAATATCCAATAGTAAGTGCCTTCGGGCAACTTTTCGTTTTTACTAAGGGTCGAACGTCCGTCTGAAATGCCTCTGAATTTTTTTGCCCCGGGCTGTCCATAGCCGTTTTGGTCAAATACTTTCACGCCCCAACGGTTGAAAATTTCCACCAAATTTTCCGGAAATCTTTCGATACCCTTGATGGTGAATGCGTCATTGTTGCCGTCGTCATTGTCTGAAATTCCGTTGTAGATGATCAAATCGCCTAGAAGCGGAACCACAGTTGGGTCGTTTTCGGCAGTAGTGGTTGGGTCATCAGAAATATCAGAAACATTTTCTGCGTTTATAGTCACCGCGTTCACTGTGGCCTGATTGACTACTTCTTCGCGATCTATGTCTTGTTGCGTGAGGACATAAATTGCAGTGAATGTCGAAGAATCTGTAGCACCTGCGGGCAATGAAGGTAAGATACCGCTTACGGTCACTATCGGATCGGTAATAGAGACTTCAAACAAATCGACATTGCCTGTGTTTCTTACTGTGAAAGTGTATCTAATCGTTTCACCGACTTGGCTAAAACCATCGCCGTTCTCGTCGAAAAACACACCGGATTTTTCCAATACAAGACCGGGTGCTTGTGGTAACAAAACCACGGTTGGGTCATCGGGGTTTCCATCGTTGTTTGCATCACTTTCTGTAAAATCTCCTGGATCATCGGACAGATCGGATACCGCTGTGGCATCGTCAACACGGCCATTAACTACTGCCTGGTTTACCACAGTACCCAGATTAATGTCGTCTTGTGTGATGGTGTAGGTTGCAGAAAAAGTAGTACTGTCACTATCGCCTGAAGCCAAGTCAATCGGTCCTCCGGTTACGGCTACAAGTGGGTCTGTAACTACTATCTGAAAAATCATTCGGCTACCTGTATTCGTCACCGTGAACAAATAGGTAATGGTTTCGCCTGCATCTGCCAATTCGTTGCCGTTTTCATCGTTAAAAATGCCAATTTTTGAAAGGAAAAGTTGATTCGAGATTGGCAAGGGGGTTACGGTTGGCTCATCTTCTTCATTTGAATCGTCATCAGAAACATCTCTCAAATCTATACCACCCAAGGTTCTTCCATCTACAGTAGCTTGGTTGACAACTGCAGACTCGTTTATATCGTCTTGGGTAAGTGTGTAGGTAGCTTCATAAATCCAAACTTCGCCAAAATCTAAGATTCCGTCGGTGTTTGTATCGCCCGATGCCGGTCCGGGAATATTTCCGCCCAACAATGGATCGGTAACAACCACGTTCTCCACGGCTGCGTCTCCGAGGTTGGAAACGGTAAATGTGTAATCAATAAAATCACCTGCTTGCGCTATTCCATTTCCGTCGGCATCTCGAAAAACACCTGTCTTTATGATGGCTATAGCTGCTTTTTGTGAAAGAGGCGTCACAGTCGGGTTGTCTCCCAATACCGTTTGATCATCTGACAAATCGCTGACAACAACCAAAACCGGATCTTCACCAAAAACGGTAGCCTGATTGATAAAAAATCCGGCATTGATATCTGCTTGCGTGATGGTGTACGTAGCGGTAAATGTTGTGAAATCTGATTCTCCCGGTGCCAAACTCGGCAGCGGTCCACCTTCAATCGTTGCAAAAGGATCTTGAATCGTGATGTTGGTCAGTGTTACAGTTCCCGTGTTGGTCACAGTGAAAACATAACTAATGGTTTCTCCCTCTTGGGCATAGCCGTCGCTATCTTCATCGTTGAAAGTGCCTACTTTTATCAAACCAATAGATGAAAGCGTGGGCAATGGGGTTACCGTAGGATCATCTTCAGTGGGACTGTTGTCATCCGATGAGTCGCTAACAGGTGTCCCTTGCAGAAGAGTTGCGGCTTCAACCCTAGCTTGATTGACTACCTCGCCATTATCTACATCTTCTTGTGTGATTGTATAATCGACTGTTACTGTCCAACTCTCTCCAACATCTAATATACCGTCATTGTTTAAGTCGCCATTTATGGGAGACGAGAGACTAATAAAGCCCCCTAAAAGCGGGTCGTTTAGTGTCACATTTTGCAAACTGGTGTCACCTGTATTGCTAATGGTAAAGGTGTAAGTGATGATTTCGCCTTCTTCGGCATAAGTGTCATCATCTTGGTCAACAAACACACCTGATTTGATGAGGCTTACCATTGGGTTTTGGTTCAAGGTGGTCACCGTCGGATCGTCTTCCAAGGGACTGTTGTCATCCGATTGGTCACTCACCGGATTGTTGTTCGGATCGGTACCCGTAGCTGTGGCTTGGTTGGTCACACTGCCGTTATCGACATCGGATTGGGTGATGGTGTAGCTTGCGGTGAATGAGGTGTTGTCTGTTACCCCGGGTGCCAAAGAGATTATTGGCCCGCCGCTCACGCTGACCAGTGGGTCAGTAATGGTTACGTTGGTCAGGGTCACATCGCCGGTGTTTGTCACCG
>JAVVDW010000001.1:0-305584 GCA_032251335.1 Flavobacteriaceae bacterium | reverse complement strand
GCTAATAATATAAAACGATGTAGTATTTTTGCCGAAAGACTTCTCAAACGCATAGAATTAAACGCATCAAAATTACACTTTTATTTGCATGTTAACCAAAGCATTTATAAAGCATATAGCCCAACTACATCAAAAAAAATACCGAAAATCTTCGGGGCTGTTTGTAGTAGAGGGTAAAAAGTCTGTGCGCGAGTTTTTAGAAGCGGACTTTGCTTGTGAACATCTGTGGGTAACGGATAATTTGAAAACGGAATTTACTGATTTTTCTTGTGAAGTGATAGACGAAAATTCACTTAAAAAAATGAGTGCCTTGGTGCATCCGCCCGGTGTATTGGCCGTTTTTAAAATCCCTGCTGACACAGGTTTTATTTGGAGGGGATTGACCGTAGTGTTGGACGGTATTCAAGATCCCGGAAATTTGGGCACCATCATTCGTTTGTGTGATTGGTTTGGAGTGACACAACTCATTTGCGCTACAGAAACGGTAGATTGTTTTAACCCCAAAGTGGTGCAAGCCTCTATGGGTTCTCTTTCGAGGGTACGTGTATTCTATCGAGATTTATCAGTTGTTTTAGCAGAAAGACCCCAAGATACGCCTGTCTTTGGCGCTTTTATGGATGGCAAAAATGTGTACGAAACCCATTTGCCCAAAGAAGGCCTTTTGGTGTTGGGCAACGAAGCTAACGGAATTTCAGCAAAAATAACACATCAAATACAACACAAAATTGCGATTCCGCAAAGAAACCTTCACAGACAGACAGAAAGTTTAAATGTAGCTACGGCAGCTGCCATTTTGCTCAGCGAGTTTAGCAGATAATCATCTACTGAAACGTAAAGTTGATAAAAACACCTCTGGATTTTAAGCTTTCTATATTACCGGTCCAAGGACTGTTTGGGTCGGCGTCTCTGACGAGTTCGTCATTTAAGGCAAAAACACCCCGAATAGAAGGCGTGAATTTAAAGTAATTGGTATAAAAATCGATACCAAAACCGAGTTCGTAGTAATAGGTATTGGTTTTCATACGGAAAACCCCTGCGGAGTTGTCGTCTTTGTTGTCCTCGTCAGCCGCCAAGTTGATAGATGTTGAAAGACCGGCTACCAAAAAGGGTTTAAAATTGTTTAGGCGAAGGGCGCTAAATTTAAGCAAAAGCGGAAAATGTATATATGTAGATTCTACATCGCGTGTGGCATCAGGGCTGTCCGGAGCAAAACCGGGAAAGTGCAACACCCTGCTGGTAAAATTAAGTCCGGGTTCGAACCTCAAGTCGAAGTGGTTGTTGAGTCGCAGGTTACCAATCAACCCCACATTGAAACCCAATTCTGTATCGACTAAAATTTCACCCAAATCGTCTTTAAGATCAATCTTGAAATCATTGACGTTAAAACCTAAGTAATAACCCCAGCTGTATCGAGGCATGTCAAAGGTTTGTAAATTTTGAATACGTTCTTTTCGGAATTGTGCCTGAGCGACAAGACCCATCCAAAACAAAATAATCAACAGACTTACGTGACGATTCATGCTATTTTTTCGCTTCATATATTGTAGCTACACCAAACGTCCGGGGCAAATGACGCACCTCTGTAAACCCAATTTTCTTTAAAATATTGTTGAACTTTTCACCGTATGGAAAATTATTTGCCGACTCGGATAAATAGGCGTAGGCTACGCGGTCTTTTGAAAAGATTTTACCAATGAGCGGCAGCAGAAAATGTGTGTATAATTTATAACCTTGTTTGAACGGAAAACGCGTGGGAACCGATGTTTCTAGTACTATCAAACGCCCACCGGGTTTGAGCACACGCAGTATTTCTGACAACCCTTGGTCAAGATTTTCAAAATTGCGCACGCCAAAAGCAACTGTAGCCGCGTCAAAACTTTCGTCGTTATAGGGAATGTTTTCGGCATCACCATAGACCATATCTATACGATTTGATAGCGATTGTTCTGTAATTTTTTGAACACCTACCGCTAACATTCCTTTTGAGATGTCCATACCCACAACTTCAGCCTGGCTGCCTGCTGCAATTTGAATGGCCAAATCTCCCGTACCGGTGGCCATATCCAGCACAGAAGTAGCTTTAGCGTCAAAAACCATTTGCACTACTTCATTCCGCCAACGTTTGTCTATCCCAAAGGAAATGACCCTGTTGAGTCCGTCGTATTGTGAAGATATGTTGTCGAACATTTGAGAGACTTGCGCTTTCTTTCCCAAATGGCTGTCTTTGTATGGTTTTATAGTATCCGGCATCAATTTTTTTTGCAAATATAAGAGAATCTACACGTAGTTGTGAGTGATTTGTCAAAGACATTGGATTTAAGGACATTAGATGTTATTGAGATTACAACTTCGAATCATTATTAGCCAATAGCCAATAGCCAATAGCCATTAGCCAATAGCCATTAGCCATTAGCCAATAGGCATTAAGCATTAGGGTTATACGTTATGCGTTATTTGTTTCAAGCTAAAAGTCAAGAGACATTGGGCATTAGAATTATTTTATCTCATCATATCATCATCGTAGCATCGAATCATCACATCCAAATAATCTCATAAACAGTCAAGCTGAACTGAATAATTCTCCCCGAAAAAAAAGCCGGACGGTATTTTGATAGGAATTTTACTAACTTGCCAATATCTAAATTTACGGAGGCTCATTTTTAAGGCTATCCAACTAAGAAACTTCTTCTATGACACTTGCTTTTGATGTTTATGGAACACTGATAGACCCCAATGCGGTTTTTCAAAAACTTACCGAACGCATTCCGGAAAAAGCCCAAGCGGTGATGGATCTTTGGCGAGCCAAGCAATTGGAATATACCTTCCGTCGTGGACTGATGGGAAAATACGTAGATTTTGCCGTTTGTACCCGACAGGCTTTGCGCTTCTCTTGCCAAACATTCGAAGTGAATTTATCCGACGCTGACATCGAAGCGGTTTTGGCGCAATACAAAACACTACCTGCCTATACAGATGTTCATAAGGGATTGCAAGCACTTCGTGACAAAGACATCCAATTGGTTGCCTTTTCCAATGGCAGTAAAGATGATGTATCGGCTGTGCTGCAACAGGCAAAAATTCTCGATTTTTTTGCACAAGTTATCAGCGTAGAAGCGGTAAAATCTTTTAAACCCAATCCAACGGTGTACGAACATTTGGTGACTTCGACGCATGCTGACAAGGCAAAAACTTATCTGATTTCCGGCAATAGTTTTGATGTCTTAGGTGCCAAAGCAGCCGGACTCAAAGCCATTTGGCTTCAGCGAAGCGACAAGCAAATTATGGATTTTTGGGAATGGACTCCCGACCATGTCGTTCATCAAGTTGATGAGATTGGGCAACTGTTTTAGATTTCAAAACAGCTTACAAAATAATCCCTAATGGATTTGTATCCTTATGCGTTTATTTTTTTGGTTCACAAATTACTTTAAACTTGTTTTTTTGAAAACTCACCGAAAGTCCTCTATCTTACTTTTTTAAATACAATTTCCCCATTCAACACTGTGTAGAGAACGGTTGTTTCGGGAATTTCTGAAAAGGGGACTTCCATTAAATTTTTATCCAATAAAACGAAATCGGCCACTTTCCCGACTTCTAAACTGCCCTTTTCGGTTTCCTCAAAATTTGAGTAAGCCGCCCAAATAGTCATGCCTCTCAGCGTTTCTTCTCGGCTTAGGCGTTCCTGGGGCATAAAACCACCGTCTGGGTATAATTTCGTATCTTGCCTTGTCGTAGCTGCGTAAAATGTCAGAAACGGACTCACTTTTTCAACCGGAAAGTCTGTGCCCAAGGCTACTTTTCCTGCTTTATCTAGAAGCGTCTTAAAAGCATACGCCCCTTTTATACGCGTGTCGCCTAAGCGATCGGTAGCCCAGTACATGTCGCTGGTGGCATGGGTGGGTTGGATAGATGGTAAAATGTTTAGCGAGAAAGCATCGAAATCTTCAGGACGAACCACTTGTGCGTGTTCTATGCGCCATCTGCGATCTTGGTCGTCTTTTAATACTGTTTTATAAGCTTTTATGACGGCTGTATTTGCAGAATCACCAATAGCATGCGTATTCATTTGGTAATCACTTTTGGCAATTTGTGCTGCCAAATCAAACAAGGCTTCTTGGGTGGTAATCATGGCGCCGTAATGTCCGGGCAAATCGCTATAGGGTTCGTGCAAGCAAGCACCTCTAGAGCCCAACGCACCATCTGCGTACACTTTTACGGAGCGCACATGTAATCGGTCGGTTTTGATAACCCCTTTTTCCAAAAAGTAATCCAGCTCGTCGGGATTGTTACTGACCATTGCATAGAGACGCATTTTCAAGTCTCCCGTTTTTTGTAAACTATCGATAAGTTCGATGACATCTCTACTGAGACCGGCGTCACTGATGGTTGTGAGTCCGTTGGCAAAAGAAATATCTTGCGCATCGATAAGTGCTTGTACTTGTTGCTTGCGCGAGAGTTCAGGTATTACATTGCGCACGAGTTGCATGGGTGCATCAACCAAAATACCGCTAGGTTGGCCATTTTTTAAGACCACTTCGCCACCGCTTACTTTGGTAGTTTTGGTGATGCCGGCCATATCTAAGGCTTTGGAGTTAACCCAAAGTGAGTGACCGTCTATGCGGGTAAGTGCCACAGGTAAATCCGGAAAAACAGCATCCAACATTTCTTTGGTCGGAAATTCTTTGATTTCCCAATCGTTTTGGTCCCAACCACGACCTATTAAAAACTGCGGATTTTTTTCGGCGGCAAATTGTTTCAATCTTTCAATGATTTCATCGACACTTTGGGTGTCAACCAAATCTACTTGTAGCTGCTGCACGCCTAAGTTGTAAAAATGGGCATGCGCATCTATAAGTCCCGGAAAAAGGGTATTTCCTTGCGCATCTATTCGGTTTAGTGCTTCATATTTGCTGTCGATGTCTGCATCTGTGCCTACTGCTACAATTTTTCCATCAGAAACTGCCATGGATTGTGCTGTTGAAAAAGCCTCGTCAACTGTATAGATTTTGGCATTAGAAACAATTAAATCAACAGTTGTTTTGGGATCCTGACAGGCCACAAGGCACAATACTATCCCTAAAATTAAGATTCGGAACATAAATTTGGATTTGTTTTTTGTAAAAATAAGAAGAAAAGTTTCCAAAGAAAAATTTATCCTATTTTTTGACCGTTTTGCACCGTTTTGTCTGTGGTCAACAAAATCACTCCACCGTCTTTGTCATAAACGCCGAGCACAAGACATTCGCTCATAAAAGGACCGATTTGTTTAACGGGAAAGTTCACCACAGCAATGATTTGCTTACCAATCAGTGCTTCGGGTTGGTAGTGCACGGTGATTTGCGCACTCGATTTTTTGATGCCGAGTAACCCAAAATCGATGATGAGTTTGTAGGCGGGTTTGCGGGCTTCCGCAAAAACTTCGGCTTGAAGAATTGTGCCGGTTCGGATATCAAGGCTTTCGAAGTGATCAAATAAAGCCATCAAATCAAATTTCTTAAAAAAGTAAAAACAATCACAAGTATAAATATTAATTTGATGGCTGTAGTACCAAAAAGCTTTTTTCTCCATAAAAGTGCTTGTGGCCCGGGCTGTTTATTTTGATCAAAATAAAAACCTAAAGCCAAGTAGGGCAGGGCGAGTGGCACAAGCGGATTTTGGCGAAACGCTTCCGAAAAGTCTAAGTGCAATAAGCTGTGTAGTGCTCTTTGCGTCCCACAACCTGAGCACTGCCAACCGGTGTAGTGATACAATGGACATTTAGGAAAAAAATCCCATTCTCGCGGGTCGAACTTCCATAAAATGAAAGCGATTGTCGCAAGAATAGGAAAAATTAAAATTTTTAATAGATTGTATTTCAAGAATTAAAAATTAAAATCAGATCCGGCGGCTCCTAAAAAGGCCATCATGCCCAAAACATAGAGAAGAATATAAATGATAATGCTAACCAAGGCTAGAACAGCAGCTACAATTGTCCATTTCTTTGCATTTTTGGCAGCTTTTTCGGCTCCTTCAAAATCACCTCTGTTAAACTTAGAATCTACACTTGTTGCATTTACAATACCGGCAATACCGAAAGGTAATCCTAAAATATTTGAACAACACAAAAAGGTTAATACAGTTACAAGTATAGATTGTAAGAGCCAATTCTTGGGGGGTTGGGCTTGAGTTTGATTTTCCATAATTAAAGTTTTAAGGTTTTGGTTAAAAAATTTTTTAAAAATAAAAAAAATATAGGTACACATAATCATTTTTTTTGCCGCTGATTTTTCCACAGTTATTTGTTAATAACTTCGAGCCAATTTCTACATGCATTAGGCTTCAAAAACTATGTGAATAGCTATATTTGTGGGTTAAGTTTTTTAAAACCGAGAAAGCATTTTTTTATTATGAGCGAAGAACAAAACAAGCCCTTAGAAGGCACTCCCAAAAGTTATTCTGAAGATAGCATACAGGCGTTGGAAGGGATGGAACACGTGCGCATGCGTCCGTCCATGTACATTGGCGACGTAGGCGTACGCGGTTTGCATCATTTGGTGTATGAAGTAGTGGATAACTCCATAGACGAGGCTTTGGGAGGATATTGCGACACCATTAGTGTCATTATCAATGAAGATAATTCTGTAACAGTAGAAGACAACGGACGGGGTATTCCGGTTGGGATTCACAAAAAAGAAGGTGTATCGGCTTTAGAGGTGGTCATGACCAAGATTGGCGCCGGCGGTAAGTTCGACAAAGATTCCTACAAGGTTTCCGGAGGTTTACACGGCGTAGGCGTTTCTTGTGTGAATGCACTTTCGTCACATTTGAAGGCGACCGTTTACAGAGAAGGTAAAATTTGGGAACAAGAATACGAACGCGGCAAGAGTTTGTATCCGGTAAGGGCCGTTGGCGAAAGCGACAAAACGGGTACGCTAGTTACTTTTCACCCGGACGAGCAAATTTTTCAGCAAACCATCGAGTTTAGTTATGATACCCTGGCCGGTAGGATGCGCGAATTGGCTTTTTTGAATAAAAAAATCAGGATTAACCTGACCGATAAAAGATACCTGGACAAAGAAGGAAATCCTGTATTTGAATCTTTTTATTCTGAAGAAGGGCTCAAAGAATTTATCAAATTTTTAGACGGAAACCGCGAAATGTTAATCAACAACGTCATCAGCCTAGAAACCGATAAAAATGACATTCCTGTTGAGGTTGCTATGACCTACAATACTTCTTTTACAGAAAACCTGCATTCGTATGTCAACAACATCAATACGCATGAAGGCGGCACGCATTTGGCCGGTTTTCGCCGCGGACTTACCACAACGCTAAAGAAGTACGCCGAATCAACGGGCATGTTGGACAAGTTAAAGTTTGAGATTTCCGGAGATGACTTTAGAGAAGGATTGACAGCTGTGATTTCTGTAAAAGTACAAGAACCCCAGTTTGAAGGCCAAACCAAAACCAAATTGGGCAACCGAGAAGTGACTTCGGCCGTGAGTCAGGCTGTTTCGGAGATGCTCGAAATTTATTTAGAAGAGAATCCGGCCGATGCCAAAACCATTGTTCAAAAAGTCATTTTGGCAGCAACGGCTCGTCACGCAGCGCGCAAAGCCCGCGAACTCGTACAGCGTAAAACAGTCATGAGTGGTGGAGGCCTTCCCGGTAAACTGTCTGACTGCTCTGAGCAAGATCCGACAAAATGCGAAATTTTTCTGGTAGAGGGCGACTCGGCGGGCGGTACAGCCAAGCAAGGACGCGATCGGAACTTTCAAGCCATATTGCCCCTGCGCGGTAAAATATTGAACGTGGAAAAAGCCATGCAACACAAGGTTTTCGACAACGAAGAAATTCGAAATATATACACCGCATTTGGCGTCACAATCGGTACAGAAGATGACAGCAAGGCTCTAAATCTTGAAAAATTGCGCTATCACAAAGTTGTCATTATGTGTGATGCCGACGTAGATGGCAGTCATATTGCAACCTTAATTCTTACATTCTTCTTCAGATATATGCGTGAACTCATTGAACAAGGCCATGTTTTTATAGCTACACCACCACTGTACTTAGTAAAAAAAGGCAGCAAAAAAGCCTATGCATGGACCGATAAAGAACGCGATGTGTTGATAGCTGAGTACGGACAAGGTGCTGCCATACAACGCTATAAAGGTTTGGGAGAGATGAATGCAGAGCAACTTTGGGACACCACCATGGATCCATCAACGCGTACGCTTCGGCAAGTAACCATTGACAGCCTTTCAGAGGCAGACAGGGTTTTCTCTATGTTGATGGGCGATGAAGTTCCACCTAGAAGAGAATTCATCGAAAAAAATGCTTCTTATGCCAATATAGACGCATAAATTTCGTTTTGAAAATAAAGCTTCCCGACTTTAGTAACCCTTAAAGTCGGGTTTTTTTTGAGCATACTGTTTATTAAAAGAACAACAAAATTATTTTTTAGAACCGAAGACCTCAAATTATGATTAAAAAAATCACCGTAATCACCTGTATTTTTGTTTCTTGCCATAGCTATGCCCAACAAAATTTTGAACAATTGTTGCTTTCAGGCATAGATGACACCAAAACATTTGCACGTTCCTACATCAGTCCGGGTGCCGAGAGTTTGATGTATAGCATCAACAGCGGATGGTTTAAAACAGCCGCGACACACAAATTTTTAGGTTTTGACATTTCATTGATCGGTGCTGCACATTTTGTGGAAGATTCCGACCAGAGTTTTGATATGAATGTCAATGATTTTCAAAACATCCGATTTCCGGATGGCAGCACATCAAAAAAGATTGCAACCGTTTTTGGCGACAATAACCCGAATGAAACCGTGATTGTAACCCTCACTGAAAACGGTTTTTCTGAAGATGTGGAAATCCTTTTGCCAGACGGTGTTGCTTCGGAAAATATAGATGTGTTGCCTGCGGCTTTTTTGCAGGCAGAATTGGGGATATTTAAAGGTACCGATTTAAAAGTCCGGTATGTTCCTGATTTTGAAACTGAAGACGTAGAAACCGGTTTGTTTGGTATAGGCATACAACACGAATTGACCTCTTGGTTGCCACTCCGGCGTTTGTTGCCAGTAAATGTAGCCGTTTTGGGCGCATATACGCATTTGAACTCCGAATTCGATTTCACGGGTAGGTCAGCCTTAGACGGCCAAAATCAAAAACTCGAACTCGATATAGATACGTGGCTGGTACAGCTGTTTGCTTCTACCAAATTGCCCATCATCAATTTTTATGGCGGTATAGGATATATCTCAGGCGAATCCGATTTTGATTTAAAAGGAACCTACGAAATTCAATCCAATATTCTTGCCCAACCCAGAGTGCTTACAGATCCATTTTCAGTTTCCAATAGCGTCTCCGGTGCCAGAGCAACGGTAGGTGCAAATTTAAAAATTGCTTTTTTTGAGATGAATGCCGAGTATCATTTTCAAGAATACAACGCACTGAGTGTCGGTATTCATTTTGGCATCCGATAATGTAAGAATAATCGTTCAAGTCGTCTAATTTAGCTGATTTGACAAACAAAAAATTCTCAAAAAGTCTTATATTTGTGCGTCACCAAACGAATTATTCTAATCTTAATTTTATTTTATGAAAGTTACAATAGTAGGCGCAGGAAACGTAGGCGCAACTTGTGCAGATGTGATTTCTTACCGACAAATTGCCAGCGAAGTTGTATTACTCGACATCAAAGAAGGATTTGCTGAAGGCAAAGCCCTCGACATTATGCAGTGTGCCACCACTACAGGTTTTACCACCAAAGTATCGGGTACTACCGGGGATTATTCAAAAACAGCCAACAGCGATGTTGTGGTCATCACTTCGGGTATCCCACGAAAACCGGGCATGACACGTGAAGAGCTAATCGGCATTAATGCAGGCATTGTAAAATCTGTGGCAGACAGCATCCTCGAATATTCACCCGATGCCATCATCGTGGTTGTTTCCAATCCTATGGATACCATGACTTACTTGGCTCACAAATCGCTTGGCCTACCCAAAAATCGCATTATTGGTATGGGTGGTGCCTTAGACAGTTCGCGCTTTAAAACCTATTTGTCTTTGGCACTCAACAGGCCGTCAAATGATATACAAGGCATGGTTATTGGTGGTCATGGCGATACGACGATGATTCCTTTGACCCGATTAGCCACCTACAACGGTTTGCCGGTTTCAAACTTTTTAAGTGCTGAGGCTCTGGAAAAAGTTGCTGCCGACACCATGGTGGGCGGTGCAACTCTGACGAAATTGTTAGGCACCTCAGCTTGGTACGCTCCCGGGGCTTCTGTCGCCTATTTGGTGGACAGTATTTTGAATGACCGAAAAAGAATTATTCCTTGTTCGGTTTATTTGAATGGCGAATACGGTCAAAAAGACATCTGTATTGGTGTCCCGGTTATTATAGGTAAGAGCGGGGTAGAAGAAATCGTAGATGTCAACCTGAACGATCAAGAAAAATCTCTTTTTGAGGCCAGTGCCGCAAAAGTGAGGGAGATGAACAATGCCCTTAATGAAGTCTTGAAATAAGATTTTAGATGTATAATTTTTAAAGGCTTTTGGATATCCCAAAAGCCTTTTTTTATTTTCCTTAAAATTAATTGTCTAATCAGTCGGTAAATTCTATATTTGTCCGTTTTTTAAAATACCCTTAACACTAGACTAAAATGCAAAATAAAGGACTGATTAGGCTGTTTGCGATTTTATTCGGACTGGTAAGTATCTACCAGCTTTCGTTCACTTTTGTGGCTAACAGCATTGAGGAAAAAGCCAAAATGTATGCGGCCGGCCAAGTGGATGCATCCGCAGAAAATTACGTACAGTTAAGAGATCAAGCAGAGAGAAGTTACCTAGATTCCCTCAAAAACGAAGATGTTTATAATTTAGGCTTTACGAGTTATAATTATTCGGAAGTTAAAGACCGTGAATTGAACAAAGGTCTCGATTTGAAAGGTGGTATCAACGTCATTCTTCAAATATCGGTTAAAGACATCATTAGAGGGCTTTCCAACTACAGCAAAGATCCCACATTCAACGAAGCTTTGCTTTTGGCAGATCAATTGCAGAAGCAAACGCAAGATGCCTATGTAGAGTCCTTTTTTCAAGCGTTTGATCAGGTAAATGCCAAAAATGGCACCAATGTAAAGCTTGCCTCACCTGATATCTTTGCCAACAAATCGCTTAGTGGCAGCATCAATTTTGATTCGGCCGACAATGAAGTGAAAAATGTGATTCGTACCAAAGTTGACGAGTCTGTTGTGAGTGCTTTCGAAGTATTGCGCAAGAGAATTGACAAATTTGGTGTTACCCAGCCCAACATCCAACGATTGGGAAATACGGGTCGTATTTTGGTTGAACTTCCCGGAGCCAAAGACATTGACCGTGTGAAAAAACTGCTTCAAAGTACAGCGCAATTGGAATTTTGGGAAACCTACAAAGCCGATGAGTTGGTGCCTTTCATCAGTGCTGCCAATCAGTACTTGAAAGAAACCGTAAAGCCAAAAGTTGCCACCCAACAAGTTGTCAAACCCACCGGTATCGATTCGCTTTTGGTGGATGTGAAAAAAGATTCTTTGGAGCAAGCAGCCAATAACAATCCGCTTTTTGATTTGTTCAATATGGAACAATCCAGAGCCTATCCGGGTGGTCCGGTAGTGGCTACGGTAGCCATCAAAGACACTGCTACCTTCAACGCGTATTTAAAAATGCCACAAGTGCGCAACCTGCTCCAAGGAGAGCAAAAATTTGTCAGATTTGCTTGGAGCAAACCCGAAACGGATTTGAGCGAAACGGTAGATTTATACGCTTTAAAATCTAATCGAGATGGTATTCCGCCACTTAGCGGAAGTGTTATCGTAGATGCGCAACAATCCTATGACCAACTGGGTCAACCTTCTGTAACCATGCAAATGGACGGTACGGGTGCTAAAATTTGGGAACAACTCACCGGAAAAGCATCGCAACAAAACAGCAACATCGCTATTGTACTGGACAATGTTGTGTATTCAGCACCGGGCGTGTCCAGAGGTGCCATCTCCGGAGGGCGATCTGAAATTTCAGGAAATTTTACACTCAACGAGGCCATTGACCTTGCCAACGTATTGCGCGCCGGTAAACTGCCAGCTTCTGCTGATATTATTCAGTCTGAGGTGGTAGGTCCATCACTGGGTCAAGAAGCTATAGACAGCGGCGTGAGTTCTTTTATGATTGCTTTTGCCATTGTTCTACTTTGGATGATATTTTACTACGGCTACGCCGGAGCGTTTGCAGATGTGGCTTTGTTGTTTAACCTTTTGGTTATTTTCGGTGTCATGTCTGGCCTCGGAGCTGTTTTGACTTTACCCGGTATAGCAGGTATAGTGTTGACCATTGGTATGTCGGTAGATGCGAATGTCATTATTTACGAGCGTGCCAAAGAAGAACTTTTTGCAGGTAAAAATGTCAAAGAAGCGGTTGCGCATGCGTTTAGCTGGAAAGGTGCCATGTCTTCTATTTTTGATGCCAACATCACCACAGCATTAACTGCGCTGATTTTGTTCCTTTTCGGAACAGGTCCTATAAAAGGTTTTGCAACTACCCTTTTGATTGGTATCGCAACTTCCTTGTTTTCGGCCATATTTATATCAAGAATGTTTATTGAGTGGTTCTTAAACAAAGGTAAACAACTCGATTTTTCGACACCAATTACCAAAAAATGGTTTACAAACCTGTCTATCGATTTTCTGGGTAAGAAAAAAATTGCTTACCTGTTTTCAGGAAGCATGATTGTGGTTGCCTTGATTTCTTTGTTTTCTATGGGCCTCAACTGGGGTGTAGATTTTGTCGGTGGACGAACCTATCAAATTAGATTCGAAAACCCCATCAGCGCTACCGAAGTCCAAACAGCTATCGTAGCTGAATTTGGCAGTGGTGAAGTGAAGACTTTCGGTTCGCCCGAACAGCTAAAAATCACAACCAAATACAAAGTAGAAGAAGAGGGCAACGAGGTAGATGACGAAATTGAACAAAAACTCTTTACAGTTTTACAACCCTACTTACCCGATGGTACCACTTTGGCGCATTTTGCCACCATTTCCGAAGACAAATCGGTCGGTATCATGAAAACCTTTAAAGTAACCCCTACCATTGCCGATGATATACAGCGAAATTCTGTTTGGGCTATTTTGGGTTCGCTCATTATTGTATTTATATACATTTTGATGCGTTTTGCCAAATGGCAATTCAGTTTGGGAGCTGTAGCCGCTGTTTTTCACGATGTGTTGGTAGTGATGGGTGTTTTCTCTATATTTTACAAGTTTTTACCCTTCAACATGGAGGTAGATCAGGCCTTTATAGCAGCCATACTCACGGTGATTGGTTACTCGCTCAACGATACGGTTATTGTGTTTGACCGTATCCGAGAATACCTTTCAGAAACCTCGAGCAAGAAATTCGATACTTTGGTAAACGAAGCTTTGAATTCAACCCTTAGCCGAACCATCAATACCTCAGCAACCACTATAGTGGTGTTGCTCACCATTTTCCTCTTTGGAGGTGAGTCAATCAGAGGATTTATTTTCGCAATCCTTGTTGGTATTGTTGTGGGAACGTATTCATCCTTGTTTGTGGCAACACCTATCATGACAGACACCATCAACAAGGCAGAGGCTAAAAAAGCATTAAAAGGTAAAAACTAACGTTTTGTTAGAAATTTGATAATTTTTATAAATCTATTTGAAAGCATCACATTTCGATTTATATTTGCACCATTATGAGTAACAGAAACACACATCATCATACTTCCTTCTTCGGTCAGACGAGGTAGTATGATATGCGTAACATTCATACAAACCCGTTTGAGTACAATCAAACGGGTTTTTTTATTTTAATAAGTATTTATATGGAAAAATTAAAAATTGCTGTACAAAAATCGGGGCGTCTCAATGAAGATTCGCTTCAAATTTTAAAAGATTGCGGAATTTCTATCGATAACGGACAAGACCAACTCAAAGCAGAGGCTCGAAATTTTCCGTTGGAAGTTTTATACTTGCGCAACGGAGACATTCCTCAATACCTGAGAGACGGTGTCGTTGATGCGGCTATCATAGGAGAAAATTTGTTGATTGAAAAAGGAGATGATCTGCCCATCAAAGTGAGGCTTGGCTTTTCTAAATGTCGCGTATCTTTAGCAGTGCCCAAAGATGCCGAATTTTCATCTGTCAAAGACTTTCAGGGCAAACGCATTGCCACTTCCTATCCAAATACAGTAACATCCTATCTACAAAAGCACGATGTGCAGGCCGAATTACATATCATAAACGGCTCTGTAGAGATTGCGCCAAATATCGGGCTTGCCGATGCCATCTGCGATATTGTATCGAGCGGGAGTACGCTTTTCAAAAACAACCTCAGAGAAGTGGAAGTGATTTTGAAAAGCGAAGCCGTGTTGGCCATCAATCCGAATCTGTCTGCAGATAAAAACGACATTTTAAACACCCTTTGCTTCCGCATACAATCGGTTTTAAAAGCCCGCGATTCAAAATATGTGTTGCTCAATGCACCGAATGACAAACTCGAAGACATCATCAAACTGTTGCCCGGCATGAGAAGTCCTACTGTGCTGCCTTTGGCGGAGGCCGGTTGGAGCTCCGTCCACACTGTGATAAACAAAGACAAGTTTTGGGAAATCATAGATGCACTCAAAGCCAAAGGCGCTGAAGGCATTCTAGTTTGTCCTATCGAAAAAATGGTTCTTTAAATGACATTATAGATTTTATGTTGTGAAACCCCCATGTGAATTGATTTTACACGCAAGTATCATCATTCATGGTTTTTAATCACGTAGTACTAAGAACGGTTAAAGCTTATCCACTGAAAAAAATAAAAAATTATATGAATACATTTTTCAATCCCGAAAAATCCACTTGGCCAAAACTGTTACAGCGACCCACCCAAACCATTGGCGATATAGAGGAAACCGTAAACCATGTTTTTGAAGAGGTCATACAGCAAGGAGACCGGGCTCTTAGAGATTTTACTCAAAAGTTTGACGGAGTAGAAATACCGCATTTTGCTGTATCGGAAACAGAAATTAACGAGGCATCTCACCAAATTTCTGCTGATTTAAAGAATGCCATTTCCCTTGCAAAACAAAATATTGAGTCGTTTCACCAAGCCCAAAAATTCGAAAAAAAAATTATAGAAACCTCGCCGGGTGTTTTGTGTTGGCAAGAAGCCAGGCCTGTAGAAAAGGTGGGATTGTACATCCCCGGAGGAACAGCGCCTTTGTTTTCTACTATTTTGATGTTGGCCGTTCCCGCTGTGATAGCAGGTTGTAAAGAAATTATCATTTGCTCGCCACCGGACAAAAACGGGCAGATTCACCCGGCCATATTGTACACGGCTTCTGTTTGTGGTGTCAAAAAAATATTTAAAGTCGGCGGCATTCAAGCCATTGCTGCGCTTACTTTTGGTACGGAGACCATTCCGAGAGTTTATAAAATTTTTGGACCCGGAAATCAGTTTGTAACCGTCGCCAAACAATTGGCTACAAGACACGGCGTAGCCATCGATATGCCGGCCGGTCCCTCAGAATTGTTGGTTGTGGCTGATGAAACGGCAAATCCTGCCTTTGTGGCAGCCGACTTGCTTAGCCAAGCCGAACACGGAAAAGACAGCCAAGTGTTGCTGGTTGCTACTTGTCGTATTTTGATAGACAAAGTAATAGCCGAAGTAGCTTCTCAAATAGAAGTGCTACCCAGAAAGGCCATAGCCGAAAAAGCCATTGAAAATTCAAGATTTATTTTTGTGGAAAACAAAGAAACTGCCATCGACCTCATCAATACTTATGCGCCCGAACATTTTATTATACAGACCCAAGACGAGGATTTTTATGTGGATAACATCATCAATGCAGGTTCTGTTTTTATAGGACCTTACACGCCGGAAAGTGCGGGTGATTATGCATCAGGAACCAACCATACGTTACCGACAAACGGCTATGCACGCCAATACAGCGGTGTAAATTTGGATAGTTTTACCAAAAAAGTAACCTTCCAAAAAATCAGTAAAAAAGGCATTCAGCAGATTGGTGGTGCCATCGAAATCATGGCAGAAACCGAGGGTCTTCAAGCGCATAAAAATGCAGTAACCCTGAGAATTAATGAATAAATTTGCTTTTTTGAAGGCGCAAGCGTCAACAAATAAATTCACAAACAGTAAAAATGAGTTTCGATATTGAAAAATGGGTCAGGCCCAACATCCAAAAGCTAAAACCTTATGCATCTGCACGTGATGAGTTTAAGGATTTTGATCGAGATATGGTTTTTTTAGACGCCAACGAAAATCCCTTTGAAAATGGTGTAAACCGATATCCGGATCCGCAGCAATTGACGCTGAAGCAAGCCATAGCACAAAGAAAAAATATAGCTGTCAATCAAATTTTGCTTGGCAACGGCAGCGACGAAATTCTCGATTTGTTGTTTCGTGCGTTTTGTGAGCCGGGGCAAGACAATATCATTACCTTGACGCCTACTTACGGCATGTACGGTGTGTTGGCAGCAACCAACAATATAGAAAACAGGGAAATCTTGTTGGGTAAAGATTTTCAACCTCAAGTTTCTAACATACTCGAAGTCGCAGATGCGCGCAGTAAATTGCTTTTTATTTGTTCGCCCAACAATCCCACGGGCAATGATGTTGATCCATCGAAAATTGAAACAATTTTAAACCAATTTTCGGGTTTGGTTGTTGTTGATGAGGCTTATATCGATTTTACAAGCAGAAACAGTTGGCTCAACAGCTTGTCTGAATTTGAAAACCTTGTGGTGGTTCAGACCTTGTCAAAAGCCTACGGCATGGCAGGCATCCGATTGGGTATGTGCTTTGCATCAAAGGATATAGTAGCTGTGCTCAACAAAATAAAACCGCCATACAATGTGAACCAACTCACGCAAACGCGCGCTTTGCAGGGATTCTTACAAACCGAACAAATCGGCAAACAAATACAGTCCATTTTAAAAGAACGCCAAAGGCTGCTTGATTTTTTTTCGAACCTTCCTTATGTTGAAACGGTTTTTCCTTCTGATGCCAATTTTATTTTGATTCGTGTGGACGATGCTGATTTGCGCTACGGTCAATTTATAAATAAAGGCATTGTCCTTAGAAATCGAAGTACGCAACCGCTTTGCGAAAACACGTTGCGCATCACTGTGGGAACGCCGGAAGAAAACAATATTTTGATCAAAACTGCAAAAGAAATTTTAGCTACTTAAATCATGGAAAAAAAACTTAAAAGAGTACTTTTTATAGATCGTGATGGCACGCTCATTAATGAGCCGGCAGACGAACAAATAGACGCTTTTGAAAAATTGACTTTTTACCCAAAGGCGATTACTGTCATGGCCAAAATTGCAAAAAACCTAGATTTCGAATTGGTAATGGTTACCAATCAAGACGGTTTGGGTACAGACAGTTTTCCGGAAGATTCTTTTTGGCCGGTACAAAAAATGGTTCTGAAAACATTTGAAAATGAAGGTGTTATCTTTGATAAAATTTACATTGACAGGAGTTTTCCTCATGATAATCTTCCAACACGTAAACCCGGAACGGGTATGTTAACACACTATTTTTCTGATGCTTACGACCTTAAAAACTCCTACGTAATCGGCGATAGAATAACCGATGTGGTATTGGCTAAAAACTTAGGCTGTAATGCCATTTATATAAACAACAATCCGAATTTGGGCAAAGCGGAACTCAATGAAAATCAGCAAGATTTAGCATCGCTTATTGCGCTGGAAACCCAAGACTGGGATGATATCTACAACTTACTTGCCGGCGGAAATAGAAAAGCGGAAACCCACAGAAAAACCAACGAGACAGATGTAACTGTTCAGCTCAACCTCGATGGCACCGGTAAAAGTGAGATACAAACGGGCCTGGCTTTTTTTGATCATATGCTTGACCAACTCGCCCGTCACGGACAAATGGATATAGCAATCAAAACAGTGGGTGATTTACATGTGGACGAGCACCACACCATAGAAGATACCGCCATTGCACTGGGTGAAACCTTTGCCAAAGCCTTGGGCGACAAACGCGGTATAGAGCGATACGGATTTTGTTTGCCTATGGACGATTGTTTGGCACAGGTTGCTATCGATTTTGGTGGAAGAAACTGGATAGAATGGCAGGCACAGTTTACACGAGAAAAAATAGGGGAGATGCCTACCGAAATGTTTTTTCATTTTTTCAAATCGTTTTCCGATGGCGCCAAAGCCAACTTAAACATTAAAGCTGAAGGCAACAACGAGCACCACAAAATTGAAGCTATTTTTAAGGCATTTGCCAAAGCCATCAAAATGGCCGTCAAGCGCGATGCTGAAAAGATGATTCTTCCGAGCACCAAAGGCATGTTGTAAATTGGGTTGTAAAAGTTAGTAAAAGAAATTGCTGTTTGATGTGTTTTAACTAATTGAGAATGATAAAAATCGCCCTGATAGATTACGGAGCCGGCAATACACAAAGTGTGCTTTTTGCCCTAAAAAGATTGGGCTATTCGGCTACGCTGAGTCATGATCCTGTAGAAATAGAATCCGCCGACAAAGTGATTTTTCCTGGGGTAGGCGAAGCGGGCAGTGCCATGGCAAAATTGCAAGGCACAGGCCTAGACCGATTGATTCCCAAACTGCAACAACCCGTATTAGGTATTTGTTTGGGCATGCAACTCATGTGTGCCCACTCAGAAGAAGGGGATACGCATGGCTTAGGTATTTTTGATGTGAACGTTAAAAAATTTGATAACCGCTTAAAAGTTCCTCAAATTGGATGGAACAGCATTACCAATTTACAAGGAAGCTTGTTTAAAAACGTATCAGAAGGCGCATTTATGTATTTGGTTCACAGTTTTTACGCACCGCTGTCCGATTATACAACTGCTGTATCGGAATACGGCATCAAATACAGTGTAGCGCTACAAAAAGACAATTTTTACGGCTTACAATTTCACCCGGAAAAGAGCAGCCTGGACGGGAGCAAAATCTTACAGAACTTTTTAGAATTATAGCATGCGCATTATTCCTGCAATAGACATCATAGATGGCAAATGTGTACGTCTCTCAAAAGGCGATTACAGCACTCAAAAAATTTACAATGAAGACCCGCTTGAAGTGGCCAAGTCTTTTGAAGCACATGGCATTCAGTATCTACATGTGGTGGATTTGGACGGTGCCAAGTCGCAGCACATTGTCAATTACAAGGTGTTGGAACGCATCGCGACAAACACTTCACTGCAGATTGATTTTGGCGGTGGTATAAAATCAGACAAAGATTTACAAATTGCCTTTGAATCGGGTGCGTCACAAATCACAGGTGGCAGCATTGCCGTTAAAAACCCTACATTGTTTCAAAAGTGGTTATCGATGTATGGTTTGGATAAAATTATTTTAGGTGCCGATGCAATGGAAGGTAAAATTGCCGTTTCGGGATGGCAAGAAACCTCACAATCTGATCTGATTCCGTTTGTCAACTCGTATTTGCAAATAGGCGTTCGATATGTCATTTGTACCGATATTTCCAAAGACGGCATGTTGCAAGGACCCGCATTTGATTTATACAAACAAATGATAAACGATTTGCATACAGAAGAAAATCCTTTAAGCCTGATTGCGTCAGGGGGCATCTCTCATATAGATGAATTGCCAAAACTCAATACTTTGGGCTGTGAAGGTGTAATTATCGGCAAGGCTATTTATGAAAATCACATTTCTCTAAAAGATTTAGAAAAATTGATTTTAAATGGTTTTTAATAATTGGAGATCAGCATTTTTTTTATTCAACCGGCTTCACCGATACGTTTTCCAATTTAATTTCAGATAATTTTTCCAGAGAGCCGGAAGAGAACAAACTGTCGATGGTAAACAAATTGATATCTTCCGATACCGGCTTTAGGTTGTGGTAATCTGAAAAGCGAATGCCACCGATGCGCCTCACGTTGAAGGCTTCTCTAAACCGGATGCCGCCTCCGTCGGTATGATACAAATAAGCCAAATAATCGACCGAAAAATCGTTTTTATCAATCCAATATAAAAAAACATCTTCAAAATCTTCGCCACCACCTTCTTGTGTAAAAGTCACCTTTATTTTGTAATATTCAACTTCTTTAATTTTTACATTCTCCAAAAGTGTTTTTTGTACGGCCTTGTCATTTAATCCGTAAGGTAGATAGGCGAAATAATGTACAGAGTTGACCGAGTTGGTGTATTTGTTTGCCATGCTGTCTATCACTTGCACCGGCGCACCGTTTACCAATCTTCGATAACCATCGGTGCCGATGATGTCTTGTATGGTATTTCCCAAACTGTCTGTTTGTGTCCGGTTGTATTCGTAAAAACCGTGATTTCGAATCGATTCATAATGCATATTTCTGAAATCGAATGCAATATGCACTTTTTGGTATAAGTCGCCTCCTGCTGAATCAATCGCACGGTTTACGATTCCATCTGCCGTGAGGGGTGGTTTGGGGGCTTCGCCACATGAAATCATTAATAAACTAAAAGTGAGCCATGCGATAACAGTCTTCATGAAAAGTTGGTTAAAATATTCGGCTAATTTAATCAATTTTCAACGTTTTGAAGCTGGCTTATTTGTTACTACTTTTGCAGGCATGCAAAAACACATCAACATACTGAACAAACGCGCGCGTTTCGACTTCGAGATACTGGACAAGTATGTTGCGGGCATTCAACTCACCGGAACGGAAATCAAATCTATTCGGATGAGCAAGGCTTCTATCACGGAAAGTTTTTGCGAATTTCAAGGTCACGAACTTTTTGTAGTGAATATGTACATACAAGAATACGCTTTCGGGACACATTACAACCACAATCCGAGAAATGTCCGACGTTTGTTGTTGCAGAAAAAGGAACTCAAAGCCCTACAAAAAAGTGTAGAAACCAAAGGACTGACTATTGTACCCTTGAAACTTTTTATCAACGACCGGGGCTTGGCCAAATTGGAAATTGCACTTTGTCGCGGTAAAAAACTATACGACAAACGGGAAACTATTAAACAGCGCGACACAGACCGAAAACTCGATCAAATTAAAAAGGCATATCGTTAACTTTCTTTTTGTCCCATTGACATGAGATAGGCTTTTAAAAAGGGGTCCAAATCGCCGTTCATCACAGCATCTACGTCTGAAGTTTCGTGGCTTGTTCGGACGTCTTTGACCAGTTTGTAAGGATGCATCACGTAATTTCTAATCTGCGAACCCCATTCAATTTTCATCTTTCCGGCTTCTATCTCACTGCGTTGTTGCAACTGCTTGCGAAGTTCAATTTCATAAAGTTGCGATTTTAACATCTGCAAAGCCCTACTGCGGTTATCGTGTTGGGAACGCGTTTCTGAACAGGTTATTTGGATACCCGTAGGCTTGTGAAAGAGCTGTACTTTGGTTTCAACTTTGTTCACATTTTGCCCACCGGCGCCACTAGACCGTGCCGTAGTGATTTCTATATCTGCCGGATTGATTTCAATTTCGATGGTGTCGTCCACCAAAGGATAGACGTAAACCGAAACAAATGAAGTGTGTCTTTTGGCGTTGCTGTCAAAAGGAGAGATGCGCACCAACCGGTGGACACCGTTTTCTCCTTTGAGGTAGCCAAAAGCAAAATCGCCTTCAATTTCCAAAGTCACCGTTTTGATACCAGCCACATCGCCTTCTTGCAAGTTGAGTTCTTTGATTTTGAAACCTTGTTTTTGGGCCCACATCATATACATACGCATCAGCATTTGCGCCCAATCGCAACTTTCGGTACCCCCTGCGCCGGCCGTTATTTGCAAAACAGCACTCAACACATCACCTTCTTCCGAGAGCATGTTTCTAAACTCCAGATCTTCTAGTTTTGTGAGTGTTTTTTGATAGACATCCTCCAAGTCCTTTGTATCGGCATCACCTTCTTTAACGAAAGAGTAGGTGAGTTCGAGTTCTTCGCCGAGTTCTACCAAATCCAGATAATCTTTCACCCAACGTTTTTTTACACGCAAAGATTGCATCAAGATTTCGGCTTCTTTAGGATTGTTCCAAAAAGTAGGATCAAAAGTTTTTTCTTCTTCGTTGGCTATTTCAATTTCTTTGGCATCTATGTCAAAGATACCTCCTCAGCGCACCTAGGCGCTCCAAAACGTCCTTAACCAAATCATGCGTAATCATACTGTAAATATTTTCTACAAAAATAGGTGTATTGAATGAATTATAGCAGAAAGAATTTATCGAAATACGATTGGTTTTTTTTGAAGTTTGAAACCATTGAAATGTCAGATAAGGACAGGGCGATTAATGTTAAAAAATCTAACAAGCCCTCCAACCTGACAAATGTCATATTCTGAGCTTTTTATACAAGCTAATTTTATATCGTCATAAAAATCAATTCCGATAAAGTCGCTTTTTTAAATCATTTTCAACTTACAAAGCAGCCCGCCGGAAAAAAACAAAATAAAATATTATGGAAAAAAAGTTTTCAAAACTCATTTGCGATGCCAATGAGGCTGTTGCAAGAGTGGCACACAAGACCAACGAGGTGTGTGCCATTTATCCTATTACACCTGCGTCGCCTATGGGTGAACATGTAGATGTGTTCAGTGCCGACAACCAAATGAATATTTGGAAGAACATACCTCGAATTGTAGAAATGCAAAGCGAAGGAGGTGCTGCGGGTGCTGTGCACGGCTCTTTGCAAGCCGGTGCCTTGACCACGACTTTCACCGCATCTCAAGGTCTGCTTTTGATGATTCCCAATATGTATAAAATAGCAGGCGAGCTGTTGCCCTGTGTAATCCACGTAGCCGCAAGAACCGTAGCCACACATGCCTTGTCTATTTTTGGCGATCACTCCGATGTGATGGCCACCCGGCAAACAGGTTTTGCCATGCTTTTTGGCGGCTCAGTGCAAGAAGCACAAGATATGGCACTCATTGCACAAGTAGCTACGTTAAAATCGAGGGTGCCGTTTCTCAATATCTTCGACGGATTTCGTACCTCTCATGAAATTTCAAAAATAGATGCCATTCCGGATGAAGTCATCAAAGCCATGATGCCCGAAGACAAAATAGACGAATTCAAAAGCCGTTCCCTAGATCCGGACCATCCGGTTGTCCGCGGAACATCACAAAACCCGGATGTGTTTTTCCAAGCCCGAGAAGCTTCCAACAGCTGTTATCAAAAGGTACCCGCCATTGTAGCCGAAACCATGGATATATTTTACCAACAAACAGGCAGGCGTTATCATTTGTTTGACTATATAGGTCATCCCGAGGCCGAGCGGGTTGTTGTCATTATGGGCTCCGGACAAGGTGCTGTGAAAGAAACTGTGGATACCATGGTGGCTAACGGCGAAAAAGTTGGTGCACTTTTTGTCCGATTGTACAGGCCTTTCGATTCAGAAGCACTGTTAAATATGCTGCCCAAAACGGTTCAAAAAATAGCTGTTTTAGACAGAACAAAAGAACCCGGCAGTGTGGGTGAACCTTTGTATTTAGATATCGTGACGGCTTTTTCAGAATCCGAAGAAAAGTTGCCAAAAATTGTGGGTGGCCGCTATGGAATTTCATCCAAAGAATTTACGCCTAAAATGGTAAAAGGTGTTTACGACAACCTTAATTTGACACAACCTAAAAACCATTTTACAGTAGGTATCATAGATGATATCACACATACGCATTTGGAGATAGATGAAAACTTCGAAATCCCTCGAAGCACCATCGGTTGTATGTTTTACGGTTTGGGCGCAGACGGCACCGTAGGTGCCAACAAAAATTCGATCAAAATTATCGGCGAAACGACAGATAATTTTGTGCAGGGTTATTTTGTGTATGATTCTAAAAAGGCAGGTGCACAAACCATCTCGCATTTGCGTTTTGGTCCCAATCCGATTCATTCAACCTATCTTATTGAAAAAGCAGATTTCATTGCTTGTCATCAGTTTAATTTCATCAACAAATACGATGTATTGTCGCGCCTTAAAAAAGGGGGCACCTTCTTGTTGAATGCACCGTTCTCTAAAGACGAGGTCTGGGATGTACTTCCTCAAAAACTACAAAACACCATTATTGATAAACAAGCCAAATTTTACGTAGTTGACGCCAGTCAGGTAGCACTCAATTCGCATTTGGGAAAACGCACCAATACGGTTTTACAGACGTGTTTCTTTGCCATTTCAGGCGTACTTCCCAAAGAAGAAGCCATTGAGAAAATAAAAGGTGCAATTGTAAAAACCTACTCTCACAAAGGTGAAAAAATTGTAAAAATGAATTTTGATGCGGTAGATAATGCCTTAGAAAACTTGTTTGAAGTTGACTACAGTCAATTTAAAACCGGAAACAAAGCCATGTTGGGTGCTATGACACATGCACCCGATGGTTTTGTAGCTGAAGTGCTCGAAAAAATTCTTGCCGGACTCGGCGATGAACTTCCGGTCAGTGCTTTTCCTATAGATGGCACTTTCCCTACCGGAACAACACAATATGAAAAACGCGGCATAGCAGATTTTATTCCTGTTTGGGACGATACAGAACTTTGCACGCAGTGTAATAAGTGTGTAGCCATTTGTCCGCATGCAGCCATTCGTGCTAAAGTGGTCTCTAACGAAATTTTGGTTGGTGCACCCCATTCTTTAAAAGCCACTCCGGCTAAAGGAAGACCTTTTGACAAAGATTTGGAGTCTTATGTTTTGCAAGTATCACCGGAAGATTGTACCGGCTGCGACTTGTGTGTGGCTGTTTGCCCGGCCATTAGCAAAGAGATTGATGATTTTAGGGCCATCAATATGCGCAAAAAACTGGATGTGGCAGCCGAAGAAAATGTCAATTGGGAGTACTTTACAAAACTGCCAAACTACGACCGATCCGAACTGCAGATTACCAACGTAAAAGGCGCACAGTTTTTGGAACCTTTGTTCGAATTTTCGGGTGCATGTTCAGGTTGTGGAGAAACGCCATATATCAAAATGTTGACCCAGCTCTACGGCGATCGCATACTCATTGCTAACGCTACGGGATGCTCTTCTATTTACGGAGGTAATCTACCTACAACACCTTATAAAACAAACGACAAGGGTAGGGGACCGGCTTGGGCAAATTCACTTTTTGAAGACAACGCAGAGTTTGGGTTGGGGATGAAATTGGCGCTGACCAAGAAACAAGAAATTGCTGTGAACCTGTTAAAATCGTTAGAGTTGTTGGTGGGTTCGGAGTTGGTTGATAGTATTCTAAATAACCCCGAGGAAACGGAGAAACAAAAAGCCCAAAAATCTGATGACATAGACAAGCTTTTAGAGGTTTTGAAGGTCGTCGATAATGATGAAGATGCCGTCAAACTCAGTCACATGACAGAATACCTAAGAGACAAACAGGTATGGATTGTTGGTGGAGACGGATGGGCATACGATATTGGCTACGGCGGTGTCGATCACGTATTGGCTTCCGGAGAGAATATCAATATCATGGTATTGGATACAGAAGTGTATTCAAATACCGGTGGACAAACCTCAAAAGCAACGCCCTACGGTGCGAGTGCTAAGTTTTCGGTATCCGGCAAACGGACAGGCAAGAAAAGCCTCGCTTTGCAAGCCATTTCTTACGGAAATGTATATGTAGCACAAATTGCTTTAGGGGCAAAAGACGTGCAAACACTCAAAGCTATTGAGGAAGCAGCTTCATATCCCGGCCCTTCGCTCATCGTAGCTTTCTCTCATTGCCAAGAACACGGCTACGACATGAAATACGGTGCCGCACACCAAGAAGTTGCAGTAGAAACAGGATACTGGCCATTGTTCCGTTTTGATCCGTCCAAACCCAAAGGTCAAAAATTCAAACTGGACTCTAAAGCACCGAGCAGACCACTGGAAGATTTCATGTATAAAGAGACCCGTTTTTCAAGAATAGCGAAAGACAACCCTGTATTGGGTGCCGATTTGCTCAAGCACGCACAAGAAGATGTGGATACCAAGTGGGAACGCTTGGAGCTATTTAGAAGTTTGTAATCAAAGTTAAAAGCGTGAGACACTACAGTTAGGTGTTTCACGCTTTAAATGATAAAACAATGACGTTATGAATACATTTAATGCCAATTTCTTATTCAGTGAAGCTTCGGGCAAACTGTCTAAGGCCAATGAAGAAATTTGTCGTCCGGAGGAGGACGTGGTTTCGTTTATGGTTTGTAAAAATTCGCAATTTGCTGTGGAAAGTTTTCTGACCGGATATTTGTTGCAGCATAACGTAACACCGGACAGCCATGCAACCATCAAAACACTGTATGAAAAGTGTTTGGAATTGAATCCGAAATTTAACCGTGTCAATCTTTCAGATTTTGACTGCCGGTCGCATCAAACAGCAAACAGAGATTGTACAGATCCGAACAAAGTGAACAAATGCCTCAAAGTGGCCAATGATTTGGAAGCATTTTTAAAAGCAGAAAATATTTTGCATTGAGTAGCTTTAGGCTTTATTCTTTATAAATTGCGACAGTGCGTTTGCCATTGGCATCTATAGACGCCCGATACATGCCGGCGGTGTTAAATTCCATCGCAATATTACCTTGGCGATCCAACGCAATGACGCCACCGTCGCCTCCAAGTTTGGCCATTTTGTTATAAATCACTTCATGGGAGGCTTCTTGGACGCTCAGTCCTTTGTATTCCATCAGTGCAGCTATGTCGTGTGCCACCGTGGCACGGATAAAATACTCGCCCCAACCTGTACCCGATACACCACAACTGAGGTTGTTGGCATAAGTGCCTGCGCCAATGATGGGGGCGTCGCCAATGCGGTTCCAGCGCTTGTTGGTCATGCCGCCGGTAGAAGTTCCGGCTGCAATATTTCCGTTTTTATCTACGGCCACGCATCCTACGGTACCAAATTTATAATCGGTATTTTGCCAAAAACCTTCGTCTTCTTCCTTTTCTTTGGCACGTTCAAGGGCTTTCATGCGCGATTCGGTATAGAAATAGTCCGGATCTACAAGCTCAATGTTTTTTTCTCTGGCAAATTGTTCGGCACCTTTTCCAGAGAGCATTACATGTGGAGAATTGTTCATGACTTGAATCGCAAGCGAGATCGGGTTTTTAACTGTGGTTACACCCGAAATAGCACCGGCGTTTAGGTTTTTTCCTTCCATGATAGCGGCGTCCATTTCGTTTTTGCCCTCATGGGTAAAGACCGCGCCTTTACCGGCATTAAACAAAGGAGAATCTTCTAAAATACGAATGGTTTTTTCTACGGCTTCCACGCTGCTGCCTCCTTGTTGGAGTACGGCATAACCCGCTTCCACAGCTTCTTGTAATTTGGTTTGATAGGCAGCCTCCATTTCAGGTGTCATATTTTTCTTGAGAATTGTGCCCGCACCACCGTGTATCACAATGGCAATGGGGTTATCTTGAGAGAAGAGCGTAAACGACAGACCAAGAAATAGCGATAAAATAAGGTTTTTCATTTTGTTTGGGTATAGATGATGATTACAAAATAAGGCATTTATGGTGTTAAAGTTATCAATTTTAACATTTTAAAATTGAATGAATGTTTTTTTTTTTTTTTTTCTTTGTTGTGCCCGGGTTTTTTATCAATTGTTTAACTTAAATATTTTTAACCATGAAAAAGTCATTTTTTTTCACCTGTGCTGCTGCACTGATTGTAATTGCACTCTCCTCTTTCGGTAAGGAAGAATCAAAGCAAACGCTACTTTATAGTCATTACGAAAATTTTCCGATTTATTCCGATAATATGAATTTATTTTTTGATTGTGAAGCCAATTGTGGTCTTTCAAGTTGTTCAGTTTGACTATATAATTTTTCTGATTAACTTGTATAAAAAATACCGTTATGAATAGATTCTTATCTGTTTTGAGTTTACTTATGTTTTGGGGATATCCGACCCATTCGCAAAACTATCCAAAAAAAGTTGAGGATAAACTCATTGGTAAAGTGAGTTATGTAATTTACAGCAACCCGCGAAAATGCACGCTGACTGATACTACTGCAGTATTGTATTTAAACCCTACACATTCTTTGTTTGTGTATGCAAAAGGCGATGATCACCGTATGGTCACTTGCGATAAGGGAGAGGATGTCATGTTGCTTGAAGCGAATGGAAATATGGTCTTAAAGAATTTTGCTTCCGATACTTTGAAAATAAGAGAGCTGGTATTGACGACCGTTTACCGAAGCTATGAAGCACTCCCTAAATTCAATTGGACATTGG
This sequence comes from Flavobacteriaceae bacterium, assembly GCA_032251335.1. Lineage (GTDB taxonomy): Bacteria > Bacteroidota > Bacteroidia > Flavobacteriales > Flavobacteriaceae > UM-FILTER-40-17. The sequence goes on along the minus strand of JAVVDW010000001.1, from coordinate 277,352 downwards.
GCAACAAAGAGAAGACGATAGCCAACTATAAAGTGAAAAATGCAACTACCCGCTTTAGAGGCAGAAGCTATGAAGCATGGTTTTCAGAGGAGATTCCCATAAGCGACGGTCCATGGAAATTTAACGGTTTGCCCGGTTTGATCTTAGAAGTTTATGACACAGACAAAGATTATTTTTTTACCATAAAAAACATTGAAATTCCGGCCAATCCTTTTTCTGAAGAAGTGAAATTTAGGGAGGACGGACAGTTTTTGCCCATACAAAAGTTTTTAATAGCGGATCATATCGAGTATGAAAAAATAAAAAAAGAATCTCAGGCTGCATCAAATATTGAAATTGAAGTAAAAGTGCCGCCACGAAATCCTATAGAGCTTACCGAAAACTAACTTGAATTTAAAAAATGCGGTTTATTTTGCTTCTCTTGATGGCGATGAACGGCTTAGGGTCTTTTGCTCAATCTATTTCGGGAAAGGTTTATGATCACGACAACCAACCCCTTTCATCTGTAATCATAAAACTTTATGGAGTAGACAATCAGTTGAAAGAATTTACACAAACTGATATCGACGGCAATTTTACGGCTAAGTCTTCGCCAAAGGATGTACATTATTTGGTATTGAGTAAATTGGGTTTTGATGACTTCAGAATTGATTTTGAGTCACTTACCGCTTTTACTTTTAGTGTGCAACTTTCACCGACAGAAAAACCGGTCACCTACTTAGAGGAAGTGGTGGTAAAAGCACCCGAAAGATTGTACAATTCATTAGATACCCTTACATACAAGGCCGACAGTTTGCGCAATCAGAACGTAACCACTGTGGAAGACCTTATTTCTCGCATCCCCGGAGTTTCCATTGATATAAATACCGGCAGAATAAGCTATCAAAACAAGCCTATTTCAACCATTTTGATTGATGGTGATAACCTGACAGGAAACAATTATCAAATTTTTTCTAAAAATATCTCCGAAAAAATAGCGCAGGAAGTACAGCTTATAGACGGTTTTGAAGAAAATTCCTTCCTTAAACAGTTTAAACGTTCAGACGCTATAGCATTGAATATTAAAACCAATAGTGAAGAAAAAGGCATTTATTCGGGTAGTATTTCGGCAGGAGGAGGTTATCAAGACAGGTATGTAGGAAGTGGAAACCTTCTTTTTTTAAGTGAAACATCAAAAAATTTGCTTACATCAACGACCAACAACCTAGGTGATTTTTCTTTTGGACAACAATTTGCTTTGGAACAAACTACCGTAAATGATCGACACGTTAAAAGTCTGTTTTACAATGTTTCACGAGATTTTTTATCGAAAATAAATCCTGTGTTGTCAATGAATTACAATCAAAATTTATCCGAGAATGAAGAGTTTTTTGTAAGCGATAATTTACAGTTTAAATCGGGAAAAAGTGAATTTTTACTAAATTCATTTCTTTATAAAGATGTACTGAGCCAAAACAAAGCAGACTTTTTTTTGATAAAAAACGGAACCGAACAAACTTTATTTGTCAACACGAAAGAAGAAGAAAGTACACCGAGTAATTGGGGCTTAAGCCTAAATCACAATTTTAAATTGTCTGACAAATTTAGATTGGAAAATCAACTTTTGTTTAACCGTAAAAGTTTTGATGAAATATCGTTGCTCAACCTCAACGAAACTGTTTTTGAAAATGAATTGGGAGAAAATGATTTGTTTATAAAATCAGATATTTTTATAAAACCTTCAAGTAAATATTTAATTTATTCCTATAATAGCTTTAAACATAGTGAATTGACGGATGTCTTTACTTTGGCAGGGGAATCTATCTTTACACCGGAAACTGTTGGGGAAATAAATTTTTTTGAGCAGGAATACTTCTCAAAAAATACACATTTTAACAATACATCAGGTGTAATACAGAGAAAAGGATCGCACGACATTTTTGAATTTGCCACACAATTTGACTACCACAACACCGACAACATTGCAAACAATACAAGTCGATCGGATTTTAAAAACAAATTTTACAATTTTTCTATTGTAGGCAAATGGACAAAAGTTGTGGGCACACGTATTTTTGAAGCCGGATTGAAAAACACTTTTTTAACAGGCAATAACCTACAAAATAAATTTGTAGTGCTTCCAAACCTACGTTACAAATGGAAAAATATTTATACAAATTTTGATGCCCATTTATACAGAGAATTGGTTTTTGTTGACAATAAGTATTGGATAAATGGTTCTATTTCAACAGGTTTTCAATCTTTTATCAATAGCTCTTTGCCTAGTTCTAAGCAGTTTTTTTCTACCGCCAACGTTTTTAAAACAAGTTTAAACCACAGTTTGAAATCAGGGTCTGTTGATTTAGGGATTCAATTTCAAGCCAGCTATACACCTTTAAACTTCATCCCGGTTTTTTCGGCAGAAGATAATTTTTTTGTCAGTGGTGTCTTGCCTTTTGATGCGGATGATTACTCGGTAAGTACTTCATTTGAGATTTCAAAATATGTGAGTGGTCTCACCCAAAATTTCAGGATTGTGCCGTCACATGCCTACAGCAAAACCATTTACGCATCAAATGAAGATGTTTTTAGAAACGAATCAAATGTTTTTTCAATTCGGTTTGAAACCAAGACAGCTTACGATGGATGGTTTAATTTCTTTACAGGTTTCACGTTTAAAAATCAAGTATTTAGTGATAGCAACATTCAAATGAATGAGGTTACCAACTCTTCTAACCATTTCTCTAGCGGATTTTTCAACTTGAATTTGATTCCTATAACTAATAAACTGAAAGTACAAATTCAAAATAACTTGTATGATTTTAATACCGGAGGCACTTATTTCTACCTCGGTGATATCCAAGCCACTTACAAGCCTGAGAAATTTCCATTAGAGATACAGTTCAAGCTTAAAAACTTTACTGATGAAAGACGATTCTCACTTTTTAGTGAAAATGCATCTACCATAAGCAGAAACAGCACGTTTGTGAGACCTTTAAGTGCTGTTTTGAGCCTTAAGTACGTTTTTTAGATTTATTATTTCAATTTCTTTTTGACTTCTACATCTTGGTAGGCTTCTATGATATCGCCTTCAAAAATGTCGTTGTAGTTTTTGATTTGAATACCACAATCATATCCCTTGGAAACTTCTTTTACATCGTCTTTAAAGCGTTTGAGAGAGCTGAGTTCGCCCGTAAACACGACTACACCCTCGCGAATAATTCGAATTTTTGAGTTTCTGAAAATTTTACCATCCGTAACCATACAGCCGGCAATGGTGCCAATTTTTGATATTTTAAAGGTTTCTCGGATTTCAGCATTCCCTGTAATCTCTTCCTTGAATACAGGTGAAAGCATGCCTTCCATGGCATCTTTCAAGTCGTTGATGGCATCGTAGATAATGGAGTAATTCCGAATGTCAATTTCTTCCTTGTCTGCCAAGGTTCGAGCGTTTCCGGCAGGTCTAACGTTGAAGCCGATGATGATAGCGTCAGAAGCTGATGCCAACAACACATCCGACTCTGTAATAGGCCCAACACCTTTGTGAATAATTTTGATTTGAATCTCTTCGGTACTCAGTTTTTGGAAAGATTCCGTCAATGCCTCTACCGAACCGTCCACATCACCTTTTACGATGATGTTAAGCTCTTTAAATTGACCCAAGGCAATACGGCGTCCGATCTCGTCTAATGTAATATGGCGTTGTGTACGCACCGATTGTTCTCGGTAGAGTTGGGTGCGTTTTGCGGCCACTTGTTTGGCTTCTTTTTCGTCGTTATAAACAGAAAACTTGTCGCCTGCTTGTGGTGCACCGTCCAATCCGAGTACAGATATAGGCGTTGATGGTCCGGCCACTTTGATAGGATTGCCGCGTTCGTCAAACATGGCTTTTATTTTGCCACTGTGCATCCCGGCTAGGAGGTAATCTCCAATTCGGAGCGTGCCTTTTTGTACCAAAATAGTAGATACGTAACCACGGCCTTTGTCTAGTTGTGCTTCTACGACTGTTCCTGCGGCATTGCGTTTTGGGTTGGCTTTCAGTTCTAATATTTCAGCTTCGAGCAAAACTTTTTCTAACAATTCAGATACGCCCAAGCCGGTTTTAGCTGAAATATCGTGAGATTGTATTTTCCCTCCCCAAGACTCTACCAGCAAATTCATACCGGCTAGTTTTTCTTTGATTTTTTCAGGATTTGCGTCGGGTTTATCTATTTTGTTGATGGCAAAAACAATAGGAACACCGGCAGCTTGTGCATGGCTAATGGCTTCTTTGGTCTGTGGCATCACGTCGTCGTCTGCCGCTACTACAATTACGGCTATGTCTGTTACCTGAGCTCCTCTGGCTCGCATAGCTGTAAAAGCTTCGTGGCCCGGAGTATCTAGGAAGGTAATTTTTTGTCCGCCGTCCAGTTCTACGGCATAAGCACCAATGTGCTGCGTGATGCCGCCGGACTCACCGGCAATAACATTTTCTTTGCGGATATAATCGAGCAAGGATGTTTTTCCATGATCTACGTGACCCATCACAGTGACTATGGGTGCACGGGGTACCAAATCTTCGGGTTGGTCTTGTTCCTCGTCTTTGGATTCTTCTAAGTCGGCTGTTACAAACTCGACTTCGTAGCCAAATTCATCTGCCAATACGGAAAGGGTTTCCGCGTCTAATCGCTGATTCATGGTGACCATCAATCCGAGAGACATACAAGCAGAAATCACTTCCGTAGTGGGCACATCCATCATGTTGGCTACTTCTCCAACCGTGACAAATTCTGTAACTTTTAAGATTTTCTCTTCAAGTTCTTGTTGTTTAAGATCATCTTCCGATTTTGAACGGTGTGTATCTCTTTTGTCTCTTCTGTATTTGGCAGCTTTAGATTTGTTGCCTTTACCTTGAAGTTTTTCCAAAGTTTCGCGAACTTGCTTTTGGATGTCTTCTTCCTTTGGTTCTTCTTTTAAAACTTTAGGATTTTTCTTGATCTCTCCGGGTTTTTGTCCGGCACCGGCGCCCTCTTTGCTTATGCGTTTTCTTCTGCGTTTACGCGATCTGTCTTCGTTGGCTTTGTTTTTGTCGGCAGGTTTTGCCTCGGCTTCTTTTTTCTTTTTGGGTCTGTTGAACTGCGACAAATCTATGGTTTCGCCTGTCTTTTTAGGGCCACTGAGTTTGGTGTACTGTGTTTGCAAGGTCGTAACCTCAATTGTGGACTCCGTATCTTTATCTTCGGTTTGAGTCGTTTCCGGTTTATTTTCAGATGAAACAGGTTTTTCTGTTTCGGTTTTTTCTTCTTTTTTCTCAGGAGTGGCTACACGTTTTTTTAGCTCTAACGGTTTTTCTTGTGGTGCTTCCTGTGTTTTTTCAACTTTAGGCGATTCCGATTTTTCTATGTCTTTCTCCGCTGCCGGCTTTTCTACCGGAGGTTTTTCGGTTTTTGCTTCTGTTTCGGCCGGAGGTGTCGGTTTGGGGTTCAAATCAATTTTTCCGATCGTTTTCAAACCTTGCAACGAAGATTTTGCTCGGATGACTTCATCGTGTTTTTCTTGAGCAATGCGCTTTTCTTCTTGTTCCTTTTCTTGCTGCAAACGCAATGCCTCTTTTTCGCGTCTTTTCTCTTCGGATATTTCCAAAGAGGCTTCTTTTTTCTGGCGGTCGGTTTGGAATTCATCAAGCAACACCTGATAGACAGCTGTTGAGATTTTGGCAGTAGGTCTGTGCTCTACTTCAAACCCTTTGCTGTTGAGAAATTCAACGGCACGGTCTAAAGAGATGTTCAATTCTCGTAAAACCTTGTTTATCCTTACCGTATTTTCGTCTGCCATATTATAAATTAATTTTTCTAAGTCGCAAAAGTAGTCATTTCAAAATTGTTATTCCTCAAATTCTTCTCTAAGAATTCGGACTACTTCTTTTATTGTTTCTTCTTCTAAATCTGTTCTTTTGACCAAGTCTTCTACGTCTTGTTCTAAAATACTCTTGGCCGTATCTAAACCAACTTTTTTGAATTCATCTATGATCCAAGAATCGATTTCGTCTGAGAATTCTGCCAATTCCACATCTTCTTCTGCGCCCTCTCGGTACACATCTATTTCATAGCCTGTGAGCAATCCTGCCAATCGGATGTTGTGCCCACTACGACCGATGGCTTTTGAAACTTCCTCCGGACGCAAAACCACCTCGGCACGTTTGGTTTGCTCGTTTAACTTCACAGAAGTTACTTTAGCAGGACTCAAGGCACGTGTGATGAATAATTGAATGTTATTTGTGAAATTGATCACATCGATGTTTTCATTTCCCAGCTCTCGAACAATGCCGTGAATTCTGGAGCCTTTCATGCCTACACAAGCTCCTACCGGATCAATGCGGTCATCATAAGAATCAACCGCAACTTTTGCTTTTTCTCCGGGAATTCGTACTACTTTTTTTACATTGATAAGCCCGTCAAAAACTTCAGGGATTTCTTGTTCGAACAGTTTTTCTAAAAACTTGGGTGATGTTCTGGACATCACTATAGAAGGTTTGTTTCCTTTGAGTTCTACAGATTCTATGATGCCACGAACGCTATCGCCTTTTCTGAAAAAATCGGACGGTATTTGTTTTTCTTTTGGTAAAACAATCTCGTTGCCTTCGTCGTCGAGCATAATGACCATTCTGTGACGAATGTGATGTACTTCGGCGGTGTATATTTCGCCAATCAAATCACTGAATTGTTTGAGCGTATTGCTGTTGTCGTGTTCGTGTATTTTGGAAATAAGATTTTGGCGCAATGACAGGATGGCCCTACGTCCCAAATCAACTATTTTAACTTCTTCCGATACATCTTCCCCTACCTCAAAATCGGGTTCGATTTTTCTGGCATCTGTGAGCGAAATTTCCTGATTAGGGTCTTCAACCTCTCCATCGGCTACCACTATGCGGTTTCTCCAGATTTCCATATCACCCTTGTCGGGGTTGATAATGATGTCAAAATTGTCGTCAGAACCAAATTTTTTCTTCAAAGCATTTCTGAAAACTTCTTCCAAAATAGCCATAAGCGTCACACGGTCAATGAGTTTATCGTCTTTAAACTCAGAAAATGATTCAATCAGATCTAAATTTTCCATAATTCAATTTGCTATTTAAAATTGAGCTTCACCGTTGATTTTGCTATCTCCGAAAAAGGTATGCTCGTTTCTTTTTCAACTGTTATTTTTCCTTTGCCCAAAGGCTTGGGTTCTCTTACTTTCGACAATATTGTGACTTCGTTTTCATCTGCTTCAATCAATTTTCCTGTCAAATGATTGCCGGACAGCAATGTCAATTCCAAATCACGTCCTTTGTTTTTTTTATATTGCCTGGGCAATATAAGTGGCGATGTGGCTCCCGCTGAGGTTACTTCAAGCGAAAAATCGTCATCTTCGTTCAGGTTGTGTTCAATTTGCCGGCTTGCATCAATACAGTCTTGCAAAGTTACACCCTGATCGCCATCCAAAATAACGCGTATGTGACCCGAATCGGATAGGTTCCATTCAATCAAAAACAAATCTGTTCGAGAATCGAGAAAAGCATTCAATAAAGTTTCTACCCGTTGTTTCAGCATACTGTAATAAAAGAGGGGACTTTAAAGGTCCCCTCAGCGTTATTCGTTTTTGACAGTGCAAAATTATGCAAAAAATATGATTTTGCAAAACAAAGATTTAGACTTTATTTTTAATGTATTTTACTGAGGTTATTTCTGTAAAATACACTGTTCATAAAGACTTATGTCAGTGCATCTTTAATACGGCGGACGGCTTCTTTAAGTTCGTCTGTAGATGCGGCATAAGAAATCCGGATACAGTTGTCGCTGCCAAAAGCTGCGCCGGTAACGGTTGCTACATGGGCCTCTTCCAGCAAATACATGGCAAAATCATCTGCATTTTTAATGGTATGTCCTTTGATTGTTTTGCCAAAAAAGGAAGACACATCCGGGAAAACATAGAAGGCACCGCCGGGTTGATTGGTTTTAATGCCCGGTATTTCGGCTAGTAATTCTAAAATAAGGTTTCGCCTTTCTCGGAAAGCATCAATCATAAATTGGATAGAACTGACAGGAGCTTTCAACGCAGCAATTGTGGCGCGTTGTGCAATGCTATTTGCGCCTGAAGTAATTTGTCCCTGTATTTTGTTACAAGCTTTGGCGATCCATTCCGGGCCACCTATATAGCCAATACGCCATCCGGTCATAGCAAAAGCTTTTGACACACCGTTTACCGTAACGGTTCTGTCGTACATATCGGGTATGCAGGCAAAACTAAAATGGCCTCCCACAAAATTGATGTGTTCGTATATTTCATCAGACACCACAAATATCTGGGGATGTCTGCTTAACACTTCGGCCAAACCTTCCAATTCTTTTTGGCTGTACACCGAACCTGTGGGGTTGCATGGCGAACTAAAAATCATGAGTTTGGTTTTGGGGGTAATGGCTGCTTCCAACTGTGCGGGTGTTACCTTAAAATCCGACTCGATACCGGTTCTTATTTCAACGGGGGTACCTTCTGCAATTTTTACGATGTCACTATAACTCACCCAATAGGGAGCCGGCAAAAGTACTTCATCACCCGGATTGAGCATGACCATGGCAATGTTAGCCAAAGACTGTTTGGCACCGGTTGAAACCACAATTTGGCTGGGTGTATAATCGAGGTGGTTGTCTCGTTTAAATTTGTCTGAAATGGCTTGTTTTAAGTCGGCATATCCATCAACGGGGGAATAGGAGTGGTAGTTTTGTCCGATAGCTTCTATGGCTGCCTGCTTGATGAACTCGGGCGGATTGAAATCGGGTTCGCCCAAGCTCAATCCGATGATATCTTTACCTTCGGCTTTCAGCTCGCGTGTTTTGGCTGCCATAGCCAAAGTGGCTGAAGTAGCCAATTTATTAACTCTTTCAGATAGCAAATTCATAGTATTTCTGGTTTTGTTAGGTATTTAGGCCGTTTGATAGGTCGGTTTTTTGCCGAGTTCTTTTAGGTGATTAAAATGAGCGGCCAAAGCTGCACGTGTGGTTTTGAATTCGTGATACGGCAGATCGAATTCTTTCGCTGTTTTTTTAACAATCTCAGATATTTTCTTGTAATGTATGTGGCTGATGTTTGGAAAAATATGGTGTTCAACCTGATGGTTTAGCCCACCAGTAAACCAGTTAACCAACCAGTTTCGCGTGCCAAAATTTGCTGTGGTACGCAATTGATGTACAGCCCAGGTGTCTTCCAATTGACCGTCAACAGGTGGTGAAATGGTTTCAGATTCGTGGGTAACGTGTGCCAACTGAAACACCACACTCAGAATGAGTCCGGCGGTGTAATGCATCACAAAAAAGCCAATCAAAATCTTCCACCAAGCGATGTTCATCACCAAAATAGGGATGACGATCCAAACGGACATATAAATTATTTTGGTAATAATCAAAATACTCCACTCCCTAATGGGCACCAATTTACCATCGGCAGAAAGCCCTCTTTTGATATAGCGTTTCATTTGAAGAAAATCTGTGGTGATTGCCCAATTAATGGTGAGCAATCCGTAAAGTAAAACGGAGTAGTAATGCTGAAAACGATGCAAGGGCGTCCAATCGGCTTGTTTGGAAAACCGCATGATTCTTCCGGCTTCGAGGTCTTCATCATGTCCGGGAATGTTGGTATAGGTATGGTGCAAAACATTGTGTTGCACTTTCCAATTAAAGACATTTCCGGAAAGTATGTAGATGCTGCTACCCATCAACTGATTGATCCATTTTTTAGATGAATAGGTGCCGTGGTTGCCGTCGTGCATCACATTCATGCCCACACCGGCCATGCCAATTCCTATGAGGACAGTCATACCCAACATCCACCACTGTGAAATATCGAGCGTCAAAATGAGAAAATAGGGTGTAAGGAAAATCGAAAACATCACTATGGTTTTGAGGTGAAGCTTCCAATTTCCGGTTTTTTTGATGTTGTTGGCTTTAAAATACTCGTTGACACGATGGTTCAATGTCTTAAAAAAGTTTGTTTGATCTTTACGAGGAAATCTTAAATGCGGTAGATTCATAATACTTGGGTACAAAATTACACGAAAAACAATTATTTAATTTTTGCCAAAAATAGATATTTAAACTTTAACGTTTTACCACTTGGCTTTATTTTTAACTTTTAGAAAGTTTTTTTTGTTACAAATCAAACTTGTTTCTTTTTAAAAGAGACATTGATTGAAGATTTAAAACTCCTACACCCATAAGTGAGCAAACACCATGCCGATTAAAGTAGGGCTACATATTTCTCCTGTATTGACCGCCTACACTGAACAAGGTTTCTGTGATTTGTCCCAGCGAGCAGTATTTCACTGCTTCCATTAGAACAGCGAAGATATTTTCATTTTCCTTAGCGGCTTTTTGTATGTCAGCCAGGGAAACTTTCGCTTCATTTTCAAAGCTTTTATGGAGGTTTTGCAAGGTGCGGATCTGATTTTCTTTTTCAATTTCTGTGGCGCGAATGACCTCTCCGGGCAACACTGTCGGCGATCCTTTGCTGCTTAAAAAAGTGTTGACACCTATAATGGGAAATTCACCATTGTGTTTGAGTGTCTCATAATGCAGGCTTTCTTCCTGAATTTTAGATCGCTGGTACATGGTTTCCATAGCACCCAACGCCCCGCCGCGCTCCGTAATGCTGTCAAACTCAGCCAAGACGGCTTCTTCAACTAAGTCTGTGAGTTCTTCGATAATAAACGAACCTTGCAAGGGATTTTCATTTTGGGTCAGACCCAATTCCTTGTTGATGATAAGTTGTATAGCCATTGCCCTGCGGACGGATGCTTCTGTAGGCGTCGTGATGGCTTCGTCGTAGGCATTGGTGTGCAGCGAATTGCAGTTGTCATAAATGGCATAGAGTGCCTGTAGCGTGGTTCTTATGTCGTTAAAATCAATCTCTTGCGCATGCAGAGACCTTCCGGAGGTTTGAATGTGATATTTGAGCATTTGTGATCGCTCGCTGCCTCCGTACTTATCTTTGATGGCACGCGCCCAAATTCGACGGGCTACACGGCCAATAACGGCATACTCCGGATCGATGCCGTTGGAAAAGAAGAATGACAAATTGGGTGCAAAATCGTCGATGTGCATGCCTCTACTCAGATAGTATTCCACATAGGTGAAGCCGTTGGACAAAGTAAACGCCAATTGTGTAATTGGATTTGCACCTGCCTCTGCAATATGATAACCTGAGATGGAGACCGAATAGAAGTTTCTCACTTTTTCCTCAATAAAATAGGCTTGTACATCGCCCATCAGCCTTAGGGCAAATTCCGTAGAAAAAATACAAGTATTTTGCGCCTGATCTTCTTTGAGTATATCGGCCTGAACCGTGCCGCGAACCCGGGAAAGGGTTTTGGCTTTTATTTTTTGGTAAACCGCTTCGGGCAAAACCTGATCACCCGTAATGCCTAGCAACATCAATCCAAGACCGTTATTCCCTTCGGGCAAAGCGCCTGCCTCATCATAGTTGTTATAAACGGGCCTCGAAATGCCTTTGTCGCGATAGATTTGTTCAATCTTGCTTTCAACTTCTTTTTCAAGACCGTTTTCTTTAATGTATTTTTCACAATTTTGATCGATGGCTGCATTCAGAAAAAACGCCAACAACATAGGCGCAGGCCCATTGATGGTCATGCTTACAGACGTCATTTCATCTGACAAGTCGAATCCGGAATACAGTTTTTTGGCATCGTCCAAGCAGCAAACAGAAACCCCCGCATTGCCAATTTTTCCGTATATATCGGGTCTAAAATCCGGATTTCTGCCATAGAGTGTTACACTGTCAAAGGCCGTTGAAAGTCTTTTGGCGGGCAATCCCATACTCACGTAATGAAAACGTTTGTTGGTGCGTTCCGGACTGCCTTCGCCGGCAAACATACGCGTGGGATCTTCGTTTTGTCTTTTAAAGGGATATATGCCTGCTGTGTATGGAAATTTTCCGGGTACATTTTCTTGCAAAGACCAACGGAGCAAGTCGCCCCAAGCTTCGTATTTGGGCAAGGCAATTTTTGGAATTTCAGATCCGGAGAGCGATTGCGTATGCGTTTGAATCGCAATTTCTTTATCTCTTACTTTAAAAATATATTCGGTGTTTTTATATGCTTGTTGGGTTTGCTTCCACTGCAATATAAAATCCCAGTGTGCCGGTAAGAGTTTTTTTCGGAGATTTTGAAATGCATCAGACAGTCTGGCGTTCTCCTCAGTCGTATCTGAGAGGTGTAAGCCGTTTTCATCCAATACGGGTTCTGCTCCGGAGAAGAAGGAAATACTCAAATACAGTCCATATAGTTTTTGGGCAATCTCAATTTGTTCTTGATGTTTTTTTTGAAGCATCCGATGGTTTTCTGTTATTTCGGAGAGATACCGGACGCGTTTGGGCGGGATGATGAATATTTTTTCGGAAAGTGCATCAGAAACTTCCAAGTTACTTTTAAAATCCTGCTTACATTTTTGGTTGAGTGTTTTGAGCACGGCTGCGTAGAGCGCATTCATGCCCGGATCGTTAAACTGAGAAGCGATGGTGCCAAAAACGGGCATTTTATCAGCTTCTATGTCCCATAATTGATGATTTCTTTGATATTGTTTTTTGACGTCGCGCAAGGCATCTGCAGCGCCGCGTTTGTCAAATTTGTTGATGGCGACCAAATCGGCAAAGTCGAGCATGTCAATTTTTTCCAGTTGGGTGGCGGCGCCAAATTCTGGAGTCATCACATAGAGTGAGGCATCTGAGTGTTCCAAAATCTCGGTGTCACTTTGGCCTATTCCGGAAGTTTCGAGTATGATTAAATCGAATTGGGCAGCTTTCAAAACGGCCACTGCTTCGGCCACATATTTAGACAGAGCCAAATTGGATTGTCTGGTTGCCAATGAGCGCATATACACATTGGGGTGGTTTACGGCATTCATCCTGATGCGATCGCCCAGTAAGGCACCGCCTGTTTTTCGTTTGGACGGATCTACTGAAATAATACCGAGGTGTTTATCCGGAAAATCTTGGATAAAACGTCTGATGAGTTCGTCAATCAACGAGGATTTTCCTGCGCCTCCGGTACCGGTGATACCGAGTACGGGTGTGTTGCGATTGGGTTTTTGGAGCGTATCAAAAAGACTTAAAAAAGCCTCGTGTTGGTTTTCGGCCAAGCTAATAAGTCGGGCTATAATACCCGGGTTTTTTAAGTTGATTTGCTGTTGCAAATCGATTGCGCTGTCCGGTATTTTCATTTTAGAATCGGCACGAGAAACCAAATCGTTAATCATGCCCTGCAGGCCTAATTCCCGACCGTCATCCGGACTGTAAATACGCGTGATGCCGGCTTCCATCAATGCTTTTATTTCTTCCGGTAAAATGACACCGCCGCCACCGCCAAAAATACGAATGTGTGAAGCACCTCTCTCTTTCAACAAATCATACATATAGGTGAAGTATTCGTTGTGACCGCCTTGGTAGGAAGTCAGAGCTATGGCGTGTGCATCTTCTTGTATGGCCGTGTTGACCACTTCGTCCACACTTCGGTCATGCCCAAGGTGAATCACTTCTACGCCGGTGCTTTGTATGATTCGACGCATAATGTTGATGGCAGCATCATGGCCGTCAAAAAGCGAAGCGGCCGTTACGATGCGGATATTATGTACAGGTTTGTAAGGTGAGATAGGCGTCATCAAGAGGTTAAATATTTATCAAAAATACAACGATTTCTATATGATTTGTATGAAAATTAAACGCTTGCAATTTACATATAATTTAAAAAACAAGCTTTTTTATTTGAAAATGATTAACAAAGACAATGTAAATCTATAATTTGTTATCAATATTTAAATATATATTTTTAAAAGCCGCTCTGAAATTTGTTGAGTTGCATTACTTCATGGCTGTTTTTTTTGATATATTTGTTTTTTAGATGGTTTTTTTTGATAAAACATCAACCAACAAGCTTTATTTTTTAACATTTAGATATTATATATGTACAAAATTGCTGTTTTAGGTCCGATTCCTCGCGACACTATAGTCACACACAAAAATGAGACGATAAAAAAATATGGCGCGGTGACGCATCCGACGATTGCTTTGGCCAAATTGTTGGATGGAAAAGGCGAGGTAATTCCGATTTCTCATGTGCATCAAAAAGATCACAAGCCTATAGCCGATTTATTTGCGGCTTATGACAATATCAATGTATCTGGTTTGTGTTGCAAAAACAATTGCGGCTCTGTGATTGAGCTCAATTTTATAGATCAAAACAACCGCTTAGAAAAGCAAACCGCTTTTATGAACCCAATTTTACCGGAGGATGTAGCACCTTTTACAGACGCCGATGCCTTTGTTTTTGTACCTATAACAGATTTTGAAATATCGCTCAGTACGCTTCGATATTTGAAAGAAAACAGCAAAGGTACCATTATTTTTGACGCACATGGGCCTACTTCAACCGTAACGGTGGCCGGTGTGCGAGAGCGAAAATTTTGGATAGACAGAGATGAATGGCTTCCGTATATTGATGTTTTGAAAATGAATTTGGAAGAATCGCAAGCGTCTTGGTTTAAAAATGAATATACACTCGATGAAATGGGGCATTACGATGATGAAAATACGGCACACCTCGATGATTTTGCAGCCCATGTTTTAAGCAAAGGTGTAAAAGTGCTTTATGTAACCTTGGACTCACGCGGGTGTGTTGCTTATACCAAAGAAGATGGCGCGCTTAAAAAAGATTGGATACCATCTGTACCGGTGAAAGAAGTGATAGACACAACCGGTTGTGGCGATTCATTTGCCGGCGGTCTTGCTTTCGGCTTTGCCGTGTATAAAGACCCTATAAAAGCAGCGCAGTTTGCCAATACATTAGGTTCACTACGCACACAGGGAAAGACTTATGAAGTGTTTAAAAATTTGGCAGAAACGGAGGCTATTATTGCTGCGCATTACGGCTAAGATTGTATAATGGTTTTGCGTTATTAACATATAACATCTAAATCACTTTTTGATAATATTAACCTAACTTCCGAGAAGCGAATTCACTGCATATTTGTATCGGATTAGTTACGTGTTTCATTCAGGTTATTTTGAGTTAGTAAAACCGGAGCAGGGGTGTTCCGGTTTTTTTTTTAGTGTTTTACAAATCAACAACAATTATCATAAATATCAGATTGTCTGGTTTAAGCTTTAATTCATTATAAAGCTTAGACGTTCATTCATAAAAGTAAACTCACCATAGTCAGGCCGAGCGCAGTCGAGGCCTATTTATCAAAGACCTCAACTGTGCTCGGCTGCACTATGAAGAAATTTTAACCGATTGTGTAAATCACCCAAAATTCAAATCATACAACTGTTTCTAATCGAACTCTGCTCGCTAAAAAAGATATCCAATTTTGAGGTTTATATTTC
The DNA here is from genome assembly GCA_032251335.1 of Flavobacteriaceae bacterium. GTDB lineage: Bacteria > Bacteroidota > Bacteroidia > Flavobacteriales > Flavobacteriaceae > UM-FILTER-40-17. The sequence continues at coordinate 261,965 of JAVVDW010000001.1, read as the reverse complement.
TTCCAATATTGGGTATGCCGTCAATTTTGAGTCGAGACAAATGTGGGATGTAGGTTTCGTCAAAAAGATTGGTAGCCGATACAGACCATCTGATGAGGTTGTTTTTAAGGTTTAATTCTGCTCCCAAACCTGCACTGACTAGGTTATAATCTGCCGTCGGGGTTTCAAAACTGCTCACCTTGTTTTGCTCAAAGGTATATTGATGCTTGGCAAAGGCGTAGAAGTTTTTAAATAGTTTTACATCTTTCCATTCCACTCTCAAGGTGTTGCTTATTGTTTTGGCGGGTATCAGCGGCAGGTCGTCGCCCCCCAAAATTTTACCCAAAACAAGTTCAAAACCACTTTCTAGGTGCAACCAATCGAGTGGGTGCGGATGTAAGTGAAGAAAAATCTCTCCGCCGTATAAATTGGCATCTTCTTGTGCAAAGTTGAAAACTTGCTCTTCGCCCACAAAACGATCTTCAGGTACCACGAAGATAAAATCATTGATGCGGTTGAAAAATCCGTCTGCCGTCAGTTCAAAATGTTGGTTGGCAAATTCCAAAGACAGATCTACTTGTATGTTTTGTTCCTTATCCAAATTCACATTGCCGATTTCGAAACGGTTTGTACCTTCGTGAACGCCATTTGATGCCAGTTCGGCCAAATTTGGAGAACGACTGCCACTCGCTACATTTAACCTGGCCAAATAGTTCTTGGCAAAAGCAATTTTATAGCCCAATGACGCATTAAAAGCTGTAAAACTTCTGTCAAAGTTTTCAAAGAAACCTTCTTCTCCGGCATCCCCTTTGTCTTCTGCCCGAATGTTTCTGTTGTCCACTCTGATGCCAAACTGTAAAGCCTGCTGCCCAAAAGTGTAGAGTGATGTGGCCACAAATCCAATATCTTTGGTGATGGCGTCCGGAACCAATTGTTCTTCGCCAAAGTTCTCGTTGTCTTGATACATGCCTTGTACGCCTACTATGGTTTCAAAATTTCCCCATTTGGGCAAATGATATTTGAGATCATAGTTAAAAGTGGTCAGTTGGAAACCCAGCGCAGGATCGGTTCTGGAATCTTCCAATTCTTTTCTGTGGTTGTACAAGTAACCCAAATTGAGTTCCAAGTGCGAATTTTTCAGAAACAAAGCCGATTGCGAACTCAAAACATGGTTGTCGATGTCCTGAAATGGCAGTTCTATCGATTTTGATTTGCTTTGCGCCTCAATTTCTTCGGGAAGACCAATGCGCAAGCGATTGAAGTTGTATCGCAGCGTCGTTTTAAAATTGTTTTTGTTGTAGCCCAATGCGGTCTTAAGGTCTTGTTCGTTAAATCTGGAATTGGTCACGCGACCATCATCGGGGGTTTCGTAATCTGCATGGCTGGCCACGCTGCCTCTGATTAAAAATTTGAAAGTTTCTCCGGACATTTTTACCCCCACATTTGATTTTACACCTTGTGTGTTTGAAACGTATTCAACAGATGCGTCGCCACTGATTTGATTGTCAGGCGCAAAATTTTCAGGTGTAAAATACAAAACACCACCCAAGGCATCGCTGCCATAGAGTAGGGAAGCCGGGCCTTTAATGACCTCTACGCTTTCGAAACCGCCTTCGCCCAAGCCCAAGCCGTGCTCGTCGCCAAATTGCTGATTTTCCAATCTGACACCTTGTGTATAAACCACAATTCTATTGCCACTCAAACCTCTAATGACCGGTTTGCCAATGCTGATACCCGTGCTAAAATTGGAAACACCGGGTATGTTTGTCAGGCTTTCCGCCAACGTGGGTGCTCCGGATTGCAGCAAACTTTCTACAGAAGCCTTTTCGATTTTCATGACATTTTCCTTCTGTAATTTTTGAAAAGGTGTAGAAACGACCACTTCGTTCATTTCGAAAACAGAGGGTTTGAGTGAAATGGAAACATCTGATTTGTTGTTTGAAAGATCAACATTTGTAGAATAGGTTTCAAAACCGAGCAGGGAAATTACCAATCGAACCATCCCACCCGGAAGATTGTTTAATGTAAAGACACCGTTTAGGTCTGTGACCGTGCCTTTTTCGATTTTTGGTATGTAAACACTGGCGCCTTGGAGCAATTCACCTGTTGCGGCATCTTTTACAGTGCCTGTTATTTGGTTTTGTGCGAATGTAGCGAAACCCACAAACGCAAAAAGCAGTAAAAACAAGTTTTTCATGATAAATAATAACTTAGTAAATAATAATAATGTAATAAAAATCAACTAACTAAGCTATTGTTGGCGGCCCTCTCAAGCGGAAGGAATACGAGAGGTCAAACCTTATAAAAGATTGGTAAAATGTAAGAATTTCAGTTTCTACAGTTGTTTCAAAATTTTGAAAAGATACAGTTTTGGCGTAAACTACAGGTGAAAAATGGATGCCGCAAAATTTGCAATCCAAGGGTTTTTCATGAAAATGAGCAGGTCCTGTCTGTGTGCAATTTTTTGTACTGTGGTGGTGAATACTGTGCACCAATTTAGCAGCATCAACACTCAAAATACTGATTGCCAGTATAGAAGCGATGAGTAATGCCGAAAAATTATGGTGTTTTGGAGTCATCGGGGTTGTTCAAAAATTTTGCAAAGCCCATACGGCTCAACATTTTTTTTACAAAGTTGATAAAAAATTTAGATTCACCAAATGCCCAACCGATAATAATGATGAGCACCTTGTAGATGGGTAAAATCAGGATGACATACAATGGCCAATAAATAAGCGGGTGCGTTACACTTCTGTAGAGTCCTAAAAAATCCATTAAAGGACCGGAGAGTTTGGCAGAAAGTGTTCCGGTTATGGCAAAAACCAGTAAAATCTTAAACAATTGAAAGTTCGATTCGATTTGCCAGCGTTGTTTGAGTTTGTTCATCTTAGTTATATCTAAGGTTTTGCTTGTACTGCCTTTCAAAAAATTGGAAATACATAAAAAGCAAGTAATTTACTTCTTTGCCGTAGTGAATTCTTGGATCATAATTGATTTGCTGAAAGTACAAGTCCGGATTGTATCGCTGTGGATTCATCACGCGTTGGTTGTAATTTTGCACATAGATTCGGTTTCTGTTTTCTAAAAAATTGAGGCTGTAGTAGCTTTCAGGTCTTTGGGTAACCAGCCAATTTTGAAAACCGATTTCCATGATGATGATTTCGTATTCCAAAGAGTCATTGGCAATCCGAATAGTGTCTCTTTGCGCTGTTGGCTTTTTTTCTTTTTTGATTTTTTTTGATGGCTCCTGACTATAAACCAAAGTAGAAACACAAAACAGCAAGGATAAAAAAAGTATTTTTTTCATCTGTTTATTTTTATTGTTTTTCATCGGTCAGATGGAACACCCTTAATATTCATGCCCCTGTGTGCAAAATTTTTACATGGGTGTTTCATGTTTATCTTTTTTCAAATTTACAAAATATCGGCCAATTTCGTACAAAAAAAGACTGCCCGTTTATCAGGCAGTCTTCAAGTTAAACCAAATATAGAAACAACACTTACTTATACTATTCGAAGTATATCAAACAACCGCAACTTCTTTTTCTACAGATAGTTCTTTATCACTTTTTATAGCCGCTTGTGCAGCAGACATGCGGGCAATGGGCACTCTGAAGGGTGAACAACTGACGTAGTTGAGTCCAACTGCATGGCAGAATTCTACACTGGAGGGTTCTCCGCCGTGCTCGCCACAAATACCAACTTTTAGATTTTTGCGCGTACTTCTTCCGCGTTGGGTACCCATTTTTACCAATTGTCCGACACCTTCTTGATCTAGCACTTCAAAAGGATCGTTGGGCAGAATGCCTTTTTCTAAATAAATAGGTAAAAATTTTCCGGCATCATCTCGTGAATATCCAAAGGTCATTTGTGTGAGGTCGTTGGTGCCGAAGGAGAAAAACTCGGCTTCACGGGCTATTTCATCTGCCATAAGTGCTGCACGTGGAACTTCAATCATGGTTCCTACCAGGTAGTCTATACGATCGTTTCTTTCTGCAAAAACTTTTGCGGCTGTTTTATGAATAATAACGGCTTGCGCTTTGTATTCGTTGAGTCCGCCTACCAATGGTACCATAATTTCCGGTACGGCTTTAATGCTTCTAGCCTTTAAATTTAAAGCGGCTTCTATGATTGCTCGGGTTTGCATTTCGGTAATTTCCGGATAGGTATTGCCCAATCGGCAACCTCTGTGTCCCAACATGGGGTTAAATTCTTCCAATTCTGCTACTTTACTCTTAACAGCTTCCAATGAAATGTGCATTTCATCGGCCAAATCTTTTTGAGTAGCCAATTGGTGTGGTACGAATTCGTGAAGGGGTGGATCTAAAAGCCGTATGGTTACCGGTAATCCTGCCATCGCTTCAAATATACCTTCAAAGTCCTCTCGCTGCATAGGCAACAATTGGTTTAATGCGTGTTTCCTGCCTTTTACAGTGTCTGCCAAGATCATTTCACGCATCGCTTTGATTCTATCTACGTCAAAAAACATGTGTTCTGTGCGGGTAAGTCCGATGCCTTGTGCACCAAAACTACGGGCAATTTGTGCATCTTTGGGCGAATCGGCATTGGTGCGCACCAGCAATCGGGCGTATTTATCGGTCAAGGCCATCAACGATCCAAATTCTCCGCTGAGTTCGGGTTGTTTGGTAGGCACTTTTCCTTCGTAAATATTACCTGTACTGCCGTTTAGGGAAATCCAGTCACCTTCGTGAAACTCTTTTCCGTTTACGGTCATCGTACGAGTTTTGTAATTTATTTTTAGAGCTCCCGCGCCAGAAATACAGCATTTTCCCATGCCTCTGGCAACCACCGCCGCATGCGAGGTCATACCGCCCCGAGCCGTTAGTATTCCTTTGGCTACGTTCATGCCTTCCAGGTCTTCCGGAGAAGTTTCTACCCTCACCAAAATAGAGTTCTTAAACTTATCGGCTTCGTCGGCAAAAAAGACGATTTGCCCGGTAGCAGCTCCCGGAGAAGCGGGAAGTCCTTGTGCCACCACATGCGAATTTTTCAAAAGTTTCAAGTCAAACACAGGGTGGAGTAGTTCATCCAACTTGTTGGGTTCTATTCTAAGCAAAGCTGTTTTTTCGTCTATTACGCCTTCTTGCAACATATCATAAGCAATTTTTACCATGGCCGCACCGGTTCGTTTTCCGTTTCGGGTTTGTAGCATCCAAAGTTTTCCATCCTGAATGGTAAACTCCATATCTTGCATGTCTTTGTAATGCATTTCGAGTTTACGCTGATAGCCAAAAAGCTCTTCGTTAATTTTAGGCATCAACTCTTCCAAAGAAGGATAGGTTACCTTGCGTTCTGCTTCTTCTACTTTGGCCAATTCTGCCCACCTGCGAGAGCCCAACAAGGTAATTTGCTGTGGCGTACGAATACCGGCTACAACATCTTCCCCCTGCGCATTGATAAGGTATTCACCGTTGAAAACGGCTTCGCCCGTTCCGGCATCACGGGAGAAGGCAACCCCCGTTCCGGAGTTGTCGCCCATGTTTCCAAAAACCATGGCTTGCACATTCACTGCTGTTCCCCAATCTGCCGGATACCCGTGCATTTTTCGATAATAAACCGCACGGTCACCGTTCCAACTATTGAAGACAGCCACAACAGCTCCCCAAAGTTGCTCCCAAGGATCTGTTGGAAATTGGATGCCTTTTTTCTTGCGTACGGCTTCTTTAAAATCAAAAACCAAGTCTTTTAAATCTGTTACTGAAAAATCAGTGTCTAAGCTGATATTTCGCTTGTGCTTAAGGTTGTCGATGATTTCTTCGAAAGGATCCAAATCTTCTTTCGATTCATTTTTCATCCCCAATACTACCCCGGCGTACATTTGAATAAACCGTCTATATGAGTCCCAAGCAAAACGTTCGTTTCCTGATTTTCTGGCGATGCCTTCTACGGCTTCGTCGTTCAGTCCTAAATTAAGCACGGTATCCATCATACCCGGCATAGACACCCTTGCGCCGGATCTGACCGAAAGTAAAAGCGGATTTTCCGAATCGCCAAAAGTAGCGCCCATAATTTTTTCTATATTGGCAATAGCTGCGGATACTTCGGGCTTAATGAGTTCAATGACTGCTTCTTCACCTAGCCGATTGTATTCTGTGCAAACCTCTGTTGTGATGGTAAACCCGGGTGGAACAGGAATTCCTATGGCACTCATTTCGGCCAAATTTGCACCTTTGCCACCTAAGAGGTTTTTCATGCTGCTGTTGCCGTCTGCCGTTTTTTCACCAAAACGATAGACTCTTTTTTTTGCTTCCATATTTGAAATTTTAGACTTTTGTTTGTTAAAGTGATGTAAAATTACTTGCTGTTAAATTTCCAAATGATGACTTATGTCAGGTTCTAAAATTTTTAACATTTGACCGTATTATTTTTTGGAAGACAATTTAGCCGGAGACAAATTGGTTGATCGCTCTCAAATCAACTATCTTTGCCGCAGCTTATCTAAAAATTTATGCGCACCAAAACCCTTAAAAAGAATCGGATAAACGTCGTTACACTTGGCTGTTCCAAGAATGTGTATGATTCGGAAGTTTTGATGGGACAATTGAAAGCCAATGGCAAGGATGTTGTTCACGAAGAAGAAGGCAATATTGTGGTTATCAATACTTGTGGCTTCATCAACAATGCCAAAGAAGAATCTGTCAATACCATTTTGGAATACGTTGATAAAAAAGAAAAGGGTTTGGTCGATAAGGTCTTTGTGACCGGTTGTCTCAGCGAACGCTACAAACCCGATCTTCAGAAAGAAATTCCGGATGTTGATGCCTATTTTGGAACTACCGACCTGCCACAACTACTCAAAGCACTAGAAGCGGATTACAAACACGAACTCATCGGTGAGCGTTTGACTACAACGCCCAAAAATTACGCCTACCTTAAAATAGCAGAAGGATGTGACCGCCCTTGTAGCTTCTGTGCCATTCCGCTCATGCGCGGCAAGCACTTGTCGCAACCTATTGAGAAGTTGGTCAAAGAAGCGGAAAACTTAGCGCAGAAAGGGGTTAAAGAACTGATTTTGATTGCCCAAGATTTGACGTATTACGGTCTGGATTTGTATAAAAAGCGAAACTTGGCAACACTTCTCAAGGCTTTGGCCGCTGTAGATGGCATTGAGTGGATACGCCTTCATTATGCCTTTCCTACAGGTTTCCCCTTAGATGTGCTTGACGTAATGAAGACAGAACCCAAGATTTGTAACTATATAGACATCCCGCTTCAACATATTTCTGACCGCATCCTCAAGTCCATGAGGCGAGGTACCACACAAGAAAAAACCACCCAACTCATTAAAACTTTTCGAGAGAAAGTTCCCGGAATGGCCATCAGAACCACACTGATCGTAGGCTACCCGGGCGAAACAGAAACCGATTTTGAACTGCTAAAAAATTGGGTAAAAGAAATGCGGTTTGAGCGTTTGGGTTGTTTTACTTATTCACATGAAGAAAATACCCACGCTTACTTGTTGGAAGACAATGTGCCCGAAGAAACCAAGCAACAGCGTGCAAACGAAATTATGGAAATTCAATCGCAAATTTCATGGGAATTGAATCAGGAAAAAATAGGGCAGACCTTTCGCTGTTTGATAGACAGAAAAGAAGGCGGTTTTTTTGTGGGGCGAACCGCGTTTGATTCGCCGGATGTGGACAACGAAGTTTTGATAGATGCCGCAGCGCACTACGTTAAAATAGGCGATTTTGCGGAAGTAGAAATTTTTGATGCCACCGAGTTCGATCTCTATGGGAAGCCTCTAAAATAAAGGTTATGAATTTTGAAAATTCTATTGAATTCGCAAAACAGTTAGACGAAAAAGACCCGCTGAAGTCTTACAAAAACGAATTTTTATTTCCCAAGCACAACGGCAAGCCGGTAATTTATTTTACAGGAAATTCTTTGGGGTTGCAACCCAAAACTGCCCAAGCCAAAGTGCAAGAAGTATTGAGCGATTGGGCCACACTGGCTGTTGACGGACATTTTTATGGCCAAAATCCATGGTGGGAAATGCACGAACAACTTTCGCCCAAGCTGGCTAATATTGTCGGAGCCAAACCGCAGGAAGTGGCAGTCATGAATACGCTTACAGCCAACTTGCATTTTCTAATGGTTTCTTTTTACAAACCGACGCCCAACCGTTATAAAATTATCTGCGAAGAAAAAGCATTTTCTTCCGACCAATATGTATTTCAAAGCCAACTTAGGTTTCACGGTTATCACCCGCAAGAAGGCATCATCGAAATTAAAAAACATAAAGGAACACATCATTGGCATACGGAAGACATACTCGAAACCATTGAAAAAAATAAAGATACCGCATCGCTCCTTTTAATGGGCGGTGTCAATTACTACAACGGACAGGTTTTTGACATGCAAATCATTACACAAAAAGCAAAAGAATGTGATTTGATGGTGGGTTGGGATTTGGCTCATGCTGTGGGTAATGTCAAACTGGAGCTCCACAAATGGGGAGTCGATTTTGCCACTTGGTGCAGTTACAAATACCTCAACAGCGGTCCGGGAAGCCTTGCGGGTATTTATGTGAATGAAAAATATTTAGACCAATCAAATCTCAATCGTTTTGAAGGTTGGTGGGGACAAGACAAGGCTACGCGTTTTCAGATGCAAAAAACCTTTAAGCCGATGCCTAATGCAGAAGCTTGGCAACTGAGTAACCTGCCTATCTTGAGCCTGGCGCCACAATTGGCTTCTGTTCAGATGTTTGAAGATGTTGGGATGGATGCTTTGTCCACCAAAAGTCAAAAACTCACAGGCTATCTACAGTTTCTTTTGGAGCATTCACAAGGCTTTAACAGCCATTTTGAATTGCTGACACCTTCAAAAAGAGGTTGCCAGCTTTCACTTTACTTCAAAAACAAAGGACGCGAGGTGTTTGATGCGCTTTCCAAGCAAGGCGTAGTCACCGACTGGCGAGAACCCGGCGTGATTCGCTTGGCGCCTGTTCCGCTGTACAATTCGTTTGAAGAGATGTATCAATTTGCTGAAATTTTAAAAAACGTACTCAGACATGTTTACATCGTATAGTTTTCTGTCAATTTGATGTAAACATTCGCAAGCCAAAAAAGTTATCTTTATAGTATGATAAGAACTTTGCAACTCATCCTTAAGCATCCTACATATCGATCGATAGCGATGTGTTTTATGACGCTCAATATACTCTTTGGTACTTGGGCCATTTACATCCCAACGCTCAAAAACAAACTGAAAATAGACGAAGGCGAACTCGGTGTCGCAGTGCTTTTCTTGGGTATTGGCACATTTTGCATGCTGATTTTTGCGCCCAAAATCATTCGTTTTTTACATGCAGGTCGTTCGCTCTCCATAACCATGTACCTGTTTTTTGTGTCTTTTATCATCCCTTTTGTAGCGCCTAACTACGCTGTGCTCTGTTTGGGACTGTTTTTGGTCGGCGTTTTTTCAGGCCTGATGGATATTTCTATGAATACTTTAGTTACACAGATTGAAAAGTCTGACAATGTACATATTATGTCTGCAAATCACGGGTTTTTTAGTTTGGGCGGGATGATCAGTGCCGGCATAGGAACCCTGTTTATGCCGATGGTTTCACTTCCGTTTTGGCATATGGCCGTGGTTGTATTGGTGATGGTTTTGGTAAACACGCCCAACCTAAAACATTTTTATCATCTAAAATCGGAAGAAGTTGAAGAAAGCAGTTTTGATGTAAAACTCTTCAAACCACTTTTTTTAGTAATAGTGGTCGGTTTTTTTGTTATGTCCGGTGAAGGCGCTATCGTAGATTGGGGCGCATTGTATTTAGAGAAAATAGCAAAAGCAGACCTAAACCATGTTGGTTATGGCTACACTTTTTTCTCACTTTTTATGGCATTCGGACGTTTTTTTGGGGACGGCATCAGTCAAAAATTAGGTTCAAAAAAAGTGATACTCTACGGCTGTCTTATTGCTGTGCTTGGTTTTGGATTGATACTTTACAAAATACCTTGGATAGCTATTTCGGGCTTTGGAATGGTGGGTTTGGGTTTTTCAACAGTTGTGCCGGAGCTGTTCAGGTTGGGAGGTAAAACACCTAATATAGATGCGGCACAAGGAATTTCGCTCATCGCAGGATCCGGGTTTATCGGATTTTTGATTGGTCCTGTTTTGTTGGGATTTCTTGCCAAAACTTGGGATTTGTCTATCAGTTTTTGGGCACTTTTGGGTTTTACGGTGATTTCTTTCGTAGCAGCCTTAGGACTAAAAGTGCGAAAGTGATTAGAAATAACTACTTTTGATAAAAACTCCACAACATTGGAAAAGACGGATATTTTAGACAGATGTAATGCCATTTGCAAAAACACGCTCATGGAAACGCTCAGGATTGAATATGTAGATGTGGGCGAAAATTTTCTGACGGCCAAAATGCCTGTCAACAACAGCGTGCATCAACCCGATGGTGTTTTACACGGCGGTGCTACTGTGGCTTTGGCCGAAAGTGTTGGAAGTGCTGCAGCCTTTGTTTTTCTGAATGCGGATAAAGTGATGGTTCGCGGTATCGAAATTTCAGCAAACCACGTAAAAAGCATCAAAGACGGCTATGTGTATGCAAAAGCCACCTTGTTGCATCGCGGCAAAACCATCCAACTTTGGCACATACCGGTCACCAACGAAACCGGTCAACTCATTTCGGATTGTAAACTCACCACAATCACCCTTAAAAAAGATGTGTAATGGATTTCAATGCACTCATCAGTAAAGTTTTTATGCATCGGGAGCAGCAATTGCCTGTTGCGGCGTATAGAAAACCCAATGATGATTTTTTTGAAGCCTTTTTGCAACCGGATCCTACACTTTACAAAACAACTACTTTTGAAGAACCCGGGTTTGTTTTTGCACCTTTTGAGCCGAACGATGATGCTGTATTGATTAAAGGAACGTATTTGCGTGTCAGTATGCCGACGCTGCAATGGAAATCTACCAACAAGCGGAAAGACAACATTCAGCATTTTTATCAGCCGGACGACACTGAAATGAAAGCTTATCTGGAAAAGATTGAACACATCAAATCCAAGATTCAAGAAGGTTTTTTTAAAAAGGTGGTGTTGTCCAGAGAGGAGTTTGTACCTTATGACTCTAAACAAACCCTGGAAATCTTCAAGGGGTTATTGTCTGCATACCCCAATGCCTTTGTGTATATTTTTTCGCATCCCAAAGTGGGTACATGGATGGGTGCCACTCCTGAAAATTTACTTTCTGTTCGCGGCAATCGCATCCGAACCATTTCTCTGGCAGGCACCAAGCAATACCAATCGCACCAAGTAATTTCTTGGCGCGAAAAAGAAATGACTGAGCAGCAAATAGTGACAGATTATTTGCTCGAACTTTTAGAGCCTGAGGCCGATGATATTGAAGTCAACGGACCGGAAACCATTCGCGCGGGAAATTTACTACACCTGCATACCGAAGTAATAGCCACTTTAAAGGATTTTACTACCGCCTTACTCATTCAAAAGTTGCATCCTACACCGGCCATTTGCGGTTTTCCAAAAGCAGCTGCAAAAACTTTTTTAGATTTGATTGAGGGTTATTCAAGAGAATATTATGCAGGTTTTTTAGGACCGGTACGGGCTGCGAAAGATGCCGATTTTTTTGTCAACCTTCGCTGTATGCAAATACAGGAAGATAAAGTGCGCATTTTTGTGGGTGGTGGTATCACATCAGATTCTTTGGCCGAGGACGAATGGCGGGAAACCATGGCAAAGTCTGAAACCATGAAAAGAATTCTTTTTAAAATAGCGGAATATAAATAGCGTTATCAATTAACGACCGCACAAACTACAATTGTAAAAATAAGAAGGCTGTCGGACTCAGACAGCTCAGATTTGTAAGCCGTGTCATCTTCCGGCTTTAAAACAAATTCTGCACAGCAAGCTCACTTCAGTATCTGATGTTGAGTAATTTCTATCGTATTGAAAAAAAACACCTTTTTTTGCGTCTAAGATTGAGATGAAGAGAAAATATAAAATTTTCGTCAAAATTTAAAGAAATCGATAACTTTATGCTATTTTGCAAGTGCAAAACAAACAAATCTTTACATGACTCAAATTTCTCGCCTCTTCGATTTTCCGCAATACCAGCTAGAACGCTATCATTTACAGGATGCATTGGTTACTAAAACAGACGGAAAATGGATAAAAACATCTACAGCAGCATACCTAGATAAAGCCAACCAATTGAGTAGGGGATTGGTAAAATTAGGCGTGCAGCCCAACGATAAAATAGCGATAATTTCCCTGTCCAACAGAACAGAGTGGAATATTGTTGACATCGGCGTGCTTCAAACCGGCGCGCAAACAGTTCCTATCTATCCGACCATTTCAACAGAAGAATACGAATACGTTCTAAACCATTCTGAAGCGAAATATTGTTTTGTGTCTTGTTCAGAGGTTTTTGAAAAAGTCAAATCCGTTCAGAAAAATTTGAAATTTCTCAAAGAAATATACAGCTTTAACGTTTTAGACGATTGCTCAAATTGGGACAAAGTGCTACAATTGGGCGAAGACAAGCAACTTCAGCAAGAAGTAGAGCAGCGAAAAGCAGCCGTTTTGCCAAGCGATTTGGCCACCATTATCTACACCTCCGGAACCACCGGAAAACCCAAGGGCGTCATGCTTTCGCACAACAATATTGTATCGAACGTACTCGACAGTTCGCCGCGCGTACCCTTCGATTCCGGAAATTCTGTAGCACTCAGTTTTTTGCCCGTCTGCCATATATTTGAAAGGATGATTTTGTATCTCTACCAATACCACGGCGTCTCTATCTACTATGCAGAATCCATAGATAAAATAAGTGACAATATAAAAGAAGTGCGACCCAATGTCATGACGGTGGTGCCGCGCTTGGCCGAAAAAGTGTATGATAAAATCTACGCAAAAGGAAGCGAGCTGAAAGGCATCAAAAGAAAATTGTTTTTTTGGGCATTGGCTTTGGGAGAAAAATACAAACCCAACCACGAAAATGGTGTTTTTTACGATCTTAAACTCAACATCGCCCGCAAGCTTATCTTTTCTAAATGGAAGGAAGGTTTGGGTGGTCGTCTCGATTTGATGGTATCTGGAAGCGCAGCCCTGCAACCCCGATTGGCGCGTGTATTTGCAGCTGCCCAACTACCAATTATGGAAGGCTACGGCCTTTCTGAAACCTCACCGGTAATTTCCGTAAACGACCAAAGAAATAAGGGTTTTAAGATTGGTACAGTTGGTAAACCCATAGACCATGTTGAAGTAACCATTGCGGAAGACGGCGAAATTCTGTGCAAAGGCCCCAATGTCATGATGGGTTACTACAAAGATCCCGAACTCACAGCTACGGTGATTAAAAACGGCTATTTTCACACCGGTGATATCGGGATCATAGACGAAGAAGGTTTTTTGAAAATCACCGATCGCAAAAAAGAGATGTTTAAAACATCGGGGGGCAAATACATAGCACCTCAAATTATTGAAAGCCAAATGAAACAATCGCCCTATATCGAACAAATTATGGTGATTGGTGATGGGGAAAAAATGCCCGCCGCTATAGTACAACCTGCTTTTGAACAAATCCGAAATTGGGCTAATCAGCAAAACATCCCATTGCCGGAAATAGATAGTTTGCTCATTAGCAACGAAAAAGTCTTAACCTTATTACAAATTGAAGTCGATCGCATCAACGAACATTTTGGACATTGGGAACAAATCAAAAAATTTGAACTCACCCCCGATGTTTGGACGATAGAAGACGGCCATCTAACACCTACACTCAAGTTGAAGCGCAGAAACGTCAAAGAAAAGTATCAACACCTCTACGACAGGATTTATAGATCATAGTTCACTCAAGGATTAAATTTACATTAAAAAAATAACAATTTATTATGCGTGCATAGTAAATTTTACTATATTTGATTCCTTTTACACAAGAGATGAAAGACAAAACAATTGATTATGCGTTGCGCGTAGCTTGGCAAGCCATCGTCAAATTCTACAACGAAGAAGCCAGCAAAGTAGATATGACTATGGCCATGGGTTTTGCATTGCTCAGTATCGATCCCATCAAAGGAACACCCTCTACGGCCTTGGGACCCAAAATGGGTTTAGAAGCCACCAGTCTCTCCCGTACGCTTAAAATAATGGAAGAAAAAGGTCTGATTGTTCGATCGCGAAACCCCGACGATGGCAGAAGCGTGTTGATAGGTTTAACACCTTTAGGCGTCAAAAAGCGGGAAGCATCCAAAGAAGTAGTATTGCATTTCAACGACGTGGTCAAAAACACCCTTACGGAGCGAAAACTTAACCACTTCTACGAAGTCATTGAAACCATTATCCAACTTGTACAAAATAAAAAAGTGTATTTAACCGAACTAAAATCATACGATTTGGAAAAAACGACATAACCATAAAAACAATAAACACAAACAGATGAAAAGAAATATCAATAAAGTAGCCGTCATCGGTTCCGGAATTATGGGAAGTGGCATTGCCTGTCATTTTGCTAACATAGGTGTCGAAGTTTTACTGCTCGACATCGTGCCGCGTGAATTGACACCCGCAGATGAGAAAAAAGGCCTTACCAAGGAGTCCAAAACATTCAGAAACAGCATAGCAACCGAAAATTTGGCTTCCGCGCTTAAATCCAAACCATCACCCATCTATCACCAAAAATTTGCCACACGCATTACTGTAGGCAATTTGGAAGATGATTTGAGTAAAATAAGCGAGGTCGATTGGATTATCGAAGTGGTTGTAGAACGCTTGGATATCAAACAAAAAGTGTTCGAACAAATCGAAAAATACCGCAAACCCGGATCGCTGATCACTTCCAATACTTCAGGAATCCCCATTCAGTTTATGAGCAAGGGTAGGAGTGAGGATTTTCAAAAGCATTTTTGTGGCACACACTTCTTCAATCCCGCCCGTTACCTCAAACTCTTTGAGGTGATTCCCGGTCCGCAAACCGACCCAAAAGTGTTAGATTTTCTCAACGAATACGGCGAGAAATTTTTAGGCAAAACGGCAGTGGTGGCAAAAGATACGCCGGCTTTTATAGGCAATCGCGTGGGAATTTACGGCATCCAAAGCCTTTTTCACCTCGTAAAAGACATGGCATTGACCGTAGAAGAGGTAGACAAACTCACAGGACCTGTTATAGGGAGACCCAAATCGGCCACTTTCCGAACCGTAGATGTGGTGGGTCTCGATACCTTGGTACACGTGGCCAACGGCCTATACGAAAACTGCCCCAATGACGAAGCCCATGAGCTTTTCCAACTGCCCGATTTCATCCAAAAAATGATGGAAAACAATTGGCTTGGCAGCAAAACCGGTCAGGGTTTTTACAAAAAAGAGGGCAAAGAAATCAAAGCACTCAACCTCAATACTTACGAATACGCACCCACTCAAAAAGTATCGTTTGCTACACTTGAACAAACCAAAACCATAGACCGTGTCTTAGACCGATTTCCGGTGCTCATCTCCGGAAAAGACAAAGCAGGCGAATTCTACCGTCGTAATTTGGCCGGTTTGTTTGCCTATGTTTCAAACAGAATACCAGAAATTTCGGACGAACTCTACAAGATAGATGACGCGATGAAAGCCGGATTTGGTTGGGAACACGGTCCGTTCCAAATTTGGGATGCGGTTGGCATCGAAAAGGGCTTGGCACTCATTGAAGCCGAAGGGCTGACAGTAGCTTGCTGGGTAAAAGACATGTTACAATCGGGTAGCAAGCACTTCTATTCCGTAAAAGACGGTGCTACTTATTTTTACAATATTCCCACCAAATCTCAAACCAAAATACCGGGTCAGGATGCCTTTATCATACTCGACAATATTCGCGAAAGCAAAAAAATATGGAGCAATGACGATTCTGTTATTCAACACTTGGGAGATGGCATACTCAATGTAGAATTTAGATCCAAGATGAACACCTTAGGAAGTGGCGTGATTCAGGGTATCAACAAGGCCATTGATTTGGCAGAAACAGAATACGCCGGTTTGGTAATAGGCAACCAAGGAACCAATTTCTCGGTCGGTGCCAACCTAATGATGGTTTTTATGATGGCCGCCGAACAAGATTTTGACGAACTCAACATGTCTATTAAAGCTTTTCAAGACACTGTGATGCGTGTGCGTTACTCGGCTATCCCTGTGGTGGTAGCGCCACACGGAATGACCTTTGGCGGGGGCTGCGAACTCACGTTGCACGCCGATAAAATTGTTGCAGCAGCCGAAACGTATATCGGCTTGGTAGAATTTGGCGTTGGCCTCATTCCCGGAGGTGCAGGTTCTAAAGAAATGACTTTACGTGCCGCAGACACCTTCCAAAAAAATGATGTAGAACTCAACAGACTTCAGGAATATTTCCTCACGATTGCCATGGCAAAGGTTTCCACCTCAGCTTATGAAGCCTACGATTTGGGAATTTTTCAACCGGGTAAAGATGTGGTCGTGGTCAATAGAGACCGGCAATTGGCAGAAGCTAAAAAACACGCCCTGCTCATGGCCGAAGCCGGATATACAAAACCCATCCACAGGAAAGACATCAAGGTGTTGGGCAAACAGGCTTTGGGTATGTTTTTGGTCGGCACGGACAGTATGGAAGCAGGACGCTACATCTCTGAACACGATCATAAAATTGCCAATAAGCTTGCTTATGTGATGGCCGGCGGCGACTTGTCTGAACCAACTTTGGTGAGCGAGCAATACTTGTTAGATATAGAGCGCGAAGCCTTTTTGTCGCTTTGTGGCGAACGCAAAACCCTAGAACGGATTCAGCACATGCTGCAAACAGGAAAACCGTTGAGGAATTAATTAAAAAGTAATAAGACAATTTTGGGTGTAAGGAGTGATGTAACAATTTCAAAATCTAAAATCTAAAATATGAAAACAGCCTATATAGTAAAAGCATACAGAACCGCAGTCGGAAAAGCACCCAAAGGGGTTTTTCGATTCAAAAGAACAGATGAATTGGCCGCAGAAACCATTCAATTCATGATGGAATCGCTTCCGGAACTAGACAAATCCCGTATCGACGATGTGATAGTCGGAAACGCCATGCCCGAAGGTGCACAAGGGCTCAATATGGCGCGATTGATTTCGTTGATGGGACTCAAAACCATTGACGTTCCCGGCGTGACCGTAAATAGGTTTTGTTCGTCCGGCTTGGAAACCATTGCTATGGCTACAGCCAAAATTCAATCGGGTATGGCCACATGTATCATAGCCGGTGGTGCAGAGAGCATGAGCGCAGTACCTATGACGGGTTTCAAAACCGAACTCAATTACGACTTAGTTAAATCAGGACATGAAGACTATTATTGGGGCATGGGAAACACCGCAGAAGCAGTGGCCAACGAATTTAAAGTGTCTAGAGAAGACCAAGACACTTTTGCCTATCACTCTCATATGAAAGCACTCAAGGCGCAAGCCGAAGGCAAATTTGACAATCAAATTGTACCCATCGAAATAGAACAAATCTATGTAGATGAAAATGGCAAGAAAGCTTCAAAAACCTATACAGTTTCCAAAGACGAAGGTCCCAGAGCCGGTACAAGTTTAGAAGCCTTAGCCGGACTCAAACCGGTTTTTGCCGCCGGTGGAAGCGTCACGGCAGGAAACTCCTCTCAAATGAGTGATGGCGCTGCTTTTGTGATGGTGATGTCTGAAGATATGGTAAAAGAACTCAACCTAAAACCCATTGCCAGATTGGTTAACTACGCGGCTGCGGGTGTTGAACCCCGCATCATGGGAATGGGACCTGTAAAAGCCATCCCCAAAGCTTTAAAATTGGCCGGCATGAAACTCAAAGACATCGAACTTATCGAACTCAACGAAGCTTTCGCATCGCAGTCGCTGGCCGTTATGCGTGAGTTAGACATAGACCAAAGCATAGTAAATGTCAATGGAGGTGCCATTGCTCTAGGACATCCGCTGGGCTGTACAGGTGCCAAACTCTCTGTTCAAATTTTTGACGAATTGAAAAGACAACAAAAGAAATACGGTATGGTGACTATGTGTGTAGGCACAGGACAAGGTGCAGCCGGTATTTACGAAATGATGTAAACACAAGAATTAAAAATCAAATCAAAGTATAAAATGGAAACTAAAGACAAAAACATGACACGTGGAGGCCAATTTTTGGTCAAAGAAACACCATGCGAGGAAATTTTCACACCCGAAGATTTTTCTGAGGAGCAAGTCATGATGAAAGAAGCCGTAAAAGAGTTTATCGACAGAGAAATCTGGCCAAACAAGGATCGCTTCGAGAAAAAAGACTACGCTTTTACAGAATCTTCCATGCGCAAAGCCGGCGAGCTCGGCTTTTTGGGGGTTACAGTTCCCGAAGCTTATGGCGGACTCGGCATGGGATTTGTTTCAACCATGCTGGTTTGCGATTATATCTCTGGAGCCACCGGCTCTTTTTCAACGGCTTTTGGCGCACATACAGGCATAGGAACACTGCCTATTTTGCTTTATGGCAACGAAGCGCAAAAACAAAAATACGTACCCAAATTGGCCACAGGCGAGTGGTTTGGTGCCTACTGCCTCACCGAGCCCGGCGCAGGTTCTGATGCCAATAGTGGCAAGACCAAAGCGGTGTTGACCGAAGATGGTAAACACTACAAAATAAGCGGTCAAAAAATGTGGATTTCCAATGCAGGTTTTTGTAAGCTGTTTATAGTGTTTGCCCGTATTGAAGACGATAAAAATATCACCGGTTTTATCGTAGAAAACGATCCGGAAAACGGCATCACCATGAACGAAGAGGAGCACAAGCTTGGAATCCGTGCATCTTCCACGCGTCAGGTCTTTTTTAACGACACCTTGGTGCCTGTTGAAAATATGCTTTCGGAACGTGGAAATGGTTTTAAAATCGCCATGAACGCACTCAATGTGGGCCGAATCAAATTGGCTGCGGCCTGCTTGGATGCGCAAAGACGTGTGATTACCAACGCAGTTGCTTATGCCAATGAACGCGTTCAATTTAAAACACCCATTGCACAATTTGGTGCCATCAAATACAAATTAGCCGAAATGGCTACCAATTGTTTTGTAGGCGAATCTGCCTCTTATCGAGCCGCCAAAAACATAGAAGACCGGATAGCCATTCGAATTTCGGAAGGAAATTCGCATCAAGAAGCCGAACTCAAAGGCGTGGAAGAATACGCTATTGAATGTTCTATACTAAAGGTGGCCGTTTCAGAAGACATTCAGAATTGTGCAGATGAAGGCATTCAAATTTTCGGCGGTATGGGCTTTTCAGAAGATACGCCTATGGAAGCTGCATGGCGTGATGCTCGTATTTCCCGCATCTATGAGGGCACAAATGAAATCAACAGAATGTTGTCCGTAGGCATGCTCATCAAAAAAGGCATGCGTGGCCATGTAGATTTACTCGGACCCGCCACGGCAGTCGGTAAAGAACTGACCGGCGTGCCGTCATTCGAAACACCCGATTACAGCCAACCATTGGCCGAAGAAAAAGACATGTTGGTCAAACTCAAAAAAGCATTGTTGATGATAGCCGGAAGTGCGGTGCAGAAGTTTGGCGCCGAATTTGAGTCGCACCAACAAATACTGTTGAATTGCTCCGATGTTTTAATTGAAATTTACATGGCAGAATCTGCTATTTTACGCGCAGAAAAATTGGCCAAAAAAGAAGGAGAAGCCAAAGCGACTGACTTTATCAATATGGCAAAATTGTATTTGTACCACGCTGTAGATTTGGTGGAAAGCAAAGGAAAAGAAGCCATAGTGTCATTTACAAGCGGTGATGAGCAAAAAGTAATGCTGATGGGGCTAAAACGCTTTACCAAATATACAAACCAACCCAATGTATCCGACTTGCGTACGGCCATAGCCGATAAGCTAATCTCGGAAAACAGTTATTGTTTTTAGGTCTTTGACGTTTCAGTTGGGATGTATAATAAACCTGAAAGGTTTTCAAAACCTTTCAGGTTTTTACGATTTAAAAAATGATCTAATTTGTTGACTGTATATAATTTAAAAATAAAAGTAACACCTTCTCGTGTAAAGTCGGGGGTTTCTTTGCCTTTAAAGTCATTTAGAAATAACCTCAACTGCGCGACTTTATATCACGCTGCTTTTCTTTTGCGCAACAATTGTAATTAACAAAATTTCTAAATTCCTTACATTTGCTAAACTAAATAAAATTCATGGCAATTTTGAATGCAGACATCATAGATCGCGCACAAAAGTGGCTTAGCGAACCTTTTGATACAGATACTCAAAGCGAAGTTCAAAAACTCATTATCAACGACAACAAAGCACTTGCCGAGGCTTTCTATCAAAATTTAGAATTTGGCACCGGCGGTATGCGTGGCATTATGGGGGTTGGCACCAATCGCATAAACAAATACACGCTTGGCAAAAACACCCAAGGAATCGCCAATTATATGGCGCAACAGTTTCCGGGTCAACAACTGCGTGTGGCCATTGCGTATGACTGCCGTCACAACAGCCAAAGCCTGGCAAAGGTTGTTGCCGATGTTTTTTCAGCCAACGGCATAGATGTTTACCTGTTTTCAGACATGCGACCCACACCCGTTTTGTCTTTTGCCGTAAAATTCTTGCAATGCCAATGTGGTATCGTTTTGACAGCCTCGCACAATCCGCCTGAGTACAACGGCTACAAAGTGTATTGGGAAGATGGAGGGCAACTCGTGCCGCCTCAGGATGCCGCTATCATACAGATGATAGAATCACTCGATTACAATCAGATACGCTTTGAACCGCAAAATGATAAAATCCATTATATAGATAAAGAAGTAGATGATGCTTTTGTCGCTTCGTCATTAAAGCATGCCCGTTTTGATTTGGCTTCAGAGGTTCGAAAAAATCTTAAAATCGTATTTACTTCTTTACATGGAACTTCTATCAAAACCGTACCGCAAACCCTAGAAAAAGCAGGTTATACACAAGTACATATCGTTCCCGAACAGTCAGTGCCCGACGGAGATTTCCCTACTGTAAAATCGCCAAATCCGGAGGAGCCGGAAGCACTGGCCATGGCGCTTGCTTTGGCTAAAAAAACACAGGCTGATATCGTGATTGGTACCGACCCCGATTCGGATAGACTCGGTGTCGCCGTAAGAGATCTTAGTGGTAAAATGCATTTGCTCAACGGCAACCAGACCATGGTACTCATGACGCAGGCACTGCTGGAAGATTGGAAACAAAAGGGTAAAATTACCGGAAGCGAATTTATTGGTTCAACCATCGTGTCAACACCCATGATGCTTGAGTTGGCAACAGCCTATGGTGTGGAGTGCAAAGTAGGTCTTACCGGCTTTAAATGGATTGCCAAGATGATTAAGGATTTTCCCGAACTTACCTTTATTGGAGGCGGGGAGGAGAGCTTTGGTTTTATGGTGGGCGATGCTGTTCGAGATAAGGATGCTGTGGCTGCCACTTTGCTAATTTGCGAAATAGCAGCGCGCGCCAAACAGCAAGGCAAAACTGTATTCGAAAACCTCATTTCGCTATATGCACAATTTGGCTTTTACAAAGAAAGATTAATCTCCATCACCAAAAAAGGCATAGAAGGTGCCAAAGAAATCAAACAAATGATGGTCGATTTACGCGAAAATCCATTAAAGGAAATTAATGGACAAGCGGTTGTTTGTATTGAAGATTATCAAAATTCAACGGCCAAAAATTTAATTTCAGGTGATTCAGAAGTACTCGACATTCCCCAGTCAAACGTGTTGATTTATTACTTGGCTGACGGTAGCAAAATTTGTGCACGACCAAGCGGTACAGAACCCAAAATAAAGTTCTATTTTAGCGTAAATACTTCTTTGGAAGATGTTGCGCAATATGCGGAGACGGAAGCATTCCTCGAAGCTCGCATAGACCGCATCATCGCCGATCTCAAACTAAACGCATGACCTATTTTAAAAAAATATTTCGCTTTGCCTTGCCCTACAAGCGCTTTGCATATTTGAACATCTTTTTCAACATCTTGTTTGCCTTTTTTGGCACCTTAGCTTTTGTTTCGCTCATTCCGATGCTAAAAGTGCTTTTCGGACAGGAAGAAAAAGTATTTGTCAAGCCGGTTTATGAAGGATTGATGCAAATCAAACCCTTTGCAGAAAACTACATGAACTATTTTATCACAACTACCAATGCCCAATACGGTGTGGAGATTACCTTGCTTATCTTGGTTTCGTTGGTCATTGGATTGTTTTTGCTGAAAAATATGTGCAGTTATTTTGCCATGTATTTTATCACTTTTTTGCGGAATGGCGTGCTGCGCGATATACGGAACAGCATGTACAAAAAAGTAGTCGATTTGCCGGTTGCCTATTTTTCCGAAAAACGCAAAGGCGATGTCATGGCGAGAATGTCGTCTGATGTATTAGAAATTCAACATTCATTTTTGTCAATTTTAGAACTCATTGTTCGGGAGCCACTTACCATTTTGTTTACAGTTTTTGCGATGTTCGTGATGAGTGTCAAGCTCACGCTTTTTGTGTTTATTTTTATACCCATTTCGGGGATTATTATCTCACAAATTGGTAAATCGCTTAAAAAGAAATCCGATTTGGCACAAAAAGAACAGGGGTATTTTTTGTCGATTATTGACGAAACCCTCACCGGATTAAAGGTGATCAAAGGTTTTAATGCCGAAAATTATTTTAATAACAAATTTAGAAGCTCCACCGGTCGATTCTTCCGAATTTCAAATAAAATTCTTCACAAACAAAACCTATCCGGGCCTACTACAGAGTTTTTAGGTATTTTAGTGATTGCCGTTTTGCTTTGGTATGGTGGTAATTTGGTGCTTGTTGAACAATCTTTCGACGGTGCCGTCTTTATACCGTATATGGGTTTGGCCTACAACATCCTTACGCCGGCCAAACAAATCTCTAAAGCATCTTATAGTGTTAAAAAAGGAAATGCCGCCGCCGAACGCGTACTTGAAATATTAGAAGAAGAGAATCCGATTGCTAGCTCGTCAGGATCTATAGAAAAATGTGATTTTGAAAAATCCATCGTGTTTGATAAAGTCAATTTTAAATACGAAGACGACTGGGTTTTAAAAGACTTTTCACTCGAAATTCCCAAAGGTAAAACGGTGGCGTTGGTAGGACAGTCGGGGAGTGGCAAGAGCACCTTGGCCAATCTTTTACTGCGTTTTTACGATGTCAACAAAGGCAAAATTACAATAGATGGTATAGATCTTCGAGAGATGCATCTAAAATGCCTTCGCGGGCTGATGGGGCTCGTCACCCAAGATTCTATTTTGTTTAACGATACGGTTAAAGCCAATGTGGCTCTCGGACTTGCTGATGTTTCGGATGAAGCGGTCATTGACGCTTTAAAAGTTGCCAACGCATATGAGTTTGTTAAAAACTTGCCCAAAGGCATCGATACCAATATTGGCGATAGTGGCAACAAACTTTCCGGCGGTCAAAAGCAACGACTCAGCATCGCGCGAGCCGTTTTGAAAAACCCACCGATCATGGTGTTGGACGAGGCCACTTCGGCACTTGATACAGAAAGTGAGCAATTGGTGCAACAAGCCTTAGAAAACATGATGCAAAACAGAACCTCTGTTGTCATAGCACATCGGCTGTCAACAATTCAAAATGCAGATTTGATAGTGGTACTCAGCAAAGGTGAAATTGTGGAAAAGGGCACGCACGAAAGTCTTCTGGCTGAAAAAGGGATCTATGAAAAACTGGTCAATATGCAAAGACTAGAAAGCTGATTTGTTCAAAGCCCCGGTGGTTTGGTGAAAATTATTTCTTGGCGGTATTGCTATACTTATTTTTGTTAATTTCATCCTGCAATCTCCGCATGGCTTTCTGTTCGCGCTCCATAGCCCTAGCCCGGTAAGAATCAAACTCTTCTTCCAAATTTTTTAACGCTTCTTGGGCATTGCGGGTATGTACATGACTTTGCTTAAACCGAGCCAAGTAAAAGAAAAAGAGCCCGGAAACAACGATGATTAAAGACCACATCACAAAACGGTAAGCATTTTTGTGCATGTCTAGAAACCCTAAAAAACCAATAGAATTTTGCGCCTGTTGGGTGTCTGTTAATTGTTTGGTGAGATCTGAATTGGAATTTTGTAAGTCAGCTATTTGGGCGGTTTGGGTGCTAAGTTGATTTTGAAAATCATTTACTTGGGTTTGTAAGGCTGCTATTGAATCGGAAATGTTTTTCTGCAAGTCTAACAACCATGATTTTTTAGCAACTTCATATTCTTGGTAGTTGCCGGATTTTCTGTATAACTCTTCAAACTGCTGATCGATAGTCAGGTTCTCTGCGTTTTGGTCGGTTTCGGTTGTTTGCCCGGATGCAAGTAGAAAGCATCCAAACAAAAAGGAAGATAATAAAAGTTTTTTCATTTGTTATTGTGTTAAATTTGGGGTACTTCAAAGGAACGAAAAAAAATAAAAAAACGTATGTAACATTTTGTTTTTTTTTAAACTGATAAGTGAAGAAATTCTATTAAACCCTTTGTAAATAAATATTTTATGGATTTTATTGCGCAGGCAAACCCTTTTAAACGCTCTATTTGGACTTATATAGGCGGATTTTTAGTGACCTTCGTGTTAGCCCAAATTGTTGGGTCAATTCCAATACTTGGCTATATGGCTTATTATACTGCCAAAGGAAAAACTATTACGGATCCTTTCGAACTTTCTGGTCTTATAGGTTCTAATCCTTTTTTAGCCCTCATTTTAATCACCTTTGTGGTATCTATGATTGCCTTGATTTTTTGGGTGCGAAAATTACACGAGCAACCGTTACTCAACCTCATCACAGCGCGCAAAAAAATAGATTGGCGACGCATCCGTTTTGCTTTTTTGTTATGGGGAATTGTCATTGTGGCACTTACGTTACTCGATTACTATGATAATCCGCAGGATTATTTAATCAATTTTAAACCTTTACCTTTTTTTGGGCTCTTGCTGATTGCGGTTGTATTTATTCCCATACAAACTTCTTTTGAAGAATTGCTTTTTCGCGGTTATTTAATGCAAGGCGTGGGATTGGTTTCCGGGAAAAGATGGGTGGCTTTGTTGGTCACTTCACTAATATTTGGCTTGATGCACCTCGGCAACCCGGAAATTGCCAAGCTAGGCTACAGTGCAATTTTGATATACATCGCCATGGGTTTCTTCTTTGGCATCATCACATTGATGGATGAAGGTACCGAATTGGCACTTGGTTTTCACGCGGTGAATAATTTAGTGACTGCTCTGCTGGTGACTGCCAACTGGACAGCTTTTCAAACAGAGTCTATTTTTATAGACATATCCGAACCGGATTTAAGTTATCAATACCTTTCTCTAATTCCGTTGGTTGTCATCACTTTTATATTTACAAAAAAATACCATTGGACACACTGGCGCGAAAAATTATTGGGCGATGTTGTGATTACCGAACCACCTAGCCACCAACCCGTTTCACCCGAAAACCCTGCTCCGTCAGAAAATGCATGATTTTTTCACGTTGGTTTCCTTGTATGATGATTTCGCCCTCTTTGACCGAACCGCCCACGCCACAGTGATTTTTGAGTTGTTTGGCCAAGGCCTTTAAATCTTCATCGGTGCCCACAAATCCTTTGATGACGGTTACGGTTTTGCCACCGCGTCCTTTGTTGCTAAAATGTGCTTCTAATCTTTGCGCAGCATTCTCGGGAGTTTCCAAATGCGTTTCTTGGGAGGGTGGAACAAAATCTTGGTTGGTGGAATACACAAAACCACCGAGATCTTCTAATCCAATTTTTTTAGGTTTTGCCATAGGAGCGTTTTGGTTTTATGATCTTTCTCTAATAAGCGGTAGGGTGGAACAACGCAACAAACCTTCTTGTTTTGATATTTCTGCATAGGGAATTTCTTCAACGGTAAAGCCCTGCTCGCGCAACCAACGGTTGAGTCGCGTAAATTGTTGCTCCGAGACCACCACATTGGTATCTATAGAAAATACATTGCTGTACATTTGGTACATTTCGTCGGCGGTAATGACAAACAGGTTTTCTTTGCCAAAAAGTTTTATTAATGTCTGCAATTCATTTGGGTTTCGAAATCCTTCCGGGTGAATGATGGCTTTGTCATTTCCGACAGGTTGAAAAACACAATCGAGATGCAAGGCATTTTTTCGAGCATCGGTCTTAGACTTTATCAAGTCAAAAGGCAGTACTTTTTTGTGCGGAAATTGGTTTTTGATAAACGAAACCCCTTTTTCGTTTGTACGCGCTGTGATCTGCGCTTTATAGTCAGAACCCGTGTAGTAACCTACAAAAACATATTCGTTCCAAAGCATTATATCGCCACCTTCAAAATGCGTATCGGGTGTAGTATGTAATATTTTTTCGGGTGCAATTTGTTGCAATACATCTTCAATGGCATTTATTTCGGCTTCTCTGTCAGGCAATATGTTAGATTTAATCAGCGTATCGTCTATCACAAAGGCAATATCACGCGTAAAAATCTGATTGACATTAGGTATGATTTTAGGTCTGTAAACGGTGACATCATATCTTTTTAAAACCTTTTCAAACGCATCCATTTCGGCTGTCATATTTTCTTCCAAAGGATAAGTTCCCGCTCGTATATGTTCCGCAGATTTTGGATCATAAGCCTCTTCGATTTTAGGCGTAGGGCCGTTCTGTTCGGCTGTTCCCAGCACTACAGCCTTTAGCCTGTCGGTTTCGTTTTGTATATGCAGTGCTAACATGAATAAATTTTTGCTAAAAATACAAAAGCCCTATCAAATGCTGACAGGGCTTGGTGTAAATTATATTTAAAGTTTACCTTTCGTCCACCGATTTAAAAGGTCTGTATGTATAACCTTGATACAATTGTCTTGGCCTACCAATCGGTTCTTTTTTCAAGCGCATTTCTCTCCATTGCGCAATCCAACCGGGCAAACGGCCCAAGGCGAACATTACCGTAAACATTTCAGTTGGAATATTCAGCGCTCTATAGATGATACCTGAGTAGAAATCTACGTTCGGGTATAATTTTCTGTCAACAAAATAAGGGTCTTCCAATGCTTCTTTTTCAAGACCTTTGGCTATGTCTAAAATAGGATCTACGATGCCTAAACTTGACAGTACTTCGTCGGCTGATTTTTTGATGATTTTGGCTCTTGGGTCAAAGTTTTTATAAACCCTGTGTCCAAAGCCCATCAGGCGGAATGGATCGTCTTTGTCTTTTGCCTTCCCCATGTATTTTTTGGTGTCTCCACCGTCTTCTTTAATGGCCTCAAGCATTTCAATAACCGCTTGGTTGGCGCCACCGTGAAGCGGCCCCCAAAGTGCAGAAATACCGGCAGCCAATGAAGCGAAAAGTCCTGCGTGTGAAGAACCTACGATTCGTACTGTAGAAGTGGAACAGTTTTGTTCGTGGTCGGCGTGCAAAATCAATAATTTGTCTAGCGCATCAATGACAACAGGATTGGATTTGTATTCTTTGTTGGGTTTTTTAAACATCATTTTGGCAATGTTTTCTACATATCCCAAATCTTCATCTCCGTATTCGTAAGGATAACCCAATCTTTTGCGGTGGGTCCAGGCTACTAAAACCGGAAATTTACCCAAGATTTTTACAATGGCTTTGTACATGGCTTCTTCTGACGAAACCTGTACGGAAGACGGATTAAATGCTACCAAAGCACTGGTCAAAGAAGACAAAACCCCCATGGGATGTGCTGTTTGCGGAAAACCGTCCAAAATCTTTTTCATGTCGTCGGCGACAATAGATTGCTCGCGTATATCGTTGTGAAATTTTTCGAGTTGAACTTTCTTTGGAAGTTCACCAAAAATCAACAAATAACAAACTTCTAAAAAGCTGGCTTTTTCTGCTAATTCCTCTATGGAATAACCGCGATACCTGAGAATACCTTTTTCACCGTCCAAAAAAGTGATTTCACTTTCGCATGAACCGGTGTTTTTATATCCTTGATCGAGTGTGATGACGCCGGACTGACTCCGGAAGCTGCTGATGTCGATGGCAACTTCATTTTCGGTGCCTGTCAATATGGGCATTTCATATTTTTTTCCATTGACTTCAATGGTAGCGGTATTTGACATACTGTTAAATTTAAAAGTTATAAACTGATTGTTGCGAATTTACGAAAAATACGATATATAGAGACGTATTGTTTGTTTAAAAATGTCATAAATTCTTAAAGTTTTAAATATTTTTTATGACTGTTAAACTTTTGTTCGCGTTTGATTCAGATACAGGACGATGAATCCAAAAATAAGGGCATAAACTGTTGAGAATTGAAACAAAACAGCAAGGCCAAAACTTTCGTTTAGCAAGCCAATTACATTGGCACTAAAACCGGTACCCAATTGCAATGCGGCTACTAAAAATCCGGAAACTATCGCGGCTTGTTGTGGAAAATCAGCGGTAGAATTGCTAAAAGATTTGGGTAACACAAACGAAATGACAAGTCCGCCTGCCGCCATGGCGCAGAGATATAAAATTTCGGAATCAGCCAAGGGCAACATATAGAAAATGAACGCCAGTACAAAGGGCGCAATCATGTAGAGCCAATTGGTTTTATATTTGAGCGCCACTAAAGCAAAGAGGATACGCCCAACAGCCACACCACCCCAAAACAATGACAAGCCTAAAGAAGCTTTGGCAACTGACAAGCCGCCTTGTTTTTCCAAAAACACAGAACCCCAACTGCCGAAAGTAGCCTCACAAGCGCCGTAAAAAAACACCGCAATGACGTACCACCATAGTCGGCGTGGAATTTTGAATTTCACTTTTTTTATACCACTTTCCAAGGCATCTTCTGTTAATGATAAATTGAGTGTTGCCGTATAAATCAAAACGAGTAAAACCAACACAGCTGTAAGCAAAGCACCCATCCACCACGAACCCAAACTGTCAAAATAACTGATAAGAAGTGGTGAAGTGGCTGTGCCCAAACCTAAAAAAAAATGTAAAGCTGTGAGGGCTGAAGCTTCCTTGCCCGGAAACAACTGGTAGGCAAACGGATTTAGAGCTGTTAAAGAAAAACCAAAACCCAATCCCAAAAAAGCAGTGGCTGACATAATGATGAAATAGGCAATGTAAGCTTCTGCCTCAAAAAGGTGACTAAATCCGAGCAAAGCTGCTGAAACTGTAAGTGCCACCATACCCAAAAGTAAAACTTTTTTCATACCGATTTTATCGGCAATTCTCGACGCGAGTAAGGATGACACTATTGCTAAAATGATTTGTGGCGTAAAAATGCTCCCAAACTGACTACTGGAAAAGCCGTGATGCGCCTCGCTGGTCAAAATACTTCCCGCTGCAGGGAACAGCACTAAAACTACACCGAGGAGAAATCCACCGGGATAAATGGCCAATACTTTTCTTAGAGTTGAAGTTTTCAATGCCTGTGGGGGTTAATGGTTATACGTTATTGGTTAATCGTTATTTGTTGAAGATTGAAACTATTAGCCAAAAGCCATTAGCCAATAGGTATTAGGCATTAGCCATTCGTTTTATTCAACAACTTATAAAATCATTATATCTATTGTATTTGATGCAAAATCCGAATCAGGGCAGAAACAGACCAAGCTTGTTGGATGGTGCCTTTGCCAAATTTTGGTGTATCGCCGTCAAAAATTTCAGAAACGCCCATAATACAGTTTTCATGATAAAAATGATGTTTCAAGGGCTGTATTAATGTTCGAATATGGTCTTTTGTAGCTGTACTTTTGCCGTGGACTTTTAAGTAGGCTTCCGTATATTCACTCATCAGAAATGGCCAAACCGTACCTTGGTGATAGGCACCGTCTCGATGCCATACATCGCCGCCATAAGTAGCTTTAAAGTCCGGATGGTCTTGAGACAAAGTGCGCAAGCCATAAGGAGTGAGCAATTTTTTTGTCACTATGTCCAAAACTTGCTGTTGTTGGTCTTTGTTGAGAGGTGAAAACGGCAAACTCAACGCATAGATTTGATTGCATCGCAGGGATGAATCTGCTGAATGACGAGGCAATACTACATCGTTCAAATATCCCATTCCATTAAAAAATTCTTTAGAAAAATGCGTTTCAAATTGCTGAATACTTTCTGAAACACTTTCTAGGAAGGTATCGGTTAGATTGAGTATTTCCGCAAATTTCAAATAAATTTTCAGTGCGTTGTACCACAATGCCTGTATTTCAACCGGACAGCCGTGTCTTGGCGTTACCACATAGTCACCCACGCGGGCATCCATCCACGTTAGTTGTGCAATGCCTTGTCCGCCATACAGAAAACCTTCGGGTGTTTCGTGTATGTCATAGCGAGTACCGGATTTATGAAATTGTATAATTTCTGTAAGCTTGTCAAATGATTTTTTAACAAATGCTTTGTCGCCAAACTTTTCGTAATACTCAAACATCACGACAAAAAGCCAAAGCGTGGCGTCTATGGTGTTGTATTCTATGTCATCATCGGGTGCATCAGGAAAACGATTGGGCAACATACCCTGATCTAAGTAATTAAAAAACGTATTGAGAATAGATTGACAAACTTTTTTGTTTCCCCTGTCGATGGCCAAGCCACGCATCGCAATCATTGAATCGCGCCCCCAATCTGTAAACCAATGATAACCGGCTATGATGGAATGGCTTTCCGTGGACCTACGTTCTACTACAAACTGATCCCCGCTAACCAACAAATCGTTTAAAAACGCATTTTCTGTAGTTCGAAATGATGCCAGTCGCTTTATTTCGGCGTCTTTGAGTTTGTCGTAATTGGGCTTTTTGGAAATCGCGTCTTGGCTGAACAGCATATTTTTGGATTCACCTGCTGCCAGCGTTAGGTAAATATATCCGATTGAAAAATTGTCTTCAGTTGCTTGCAAGCCTCTTTCGGCCTCGCGTTCGTAAAAATAATTTTTAAACCAGTTTGGTGAATTTTCAAATTCACCCTCATGATAGGTATAAAGTGGAGCCGCACCTAAATAAGCATATGTTTTTAGGAAGTTGTTTTCCGTTTCGGTAAAGAAATTTGTGTGTCCGTTTTCTTGAAAATTGCTGTGATAATCGCGATGGTTCAAAAGAATATTTACTTTTAGATGAACGGTTTTCTTTCCTAAATTTTCATAGCGAACTACCGTCGCGTTTTTGCCATACGGCATAAACACGGATTTTGAAAACCGAAAACCGCGCAAATCATACACTGTTTTAGGGAAGGGAACTCTTTCAAATTTTTGAATAAATTGATGTCCCTGCGGTGCGACGATCTCTCCAAAACGGTTGCAACCCAATTCAACGGCATTGTCGCCGTCCAAAAGTGTTTCTTCTACTTTAGACACCAATACCATTCGCTGGGTTGGCGGATTCAAAGAAGCGACCAACAAACCGTGATATCGCCTCGTATTTGCTCCGGATATGGTACCCGAGGCATAGCCCCCCAAACCGTTGGTGTAAATCCACTCTTTGCGCGACAGTGTTTCGAAATCTGCATTTAAAAAATCCAACATAGCTTTTATTTTGACGCGTTTTTAATTTTGTTTTGGATGAGCTCTGCTACCAATCCCGTCCAACCTGTTTGGTGCGCTGCGCCCACACCACGGCCATTATCTCCGTGAAAATACTCGTAAAAAAGCACCAATTTCTTAAAATATGGGTCTTTTTCGTATATGTCGTGCAAAGCGTGGATGCGTCGCGAACCTTTTTGGTCTTGTTCGAACATCTTGATAAGATTGTCTGATATGTCATCTGCAACTTCACTCAAACAACACAAGTTGCTGGCATCTGCCGGACAAGCTACCCCGATTTCATTGCTGTAAAATTTATCAAACTCTCTTAAAGATTGTATCAACAAATAATTCATAGGCATCCAAATAGGCCCGCGCCAATTGGAATTTCCGCCAAATAAACTGGTGGTAGATTCAGCCGGCTCGTAAGTTAAACCGAAGTCTTCTCCGTTGATGTTAACCACGTAGGGTGTTTCATGTACTTTTGATACGGCGCGAATCCCATAGGGCGAATAAAATTCTTCTTTGCTTAGCAAGGCTTTCAGAATGTGTTCCAATCTATATTTAGGAACCAAAGATAAGAGCATATCACCTTCTTCATTAAATTGGTCCATCACCAAATGCTTGGCGTTTTTAGAGTGATATTTTCTAAACCAATGCAACCGGCGTCTAAAATCGGGCAGGTTTTCTAAGCGCGCGTTATCTACAACCAAGGTGGCGAAAAGGGTTGATAAACCCACTAGAGACCTAACTTTTAAAGGAATAAATCTGCCATCCGGCAAGCCTAGTACGTCGTAGAAAAAACCATCTTGCTCGTCCCAAGAACCTGTCCAGTCTTCGCTACGCTGGTTGAGTGCTTCTGCGATATAAACGAAATGCTCTAGAAATTTGGTGGCAACATCTTCAAATCCAATAGGGTCTTCTTGTGCAATTTCCAAAGCCATATCCAACATGTTTAGGCTATACATGGCCATCCAGCTGGTGCCGTCGGCCTGTTCCAAATAACCGCCACCGGGTATGGCTGCACTGCGATCAAACACACCAATATTGTCTAATCCGAGGAAACCACCTTCAAATATGTTGTTGTCTTTGTGGTCTTTTCTATTGACCCACCATGTGAAGTTGATGAGTAATTTTTGAAAAACCCGCTTTAGAAAGTTTACATCGCCTTTGCCGGTCGCTTTTTTGTCTATGCGATAGACTTGTAAACAGCCCCAGGCGTGCACCGGCGGATTTACATCACCAAATGCCCATTCGTAAGCAGGTAGCTGGCCGTTGGGTTTCATGTACCATTCTCTGAGAAATAAAATGAGTTGTTCTTTGGCAAATTCTGCATCCACCATGGCCAGCGGCACACAG
Organism: Flavobacteriaceae bacterium; assembly: GCA_032251335.1. Lineage (GTDB taxonomy): Bacteria > Bacteroidota > Bacteroidia > Flavobacteriales > Flavobacteriaceae > UM-FILTER-40-17. The sequence goes on along the minus strand of JAVVDW010000001.1, from coordinate 229,143 downwards.
TGAAAGGCCAAATCCCAAGCTGCATACCACGGATATTCCCATTTGTCGGGCATAGAAATGATATCGCGGTTGTTTAGGGTTTTCCAATCAGAATTACGTCCGTGTTTTCTGTTTTCAGGCGGAGGCATTTGTCCGGGGTCTCCATTGAGCCATTGCGGAACGTCTATGTAATAATATTGTTTAGACCACATCATACCTGCAAAAGCTTGCCGCTGAATATTGGCCAAATCGCCGTGTTTTTCCCGATCCGAAAATGCGTTGTAAAACTCATCGGCTTCGGCCAATCGGGTTTTGAAAATTTTGTCAAACCCAACTGTTAAAGGATTGGTTTTATGTGCGTTTTTAGACAGTCTGAACTTAAAAACCCGAACACTTTCTGCCGGTATTTCAACCTCATAAAAAGGCGAATATTTGGTGCCGGTTGTCGCATCTTCAAACGCGCTAAAATCTCCGGAAACCACAGCATCATTGACGGCATCTTTGGGTCTGCTCGTCACGTTTGCGGTGCCATACAGTCTTTGGTTGTTGGTTTCATTTTCAGAAAACAGGTTTTTGTCTGGTGTTTCCGAGTAAAAATAATAAGTACCAAATTGCTTGTGGGTAGCTTTAACGGTTGTAAATCCTTTTGCTACTTTTTCTAATGATAGTTCGGGCTTTTCTTTGACCAGGCCAAATTGCCAATGGTTGGTAAACCACAAATTGGGCAATACACAAATGTTGGCAGCTGCATCCGCTCTGTTATGCACCGATATTTTAATTAAAATATCTTCTTCATCGGCTTTGGCGTATTCTGTGAATACATCAAAATATTTTTGATTGTCAAACACGCCGGTGTCTAGTAGTTCAAACTCTGTTTCTTGTTTAGACCGATGCCGATTTACTTGCACCAATTGTTCGTAAGGAAATGCCGCTTGCGGATATTTGTACAGGTGTTTCATGTACGAATGCGTCGGTGTACTATCAAGATAATAATACAACTCTTTTACATCTTCTGCGTGGTTGCCTTCCGGACCCGTCAACCCAAATAAACGCTCTTTTACAATGGGATCTTCTCCATTCCACAAGGCTACGGCAAAGTTGAGATGATTAAACCTGTCGGTGATTCCCGCTAAACCGTCTTCGCCCCATCGGTAAACCCGACTTCTGGCATGGTCGTGAGGAAAATAGTCCCAAGCTTCTCCGTGTTCGCTATAATCTTCCCTAACTGTTCCCCATTGACGTTCGCTGAGGTAAGGGCCCCATTTTAACCATTTTTGATCTCCACTGTAATTTGAATCTAATCGATTTTTTTCTACTGACATATATTTTTTTTTAAAACAATTCGTTTTTCCTATCCATTGGTGGTAAAGCCCGGATAGCAAGTCATGGCACCATCTATAAATATGGTTGTGCCGTTAATGTACTCTGACTCGTCTGACGCCAGCCATACGGCAGCGGATGCAATATCACTAGGCTCGCCAATTCTTTTATAAGGAATAAGTTGGTTGAGTTTATCCAAGGCTTCGGGTGTATCCCAAGCTTCCTTGTTGATAGGTGTTTTGATAGCGCCCGGGGCAATGCTGTTGGCACGAACTTTCATTGGAGCATATTCTTGTGCAATACTTTGCATCAGCATGACGATGGCACCTTTGGAAGCGGCATAGTTGGCATGACCCGCCCATGGAATGATTTCGTGTACAGAACTCATATGAATGATTTTACCCAAAGAACGCGACACCTCGGGTCTGATGCCTCTTCTAATAAATTCTTTTAATGCTTCGCGGGCGCATAGAAAATGACCTGTTAGATTTACATCTATGACTTTCTGCCATGCTTGCAAAGACATTTCATGTAGTGGATAATCTATTTGAATACCGGCATTGGGTACGCAAATATCTACCGTACCAAACTCTTTGATGGCAAAATCAAACATGGCTTGAACCTGGTCTTCTTTGCTCACATCTGCTTTAAACGGAATGGCACGACCACAGATATCGTCATTGCAGATGTTGTGCGCAATTTCTTCGGCAGCTTCCGGATTTGAAATGTAGTTTATAATGACGTTGGCACCTTCCATGCCGATGCCCTTTGCGACGGCTTCGCCTATACCGGAGTTGGCACCGGTAATAATGGCTGTTTGACCGAAGAGTCTTTTGTTTGGTTTTTGAACAGTTTTTTGCATAGTTTTTTCTTATAAAGGTTAATTTTAATTTTCGAATAACAAAAGGGCATGCCCGTCTAAATCTCTGATGACGATTCCCCTAGAAGCATTGATTTTTGTGTTTTTGAGATCGACGATCTCTTTGGAAACAATTTCTATATCTCTATTTTTTAATTGTTGATACAAGTAGTCCAAGTCGCTCACTTCGATGGAGGAATGCCAATGCCACAAATCGGTAACATTGCTATTATTCGGGTATTTTCTTCCGCCTGGAGGTGCAATGTATTCCAGGAATTCGACACCCATTCCTTTCTGAGCCATCAATCCGGATATATCTAGTCGGGCACCAAAAACCTGATTGAGGTGTTCTTGCTCCGGACCGTAATTTTCGCTGGTGCCTGCCAATTTGAGTCCGATAGACTCATAAAATTTTTGTTGAGAAGGCGTGTCAGAAACTCCGATAGCTGTGTGGTCTATACCCAGAAAAATTTTATCGGATGTCTGCTGCCACTTCGGATTGCCTTTTCCCGGCGGAAAGTAGATGAGCTCAAGGTTGTGACCATCCGGATCGCGGAAGTAAAAAGCGCTAATTCCGGCAGCGGCAGCAATATAGGCCGGTAAAGTTTGCGGTGATGTAGATACATGGGTCACCCGATTTTTTCGCAGTATTTCATAAGCTTTGTCCATATCTGAAACCACTATAGCGATGTGCTGAAACCAAAGGTCGTTACTCTTAGAGTCGCCCGGAATGGTTTGTTGTTTAGTTGCTTCAGGAAACTCCTGCAAAACGATGTGTTCTTCACCAAGCGATAAGCGAACGGCCTTTACAGTAGCAACCGATTTGGAAATATTAAACAACTTGGCTGTTGTTTCTGCCGCGATGCTAAATCTTTCTTCAATTTTAAAAGGTAAAATGTCAGTATAAAAGGGAAGTATTGCATCTAAATTGGACACAGTGATGGTCACTTCATTCACATTTTTAGCCGATTGCGATCTAACCACCCAGCTTGTAGAAATCAAAAGCAGCGTTAAAACCAACGTTTGAAAGGTTCTCATAAAATTGGTGTTGGTTGTTAAAGAATGTCAGATTTGATATGTTCCGCTACCCGAATCGCCATGGCCATGATGGTTAAAGCCGGATTGACAGCCGAACTGGACGGAAAAAAACTGCCATCTACCACATATAGATTCTCAACATCATGCGATTTGCAAAAAGTGTCCAAAGCAGATGTTTTTGGATCATTGCCAAACCTGATGGTGCCACATTGATGTGCCGTGCCGGCCAACGGAATTTTTTTACCCAAATACAGATGGCTTGGGAAAATATGCGATTCACAACCGGCATGTTCAACCATCCACCTGAGTTTTTTCTGCAAGCGCTTGTGACCTTCAAGGTTGTTTTCTTTATATATCAACTTAATTTGCCCATCTTCGGTTAAGGTAACCCTATTTTCCGGATCGGGGAGGTCTTCGGATGTCATCCAAAAGTCTAAAGCGTGATTAGCCATTAATTCTAGTGAAAAACCGGGTGCAATAGAAGGCGCATCTTCTTTGTACATCACCGGATCAGACTTGCCGAGCATCTGAATATGACCCATGGGGAATTGAAAATCATCATCCCCAAAATAAAAATCATTTACAGCAAATGTTTTGCCGAATTTAGTGGGATTGGGCTTTTTAGAAATAGCCAACAAAGCCGAGTTGTTATGTGCCATATAATGACGGCCTACTACGTCCGAACTGTTGCCGAGTCCTTTGGGATGATGTGCATTGGCAGAACGCAGCAACAAAGCTGCCGAGTTGATGGCGCCACAGGCCACAAAAACAATGTCGGCAGTGTAGGTGACTTCTTCATTGTTTATTTTTGTCTGTACAGCTTCTATTTTTTTGCCGCTCGTATCCGTCAATAATTTTTCAACCAAAGCGTCTGTTTGCAATTGCACATTGGGATATTTCAATGCCTCTTTGACGCCATCTACATGCGAATCACCTTTAGATTCGGTAGGGTCGGGAAAACCATCAAATCTGTCTAGCACAAAAGGGGCATCACCGCTTTTGGGCACTTTAACCCCTATTGGCAAAGGAAAGGGTTTGAGCCCCAATTTTTGTATGTCGTCATAGAGCTCCTGTATTCTCGGTTCGTGTGTCAGCGGTGCCAAAGGGTAAGGTTGTGTTTCTTTGGGTTCTGTAGGATCGCTACCGCGCAAACCGTGTACGTGATACATTTTTTCAGCCTGTAAGTAGTAAGGTTGTAAATCTTTATATGAAATAGGCCAAGCGGGCGAAACGCCTCCGTGGTGTTTTACTTCCTCAAAATCGCGTTCACGAAGTCTAAGCAAAGCCGCACCATACATTTTGGTGTTGCCGCCTACGCAGTAATGAATGCCCGGATGAAAAGGTTTGTCGTTTTTGTCTAACCAAGTTTCCTTGGCTTTGTATCGGGCTTTTAAAAATACTTCTTCGGTATCCCAATTCTCTTTTTCTTTGGGGATGTATCCCCCTCGTTCTAAAATTAAAATTTTCTTACCCGTAGGCGCCAGTTTGGCTGCAAGTGTACCGCCACCGGCTCCTGTGCCGATGATAATGAAATCAAAATGTGTCAAAAGATTAAGTTTAAGGTTAATTTCTTTCAAGTGTAAAGTCGGCTTTCTGAAGGCAAACTTACGCAGTTAATAATATTGAGGTAAAATACGCATTTTTTAAATATAAAACTATCAAATAAGTTAAATGCTTAATCTAAACTTAACACTTAGTCACTTTAATTAATAAAAGATTAATAAAACAGACTTATTTGGTTAGTCTGTAGTGATTTGTTTAAAGGAGACATCATCCGATACTTTTGTATGCAAATCAGGCATATTATAGAGGTGCGTAAAGTAACTGTCCACAGATTTTGCCCAATCAAAACGCGCTTGCAGAGCCAGCTTGGAAATCTTCATCCATTCATCAGGGTTCGATGTGTACATATCTATGGCTTCGTCAAAAACAGCTAGCATGTTTTTGGCTTTCATAAACGTGGTGCCTCCACCAAATGTAAAACCATTTATCATATGTCCGACGGTGTCTCTAAGTCCACCCGTATTGTGAACCAAACAAGGTTGTCCGTGTTGCATCGCCAGCATTTGACTGATGCCGCAGGGTTCAAACAAACTCGGCATCAGGTATAAATCTGCTTCTCGGTAAATGGAACGAACAACCGCATCAGATTGTCCATTGATAAAAATGAAATTTTGATATTGATGGCTAATTTCTTTAAAATAAGCATCGTAGGAAAGGTCGCCGGTGCCGAGCAAGATGTAAATGCCATTTATCGATTTTAATTTGTCTAGCATCATACCAAATACCTCCGGATACTTCTTGTAGAGAAAGAACTTTTGGTCTGTCAACCTGGCGACGCTTGCGGCTATAAAAGAAGGTTTGTTCTCAAACATGGTAGCCAATTTTTTACCGGTGTGTACCAAAAAATCGCTATTGATATTTGTATCTTTGATGGTCAACCAGTTAAAAATGGCACTCATGCAATTTTCTAGCAAAGTTCCCTCGGCATGGTTGGCGTTTTTATCGTAATGGATGCCGTTTAAAATACCAAATAGCCTTTTTTCAGTATCTGCTTTTACCAAATCCATTTCGAGGCCTTCTCCGCCTATAAAAACAGGAGGTTCACTCGGCATCAAAATTTCATTTTTGTAAGTAGGGGAGACCGTGTGGATGGCATCAGCCAAACGAATGCCTATTCCCATCAGGTTGATGCATTGGGTGTAGCGAGAATCTCTGACTAAATTTTCGTCAAATTCAAGTTCCGGATACCAGGCTTGAAGCGATGAGGGATTGTCTTTAATGGGACGAATTCCCTGCAAGGCGAGGTTGTGAATTGAAAACACGAATCGAATATCTTGAAGTGACTTGAAGTACGGATGTGATGCTCGAAGCAATAAAATCAAAGCTGTGTGCCAGTCGTGCAAATGCACAATATCTGCTTTTCCAAGGATGTCTTCTTTTAGTATTTTGGCGACGGCTCTGCAAAACAGTGCAAATTTGTTAGCGTCTGTAGCAAAGGGCTCGTCGGCGTCGTGATGGTATATTTGAGCTAAATTTCCCGAAGTTATTTCGTCGTGATGTACAACATAATGATGGATGCGAGGATTTGGATGTTTCGCTTTGACGGCGTATAAGTCGACCGTAATCTGATTGCCCCTAAAAAGCAAAGGTATTTTTTTGACCAACTTGCTATCTTGTAGGTGTAGCCGGCCATAAGCCGGTGTAATCACACTAATTTGATGCCCAGATTTGGCAATTTCACCGGGTACGTCGCGAACAACATCACCCATGCCACCTGCTTTACAATTTTTGATGCCGTCGTTCTCCGCAGCAACAAAGACAAAATGTTTGCTCATAATAATGGTATTTTAAGGTTTTGCAACAAAGCTTTGGTGGTCAAATTGTGTCACGCAGTAATTTAGGTCTTTAAAAATCAAGTATTCTTACAGCTTAACAATAATTTAGGCTAGCCTTAAAGAGGTTTAACAAAATCACTTTTAAAGACTGATTAAAAATTGTAAATTAGCCGAAAAGCAACTATGGATATTAAAGACATCAACAAAGTTTCACTGGAGTATTTATCGCTTCATGACTATCAAGAATTGAAGGATGTAATGATAGAAGCCTACAGAAACATGCCCAATTCTTATTGGAGCGAATCCCATGTCCAAAAACTCATTTCAATTTTTCCCGAAGGGCAAATCGGTATCAAAATAGATGACGAACTGGCGGGTTGCGCGCTATCTATTATAGTTGATGACGATCGCTGGGAGGACAGCCACACCTATAGAGAAGTGACAGGTGATTACACCTTCAGTACGCATACCTTGAAAGGGAACATCTTGTACGGTATTGATGTATTTATCAAGCCTAAATTTAGAGGTCTGCGTTTGGGACGTCGTTTCTACGACTACAGAAAAGAACTTTGTGAAAAAATGAACCTCAAAGGCATTTTGTTTGGTGGCAGACTGCCCAATTATCACAAATTTGCAAAGCAGCTCACCCCCAAACAGTACATAGATAAAGTACGCGAAAGAGACATACACGATCCGGTACTTAACTTTCAACTCGCCAATGATTTTCACGTCAAAAAAGTGGTTAAAAATTATCTGGAAGGCGACAAGGCATCGCAGGAATACGCAGCTATTTTGGCTTGGGATAACGTTTATTACACCAAACCCCGAAAAAGTGCCAAAACCGACAAAACCATAGTGAGATTGGGCTTAGTGCAATGGCAAATGCGACTCTATAAAGGCATGAAAGAACTCATGGAACAAGCCGAATTTTTTGTAGATGCCGTATCCGGCTATCGTTGTGATTTTGCTTTATTTCCAGAGTTTTTCAACGCGCCCTTGATGGCCGAGTACAACCATTTGTCGGAGCCGGATGCCATAAGGAAACTAGCGTCTTATACAGAGCAAATTCGCGATGCTTTTTCGGCATTGGCCATTTCTTACAACATTAACATTATTACCGGCAGTATGCCTTATTTGGACGATGGCACCCTATACAACGTAGGATTTTTGTGCAGAAGAGACGGTACCATTGAAAAATACACTAAGATTCACGTCACCCCCGATGAATCTAAAGTTTGGGGAATGAAAGGCGGTGATCAAATTCAAACTTTCAACACAGACTGTGGCAAAATAGGTATTTTGATATGTTACGATGTAGAATTCCCCGAACTGAGTCGCTTGCTGGCATTAGAAGGAATGAATTTGTTATTTGTTCCCTTTCTAACGGACACCCAAAACGGCTATTCGCGTGTGCGGCATTGTGCTCAAGCACGCGCTATTGAAAACGAGTGTTATGTGGCCATATCGGGCAGCGTAGGCAACTTGCCTAAAGTACAAAATATGGACATACAATTTGCCCAGTCGGTAGTCTTTACGCCTTGTGATTTTTCTTTTCCAACCTATGGTATCAAAGCGGAAGCCACACCCAATTCGGAAATGATTTTGGTGGCAGACGTGGATATGGATTTGTTGAAAGAACTCAACCAATTTGGAAGTGTTCGAAACCTGAAAGACAGGCGAAACGACCTATACGAACTCAGGAAAAAATAGGGATTACTATTCGTTTAAGAGTTTGGTGATGGCTTCTAAATTGGGTGTCAGAATCACCTCAATACGTCTGTTTTTGGCTTTGCCTTCTGCGGTTTCGTTGGTAGCAACCGGGGCATATTCGCCACGACCGGCAGCTGTGATGTTGCGCAAATTAATCTGTTTGTTTTCTTGTAAAATGGAAACAACTGCTGTGGCACGCTTGGTTGACAAATCCCAATTGTCCTTAATTTCAACACTTCCTCTGTAGGGTACATTATCTGTGTGTCCTTCTATGAGGATTGAAATATCCTTATTCTCTGCCAACACTTTGCCCAAAGCTTCTACAGCTTGCCTTCCGCGCGTGCCAATGGCCCAACTGCCAGAGTCAAACAAAAGTTTGTTCTCCATGGATACATAGATTTTGCCGTCTTTTTGTTCGATGGCGAGTCCGTTTCCATCAAAATTAAGAAGGGCTTGAGAAACTGCATCTTTGAGCCTTTTCAGCGCATCTTCTTTGTCTTTGATGAGTTTTTCAAGCTCGTCCACACGACCGGATCTGAGTGCGAGTTCACGCTCTAACTGTTCAAGTCTGGCTTGTTCTTGTGCCAAGGCGTCTTCTCTTTGTTTTAACTGGCTGAGCAATTCCCTATTTTTAGCCAAATTTTCCGCAATGGCCGTATTGCTGTTTTGCTCCAATGCATCATAGGCTTGTTGCAGATTTTGCAAATTGTTTTGCAGTGCCGTGATGTCGCTTTCCAATTTATTTTTGGCCGCCAGTGTTTTTTCATATTCACTTTTGGTCGAAGCCAAGTCTGCACGAGCAGCTTTCAAGTCGTTAGCCAGCTTGTCATTTTCGTTGAAAAGTGCTTCGTTCTCCGATTTGAGTTTGCTGTATTTGTCAGACAATTCGTTGTAAACCTTGGTTGAAACACAGGCGTTCAACAATAGCAACAACAAGACAGGGGCAAGAAATGTGCGCATAAAATGAGAGTTTTAGAAATCTTAAAACGAGAAAGTTTCCTTATTATTTTCTGCGTTTAATTATTTCCCAATATGAGTGGCATGCCACCTTCACCACTGCCAATCACAACCACTTTACTATTGGGAGATTTGGCCAATTCGATGGTTGCTTGTATGCCTTTTTCTTGAAGAATCAGACTGGAAAGTGAGGCGTTCAAAATACGGTTTGCATTGGCCTTACCTTCTGCTTCAATGCGTTGACGTTCTGCTTCTTTAGAAGCTTTTTCCAATCGAAATTCATACTCTAAAGATTCTTGTTCCTGACGCAATTTTCGCTCGATGGCATCTTTAATGGCGTCGGGAAGGGTTACGTCTCTGACGAGTATTTGATTGAGCTGAACATACTGATTTTCGACAAAAACCTTGGTTTCGGCAAATATTTCTTCTTGAATGATTTCTCGTTTGCTCGCATAGAGTTGTTCGGGTGTGTATCTTCCCACTACACTTCTTGTAGCTGACCTGACAGCCGGTAGTAAGATGCGTTGGATGTATTCGGCACCTTTTTCTTGGTGTAATTTGCCAAGAAATTCCTTTTTAGGCTGAAACCAAACAGAAGCGTCTAGCTTAATTTCGAGTCCGTTGGATGACAAAACCTGCATTTTTTCGAAAGCTTCTTGCTGTCTTACTTCGTACTTAAACACTTTGTTCCAAGGCAAAACTATATGAAAACCTTCATCCATAGCCGGTTGGTCTGTCACCACACCACCGCCAAAGGTTTTGTAGAGCACGCCGGCTTCACCAGAGCCTATAATCACTGTTGATTTTGAAAGAAAGATAAGGGCAATGATAAAAATCAGAATTGCAGGTAGTATTTTTTTGGGTAAATTTTCCATTAAAAATTGTTTTTAGTTTTAAAAATTCAAAGATACTTAATTCAAAATGAATTGTTGCATTTCTAAACCGAACATCTCTCTTTTATCTTGAACGTACTATTTTAAGATATTGTAAATCATTTTATTACTTTTCTGCTCTTAGACTCCATATGTATTTGTCTGATGGTGTATATGAACTGCTTTAATCGCAACAAGATTGTCGTATTTAGTTATTATATTAACATACTCTATCGAATTAATAGAATTATACTATTTTTGCCGATATTTTAAAAAATAACCTATGAGAAAGTTAATACTTACAACATTTACCTTGCTATCTCTTCAAATAGCTTTTGCACAAGTGGGACATGTACTTCAACATGTAGGTGCGGTAAATACGGCTATGGGAGGAGCCTCAACCGCACAGCCTTTGGATATCACAGGAACGCTTCAGTGGAATCCAGCGGCTTTGTCTGTTTTTGATGGCCAAATCATATCGGTTAATGCCGGCTTGTTTTTTTCAGATCCCAATCTTTCTTCAACAGTTCCCACACCCGACGGACCCTTTTCCGGAGAAACGGGTGACGACAGAGGGACGTCTGTATTGCCGTCAGTTGCTTATGTATGGGGAAAGAAAGACAGCAAACATACCTTTGGTGTTTCAGCCTTTGGCGTAGCAGGATTCGGCGTCACCTTTCCGCAAAGCGACAACAATCCCATCACTTTGCCACAAAGCGCTGGCGGATTTGGCAGAGTAGAATCCGATTATATTTTGTTGCAAGTGGGTTTTGCGTACAGCTACAAAATCAGTGAAAAAGTTTCATTGGGTATTCAACCTACCGTAAATTATGCTTCGCTAAAAATAGAACCCAATCCTTTGGCAGCTCCCGATCCACAAAAGGGATTTCCTGTAGCCGACAGAGCCGATGCCATAGGTTTTGGCGCGCAAATTGGCGTGTTCTATGATTCCGGCATCGGGTTTAAGATGGGCGCATCCTACAAAACACCACAATATTTTAGCAATTTTGATTTTGACAATACTTTTTTGGATGGCTCACCGGCACCAGGCGTTGAATTCAACTTAGATTATCCGGCAATGTATTCTGTAGGATTGGGTTATTCCAACACGCTTTTTGACTTGGCATTAGATTTTAGATACATCGATTATGAAAACACCAATGGTTTTGATGATACCGGCTGGGTAATTGCTCAAGAGGGTGATTTTGCAGGATTTCCGACTGGTGCCGTAAAAGGCTTCGGCTGGAAAAGTATCGGCGTTGTATCTGCGGGTGTGCAATTTAACGGTTTTGACAAACTCCCTTTGAGAGCCGGCTACACCTTTAGCGACAATCCGATTGATTCTAAAGTCGCTTTTCTGTCAACTCCGGCCACCGCTATCATACAAGATGCTTTCCAATTTGGATTTGGTTACCAATTTACAGACAGGATTACCTTAGATGCAGCTTACCATCACGGAAGCAGTCGCGGTAAAACCAAAGGACCATTACTAAATCCAACCCCCGATGTAGCCAACGGCCCTTGGAATGAACAAACCAATCCGTTGGGCGCTATACCGGGAAGTGAGGTAGGTTTTGACATGACCACAGATATGATCATCTTTGGGCTTACTTACGCACTTGGCAAATAGTAAAATGTTTGTTGTAAAGCAAAAGCCCACTGTGAAAAGGTGGGCTTTTGCTTTTATGAATTTGACAAGGTTGCTGTCAAATTTTTCTGCGTTTTCTTTCCGCAAGTAAAAGCGAAAGTTCCCGACTCGTTTGTCCGGCAACCGAAGTGTTTTCTTCGGCGCGGCGTATCAAGTAAGGCATCACGTCGCGAACAGGACCGAATGGTACGTACTTCAGAACCAAAAAACCTTCTTTAGCGATGTTAAAAGAGATGTGATCACTCATGCCAAACAATTGACCGAACCAAACTTTGCCGCTCTTTTTGTCTATGTTGTATTGTTGCATCAATTGGATACCTTTCAGCGTACTTTCTTCATTGTGTGTACCAACAAAAAGAGCGTGATGGTCTAGTCTTTTTAAAATAAAGCCCATGATGGTATCAAAATTATCATCGGTTGATTTTTTGTTAGGACAAATAGGAGAGGGGATACCCAATTGGGCAGCTCGTTTGTTTTCTTTCTCCATATAAGCGCCGCGCACAATCTTAAATCCTACTCTAAAACCTTCATGATCAGCAATGTCTAAAAGGTTGCGAACATAATCTAACCGGTCGTGACGGTAACATTGTATGGTATTGAAGATAACCACTTGCGTTTTGTTGTACTTTCGCATCAAGTCCAAGACCAAGTCGTCAACGGCTTGTTGAATCCAACTTTCTTCTGCATCTACAAGCAGACCAATGTGTCTTTTGGCCGCACAGGCTGCAATTTGATCAAACCGTGCTACAACCTTTTCCCATTCTATTTTTTCTGCGTCCGATAGTGGCGAGTTGGCCGAAACTTTCTCCAACAAATCACAACGGGCAAAGCCTGTAGGCTTAAACACAGCAAATGGGAGCGATGCATGTGTATTGGCAAATTCGATGATAGAAATGGTTCGTTGAAAAGCTGCATCAAACTGCGCTTCTGTTTCTTTGCCTTCTACAGAAAAATCTAAGACAGAATACACCCCTTTGTCATACATTTTTTCTACTATTGGCAGGCAATCTTGTTCGGAGGTGCCTCCACAAAAATGATCAAAAACCGTAGAGCGAATCAGGCCTTCTACAGGGAGGTGAGATTTTATGGCAAAATTAGTGACAGCCGTACCTATTTTAACTAGAGGTTCGTTGGCAATCAGCTTGAATAAAAAGCAAGCCCTTTCTATTTCAGAGTCTGTTTTCAGCTCGAAAGCAGCCTCTGTGTTTTCAAACAATTCTGACTTGTACATGTACCGAAAATTAGATATATACAAAGGTAAATGTAATTTTTGTAGATATATCAAAATTTTAGGTCAAATTTTGAGTCCAAAATTGTAAAATTCACAAAACAAGTTTCTTTATTTTTTAACATATAAGATTCAGACGTATCTTCTCTTTTGGCTTTGAGATATAAATACAATCAGACATCTGCATCAGCAGCCAGATAAGCAGCTCCCAACACCTGGTTTTCGGACTTGGTATTGTAAATAATTTGAAGTTTTTCAATACTTTTTGGATAGGGAAAAAGGCAGAATTCCTGCATCATGGGTGCATGAAAAACATCGTGACCTTTGGCCACAGAACCCCCAATGACAATCGCCTCCGGATCGATGGCGCAAACAATAGTTTTAAGTAGCTTACCCAGATGTATTGCAAACGCATTAGAAATAGCCAAGGCGTCTTGATTTCCCAATCGGGACTCCTCAAAAATAGTTTTGGCATTGGTTTGGTGTTGAAGCTGAAAAAATAACCCGCTACAGTAGTTTTCAAACTTGCTGTCGAGGTAGCACATTTCGCCAAATTCACCCGAGCCACAATTGACATCTTTCAGCAGTTTTCCGTTTTGAATAATGCCACCTGCCACACCCGTTCCGATGGCCAAGCCTACAAAGTGATCAAATGGTTTACCCACACCGAAATGTTTTTCTCCCAATGCAAAACAATTTGCATCATTGTTGATAAATACAGGAATACCGTACTTATCTTCAAGTATTTGTTTAAGTGCAATTTCTTCCCAATCCGGAATGTTTTGTACGTGGTAAACCACGCCGGTTTTACGATCCACCACGCTCGGTACGCCTATGCCAATTGCAACAACTGTTTTGTCCCATACTGCATCAATGGCTGTTTTGATAGCATTGATCACATTTTCTCTTTGCTTATTTTCGGGCAATGTATGGCTGTAATGCTGTATGAGTTGTCCCGAAGCAACCCTTCCGGAGCGCACATTGGTAGCGCCGAGATCTACACCTATATAAACTTTGTTTACCATACTTATTGTAATTTTTATAAATATAAAAATCTTTTTGGAAAGTTTCGCATAAACGTATCTGTTCATAAATTGATATAATTTTATCAAAATTCGAATCAAACGCGTAAATAGAAAATAAAATTTTACATTTAACGTCGTTTAATTAAGAATCCAAATTATTTATGAGTTTTCAAATCAAAGAACAAACAGAGGTCTATGATGTTATCATTGTAGGCTCCGGAGCCGGTGGCGGTATGGCTGCCAAGATTTTATCCGAAGGCGGGCTTAAAGTTGCTGTAGTGGAAGCCGGTGGCGATTTCGATCCGGCTAAAGAAGAGGATCGCTTGCAACTTCGTTGGCCTTGGGAATCGCCCAGAAGAGGCGCCGGCACCCGCGTAAGACCTTTTGGCGATTTTGATGCGGCCATAGGTGGATGGGACATAGAAGGCGAGCCTTATACGCATAAAGACGGCACCAAGTTTGATTGGTTTAGGTCGCGTATGGTCGGCGGAAGAACAAATCACTGGGGGCGTATTTCTCTCCGTTTTGGCCCTTTGGATTTTAAACGTAAAGACCATGATGGTTTGGGGGACAACTGGCCCATAAGCTATGATGATGTAAAACCCTACTACGATAAGGTAGATAAGCTTATAGGCGTTTTTGGTTCAAAAGAAGGTATTCCCAACGAGCCTGATGGCTTCTTTTTACCACCGCCCAAACCCCGGCTTCACGAGTTATACCTCACTAAAGGTGCTAAATCTGCTAATGTGCCTGTCATTCCCTCTCGTTTGTCCATACTTACCAAACGCATCAACAACGAACGAGGTGTTTGCTTTTTTTGCAGACAATGTGCTAGAGGTTGCCAAGTTTATGCCGATTTTTCGTCCGGAACTTGTCTGCTAAAACCAGCCGAAAAAAATGGAAATATCGACGTATTCACCTATGCAATGGTCAGAAAAGTGACAACCAGTGCAGAAGGTTTAGCTACGGGTGTGTCTTTTGTAAGCAAAATGGACATGCGCGAACACAAACTCAGGGGTAAAGCGGTAGTTTTGGGGGCTTCTGCTTGTGAATCTGCACGTATTTTGCTGAATTCAAAATCCGCGCAACATCCCAACGGATTGGCTAACGGCAGTGGTGTTGTAGGTCATTATCTGCACGATTCTACCGGTGCCAGCAGGGTGGGTATTATTCCGGAACTCATGGATAGAGATCGGTACAATGAAGATGGCGTAGGCGGCATGCACGTCTATTCTCCTTGGTGGTTAAACGACAAAAAATTGAACTTTTCTCGAGGCTATCATATAGAGTATTGGGGTGGCATGGGAATGCCCAGCTATGGAATAGGTTCAGGTATGGACACACTCAGGCAATATATTAAAGACAATTATGGCGCACCGCGCGAAAATGGCGGTTACGGCGAACATTTGAAACAAGATGTGAAAAAATTCTTTGGCGCCGTAGTAGGCATGTCGGGTAGGGGAGAAAGCGTTCCGATGTATGACAACTACTGCGAAATTGATCCGAATGTTGTCGATAAATACGGAATACCGGTTTTGCGCTTTCACTACAATTGGACAAACCAAGAACGGAACCAAGCCAAACACATGCACGATACCTTTGAAGAAATTCTAACCAAATCTGGCGCTACTTTGTTGGGTGAAAAACCTACGGCGGAATCCGAATACGGTTTAGATGCGCCGGGTAGAATTATCCATGAAGTAGGAACCATTCGCATGGGTGATGACCTCAATACTTCTGTACTCAATAAAATGAGTCAGGCACACGAATGTAAAAACTTGTTTGTGGTTGATGGTGGTTCGTTTGTTTCACAAGCCGATAAAAATCCTACATGGACAATTATGGCTTTGTCATGGCGTACATCCGAATATATTTTACAAGAATTCAAACAGCAAAATATTGTTTAGTTATGGACAGAAGAGAAAACCTTAAACTATTGATAGCCGGATCTTTGGGAACGGGCATGCTCATAAGCGCCTGCAAACCCGGCGAAGAACCCACAAAAGAAATTTTGAAACCCTATCTGCCGGATTACGCAAGAGACGAAGCAGAAATAAAACGCTTGGAGGAAATATATGAAGATACTTTTTTCACAGAAGATGAAGTGGCCAAATTAAACGTTTTGGTTGACATGATTGTTCCTGCAGACGCATCATCGCCCGGAGCTAAAGATGTGGGAACAGTTACTTTTTTGGAATTTATCATGAAAGACCAACCCGAAAACCAAACCTTGATGCGCGGTGGGTTAATGTGGCTCGATTTAAAAGGACAAGACACTTATCAAAAGAACTTTTTGGAACTGGATGCTCTTCAGCAAAAACTCGTAATCGACCAGATTGCTTATCCCGATTTGGCAGATCCTGAACTCGAATTTGCCGTGTCTTTTTTTAATATGCTGCGCAATTTGACGCTGACCGGTTATTTTACCTCCGAAGCCGGTGTCAAATATTTGGGTTATATAGGCAATACACCCAATGTTTGGGATGGCGTTCCGGATGATGTGCTCCAAAAACACGGATTGTCCTATGACGAAAAATACAAAGATGTCTACCTCAATCCTGAAAATAGAAATGAAATGGCCAACTGGGATAAAAACGGAAATTTGGTCTAAGGCTTTGTTTTAAGTGTTTTTATTTTGAAAAGCTAGTCATTTTCCAACTGTACAGCGCCTATGCCGGCTTGCCAAAGAACTTGATTGAAAGTTTTTAATTGTGCTTTTAATTGTATGCCTTTTGATTTTAATCCAACCCAGGTAGCATCGAGTTCTTTTTTGCGTTCGATTGTTGGCAGATTTACTTTGGGCAACGGACTATCGGCATGGTTGAGCAAGAACATATACTCCGCACTAAATTTATTTTCAAAATTTTCAACATCATCATAGGCTTTTGACATGCGTTGCACCATTTCACCATCCCATTCAGAAAGTGATGTGACCAATGCCATTCCCTGTTTGTGAATTTCCGTTTTAGAGTTATCATCTGAAATTTTAATCAAAACTGACTTGAGTTGGTCTTGAGCGGTCTTTAGCGTGTTGACCAACTTATGCATCTCCGTGACTTGCTGTTCCATGTCTGTCATGATTTTGTCAAAATCTTGAAAGTCTTCGGGTTTGACATTGTACAAAGGATTGTTTGTTATTTTAAAGGATGTAGTCTGAACGACATCGCCAACTGTCAAAGTAGCTATGTAATCTCCGGGAGGCGTTCTATGTCCCCTGTAGTTAGCTTCAATATATACGTTGGGTACGCCCGGCAAAGTCGGGTAACGCATATCCCACACAAAACGGTTTAAACCCACTTTTTTAGACAATGTAGGAGTAGGGGGAGGGCCTCCGTCGTATCGCAAAAAATTGGTGTCTTTTACAGATGTAAATCGATTAACGAGCAATCCATTTTCATTTTTGATTTCTAATCTAACAACTTCATTTTTAAGATCCTCAGAAATGTTGTAATAAAATACGACGCCATTAGCCGGATTTACACCTTCCATACTGTCTGTGCCATCAAACGTATCTGTATTGCCACTCATGGGACTTCCCCAAGAGCCATACACAGCATCTTCGGGTTCGAACAATTTTGTTTGTCCGGGGTTTTGATTTGTTTGTGACAATAATTTGAGTTCATCGAGTATCCAAAAGGCACGTCCGGATGTGGCTACAATCAGATCACCCTGATGAATTTTTAAATCTGTGATAGGCGAGACGGGCAGGTTGCTTTGAAAAGGATGCCAATTTTTGCCGTCGTTCCATGAAATGTATAAACCGGTTTCTGTTCCGGCAAAGAGTAAACCTTTTTGAGTTGGGTCTTCGCGAATCACTCTGGTAAAAGCGCCGTAGGGAATACCATTACTGATGTTCGTCCAAGTTTTTCCGTAATCGGTTGTTTTGTAGAGGGCGGGCGTATAATCATTAAATTTATAACGGGTTGTGGCTATGTAGGCTGTTGCCGCATCATGGGGCGAAACCTCTATGGCGTTGACCAAACACTCTTGCAAATTTTTTGGTGTGACGTTTGACCATGTTTGTCCATCATTGCGGGTGATATGCACAAAACCGTCGTCACTTGCGGTCCAAATGACGCCTTTTTCGTGAGGGGATTCAAGGATGTAGCTCAAGGTGCCATAGTTTTCTGCACCTACAGCTTCTACAGTAAGTGGTTCGCCACCTTTACCTTGTTTAGCATCTATATTTCGTGTCAAATCGGGTGAGAGTTCTCTCCATCTCTGACCCATATCATCGGTAACCAATACCATTTGTGCACCGTGATAAAACCTATTTGGATGATGAGAAGAACGCACGATAGGGGCGTTCCAATTAAAAAGATACTTCATGTCTCTGGCTGCCAATCCCAAGTATTGAATGGGTGCTGCCATCACATTTCTCCCCACTTTTGAAGATGTTTGTAAAAGTTCAATATATCCCAAATAACTGCCGCCCATGACCCAATCGGGCTTGTCCGGATCGAAAGCTAAAAAAGCACTTTCGCCACCTGCGGAGTAGGTCCAATCTTCTCTGCCAATACTACTGCGACCCTGCGAGAGATGTGCTATTTTAATTGAAGTATTATCTTGTTGACCGGCATAGATGTTGTATGGAAAAAGGTTGTCTGTGTTGATGCGATAGAACTGTCCAGTGGGCATATTGTCTTGCGTTGACCAATTTTTGGCGTTGTCAAACGAGATGGCACCGCCACCGTCATTAGAAATAATCATGTTTTGAGGATTTTTTGGATTGATCCATAAATCGTGAAAATCGCCGTGTGTATTGGTGCCGAATTCTTCCCAGGTTTTTCCGCCGTCTATTGATTTTAAAGCCTGTGCACTAAGCACATAAACCTCATTTTCGTTTTGCGGATTGATAAAAACTTCTATGTAATACCAAGCCCGTTGGGTAAGTCTGTTGTCGTCGCTGACGCGCGTCCAGCTTTTGCCCGCATCGTCCGAAACAAACAAACCGCCCAAATCTTTCTGGCTGTCGGCTTCTATGAGTGCATACACCTTATCCGAGTTTGAAGGTGCTACGGCAATAGCCATTTTTCCTTTGTCGTCGGGCAAACCTTCGTGAATAATTTTCCAGGTTTCTCCGCCGTCCGTACTTTTGTATAAACCGCTTCCTGAACCGCCACTGACCACCACCCAAGGTTTGCGTTGGTGATGCCACATAGCCGCATAGAGCGTTTGCGGATTGTTGGTGTCTATGCTGAGTTCAACGCCACCTGTAAGTTCGTTGACAAACAAGACTTTTTTCCATGATTTTCCGCCATCTGTGGTTTTGTAAATACCGCGATCTTTGGTAGGACCAAACAAAGCGCCTTGCGCAGCTACCCAAACGATGTCGGGATTGGTCGGATGTATGACGATACGCGAAATGTGTTGCGTGGCTTCCAAACCGAGATGTGTCCAGGTTTTTCCGGCATCGGTCGATTTGTAAACGCCGTCGCCGTAGGATGTCATCACACCGCGCACGGCATGTTCGCCCATACCGACGTACACCACATTCGTATTTGAAGTTGAAACAGCTACAGCACCTACAGATCCGGTTTTAAAAAATCCGTCGGATATATTTTTCCAATGCTGTCCGGCATCGGTCGTTTTCCAAAGTCCACCACCTGTAGTTCCCATATAATAGGTTAACGGATCGCCGATAACTCCGGTTGAACTCACAGATCGGCCACCTCGAAACGGCCCAATATTTCTAAATTTTAACGGTTGAAAATATTCTTGTACGTTTTGAGCGTTTACAGATATTGTCAGTGTAAATAGCAAAATGCTCGTTAGGATAGACTTCATATAAAAGGTTTGGTTATTCATTCAAATTTATATAAAATCTGTTTGATAACCGATTTCCTTGTAATTATTTTTATATATAATTGTTCTATAATATATATTATGTAAAATAGATTATTAATGAAATAAGGGAAGCGTATCATTACTAACGCTTCCCTATTCTTATTTAAAAAGATCTTCAAGTACGCTCAAGCCTGCAGTATTGTTATCCATACCTTGAAACGACTGTGCCAATTGCGTCATTTGTGCAGGTTGCATATTATCGCCAAGCAATCTTAAAATAATGAGACCTCTGTTGTTATCCGTACCAAAAAAAATCATTTCATCTATAGCGGTTTCTTCACCATAATATGTCAACACGCCTTGTTGCGATCCTGTTTTAAAGCGCATGAGTTCATTAAATTTGTCACCTTGTAGAATTTTGGTGATGGTTTCTTTTTCTTGTGCATACATGGCTTCGCCGGATTTTTGAACTTGTAGCGCCAATACGTTGATTTTTTTGATAGATTTCAACGCCGCTTTTTGGTTTTCATCTAAACTGATAGAATCAAACTGAAACAGACTTACGGGCAAATCTACATTGATAAATTGCTGTGCATCTCTCTTGGCCACCAAATACTCTTGCAAGGTTGGCTCGCTGTTACAAGCGGTTAAAATAGATACAACTAAGATAAACAAGGCAGATTTTGTGATTAAAACTCTCATAATTGAATTTTTGATGATTAATAAACTAATAATTTAGTTTTTCTTTTTCCCGATTTGATCGCCACCGGGTATGTTCATTTTTTCGGTCAGGGCAGATATTTTGTTTAAGTCTATCAAACCGGTAATGCTCAAAATAATCGTTTCTGTTGAATCCGGACTTTGCTCGTTGCGCGTGTTTACAAACATCAGCAGTTCGTTGACCATGTTTTCTGTTTTTCCGGGTTTTACGTAAAACTTGATGTTACTGTTGTTTTCCTTGACGCGCATTAACTCGTCTAACTTGTTGTTTTTCAAGTATATGTTGAAAGTGTTTTCCATATCGAGGGCAACTTTTTTGTTGCTGGTAGAGAAAACCCTCAAATTATCGAGCGTTTGGATGAGCTCCATATATTGTTGCGCTTCGGGGTCGTCTGCCACGGCACCTTTAAAGGAGCTTAGCATTTTGAACAAATTCTTGTTCATAATGACCACTTTGACATCTTCTGTGTTTTCAAATTTGTCAAAGGCGGATTGCGCATAGGTTGCGGTCGTCAATATGACAAGGGACAGGGTAATGAGGATCTTTTTCATTTTATATAAATATTAAATTGTTAATCAAAAATTTCAGAAATTGTTTTATCAAAAGTTTTTAGGTGACTGATTTCTTGGGCTCCGGAATTGAAGTTTATCGAAACCATTTCGAGTGCATTTTTGGTTTGTTCGTATAACAAAGCAGCCTCTTTTTGTCTGTTATTTTGTTGTTGCCAAATGCCCGCAGAAACTACTATGGCCAAAGATGCAGCGATACTCAGCCATTTTCGCAAAGGCTTTTGCTTTACTATAGGCTTCCACGCCGGCGATTCGGTCGTCTTCTGTGCATTAAAATGCGCAAACATAGGTTGGTATGGCAAGTGTTCGTCTGCAATGTCGGTTTGTGAAAAATACCTTTTCAATTGTGCTTCTTCCGCTGTTGTGGTTTCTGCTTCAAAGTATTTTTCGAGCAATTTGTTAATTTTAGTTGACTCCATAGCTGTGTCTTTTTATGAGTTGATCTCTCAGTGTTTTTCGGGCTCTGCTCAAGGCTACCCGTATGGCGGTTTCATTCATGTCTAGCATTTCTGACATTTCTTCAAATTCGTAACCCTCAACATCGCGAAGCTGAACAATCATGCGTTGCTGGGTTGGCAACAAATTCATCAGGCGTTCTACATAGCTCACAGTGTCTTTTGTTTCCAACTGTTTTTCGAGCGAAGCAGCCGGCGCGCTGAAATTTACATGAACCAAAGACAAATTTCCTGCTTGCTTCGATTTTAGCCTGTCCAAGCAATGGTTTTTGGTAATGGTCATTGCAAATGCTTCCAGGTTGTCATAGTTTTTCAAGTCATTTTTCTTGTTCCAAAGTTTCACCCAAACTTCCTGCGAGGCATCTTGGGCTTCTTCCGTTGAAACCAACAAGCGTTTGGCGAGCCTAAACACCTTATCTTGAAAAGGTTTTATCAGGTTTGAAAATTCGTTTGGCTTCATTACAAGTTCCATGTTTGGTGGTCATTTGTCTTCTATCGACGAGTGTGATGAAATTTTGTTACAAGATATTGTAAATTTCAAAGTTTACGCCTTACTTTTATAGGGTTTTACAGTTAGTAGCTGTTATAATAAAAATAGAGTTTAAGAGTTATATAAAAAATATTTTGCCATGAATAAGAAAACGCTGCTCCTCTCCTATTTTTTACTGCTTTTTATAGGTATCGGTTGTTCCGGAGACGACCAAGACGACATTGATGCGCCTTTGCCAGTAGAGAATATTGTGACTCAAATCAATGATTTTGTATGGAAGGGATTGAATCTTTTTTACCTGTATCAGGCAGAAGTGCCCAATCTTTCCGATACTCGGTTTGCTACACAAACAGAGCTGAATACCTTTTTATCGGGTTTTAATTCACCCGATGCTTTGTTTGAAAGTCTTTTGTACAGACGAAACGATGTGGATCGGTTTAGCGTCATAGTAGAAGATTTTATTGCTTTGGAGCAGTCTTTCCAAGGTATTTCTAAGACTAACGGTATGGATTTCAGACTGACTTTTCTGCCCGGTAGCCAAACCAACCTGGTCGGTTTTGTGCGTTTTGTATTACCCGGTTCGGATGCAGCCAGCAAAGGCATACAGCGCGGTGATTTTTTTCTGACGGTTAACGGCACCCAACTCACGGTTGATAATTTTTCGGAACTTTTGTTTGGCAGTGGCGATACCATCAGTTTGGGAATGGCAGATTTTGTGGATGGAAACCCGCCTTCTTTTCAATCGAACGGGACAAGTGTTTCTTTGACGGCGACCGTCTTTACCGAAAATCCTATTTTTATCAATAAAACCTTTGACATAGGCGGCCAAAAAATAGGATACCTTATGTACAACGGTTTCGTCAGTAATTTTGACATTCAATTAAACGATGTATTTGGGCAATTTAAAAATGAAGGTGTTACCGATTTGGTTTTAGACCTTCGATACAATCCGGGCGGTGCCGTGACTTCGGCTACGCGTTTGGCAAGTATGATCACCGGCCAGTTTGCCGGACAAGTTTTTAGCAGACAGATTTGGAATGATAAAATACAACAAGCCTTTTTGGAAGATGATCCGAGTTTGCTCGAAGACAAATTTGTGAGTTCTTTTAACGGCAACAATGTCAACAGCCTCAATCTCAGTAGAGTTTACATCATTACAACTTCTTCTACAGCATCTGCGAGCGAACTGGTGATTAATTCTTTGAATCCTTATATAGATGTCATTCAAATAGGTACCAATACGACAGGAAAGTTTCAAGGTTCTATCACTTTGTACGATTCGGATGATTTTGGCCGTCAAGGCGCGAATCCCAATCACAATTATGCGATGCAGCCTTTGGTAGTTACTTTGGCCAACCGAGATGGTGTGGGTGAATTTTTTAACGGACTGACCCCCGATATTCAGCAACAAGAGTTTATCAACGAATTGGGCGTGTTGGGCGAAACAAACGAGCCATTGCTAAATATTGCCTTGAACCAAATAACCGGTGCTTCGTTACCCGGCAGGGCCAATGTTTTTGGAAACCAAAAGCCTTACAATTGGGAACTCTTTAAAGAGTCTAATGATTTTGCACCTTTGGGCAAAGAAATGTATTTAGACAGAGACCGCATCCCGCTGAAAAAATTGAAATTTGAATAAAAATCGTATCAATTTCAATGAGTCAGACGGGGTTTTCATAAAAATTTATTTCCGGATTTGTCCGGTTCCAAAAACGTAATATTTGTTTGTTACCAATTGTTTCAATCCGAGTGGTCCTCTGTGGTGAAGTTTGTCTGTACTGATGGCTAACTCGGCACCAACGCCAAACTGACCACCGTCTGTAAACCTAGTAGAAGCATTGTGATAGACAGCAGCGCCGTCAATTTGTTCCATAAAAGTTTTTGCGACCGGCTCAGCATTTGTCATGACAACGGCCGAATGACCCCCGGAATAGTGATTGATTTTTTCGATGGCTTCATCCAAACTGCCAACAACACCCACACAGGCTTTCATCGCTAAAAATTCTTCGTTCCAAACAGCTTCATTTTCAATAGGCAATACGTCCGTAATTGACTGAATTTCAGCACTACCCATAACAGACACACCGTTTTCTTTCAGCAATTGCACAAAAGATTGTACTTTCGCTTCAAAGTTGGGAATGTTTTTGTTTATCAATATTTTATCTAAAGCATTACAGGCGGAGATTTTTTGCGTTTTAGCATTGAGAATCACTTGTTTTGTCATGTCCCAATCCGCATCCGGATGTACGTACAAAAAGTTGTTCCCGCGACCACTGATCAGCACCGCACATTGGGCGTGTTCTTTTACGAAAGCGATGAGTTTTTCTCCGCCTCTCGGCACAATTAGATCTAATTTTTGAGTCGGATTTTTCAGGAATTCTTGTGTTTGTTGCCGGTTGAGTTGCAGATAGCTGATCCAATCTTTGTCGAGTTGGTTTGCTTGCAACGCTTGGTGCCAACAGTCCACCAAAGCCAAGTTGCTGTGGTGCGCTTCTTTACCGCCTTTGAGCAAAATTTTACTGTTAGCCTTGAAGGCCAAAACAGCGGCTTCTATGGTTACGTCCGGCCTTGATTCGTAGATGATCATAATTCTGCCGAACGGAGCTGTTTTGTTGAGAATTTTCAAACCGTTATCGAGTATTCGTTCCGAAATCACACGACCCACAGGATCTTCTTGGGCTTTTACTTCTTTCAATGCCTGAATCATCCCGTCAATTTTGTGATTGTCCATCACCAATCTATCATACAATGCACGGTCATCTGAGGTAAATGCATCCAAGTCTTTTTGGTTGGCGGCTAACAATTTCTTTCGGTTTTGATCTAAAAGCGAAATCATATCCGTCAAAACCTTATTTTTTTTATCTGTTTCTAAAAGTATCATTTTGATTATTTTATAAATTTAGTACCTTCTTCTTTTCCGTCTAAAATATCCAGAATAACATTTTCTTTTTTACCATTTGCAATATACGTGACTATGCCTTTTGATGCAGTGTTTTTAGCAATTTTCAATTTAGATTTCATGCCACCCCTACCCTGTCCTTCTTCTTTATTGATTTTTTTGACATATTTCTCCACTTTTTCGTCAGATTTGACCAATCTGATAAGATTGGTATTTTCATCTTCCGGATGGCCGTCGAAAAGGCCGTCAATATCGGTCAGAATGATCAATGTATCTGCATGTATCAATTCGGCAACTAAAGCGGCGAGTTCGTCATTGTCCGAAAACATTGACATGGTGAGTGAAACGGTATCGTCTTCGTTGGCGATGGGGATAATGCCTTCCGAAATTAGTCCTTCATAACAGTTAATCATATTTCTTCGGTGATTTCCGGGGCTAAAATCGCGTTTGGTTGCCAAGACTTGTGCGCAGCGCAAACCCCATTCGTGAAACAAGGTATAGTAGTGTCGCATCATACGAGGTTGTCCTACGGAAGAATATATTTGCCTTCTGATGGACGGTTCTTGTATGCTGCATTCGCCTAAAATTTCTTTACCGGCAATTGCCGATCCGGAAGAAACCATCACGGGCATAATGTCGTTTTCGTATAAAAAAGCAATTTGTCTGACTAAATTTTTCAAAACCGGCCCCATGATTCGGTTGTCTCGGTTTGTCATCACGTTGGTACCTATTTTTATTACAACTCTTCTTTTATCTTTCATTTTCTCTATTTATCTGCAATTATCCGTTATCTTTTCCCATTTCTACCGCTCGGTCAAAGGCCGCAAATGCCGCTTCTTTGATCAATTCCTTCACGTTGTTATCTTCCATAGAATCTAAAGCAGCGCGTGTGGTACCTCCTTTTGATGCCACGCGGTTCATCCATGTTTGCGGGCTTGAATCATCATCGTTAAACAAGGCTACAGCACCTTCAAAAGTTTGTGAAACCAAAACTTTGGAATCGTTTTCTGAAAATCCCATCTTTCTGGCTGCTTCCAACATAGATTGCATGAAGTAAAAAATGTATGCGGGACCACTTCCGGATATTCCTGTTGATGCATCGATGTAATTCTCGCTGTTTACATGTATGGAAACACCTGTGGTGTCTAAAAGCGATCTTACGGTTATCAATTCTACCCTACTGACGGCATCAGATTCTGTGTAGGAAGTGACTCCCTTCCCTACTTTTGCAGGTAGGTTTGGCATCGTTCGAATTATTTTTGGAACACCGAGCCAATTTTGTATTTGTTCTATGCGCACACCGGCCATCAAAGAAACTATAATTTGCTGGGGGTTGGTCAGCGCTTTCATTTCATTAAAAAGGTCTTCACAGTGAAAAGGTTTGACGCCGATAAAAACAATATCAGCTTTTGGCAAACAGTTTTCAAGTTTGTCAAACACCTCAAAATTGGTGTTTTTGGCAACTGCCTCGCGGGTTTCAGGCATGATGTCATAAATCATGATTTTTCGCTTGCCTATAATAGGCGCTTGTGACATCCCTTCGGCATAAGTGAGTCCCATGTTGCCGGCTCCAATAACTAAAATCTTCATTTGTATGATATTTAAAGTTCAACAAACGCTCCGCAAAGACCGTGCGGCTATCCAAACTTTGTGATTTTATGTATGATTCTTTGCGAAAGTTTATCTTGATAATTGTATTCGTAAATTTAAAACAACAGTTTTTATATGCACCTTAAGTCGTTGAATAAAAACCATATAAGTAATTTATATTTCATCATTAACAGCGTTGTTTTATGTTTTATTTTATCTTTTTTCTTAATATTATGTTAATTGTCATATTGTCAGTAAAAGTACAACGGAAACTATCACTTAAACTTTTAAAAAAGAATGTGAAGATAAACCTTACTTTTACACACAAATTTTTTAGACATGGATACATTTTTAGGCATTACATGGACAGAATGGGTAGGATATGCGGCATCTGCAGGTGTGTTGCTTTCTTTTTTGATGAAAGAAATGCGCACGCTACGTATCGTAAATACTGTCGGTTGTTTTCTTTTTATCATTTACGGTGTTTTACTCAATTCTATCCCCGTTATTGCTACCAACACCATCATTGTCGGAATCAATATCTATTACCTCTTTGTCAAAAAAATTAAATAACGGTTACGGATCGTGTTTGGTGAAAAAAGGAAAATGCGTTACTTTCACACAAGTAAAACCAAACCCACTTGTCCACCTTTCAAATTAAGCCTTACACAGTAGCAAACCAACAAGAATGGGATGCTTTTTTGATGCAATCTCCCTGTGAAGTTTTCTTTTTCTCACGTCGCTTTATCGCCTATCACAAAGAACGGTTTCGCGACGCTTCTCTACTGTGTTATAAAAATGACAAACTCTTTGCGCTGTTACCCGGACACATAGCGCAAGAAACGTATTTTTCGCACCGAGGGCTGACATTTGGCGGGTGGATTCCGCATGCCAGAATATCTACAGACGATTGGATTGAAATCTTCAAGCAGCTCAAAAATTATCTTAAAAATACAGAAGTCAAATTTTTTGAAATCAAAATACTCCCGTCTATTTATACAAAACTTCACCACAGTGGTTTTTCTTACTTGCTTTATCAAAATAAAGCTACTTTGGTGCGTCGTGACCTGAATTACGTGATATCGCTACAGCAAAAAATTGCTTTTAACAAAACGAAAACACTCATAGCAAACAAAAAATTGCCGGATGCATTTACCATTGAGCAAACCCAAAATTTTACGGATTATTGGCAAAACATTCTGGAACCCGAACTTCAAAAAAAATACGAAGCTACACCGGTACATTCTTTGGATGAAATTGATTTTTTGCAAAAGGAATTTCCGCAAAACATCCAATTGTATCAAATAAAACACTGCGGCGATTTGATAGGCGGCATCGTCCTTTTTATCCACCAAACGGTTGTTAAATCTCAGTATGTGGCAGTAAATGCACTTGGTAGAAAGTTACGTGCATCCGATTATTTATATATATTTCTCATTAAGAAATTTCAAGCATCCGGATTTTTGTATTTTGATTTGGGACACGCAAATGGTGACGATGGCTTCGGCATACAAACCACTTTGGCAAAATACAAAGAGGAGCTCGGCGCGCGGCCAATAGATGCAGATCGTTATCTCTTAAAATTATGACACAGCCTTTTTTAAACTTACAACAGCTAAATGCACGCTTTGAAAAACCATTTTTAGAAGCGCAAAAAAAAATACTCACAGAAGATTTTCTCATCAAAGGAAAAGCAGTTTCCGATTTTGAAGCCGCATTTGCTGCCTACTGTGGCGCCCGCTTTTGTGTAGGCATCGGAAACGGACTCGATGCCTTAATCCTTATTCTGAAAGCCTACATAGTATTGGGAAAACTAAAAAAAGGCAGTGAAGTTATCGTGCCGGCCAATACCTACATTGCCACGATTCTCGCCATAAAACACGCCGGATTGCAGCCGGTTTTGACAGATGCCGACCCTGATGATTTTAATATTGACTTAATCGATTTACAAAAAAATATTACACCCAAAACCAAAGCCATCTTGGTCGTTCACCTCTACGGACAGCTCGCCAAAATGGATGAAATCAAACAAATTGCAAAAAAACATGCCTTACTACTCATAGAAGATGCCGCACAGGCCCACGGCGCCACGGATGTGTCCGGTAAAAAAGCCGGGAATTTGTCGGATGCCGCAGCTTTTAGTTTTTATCCAACCAAAAATTTGGGTGCTTTGGGCGATGCCGGAGCCGTCACCACTAACGATGCTGATTTGGCCAATTTGATAGCCCAACTCGGGAACTACGGTCGCACGCATAAATACGAAAATCCATATCTAGGTCACAATTCCAGGTTGGACAGCCTACAGGCCGCATTTTTATCCATCAAACTGAAGCATCTCGATGCGGACAACGCTTTGCGAACGGCAAACGCCAAAAGATACCTACATGAAATATCCAATCCGCTTATTGCTTTACCGAAGGTCAATCTGTTTGATTCACATGTGTTTCACCAATTTGTAGTGCGATGTGGACGCAGAGATGATTTAAAAAAATATTTGTGGGCACAGGGTGTAGAAACAGACATCCACTACCCTATTCCGCCGCACCGTCAAAAAGCATTGCGAAGTTTGCACAAATTTTCTTTTCCCGTCACGGAACGCTTACACGAAACCGTGTTGAGTTTACCTATTTACCCTACTTTAACTGACGAAGCTTTGACCCGCATCATTTACCTTTTAAACAACTATGCCTGATCTTGCCTCACAGCAGCGCGAACAAAAAGCCTACAGGAACATCCTGAAAGTCACTTCTATTTTTGGTGGTGAGCAGCTGGTTCAAATGGTAGTTGCCGTGGTTCGTTCCAAATTTTTGGCCATTTGGCTAGGCCCTTTGGGCATGGGAATCAATAGCCTTTTGCAAACCACGCTAAGCTTGGCCGAGCAATTTTTTTCGATGGGTTTGCACCAAAGTGCCGTGAGGGACATAGCCGAGGCGAAAAATAAAAATGCTGAAAAGCTGGCTATTATCATTGCGGTGCTTATCAAATGGGCTTGGAAAAGTGCCTTGGTCGGCGGCCTCTTTATCTTGTTTTTTTCTTTCGGATTTAGTATTTGGATTTTTGGCGATTCCGGTTATACGCTTGCTTTTGTGTTGATAGGCATTGCCGTATTTTTGAAGATTATTACAACTGCTCGCTTAGCTGTTTTACAAGGGCTTCAACGTTATTCGAGTTTGGCGAAAGTTAGAATTTTGGGTAGTATGGTCAGTTTGTTGGCCATTTTGCCAATCTATTACGTGTGGCGCGAAGCGGCTATAGCACCTGCCATTTTGATTGCTACTTCTGTCTTATTCTTAGTGACCTTGTTTTTTTACAAAGACATTCCTAAGCGTTCAGAAAAACTGAATAAAGGCGAATTTTTACAAACCGGAAAAAAAATGATGCGGTTGGGTTTTGTGATGAGTTTGGGCGGTTTTCTCAACATGGCGTCACTCTATGCTGTCCAACTGTTTATTCAAGACAGCGGTTCACTCTCAGATGTTGGCCTTTTCAGTGCCGGTTTCACTATAATTCACGTGTATTTTGGTATGGTTTTCAACGCGATGACAACGGATTATTATCCGCGTTTGGCTGCGACTGACCAAAGCCCAAACCTGCTTAAAAATGAAGTAAACCGACAGGCTGTTTTTTCACTTTTAATCACCACACCTCTGATTTTAATAATCTTAATATTTGGAAAAGGTTTAATCACACTTTTATACGCAGCATCTTTTGAGCAGGTTTATTATTTTCTTTTTGCCGCATTGCTCGGTGTGACATTTAAAAGTATTTCTTTTTGTTTTGGTTTTATATTTATTGCCAAGGGCGATGTAGCCGTTTATGGAAAAACCCTAATTATCTTTAACCTTCTTTTTTTTGCACTTATGGTCACCGGATATATGCTAGGTGACCTTCGAGGCTTGGGCATCGCTTTCTCGTTTTATTATTTCATTCATCTAACGGTGGTTGTTACCATCTCGAAGCTTCGATATCAGTTGGGTTTTTCAGGTGAACTTCTGAAAATCATCACAATTTCTCTGATTCTTGTTTTGGCTAGCATGTTGTTGACGTATTTTGACACCATTTTTTTTACATCCCTGAAAGTTTTACTTTTGGTTGTCTCTTTGCTTTTCAGTTTATACTATTTAAATCAAAAAACCCATATTTTTGAAATGCTCAAGAAAATAATCAAACGCTTAGGGCAACACTTATGAATTTTCTTAAAAAAACCTATCGCATTTTCCGTTTTATAATGAGGATAAACTGGATTAAAACCCTGTATTTTAATCTGAAAGCATTTCGTTTCTCAATAGCAAAAAAATTTCCGGTTCTTATATATGGGCGCGTAAAAATCACCGATATTTCAGGAAAGATTATTATAAATGCTCCCATCAAAACCGGTATGATTGGGTTTGGGCAAAAATTTGAAAAAATGACCAAAGCCAAAGGAAATGCGGAAATCAATATCAAAGGTACAATGATTTTTAAAGGATACGCACACATAGGCAAAGATTGTTTTTTATTTGTGGGCAAAGACGCCTATTGTGAGTTTGGAAACATGACTGGCTTGGGTTCGGATGTTAAAATTATATGTACAGAACGCATTGTGCTTGGCGATTGGGCACGGATTGGCTACGAATCGCAAGTGGTAGATACCAATTCGCATCATATGATGGATACGGCTACAGGCGAAAAATTTCCGCTGTCTGCTCCCATCCATATTGGCAACTATAATTCGGTGTCCAACAGGGTTTCCATCATGTCTAAAACCATTACGCCAGACTATTGTGTAGTAGCTTCCAACGCAGTTCTATCAAAGGATTATTCAAGTTTGGGCAATGAAATTTTACTGGGTGGCATACCCGCCAAACTGATTCGAAAAAACTTTTCAAGAGATTGGGAAGGCGAAAGATTGGGTATAGAAAAACTCCTGATTGTTTGCCGCTGATATTTTAGTACAAAGGTTCTCCGTTGAGGTCTGTGGTGAGTATTTCCGACATATAATCGAAAAAAGGCCTAAGTTTTTGAAACACCTCCACAACCTTTGTTGAAAAATCTTCGGACAAAGCTTGTTTGTCGTCAAAGTGATGCTCTACTATAAATTGTTTCCACCGAATGAAATCGATATTTGGATGGTTTTTGTCAAAACCTTTGGGTGCTGTTTTTATTGATTCTCCTACCAAACCGCCAAAAACGGATTGGAATTCGGGGTTGCCTAAAACCTCTTTTATACCGGAGGCGTCTGCTTCAAATTCTTTTCGAATTCGCAGTAAATCTTCGGGTGAAGGCTGCCAGAAACCACCTGCAACAAAGGTGTTTCCCGGCTCGATGTGAAGATAATAACCACCTCTGTATTCCGGTTTTACGCGGTGAAAAACCCCGCCGAAATGTGTTTTGTAGGGCGTTTTGTCTTTTGAAAAACGCACATCTCTGTAGATGCGATAGACTTTGACGGAGTCGATAAAATCGGTTTGTTTGAGTTGTTCCGAAATTTCTTGAAACAGTGCTTTGGTTGCGATATTCGCTTTTTCGTAAGCATCTTTATGGGCATCAAACCAAGCCCTGTTGTTGTTGGTTTTCAGCTCCGTGAGAAGAACAAAAGTTTCTTTGTTAACCTTGGTTACAGCCATTTTTTTCTTTTAAAAAAGAGTAAAAGTCCTAATGAAATTAAAATCATAACGCCCCAAACCACATAATAACCCTCGTGCACATTCAATTCGGGCATATAATCGAAGTTCATTCCGTAAACGCCGACTATAAATGTAAGCGGAATAAATACTGTGGAAATTATGGTGAGCACTTTCATCACACTATTCATCTTATTGCTTACGCTACTCATGTACATGTCCATAAGTCCCCAAAGCATATCTCGATAGGTTTCTAAGGTTTCGAAAATTTGAATGGTATGGTCGTATAAATCGCGAAAGTATTTTTGTGTGCTTTGATTGATGGCCGGGTAGGAATTTTTATCTAAACCACTCACGACTTCTCTCAGTGGATAAATTGAACGTCGGATACGGATGGCTTCTCGTTTAAGATTTTGAATATCGTTGACCAGTTCTGCATTCGAGTTGTTTATGAGTTGGTCTTCTAAATCTTCTATTTTTTCGCCCAAAGTTTCCAAAATTAAAAAATAGTGATCTACCACAGCGTCCAAGAGGCAAAACAATAAATAATCGGCTTTTTTACCGCGGATTAAGCCTCGGGGCTCTTCTATGCGGGTTCTGATAGAATCGAACACATCTTTTTCGGTTTCCTGAAACGTCAGCAAGGTGTCGTCGGATAGAAACAAGGCCAAATGCTCGATGACCAATTCATTTTGTGGATTGTAATAGAGCATCTTAGAAATGATAAAAAGCTTGCCTTCCGGCAGTTCTTCCAATTTGGGTCGATGGTTGGTATTGAGAATGTCTTCTAAATACAGCGGATGCAACTGAAACATTTCACCTATTTTTGCAATGGTTTCTAAATTGTTTAATCCATTGAAATTAATCCATTTAACAAATCCAGCTTCAGGGGTTACTTTCAGTGAATTCAAATCCGTAAAAGATTCCTTTTGGTAATGTGCTTCGTTGTATTCATAAGACGTTACATGAAAAGTATCGCTATTGTCTTTGTCGCCTAAATAAACCAGTGAGCCGGGTGGTAGCCCCACTTTTTTGTGCGCTTTCCGCTCTCTTTTACTTTTTTTGGAAGATTTTGCCATTAAGCACCTGTTTCAGCTAATCTATAGCAATTTTGCGAACTATACAAACGCAAATTATTTATGTCTCGATTTTAATACGGCTTCTATATCTGATAGCTGAAAACCCTTTGCTTGCAAGAGAATAAGGTAGTGAAACAGCAAATCGGCTGC
This sequence comes from Flavobacteriaceae bacterium, assembly GCA_032251335.1. GTDB lineage: Bacteria > Bacteroidota > Bacteroidia > Flavobacteriales > Flavobacteriaceae > UM-FILTER-40-17. Next base: position 195,826 of record JAVVDW010000001.1, on the reverse strand, counting down.
TTCATTTTTGAAGAGTTCATCATTATGGTCTTTGGCTTCGATGACGGTTTCTACGGCTTCTTCGCCTACTTTTTGAGCGATTTTATTAATCCCTTTTTTAAATAAGGAAGCCACATAGCTTTTCTCATCATCTAAATTTGTCTTTCGCTCCGCAATAATTTCTTCCAGCTGTGAAAAAAAACCAAAACCGGATTCGTTTTTTTCTGCCCAGCAAGTAGCTGCACCGGTGTGGCAAGTAGGACCGTGCGGTTTGGCATAAACCAACAAAGCATCTTGGTCACAATCGATTTTCATCGCATCAAAAAAGAGAAAATTTCCACTTTCTTCACCTTTTGTCCACAGCCGGTTTTTACTTCTGCTAAAGAAGGTAACCTTGCCGCTTTCTTTGGTTTTCTCAACTGCTTCGCTGTTCATATAGCCGAGCATTAGAACTGTTTTGGTTAGCGGATCTTGAACAATTGCAGGTACAAGACCGTCCGGGTATTTATCAAAATGTATTTTCACGATGCATATTTTGTATGGCAAATTTATGTAATCCTATTGGAAAGCTGCCTATTATTTGAGTAAATGCTTTCAACAATTCTGTAAATATTCTTATTAACAAACTTTTAGAGCTCTTTAGTGTTCGACTATCTGTTTATCTGCTAAATTTGCAGTCAAATCGTTTTATATATGTACAAAAAGCACATTTACTTATCTCTGTTGCTTCTCTCTTTATGGGCGTGCAAAAACCAGGCAGAAGGCTATCGTCTAAACGCCCAAATAGATGCTTTGCCGGCAGACACCAAAGTATATCTTTCGCGGTTGGAAGGTTTAAATTTGGCAACAGTTGATTCGGCTATAGCTATTAATCACGCAGTTCGATTTGAAGGTGTTGTTCAGGATACGACCATTTATTTTTTATCTTTTGAAAACACGGGTGGTGGCATCCCATTTTTTCTAGAAAATACTGATATACAGATAAAATCACATTTGGATTCACTGTACAATGCCACGATAACCGGTAGCCAAACCAATATTGATTTGATGACTTACCGAAATGCATCCAATGAATTGAACCAGAAAGGCAGCCAAATTTTTCAGCAAGCCCGTAATTTAGACCCTGCCGATACCATCCAGGCAAAAGTCATGCAAGATGCTTTTGAGAAAGTTCAGGAAGAAGCGAACGCCTTAAATGATGATTTTGTTAAAACGCATCCAAACAGCTACGCAAGTTTATTTGTGTTGTTTGATATATTTTCTTTCGAAACAGAGGACAAATTCAAATTGTCTGAATTGTACTATTCTTTAAACGACAACATCCAACAATCCCTTTTAGGGAATGCTTTTAGAGAACAATTAGAGCGATATCAATCGTTGCAAATAGGTGCCATAGCACCAGATTTTATAGGGCCGTCCGCTGATGGTGGCGCGGTAAAACTCAGCCAGGTAAAAGGCGCTGTAACTGTGCTCGATTTTTGGGCTTCATGGTGTGTGCCTTGCCGGGCAGAAAACCCAAGGTTGGCAAAAATGTATGACGATTTGAAAGACAAAGGCCTCGAAATCGTCAGTGTTTCCCTTGACAGAGACGGTGCGGACTGGCGAGAGGCTATCAAAAAAGACGGGATGACCCAATGGCATCACGTGTCTAATCTTATGTTTTGGGAAGAACCCATCGCTCGCGAATACAACGTCCTTGCGATCCCGCAAACCTTTGTTTTGGATGAGAACATGACCATTATTGCTTCAGATTTGCGCGGCGAAGTTTTAGAAGAATTTGTGCGGGCGCGTTTTCAGTAATTTTCCGAATCACAGTCAAGCACAATGATGCGGCTTAAATTCGTTTGAGCTGTTGTTGCATCATTTTGATTTGCTCTGTCAACATGTTTTGTTTGTCGAGCTTTTTAGTTTCCGCCAAAAGTTGTGTAGCTTCTCTTTTCCTGCGCTTGGTGAGTGCAATGCCAGCCAGATTGAGTTTGGCCAAAGCAAGGTCATGTTTCATGGATAAGCCTAACGAAATGGCCTTTTTGAAGAGTTTTTCGGCTTCATTCATGTTGGTTTGAGAAACCATCAAACCTTTTAAATAGTAGAAATATCCTTGCTGTTTTCGCGTCAGTGAAGCCTCAGGACTTTTTATTTTGTTTAACCATTTATCGGCACCTACAAAGTCTTGTTTGCGCAATCGAAAAAAGGCCAACAAGATGATTTCGTTTTTGAAATAGAGCAATACGAAAATACTTGAAAGCAAAACATACATAATGCCATTGCCAATAAAACCTTCTATAAATTGATAGACGGCCCAGCCAAAAATCAGAACAGCCAAGGCCAACTTTATGTTTTTATGAAACATGCGAATCGTGTTTAGTGGCACAAAAGTAACAAAAACTTCCCGATCAAAGGAAATAGATTTTGCTTTTAATCTACTTTTATTCGCAGGCACTTTTTGCTGAAATTCCAAACCTGAGTTGCGATTTATCATTCCTATGATAATCATACTTCTGTGTGTCACTCTTTTTACATGGGCGTTTCATGCTAATTTGAATATCTTGTTGGATTCCTAACATGCTTTATAAAGTTTTACTGATATAACTTATGATGGTATTCGGAACAATTTTTGTCGGTTCACAACAAATTTACTTAAAAGCACAAAGCTTGAATTTACAACTTTCCCCGCCATGAATAGTAGGATACTATGTTTTAGTGTTGGTTTATCTTATGCTATTTTGTTGTTTTTCTATCCATGGTAGTAAACACACTGTCGATGGGTTCCCAAAGTTCTATTTTATTTCCTTCGGCATCCATAATATGGACGAATTTTCCGTAGTCAAATGCTTCTATGCTATCTACAATTGTTACGCCATTATCTTTGAGTTTCTTCACAAGGCCTTCTATATTTTGGACTCTGTAGTTTATCATAAATTCTTTTTTTGAAGGGGCAAAATATTCACTTCCTTGTTTAAATGGGCTCCATTGCAAGTAATTTATTTCGTCTGGCCTGTTTGCGTTTCTGAATTCAAAGCTTGAACCCCATTGATTTACTTCAAGTCCCAAATTTTCAGCATACCATTCTCTAGCCTTTTCAGGATTATCTGAGAAAAAGAAAATTCCACCAATGCCTGTCACTTTCGGTATTGTGTCTCGTTGCAATTTTTTTTCGTCTGATTGTTCTTTTTGTTCATCCATATTTTTTGTTTTCAAGTTACAGCTTTCAAATACAGTTGTATTATAAAAAAAGGTTGCCGCCTCATGACCGCAACCTTACATTATGGAGCGTCAGCATCCGTCAAATCAAATCCCAACCACTTCTGTAAGTTCTCTTTACAAACTGGTTGACATCATCAAAATTGGTCACTTTCATGTTTTCGTAGTCCCACAACAATTTGATGTCTCTACCCGGGTAGTCAAATCCACGTCCGTTTTCTCTTGGTTTTCTGAGGTCTGTTCCCCTAATGGCTAAGTTGGCCATCAGTAAAGTTTCTGTCAGTGGTCCGGAAATTTCAAAAGGCGCACTGAGTTCTTTGTTTCCATAGCCAGCAATACAGCCTTCCACCCACTGGGCATAGTGTCCGTCTGCGCCATCCGGAACGCGTGCTATGGTTTGCGGTACTTGAATCATTTCGGTAAGTGAAGTAGGTAGCAATCTCGGATTGGCACCATAGGTATCGCACATCATTTTTCCCTTAGTGCCAATCATCAACACTCCGTTGCCGCCATCGCCAAAAATTTCGCCGGGACCCAATTCTTCAGGGCGGGAGGGCTGAATACCACCATCCATCCAGTGAAGTGTCAAATCGCCATCTGTTTTGTCATTTTCCGGAAAAGTTAAGGTAGCATGACTGGAAGGAGGGCAGCTTTCCGGGAAATAACCTCGCTGAAATTCGTCCACATAAACACTTCCTACACTGCAATGTACATCTTTAGGATATTGAAGTCCTAAAATGCGAAAAGGTGCTTCTACCAAATGGCAACCCATATCGCCAAGTGCTCCGGTGCCGTAGTCCCACCATCCGCGCCAGTTAAACGGAACAACTTTATCTCTATAGTCTTTAAATGGCGCAGTCCCGAGCCACAAATCCCAATCTAGCGTTTTCGGGATTTTAGCTTTTTGGTCGGACCAAGGAATGCCTTGTGGCCAAACCGGCCTGTTCGTCCAGCAATACACCGTGTGAACTTTGCCGATGATACCGGCGCTGTACCAATCCATCATTTGTCGCACACCATCTCCTGAGGCACCTTGATTGCCCATTTGGGTGACCACTTTGTATTGTTTGGCAGCCTCGGTGAGTTTTCTTGCTTCGTAAATATCGTGTGTCAGTGGTTTTTGCACATAGACATGTTTACCCAGCTGCATAGCTGCATAGGCTTGCACAGCGTGGTTGTGATCGGGTGTGGAGACTGAAACGGCATCAAAACTTCCCGCTTCTTTTTCAAGCATCTCGCGCCAGTCTTTGTAATATTTTGCTTTCGGAAAACGCTCGCGCGATTTTGCGGCACGCACATCGTCCACATCGCAGAGGAAGGCTATTTCCGCTTTTCCGGATTTGTAAAAACTATGGATGTCGCTCTCCCCTTTTCCACCCACACCAATTCCGGCTATGAGTAGTTTGTCGCTTGGTGGTATAAAGCCCGGACCGCCCAATACATGGCGTGGTACTATCATGAATCCGGCACTGGTCAGGGTGCTGAGCTTGATAAAATCGCGTCTGGAGGATGAAAGTTTTTTTGAAGTGTTCATGGTTTGTTTTAAGGTTATTGAGGTTTTAATACCCTAAAATTAAAAATTAATTCGACCCTGTGTAAAACAAATTAAAAAATTGAATTAATTTAACAATATTTAACAATAACCCCAAAGTAAACGTCTTATTTAAAAAAAAAGACGCTTCCTATAGATTGCTTTTCAAAAATTCACTTATTTTCGTTTGTAAATACAGTTTTATGCAACCTCTAAAAGTTGCCGTCATCATGGGCGGTTTCTCCGAAGAATACAAAATTTCACTCAAAAGTGGTGCTGTGGTGATGAAACACCTCAATTCGCAACAATTTGAGGCTTATGCCATCATTATTACAAAAAAAATGTGGTACTACATGGATGAACAAGGCCTTCAGATTCCTGTTAATAAACACGATTTTTCCATCATTGTAAATGACAAAAAAATATGTTTTGATGTGGTTTTTAATGCCATACACGGAACGCCCGGCGAGGACGGTTTAATTCAAGCTTATTTTGAATTAATTGACTTGCCCCAAACCTCTTGCGGCGCCTATCAAGCTGCCATCACTTTCAACAAAAGAGATTTGCTATCCATTTTGAAACCTTACGGGATTCGGATGGCGAATTCTTATTTTGTGAACAAGGGAGACATTATAGATACCAATGCCATCATGGCTCGTATAGGGCTGCCTTGTTTTGTGAAGGCCAACCGATCGGGCAGCAGCTACGGCATATACAAAGTTCATCAAATTGAAGACTTGCTTCCATCAGTGGTAAAAGCCTTCGAGGTGGACGACGCCATTCTCATTGAATCTTTTTTGGATGGTAGAGAAGTTTCGGTGGGTGTGATTCAATATCAGGGAGAAACCTTTGTTTTGCCGATAACGGAAATCATCACGGAAAATGATTTTTTTGATTACGAAGCCAAATACTTAGGTAAATCGGATGAGGTTACGCCGGCCGATATACCGGAGTCATGGGCAACAAAGGTGTCTGCTGTTGCCAAAAAAATATACGATGTTTTAGGCATGAAAGGATTTTCTCGTTCCGAATTTATATTTGTGGATGGTGAACCACATTTGTTGGAAGTCAATACCGTGCCGGGCTTAACAGAACAATCGCTTTTGCCCCAACAGGCCGAAAAAGCAGGAATTTCACTGAAAAATCTTTTTGAAAATGCCATTCATGAAGCCTTGAAAACTTCAACGAATTGATTTCTGAAAATAGAATATTTGGTTTGGATGTGATGCGGGCTGCGGCTATTTTGATGGTAGTAGTCGGGCATTGGACTTGGCTCAGCGGTTTTCCTTTGTCAAACTTTTGGGTGCAAGTGGCCGAACTCATGTCTTTTTGGGGTGTGGAAGTGTTTTTTGTGTTGAGCGGTTTTCTTATCGGACGTATTCTTTTTGAAAGTTTTGTAAACCACACGTTCACCTTCAAAGCCTGCAAAAGATTTTTGATGCGTCGGTGGTTTCGAACATTGCCCAATTATTACCTTATTTTGCTTGTCAATTTTTTCATAGCCGACGCTATGGGATATGGTGTGGAAAACGGTGTCAGCTATTTCTTTTTTCTTCAAAATTTCAGTTCCAATCTCATCGATTTTTTTCCGGAATCCTGGAGCCTGTCTCTTGAGGAATGGGCTTACCTCCTACTCGCTTTGAGCCTTTTTGTCACCGCTGTTTTTATCAAGAAAAACAAGGTGAAAATCTTTTTGATTTTAACAGCTTCTCTTTGGTTTGTTTTCGTTTTCACCAAAATGATATTTTTTAAAAACGCTGATGTTTTTTCGTGGAATGAGGCGCTCAAAACGGTGGTTATTTTTAGGATTGACGCCATCCTCACCGGTGTTTTGGCTGCGTGGTTGCTCAAACAGTACGCACACTTTTGGTTTTTTTACAAAAACAGCATTGCTTTACTTGGTTGTTTGGTACTCTTCTTTTTAACCTTTTTACTGCCCAAGCTGGGGCTGGAAAATACAAATTCCTTTTTCTGGACGGTTTTATACCTGCCCCTAACGTCTTTGGGCTTTGCCTGTTTTTTGCCGCTGCTGTCCGCTTGGAAAACAAACACATCTATTTTTTCCAAACCCGTTACCTATCTCAGTAAGATGTCCTATTCGGTATATTTGCTGCACTACAGTATTGTTTTGCAATGGATGAATTATTTGTTGAGAGGCGCCGAAGCAGCAGACTATTTTTTGAGCAACAGCCTACTTTACTTGGGTATCACAATGGTTTTGAGTGCATTGCTTTACGAGGTTTACGAAAAACCGATGATGCAGCTGCGCAACAGGTTTTAAAAACTTGGTAGCTAATTTGTTTGTTTCGTATTCAAATTTACACATGCTGTATCGATACAAAACGCGTAAAGATTTGTAAATTGCCTTCAAAAAAAATGAAAAAGAAAGTTCTCGTCTGTTTACTCTTCACCGTGTCTGTTTTGGCTTGTCAAAACACTGCCAGTCAAAAGAAACCCCTCTCGGATGCATTTGGAAGTAAATTTGAAGTCGCGTATTTTGCCAGCGGTTGTTTTTGGTGTGTAGAGGCTATTTTTGAAAGTGTAAAAGGTGTACATGAAGTGATATCGGGTTACAGTGGTGGTTTCGATAAAAGCCCAACCTACTACGAAGTGAGCAACGGCAACACCGGGCATGCAGAAACGGTAGCTGTTTTCTATGACCCTAAAGAGATTACTTACCAAACTTTGCTCGAGGTATTCTTTGGTTCACACGACCCTACCACGCTGAACCGGCAAGGCCCCGATCGTGGTTCGCAGTATCGTTCGGCTATTTTTTACAGAAATGAAAATGAAAAAACAGCCGCATTGTCTTTTATAGAAAAACTCCGTTCTGAAAAAATTTACAAGGCTGCCATCGTGACGGAGCTCGTACCGTTTGTCAAGTTTTACGAAGCGGAAGATTACCATCAAGATTACGAACGCAACAACCCGAACAACCCGTACATTCAAAAAGTTTCCATACCACGACTGCGACGATTTCAATCAAAATTCCCGGCACTACTCAAAGAAAATCATTGAGTCGAATTTGTACTCGCCGCTATTTTCGTAAATTCGCCGATAGATTTTTTGAAATTTGGAAAAACACACCATAGAGAATCAATTTATAGCACTGAGTGCTATTGAATTAGGCGCAACGCTTCATCAAGTTTGGGTAAAAGATAAAAATGGCGTTTCGCAAAACGTTATTCTAGGATTTGAAGACACGCAGCAGTACGCCGACAATCCTTTTAGCATAGGCGCTACTATTGGCAGATACGCGGGACGAATTTCCGGTGGCGGTTTCCTCATCAACCACAAACGTTGCGAACTCTATCAAAAAGACGGCGTGCACTTACACGGCGGTCAAATAGGTTTCGGTCAATTGCAGTGGAATTTGGAATCTAAAACGGAAAGTGAGATTATCTTTTCACTTTTCAGTCCGGACGGACAAGAAGGTTATCCCGGTAACTTAAACGTTACGGCAAAATACCGCCTGCTTGAAAATGGTTTTGAAATAGTATATACTGCCGAAACAGATGCACCTACTTACCTGAATCTCACTAACCACGCCTACTACAATTTGGCCGGAAAAGGCCATATACTGAATCACTCACTGAAACTCAATAGCCAATCTTACTTGGAAACAGACGCTAAGCTGCTTCCTTCCGGAAAAATGCTTTCCGTTTCAGAAACACCTTTAGATTTTATTTCCAGGAGAGCCATCGGGGCACACCAGGCATTTAAAGGAATTGACGACTGCTTTTTGTTAAACAAAGAAACTGACTTAGCTGCCGAACTTTTTGCACCCGAAACCGGTATCCGCATGCAAGTTCACACCAATCAACCGTCTGTAGTCGTGTTTACACCACCCGATTTTCAAAAGCAAAACAACTTATTTGAAAATAGGTATGATCGGTTTTCATCTATTTGTTTTGAAACCCAATATCCGCCCGATGCGCCCAATTGCGAACAGTTTCCTTCGCCTTTGTTGTTACCCGGTCAGTTGTATGTTAATAAAACGCAATTCTTCTTCTCTGTCGAGAAATAATTTTATATTTTTATGGCAGGTCGAATCTATCTAAAAAACAGTTCGTTTAATTTAAATTTAAGGACATAGGCGTTTTTTGATAAATGAAACATCGTCTGTCGGGAGATTTAAGAAATCAATGGAGATGACAAAAAAACATCAGTCCAAACCATTTTAAAAAAATAAAAACAAACACATGAAAAAAATCAAATGGATATTAATTATCATTGTTGCCTTGGGTATGATCGCCTACGGTTTTATAAAAGTAAGGCAAGCAAACACAAAAAAATACAGTCCGGAAGATACGGTAGGTTATATCAAAAATGATTTACAAATGTCTGTGTTCTACAACCGGCCTTATAAAAAAGGGCGTCCCATTTTTGGCGGGTTGGTTCCTTACAATGAAGTTTGGCGAACAGGTGCCAACGAAGCCACAGTATTTACAACCAACAAAGACCTAACCATTAACGGACAACATTTACCCGCCGGGAAATACACCTTGTGGACGATTCCAGACTCCGAGCAATGGCAGGTTATCTTTAACGAACGGCAATATATTTGGGGGGTCACCAACGAGGGAGTCGCTAGTAGAGATCCTCAATACGATACCGTAAATGTTTTTATTCCTATAGAATCTCTTCCGGAAGTAACTGAGCAGTTTACCATTTCGTTTGCAGAGCAAAACGGCCACGTGATGCTTCGTTTTGAGTGGGACCAAACCCGAGTATCTGTGCCTATTTCGTATTGATTTTTTTAAAAAATAAATTAACCATCATGTTGCGTTTTTACACTTTGCTTTGTGGCTTGCTTATCCTTGGAACTTATCCATTGATAGGGCAAACCAAATTTGAAAAAGAAAGTCGTGCCAAAGAAAGTGAAGTTCCCGATGCTGCAAAGGCCTTTGTCTCATCATTGACAGAAATCAAAAATCTTAAATGGTATAAAGAAATAAGTACAAGCGGACAAAGCATAGAGGCAAAGTTCAAAAAAAATAAAGCCAAATACAGTGTTGAATTTGACACGCTTGGAAACTTGGAAGATGTCGAAAAAACTGTAGATTGGGAGACTCTTACCCGGATGCAGCAAGAAAAAATAATACGCGGATTAGACGCTGTATTTTCTAAGTTTTCAATCCAAAAAGTACAGCTCCAATACAAGGGCAGCCTTGAAGATCTTGCTAATTTAATTCAAACCGACCAAAGAAGTCTGAAAATTGAACTGGCTTTTGAATTGATTGTAAAAGGCACCAAAGAAGAAAAACGACAGTATGAAATTCTGTTTTTGGAAAGCGGACATATGCACAGTATAAATGAAATTATATTTAAGAGTGCCGACCACCTCGTGTTTTAAACGCTGGTGTTCGGCTGTTTTTTTATTGTTGTTTTCTCACATGGTTTCAGCTCAAACTTCTTATGCTTGGGGGTTGCTTCCTGCTATCAATTTGAACAAGGGTTTTGAAAACAAATGGAATTTGAATTTTACAATAGAATCCCGGCAGTTTGTTCAAAAAGGTATTTTTAACCAGGCAGCCAACTCCGGATATACATATGAATTGACAGATTTTTCAACGGTTTTGTCAAAAAATATTGGTTTGCAATCCTTTTTAGGTGGCGGATATACACTGCGAATCAGAGACCAAAAAGCACAACATAGAAGCATACAACAATTTACAGTTGTCAGCAAATTAAACAACCAGAGACTCAGCCATCGATTTTCTTCCGATCAAACTTTTTTTGAAGATGACAAACCCGAATTTAGAGCGCGGTACCGAATTGGGAGTGAAATCCCCTTAAACGGTCAATCCGCCGATGTGGATGAATTCTATCTAAAACTCAGCAACGAGCTCCTCAACAGCTGGCAAGATCAAAATTATGATTTAGAAAACAGACTTGCCACTGTTATAGGATATAAATTTTCAGATACTAACAAGTTCGAAGTAGGACTCGATTACAGAATAGACGGATTTATAGACGGATTTGCAGAACACGTTTTTTGGGTGCGTTTAAATTGGTATGTAAAGATATAGTCGAAAGGCTCACGTTATCTTTTATAGCAGGCGATATCAGCCGTAAAGAAATTTCAAATCGTCCAATACTTTTCTTACTTTTATACTTTATAATTTGCCATGTCAATGGGTCGCCAAAAAACACATATCAATCCGGATAAGATTTTAGAAATCAGAACACAACGCGAAGTGTTGCTCAACACAGCAACGCTGTCTCAGAAGATATTGAAAGGCGACACCACAAGTCTGAGCAAAGCCATTACCTTGCTCGAAAGTACGCACAAAACCCACCAAAAGCAAGCGGCAGCACTTTTAGAAAAAATTATTCCAAAAACAGGTAAATCTATTCGGATTGGCATAACCGGTGTTCCCGGTGTTGGCAAAAGCACTTTCATAGAGCAATTTGGTTTGCATTTTATCCGGCAAGGTAAAAAAGTAGCTGTTTTGGCGATAGATCCGAGCAGTCCCGTTTCCGGTGGTAGTATTTTGGGAGATAAAACCCGTATGGAAAAGCTGTCCGGTCATCCAAATGCCTACATTCGTCCCACTGCAGCGGGCAGCACGCTAGGCGGCGTAGCCAAACGCACGCGCGAAACCATCTACTTGTGTGAAGCCGCCGGATTTGATGTGATTTTTATCGAAACCGTTGGTGTTGGGCAAAGTGAAACGCTCGTCCACAGCATGACCGATTTTTTCTTACTGATGCACCTTACGGGTGCCGGAGACAGCTTGCAAGGCATCAAGCGTGGCGTGATTGAAATGGCCGATGCCATTGTGATCAACAAAGCTGACGGCGACAACTTAGAACGTGCCCGCCGTGCCAAAAACGAACTACAAAATGCGCTACATATTTGGCCGCCTAAGTCCGGAAACTGGCTCCCGCCCGTAATGATGTGTAGTGCCATCGAAAACAGTGGTATCGTGGAAATTGCACAACTAATCGATTCGTACCTCGAAGAACACATGAAAAATGGTCATTTTGAAAATAAACGAAAAGCACAGCAAAGATTTTGGTTTCATCAGGCTTTGGAGTCTCAGCTTAAAACAGATTTTTATGAAAATGAAGCCGTAAAAGTTGAGCTGAAAAATATTACAAAAACCCTCGAACACAAAAACAGCAATCCATTTATTTTGGCAGATCAATTATTAAAAAAATATTACGAAAGACTGTCTCAAAACACTTGATGTATTGTTATTCCTTATTTTTACAAAAATTTTGAAATGAACTACATACTTTTCGATGGAACGGTGCGCAATCAACTGTTGCCTTTCACTTTTACGAGACCTGTAGCAGATATTCGTATCGGCATACTAACCATTAGAGAAAAGTGGGAGACCTACCTCGATACCACCACCACCACGCTTACAGAAGATTACCTAGGGCACAAATACCCCATGGTAGAACTGGCTCAAAATGTTATGATTAACGCCTCTTTTTTGCCCAATCAAGAATTGGTAGAAATCGTCAAAAACCTCAGCAGGCATCAAGCCGTTTTTTACGGAGAAGAAGTGATTGCGTTTTTCACTGAAGATGTACAAGAGACGATTCATTTTGAATCATACGAAGCCATTGAATTTGAAGGCGAACTTTTACGCTTAGAATATCCGTGGGATATTTTCAGCAAAAACGGCAAAGCCATTCAAGACGATTTTGACTTGCTCACTTTGGGCAGACAGTCTATGCCACTCTCTCCCACTAACAAGGTATTGTTTCAGGAAAATATTTTTTTAGAAGAAGGCGTCAGCGTAGAGTTTGCGACACTCAATGCATCAAAAGGGCCTATTTACATAGGCAAAAACGCCGAAATCATGGAAGGCAGTGTCATTCGTGGTCCATTTTCTCTTGGTGAAGGTTCTACTGTTAAAATGGGTGCCAAAATATACGGGCCCACAACAATTGGACCATATTGCAAAGCCGGTGGTGAAATAAACAATTCCGTGCTTTTTGGATACTCCAACAAAGGCCACGATGGTTTTTTGGGCAATTCGGTTTTGGGCGAATGGTGCAACCTCGGTGCAGACACCAATACGTCTAACCTGAAAAACGATTATGGGATCGTTAAAATATGGAGTTACGAGGCGCAAAAATTTGTTTCAACGGGCCTCCAGTTTTGCGGCTTGATGATGGGTGATCACTCAAAAAGCGCTATCAATACTATGTTTAACACCGGTACGGTAGTCGGTGTAAATGCCAATATTTTTGGAGCCGGTTTTCCTCGAAATTTCATACCATCTTTCTCTTGGGGCGGTCCGGCAGGTTACAAAGTCTATCAGCCCGCTAAGGCCATGCAAGTGGCAGCTGAAGTTATGCGGCGCAGAGACATGGAATTGACAGAAGAAGACAAAAAAATTCTGGAACACGTTTTTGAAATCACTAAAACTGAACGCAAATAAAAAAGCCCGCATAAGCGCAGGCTTTTTATTCTAAAAATGAGTTGCTTAATAAGCGGATTCTTTTTTAAAGTGCTTGGTCAATAGGTAATAAACCACAGCACGATATTTGTTTCTGTTGCTGCGTCCATATTGCTCGATAACTGCCTGAATGCCGTTATCGAGTTCGGGACTGTCTTTAAGACCCAATTTTTTGATGAGGAAGTTTTGCTTTACACGGTTTAGCTCATCAGCATCCGATCCTGAGACTGTTGAAGCATCATCGTTGTAAATAGACGGGCCACAACCTATCACGACTTTCGTCAATAAATCGTGATCCGGTGTTACACCGCATTTGTCTTTTAAATCGGCGGCGTACTTGGCGATTAATTCATCTCTTTTACTCATTTGAATATTTTTTTAAAATTAATATGCCATAAAAATAAGCATTTATTGAATAGATTCGAAGTAATTCGTTAAAATTTCATTATTCCTTAATCTAGGTGTCATAATTTCTAAGATTACGGGTTTATCTTTTGATAAAAAACACTGTTGCAAACAAGAATTCAAGTTGTCTTCATCCGCAGCCGAGAGATAAGTAAAACCATACATCTCGGCTAAAAGGGAAGCAGTTCTTGTGTGTGTGGTTTCGAAAAAATGCGCAAAATTATCCGTTTCTTCATATCCGGGCAGAATTCTAAAAATGCCACCGCCTGCGTTGTTAATCAATATGATGATAAAGTCTTTTGGTATGTAATTGTTCCACAATGCGTTGCTGTCATAAAAAAAACTCAAATCGCCGGTAATCAAAACCGTTGGACGACCCGAAGCTACGGCAGCACCAATTGCTGTGGATGTTGAACCATCTATTCCGCTGGTGCCGCGATTGCAATAAACGTGAATCTCTGGAGGCACATCAAAGAGTTGCGAATACCGAATGGTGGAACTGTTGCCGAGTTGGAGTTGCACATTTTCGGGTAGGGTTTTGAAGATTTTGTCAAAAACTTTCAAATCAGAAAAAGGAATGGAATCTAGATATTTGTCATGATTTGCAGCGTGTTTATTTCTATAATTCAGCCATTGGTCTCTATAAGTATCCTCATCGCTTGCCTCGCTTGTTTTTATCATATTAAACAAATCATTGGGTTCTGTTTTAATGTGCTTTTGCAAGCAAAAAAAAGTGTCGTAGGCAACCGTATCGCCCACATGATAGTGTTTTAGTGATCTACAATTTCGCAGAAAACTTTTAATTTTTTTGGAAACCACCATACCGCCAACGGTCAACAGGATTTCCGGACACAGCGCGTTGCGGTCATTATCTGCTAGCGGGGCAATTAATTTGTCGATACTGTTGATGAAATGCGGGTGGTGCCAATTCGATGTGGTTTCCGTCAAAACAATCAAATGGGAATCTTGCGCCAGCATCTCTGTCACTTCAGTATTGATTAGATCGGGTGGCATGACACCACACAGTATCATTTTACGTTTGGATTGTTGCCAATCGCGTAAAAAATGGTCAATATTTTCTTGGGGTTCTCGCTCTTCGAATTTGTTGAGAAGGGCAAATGTGAAATCTTGTTTTTTTTCCGTCAAGTTGTAGAGTGGTTCTTCAAGTGGAATGTTAACATGAACAGGTAAACTTTCTGTAAAACAAGTTTTTATAGCATTTTCTATTTGCTCTTTGTCTGAGGAAAATTGACTTTCAATTCCGGTCAAGTTTGCTGAGTAACCTATGTGATTGGCAAACACGTTCTCCTGCCTGATGGTCTGTCCGTCACCAATATCTATAAAATGTTTAGGTCTATCCGCAGATAGAATTAACAGTGGTATTCTACTGTAATAAGCTTCTGAAATGGCCGGATAGTAATTGAGCAAAGCCGAACCAGAGGTGCAAACCAAAGCTACGGGCTTGCCGGTTTGTTGTGCCATGCCTAAGGCAAAAAAAGCGGCAGCTCTTTCATCTACTATGCTGAAGTTTTCAAAACATGGGTTGTTCGTAAATCCAAGTGTCAACGGTGCGTTCCGAGAACCCGGAGAGATGACAATTTGAGATATCTTGTAAAATTCACAAGCCGATGTGATGGCTTGTGCTAAAGGAATTTCAGGGTATTTCATATCTACACAAAGATACGAAACAAAGGTTTTGAGAAGTGCGTATTCAACAAAAAAATCCGCTTTGTTTGGTACAAAATGGTTTCTCTTGTGTAGTAGGTCTATGCGTTTAGAATTTGGGTTAACTTTTGGTTAAACAAACGAACTTCTTCGGGTGTGCCAATACTGACGCGACACCAATCCGTATAAGGCGGAAATGGCCGCCCCACAAGCATGCCTTGTGCCTTGAATTGTTGGTTGAGCCAGTTGATGTCTTTTCCGGATTTAAAAAACACAAAATTGGTTTGCGAAGGAACATACGGGAGGTTAAGTCCGTCTAAATAATTATAAATGAGTTGCTTACCTCCTTTTATTTGTTGCAAACTGAAATTGTAAAATTCGGTATCTTCCATGGCAGTGCGCGCAGCAACAATCGCTGCAACATTGGTAAAAGCCACAATATTTGCTTTTATTTTTAAAGCGATTTCCGGTTTGGCAATAAGGTAACCAATGCGGAGACCGGCAAGTCCGTAAACTTTTGAAAAAGTGCGAGATACGATCACATTCTTATCTTCTTTCACCATAGAAATCATGGACGGATAATCAGGGTCATCAATAAAATCGTAATAGGCTTCATCGCTGAAAACAATAGTTTTGGACGATACGGAACGGCAAAAGTCCACCAAATCATTCTTGGGAACGACGGTGCCGGTCGGGTTATTTGGATTGCAAAGGAAAACGAGTTTTGTTTTGTCCGAAACTCTTTTTTCAATTTCTTGCAAATCGTATTCAAGTTTTTCGTTTACCGGCACCCAATTGATGCTTGCGCCCCATTTTTCGGCAAAATCCATCATGGCCAAAAAAGTAGGTTGACCGGCTATGATTTCGCCTCCGTTGGCAGCAAAGGTAAGCCCGGTTATGCGAAGGGCTTCTGTAGAACCGCCTGTAAGGACGATATGATCGGGTGTGACGCCTTCTTTCTGAGCCAATAAGCTGACAAGTTCATCGCCGTACTGATATGGATATCGGCAAGCGATATCAAAGTGATCTACAATGGCTTGGCGTACTTTTTCTGAAGGGCCGTAAGGATTTTCGTTCGAACTTAACCGGATGGGATTTTCGAACGGCCTAGGTCTGAATTTTTTCTTTTCCGCAGCCGAAAGGGTTTGTACAAATCCGAGACCGGATACCAAGGCCAAGCCGCCGGTAAGTGAAGTTTGCCTGAGCCATTCACGTCTGTTGAGTGCCATAGTTATTTGATTTGTAGATTTTTAATCTATTCAAAAATATTAAAAAAAATGTCAAAACACTTCTCTCGGAAAGATTTTTTACGGAGGCAAACAAAAATTGTCAAATAAAGAAGCCCAAGCATCAGCGTTTGTGACTTGCCATAAATTGTAGAAAGAGGTTGATTTATCTTAAAAGTGGAACTAACTGCAACTTTTGAAAAAAGCTATATGTTGTGTTAAAGATTATGCTTCAGCAACTTTCGTTCCCGCGCCAAAATCGTGTTTTTGAGTAACATGGCAATTGTCATAGGGCCAACACCACCGGGTACAGGCGTGATATAACTCGCTTTTTTGCTGACGTTTTCAAAATCGACATCGCCGGTGATGCGATAGCCTTTGGGTGAATTTTCGTCAGCTACGCGGGTGATGCCTACATCGATGACTACCGCATCGTCTTTCACCATTTCGGCTTTCAGGTAATTCGGCACGCCCAAGGCCGTGATGATGATATCAGCTTGTGTGGTGATCTGTGCTATGTTTTTGGTGTGGCTGTGCGTGAGGGTCACGGTGGAGTTTCCGGGAAAGCCTTTTCTGCCCATCAAAATGCTCATGGGGCGACCTACGATGTGGCTTCTGCCAATCACAACGGTGTGTTTTCCTTTGGTTTCCACGTTATATCTTTCGAGCAGTTCTAGAATTCCGAAGGGCGTAGCCGGGATAAAGGTGGTCATATCGAGTGCCATTTTTCCGAAATTCATTGGGTGGAAACCATCGACATCCTTATCGGGATCTATGGCCATAATCACTTTTTGGGTATCAATTTGTTCCGGCAAAGGTAGTTGCACGATAAACCCGTCGATATTGTCGTCATGGTTGAGTTCGTCAATTTTTTTGAGCAGTTCGGTTTCGCTGGTGGTGCTGGGCAATTTGATCAAAGTGGACAGGAAACCTACGCGCTCACAGGACTTTACCTTGCTGCCCACATAGGTGAGGCTGGCACCATCATTACCCACCAAAATAGCGGCCAAATGTGGTACTTTTTCGCCTTTGTCTTTCATCCGATTGACGGTTACTGTGATTTCTTCCTTGATTTCTTCCGATATTTTTTTTCCGTCGAGTAACACCATGCGTTTTTATTTAATTAACGTAATTTTCTTACAAAAATAAAATACTTGTCTGTATAAACTCACACAAAGTCATATTTATGACATTTTAATTTTTTTTCAACGTTTATTTGCTGGGATTTATCTTTAATTGATGGATAAATAAAATTTGGATTTACTCCAACGACTTGTTTTACTTTTTGGTAAATTTACACTGTGTGAGCTATGAAATCACTTAATTCACTTAGACTTTAAATTTTACGAGGATGAAACTTCGATTGATTTACCTTTTGACAACTTTATTTATAAGCGGCTGTATTCCCGTCAAACGAACGGCTACTTCTGATTCCTACGGCAAAGTTGCGGGAGGCCACAAAAGCAAAGACGGTCAAAAAGACCAAGCTTTTATTTTTAAAGATTATCAACGACCCGATAAATTCGACACTTTTTTAAGAGAAAAATACCAACTCCACAAACATCAAACCAAAGGATATATTCCAATTGAGATAGAAGGCGTTCCTTTTTTATGATATACGACCGGTTTCAGGACGAAGATGTTTACATAAACCTTTGACCTATTCTGCTTCACAATGATGAGGAAGATTCTCAAAGTTCCACTAAAGTTGTGAGTGACAAAGAAAATGACATTTCCGAAGATTTTACTTTAACGGATACTTTTGAGTTTATTGCAATCAGAATATACGATGCGGATTTTAACAATGCCTTGTTGCCCAATAGCCTGTTTATCAATATAGCTAAGGATTACACGCAACAACTTAAAAAAGAATACAAGCAGTACGTTTTAAAATCTAAGCCTTATTGAGGCTTATTTTTTGTCAGATTGCCTTGTTTTGCCATTATTTTTTATATCCTTATCAGCGCCACCAAGCATTTGAGCGTTTTTGGAGGGAATTTATAGACCGTTATTTTTCTATTTTTTATCTTTTGTTCTAATAAAAATCACAGCAATCGCAGTGGTGATTATGCCCATGATAAGTGCCCCAAAAAAGCCTTGAATCATATAATTCTTTAGGTTAAAATAAGCATGTGCCTCTTCCAAGGATTTGTGATATCCTGTTTCAACTGAATAAGCAATCACATTTGGGAAGTACTCGGGTGTAATAATAGTGGAAGTTATCCACTGCGTCAAAGGACTCAACAATGCAATAAATACGGAGAGAAATATGCCCGAAACCAAGCCTTGCTTGTAGTTCATTCGCCCCACATAGAAGTTTTTCTTTTTGTCTTTTAGTGCCAGTACCATAAAGACAATTGCGGGAATGGCGAAGATATTGGTAAGATATTGATGCTTGTCAATATAGATGCTGTGTAAGCCTACCAGTTTCTCTAAGAGCATCCACAGTAGGCCTACTACAGAAAAGATGATGGCCCATTTGATTTCGATTTTTAAATTTTTCATCTGTTTATATTTATTTGTTTTTATCTGTCATTCTTCGACAAGCTCAGCACACAAGCATGGAACGCCCTAAATAATAATGCCCCTATGTGTTCAATTTTCATAGGGTAGTTTTATGGTTTTGTTATTTAGCGTTTTCGTAAGCGATTTTTAACCATTCAATAATTTCTTTATCTATGTCGTTTATGTCTGAAAGATTGATTTTATGTGAACACATTGCGTTTGGTTTTTCAGGTTCTAACTTTCCTTTTGGTACTTGTCCTTTTAAATTAATTCCAATTTCAAATCTGTTTTTAGTTGCAGGGTTGAGCGTGGCAAACTGTTTTTTACGCCTCAAGCTCACATAGGTTTTTTTGGTTGAAATTTCAATGTCATTGCCAAAAGTTTGAATTTCAGAAACTAGTCTTTCGTATATTTTCTTCAAATGTTCTTCCCCATGGTATTGTCTTATTATTAAGTCTTCATGATTGTTAGCTGACCCCGCATCAGTCTCTTTTGTTTTATGTGCCACCAAATTCGCAAAACCGTACGTAAACTGGTGTTCGGTTTTTAAAAACTTAATGATTTCTCCGTGTTTGTCTAGCTTTTGATTCTTTACAATTTCAATCCATTGTTGCAAGGTTCTACCTGTATTTTTGTGCAGGTTTTCAATCATTGTTTGTGTCGCTTTGTCCATTTATTGTTCTATTAAGATTTTGCTTCAGAACTTGACAAATGTCAAAAAAAACAATTAAGAATTAACGTGTTACTCAGTCTCTTTTTATTCGGTTGGGACTTTAAATTAAGTTATTTGTCTTTGTAATTTACATCGCTACTGCCCGAAACACTTCTCTTCAGTTGATTTTTACTTTTATTCAAAATTTTAACTAATGGCAATGCGATGATAAAACTTAAAATCATCTTAATCAAATCATTACCAGTAGAAATTGAATCATGCTTAATTTTAATAAATTGTTGATTGTATTCTATTTGTCTTAATCTGTTTAATTTCAACGTATCTACATTTTGTTCAATCTGAATGCTTGAATAGATTTTAGAGTTTTTCAAATCAAAATAAAGTAATTTTAATTCATCAAAATTTTTAATTTGTTGGGTCAAAAGTTCATATGTTTGAAATGAATTTTCAACGAATTTACTCGCAAAAAAAATGGTATCAACATCAAAATTAATAATGCAAAATTAATCAAGTCAATATTTTTGTTATGTTTTTCTCTTTCAGTACTATTCATATAAAAAATCTTGTTACCGAACTATTTACGAATCACAAGTTTAATAAAAAAAATGCAATAATGATACATTTACATGTATCCGCTAAGATCTACAAAATATTAAAAGACCCTTAAAAAAAATAAACATCAATATTTTTGAGATTTTTTCTTTGGAAACTTTTTTGAGTAAGTCGATTAAACTTATGGAAATCAAGTTTTTTATACCTCAAGACCCCGCAAAAGGGGTACCAAAAATACCTACCGCCAGTTCGGCATAGATTAGAAAAAACACAAATAATATAATACCGCAAACCATCCACCTGTATTTAAAGGCTTTGAGTTTTCTCCAAGCAAAATCTATTGACAGGCCTGCTGTAGTAAGCAACAAACCCATGACGATAAAATCAAAAACAGTCCAATTTACCTCAGAAGTAAACTGCATGGCGACCAAGGGAATCAGCAATATGGAAGCCACTATTGCCAAAATGAGAAGGATTCTTGTGTTTTTCATAATGTATTGTTTTATAGAAAGTTAATGAGTTTAAAATGTTTATTTATTATGGAATCAAGAACGCTTTTGACCGATGCTAAACCGAATTTTCACCAACCAAACTACACCTACAATAATTAAAATAAGAGGAAGAGCACCGGGCTCGTCTTCAATTGAAATCATATTCACGAGCAGAGAAATTCCCAAAGACAAAACCAGCATAGCAAAGCCTGCCTGAATTTTAAGATTATTTTTTTTCTTCATTTATCTGTGTGTTTAGTGTAGCAATTGTTCCAATGCATTTATGTGTTTGACAAAAGATGCTTTACCTTTTTTGGTTGCTGTATAGTTGGTATTGGGTTTGCGATCTAAAAAAGATTTTTTATAGGTGATATAACCGCTTTTTTCCAAGTTTTTTAGATGGCTGGCCAAATTGCCGTCTGTGACGCCTAAAAGTGTTTTTAGTTCGTTAAAGTCCACCTCCTCGTTAACCATCAACGCAGACATAATACCGAGTCGGATTCTGTTTTCAAATGCCTTATCCAAATTTTTAAGAACTTCCTTCACGATTTATATTTTCTTTGAATCACCAAACCGTACAAAATTTGAACAATTCCAAAGCCAAGTGCCCACAAATGAAGACTATAGGGCAAAAAGGCAAAGGCCAAAAGACCTAGAATAATTTGAATGACGCCCAAACTCCTGATTTCAGAAAAGGTATATTTACTACCATTGACGAGTGCAAGCCCATAAAAAATTAAGGTCAATGACGGCAACACACCCACAAAGCCTTTCCATAAAAACAGCAAACAGAGAATGCCACCACTGGCTAACGGAATCAACAAATTGACGAGCAACTTTTTAGATGCGACATCCCATGCATTCTGCTCATGCGGTTGGGTTTTTATTTTGGTAAAAAAAATGGCGTTTCCAATAGACACAATCAGTGTTCCCGAAGCAATTAACAACAAGTTCACCAAACTTTCGCGAGAAAGTTGTACTTGGTTGTACACCAAAAAGTCCGCATCCTTAAAAACAATTTGATAGGCCAAAAACGCACCTATTAATGCGATAATCCCTGTAGAAACACCAGAAAGCCCGCTGAGTGAGATAAACCTGGAACTGCGCTGCATGATGTCCCTGATTTCTCTTAAATCTTCTGAATAATTCTTTTTCATTTTAAAAGTACTTTGAATTGCAAAGTAAATTATAAATTATTTCTTACGCAAGTATAAAATTTTTTTGAAATGATAATGAGAGATAGAGGATTGAACTTCAAAACTGAAAACATTTCTTAACTTTTAGCAGCATCTTTGGGTATTTGCCTATTTTTGCAAAAAAAGGCATCAGTTGAAAACCATCTATTTAACAATAACAACTATATTCCTGATTGGCTTCCTTTGGTTACCCGCCCAAGAAGTCAAGAAAATTATTATCAACAATGCCGACAACTTTGACAAAAACGAGCTGGAACATCCGGGTGTGGTGGTTGCCATCGGCAATGTACAGGCCACGCACGAAAACGTAAAGCTGTATTGCGATCAAGCCTATCATTACCCGCGCCGAAACCTGATTCGCGCCTATGGCAATGTCAGGCTCAATCAAGGCGACACCTTAAAACTTTACTCGCAATATCTCGAGTATTACGGCGACACCAAAACAGCAATTGCCTATCAAAACGTGCGCATGACAGACCCAAAAATGACACTGACGACTGATACACTCTATTTTGACCGCGTTAAACAACGGGCGTATTACAATTCGGGCGGCACACTTCGAGACAGCATCAACGTACTGACGAGCAAGCGGGGCACCTATTTTGCCGAAAACAAAATGTTTCAGTTTCTCACCAATGTCAAACTCGTCAATCCGGATTATGTCATCAACACCCAACATCTCGATTTTTATACAGATTCCGGTTTCGCTTATATGTACGGTCCTACAACCATCACGAGTGAAGCAAACAAAATTTATTCCGAACGCGGATTCTACGAAACCCGAGGTACCCGTTCTTATTTCGTTAAAAACTCTAAAATACAATACGAAAACCGACTCATTGAAGGAGACAGCCTTTTCTATGACAAAGAACGTGAATTTGCATCTGCGACCAATAATATCAAAATAACCGACACACTTAACAGCACTGTAA
This sequence comes from Flavobacteriaceae bacterium, assembly GCA_032251335.1. Classification (GTDB taxonomy): domain Bacteria; phylum Bacteroidota; class Bacteroidia; order Flavobacteriales; family Flavobacteriaceae; genus UM-FILTER-40-17. The sequence continues at coordinate 173,047 of JAVVDW010000001.1, read as the reverse complement.
TCAAAGGCCATTACGGTGAAGTGTTCAAAGCTAAAGATTCCGTTTTTATCACCAAACGCGCCGTAGCCATCACCTACGACAAAAAAACCTTGGACTCAGCCTACATCCATTCAGACACCATTTTGGTGACCGGCAAACCGGATGCGCGTATCATGAAAGCCTATCGCAACGCACGCTTCTACAAAAAAGACATGAGTGGCAAGGCAGATTCCATTCATTCAAACCAACAAACCGGCATCACCAAAATGATACGAAAACCTGTCATTTGGACCGGACGCACACAAATGACCGGCGACACCATCATCATCACTTCCAACACGGAAACAGAAGAATTAGATTCGCTCAAAGTATTTAACAATGCTTTTTTGATTGAACACGATTCGCTTGATAATTACAACCAGGTAAAAGGATTACGGTTGCATGGACTGTTTAGAGACAACGATTTGTACTTTACAGAACTCATTAAAAACACAGAATATGTCTATTTTACAAGAAATGACAAAAAAGAACTAATCGGAATAGACAAAGGATATTGCAGCAAGATTTCCATGTTTATGTCTGAAAGCCAGATAGACGAAATCACTTTCTACACCCAGGTAGATGGCATCGTTTACACTGATGAAGATTTGCCCCAAAACGTGCGCAAACTCAGAGGGTTTAACTGGCGTGGTGAAGAGGTTATTCGCACCAAAGACGACATTTTTAAAGGTGATAAACCGATAAAACTCACCAAAATCAGAGGTCTTCCCCTACCCGTTATTGAAACCGATCCTATTGAAGAGCTCAAACGTTTAAAACAAGAAGCCGACAAAAAAGATATGGGTGACGGACTTAAACCCAACCTGCCATCGGCTGAAAAAGAAGCACCGGAGGGGCAAAACAAGTAGCATGCTATGTCCGATTTTCTAACATATCAGGCGCAAACTACGCCGCATCCTTTGGGGATGGAAGTTTCACATGCCCGTGGAAGTTATATTTACGACACAGCCGGCAAAGCGTATTTAGATTTTGTTGCGGGCGTTTCTGCTTGTAGCTTGGGGCATTGTCATCCACGCGTGGTAGCAGCCATAAAAACACAGTTAGACAGCTATTTACACGTGATGGTTTACGGCGAATACGCCCAAAGTCCGGCCGTGGCATTCTGCAAACTGCTGGCTGAAAAATTGCCCGCTACGCTCTCCAAAACCTACCTGACCAATTCCGGAACGGAAGCCATTGAAGGTGCGCTTAAACTTGGTAAACGCGCCACAGGTCGCTCCAAAACCATCGCTTTTCATCACGCCTATCACGGCAACACACAAGGTGCTATGAGCGTCATGGGGTTTGAAGAACGCAAGGCCGCTTTTCGTCCGCTGATTCCCGATGTACATTTTATCCGTTTTAATGAAATTTCAGATTTACAATACATAGACAGGGAAACGTCTTGTGTGATCGCCGAAACCATACAAGGCGGTGCCGGTTTTATCGTGCCCGACAGTAACTATATGAAACAACTGCGGCAAAAATGTACTGAGATGGGCGCGCTTCTCATTTTAGATGAAATTCAACCCGGTTTTGGCCGTACCGGAAAACTTTTTGGTTTTGAACATTTTGATATAGTGCCGGATATTTTGGTCATGGGCAAAGGCATGGGCGGCGGTATGCCTGTCGGTGCTTTTACAGCATCTGATTCTTTGATGGATTTGTTGGCAGATGCACCCAAACTCGGACATATTACCACTTTTGGCGGACATCCCGTAGTTGCGGCAGCTTGTTTGGCAACCCTGCAAGAACTCACAGAAACCACATTGATGGTCGACACTTTAGCCAAAGAAGCATTGTTCAAAAGCCAACTCAAGCACCCGCTTATTAAAGATATCCGCGGTAAAGGCCTGATGCTGGCGCTGATGATGGAAACCCCCGAAATCGCCAATCAATTGGTATTGAAAGCTCAAAACAGGGGGCTCATTCTCTTTTGGTTGTTGTATGAAAAAAAAGCAGTGCGCATCACGCCGCCGCTGACCATTTCGACAGAGGAAATAGAAATAGGCTGCCGTATTATTTTGGATGTTTTGGATGAAATTGTCAGGCAAAATGATGCGCCGAATTAGGAATACAGGCAGTCAAAAACATGGCTCTTTGTGAATTCCAATTGCAAAATACAAGTTTAAATCTTGTGTTTTAAACTTTTACTGTCGTCGCAGAAATGCCTAATGCAAGAATTTCTTATCACTGATTAATTTCCCTGACAGCCTTCAACTTCTCCTTCAAGATTTCAAATTCGTGCTTGAGGTTTTCAATGTTTTTTTGAACATCCCTGAAAAGCGGGTTGTTTGGATCAGACACATTAAAAAATTGTATGTTGTTTTCCAACTGGCGTATTTCGTCTTTGATCTCTTCTATCCTTTTGCGGAGATAAACCCGCTCTCTGTACAAAGCGTCGTCGTCTTTTTCGGATAGGTGTTCGATGCGGTTATTGAAGCGAAGCATATCTACCTCTTCTTTTGAAAGCCCGGCTTTTTTACTTGCGTTTTCAAAATTTCTGTAAAATTTCCCATTGACGGAGCGCTGGTCAACATCCGTGCGAGGCAAATTATGCCATTTGTCCAGAATTTCTTTTAATTCTTCAACAACAGCTGTTTTGTCTTTTAATTTTTCAAAATCAATTTGCGACAAAGCCTCAATAAGTTGCTTCTTTTGTCCGATTACCTCTTGGTCTTTTTGACTGCCTTTGTTTTTATTAGCATGCAATCGGTTAAAATAGTGGTTACAGGCTTCTTTAAAATCATGCCATATCTTATCTGAAAACTTGCGAGGCACATGGCCGATTTCTTTCCATTCTGCCTGAATCTGCTTCATTATGGGTGTAACGGTATCCCAATCTTCCGAGTCTTTAAAAGATCTGGCTTTCTCCAACAATGCCATTTTCTTATTCAGGTTGTCTTGTTGGTCTTTTTTGAGATTTTTGTAAAATTCGTTTTTGTTGTGGTTGAAATTTCGGAGGGCTTTTTTAAAGCGTTTCCAAGTGATTTCATTGCTCGCTTGCGGCACCCGTCCGGCTTTAAAGAAAGACGCCCTCAATTTTTCTACTTCTACAATGCGACGCTGCCATTCGGAATGCTTATCGGTAGGTTCGCTCAAGGCTTCCAACGAACTTATCAATTCGTTTTTTACCTCCAAATTGGCTTGATAAATCGCATCTTGGTTTTTGATGAAATCTTGCCTTTTTTGGTGCAATTCTTTTGTGATGGCACTAAATTTGTCCCAAATTTCTTCTCGATGCTCTTTGGCTACAGGTCCTAAGTCTTCTTTCCAAATTTTGTGTATCAGTTGCAACTCCCTAAACATTTTTGGGACGTCATTTTCAGATTTAAGCGCTTCTGCGCGTTCCAAAATTTTTAATTTTTCTTCCAAATTGTGCTTGAAATCCAAATCGCGCAAATCCTTGTTCAAATCCATAAAGTCGTAGAAAATTTCTACATGGTGATGGTAAGTGCGCCAAACGTCATTATAATTTGCCCTCGGCACAGGTCCCGCTTGCTTCCAGCGCTCTTGCAGTTCGCGAAAATGCTTATAGGTCGTTTGAATATTTTCTTCTAGATTGAGTAACGATTTAACTTCTTCAATAATCTCGAGCCTTGTTTGCAAATTGGTTTGCAAGGCTTGTTCCAGCTCTTTGTAATAATGGTTGCGCTTTTCTTTGTATTCTTTGTATAGATTTTGAAAATGTTGACGAATCGGGAGGCTGTAATCGAAGTCCAATTCGTTGCCGCCCTCTTCTATAAAAGCTTCTTTTTTCTCCTCTATCAGCGCTTCATATTGGCTATTGAATTCAGACTTAATGCTTTCCACATGATCGCGAATCACTTGCACACGCTCATTCTTCAAAAGCTTTTCGAGTACATCCACTAATTTCTCTAACGACATATTGTGATAATCCTCCATCGGCAGAAAATGCCGGCGGTGGTTGTCGTGGTCTTCGGCATCTGTAGCGTTTTCCGATTCCACTTCGTGCATGTGCTGATCGGACTGATTTTCAGTAACATGCTGCGAGTCTGAATCTTTTTCAGAAGTTGGCGCAGCGCCATCGCTTACCACTTCTTCCGTTTCGTTGGCAGTCGGTTCTGTTTTTTTGATATTTTCTGGTTCTCCTTCTGCCATAGGCAGGTTATCCGTTGGACACATAGCGTATATTATTTCGTTTTTCCCTGTGGAAAGGTAGTAATCGGTTTGTTAACTACAAAACCTCAACATTTAAAAAGATTGTCAAAAAACGACGATTTTTCATAAAAATATGCTAAAATTCAATGAAAAACAGCTGTGTCACTTTGATTTATAGATTGGTTTCTTTGAGTTTATCTGAAAATAAAGCTTTATTGACGCATCCAAATACCATTTTCTGACAGATACTTTTTAAGCGTTGGAATTTCAATTTCTTTAAAATGAAAAACACTGGCCGCCAAGGCTGCATCTGCCTTCCCTAGCGTAAACGTATCAAAAAAATGTTTGGGATTTCCGGCACCACCGGAGGCAATCACAGGAATATTGACGGTTTCAGACAACTTCGCCAGCGCCCGATTTGCAAATCCGGCCTTCGTACCGTCGTGGTCCATGGATGTAAACAGAATTTCACCTGCGCCGCGTGTTTCCACTTCTTTTGCCCAGGCAAACAAATCTATTTCAGTAGGAACTTTTCCACCTACCAAATGTACCTTCCAATGGCCGTTTATTTTTTTGGCGTCGATGGCAACCACCACACATTGGCTACCAAATTTGGCTGCCAGGGCATTGATCAAATCCGGATTTTTTACAGCTGATGAGTTGATGGAAACTTTATCTGCACCCGATTTTAGGAGTAAATCCACATCATCTACCGATGCAATCCCACCGCCAACCGTAAAAGGTATATTGACTTTTTCGGCCACACGCAGCACCAAGTCAACTAGTGTTTTTCTGCGTTCTTCTGTGGCAGAGATATCGAGAAAAACCAACTCGTCTGCCCCATTTTCAGCATAGAAAGAAGCCAATTCGACCGGGTCGCCCGCATCTCTCAAATCGAGAAAATTGACACCTTTTACCGTGCGGCCATTTTTTATATCTAAACAAGGTATAATCCTTTTTGTCAGCATACTACCATTTTATGTTTTGTAAACCATTTTTTTCGAGATAGTCATTTGCCAGGGCAAAGTGGTTGTTGCCAAACCAATAACCTCTATTGGCGCTCAGTGGTGACGGATGACCACAAGTGAGCACCAAGTGTTTGCTTCGGTCAATATATGCACCCTTTTTTTTGGCATAGGAACCCCAAAGCATAAAAACAACATTTTTTTTCTTATCGGAAATCAGACGAATCACTTCGTCCGTAAAAATTTCCCATCCTTTGTTTTGATGCGATCCGGCAGCAGCAGCTCTGACCGTTAAAGTTGCATTGAGCAACAAAACACCTTGTTGAGCCCATCGCGTCAAATCGCCGGATGATGGCACTTCTATAGACAAACTCTTCTCGAGTTCTGTGAAAATATTTTGAAGAGACGGCGGTTTTGGTGTGCCCTCACGTACCGAGAAACACAAACCGTGAGCCTGTCCGGGACCGTGGTAAGGATCTTGTCCTAAAATCACGACGCGGGTTTGTTCAAAGGGACACAAATCAAAAGCGGCGAAGATTTCGCTTCCATTCGGATAACAAGTGTGCTGCTTGTATTCATCTTTGACAAAACGGCGCAAAGCCTGAAAATAGTCTCGGTTAAATGTGTCTTGTAATAAAGCTTTCCAAGAAGGGTGGATGGCTACCTCCAAAATTGTGTATTTTTGCAGCGAATTTACGGATAAATTTTTATGCATCAGCCCACGAATAAAACCCGAGAAGATTTAGAATTTGATGTATTGCTCATTCAAGTTCAAAAACTGTGTAAAACAGATTTGGGGCAAAATCGTGTCGCACAATTACAACCTATCTATGACGAAACATTACTCCGTGAAACGCTTCAACAAACGGTAGAGTTTACGGCTTCTTTTACAGGTGATAACCGCATACCTTCACACGAATTTGAAAACATCACTACAGAGCTTAAACGCCTTCAAATTGAAAACTTTACGCTGGAAATAAAAGCTTTTCAAAAGATTGCCTCCCTATGCAAAACTACCAATGATTTGGTCAAGTTTTTTAGCGATTACCAAACGTTTTATAAAGCCATGTATCAACTGGCTAAGCCTGAATATTACAACAAAGAAATTATTGCAAACGTAGAAAAGGTCATTGACAAATTTGGTGAAGTAAAAGACAGCGCCTCTGAAAATCTCACTCAAATCAGAAAGCGCAAAAACGTAGTTTTGGGTCAAATTAATCAAAGTTTTAATGCTGCATTGAGCAAATGTGCCGCTTCCGGATGGCTCGATGACATTCGAGAGTCTGTGGTAGAGAGCCGTCGTGTTTTGGCTGTACAAGCCATGAATAAAAAACAAGTAAAAGGCCGTATTTTGGGTACTTCAAAGACCGGAAGTATTATTTTTATGGAACCCGAAGCGACCTTTGCTTACACCAACGAACTCAACAATCTTATATTTGAAGAATCTGAAGAAGTCAGGAAAATACTGACGGCTCTGACGCATCAATTGCGCCCTTATGCCGATTTTCTTGAGGAAATTCAAACATTTCTCACAGAAGTTGATGTTATTTATGCCAAAGCACGCTATGCGCAAAAAACACGGTCTGTGCTTCCTGAAATTAACAGAGAAATGCGTGTGCGTTTAATAGATGCCTTTCATCCATTGCTCTACCTCAGTAATCTGGAGAAAAAAGCCGTAACGTATCCACAGACTTTTGAACTCGATTCGGACAAGAGAATACTCGTTATTTCCGGCCCAAATGCGGGAGGCAAAAGCATCACACTCAAAACACTTGGCTTATTGCAAATGATGCTGCAAAGCGGGATGCTGATTCCGGTACATCCACAATCTACTACTTGTTTGTTTCGAGAAATTCTCACCGATATCGGAGACAATCAATCTATTGAGAATCACTTGAGCACCTACAGTTATCGGCTAAAAAATATGCGTCGATTTTTGAGAAGATGCCAGGCAGATACGCTTTTTTTGATTGACGAATTTGGCAGCGGCACAGACCCTGAACTCGGCGGTGCGCTTGCCGAAACTTTTTTGGAAGAATTCTATCACCGGAAAGCTTACGGCATCATTACGACACATTACGCCAACCTTAAATTGTTGGCCAACGAAATGCCGCATATGACCAATGCCAATATGCTTTTTGACCACCAAAGTTTAGAACCTATTTTTAAACTCCAAATGGGAGAGGCCGGCAGTTCATATACTTTTGAAGTAGCTCAGAAAAACGGGATTCCTTTTAGTCTTATCAATCGGGCAAAGAAAAAAGTAGAACGCGGAAAAGTTCGCTTTGACAAGTCTATTGTCAACTTGCAAAAGGAACGCAGCCGGTATGCCGCAGAGAAGGAAAAACTGGAAGAAGCATCGAAGATGCAACATGATTTGGCGCAAGAAAACCTAGAAGTCAACCGGCGTATTCGGGAAAAATTGGAGCGTTATCAAGTACTCTATGACAACAACCAAAAAGCCATTTATTTAGGGAATAAACTCAAGGAATTATCTGATGATTACGCAAAAAATAAAAATAAGAAACAGCTTTTGGGTGCATTGTTAAAAATAGTAGAAGTAGAAAATGCCAAAAAAGAACCGACTAAACCCGCGCCCAAATTGACTGTGACAGAAAAAAAACAGGCATTAAAAAAGCCAACAGATGCAGAAGTAATTGCTGAAATAGCGCCTGAAATAGAAAAGATAAGGGCGCGCAAAAAGAAAGAAAAAGAAAAAAAACAAAAGACTGAAAAGGAGATGCCCACGATACCCACAAAAGTGGGCGATCGCGTTCGGCTTCCATCAGGCAAGGCTGTGGGCAGTATTGACCGCATCGAAAAAAATATGGCAACAGTCAATTACGGTGCATTTACCACCAAAGTAAAACTAGATCAACTGGAATTGGTTGAGAAAAATAAATCCTGACTTTTGTTTGAATTTTGGTTTTAAGTAGGGAATAAATTTCTGTAATACGATTTACAAAACTTTTAGTAACTTTCCCTAACTCCAAAATGATTGCGGTAGGCTAAAACCGGGTTTGTATAAAACAAAAGCATTAAATCGTTAAAAAACGACTTAATGCTTAAATTTTTTGCAATAAGGAAAAAAATTAGTCCAAACCTCCTTTACGCGTAGGGTTTCGCGGTGATGGCCATTCCATTTGTTGACCTGTTCTAGGATTTAAAGGAAGTACACTTTTATCTCTTGAAACCAATTCGGGTTCTTCGCTAGCCATGTAGGCAAGGATGGCTGTGAGGATGGCATTGTTACGAACATCGTCAAAAACGATTTTGTCGTAAGTATCCCGATTTGTATGCCAGGTATAGTTCCAATAATCCCAACTCAAAGAGCTCAGTGAAAATGCCGGTGCACCGGCTGCTACAAATGAAGCATAATCAGACCCGCCGCCGCCGGGAACACCGGGAAAGCTGGTTTCTATGTGTTTTTTAATGTCCTCCGGAACCGGAACCAGCCAACGTCCGAGAAAATCATAGGCGTGTAAAAAGCCTTGACCAGAAAGACTCACTACCCTACCCGTTCCGTTGTCTTGGTTAAATACGGCTTGCACTTTGGCCACAATTTCAGGATGGTCTTCCACAAAAGATCGCGAACCGTTTAAACCTTGTTCTTCGCTTCCCCAGTGTCCAACAAGGATGGTGCGTTTTGGATTTGGATAAACGGCCTTCAGAATACGCAAAGCCTCCATCATGGTGATGGTTCCTGTGCCGTTGTCTGTTGCACCTGTACCGCCATCCCACGAGTCAAAATGGGCAGATAAAATGATGTACTCGTCCGGTTTTTCAGTACCTTTTATTTCTGCGATGGTGTTAAAAGTCGGTACAATACCCAACTCTTTAGATTCAGCTACAATTTTGATTTGTGGTTTATGACCGTTTTCTGCCAGCCTATACAACATGCCGTAGTCTTCTAAAGACATATCTACAGTCGGGATTTTTTTGGTACGCGCACTAAAAATTTTATTGACTCCAAAACCTTTGGACCAATAGGATTGAACGATTCCTACCGCACCGGCTTCTTCGAGCGCAGGCGGGAGTGTGCGGCCGTTGAAACCTGTGAGGCGTATATTTTGCGACCATGCGTCTTGAAGTGCTTCACGGTCTTTTTTCATTTTTTCAAAAGATTCGGGCGTTGCAAATTCTTTCCAATTCTCATCGGGTCGTCCTGTGGGTTCGGGCATAGATACCAAAACTATTTTTCCTTTGACGGTAGGCAGCCACTTATCAAAATCTGCTTTGCTGCCAAAAGTGGGCATAACAACCACTTCAGCGGTGACACCTTTGGCAGTTGTACCCGGATTCCAAGCCAATTGTGTTCCTTCGAGAGACTTAACTCTAGGATAAATCATATCAATATGGGTGATGCCACGTTGCCAACCGCGCCACTCGCCCCACTGTTCGTTTCGGGCTGCAATGCCCCAGGCTTTGTATTTGTTTACAGCCCAATCATGAGCCTGTTTCATTTCGGGTGTACCTACCAAACGCGGCCCTATAAAGTCCATCAGTTCATGTGCTAGGTTTTCTAGTTGAGAATTTTCGGAACCTTCTTTAATGATCTTGTCCACAACTTCTTGTTGGGCAAAAACCAAAGAGGCATACATCAGTAAAATAAGGCTAAAAAAGACTTTTTGGAAGGTTTTCATTTTTCTTTGTGAATTAAAGTTATGTTTCAAATATAACCATTCCTTAAAAACTTCTTAAAGTCTTAACAATATTTTAGATTAAATATGCTGAAGTGAGAAAAAGTTACAGTTTAACAAATTATTTATAAGTTAGGCACGAGAATTGATTATTTTTGAGGCAGAATGTTCAAAATGAAAGCATACACATTTATAGGCCTTTTGTTTTTTCTGGGTATAGCCCAAGCATTTGCGCAATTTGAAAATACCAACAAAAAATCTGACCTACCCGGCTTTCCCGTAGCCAAAAGTCCGTTTGAGACCGGCAACAGCAACAACAATATTATAAAACCTAAAGATACTGTTACACTGATTCAGCCGCAGAAAAAGAAGTTCAGCATGGCCAACACCCAACAATGGCATAGTGATGTTGACAAGTACACCCGAAAAATGAATAATGAAATTCGGGCAAAGGAAAACGGATACAAGGGTTTTAGCGGTAATAAAATGTTGGGTGAAATCAAAACGAAATCTAAATACGTTACCATAGTTTATCGCGATCATGAGTATCCTGATGGTGACATTGTAAGGGTGTTGCAAAACAACCAAACCTCTATGGACAACCTATGGCTTACTTCCGACTTTAAAGATTTTAACATTACCCTTATCACTGGTTTTAACATGATTGATTTCCAGGCACTTAATCAAGGAGATTCTGGCCCCAATACAGCAGAATTTCACATAATTGATGACAAGGGCAACTTGATATTTTCTAACAAATGGCTATTGAGTACCGGCGCCAAAGCCTCGGTAATGATTGTTCGAGAAGCTGATGATTCGACAGGTAGTAATGATTAAAAATCATGCTAAAAGTTTCAATAATTTTTCTTCAGGCAACCGTTTTGCTTACGGCTTTGGTTGCACTCGCAATTTTGATATATTTTCCTCTAACTGAAGGCAGGGCTACAAACTTAGATGTATTAAGCATTTATTTGGATCCATTCATCTTGTATGGCTATGTAGTTTCTCTGGCTTTTTTTGTAGCCTTGTACAAGGTATTTATTTTACTTAGCTACATCAGAAAAAATACAGTTTTTACGGCAAATGCGGCTCGGGCTTTAAGAAACATAAAGCATTGTGCGATTACATTGGGTGTTTCCATAGTGGCAGCCGGGGTATTCATAAGATTTACCCACGATAAAGCGGATGATCCTGCGGGATTTCTGGCTATTTGCATAGTAACGACTTTTGTCGCTTTGGTAGTTGCAACAGCTACTGCCGTATTGGAAAAACTTTTGCAAGATGCTATAGAACTGAAATCTGAAATTGACGCAACAATTTGAAGTTAGATACAATTACCAACTTAAAATACGTAGGCATCAAGAAAAACAAATTACAAGCGTTTATCGAAAATGTACGGAAATAAAAAACCGCCTCAAATTTAGTATTGAGACGGTTCCTTAATTATGCAGGAAGCTAAAGGTTACTTTTTGCTGTCCATTTTTTCTTTCAAGTCCGCAAGGGCTACAATGTCGCCCAAAGTGGTTTTTTCCGAAGCAGAGGCTGCTTTAGACTTGGCTGCTGCCGCTTTCACAATTTTCTCTTCCTCCTCGCGGAAAAGAGCGGTGTGTGAAGCAACCACGCGCTTGAATTCTTTGTTAAACTCAATGATAACAAACTCGGCTTCTTCGCCTTTTTTGAGTTTTTTACCGTCTTCTTTTTCCAAATGACGAGCCGGTACAAATGCTACGATATCTTCATTAAATGTAATGGTAGCTCCTTTGTCAACCAATTCGTCGATGGTACCCGAATGTTTAGTACCAATGGCAAATTCTTTTTCGTATTTGTCCCACGGATTGTCTGTGGTTTGTTTGTGACCTAGGCTCAACTTACGTCCTTCCACGTCCAATTCAAGTACAACTACGTCAATTTTATCACCGATGGCTAAAAATTCGGAAGGATGCTTGATTTTTTTAGTCCAAGACAAATCAGAAATGTAAATGAGACCGTCGATACCTTCTTCCAATTCTACAAACACACCAAAGTTGGTAAAGTTTCGAACAATTCCCTGATGTTTAGATCCTGAAGGATATTTTGCTGTGATATCTGTCCAAGGATCAGGTGTCAATTGTTTGATGCCTAAAGACATTTTTCTTTCTTCTCTGTCGAGTGTCAGGATAACGGCTTCTACTTCATCGCCCACTTTTACAAAATCTTGAGCCGAACGCAAATGCGTGGACCAAGACATTTCTGAAACGTGAATCAATCCTTCCACGCCTTCGTTCACTTCAATAAAGGCGCCATAGTCGGCTATGACCACTACTTTACCTTTTACCTTGTCGCCTACTTTGAGATTTTGGTCGAGTGCTTCCCAAGGATGCTGTTGCAATTGCTTAAGACCTAATTGGATACGCGATTTGTTGTCGTCGAAATCGAGGATAACTACGTTTATTTTCTGATCGAGTTCTACAATTTCTGTAGGATGGTTGATACGGCTCCAAGACAAGTCTGTGATGTGTATCAAACCATCTACGCCGCCCAAGTCGATAAAGACACCATAGGAAGTAATGTTTTTGACAACACCTTCCAGAACCTGGCCTTTTTCGAGCTGACCGATAATTTCTTTTTTCTGTTCTTCGATATCTGCTTCGATAAGTGCTTTGTGTGAAACCACCACGTTTTTGAATTCGTGATTGATTTTCACGACTTTGAATTCCATGTTTTTACCAACGTATTGGTCGTAATCTCGGATAGGCTTCACATCAATTTGTGAGCCCGGCAAGAATGCCTCTATACCGAATACATCGACTATCATACCACCCTTGGTACGGCATTTTACAAATCCAGTAACCACTTCACCTGTATCGTGTGCCGCATTGACACGATCCCAAGAGCGCAACATACGCGCTTTGCGATGCGACAATACCAACTGTCCTGTTTTGTCTTCGCGTGTTTCAATCAATACATCTACGGTGTCTCCGACTTTCAAATCGGGGTTGTAACGGAATTCATTTAGCGAAATAACACCTTCAGATTTTGCGTTGATGTCGATAATGGCTTCACGCTCTGTGAGGTGAACCACTTTTCCTTCAACTACGTTTTCTGAATCTGTTGAAATAAAGGTTTTATCGACCAAAGCTTCAAATTCTTGAAGTTGATCATCTTGTACTTCATCAATGCCTTCTTCATAACGTTTCCAGTTAAAGTCGGCTAAAAATTGTTCCGGATTTACTTCCTGAACTTGCTGTTGTTGATTTTCGTCAGCCATTTGCTGCATTTTAATTTGTATTCTGACTTGGCGAAGAACAGCGCAACCTCCTCAGAAGATGTTAGTTACATTTATATTTTACCTTTTTTGTTCTTCTATTGCAAAAAGGTCTGCAAAATTACAATTTAGATTCCTAAATATCAAAATATTAAGGATTTTTATTTTAAGAATACTGCATGAAGGGTGTATGAGGCCATTCAATTTATAAAAACTAATCTAAACCCAACCAAGCTTTTCTGATTTGTATTTTTGGATCGTCTACAGCAAGCGTTTCAGCTTCTAAAACAGTTATTTCCACCATTGGCAATTCTATTTTACTGGTCAGGTTAAGTTCTTCTTGGTTGCGAAGTACTTGTAGCGTAATGTCCTGACCCGCTTCCCACGATTCGGAAGCTATCACCAAATCGTACACATTTTGTATGTTATAGCTCACGCCGTTTACGGATTTCAGAATATCACCGGGTTCGACGCCCATGGCTTTTAGACCTTTATTTTGGGTGGCGTTTGGCAAGAAAAAAAGCGAAATATTATCTAGCTCAGAAACGCCTATGTAAGGCATGTTGCCATCTAAGAAAAACCCGCCGGGTACTTCTTTATTTACAAAGCTGACACCGGCTAAATCTAAAAATTCGTTGTATGGAATCTGCTCGTTTCCTTTCACATAACGGTTAAAAAAATCGCCTACCTCGGGGTAGCTCAAAGCGGTAAACTCTTCAAGAAGGGCGTCATCTTTAAAGGGTTTTTGTGCTCCATAGCGAGCAGACAATTCTTTCATCACATCCAGGATACCTCTCTGCGACTGGCTTTTATCTCTGATAATTAAATCGATACACATACCGATAATGGCGCCTTTTTCGTACACATTCGGATAGTGGTCTTTATAAGGGTCTTCCAAGATGCGGGCACTCATCTCAGTAAAAGAGAGTGTATCATTGTAGTTAAGAGAATTGTACAATTTGTCCATCATTCTGTCATAAAATGCCTGCTCGGTAATGAGACCTTCTTGCACTTGAAACAGATTGGCAAAATATTCTGTGACACCCTCGTACATCCATAAGTGTTGAGACATTTTGGGTTCGTTAAAATCAAAAAAGTGTATTTCTTCCGAGTGTACAGAAAGCGGTGTGAGGATGTGAAAAAATTCATGTGAAACCACATCCACCATTGTAGAAATTAGCCTTTCACCCTCCATGGCTTCAGGCAAAACCACTACTGTTGCGTTGTGGTGTTCCAAAGCGCCAAAACCTTGTGCGTCGTCAGGTGTAGTTTGCGAAAAATAGAGCAATATGCTATAGATATCTGTGCTGTTTACTTCACCCAAAAACTTTTTCTGCGCTCGCATCATCTCGGTAAGAGGTACGCGTAATTCTTCAGCATTATGCAAACCGTTAGGCGAATAGACAGCTAATTCTATCTTGATGTTGTTTACCTTGAAGGACAAGGTGTCTGCTTTGCTGTATAAAATGGGATTGTCTGTAACCGTAAAATATCGATCTGCTTTGAAAGTATCCGCTTTCGCATCCGGATTAAAATCTTCAAGTGCGGTACTGCCATACAAGTTTTCGGGATGGATGATGTTAATGTTGTAAGGTATTTCGCTATAATTTTCAAAATACCCAACGAAGGCGTGCATATTGAGCATAAAATTTTGATCAGCTAGAATATTGCTCCCACCGGGTGAGAAAATATCGTGCTGGTCTTCTATATCATAGGTATCGTTAACTAAATAGGAAATCTTTGACAATTTTTTGGCCTGTTCAATTTCCCAAACATTGTCACCCACTTTAGTGACGGGCAACAAGTTGTCCTTTTTGTCGTAAGCTCGGAACGAAGCTATGTATTTTCCGAAATCAGAAATGGAATAGGTACCCGGAATGATTTTGGGGATTTTATACTGTACAATATCTGTTTTAAACGAAGGATTTTGGATGGTTACGGCCACTTGGTCGTCTGTGATGTTTTGCAAATCGATTTGCACCTCAACGGACGCGTTTTGAGCCCATAAAAAAAGTGGCAGGAAGCATAATAACAGCAAGCTGCTTTTAAATGTTTTTTGTGTGTAGGTCATCTTATTTGTTTAAAAAAGTGTCCAAAAATACAGAATTTAGTCGTGTCAACATTAACAATTTAACGTATTCACAATATTTTAATAGTAAGGTTCACTATAAAAACAATTACATTTGCAAAAAATTTAAAAACATGTCCGGAAACAGAACATTTACCATGATTAAGCCCGATGCTGTAGAAAGCGGATACATCGGTGCAATTTTAGAAAAAATTACTTCAGCTGGATTTACCATCAAGGCGATGAAGCTCACCCAAATGACTTATCGCGACGCGGCTACTTTTTATGAAGTGCACAAAGAACGTCCGTTTTTTGACGAACTTGTCACTTTTATGACACGTGGTCCTATAGTAGCTGCCATTTTAGAAAAAGATAATGCTGTGGAAGATTTCAGAACCCTGATTGGCGCTACCAATCCTGAGAATGCAGCAGAAGGTACCATCCGTAAATTGTTTGCAAAATCTGTAGGTGAAAATGCCGTACACGGATCTGACAGCGATGAAAATGCAGAAATAGAAAGTCGTTTTCATTTTTCGGGGCGAGAAATTTTCTAGCCTGAAAAAATAAATTTATCCGAATCCCTGTCTTAAACGGCAGGGATTTTTATTTTAAAAAAACCACAATTTAATCGCCATTACACCTATCATGCCCACCAAAAAAAGCCGCACTACCCTATCGCCTTTTTGAACAGACCACCTGCTGGAGAACCAAGCGCCAAAAGCATTGCCAAGTGCTAGAATCAATCCGTATTTCCAATTTACCACATCGTTTATCACAAAGACCGTTAATGCCCCGAGCGTGAGTATAAAAATCACGATGCTTTTAGCCGCATTCGATTTTACGAGTGAAAACCGGTTGACAAGGTTGAGGGTTAAAATGATAAAAATACCTGCTCCTGCTTGTAAAAATCCGGCATAAATTCCGATTACAAAAAAAAGTAACAAGCTTATCAATAAATATTTTCCTGAGGTTCTTTCGCTCAAAGCCTCGAGAGATAATTTGGGTTTGTAGAATAAAAGCGCGCCCACCAATATCATAATCACAGACAGTGTACGGTTAAACACCACCGGAGGAATATCCACAGCCAATTGCGCGCCTATAATTGCGCCCACCAAGGCCGCAAGACCAATATAGAGACTGAAGGGCATTGCATCTACCTTTTTGCTTTTAAACCCGGCGGTAGAAAAAATGGTTTGTACAAAAATTGCGATGCGATTGGTGCCGTTTGCCACATTGGGAGGCAAACCCATAAAAATAAGTATGGGTAAAATAATCAGCGACGCGCCGCCGGCTATCGTATTAATAAATCCGGCTATGACGCCAACCAATAATAAAATGATGGGATATACGTATTCTTCCATGCGATAAAATTGTTGCTAAAGTAGTAAGTTTTGACGGCAGATTGGCAAAAATAGCATGGATTTATCACCTTTATTATAGGGATAATATTTCCGCGAAAATAGTTTTGCAAAACTAAAATTCGCATTATATTTGCAACCGCTTAGGAGAAATGGCAGAGTGGTCGAATGCGGCAGTCTTGAAAACTGTTGAGGGTCACACCTCCGGGGGTTCGAATCCCTCTTTCTCCGCAAACAAGCGCAAGGCTTGAAATTAGAAAAACCACCAAGTTCACTTGAGTGGTTTTTTCAGTTTTAAGACTTCAGCATTTGCAAAATGCTGTAAGAGGGATGTTGGAACAAAATCCCTCTTTCTCCGCAACATTTAATGCTTCACAACAAAGTTGTGGAGCATTTTTTTATTTTCGGAGAACCCAAACGAAATTTGAGTGTTTAGGCGTAGAAATCGCAATTGACCGTCGAAGAATCAAGATTAGTGTTTTTTTTGGGGGCTACGCAAAAAAGAAATAACCGATATCTTTAGATGCTCATAACAATCAGACTAGCTAGACGGTGTGTTACCTTTTTGATAATAAAGGATTATGGAATTTATATTTCATCCCAATTATAATATTCATTTAAATCTTCAACTTGACCATAAGCATCACAAAATTGAATGCCTGCGATTTGTGCATTTTTAATGTCAAAATAGAGACCTAGACCAATTCCTGAATCGAGACCTACAAATTGACAAATAATTTCTCCTTCATGGCATTTATAGCACTCATGCAGGGATAGGTAAAATTCAGAATCACCAAGTACTTTATGTTTTTTGAACTTACCATCTAAAAAGGAGACAAATTCAGTTCTTGTAAGTTTATTATAACTATAATCGTCTTTTAACAAGGTGTAAACTTCTAAAATATCCATTGACATTAACGCACGCCATAATAGATTTATAGAATCTAGATTTTGTTTATGCTTAAAATCTTCAAGTAGCAAGATGTCATTCATGAAAATCCTTGTTTTTGGGTAATTTATTTTGAGTTTTAAATTTAAATAAAAAACATCAAAATACACAAACATTTCCAATGCAAAATATGGCAATGAAAGCCGCCAAAAACCTATCCCTAAAAAAATATTTTGTTAAAAACCCTTTATTTCATCAACCGCTACTTTGTAGGTAGGGTCTTCCATCACATTAACGTCAATGATTTTTTCGGCGTTTTTAAGTAAAACCCTGCAGTCGGCGCTCAAGTGTTTTAGGTGTACCTTTTTGCCTTGTTTTTCGTAGCGTTCGGTAATTTTGTTAAGCGCTTCTATGGCAGACATATCTACAACCCTACTTTCCTTAAAATCAATAATTACTTCATCGGGGTCGTTGAGCACATCAAACTTTTCGTTGAATGCCGTAACAGATCCAAAAAACAAAGGACCATAAATTTCATAGTGTTTTATGCCGTCTTTATCTATACGCTTGCGGGCGCGAATACGCTTGGCATTGTCCCAAGCAAATACCAGCGCAGCTATAATCACACCGACGATTACGGCCAACGCAAGGTTGTGCAATACGACTGTGACCAGCGTGACGGTAACCATCACAAAAATATCTGATTTAGGCATTTTGGTAAACGTTTTCAAACTCGCCCACTCAAAAGTACCTACGGCAACCATAATCATCAGTCCGGTGAGTGCCGCCATGGGCACTTGCTCAATGAGTCCGGAACCGAACATAACAAACATCAACAACATCACAGCAGCCACAATACCGGAAAGGCGTGCTCTGGCGCAGTTAGAAACATTAATTAAGCTTTGTCCCAACATGGCACAGCCCCCCATCCCGGAAAAAAAACCGGACAAAATGTTTGCCGCACCTTGTGCAACAGCTTCTTTGTTGCCGTTTCCACGTGTTTCCGTGATTTCGTCAATGATGTTCAAAGTAAGTAAACTTTCGATTAACCCTACTCCTGCCACCACAGCAGCATAAGGAAAAATCAGGGTTATGGTTTCAATATTGAAAGGAACCGTCGGAAAGTGAAAAGGTGGAAAACCACCTTTAATAGAAGCAATGTCCCCAACCGTTTTGGTATCAATTCCGAAGAATGCCACCAAACCAAAAATGACCAAAATGGCCACCAATGAAGCCGGAAGCTTTTTTGTTAATCTAGGCAATCCCCATATAATTAACATAGTAAGTAAAACCAACCCTAGTAAAATATAAAGGGAGTTTCCACTGAGCCAATGTCCAGAGTCGTCTTTAAACTGATCTAATTGTGACATAAAAATGATGATAGCCAAACCGTTGACGAAACCAAAAATGACAGGATGTGGCACCAAGCGAATCAACTTTCCTAATTTTAAAAATCCGGCACCCATTTGTATGAGTCCGGCCAAAATGACCGTTGCAAAAATGTATTCAACCCCATGCGATTGGGCCAGTGAAATAATAACAACCGCGATGGCGCCGGTGGCACCGGAAATCATGCCCGGACGTCCGCCAAAAACGGCTGTTACCAAACCTACAACAAAGGAAGCATACAAACCTGTTAGTGGCGACAAACCTGCTATTAATGCAAAGGCTACCGCCTCAGGGATAAGTGCCAAAGCCACGGTAATACCCGACAAAAACTCAATTTTAAAATCAACCTTTTGGCTGAGATCAAACAAATTAAAAACTTTCTTCATGTCTAAATTTAAATAAAAAAATTACTCGTTAACGAAATCATTGATTTCTAAATACTTATAAACAATATGATGTTTGAAATAATCAAATTAAAAACCTTTTTCTAAGCGGTCATTTTCTGATGACAGCTTTTTAAAAGTTTGCAAAATTACGTTTTTATGCCGCCAAAAGAATGTGGTTTATTAACCGTAATTAAGAACATTTTGCCCCTGTCATCAAAACTGATCGGTGGAAAGCAATACTAAAGTACAGGCACGTTCTGTAGTGATTTGATGTTTGTTTAAATGGTTTTCAAAAGCTGCGTTTTCACTTCCGGGGTTAAAGATGACCCTACGCGGAGACAGCTTTGCAATTTTGTCGAAATATTCTGTTTGGTTGTCTGGATTTAGATAGACCGAAACAGTATCAACAGCCTCCTCCTCAGGAAATGCTACTTGGATGGTTACCGTATCTATTTCTCCTGCCTTCTTCCCTATTGCAATGACTTCGTGCCCGTGAGATACAAGCATTCGCACGGCACGATTTGCATACCGATCACGCTTTTCTGATGCGCCTAATACCAATGTTTTCATGTGTTTATTTTATTTGTTTTTAAGCTGTCACACGGTACGCCCTAGGATAATCATATTCCTGTGTGTTAATATTTTTACATGGACGTTTCATATTTCTATCAATTTTTTCGTGAACAAATGTAATCGTTCTTTTTATTTCACAACTTCTATATTTTCTACTTCTAGGATACGTGAATCTTCTTCACACTATTCTCATGATTGCCCCTTTAATTTATCATACTGAACCCTACCAAATTGTCATACTCAAGGCGTTTCAGCATCTATTTCCGTAGAGGAAAGACCCTGAAACAAGTTCAGGGTGACAATTCAGCGTGTTGAAGGGTGACGTTAGCGTGTGCTTTTTGATTTTTTTTCATTGATTTTGAATATTTTATCCTGTGTTAATGTCAAACCTTAGTTCTTTAATATTTGATTTTGCTTCGTAAAACGAATATCTGACCAACATTCATTCAAAACGATTAAAGCGCAATTGATAAATATTGAAGAATTCATACGCATCTATTTTTTTTAATTTAGGTTTACGTAGTACATTTGCTCTCACAACAATACAAACATGTCTGAAATCCTGCTATACCTTAAAAATGCAGCCATTTATCAAGAAGATGCACTTGTCTTATCTGACGTAAATATCGATATCAAAAAAGGTGATTTCATCTACCTCATTGGCAAAACGGGTTCCGGAAAAAGCAGTTTTATGAAAGTGCTTTACGGTGATTTATCTTTGAAAAGCGGTGAAGGCCGCGTTGTGGACTTCGATCTAAGAAGTTTAAAGCAAAAAGACATTCCCTTTCTCCGTAGAAAATTAGGCATTGTTTTTCAAGATTTTAAATTGCTTCCCGATCGCGATATTTTCGACAACCTGTATTTTGTACTGAAAGCCACAGGTTGGAAAGATAAAAATGCGATGGAAACCCGTATTTATGAAGTGCTTGACAAGGTGGACATGCGCGACAAGGAAGCCAAGATGCCGCATCAGCTTTCCGGAGGCGAACAACAAAGGGTGGCGATTGCCAGGGCGCTACTCAACAAACCCGAAATTATTTTGGCAGACGAACCCACCGGAAATTTAGATCCGCAAACCAGCGTAGAAGTGATGGGGATTTTGAGAGAGCTCAACCAAAACGGAAACACCATACTCATGTCCACACATGATTATGCTTTAATTCTCAAATTTCCTTCCAAAACCTACAAATGCGACGGGCAGCGGGTTTTTGAAGTAGTACAAAAAAACGTCTGATTACTAAAGAAACCAGACGCTTATTTAAAAACACGTATTCGTGTTATTGCTCCACTTCAGATTTCACCACCAAACGAAAACCTTCGCCGTGTATGTTCAGAATTTCAACACCGTCATCTTTTTTAAGGTATTTTCTGAGTTTGGCAATGTACACATCCATACTTCTGGAAGTAAAGTAGTTGTCGTCTCTCCAAATTTTTGTCAATGCCAACTCACGAGGCATCAAATCGTTTTCGTGAACGGCTAACAAACGTAGAAGTTCGTTTTCTTTGGGCGACAATTTGATGGGTTCTTGGTTGTCATAAGTCAGAAAACGCAATTTTGAATTGAGGTGAAATTTACCAATTTGGAATTCAAATTGACGATTGTCAGCCGGTCCTTCTTGCACTTTTCTGGCCAGAATCGTTCTGATTTTTATCAGTAAAACTTCCGAATCGAAAGGCTTGTTGAGGTAGTCATCAGCACCGGATTTGTAGCCTTTAAGGATATCTTCTTTCATGGTTTTAGCCGTCAAGAAAATGATGGGCACATCTTTGTTTTTTTCACGTATTTCTTTGGCCAATGTAAACCCGTCTTTATAAGGCATCATGACATCGAGTATACACAAATCATAGTCGTCTTTTTTAAACTTCTCGAAACCTTCCATGCCGTTTTTGGCTAATGTGACATCAAAATCATTGATAGAGAGATAGTCTTTGAGTACGGTTCCAAAATTGGGATCATCTTCTACTAGAAGAATTTTTTTGTTAATAGTTTCCATATCTGGTTTTTAATTAATAATGGGTATTTTTATGATAAATTCACTTCCTTTATTTTTTTCGCTTTCTACGTAAATTTCACCTTGGTGTTCTTCAACAATTCTTTTTACATAAGCCAGTCCCAAACCATGTCCTTTCACGTTGTGTACATTTCCGGTGTGTTCTCTATAGAATTTTTCAAAAATTCTCTTTTGAACGGCTTTAGACATACCTATGCCTTTGTCTTTAATTTTTAACAATACAAAATTCTTGACATTCTCGGTGGTTATTTCAATTTTAGGTTCATCAGGCGAATATTTGATGGCATTGTCTAACACATTTACAATGACGTTGGTAAAATGCATGTCGTTTGCTAATATCATATCTTGTTCTGCTTGTAAATTTGTGTGTATGTATCCGGATCTGTCTTCAATAATTAAAGATACATGTTCGATTGCATCTTGCACTAAGTCGTGTAATTTAACATTTTCCTTACTGATGTCTAATTGATTTTTTTCAAGTTTGGAAATTCTGAGCACATTTTCTACTTGCGCATGCATTCTTTTATTTTCATCCTTAATCATTTTCAGATACTTTGAAACCTTTTCAGAATCGCCGATTATCTTTGGATTTTTGATGGCATCTAATGCTAGATTGATGGTTGCTATCGGCGTTTTGAACTCGTGTGTCATGTTGTTGATAAAATCGGTTTTTATCTCAGAAATTTGTCTTTGCCGAATCAATTGATACAAGGCGTTTGAATAGGCCAGAATAATAATGATGGTGAAAATAATGGACAAAGTGGCAATTCCCAAAATGGAGGAAAGCACAAATTTTTTCTTGTCGGGAAAGCTCACCAACAGTTGGTAGTCTGTTTTGCCTTCGTTGTCTACAAAAATGGGGACGCCATACACCCAAGGCGATTGGAGTGTAAAGTCGTTTGAACGAACCTTTGTGGGAACCGAATTGCTAAAAATGCCATATTCAAAGTCTATCTCCAAACCGCGCTGCCCAAGTTCTGAAGACAGAAAGTTTTGTATTTCCTCACCACTCACCCTTTTGTTGATGAGTTGATTTTTGGAGAGATCTTTATAAAAGGACTCAAATTGCATTTTTTCGAGTGCCGTCATTCTACTGACGCGTTCAAACTGCATCTCCGGGCTTAATGAAGACACCGCGCCATCCAGATTTTTTTTCACCAAACGGGTCACACGCTTGTTCGTTATCTGTTTGATATTGACCGAATCTATACCGGGATTGTCAAAGATCGTTCCGGCTATATTAAAGCCTTTTTCCAGAACACCATTGGAATACAAAACAGTCTCATTGGTGTTTTCATTAGTGTCTTGAACCAATATTTCTCGAATGTACAAAGTGCTTTCTAAACCTTGGGCATCCATAGAATCAGCTATGATTTGATACTGATTCCAAAACCGCGCCATGTCCTTTTCCTGAATTTTCTGAGAAACAGTACTCAATATCTGCTTCACATTGAAAGTGAATTGCTCCTCGTTATTTTTAACGGTCGTATTGATCCAATACACCTGAACAAATATGATTCCAATAAGCGACAAACTCATCAAACCCACTAAAAAAACAAACATCTTTTTATTCATGAAATACTCTTATTTTTATAGGTTTACTGATGTTTAGAACCTACAGATGCTTTATTTTTTAACAAAACTAGCATATTTGTATAAGTCGCTACAAGTGTTTAACCTTACATTAACAATTAAATTTTTTATTTTATCTTAAAATTTTATATTTTATTTAATATTTTAAGATTAATATTATTAATAATGTTTTTTGTTGTGAATTTTGATTGGGTTTCTATTATATAATCAGCGTATTTTTGTTTATCTTCATCCGGAAGCTGGTTAGCTATGCGCGACTTCACAGCCTCGGCACTCACATTGTCTCGTTTCATCACGCGTTTGATGCGCTCTTCTATTGGGGCGGTCACCAAAATAACCCAATCACAGGTCTTGTAATCGCCTGTTTCAACCAATAATGCAGATTCTTTGACTACGTACGGCGTATTTTGTTCAGAAAGCCATTTGTAAAAATCTACTGCAACTGCAGGATGCACAATGGCATTTAGTTGATGGAGTAAATTTTTATCTGCAAAAACCCTCGAGGCAATGTAAGCACGATTTAGACGCTCGTTTTCATAGGCTTCCACGCCCAACAAATCTACAATGCTTTTGCGGATATCTAAATTGTACTGCATAAGGTATTTGGCGCGTTCGTCGGCTATATAAACCGGAATTCCCAATTCTATAAAATACTGAGCTACAGTGGTTTTTCCACTGCCTATGCCACCCGTGAGTCCGACTACTTTTGCGCTGTTATGTTGGGATTTCAAAATTTATTTTTTAAACAAATAGTAAGGCATTGAACGTAAAGAAAGATTGAAATTGTATAACCAATCAGGTTTCGTCTGTACACGTAAAGGAAGTTCGTTTTGATACAATCCTATGTCTGAAATATCGACAAAGATATCCGGTTCAAAACTTTTTGCCAACGCAGCAACCGATTTGGGTACCGCGTATTGAACAGTGACGCTGTCTTGTAAAAGTTTTAAAACAAGCGAGTCAGGCACGGATTTGGATGTGATTTTTACCTGTTTGGTAAGCAAAATAAGTGGATCTATCGACGCACTAAGATAAACCTCTTTTGTGTCGAACCGAATATTCCGATTTTTCATCGTGGGTAAACTCACTTTTTTGATGGTATCTTTGGCATAGTACATCCAATTTGCAACGTTAATTTCTAAATAACGCAAGGTATCCAAAACCTGACTTGGTCCTGTGACAAAAACAGAATCAGGATATAAAATCGGTTTTTTAGTAAAAATATAGCCCTTAGGCAAGGTCGAGATGTTTTTTAGCGTCAACGGCAACTTTCGCTTGTTGATATGCGTCAGCAATACCTCGATAGGAGATGTTTCAATTTGTAATACCGCGGTGCTTTTTGAAAGTCCGGCACTGACAGCTTCCATAATATTTTTTTTATCTACAAAAATACGATTATTGCCTTCTGTACGTCCGTTAGCTGTTAAATCTATTGATACCTGTTTGGTGCGTATTTTATTTTTGATAAAAGTAAAACCGCTTGCTTTCACAAAAACATCAACTTGCTGAGGTGCTTCCGGACTGATGATTTTAGCACCCGCCGGTGGATTGGTCAAAACCAAATTGATCTGAATCCAGTCTTGATATGAACTCGTCAGTTTTGCAAAAGTCCAAACCAAAAGTGAAAATATCAGAAAAACGACAAACAGGAAATTCTTTTTACTCACTTGTTTTGTTTTATCTTTCAAAAATAGGCAATTCACAACAAAAAATAAGTGTCCATAGGTTAGCTGTTGTATGGTTTCAAGGATTAATATTAGAATTTAGGTAAACCCGGTCTGTACGGTGGCGAAAAATAGAAGTTTCGAAATAATAGCGTCCAAAACAATTTAGATGATTGCTAGTTAAATATTAATTTTATCGTCAGCTTAGCGTTTTTTTGTTCTTTTTTGGCAATGCAAAAAAGAACGTATCAAATTAATTAGGACAGGATTGGTTTCAAAAAATTCTTTTCAACAAGCCACCCTTTTTTTATCAACATCCGTTTTGGTTTACTGGCATCTTGGCTATATTAGCAAACCAAAAAAAATCAGCATGTCTGAAAGCGTCAATTATACTGAAGACAACATCCGTTCGCTCGACTGGAAAGAACACATCCGTTTGCGACCCGGCATGTACATTGGTAAATTGGGTGACGGCTCCTCTCCCGACGACGGTATTTATATTCTCCTAAAAGAAGTAATAGACAACTCAATTGACGAATTTGTCATGGGTGGCGGCAAAACCATCGAAGTCACCATCAAAGACCAACAAGTAAGTGTGCGCGATTTCGGCAGAGGCATTCCATTGGGAAAAGTGGTTGACGTAGTCAGCAAGATGAATACCGGTGGCAAGTACGACTCTAAGGCGTTTAAGAAATCGGTAGGCTTAAACGGTGTCGGCACCAAGGCTGTCAACGCACTTTCCTCCTATTTTAGGGTAGAATCTATCCGAGACAACCAACAAAAAGTAGCCGAGTTTTCCGAGGGAAACCTCACTTTGAACGATGAGATCACCGAATCATCCAAGCGAAAAGGCACCAAAGTGGTTTTTGTTCCCGACAGCAGTATTTTTAAAAATTACAAATACCGCCAAGAATACATCGAAAAAATGTTGAAAAATTACGTCTATCTCAATCGGGGACTGACCATACTTTTCAACGGAGATAAATTCCACTCAGAAAACGGCCTCAAAGATTTACTGGAAGACAACATCTCCGAATCCGATAGGCTGTATCCGGTCATTCACCTGATGGGCGAAGACATTGAAGTGGCACTCACCCATAGCAAAACACAATACAGCGAAGAATATCACTCTTTTGTAAACGGACAACACACCACCCAAGGCGGCACACATCAGGCTGCGTTTAGAGAAGCTTTGGTGAAAACCGTACGCGAATTTTACAATAAGAATTTTGAAGCTGCCGACATCAGAAAGTCCATTGTAAGTGCAGTCAGTATCAAAGTGATCGAGCCGGTTTTTGAATCTCAAACCAAAACCAAGTTGGGTTCTACGGACATGGGACCCGACTTGCCGAGTGTTCGTGCATTTATCAACGATTTTTTGAAAACCCAGCTCGACAATTACCTGCACAAAAATCCGCAGACAGCCGATGCGCTTCAAAAGAAGATTTTACAGGCCGAAAGAGAGCGAAAAGACTTGGCAGGCATACAAAAACTCGCCCGAGAACGCGCCAAAAAAGCGAGTTTGCACAACAAAAAACTTCGCGACTGTCGCGTGCATTTAACCGATGCCAAAAACGACAGAAGCCTAGAAACCACTATTTTTATTACCGAGGGCGATTCTGCAAGCGGCTCTATCACCAAATCGAGAGACGTGAATACCCAAGCGGTTTTCAGCTTGCGCGGAAAACCCTTGAACTGTTTCGGCATGAGTAAGAAAATTGTATATGAAAACGAAGAATTCAACCTCTTGCAAGCGGCTTTAAACATTGAAGACGGCATCGAAAACCTTCGGTACAACAACATTGTCATAGCCACAGATGCAGATGTTGACGGCATGCATATCCGCTTGTTGATCATCACTTTCTTTTTGCAGTTTTTTCCGGAACTCATCAAAGAGGGCCATTTGTATATTTTGCAAACACCTCTATTCCGCGTGCGAAACAAAAAAGAAACCATTTATTGCTACAGCGAAGAAGAGCGAAAAGCAGCCATCGCCAAATTGGGCACTAATCCCGAAATAACCCGCTTTAAAGGTCTTGGTGAAATTTCGCCTGACGAATTTAAGCACTTTATTAACGAAGATATCCGGCTAGATCCGGTGATGCTCGACAAAACCACAACTATTGATGCATTGCTCACTTTTTATATGGGCAAAAACACACCTGAAAGACAAGATTTTATCATCGAAAACCTAAAAGTAGAACTGGATTTAGCAGAATAGCCCCAAGTAAAAGAACTGTTGACACAAGATGGAAGAACAATACGAATCTGATCATTCTAGAGAATCCGAAGACAATCAAAGCAGCGAAACCATCACCAGAGTTTCGGGCATGTACAAAGATTGGTTTCTGGACTATGCTTCTTACGTTATACTCGAACGTGCCGTCCCTGCTATAGAAGACGGCCTAAAGCCGGTTCAGAGACGCATTTTGCACTCCATGAAAGAGTTAGATGACGGTCGATACAGCAAAGTTGCCAATATTGTTGGGCATACCATGCAGTATCACCCACATGGTGATGCGAGTATATCTGACGCCATCGTACAATTGGGTCAAAAAGATTTGCTGATTGACACGCAAGGAAACTGGGGAAATTTGCTTACCGGCGACAGTGCTGCAGCCTCGCGCTATATTGAAGCCAGGCTGTCCAAATTTGCCCACGAAGTCGTTTTTAGCCCTAAAGTCACCAAATGGCAACTGTCTTATGACGGTCGTAAAAAAGAACCTGTCAACTTGCCAATTAAGTTTCCGCTTTTATTGGCTCAAGGTGGAGAAGGCATTGCTGTGGGACTTTCAACGCGCATTTTGCCTCACAATTTCAATGAAATTATAGAGGCTTCCATAAAACATCTGAAAGGCAAAAAATTCGAACTCCTACCCGACTTTCCCACCGGTGGCATTGCAGATTGCAGCAACTATAACGACGGTGCGCGTGGCGGTCGCATCAGACTTAGAGCAAAAATTCAACAACTTGATAAGAACACACTTGTAATCAACGAAATACCTTTCGGAACAAATACTTCGTCGCTGATTGAATCCATCATAAAAGCCAATGAAAAAGGCAAAATAAAAGTCAAAAAAATAGACGACAACACAGCCGCCCAAGTAGAAATTCTCATTCACCTGCCCACGGGTATTTCGCCCGATAAAACCATTGATGCTTTGTACGCCTTTACTGCTTGCGAATCGTCGTTGGCACCTTTGGGCTGTATCATTGAAGATAACAAACCGCTGTTTGTAGGCGTTTCTGAGATGTTGCGCCGATCAACGGACAATACGGTTGATATTTTAAAGAAAGAGTTGGAAATTCAACTGGAAGAACTGGAGGAACAGTGGCATTTTGCCTCGCTGGAACGTATTTTTATCGAGAACAGAATTTATCGAGACATTGAAGAAGTGGCTACATGGGAAGGTGTAATCCATGCTATTGACCTGGGTTTAAAACCCCATACGATGCATCTAAAACGTCCGGTTACAGAAGATGACATCGTCCGGTTGACCGAAATCAGAATCAAACGAATATCTAAATTTGACATCGACAAGGCCAAGGAAAAAATTGAGGCTTTGGAGGGTGAGATTGAAACCGTCAAACACCATCTGAACAACTTGATAACCTATGCGATTGACTATTTCACCAACCTTAAAAAGAACTTCGGAAAAGGCAGAGAACGGCAAACGGAAATCAGGCCTTTTGATGATATAGAAGCGACCAAAGTAGTCATTAGAAACACCAAATTATACGTCAATAAAGTTGAAGGATTTGTAGGTACGGCACTAAAAAAAGACGAGTATGTATGCGATTGTTCGGATATAGACGACATCATAGTGTTCACCGAAAACGGCGAGATGCAAGTTTTTAAAGTTGAACCCAAGACTTTTGTTGGCAAAGGGATTATCCACGTAGCTGTGTTTAAGAAAAATGACAAGCGCACCATCTACAACATGATTTACAAGGATGGCAAAACAGGGCCTGCTTATCTCAAACGCTTCTCCGTCACCGCTATTACGCGTAACAAAGCATACGATTTGACAGCCGGAAACAAAGACAGCAAAGTGTTGTATTTTACGGCCAACCCCAACGGAGAAGCCGAAGTGGTCACGGTGATGCTGCGGCATATGAGTAAAGTCAAAAAGCTAAAATGGGATTTAGATTTTACCGATTTTATAATCAAAGGGAGGGCGGCGCGTGGCAATTTGGTCACCAAATATCCCATCAAGAAAATAGAACTCAAAGAAAAAGGCGTTTCTACCTTAAAACCTCGAAAAATATGGCTTGATGAGACGGTGATGCGCTTAAACACCGAGGATCGTGGTGAACTTTTAGGTGCGTTTTCCGGAGACGACCGTCTTCTGATTGTCAACCAAAAAGGCATTGTAAAAACCGTTATTCCCGATTTGAATCTACATTTTGAAGACGATATGATTGTACTTGAAAAGTGGATACCCAACAAACCATTGACGGCTGTCTATTTTGAAGGTGAAAAGGAACGTTTCTACATCAAACGCTTTTTGGTAGAAAATGAAAACAAAGAAGAACTCATCATTACAGAACATCCAAAATCTAAGTTGGAAATTATTTCTACGGATTACAGGCCTGTCATCGAATTGGAGTTTAATAAAATAAAAGGGAAAGAGGTCAAACCAAACCTGCTTGTAAACGCTGAGGAATTCATCACAATAAAAGGCATCAAAGCGCAAGGAAACCAATTGACGCCCGAAAAAGTGAAATCTATCAACTTGCTCGATCCGCTACCGTTCGAAGCAACAGAAGAAGCTGTGTCTTTGGAAAACATTGAGGTTGAGGAAGAGAACATGTCCGACACCGAAAATAGGGACTCCGACGGAGACAATGCATCTCAAATGAGTTTGGAGTTATAAATTCTATTATTTTAAAAACATCAACCAAAACCTTAAAAAATGAAAAATGTTTTATTAATTATTGCGATTGGCATTTTTTTTAATGTCTCCGCTCAGTTTGTCCCTGGGGAAAACATCGCATCCAGAGACCTAGAAATGGCTTGGCTAAACAACTACCGCAAAGGAATTAAACCTCAAAAATTTCCTACGGGTGTCATTGGATCACCTTATGCCTCAGAGGTTTTTGTTTCGGGAGATATTTATTTTAAAGGCAAATTCAGTGGTAGTTTTCCACTTCGATATGACGGTTACTCTGACGAAATGCAGGTTTTGGATGAAGTGGATTCTGTCAAAGCCATTCTCAAAACAAAAGACATAGAAATCGTCTTAAATCAAAACAGATACATCTTGTTCGATTTTGTTGAGGATGACGTTTTCAATCAGTTTTATTTTATCGAACTTATCAAAGGTGATCGATATGACTTCTTAATGCGCAAAATTAAATGGTTTCAGGCCGGAAAACCTGCTCAAAATTCCTTTGTAAAGGCATTTCCATCAAAATTTTCTGATATTGAAGAATATTTTTTCAAAACGGATGCCGATTCTCAACCTGTTCGAATTCCCTCCTCAAAAAGGAAATTTCTAAATTTACTACCTGATACTTTACAAGAAGCTACAGAAGTGTATATCAAAGAAAACAACTTGTCATTGAAATCGAAAGAAGATATTGTTAAAATCGTGACTTTTTTGAACGAAAACTGAATTTATTTCTTCCGCACACGCATATTCAGAAATTCAACGCCCAGCGAGAAGGCAATCGCAAAATACAAGTATCCTTTTGGAATGGCACCAACCTCATTGCCAAAAACATTTGCGTGCGAAACGTGTGCACTCTCTGTAATCAGCATAAAACCAATGAGAATCAAAAACGAAAGTCCTAAGATTTGAATCGTTGGGTTTTTATTGACAAAATTTCCGACCGGAACCGCAAAAAACAACATGACAAACACGGAAATAACCACCGCTGCAATCATGATGGGCAGTGCGCCATCTATGCCGTTCGTCATTCCTACTGCCGTCAAAATAGAATCGAGCGAAAACACCATGTCTATTACTAATATTTGCAGGATAACGCTGCTGAATTTAGAAGTTGCTTGTTTTTTAGTGGTTTCTACATCGTGATGTGGATCGGTTACTTTTTCGTGTATTTCTTTTGTGCTTTTGTAAATTAAAAAAAGTCCGCCTGCGAGTAAAATCAATCCTTGCCCGGTCATGTGAATTTGCAGCCAACTTGCTTCTATTTCAAAAATCACATATTGCAAAGCAATGAGGTAAGAAATACCGGCGAGCAAACCAATCCTTAAAAACATAGCCAAAAACAGCCCCAATCGCGTCGCTTTTTTTCTTTGAGTTTCGGGGAGTTTCCCGGTGACTATCGATATAAAAATAATATTGTCGATCCCTAGAACAATCTCTAAAAAAGTTAGGGTTAAAAAAGCCATTAAAGCTTCCACCGTGAAAAATATTTCCATTATTCTGTAATCTTATTGACACGGCCTTTCGATTTTTGCGATTCGCCAACAATGCCATATTCAAAAGTATATCCGCTTTCGTCTGTAGTTAATATTTTGATGTGTACCGCTTTTTGTTCAGCCCTGTTTTTGGGTGTTTTGTGCTGTAAAATATACTCGCAATTGTTTACCCATCTTACGGTAGAAGTATCCACTTTTTGATTGAAATACTCCACTTCAAATTTTTCAAACCTTTCAAAAACAGAAGTAACTTTTTCCTGATTCACTTCGGTTACAAACTCAAACTTTCCGGTTCTCACTGCATCACAATTTCGCTCACCGTCATAACAGCCAAAAAAGAGGGTTGATAATAAAATAACGAATAATGTCTTTTTCATAGGTCAAAATTAACCATTTTACGAAAAGTAATGGTTGATTTTGAAATAATATTTTGAAAGATTAGCCCTGTGATAATTTAAAAAAGTGGTTAGCGTTATATGTTTATATTTGTAGCAAAATTGTAGGATGCTAAAACAACTTTCAGCGAGACAACGAAAAGCAAAAAAGACGCAAATGAAAGATATACTGATAAAGATTTTAAGAAGTACTTTGGTGAAAAATTTACTCTTGGCAGGACTTATCCTGCTTGTACTGATTTATGGCTTGCTGTTTTGGCTAAGACAAACTACGCATCATGGTGAAAAATTGCCTGTGCCCGATTTGAGCAAGAAAACCCTGTCTGAGGTTGAAAAAATCCTCGATGCACAAGGCATGCGCTACGTGGTGATGGATTCTGCAAATTACAACCCCGATTATCCGCGTTTTTCAGTGATAGACCAAACCCCGAAACCGGGTGATTTTGTCAAAGAAAACAGAAAAATTTACCTGACCATCAATCCGTCCGATTTTAACGATGTCACCATACCTAACATCATTCAAAAAACGTATCGGCAGGCAGAACCCACGCTTATCTCTTTGGGTTTTCTCATTGGAGATACCATCTATCAACCAAATCTTGCCCGCGATGTTGTGTTGGAAATAAAGTTTAGAAACCGAAAAGTAAACCCTGGAGAAAAGCTAAAGAAAAACTCAAGATTGGATTTGATTTTGGGCGATGGAAAGAAAAATTTTTAAACAATTATGACTGACGCATTCACCGAAGATCTCGATGATTTTTCCGAAGAAACCGAACGTTACGAACACCATAGGTTTACAGCCACCAAAGGCCAAGAACCGCTTAGGGTTGATAAATTTTTGGCCAATTTTATAGAAAACACAACAAGAAATAAAATTCAACAGGCCGCCGACGACGGCAATATATTGGTCAACGACAAGGTTGTCAAGTCCAACTACAAAGTGAAGCCTTTAGACGTTGTCACTGTCGTTTTTGAACATCCGCCCTACGAATTTCTGCTCACCCCCGAGGACATTCCTTTGGACATTGTCTATGAAGACGAAGTATTGCTCATCGTGAACAAACCTGCCGGAATGGTTGTACATCCCGGACACGGCAATTATTCCGGTACCCTTGTCAATGCCTTGGCATACCATTTTCAAAACTTGCCGCTAAATGGTGAAAAAAGACCAGGATTGGTCCATCGAATAGACAAAGACACCAGCGGACTCATGGTCATTGCCAAAACCGAACAAGCCATGACGCATTTGGCCAAACAGTTTTTCAACAAAACTTCCGAACGCACCTACCACGCTTTGGTGTGGGGTCATATCAACGAAGATGAAGGCACGGTGGAAGGCCACATCGGTAGGCATCCCAAAGATCGCTTGCAAATGACCGTTTACGAAGATGGTTCTCACGGAAAACCGGCTGTTACCCACTTCAAAGTCTTAGAGAGGTTTTTATACGTAACTCTTGTGGCCTGCAAACTTGAAACAGGACGCACACACCAAATCAGGGTGCATATGAAACACATCGGCCACACCTTGTTTAACGATGCCCGATATGGCGGTGAAAGAATTTTAAAAGGGACTACCTTCACCAAATACAAACAGTTTGTGGACAACTGCTTTAAACTGCTTCCCAGGCAAGCACTACATGCCAAAACACTGGGTTTCAAGCATCCTGTTACAGGAAAATGGATGCAATTTGATTCTGAACTTCCCGAGGATATCTCCAATGTCATAGACAAATGGCGCAATTATACCAAGTCTATTTCGGAAGAATAAACTATTCCCAACCCAAAGTCCCCGCTATGGGAAAATGGTCGGAATTTTTTTGCTCATAGGTTTTGAATTGAAGTGTCCGAAAATTCTCATCAGAAAGTATGAAATCTATCCGAAGCGGAAAGAGTTTAAAATCATAGGTTTTACCAAAACTGTAACCGGCTTCCACAAAACTATCTTGAAGTCCGGCACGTATCATTTTTCTGTACAAATACGAAAATGCGGTGTTGTTAAAATCGCCCATCACAATAGTTTTGTAGGGCGACTTCTCATAATGCGCTAAAAAAACATCCAACTGAGCTTGTTGTTTTACGAAAGCTTTGGCTATTCTGTTGCCGAGCAGTTCGTAGTTTTGTTCACCCAAATCATTCATTTCTGGAGAAATTTTCAAAGATTGAAAATGTACATTATACACCCTAATGGTATCTTTTTGAACCAAAACATCTACAAAAATACCATTGTTAGACGTGTCCGGAAAATCCAAAGAACCTTGAGCTACTATAGGATGCATCGAAAAAATGGCCAAACCCGACTTCGATTTTTGTCCTTTTAATTTTTCGAAACGATGGGTATAGCCATCAAAAATAGGTTTGCCGCTTGGGTGATAATCTTGTAAGGCAATTAATGACGGATCGGCCTTTTTAATCAACTGACCCATTTTGGACGGAATCGAATCATCAGCAATCCATTTGTAAAAATTGAACAACCGCACATTGTAACTCATCACTCGGATGTGTTTAGCCGGTAAAGCATTTTCTTTATGTGAAAATTTATACAAGGCTTTAAAATTCTGAAAGCCCAACAACAAAACAAAAAAGGACAACATCCACATCCGCTTCATAAAAAACAAACCGTAAAAAACAAACAACAAGTTGATAAGAATCAACACAGGCACCGACAAACTCAATACAGAAATCATCGGAAAAGATTTAGGTGGAATGTAAGGTAAAATATAGGAAATCAGTAGAAGCAACGCGGCAACGACGTTGAAAAAATACACGAATTTATGGACCATTTTGCCAATAATCATCCCTACAAAAATAGACTATCAAAACGAAAAATATATCATTCTATTACGGGCTTTTGAAAGGCGGACATATTTTTTATCTATATCTTTGAACACAACGCAAGCAAAATATGGAATCTATATTTAAAGTCAATCAGTTAAGTATTGGTTACAACAAGGGTAAATACACCGATATCATTTCTAAAAACATTAGTTTTGAACTCAGGGAAAGCCAACTCACCGCTTTGGTGGGTGCCAATGGAATTGGTAAATCTACCTTGCTCAAAACGCTCACTCAGATTGAAAATCCGCTGTCGGGAGACATGTGTTTGTACGGCAGAAAAATTCAAGATTACACAGCGCAGGAAATTTCAAAATTGGTCAGTGTGGTTTGGGCTAACAATCCCATTCAAGCCAACCTCACTGTTTTTGATTTGGTGGCACTCGGAAGGCATCCATACACCAACTGGATAGGCATGCTCACCAAAACGGATGCGCGCGCCATAGAAGAAGCCTTGACCCTCACCCACTGCCTGGATATCAGTCATAAAAAATGTTATGAAATCAGCGACGGACAGTTGCAAAAAGCCATGATTGCCAGATCTTTGGCACAACATACGCCGGTGATTATTCTAGACGAACCTACCACCCACTTGGATGTGTATCACAAAGTGTTTATCTTAAAGCTCCTCAAAAAACTTGCCGCCGAACAAAATAAAACCATCTTGTTTTCTACCCACGAAATAGACATGGCCATACAAGTTTGCGACCAAATGATTTTGATGAAAAACGACAAAGTAGTATCGGGCGAACCTTGTGAACTCATCGAAAATCACGAATTTTCGGCGGTTTTTCCTTCAGATTTGGTAGATTTTAACGAAAGTACAGGTAGGTTTACCATTAAATAATCAGCTTTCTTTTAGCTGTAAAAACTGCTCAAAAGCTGCTTTAAAAAGACCAATGTCATTTCCGTCTGCCAAAGCGTGATGAACCGTTACAGAAACCGGCATCAGTGTTTTGCCGTTCGCTTCACATAAGCCGCCAACTGAAATTTTAGGAACCGAATCTCTGATGGAAAAATCGCGTGCGTGCGTCAAAGCTGTAAAAGACACCCAGGGCAAGGCCGAAAAATGAATCACGGCATCATCGTTGCGGGGTGGAAAAAGCGTTTCTTGCGTCTGGATACGAAGTTTTTCTGCCTGCATCCTTTTGTTGAATTTTTTAAAATCAGTATGAAACTCGACATACGAAAAGCGGAAAGTGCCATCACCTTTGGGCAAAGTAGCAGAAATGTTTACTTGTTCACATAGATATACTTCGTTGTTTTTGATGCGGTATTTGAAACCTTCAAGCGCATTTACGGCACGCAAACAAGCATGGGTGTAAAAATTGAAAAAACTGATATTTTTCTTTTTGGCATGTTGCAAAGCATGGGTTACATCTACTGTAAATGTCAGGCTGTGAAAAGGCTCATCAAAATTTTTAAAAAACTGAAAATGCACTTTTCTTTTCCAGTTATCGAGATCAATTTTTTTCACCGGGAAATTAGATAAGGAATGAGTTCTGTTACATTTTTAAGGGTCAAATAGTGCTTGCCATTGGTTTCTTCCTCGGTTACAACTTCGTGTTGCCAAGTAGTGTGAAACGGTACATGCGCTGCATTAGACTTGATATGAATCAACGGCAAAACATCTGACTTTAAGGAGTTGCCCACCATCAAAAATTCTGAAGGTTTTATATCGAGTTGGTTGAGCAAACCGGAATAATTTTCTTCCTTTTTCTCGCTCAGCACTTCAATATGGTGAAAATAATGTGCTAAGTTTGATTTTTTTAACTTCCGTTCCTGATCTAACAAATCACCCTTGGTGATGAGAATCAAACGATAGCGATGTTCCAAGGCAGAAAGCGTTTCAGTTACGCCGTCGATAAGTTCAACCGGATGGTCTATCATTTTTTTTCCGATATTGAGGATGCTTTCTACTTCTTTGGGCAGCAACTGATAATTCGAAATTTTTAAAGCCGCTTCCAGCATAGAAAGCACAAAAGCTTTGATGCCATAGCCGTAAATGGCCAAGTTTTCAATTTCAACCCTAAAGAGTTCTTGGTCTATGTTGTTTGGCGTTTCAAAACGACTCAAAATTTGTGAAAAGGATTTTTCGGCATCCCTAAAGTAAGTTTCATTGACCCAAAGGGTGTCATCTGCATCAAAACCAATGACTTTTATGTGGCTGAAATCTGCTTGCATAGGTGGTAAAAATACAACCTAAAGGTCAATTTAAAAAAACTATCCGGCGTTTATTTTTTAGAGATAAATTCTTTTTTTTCGTACCAACAACCAGATCACTACCGGGGCACCAATCAGAGAGGTAACGGCGTTGATGGGCAAAACCAGTTCGCTGCCGGGTAGTTGGGCTATGCTGTCGCAAATCACCATCAAAATGGCGCCTACGAGTCCAACGGCAGGCAACAGCATCCGGTGGTCGGCTGTTTTAAACAAAAGTCGGGTGAGATGTGGCACGGCAAGCCCTATAAAAGCAATGGGGCCTACAAAAGCCGTAATGGTTCCGGCCAGCAAACAAGTGGCGATCAGGATTGACAACCGATTGCCTTTGAGGTTTACACCCATTGACTGTGCATACCTATCGCCGAGCAACATCGCATTGAGTGTTTTTATTTTGAGAACGCTCAAAAAAAGTGCGACAAACATGATGCCGGCAAAAACAA
Organism: Flavobacteriaceae bacterium; assembly: GCA_032251335.1. Classification (GTDB taxonomy): domain Bacteria; phylum Bacteroidota; class Bacteroidia; order Flavobacteriales; family Flavobacteriaceae; genus UM-FILTER-40-17. The sequence continues at coordinate 135,848 of JAVVDW010000001.1, read as the reverse complement.
ACAGATTGTTCCATGAAATATTTCCCAAACTGCCCAACGACCAAAACAAGTATTTTTGTAATGAGGCTGCGGGTGCGAAAAAAGCCAACACACTGACCAAAGCAGCTGCAAGGCTACTAAACATTAGCCCTATAATGAGCAATGACAAAGTGTCTTTGACCCGCACAGACATACTCAAAACGGCTAGCATCACCATAAAACCACCCAAACTTGCGGCAAGTACCAAACCCAAAGAACTTTCTGCCAGAAAACCTACGAACCCACCAAAAACGGCACTGCCCATCAGCAGGAGCGCAACGCCCAAACCGGCTCCAGAACTGATGCCTAAAACATAGGGACCGGCCATCGGGTTTCTGAAAAGGGTTTGCATCATCAGTCCGCTTACACTGAGTCCGCAACCTACAAACATGGCCACAAACACTTTAGGTAAGCGATAGTTAAGCACTATATATTTCCAGTTTTCGTCTTCAGCGGCGCCCCTGAGCAAAATCATAAAAACCTTGTCTATCGGAATGGATACAGAACCCAAGCTCAAATTGACAAGGACAACCGCCAGCAATATTAAATTGAGTCCGGCAAAGAGTAATCGGTATTCGCTGAGGTCTTTCAATCAATCGAGTTTTTTGAAAAATACATTTTCGTGGTTGGGTAAAATATCCGGGTGTAAAATATGAATCAAATCTTGCAAAACCCAATCGGGTCTGTTGGGTGCCAGTTCATAATACAAATTGCCACCTTTGTTTTCTTTAGTCGTGGTAAATGTAAAAACATTCCCTTGCTGAAAAGCGGCAAATTTTTGATAATGGATATTGGCCTTTTTCAAAGATTCTACAGTATCAAAACCATCAACTCCAATCCAAAAGTTGACGTCATGGGCTTTTTCAAGCACATTTTCTATACTCAAAGACAAGCTACCCGTACCGGGTGTGTCCTTCCAAAGATAATGGCCGCCGGCATCTTCAAAAAAACGGGCTGCCCAACTGTCGCCTGCCGGTAAATACCAAACATCTTTAAACAAACTGCCACTGATGACCGTGGGTTTGTCAGTTACGGATTGGGTCAAGCTAGCTGCCTCAAAATAAGCGGTTTCAATAGCATCATACAATTGATTTGCCTCCGCGGATTTATCAAACAGGTATCCAAAAAACTTGAGCCATTCGGCCCTGCCCAAAGGTGACATTTCGGTCCAGTCGCCGTTGTAGATGACCGGAATGCCCGCAGCTTCAAAGTTCTGATAGGCTTTGTTGTTTTGGTCGATGGAAAATCCGATTACGACTTCGGGTTGAAGTGAGAGTAAAACTTCTGAATTGATGTGTTCGTTTTTACCCAAGTTTGTGACTTTTCCCGCTTCAATACGCGCCCGCGTTTTGGGCGAAGAAATGTAGTCTGTTTCCGGAAACCCAATCAAAGTTTCTTCTACACCTAACATTTCTAGGGAAGGAATGTGTGTGGTAGATGTGACTACTATTTTTTTGAGCGGTATTTGTATGATGGGTAAAGACTGTAAGCTATCTGCAAGGTTTTCCGGATTTTTTGTCAAAACATAGCTAAAGGTTTGCTGGGCATTTTTCCAGGGTTGTGTAATGGTCAAAATGGTAAAATCGGGATATTCGAAGGCATAAAAACCTTTTGCGTGCTTGGGTGAAACTTTGTGGCTGTCGGAAAACTGTAAACGGTGAGCATTTCGATTTTTTTGACAAGAAAACAAACCCAAAAACACCAATAAGCATACAAAAAAACGAGACATCTGAGATGATTTTTTAAAAAGGTAAAGATAAGAAAGTGATTCGGAAACAAATCGGTAAAGTTCACGCCATCTTTGGGTTTATGCAATTTGGCACAATTTCAGTTATAGATTGCTTTTCTCAGTATGAGCACCCGTTTTTAGTTTCCACAAAAAATATATCAATCCAAAGATTGGAAAAACGACATCTAATAGTTTAGACCATCCAAATTGTGATAAATATGCGTTTAGAGCACCGTCCACATGGACTTCAGCAAGTTTGTTTACAGATATTTTATTCATTAGTAATAAGGCAATTTTCAGGGTAGCTGTAATTAAAATCAGGGCATAGATGGTTTTATTTTTTGGATTTTCCTTTTTGAGAAATCGATTAAATAAAAACACCAGAAGCAAAAGTGATAAAACGCCTATCATGGAGTTGAACAATACGAAAACGTATTCATATACGAGGCTCAATTTCAAATGTATCCATAAGAGTAGCTCTGTCAATACTTGGAAAGCGTTTTTAAAAATCAGATAGATTAAAACACTGCTTAAAGCGATTCGAATGTTTTTGTTTTCCATAGAGGGTTGGTTTTGATTGACTTTTTGGGTGCTTGATTATTGGATTTCTTTTATCAACGGCAATAAATTTACCCAAAACACAAAGTTTGATTTTAAACTTTTTTGCCATCGGTTCTATAAGCAGTTATTGGAATCCCTTTTTAATATCATAATCATTCTTATCCATGCTATACCAATTACACTTTAGGTCTTCATAGTAGAATGTCTCTATAAAATTCAGTCCAACTTTTTGAAGAATTTTATTGGATCCTATATTTTCACAATTTGCAGCAGCATATACTTTTTCAAGATTAAGCATATTAAAAGCATAATCTATGGAAGCGATTGCACTTTCTGAAGCAATTCCTTGTCCCCAATATTTTCTGATAAGCCGGTAACCGAGATCATAATAATTTTGGTGATTATTTATCCTTTTTGTCTCAAGTTTTAGACCTGTCCAACCCATAAAGGCATTTGTTTTTTTATCAACAATGGCAAAACGACCCATTCCATGTTCAACATATTGTTGTCTAACGGAATGTATTACTTCAACAATTTGCGCTTTGCGTGTGATGGGTTTGTTGCCTAAATATCGGTGAACTTCGGGGTCTGAATCAAGCTCAAAGAGCCCATCCACATCTGTCGGTAAAATTTCCCTTAAAATCAGTCTTTCTGTTTCTATAAATATTTTCATTTCAAAATTTATCTCAATTTTCAGTGTTTATTGTTGAGCCGACTGTCAACGTTTTGCGCCTTAAGGTAGTGGCGGAATTACAAGGATTGAACTTCCAATTTAGTACTAATTTTTTTCAAAAAAATGACCTTGTTTTCAGCGCTAAAACTGCTATTTCTGATAGCTGTTGTGCCTTCAGTTGTTTTTTGTTGTCGTTTCAAGCCGTTTGTAATTTTCTGAAACTGCAAAAAACAAAATTCTGAATGGTATTGGAAGGTGTATTATGGTCAACGGTTATACACTTAATTTTTTCAAAAAAATGTTTCAGTCGGTCGGTCATTGTCGTTTCCGAATATTGTTTGATTTCTATCCCACTGCACTTTGTCGGTCCTTGTTTCGAAAATGTCCCGATTACCAAAACACCTGTCGGATTGATATGTTGTTTGGCTGTTTCCAAATAGTTCGAGATTTCTTGCTCGTCTGTCAAAAAGTGAAATGCGGCCCGGTCGTGCCAAAAGTCATAGGTCACGGTCGGTTTAAAATTGGCTGCATCTGCTACTATCCATGTTACATTTTTAGCTTTGTCACCAAGTCGTTGCTTTGCGCTGTCAATGGCAGCCGCTGAAATGTCGAGAACCGAAATGTTTTGATAACCTAGGTCTAGTAAATGGTCAACTAAAAAGCTGTCGCCACCGCCAATGTCAATCACTTTTGCAGTTGTGGGCACGTTGAATTGTTTAAAGAAGTCCAACGAAGTTTCCGGAGTTGATTGAAACCAACTTACGTCTTTCAATTCTTTTGTCTGATAGATATTTTCCCAATGCTTTTTGCGGTCAAAATTTTCCATTTTTCTAGTTCGTTTTTATCTTTCGGTGTCGTCTTTTTGTGGGTAACATTTTTCGTGTATGGCTCGTTGCGGATAAAACAGCGAGTCCTTTCGAACATGTCGTAAAGTTAGCAAAAAATCGCAAATTTTCGAGTCAATTACTTGCCCCGCAATGAGCTATACACGGTGTTGTAGGCAGTGCTTTATTTCTATTTATTATTCTTAATGTCCAATGACTTTTGTTTTATCCAATTAATTGATATGTTTATTGGTTCTGTCTTATTAGTATTATGTCCTAATGATGGAAACAGAACATATTCAAATGGTTTGTTCTCTAATTTCAAATTATTAAGATGTTCAATACACATTTTTACGGGAATTTGAATATCTTTTTCTCCAAAAATCCAAAGTCCAGGGATTGATAGAGTTTTTAAAATCTCTTTTGGGTCAGTAGCTTTAAATTGATATTTGTCAGGGTCGTTTTTGATGTGTTCACGTGCATCACTTTCTGTATGATTATCCCAAAAATCTGTTCTCCCATTTGTATAAAACTGAAATCTTAATTGTTCAAGAGTAGTTATCGTAGGGCAGCTTAACAAAACCATAAACTCTACCAATGGATTTTCACTTGCAACAATTGGAATTATCCAACCAGCTTGACTTGCACCAATAAGTCCAATAGGTAATTTTTTTTCTTTACTATAAATTAAATTAACAGCGGAACTTGCATCTTTTGCTAATAAATTTAGATTTTCAACACTAATGTTATTCGTTCCTACTTCTGGTCCTGCATAAACTCCACCAGATTCTCCAACTCCACGTTTATCATAGGTCAATACTAAAATATTATTCTTGGCTAACAATTCAGCGAACTTAGTCATTCGAGGTACTTGGTCAGAACCGTGAACAATGACAACTGCTGAATGTGGATGATTAGGACTATAAATTGTACCTGCCAATTTAACTCCTTCACTCTCGAAAGTTACATTTTCTGTTTTTATAGAATCATTCGATTCAGCTTTTTCTTGAGTAGGTATCGTCTTTTTTTGTTCTACTGATTTATTGCAACTAATTATTGTTACAAATAGAATTAGTAATAAAAGTGTCCTTGTTAATTTCATCATATATTTTTCCTCTTAGTTTTGGGCGCATTGCCTACAACTAGTAATTACCATCAAAACTTACCTCTTTTACCCTAAACTTCTCAGCGTCCTCCCACCTACTTCACCTCCCATTTTTCCTCCACACTTTGCCCATTTTGAGAAATAATCAGGCTGTATTTTCCTTTTGGTAAATAGTATTTTCCGTTTTTGGCAGCGGTCGGTTTAAAGTCTTTTTGCTTTTTTTGAATGGCTTTAAGCAAGGTTTCGTCTATGGTCAAATCGTATTCCGCGTAATTGAATCCGCGTATAGCCGTTCCCGAGTTTTGTTGCAATACATTCCCTTTTTCGTCCGCAATGCTGAGTTGGTAAGCTCCGGCAGTCGCTGCAAAAAAGCTAAAAGTGGTTTTGGGCTCAAAAGCAGGCCGCCACGCGCTAAAAGAATTTCCCCAACGTGGCGAAAAACGAACATCTTCAGGCTTAAAGAGTTTTAAAATTGGTGATGATTTCTCTTGTGCCAAAACTTGTAAATTCGCAATGCTCGTTTTATAGAGCGAACGCCCGTGTGTGCCGATAACCAGGTCAGCAGCTTCCGGTTGAACGACCAAATCGTGTACGGCCACTTTCGGCAAACCTTCCGAAAACAACGCCCAGTTTTCGCCCCGGTCAAAACTCACATACACGCCGTCATCCGTCCCTACATACAGCAAACCGGCCGCTTTCGGGTCTTCTTTGATGACATTGACCGGCGACAAAGGCAGGTTGCTGCTGATGTTTTTCCATGTTTTGCCAAAATCTTCACTCACATAAACATAGGGTTTAAAATCGTCCCAACGATAACCGTTCAGGCTCACATAAACCCTTTCTTTTTTGTGCACCGAAGCCACCACACGCGACACCCACAAATCTTTGGGAAAGTTTCCGGATATGTTCTCCCAACTACCGCCGCCGTTGCGCGTGACCTGCACCAAACCGTCATCGGTTCCGGCATAGATCAACCCGAACTGAAAGGGGGATTCCGAAATGGTAGTCAGCGTTCCGTAAGCCACGTTGCCAGGCTTGCCGCCTTGTGTCAAATCAGGGGAAATGCTCTCCCAAGTATCGCCTTTGTCTAGCGAACGGTGCAAATGGTTAGACCCGAAATACAAAATATCTTGGTTGTGGGGCGACAACAGTATGGGTGTTTGCCAATTGAACCTGTATGGTGATTCGCCCAATTGGTGTTGGGGTGTGATTCTTTCCGTTTTGCCTTTTGCCAAATCTAACCGAAAATAATTCCCGAATTGAAACCCGGTATAGACGATGTTTGCATTTCTGCTGTCAATTTGAACTTGCATGCCATCGCCACCCATAATTTCTTTGTACGGATATTCGCCATCCGCCTGCCAGCTTTTGGAAGCGCGGTAGGTATTGGCACCTTTCCAAACGCCGTTGTCCTGCAAACCGCCATACACATTATAAGGTTTTTGGTTGTCCACATTAATATAGTAGAATTGACCCACAGCCGGGTCGTTGGCCTTGAGCCAGTTTTCGCCGTCATCGTAGGTGATGTTCACCCCGCCATCATTGCCGTTGACCAAATGTCCGGGTAAATTAGGATCTATCCAAAGTGCGTGGTGGTCTGCGTGTACGTTTTCTTTGTCGATGGATTTAAAGGTTTTGCCGCCATCTTCCGATTTGATGAGTGGCACACCACTGAGATATATCTGGTTTGCGTCCTTCGGGTTGACGTTGATTTGGGCAAAATAATAGCCATAGGAATAAAACAGATCATCGATGTAGCCTTCATGTGTTTTCTTCCAGGTTTTCCCACCGTCATCCGTGCGATAGACTTCAGCACCAATCACCGGCGTGTCAAACAACTGCGCGTTGGCATTTTCGAGGTATTTTGCCAAGTCGATGGGTTTCACGCTGCCGTCCCGAACGAGTTGCTTCACGTTTTCGGCGCGGTATTTTTCCTGAAAACCATTGTTTTTCAGATAATCGTTGAGTTTTTTGTTGTCTAAATTCAAAAAGGCTTCTACGCTGAGGCTTTTAAAATCGTCTTTAGTAAGCGCATCGGTTTTGGGTTTGTCCGTGGTTTCGGGCCGGTGAAATTGGTTGTCGTGTACCGCGTAAACCGTGTTTTCATCAAAAACAGCCAGGCCTATCCTGCCCACGCCACTTCCTGTCGGGAAGCCGCTTTCGGCAGTTGTCAACAATACCCATGTGTCTCCGCCATCCGAACTTTTATAAATGCCTGAACCTGCGCCGCTGCCATCAAAATTCCAAGCTTTTCGGTCTTTTTGCCAAGCGGCGGCATACTGAACCTGAAAATTCCCGGGCGCAAAAGCCACATCGATGATGCCGGTGTTTTCGTCAATAAACAAGGTTTTTTTCCAGGTTTTTCCGCCGTCCTTCGTTTTGAAAACGCCTCTTTCTTGGTTGGGCGAATACAGATGTCCGACTGCGCCAATGACCACTTCATCCGGATTGCTCGGATTGATGATGATGCGCCCGATGTGGTGCGAATCGGGCAAACCGACGTTTTCCCAGGTTTTTCCGTGGTCTGTACTTTTCAAAATGCCAATGCCGGCATAGGACGAACGCGAAGCATTGTTCTCACCGGTACCGACCCAGATCGTTCCATTTTTCCAATCGACGGCTATGTCTCCGATGTTTTGCGTAGGTGCGTGGTCAAAAACCGACTCAAAGGTGGTGCCGTTGTTGTGGGTAAACCACAAACCACCGGAGGCATAGGCCACATAAAATTCGCTGGGTTTTTCGGGGTTTACATCCAAATCGACCACGCGCCCGCTCATGATGTTTGGTCCAATGTTTTGAAAAGGGACGTTTTTCACGAGAGAATTTTTTGTAAGCATTGCCTTGTCGTCTAAGGCTTTAAGGGCTTCGTCGGCGGGCGTGGCCAGCGTTTGCGCGAAAAGATTTGAGATGGTAAAAAAACCGATAAGCAAACCGAAAAAATGTTTATTCATGGGAAAGGTTTTAGCAGGGTTGGAAATAAAAGCCTAAAAATAAACAAAATCAGTTTAAGTCCTGCGCTTTTTTAAGCGGCTGAAAAGTGTCAAACCAAAACAGCACAACTCCCAAACCGATTAGGCCTAAGCCGGCCAAGCTTTCAAACGGCCGGTCAATCAACATATAAATCAACACCCAAAGGCTAAACAAGACATAAATAATTTGAAGAAAAGGTTTCAGCGGGCTTTGAAAAGTACTTTTGTCTCTTTTTACAAACAGCAAAGAAACCACAGTAAGCGTTCCCATCAATTGTAACACAAAGCCGGCATAGAGCAACACTTGCTCAAAAGTTCCGGTCATGGTGAGCAAAATACTGATACCGGTGTTGAGCCACAAAGCGCGCACCGGAATCCCGGAGTGGTTGGTTTTGGCGAGCGGTCGCCACAGTTTGTAATCCTTCGCCATGGCATGCGTCACCCGAGGGCCAATCCAAACGTATCCGCTGATGGTGCCGACCAACTGCAAGGCAATAAAAAAACTCACCCATTTGATGCCGTTGACCGGAAAAATATTGGAAAATGCAATATTGGCAACCTCTACTTTGCCCATCAATTGGTCGAAGGAAGCATGTCTGAGAAAAACGATTTGCAACAAAACATACACGATCATCACCAAAAGCGTACCGCCTATCAAGGCTTTGGGCAAACTGCTGCGGGGTTGGTCTATTTCCTCCACGATATAGGCTGCCGCGTTCCATCCTGTATAGGCATAAGAAACATAAATGAGCGAAACCGCGAAGCCGGGCAACAAAATTTCGCTACTCCAGGAAGCATCAAATTGGATAGCGTTCGCCGATTCCGGTGCATACCAAAACCCAATGACAATCAAAGAAAACACAAAAAGTAATTTCAACGAAGTCACCACATCCTGAAACCAACCACTTTGCCGCACGTTAAAAGAATGCATGATACTCACCAGAAGGATGATGCCCAAACCAAACCAATCGCCATTGGCTTTGCCCATAAATGGGTTGAGGTAGTCTGTCATGGCAATGGCGGCGATGGCGATGGGCGCCGAAAACCCGACCATGAGGGAAGTCCATGCGTAGAGATAGCCCAAAAGCGGATGAAATATTTTGGAGAGAAAAATATAATCGCCACCCGAATTTTTGAAATGCGTACCCAATTCGGCATAGGTAAAAGCCCCGATGAGTGCCATCACGCCTCCGATAAACCACAACAAAACAATGCTCCAAGAGCTTTTCAGGTCGATTAATTGAAAACCCAAACTTGTAAAAACGCCGGTGCCGATCATATTTGCTATGACCAGCCCGGCGGCAGTTTTCCATCCGATTTTAGCCTGTGGCATCATGCAGTTTTTATGCCCACAGGCGTTGTGTTAAAGTTTATACGTAAGCCTAGCAAAATAGAAAGCCCCGGTTGTTCCCATCTGTACGGGTGCATATTTGAATACGCCGAAAAAACTATTGTCATATTCTTGTCTGTCAGGAAATACATCAAATACATTGTTGACACCAGCCGTAAATTGCAAACCGTTAAACAGTTTGACAGTACCGGTCAAATCGGTCACTGTACGCGGGTCGTGTTTTTGTGAAACGCCAAACGGGAAACCGTTTCTTGTCACCTGACCAAAATAGGTATTTCTTACGAGAAAATTAAATCTGCCGATAGCGTAGTTCAAATTGAGTATCGCTTTGTGTTTGGGGATGTTAGACTCAATCAAACTTTTTTCTTGAGGACCAAAATACACATCTTCCTGACCAATAAATGCCTCGGGGAGGTTGTTGATGCCATCTTTTACGTTGTTGTCGTTGATGTTGTACAACAAAGATGCCGTGAGTTTGCCACCGCCCAAACCGGTATTATAATCGACCACCAAGTCCAATCCGTTGGTTTCGGTATCAACCGCATTGGTAAAAAACCGTCCGGTGGAAGCCCCAAACTGACCAAAAAGATCTCTGAGTTCAGGCACCGGATCGCCAAACGGATCATTGCCCAAACTTCCTGTCAAAATGATGCGGTCATCTATTTCGATGCGATAGGCATCCAAAGTGAACGATAGATTTTTAAGTGGTTTGTAGGTAAACCCGACACTGTAGCTTACAGAAGTTTCTTCTTCCAACTCAGGGATTCCGAGTTGTTTGGCGACCTCGCTGTCGTTTCTGAAGATTCCGGTATTGAGCAATTCGCCATCGACGATATCTGTGGCAATGTTGTTGAAAAACTGTTGGTGTAGCGAAGGTGCTCTAAAACCCGTACTGATAGCTCCGCGAACGGCCAATGCATCGGACAGTTCGTATCGAGCCGTCAACTTTCCATTGAATGTATCGCCAAAATCGCTGTAATCTTCGTATCTTCCGGCAAGGCCAATCAGAAAATTGTCAGTAACCTCTGCTTCCAAATCTATATAAAAGGAAACGCTGGTCCTGTTTTCGGCAACGGCATTCAAGGGTGAAAATCCGGGAAACGATTGCGCGCCACCGTTGATAAAAGAAGCTTCTTCACCTGCCGTAATTTCGTAACGTTCGTACCTGAATTCAGACCCGACTGCCACATTCAGACCGTTGAGTATGTAATCGTAATATTTTCGGGCATCCAAATTGAGTGTATTTTGAAAAAACTCGTGTCCACCGGCATCAAATTTGGTTGGGCTGTTGACCCCTAATGAGGGATTGTTGCTGTTTTCGACGGTAAAATCAAAAATATTTTCTCCCAGCGTATTGCTCAAATCAAGATCCCACCGGCCCAGTTTGAAACGCACACCTGTTGATAGCGATTGGTCGCTGATGTCCGACAACAAAGAGGGTTGGAAACCGAACGGGAACAATTCGGGCACTACGTTGTCGGTCTCGCTTGGCAAACGTCTAAAACCGAAGCCTTGTCCGTCACGGACATTTATTCCCCCCGACAGATAAAGAACGGCTTTGTCGGAAACCGGATATTCCAAATTTAAAAAACCTTGTATATTTCGAATGGCTGCATCACCTACTTGAAAGTTAAAATCATCACGTTCTATACCATTTTCAGCCAATTTTCGGTCGTCAATTTCTCTGGCATTCGGGTTGCTGAAATCGTAAGCGAAAAAGTTACCAAATTCGGATTGGTCAAAAATAATCAAGTTGTGATTTTGGCTTCGGTTTGTTTTTTGGCGGTCGTTGAATCCCAAAGTCAGGTTGTAAAACCCGCCATCATCGCCTAATTTGGCACCGTAATTGAGATTTACATCAACCGTTTCCCCGTCTGCCCTTGAGGTTTGTCCATAAGTCGTATTGACTTCAAAACCGCTATCCTTTTTCAGTATCAGGTTGATGACACCTGCGATGGCATCTGAGCCATACTGAGCAGATGCACCATCCCGCAACACTTCCACGCGCTCGATGGCAGCCGCCGGAATCGCACTTAAATCGGTACCGACAGAGCCGTTGCCAAACGTGCTTTGGTTGTTGACCAATGAGGTGGTGTGTCTTCTTTTACCATTGATCAATACCAAGACTTGGTCGGGGCCTAAACCGCGAAGAGATGCCGGGTCGATATGCTCCGTTCCGTCTGACGCAGACTGCCGATTGTTGTTAAAAGAGGGCACTAAATAATTCAACATATCATTGATGTTGGTCTGTGGCAAAGTGGTTTTAATTTCATTTAACGGCACTACATCTACCGGAACAGGCGTGTTGAGTTTACTCCTATTCGGATTGCGGCTTCCGGTAAGCGTGATTTCGCTCAGACTCTCTGTTCTTGACTCAAGCGAAACATTCAAAGTATTTCCCTGAACAAGAACTTCTTTAGCCTCAAAACCGAGTATTGAAAAAACCAGCGTTTGCCCCACTTGCGCCTCAATTTGAAACTTTCCGTCAAAATCGGTTGTGGTACCCATCTGTGTCCCTTTGATAACAATGTTTACACCCGGTAGCGGAATACCTGATGGATCTGAGACGATGCCTTTAATAAAGTTTTGGGCTTGCAATGTGAGCCCGAATACCAACGATAGAAAAAATAGTTTTGTTTTCATAATCTTATTTATTGTGAAGCCTTTATAGAATGGCATCTATTAGTGTTGATTTTTTTTTATAAAAAAACCTCGCATAAAAATGGGAGGTTACTTACAGGTTTTTGACCTTTGTATCGGGTCAACAACTGCAGCAACACATTCGGATTGTACACATAAGTTTTGTCATAGCAATTTAGAATTTAGTAAATTTAATGTGCAAAATCATCACTTTTTTTAAATTCTACAAATATGGTAGAGTTTTTTTTACACTTAGGCACATACATAATTTTATATTACAAATAAATCCCTTTAAAAATGAATGCTTTGAGTAGGTTATATTCATTTTGTGTGAATAAAAATATACTGCTTTAACACCGCTACCTGCTATTTTGTTAAAAAAAATCACTAAAATTGTTCGGTTTTTAAAAAAATCAAACTTATGCAAAGCAGAATATCAAAATTCATCTTTTTTTTATGGGTGCCTGCCCTACTCTTTTCTCAACAACAAGAGTTCTCGCTCGAAGAAATATGGTCCGGTGCTTTCCGAACACAATCTTTACAATCGCTCAACTCGCTCCAAGACGGCCAACATTATACTGTTTTGGAATATGACCGGGTCGCACGCGCATCCAAAATAGTAGTTTACGAATATCTGACCGGCAATCAAACAAAGGTTTTGATAGACGGAAAAGATTATCCGGAAGTGAAAGCTTTTGAGGATTACACCTTTAGTCGTGATGAAAAAAAATTGTTGCTCAGCACCGATTCTGAATCCATTTACAGAAGGTCTTCCAGAGGTATTTATTGGGTTTTTGATACCGATTTGCGAAAATTGTTTCAGGTGTCGGAAAAGCCGATTCAAGAGCCTACTTTTTCACCGGACGGATCGAAAGTGGCTTATGTATATGAAAACAACCTGTTTGTAAAAGAAATCGGGACCGGTAAAATTACACAAATCACTTTTGACGGCCAGAAAAACAGCATCATCAACGGGTTGACAGATTGGGTTTATGAAGAAGAGTTGTCCTTTGTTCGTGCTTTTGATTGGAACCAAACCGGCGACAAAATTGCATTCATTCGCTTTGACGAATCTGAAGTTCCGGAATTTTCGATGAGCGTTTTTGGAAAGGAATTGTATCCGCAAGTGGAAACTTTCAAATACCCGAAAGCAGGAGAAAAAAACTCAGCCGTTTCGTTACACATTTATAATTTGAACAACCAAAAAACTTCTCAGGTAGATTTGAGTGATTATCACGATTTCTACATCGCGCGCATTGGTTGGACAAAGGAAGACAACACTTTGGCAACTTTGATTTTAAATCGGCATCAAAACCAAGTAGATTTGTTGTTTGTGAATGGAAATACTGCTGAAAAACAACGCATTTTAAGAGAAACCGACAAGGCTTATATTGAACAACCTGAATTGCCACCATTCTTGGACGACAACAGTTTTATCTGGACCAGCGAACGCGACGGATTCAGCCATTTGTATCACTTTGACAATACCGGAAAACTTCGCAACAAAATCACCGATGGCAACTGGGACGTGACTTCTTTCTACGGTTTTGATCCCAAGTCGAAACGCGTTTTCTATCAATCCGTGGAAAACGGGAGCATCAATAGGGATATTTATTCGGTGAAATTAAACGGCAAAAACAAACTGCGTTTGTCATCTGAAACAGGTACCAATCGAGCCGATTTTAGTGCCGATTTTTCGTATTTCATCCAATCGTTCAGCAACAGTACAACCGCGCCGCGTTTCACCCTACACAGCGGTAAGGACGGCAAAAAACTCAAAGAAATCAAAGACAATCAGGCTTTGGTGGACAAACTCAAAAACTACCGCTTACCCGCAAAAGAATTTTCCACACTAAAGGTAGGTGATTTTGACTTAAATATGTGGATGATCAAACCCATAGATTTTGACCCCAATAAAAAATATCCGGTGTTTATGTTTCAATACTCCGGACCGGGCTCCCAAAGCGTATCCAACACTTGGAACGGCACCAACGATTATTGGTATTTTATGCTGGCGCAACAAGGCTATATTGTAGCTTGTGTGGATGGCAGAGGCACCGGCATGCGCGGGGCAGACTTCAAAAAAATGACGTACAAAGAACTCGGGAAATACGAAGTGGAAGATCAAATTAACGCCGCTATTGAGCTGGGAAAAAGACCTTATGTAGATGCTTCACGGATGGGAATTTGGGGGTGGAGCTACGGCGGTTTTATGGCTTCAAACGCTATTTTTCAGGGTGCGGATGTGTTTAAAATGGCAATTGCGGTAGCTCCGGTTACCAGTTGGCGGTTTTACGACACAATCTACACCGAACGCTATATGCAAACCCCACAGGAAAATCCGGGTGGCTATGACAACAATTCGCCCATCAACCATGTAGATAAATTGAAAGGTGCTTTTCTGCTCGTACACGGCTCAGCAGATGATAATGTACATGTGCAAAATACCATGCAAATGGTTGAAGCACTCATTCAGGCAAACAAACAATTTGATTGGGCTATATATCCCGATAAAAACCACGGTATTTTCGGTGGAAACACACGGCTTCAGCTCTATCATAAAATGACGGATTTCATCAAAAATAATTTATAATACCCTGTCATGCATTTGGTTTCCATTCAAAATAAGATATTCGAGATTCACGAGGTCAGTGTGATGCTGGATTTTGATTTGGCGGAACTTTATGAAGTAGAAACCCGGGTTTTAAACCGAACTAAACAAGATTTTGGTTTAGTATTGATTAAGATGCCATCGACATTATCACGTAGAAACAATTTATAAACATATAACCAAACTAAATAAAACTTTATGGAATTCAAATACGGCGGTTCGGAAACCAATCAATTGACGGTTTTAGGCCATCCCTCGGGCTTATTCGTCTTGTTCTTTACAGAAATGTGGGAACGATTTAGCTATTATGGCATGCGCGCTTTGTTGGTGCTTTTTCTCACGGCATCATTGATGGACGAGGGTTGGGCATGGGCGCGCGATGAAGCTTTAGTGTTATATGGATGGTACACCGGGCTGGTTTATATCACACCTATTTTGGGAGGTCTGATTGCAGATAAATTCTTGGGTTACAGAAAAGCGGTCACTTTGGGAGCTCTAATTATGACCTTGGGGCATGCTTCCATGGCTATGGAAGGGCTTACAGGCAATTTCTTTTATTTGGGATTGGTACTTTTAATCATAGGAAATGGTTTATTTAAGCCCAATATTTCTTCCATAGTGGGACAACTCTACAAAACGCAAGGCAAAGAAAAAGACGCCGGCTACACCATCTTTTATATGGGCATCAATGCAGGTGCATTTTTGGGTATTCTGCTTTGTGGATATATAGGTGAAAAAGTAGGATGGCACTACGGCTTTGGCTTGGCCGGTATTTTTATGTTTTTTGGGATGTTGCAATTTTGGTTTGCACAAAAGATTTTCGGAAAAATCGGATTAAACCCCAAAGAAACCTTGGCATACAAAGACGATAACCCGCAAACCGAAGTGGCAGAAGAAGAAATTTCAACACAGGTTAAAGCAGATCGCATCTTGGTGATTAGTGTTTTTGCCCTGTTTACCATCTTTTTTTGGTGGGCTTTTGAGCAAGCCGGCGGCTCGATGACCGTTTTTGCCAATGATTATACCAACAGGGTTTTGGAAGGCGATGGTGCCACCACATTTAAGATATTCAACACCTTGCTCACTGTGGTTCCTATGATTATTATCACTTGGGTTTTGGCACTATTATTTAAACAAACCTATGGCAAATTTGCATTGTCTAATATCTTTTTAGGCTTCAGCTTTGCTATCATTTGGGCAATTGTACTTTGGATGCTGCAGAAAGAATTTTATTCGGAATCCACAGAGGTTCCCGCTTCTTGGTTTGGTATTCTGAATTCCTTTTTTATCATCGCATTTGCACCCCTTTTCTCTAAAATATGGGAAAATGTTTGGAATCCGTCCGGCCCGGTGAAATTTGCCATAGGTCTCATCCTGCTCGGTATCGGTTTTGGTGCCTTATCTTACGGTGCATCTACTATACCGTCAGGCGCACAGACAGCAGCCGTGAGTATGGTTTGGCTTATTTTGGCCTATTTGTTTCATACTTTAGGAGAACTCTGTGTATCGCCCGTAGGCCTGTCGTATGTATCAAAACTAGCACCGGCTAAACTGGTTGGACTGATGTTTGGCATTTGGTTTTTGGCCAATTTTGTAGCCAACTTAATGGGCGGTATCACCGGAAGTTATATAGATGCCATTTCAGAAAAGTATTCGTTAGCGGTGTTTTTCTTAATATTTACGTTAATTCCTTTTGCTGCAGGAATAATCATGCTAATTTTGAACAAATTTCTCATCAAAAAAATGCACGGCATACATTGATGTAAGTTTAAAATTTATTTTACGACTAAGCGCGCGATATGAAAAGAATTGTTTTAATACTTATGCTGCTTCCTGTGTCCTTGATGGCCCAGGAAATTAAATGGATGAGTTTGGCAGAAGCCTTAGAAGCTCAAAAAAAAGAGCCGCGAAAAATTATGATGGATGTTTATACCAATTGGTGCGGCCCGTGTAAAATGATGGACAAAAACACCTTTGCGAATCCGGATGTAGCCGCCTATGTCGGCAAATATTTTTACGCTGTCAAATTCAATGCAGAGGGTAATGAAAAAATAAATTATCAGGGCAAAGAGTTTGTCAATACCAATTACAATCCTGAACACGCTAACAAGCGGAGTTACCAGCATCCATTTGCAGCTTTTATGCGCATTGAGGGTTATCCGTCTATGGTGTTTTTGGATGAAAAAGGCGATTTTATTTCACCCATTACCGGCTACAGAACGCCTAGACAATTAGAAGTCTATTTAAAAGTTTTTCAAACAGACGCGTACAAGACGATCAATACGGCTGAAGATTGGCAAAGTTTTCAAGAAAGTTTTGTATCCGAGTTTAACGACTGATGCATTTCTAAAACCAACAATACTTAAAGGATGCCTTGTGCATCCTTTTTTGTTTAAAAAAATATAGGAGCTTGTTTGTATTCCATAAAACAAACTGTAAAAACTAACTTATATTTGCCGTGATATTTTTAAGAAATGGCTCGTAAAACACTTTCAGATTCGCATATTTATTTTAAAGATGATGGTTTTCAAAACATCAATCAATATCTTAACGATCTAAAACCTTCGGTGGTTTTTGTGTTGGTAGATCAAAATACACACGAGCATTGCCTGCCCGTTTTTTTACAAAAAATAGCCACCGACATACGTATAGAAATTATTGAAATAGAAGCCGGTGAAGTTTATAAAACCATAGACACCTGCACGGGGGTTTGGTCTGCGATTTCCGAATTGGGCGGAGACAGAAACAGTTTGCTCATCAATTTGGGCGGTGGTGTGGTCACAGACCTAGGCGGATTTGTCGCTTGTACCTTTAAGCGAGGTATTCCTTTCATACAAGTACCTACCACGCTTCTTTCTATGGTTGACGCCTCAATTGGCGGAAAAAACGGCGTCGATTTAGACACATTAAAAAATCAGGTGGGCTTGATCCAACAACCGAATATGATCGTCATCGACCCCGTATTTTTAAAAACATTACCCTATAATGAACTCAGAAGCGGGTTTGCCGAAATGCTCAAACACGGTCTGATCTTCGATTCAGCATATTGGAAGACACTCACCAACCTTAAAGAAATTTCGAGCAAGGTACTTTCTGCCTTTATTGAACCTTCTGTACAAATCAAACAGGCAGTTGTGTCAGAAGATCCAACTGAACAAGGACTCCGAAAAATACTCAACTTCGGTCACACGCTCGGCCATGCCATCGAATCGTATTTTTTGACACATAAAACCCAAAAAGCACTGCTGCACGGCGAAGCCATCGCCATTGGTATGATATTAGAAGCCTGGCTTTCTCACAAGATTTGTGGTCTGTCCGAAAAATATTTTAACGAAATAGCAAACTATTTCTCCGGTCTTTACGAGGCCGTTACATTTGAAAATGAAGACATCATCGCGGTGATAGGTTTACTCAAACACGACAAAAAAAACAGTCACGGAGCGGTCCTATTTGTGCTGTTAGAAAACATCGGAAAACCCGTAATTGACATACAGGTAGATAATAAGCTTATTATCAACGCTTTCAACAAATACAATTTGCTTCAAAAAAAATAAAAAAAAAGCGGTTATATATCGTTTTTTTACGTTTTTTGCATCAAAAATAGAACGTTCATAACCGATGTTTAAAAGTACCTAGTTGAATAGCTTTTTAGAATATTATCGAGTTTGATAATGAGTAGTTCTATTAATCATTTGTTATTTTAACTTAAACATCCTGTAAAATTTTAATAAATTTAATTCATCACATTTTTTTTAGCTATTTTAGAAATTTAAAACTGTAAATGAAAACCAAGTACATAGACCTGATAGATCAAACGTATTACTTTCCCCAAGAAGAATTTTCTTTGGATAACGGCAACCTGCTTTTCCACGACATCGATTTGATGGAACTCATAGAAAAATACGGTGCGCCTTTAAAATTTACTTATCTACCACAAATTTCCAACAACATCAAAAGGGCGCAAGCTTGGTTTGATAAATCTATAAAAAAACTAGATTACAAAGGAAATTATAACTATTGCTACTGCACCAAAAGCTCTCATTTTCAGTTCGTTTTGGACGAAGTTTGTAAAAATGACGTGCATATTGAAACATCTTCAGCCTTTGACATGGACATCGTTGAAAAACTGCTTCAAAAGGGAAAACTAAACAAAAACACCTATGTGCTTTGCAACGGATTTAAGCGGGCACAATACATTAAAAATATTGCAAGGTTGATCAACAGCGGACATGAAAAATGCATTCCCATTATAGACAATTACGAAGAAATCAACTTGTTGGATGAAGCCATTGAGAATCCTTATCAAATAGGCATCCGGATAGCGTCGGAAGAAGAGCCTAAATTTGAGTTCTACACCAGTCGACTCGGAATCGGCTACCGAAATATAGTGCCATTTTACCTGAGAGAAATCAAAGAAAATGACAAGGTGGAGCTCAAAATGCTGCACTTTTTTATCAATACAGGCATCAAAGACAACTCGTATTATTGGAACGAACTCAACAAATGTTTGAAAGTCTATGTTCGGCTCAAAAAAGAATGTCCAACGCTCGACAGCCTTAACATTGGCGGCGGGTTTCCTATAAAAAACTCTCTCGCTTTTGAATTTGACTACCCTTATATGGTGGAAGAAATTCTCAATCAGGTGAAACTTGCTTGTGAAGAAGCCGGGGTGTCTGTGCCAAATATTTTCACGGAGTTTGGTAGTTTTACTGTGGGCGAAAGCGGTGGTGCCATCTACGAAGTCTTGTATCAAAAGCAGCAAAACGATAGGGAAAAGTGGAACATGATCAACTCTTCTTTCATCACCACACTACCCGATTCTTGGGCCATCAACAAGCGTTTTTTGATGCTGGCCGTCAACCGATGGAACGACGAATATGAGCGCGTACTTTTGGGCGGACTTACTTGCGACAGCGACGACTATTACAATTCTGAACAAAACATGAACGCCATCTACCTGCCCAAATTCAGACGAGACAAACCCTTGTACATAGGTTTTTTCAATACGGGCGCTTACCAAGAAACCATAGGGGGCTTTGGAGGCTTGCAACACTGCCTGATTCCACATCCCAAACATTTACTTATCGATAGGGACGCGCATGGCAAAATGACAACTACTTTATTTTCTGAAGAACAATCTTCGGATGATTTATTAAAAATTTTAGGATATTAGCAAAAACAAAACACATGAAGGGCTCCATTTCTCAATTCATCGAAAAATACTATTTACACTTCAACGCAGCCTCGTTAGTAGATGCTGCAAAAGCCTACGAAGCACAATTGGCCAACGGGTCTAAAATGCTCGTTTCCTTGGCAGGAGCCATGAGCACAGCCGAATTGGGTAAAATATTTGCCGAAATCATTCGTCAAGACAAGGTACATATCATTTCGTGTACGGGCGCCAACCTAGAAGAAGACCTGATGAATTTGGTGGCACACTCCCATTACAAACGCGTACCCAACTACCGCGATTTGACACCCAAAGACGAATGGGAATTGTTGGAAAAAGGACTCAACCGCGTTACAGACACTTGCATACCCGAAGAAGAAGCCTTCCGAAGACTCCAAGCACATATTTTTCAGATTTGGAAAGATGCCGAAGAGAAAGGCGAACGCTATTTTCCACACGAATTTATGTACAAACTGCTGTTGTCCGGTGTATTAGAACAATACTACGAAATAGACATCAAAGACAGTTGGATGTTTGCCGCAGCAGAAAAAAACCTGCCTATTGTTGTGCCAGGTTGGGAAGACAGTACCATGGGCAATATTTTTGCTTCCTACGTCATCAAAGGAGAACTGAAAGCATCTACCATGAAATCGGGAATTGAATATATGGCTTTTCTTGCAGATTGGTACACAAAAAATGCCGCACCTGAGGCTTCCAACGGCATTGGTTTCTTTCAAATAGGCGGTGGCATTGCCGGAGATTTTCCGATTTGTGTAGTGCCTATGCTCTATCAAGATTTGGAGCGAACAGACACACCTTTCTGGAGCTATTTTTGTCAGATTTCCGATTCTACAACCAGTTATGGTTCCTACTCAGGTGCCGTGCCCAACGAAAAAATTACCTGGGGAAAACTCGATATAGACACCCCTAAATTTATTATAGAATCTGATGCAACTATTGTAGCACCACTTATTTTTGCGTACTTGTTAGACATGTAATTTGTTTTTTTAACTCCATAGAAAACACTTTGTAAGGAATATTCAAATCAACTTTTATAATCGTATTTGACCATTAAAAGAAAATAAACATATGAAACACCCATGCAAAAATTTTGCACACAGGAGCATGATTATCAAGGGTGTTCCATCTGACCACTTAAAAATAAATAAATTATAAACAGATGAAACGCGTTATCGTAGATTTTAAAAAACTGACCCCGGAAATCTTAACGTTATTGGTTGAAAAATATCCGGACGGATACAGCGACACAGATATTATCACGTTTAAAAATGCACAAAACGAAACTGTTGAAGCCGTTGAAGTCAGAGACCAAGAGGCTATCTACCTTGTCAAAGTAAGCACCCGACTGGCCAACCGAATGGAAAACTTTGAAGAGGAAGACCAAGATGATTTTGGTTTAGATGAAGTAGCTATTAAAGATTTAGATCTTTCGGATGAAGATGAAGATGACGACGAACTCATAAGCAGCCCCAAAACCCTCAAAAATGACACTGAGGACGAGGCAGATGACATGGATACCTTCGACGATGATGACGACGAATACGATGACGACGAAGATGAAAAGGAAGAAGATGAATTGTAAGCTTAAAACATAAAATGCAAATACCTGACTATTTTACAAGCTTGTTTGAGCCGGAACTTCTCGAAGAAATTCAGCAAAGCGGTCAATTGCTCTCATTTAAGGAAAATGACATAGTCATAGATATCGGTCAGAAAATCACACACATTCCAATACTGATTTCCGGTGCATTAAAAGTGTTGCGTGAAGACGAAAATGGAGATGAACTCTTGCTGTATTTTTTGGAAAAAGGAGAAACCTGTGCCATGTCTATGACTTGTTGTATGGGCAATTCCAAAAGTGGTATTCGCGCCACGGCTGAGACCGATGGAAGTTTGCTGCTCATCCCCGTAGCGAAAATGGAAAAATGGCTGGCCCAATACGCCGGTTGGCGAAATTTTGTTTTTGAAACCTACAACCTACGGATGGCCGAACTTCTGGCCGCAGTGGACAGCTTGGCTTTTATGAATTTAGAAGAACGCTTACACCAATATTTACAGACAAAGAAAGAAATTTCCAAAAATTCAGAAATTAAAAGTACGCATCAAGAAATAGCTGCCGAATTGCACACCTCGCGTGTCGTTATATCCAGACTTCTCAAGGTTTTAGAACTGAAAGGCATCATCAAAATGCACAGAAATAAGATTTCACTTTTAAAATAGTTGTTAGCTGTGTTAATTTTGATGTTTTATTTCGACTTATATACCTATTAAACTCACTAGGTCATGAAGTCTTTAATTACATTCTCCCTTTTTTTTATCAGCCTCAGCGTTTTTTCGCAAATTCGATTACTGGAAGTTGACGAATTTAAACAAGTCGTTGGAAATAAAAATGTGCAAATCATTGATGTGCGCACACCATACGAGTACAACAGCGGACACATACAAGGTGCGGTAAATATAGATTATTATGCATCAGACTTTGAAAAACAATTGGCGCAGCTAGACAAAAACATACCCATCTATTTTTATTGTCACTCAGGTGTCAGAAGTGCCAAAGCCGCCAAAACGATGAAAGCGTTGGGTTTCAAAAAAATATACGATCTAAAAGGTGGTATGGTTGCCTGGAAGAAAGCCGGATTAAAAGTTTCCAGATAATTTTTTTGATAATAACCTTGTAGAAAAAATAAAATTATTTACATTTGCACCCTGAAAAAACAGTACTCAATCATGAAAAAAGGCATACATCCTGAAAATTATAGACTTGTCGCTTTTAAAGACATGTCAAATGAAGATATTTTTATCACCAAATCTACCGTCAATACACGTGAAGAAGTTGAAGTTGATGGCGTTTCTTACCCACTTGTAAAATTGGAAATATCTCGCACGTCTCACCCCTACTACACTGGTAAATCTAAACTGGTTGACACAGCAGGACGTATCGACAAGTTCAAAAACAAATATTCAAAATTCAAAAAATAATTGAATTTTAAACCTATAAAAAAAGCCTTTCCTGATTTGGAAAGGCTTTTTTTTATTCCCTTTTGATAAAGGCGCCCAAGGCCTTGAGACGGCCATCTATATTTTCATAACCGCGATCTATCTGTTCTATGTTGTGAATCGTACTTGTCCCCTTGGCGGACAAAGCCGCTATGAGCAGCGATACTCCTGCCCTGATGTCTGGTGAGCTCATGGTGGTTGCTTTGAGTTGCGACTCAAAATTATGTCCTATGACTGTTGCCCTGTGCGGATCGCAAAGGATGATTTTTGCACCCATGTCTATCAGCTTATCCACAAAGAAAAGCCTGCTTTCAAACATCTTTTGGTGAATCAGCAAGCTGCCTTTGGCTTGGGTAGCAACTACCAAAATGATACTGAGTAAGTCTGGTGTAAAACCGGGCCACGGTGCATCTGAAATGGTAAGTATAGAACCGTCTATATAATTTTGTATTTTGTAATGCTTTTGCTCAGGAATGTAGATATCGTCGCCGATGCGTTCCAATTTGATACCTAATTTTTTAAAAGTACCGGGTATGAGTCCCAGCATGTCCCAACACACATCTTTGATGGTAATTTCGCTTCGCGTCATGGCTGCCAAACCTATCCAACTGCCAATTTCTATCATATCCGGCAACAGTCTGTGGGTACATCCTCCTAAAGATTTTACGTCTTCTATGGTTAGTAAATTGCTGCCTACGCCCGATATTTTGGCTCCCATGTTGTTGAGCATACGACACAATTGCTGAATATAAGGTTCGCAAGCTGCATTGTAGATGGTTGTTTTTCCCTTGGCCAACACAGCCGCCATGATAATGTTAGCCGTACCGGTCACGGACGCTTCGTCCAGCAACATATCTGCGCCAATGAGTTGGTCTGCTTCTACACCGTAAAAATGCTCTTCCTTATTGTATCTAAAAGTTGCTCCAAGCTTAATAAATCCCTCAAAATGGGTATCCAAACGGCGTCTGCCTATTTTGTCGCCACCCGGTTTGGGTATAAACCCTTTACCGAATCTGGCCAACAATGGTCCTACGATCATGATGGATCCGCGAAGCGAACTCCCGGCTTTTTTAAAAGCTTCGGTTTGCAGATAAGAAATATTGATGGCGTCTGCTTGAAAAGTATAATTTCCGTGGCTGTTTTTGTGCACTTTTACGCCCATGTCTCTGAGCAAATCTATCAAACGATTTACATCTATGATATCGGGCAGGTTACTAATGGTAACAGGCTCTGAGGACAACAAAACAGCACACAACACCTGAAGCGCTTCGTTTTTGGCACCTTGTGGCGTGATGCTACCGGATAGTTTATGTCCGCCTTCAATAATAAATGTACCCATAATTACTTAGAAAATCTCTTTTTGTTTTTAGCAACATGACGCTTTTTAACAATTTTAGTGGCGTCTAACGGAAACTTCTTATTTTGTCTCTTGAGCTCTTCAGCTTCTGTCAAGGTTTCTTTTTTTAATTTAAGATCAATCTCACCATCCGACATTTCAAAGAGATGGTTAAAAATCACATCATCCTCGACACTGTCTTTGTTCCAAACCAAAAAAGATTTTTTCATCTGAGTTGCAATGTTTACTTCAAGTGCATCGCGTTTGGGGCCTTTTTCCCAACTGAGTGCAACTTGTATCATTTCTCTGATGATATTGCCGTAAAACCTGAATTTAGTCAACTGTTTCGGATACGACAAAGCCTCCGGTTTTTCTGATAAAACTTCCGGATTTAACTTGGGAAACGGACAATCTACATCCAGCTGAAAACGCGACATAATAAAAAGCTGGTCCCACAATTTGTGCTGAAAATCAGTCACATCTCTGAGGTGTGGGTTTAAATTACCCATCACGCCTATGATAGACTTGGCTACTTTGTTGCGCTCCACGGGGTCTTCTATACTTATGGCATAGTCAACCATTTTTTGAATATGGCGACCATATTCCGGAATAATCAGCGTTTCGCGCTCTGTGTTGTATTCTAAATCTTGTTCCAAATCTGAAATTTTATTGGTTTGTTTATAAAAGTATAACGTCTCCCAACGCAGCCACTTGTTTGTATTTTTCAATAACTGCTTCGGGCGATGACATCACCAAATGTACAGAAACGCTGGTGTAATTTCCTTTGCCCGAAGTACGTGTTTTGATGACGGCACCCATGTTGTCAAACATGTTTTCAATTGAGCTAATCAACTCTCTATTCGATTTTACAATGAATTTATACAGGTATTGAGACGGCCATTCTGTGCTTTTTTCCAATTCTGTTTCTAATCTTTTGTAAAAGGCATCCGCCGATTCGCTTTCCTGCATTTTTCTGTACGTATTAAGAAATCTTCTGTCTGTCAAGGTTCAGCAAATTTACACAAAATATTTATTTTAAACTTTGCCGGCAAAATTTTAATCTTTCAACAACGCTTCTTATAAAATGTGTATAAAATGAACAGCTTTTAGACACATCACAACGCCCAATTTTGTACTATTGCTACAATAAAAAAACAATTTTCAACGAATTTGCAAAGTCTAAAAATTGTCATCACCGGAGGTCCAAGCACTGGAAAGTCGTCATTGCTCAAATCTTTGAGCCTTTATAAAGTGCCATGCTTTGAAGAAATTTCACGCCAAGTCACATTAGAAGCTAGGCAGCATGGCGTGTCACATCTTTTTGTTGAAGATCCACTGCATTTTAGTCAAAAATTATTGGACGCCCGTATCAAACAATACGAGGCATCTTTGGCTGTTGAAAACTCCTTTGTTTTCTTTGACCGGGGCATTCCGGATGTAAAAGCCTATTTGAATTTTGCCAAAACGCCCCATCCCGATTTTTTTCATCAAGCCGGACTTGATCTCCGCTACGATTGCGTTTTTATACTTCCGCTTTGGGAAGAAATCTACACCACAGACAGCGAGCGATACGAAAACTTCTCTCAGGCTCTCGAAATTCAGTGGCACCTCCAAAGTTACTACAATTCAATCGGTTATGACCCCATTGAAGTGCCTATTGGGATTGTGGAAGAAAGGATTGATTTTATAAAACGAAAATTGGAAGCAATATTTCAATTGTCTCCATTTTAAATAGCAATTTTGGTCAACGCTGATATATTTATAACTTTGGTATGCGCATGGATGCAACATTTATTTTACAGAAATATTGGGGCTTTGACCAATTCAGACCTCAGCAACTTGAAGTCATAGAAGCCATACTTACTCAAAAAGACACTGTGGTTTTGATGCCTACCGGCGGGGGAAAATCTGTTTGCTATCAAGTGCCTGCGCTCATGCAACCCGGTATTTGCATCGTTATTTCTCCGCTCATCGCCCTGATGACAGACCAGGTACAAGCGCTCCAAAAAAAAGAAATTCGCGCCATGTCATTGGCCGGAAATCTTTCTTTTGATGAACTGAGAATCGCTTTGGACAATGCACTGTACGGTAATTTTAAATTTATATACCTGTCGCCCGAACGATTGAAAAATGAAATTGTCATAGAAACACTCAAACAAGTTAAGTGCAACCTGATAGCTGTTGATGAAGCACACTGCATCTCTCAATGGGGACACGATTTCAGGCCTGCCTATAGGGACATTAGCCAGCTCAAAAAATGGCATCCCGACGTGCCGTTGGTCGCACTCACAGCCACTGCAACACCTACTGTGCTGCAAGACATAGTTATCAATTTAGAATTGACTACACCAAGCATTTTCAAGAAATCGTTTTACAGAGAAAACCTCAGTTACAGAACCATCCTAGCTGAGGACAAATTGTATATTCTAAAACATTATTTAAAAGAAACAAACGGCTCCGCCATCGTGTATGTCTCCAGTCGAAGAGAAACTGTTTTGGTGGCTGATAACCTGACAAAATCCGGATTTACCGCAGATTTTTTTCACGGGGGACTCACACATCCGGAAAAAGTGAAAAAACTGAACGAATGGATGAAAAACCATGTCAGAATCATGGTGGCCACCAACGCCTTCGGCATGGGAATAGACAAGCCCGATGTAAGACTTGTCTTTCACATGAATTTGCCCGATAGTTTAGAAAATTACTATCAAGAAGCCGGAAGAGCAGGCAGAGACGGTGAGCAAGCTTATGCGGTTCTGGCCTATCACCCAAACGACCTCAAGCAACTGCAAGAACAATACATTAAACATTTGCCCGATTTGGATGCTGTAAAAACTGTATATCGAAAATTGAGCAATTTTTTGAGAATTGGCTACGAAGAGTTTCCTGAAACTGAATATAAAGTTAGTTTCAACACTTTTTGCAAAAAGTTTGACATCCATCCTACCTTGGCACTCAATACGCTCAAACTGCTCGATAACCAAGGCATTATTTCGCTGTCACTGCATGCGGAAAACAGAACAACTGTGAAGTTCCTTTACGACAGCCAATCACTTATTGAATTTTCGGAGGCACATCCAAAAAGCGGTGAAATCATCAAATTGGTTTTGAGAAACTATCCCGGAATTTGGGATTTTGATACACCTGTCAATATTCCAAAATTGGCAAAAAAATCGGGTTTCGATGAACTTTTAATCCAACAAGAATTGACCAAACTCCACAAACTGTCTGTGATTCATTATGAACATACGCAAGCAGATATGTCTGTGTGCTATCTGGAACCCCGTCATGACGACTACACCATCAACCGCATCTCAAAACACATCCGCCAACAACTTCAAACCAAAAAAGACAAGGCGGATAAGCTGTGGGACTATGTAATTGACAAAAATACTTGCAAAAGCAAACTGCTTTCCGCCTATTTTGGTGAAGCGCTTACAAAAGATTGCGGCTCCTGCTCTCATTGTATTCATAAACCCACAGAAAATCGCACAAGTAAAAACCATACACTAGCCGAAAAAATTACAGAAGCATTGCTAGAAGCACCTTTGAACTCTCGCCAACTGCAAGCGATGCTTCACATCGATGAAACCATCTTGATAAGTACACTCAAGAGATTGCTTTTTGAAAGAAAAATTACCGTTAACATCCGAAACCAATACCAATTGCGAAATAGAAATGAACCGCCCCTGTAAAATTATTGACACACAGGAGTATGATTATCCTAGGGCGTTCCGTGCCTGTGCTGAGCGCAGTCGAAGCATGACCGATAAAAAGAATAAATAAAAACAGATGAAAAACAATAAGAATAAACAGATGAAACGCCCATGTAAAAAAAATTGCACACAGGGGCATGATTATTTAGGGTGTTCCATCTGACCGATGAAAAACAATAAAAATAAACAGATGAAAACAACTAAATTGAAAATTGTGTTTATGGGCACGCCCGATTTTGCCGTCCAAAGTCTGCAACATATAGTAGCTTCTGAGTTTACCGTTGTAGCTGTCGTCACAGCACCCGACAAACCCTCTGGCCGGGGCAGAAAACCCACCGAAAGTGCCGTAAAGCAATATGCGATTTCACAAAATATTCCCGTCTTGCAACCCGAATATTTAAAGTCCGAAGCCTTTTTATCTTCTCTATCCATTTTGCAAGCAGATGTGTTTGTCGTAGTCGCCTTTAGAATGTTGCCCAAGGAGGTTTGGCAAATGCCCAAGTTGGGAACCTTCAATTTGCATGCTTCGCTCCTGCCCGATTACCGTGGTGCCGCCCCCATCAATTGGGCAATCATCAATGGTGAAACCAAAACGGGCGTCACCACATTTTTGATTGATGAAAAAATTGACACCGGCGCCGTTTTGTTTCAAGAAGCAGTTTCTATAGACACTTCAGACACCTTCGGAAGTCTTTATGCAAAGTTGAGTGCGCTGGGTGCAAGGTTGGTTTTGAAAACACTCGAATTTATGTACGCAGGAAAAATTGAACCCAAAAAGCAAAAAGAAACACCTTTGATAAACGAAGCTCCAAAACTCACGCCCGAAAATACGCGTATTGATTGGCATCAGGATGCTGTGAGCATACACAACAAAATCAGAGGATTGAACCCGTTTCCCAAAGCTTGGTGTTTGCTGGTAAGTGCGCAAGGCGAGTTAAAGGTAAACATACTTGCTTCTCGTCCGGATGTAGAAAATTCGACTTTGAAGCCCGGTGCCATCAAAACTACCAAAAAACAACTCTGGATTGGCACCCAAAAAGGACAGTTAGAGGTCTTGCAAATACAACTACCCGGAAAGAAAATAATGCCTACTTCTGCGCTCTTGAACGGTTTTCAGTTTGACTCAGTCGCCTATTTTACATAAAATAAGTCATATCAAACGTTTTAACGACGATGTTTTTAACAATTTTTTAAAGTTATTAACAAAAACAGCGGTTTCCCTTGATTTTACTTGTCTGAATGTAAAAACAACCTAAATTTGTGAGAGCATTGAAAAACAACCATTAAATTTAAATTTTTATCACTATGAACAAAACAGAATTAATTGATGCTATCGCAGCAGATGCCGGCATCTCAAAAGCTGCAGCTAAAAAGGCATTAGAATCCGTATTGGGAAATGTTTCTAAAACACTCAAAAAAGGTGGACGCGTATCTTTGGTAGGTTTTGGTTCTTGGTCTGTTTCTAAAAGAAGCGCAAGAGAAGGAAGAAATCCTCAAACTGGTGCAACAATCAAAATTGCTGCTAAAAACGTTGTAAAATTCAAAGCAGGTGCAGAATTATCTGATGCTGTAAACTAAAGAATTTAATCAACCAAACTATCCAAAATACCCTCCCTTATGTGGAGGGTTTTTTTGTGCTATTTTTTGGGCACAATAGAAATATAAGCTTTTGTCTGACAGTTTCTTACTGATATTTGCATCAACTCGTCCGGATGGTTAATTAGATATCTATTACACCCTTTTTCTTTGGTTTGGCTCTCACCAAAATCGATATCACCGTGTTGGATAGTCTGAATGATGGCCAAAGAATCCACTTGTTTTAAGCGAATAGCCTCAAGCGTTTCCGGTTCAAACACGATGCTTTTTTTTTGGATATCATGCAAAACCCGGTCGTTTGGAAAATAGTTACAAGAAGCGTTTTTTTGGTTGAGTACAAAAACAAGGATAATTAAACCGATAGAAAAACCCCCTAAAAAAAAACCGAGCCGATATATAAACTTCATGCGATAGAATTTGCGGCAAAGGTCTTAAAAAATAAGCAGATTTGCATCGCTGTATGGCAAATTAAACCAATCGGCAACCCCTTTGTTGGTCAATATGCCGTGATAAAAGTACAAACCGCTTTTCAGACCTCTGTTAAATCGCAACGAAGGTTCCAAACCACCTTCTTCGGCTATTTGCAACAGATAGGGCGTGAAAATATTGCTGATAGAAACAGAAGCTGTACGCGCATAGCGAGAGGGAATGTTAGGTACGCAATAGTGCGTTACACCGAATTTTTCGAAGGTAGGATGGTCGTGAGTTGTTAGTTCAGATGTTTCGAAACATCCGCCCATATCTATACTGACATCCACAATTACAGATCCTTTGGGCATGTGTTGTACCATTTCTTCGGTTACCAAAACGGGAGAACGGTTTTTACCGCGCACAGCACCAATAGCCACATCGCATTCCGAAAGTGCTTGCATAAGCGTTTGCGGCTGCACGGTTGAGGTGTTGAGTTGTCTGCCCAAATTGTTTTGTAAACATCGCAATTTGGTAATGGAATTGTCAAACACTTGCACTTGGGCACCCAAACCCAATGCCGCGCGCGTGGCAAATTCGGACACGGTTCCGGCACCCAAAATGACTACTTTTACAGGAGGCACTCCGCTTATGTTACCAAACATGAGTCCGTTTCCGCCTTTGAGGTTGTTGAGCAATTCGGCAGCTATGAGTACAGAGGCAGTTCCGGCTATTTCGCTAAGTGTACGTACGGCAGGCAGCGCGCCGGTTTCGTCGCGAATAAATTCGAAAGCCAAGGCTGTTGCCCTTTTGGCAGCGAGGGTTTCAAAATACTTTTTACTTTGGGTTTTTAACTGCAAAGCCGAGATGAGAATGCATTGTGGATTCATCAATTCCAACTCGTCCAAAGAAGGAGGCTCTACTTTTAAAATCATCGGGCAACCGAACACTTTTTTGGTATCGGAGGTGATTTCTGCTCCGGCTTCCGAATAATCTTTGTCAGAAAAATTGGCAGCCAATCCGGCTTCAGATTCTATTAAAATGCGATGGCCATGCATGGTAAGTGCCGCTACGGCGTCCGGCGTGAGGCAAACCCGCTTTTCCTGATAATGGGTTTCTTTTGGGATACCAATAAAAAACTCGCCTTTTTGTAAAGAAATTTCAAGCATTTCTTCTTGCGGCAGTAACTGTTGCTTAGAAAAAGGTGATTTGGTATTTCCCATGTTTTGTTTCATTTTTGATGTTTGGCTTCTTGCACTTAGAATGTCATTGTCCTTTTGCAAACATTGTTTTAAGGTCGTTTATATTCGAATATCCCGTCAAACTTTTATTCTTTAGGGTTATATTTTTAAGTCAGCAAAATCCACAAGTTAAATTTACAAAATTTCTGTATGCTACTAAAGTTTCGCATTAAGAGATACGCTTGGTTGCATCAGGGTTAACCTTAATTAATCCCAACGAAATTAGTGTTTTTTTTCTAAATTTTATCGACATATACAGATATAATGTTCAAATATGTTTAGTGATGTCGGATACATGTCGCCATTCTTTCCGTTTCGGAAATGCTTTCCAAACGAACTTCCAAATAAACATCGGGAAGCAAAGCTTCTACCCTTTCGGGCCATTCAATTAAAACATAATTTCCACTGTACAGATATTCTTCAAAACCGATGTCTAGAGCTTCTTCTATATGTTTAATTCTATAGAAATCAAAATGATAGATATTAGAATCAGACGTTTCATAGGTGTTCACCAAAGCAAACGTAGGGCTGCTCACGTCATCTTGACTGCCCAAAATAGCGACCAGTGATTTGATTAAAGTAGTTTTGCCCGCGCCCATATCACCCCTAAAAATGATGACTTTTTCATTTGAAAATTTAATGATTTTTTGGCTTGCGCTGTCAATTTCTTCAAGTGAAAACCGGAACTTATGGTGGAGAGGTGGCTTCATCAAGTTGGTCAAATTCGATTGGATTGATTTTTTAATCGGGCAAACTCAAAACCGTTTTGCCACCACTGAGACATTTTTATTTTATTAAAAATCAAAGAATTGGTAGTCAAAACTGTCGGTGTATAATAGATATCGATACAGGCATTTTTATTTTTGGCCTGAAGTTTTCCCGTCTTCACATTTTGATGCTCTATTTGGTCCATCATAAACTCAATCATGGTGGTGATGAGTGAAAACGGGTTTTTAATTGGCAAACGGTTTATAAAATTCACTTCCGTTTCTAAAATAATGACATCTATCTCGGTGGCACCTCTGTTGATGGCTTCTTCTATGGGCACCATGCAGCCCAAACCACCATCGGCGTAGTCATAGTTGTTTTTGCGCGCCAAACTCATAAAAGGTGGATAATTGCAAGAAATCCAGATCCAATCCATAAAATCGTCATAAGTACATTCACGTATAGATTTGAATTCCATCTGGTTGAGCGTCAAATTGGAAACCGTGACAACCACATCTTTTGAAGTGAGCTGAATGTTGTTGAAAATTTCTTTGGTGATAACCCTTCTGATGAGTTTTCGCAAGTTACCACTTTCACCAAAGGTTTTTCTACCTCTGATGATGTTGTTAAAAACATTAAAATGATTGATACTGATGTTGGAAACACCGCCCTTGTTTTTTACGATAAAAGGGCAATTACTAAAAATAGATTTCTGATTTACTGAGGTGTAAATTTCTTTAATGGCTTCAATTTTATCGAGTGCCAAATGCG
Source organism: Flavobacteriaceae bacterium (assembly GCA_032251335.1). Classification (GTDB taxonomy): domain Bacteria; phylum Bacteroidota; class Bacteroidia; order Flavobacteriales; family Flavobacteriaceae; genus UM-FILTER-40-17. The sequence continues at coordinate 103,403 of JAVVDW010000001.1, read as the reverse complement.
AAACCAGCAGGCTACCGGTAGATGTACCCAAAAACATGTCGTAATCTTTACCCAACTCCCTGATAAGGAATTGGGCCACACCGCCTGCAAAAGCACCTTTGCTCCCACCCCCGGATATTACCAATGCTTTCATCTGTTTATATTATTTGTTTTTATCGGTCAGATGGAACGCCCTAGGATAATCATGCTTCTGTGTGCAAAATTTTTACATGGGCGTTTCATGTGTTTATTTTTATTGTTTTTACTTATCTGCCGGCCTCTTTTATCATTTTATCCAATGCAGCCTGCTCGGCTATGCTAAATTGAGAAAAATTTCTAAGATAATAGGCTTTGTAATCAGAATCCTTTATGATTTCTCTCAAAATATCTTTCGCACTTTTTGAAAATTGCCAAACAGGATGTACGCTGGCATTTAATAGATTGTTGAGATAAACCTCGCTTATTAATTGCAAATCATATAAATACCTAAAAGAAATTACTCTAATTTGATAAGAAAACGAAGGCATTGAATAAGCTGTCAGTTCTTCGTAATAGGCTCTTTTTTGATCATCTCTGTAATCTTTGGTAGTGAGTGCCAAAGCCAACCAAAGCTGCCGAATGTTGAAGTCTTTAAATCCGTATAAACTCGCTGTCAAATTTAGGTATCGGTGTCGGTGTTCCGGAAATTGAATCCATAATTTGTAGAGAGCTGTTTCAATGGTTTCGTAACTTTCTGTAAGAAGCAGCTTCTCAAAACCGGGTCGTAAACTTTCCAAAATTGTATCAATCAAGCGCACTGTGGCTTGCATGACTTCAGCATCGCCTTTTTGTAAAATTTCTTGTACAAGCGCTTCCGGGTTAGACGATTTATCTGAAAGTAATTGCGAAACAGTTTCTTGTTTTAAAGGCGGAATAGCATCAGAAAACAATATGTTGCTGCAAGCGGCGCTTTCGTGTTTGCAATTCAATTGAAGATAGGTTGAAACAACCGTACCCCGGAGCATTTCCATAGCTTCATCTCTTAAAAAAATTGGGTTTTCCAGCCAGTTTTTTTTAAATGTGACTACATCAAAAGTGGATAAAGCAGCTATTTCACCCAAAAAATCATCTGTCTCAGCCGATGAAAATCGGTATTTGTTCAGGTAGTTTTTTACGGCTTCCTTAAATGTATCCGATCCTACGGATTTCTCCAGCGCAAACAAGGCCCAAGCGCCTTTATGGTAATAGGTAAGGCTCGATGCCTTTTCGCTGAGCACGGCTTCTCCCATACCGGCTGCCGAAGCCACACTGAGTTCTAAAGCAGCTTCGTATAATTTCCAGTGGAATACATCTTCTCCAAAAATCGCTCTCGTTGTCTTCAAGGCGTAATAGGTAGAAAATCCTTCTTGTAGCCAATGATGTCGGCTACTTTTAGCCGTCACCAGATTGCCAAACCATTGGTGCGCTAATTCGTGTGCGCTGACTTCCACAAAGTTTTTATCCTTATACGCTATTGAATCGACCAGAAAATCATCCGAAAAAATGGTGAGCCCCACATTTTCCATACCGGCATATAAAAAATCGCGCACCGGGACTTGTCTGTACACTTCAAAGGGATAAGCTACCCCGATTTCGTCTTCCAGAAAATCAAAAATTTGTTTGGTGTGTTGGTAAGTCGGTGCTGCCCGTTCCGCATCAACAGTTTCGTAGTAGTTGCGAATGGTATCACCTGACTGTGAGACCAGTGTTTGGTGTTGGTAATCGCCAATGGCCAAGGCAATGAGATAGCTGCTTATAGGTTGTTTTAATTCAAACCGACTGGTTTTTATGCCGCTATTAGTATAAGTCTGGGTTTGTTTCCCGTTGGACAAAACTGTGTATTTCTCATCAAAGCTGATTTGTAAATCAACGGTAAATTTTTCGTTGACATCGTCAAAAGACGGCAACCAATGACTGGTGTATTTCCCTTGGCCTTGTGTCCATATTTGATTGGAAGCTTTTGATTGCCAACCTACAAAATAAAGCGCTTGTTTGGGTTTGGCATAGTAAGAAAAACTTATTTCGTAACTATTATTCTCTATAAATTTGAAATAGATACGCAGTTGCTTATCGGTAGCCATAAAAAGTGCCGGCTTGCTGTTGACCATCACTTTTCCAAATTGCATATTGTGCGCATCTATAGCTAATGAATCAATCGTCTCTTTTACAGAAACGCGATAAACCATATCGCCGAAAACGGTTTTGGATAAAGTATCGAGCGAAATTTTTGCGTTAAGTGCCGTAAAATCGGCATAAGACGTTTGCTGCGCCGAAACAACGAAAGCAGACAAAAAACTCAATAAAAAGACAATTTTTTTCAATTGAAAAATTTTTACCAAAATACAAAAGTATGACCAATTTGTTGGTTTAGTCAGCTTACTTTTTCGATAGGAAAACCACGATTAGATTTTGTATAGGTAGTAATGGTTTTATAATTTGACAGATATTGACGTTCAAACGACTTTAGTTGCATGCCAAATTGATTTGCTACAAAAAACAAACCCCTTGCTTTTTGCGAAGGGGTTTGTTTTAATATGCGTTGTAGACTTCTATTTCTGTCCGTCAAACTTTTCTTTATAGCGAAGAAACAAATCTTTTTGATACGTATTCAGGCTCAATTCGCGTCCGCTTATAAACGCATGTGAGATCTTGTTGGTGCGCATATCTAGTGCGTCACCTTCAGAAACAAAGAAGGTAGCGTCTTTACCGACTTCTAGGGTTCCGAGCGTGTTGTCTATGCCCAAAATTTTAGCTGCGTTTTGCGTGATGAGTTGTACTGCTTTTTCCTTGGCTAATCCATAAGCAGCAAAAGTGCCGGCATAAAAAGGCAGGTTACGCGTGTTCATCCTGTCCATTTGTCCGCTGTTTTCAATACCCACCAACACGCCGTCATTGTCCAAAAGAGCGGCCAATTTATAGGGCAAATACACATCTTGATCTGTCGCCGTTGGAAGCCTATGCGGGCGGCTCAACAAAACTGCAATGTTGTGTTGTTTCAATAAGGCTGAAATTTTATAAGCTTCCTGCCCACCAATAAAAACGACTTTTTTGATACCCAAATCTGTCGCCATATTGATGGCATCCACCATTTGTTTTTCGTCATCCGCATTGATAAAAAGACCTTGAGTGCCTTCAAAAAGTCCGTTAGTGGACTCGTATAAAAGATTGGTGACTTCCTTTGGTCCTGAATTGTAAGCTTTTCCTTGTTCGAGAAATAGTTGCAACTCTTGAACTTGTTTTTCGTAATCCTTATTGGGTTCAAAACCACCGCCGCCGCCAAATCCAAAACGCGATCTTCTATACAAAGAAGGCCAGTTTACGTGTATAGCATCATCGGGCTTATAGGCGGCATCCTCCCAATTCCACCCATCGAGTTGCATGATAGATGAAGTTCCCGTAATGCGTCCGCCACGCGGTGCCACTTGGGCTATCAACACGCCATTGGGCCGCATACTTTCTACGATGCGTGATTCTGCATTGTAGGCTATCAAACTTCGAACATTGGGCGTCATATTACCCACTTCGTCTTCGTCGTCTGTGGCACGAACCGAACTGATTTCAACCAGACCGAGCGAGGAATTGGTAGAAATAAATCCCGGATAGATGTGTTTGCCCTTCGCATCAATGGTGCGTCCTTTGGCAGAAACATTGCTTCCAATTTCGGCAATTTTTCCGTTTTCAAAAACGATGGTGGCATTTTCTATCACTGTACCGTTCCCGATATGAGCAGTAACGCCTGTGATACTGATGGTTTCAGTTTGGGGTAAGGCGGGCGGGTCGGATTGCTGTGCTTGCAAGCCCCACCCGAAAGCAACTAATAATAAGGTTTGTATAAAATAATTTTTCATCTGTAGATATTTATTGTTTTTAAGTTGTCAGATGGAACACCCTAATTAATCGTGCCTCTGTGTGCAAAATTTTTACATGGGCGTTTCATCTGTTTATATTTATTGTTTTAAAAGTCAAATGCCCTATCCATCATATCATTTGGTTTGATAGCTGTTCAAGGGTTTTACATCAATTAATCAATTAAAAATATGTGATCTAGCGAATCGCAATGCAGCAATTCTTTTTCTTTCTTCTTGGGCTGTTGTGTTTTCAAGCCTTTGTTTTTGGCTTCAATAGAAAGGTTAATCAGTTTGTTTTTTTCTTCTTGAATACGCTTTAAGATTTGATCTTGCTGGTCTAATTCGAAATAGAATTTACCTTCAATCATATTTTTCTCTACTTTGGCATACACAGACATCGGATGATCGGTCCACAAGACCAAGTCGGCGTCTTTACCCACCTTTATGCTCCCCACTCTATCGTCTATATGAAGGAGTTTAGCCGGATTCAAGGTCACAAATTTCCAAGCCTCCTCTTCTGGTACATTTCCGTATTTAACGGCTTTGGCTGCTTCTTGATTGAGTCTTCTCGACATTTCGGCATCGTCTGAGTTAAACGCCACAACTACACCTTCTTGATGCATAAGCGCACCGTTGTAAGGAATGGCGTCTTTTACTTCGTATTTGTAGGACCACCAATCCGAAAAAGTAGATCCGCCCACACCGTGTTTTGCCATTTTGTCGGCTACTTTATAGCCTTCCAAAATATGTGTAAACGTGTTGACCCGGAAGTTGAATTGTTCGGCAACTTTCATCATCATATTGATTTCGCTTTGTACATAGGAGTGACAAGTGATAAAGCGTTCGCCGTTAAGGATTTCGACCAAAGTTTCCATCTCCAAATCGTATCTTGGTGCGCGCGTTCTTTGTTTTTCCTTGGCTGAAAGTTTGTTGTAGGCTTGCCACTGGCTTTCATATTCTTGGGCACGTGTGAAATAGTCAACATATACCTGTTCTACGCCCATTCTCGATTGCGGATAGCGCGTTGGATTGGCTATGCCCCAATTTGATTGTTTAACATTTTCGCCTAAAGCAAATTTGATAAACTTGGGTGCAGCGTCAAAAATCAAATCATCGGGTGCTTCGCCCCATTTCAACTTGATGATAGCTGATCGACCACCTATGGGGTTGGCAGATCCGTGCAAAAGTTGTGAAATAGTGACACCGCCAGCGAGGTTTCTGTAAAGATTAATATCCTCAGAATCGATCACATCCTCCATAGTCACTTCGGCGCTAGAATTGCTTCCGGCCTCGTTTACCGATTCCAACCCTATGTGTGAGTGTTCATCAATGATACCGGAAGTGAGGTGTTTACCGGTGGCGTCTATAACTTTAGCTGAGGCGTCGGTAAGGTTTTTACCCACGGCTGCAATCTTACCGTTTTTGACCAAAACATCTGCGTTTTGCATGATGCCTTCAGATTCATTTGTCCAAACCGTCGCGTTTTTGAATAGGATGGTTTGTTGCTGTGGCTTTTGGGCAAAACCAAAAGCGACGTTTGGAAAGGTTACCGGAAATATTTCGGGTTGTTTATCCGATTTTTTACGGTCGCTGTTTTTGGGATCTTCTGAACGATTGGCAGACCATGAGATTTCTGAGCCATTGTAGAGCGTGCCACTACCCGAAATGTTTTGCGTATTTAAAACATTGGCATTTAAACGCGTGTAGGCCGTTTCTTCCAAACCTGCCGGGTTAAACAATATGTTTACCCACTTGCCGTCGTAGTCAAGTTTTGTAGCCAATTTTGTAGAATCTTGCGTGATTTCTCCTTTGGGTTTATCAGCACTTCCACTTACTTTTAAAGTGTAATTGGTACCCGCAACAGACAAATTGTAGGTACCTCGTATGTCTTTGTAGTCAAGGTCGTTAATGATATTTCTATTGCCTTGCACCCAGTTTTCGTGTATGAGCGTTTCATTGTCAAACAAGTCGCCTGAGGTGATGATAAAATTAGCCAAAGCACCCATTTTTAACGTTCCTAACTGGTTGCTTTTACCGATAAAAGCAGCCGGATTGGTGGTGAGTGCTTCTAAAGCAGTGGTTTTGTCTAGACCGTAATCCACAGCTTTTCTCACGTTTTCCAAGAAGTTTTTGGGTGATTTTAAGCCATCTGCCGTAAAGGAAAAACGGATGTTGTTTTTTGCCATGACAGAAGCGTTTGCAGGTGCTTGATTCCAAAATCTTAAATCGTCGAGCGACACTTTAGACACTGCCGATGGATCGCTCACATCATAGGCATCCGGAAAATTGACCGGCACAATAAAAGAAGCGTTGAGTTTGGCTATCTGATCAATACGTTCAAATTCATCTCCACCACCTTTTATAATAAAATTGATGCCCATATCTTTGGATAATTTCCCAACTCTTAGATCGGCCAATTTATCGCCGGCATCAAAGATTTGAGGCAAATTTTTGTTTTTCAAAAAAGCTTCGATAGAAAGATCTCTTAAGTCGGGTTTATTGGTTTGATACCAAATCGCATCGTGATGCAATTGTCTGAGTAGCGCAGTCATCCCCATTACGGAAGTTGGATAGGACTGGCCGGATGCCTGGCTTCGGGTAAAACCAAAGAATTGCGCCGTTTCCGCGTGTAGTATGCGGGTGTTGTTTGTGTCCTGGTCATTGAGTCCTACCAGTAAGCCTGTGCCACGAGCCACACCATCTTTCATGTGCGTGAGTACAGTACCAAAACCCGCTTTTCTGAGTTCGTCAGCTTTCTTGGCATCGTATTCAAATGCTTGATAACCGGTAGTTTCGGGTTTGACATGCTCGTTCCAGTAGTAACCGTCTTTTTGAGATTCATACTGAACAGAGCGTCCAAAACCGCGTTGTCCTTGTGGTGTTTTGATGCCGAAATCGGCATATAAATCCACAAAAGACGGATAAATGGTTTTGCCTTTTGCATCGATTACAACCGTGTTGGCCGGTATAGAAACGTTGGCTCCCACAGCCACAACTTTGCCATCCTTGACCAGCAGGGTGGCATTTTCAATGACCTGTGTTGGGGTCACATAAATCGTTGCTTGAGTGATGGCAGTGTAATTTTTATTTACATCGTGCACACCGTAATCATTGGGGAAATGGATTTGTGCCTGCAAACCTAATGATAGGCAAGCAAACAACAGAAGATAGTACTTCTTCATGATAAAAAGGTTAAGTTTATTAAGGTTATTCAGCACTAAATGTAAAAAAAACAAAGCCTACCGTCAGTCCTTTAAGTTTTTTTTAACGTGAAAGCAGTTTATTTTCGTTTTACGGACCATTCAAACCGAAAACTAGAAACCACATCACCTTTTTCATCTTTGCCAACTGATTGCATCCAGAAAGTGATGCCCTCACCGGTTTTGAGGGTTTGCTGTATGGCCTGTTGGGCTGTCAAACCGTCTTCGCAAACAAAGGTAATGCGGCCTTTGGCTTTTTTAGAAAAAATGCTCTCGTTGCGAGAAACCAACATAGACACAGATGCCTTTGCATCTTGAATATGGCTCATGACCAATGCGCCGGTGGACAATTCTGCAGCCATGGCTTGCACGGCAAAATAGATTGATTGAAACGGGTTTTGATTGATCCATTTGTGTTTGATCGTCACATGACAACTTTTTTCATCAATGTGTCGGACGCGAACGCCGGTCCAATAAGCGGCAGGCAATTTAAAAAAAGTAAACGTATTAATTTTCGAAGGTGTCAACATCATATTGAATAAAGTTCAAATGTAACTTTTTAAGTGGTTGCTACAATTTTAGACTAGCTTTTTTATCAAATTTAAGTAACTTGTGAAACGATTTGTTTCTTTTAAAAACATATGGATTTAAAATTTAAAAACTTAAAATTCAGCTTCTTGCATTGTTTTTTTATGCAAGATTTTTCCTGAAATCATCTTAAAAAAAAAGGTATATTTCACTTTTAAATCATTAAAGATAAAAATAATGAAACTCACTTTTTACGGACACGCCTCTTTGGGCATCGAAACAAACGGCAGCAATCTTCTAGTCGATCCTTTTATCTCAGGAAACGAGCAGGCAAAACACATAGATATTGACGCCATCAAGGCCGATTACATCTTGGTTACACACGCGCATCAAGACCACATACTGGATGTGGAACGCATCTGCAAACGAACAGGTGCAAAGATTGTTTCCAACTACGAAATAGTCACGCATTTTGGCGCCAAAGACTTGCCCGGACACCCGATGAATCACGGCGGAAAATGGAAATTTGAATTTGGTACGCTCAAATATGTCAACGCGGTCCATTCTTCCTCCTTCCCGGATGGTTCTTACGGTGGCAACCCGGGTGGATTTGTACTGACCTCGGAAGGCAAAAACATCTATTTGGCCGGCGATACCGCACTGATGGAAGACATGAAGTCTTTGGGTACACAGTTCGATTTTGATTGGTTGGTGCTGCCCGTGGGCAACAATTTTACCATGGGATACGAAGATGCCGCCATAGCCGCACAGTGGCTGGGTTGCAAAAAAGTCATCGGTATTCATTTTGATACTTTTGGCTATATCGAAATTGACCACCATGCAGCTCAGAAACATTTTTCGGATATGGGACTTTCGTTGTCCCTGCTCTCTATTGGTGAAACGATTGATTTATGAGCATTCGGGCTCGTTTTTTTCCTTACCGTTTGACCTTCAAAAACCCTGCAGGCACCTCCAGAGGTGTTTTGTTGGAGAAACAAACCTATTTTCTAAAAATAGAAGGGCAAAATGCTGTTGGCTGGGGTGAATGTGGTGTTTTCAAAGGCTTGAGTGCAGATGACAGGCCCGATTTTGAAAGCAAGTTGCAATGGGTTTGCGACCATATTGCATTGGGTTTGGATGCGTTACTACTCCAAACCCGAGAATTTCCAGCCATACAAATGGGTCTCGAAACGGCTTTTTTATCGTGGCGTGCTGCCCATCCGTTTGTTTTGTTCCCCTCAAATTTCACAAAGGGCATATCCCCTATTCCCATCAACGGTTTGATTTGGATGGGCACTGAAATTGAGATGAAAAAACAGATTGAGGATAAAATAGCCCAAGGCTTTCGCTGTATCAAATTAAAAATTGGCGCCATTGATTTTGATTCGGAGTGTCGTTTGCTCGCGTTTATCAGAAAGCATTTTCCTGCCGACAAGATGGAAATTCGTGTGGATGCGAATGGTGCTTTTAAACCAAGTGAAGCACAGGAAAAGCTCAATATGCTGTCTTCATATGACTTACATAGTATTGAGCAACCCATCAAAGCCGGACAAATAGCACACATGAAAACACTCTGCAAACAATCACCTTTGCCCATAGCACTAGACGAAGAATTGATTGGTGTTTTTGACATTGCAGACAAAAAAAGTCTTTTGGAAGAGATTATGCCCCAATACATCATTCTGAAACCTACTTTAGTTGGAGGCTTTCAAGGCAGCTTGGAATGGATAGAAACAGCTGAAAAACTCGGCATCGGCTGGTGGATTACCTCAGCATTGGAAAGCAATATCGGACTGAATGCCATTGCACAATGGACCTACACACTCAAAAGCAAATTGCCGCAAGGACTTGGCACCGGTAGCCTCTTCACCAACAACATACCTGCGCCATTAGTCGTGAAAAATGGCTTTTTAAATACTGAATCCGACTTAAAGTGGGATATTTCAACGTTGACAGAAATGTAGAACAATCACTTTAAGTATCTTGATTTAATCACTTCCAAATGATATAGTTGATGGCCAGACATTATATAACCCAATGCGCGTACAGACATGTTGTTGCCACCAATTGTCCCAATGTTTGTGTACCAAGTTTCTTGAAAGGATTGAAACAGTAATATACTGCCGCCTCTAACGGTAGAAAACTCTGCCAACAATGAATCTTTGGTTCGGGTTGCGGCATTGGAATTGGCAGCGAACAAGTCTTCGTCAAATCCCGGCAAATCGGTTTTATCAAAGCGAGCGAATCGCAAAATACGGTTGGCAAAAATACGTTCGCTATCGCACAAGTGGCCAATGATTTCTTTAATGGTCCATTTTCCGGGAGCATAACGCATATTTAGCGCATCGTCTGAAAGTGGTGAGATAATTTCTAAAAAAGCATTATGCGAATCCTTAAGAGCCTGAATTACAGAAATATTTTCATTAACTTTCTGGATATATGGCAAATAGAAAGGATGGTATTCTGAAGGCTGTAGGGCTGTGTGACTCATATATTTTAAAATTAAGCTGAATTTCTACTTGCGTTGATGTTTCCGAATAGTGAACGCGTGACCATTTTCTCATAAATTTCTATCCACTTGGCGTTTTTAGACGGTTGTTTTTGCAATTGTTGAAGTTGCATCAAAGCGTATTGTTGAATCGTCAGAAGCGGCAAAACAATTTTTTCTCTGGCGTCGATGGAGGCTTTTCCGTCGGGGTGGTTTTGCATCAGATTGGTGAATTGAGAAATTTCAAGTAACAAACGTTTACTTTCTTTAAATTCATCGAAAATAAGTTGCCAAAAATCGCCAAACTCGGCATCATGCTTCATGTATGAAGTGAGGTCAAAATTGGTTTTGGTCATACTCATCATACTGTTATCAACAAGCGTTCTAAAGAAATGAGAGCGCTGATAGAGCTGTTTGACGCGGTCTAACTGACCTTTTTGTTCAAAGGCATGAATAGCCGTTCCGAGTCCAAAAAATCCCGGAACGTTCTGTTTTAACTGACTCCAACTGCCCACAAAAGGGATGGCGCGCAAATCGGCAAAATTTAAGGTGTCTGATTGGTTTCGTTTAGACGGACGACTGCCAATGTTGGTTTTTGCATAATATTTTAGCGTGGACATTTTTTCCAAATAGGAAAGGAACTTAGGATGTGCCTTAAAGGCTTTATAAGATTCGTAACTCAAATCTGCCAATTCATTGATGGTCTGCCGATCTTGATCGAGCAGGTTGTCTTCGTCTCTCTTAAATATCTCGTTGGCAATCCCTGCACTGATGAGTTGCTCCAAGTTGTATTGGCAGGATTCCGGCGTGCCAAAATTGGAACTGATGGTTTGTCCCTGCACAGTCAATTGAATTTCTTCGTTTTCTATGCTATCGCCCAATGATGCGTAAAAAGCGTGCGTTTTGCCTCCGCCTCTTGCCGGCGGCCCGCCCCTACCGTCAAAGAAAACCACTTTGATATCGTGATTTCGAGATACCTTACTGAGCAATTCTTTACTTTTATAAATGCTCCAATTGGCCATCAAATAACCACCGTCTTTGGTGCCATCTGAAAAACCTAACATAATGACCTGTTTTTGCTGACGTCTTTTTAAGTGTGCTGCAAACACAGGATGCGCATACAACCTACCCATTACATCACCGGATACTTCCAAATCGTCCACCGTTTCGAACAGCGGAATTACGTCAACTGAAGGGTTTTCCCAATCGCAAAGGCTGATGAGTGTAAAGGTTTCCACCAAATTGAGAAAGCTACCGCAGTTGCTGATGATATACCTGTGTGCGCCTCTTTCTCCGTTAAGTGCCTGTATTTGTTTCATCGCATAGATAGAGGCTATCGTCTTTTTGGCCATCTCATCATCGATCGTTTCCGGGTCAATTTTTCCCTTTAAGGAAAACAGGGCTTCGGTGCGCTCTTCTTCGCTCAAATCGAGGAAATTATCAGGAAAAAAATGACCGTTTTGCTTTGAGAATTGTGTTGCCAAGGCATCTACAACCTTGGTGTGCACCCGACTATCTTGGCGAATATCTAAAGTGGCAAAATAGAAACCGAAAATTTTGATTTTATTGATTAAATTGTCCAACTCTTCTACAAACATAGATTGGTGTTGCTTGACGATTATTTCTCTTATTTGGACGAATTCATCTAACAAGTCCTGAGCCGAACACGTGGGTTGGTGTTGGTTTTGAAAGATGTTTTCCTGCAACAGTTGGTCAATTTTTTCAATATGCTGATCTAAGTGTACAAACGTGAGCCTTCTTTTAAGTTTGCGAAAGTCTTTAGCGTAATTTTTAAGCAAGGTCAACCTGAGTTTCTGTGCCACATCTAATGTGATTTGTGGCGTAACGAATGGGTTTCCGTCACGGTCACCGCCGGGCCAAAAACCCAAATCTATAATTTCATTTTCAGGAAATTCGCCTTTGTATATATTTTGCTGCACATAGTCATATATATTACTGATGGCATTGTAAAAGACATTTTCCAAATACCAAATCAGGCTGACGGCTTCGTCGTAGGGTGTCGGTTTTTGCTTTTTAAAAAAAGGTGTTTTGCCCAACTGCGCCATCAATTTTTTGATTTTGAGCATATCGTCTTTCTCGATGGCTTTGGCCAAGTCTGTGATGATTCCCAACACAGAACCCGGGTAAAACTGTGTGGGATGCGCTGTTAAAACAGGTCTTACTTTAAATTTTTGTAAAAACTTCTTAAGTTCTTCTGTTTTTTCTTTTGCTTCCGCTTCTTCCTTGGCACCGCGCAGCGTACCGCGTCCGTCCATATTGTTAACAATTGGAAATGCGGCGTCTTCTATGGCGTCAAACAACACCACTTGCCGTTCTATGTATTGAATAAACTTAAACAACAAGCTTATTTTTTCTGCTTCTGTAGGGTTTTCATGGTATTTTTTGAAGAATAATTCCACTATTTCCGAGGGATTAAGTCTGGTTTTGAAACCCTTTTCACACACATCCGAAAACAAGGGTAACAACACCCCTGTATTGCTAATTTCATCAAAAGGCAAGGTTATAAAAATGCTATTGTAGATGTGAAACTTTGAAAGTACATATTGGTTAAAGCGTTCTATCTTGGGCTGTCTGGGCATTGAAAAGTATGTTTAAGTTTTATCTAAATCTGAATTTCTGTAAATTTAAAAAAAATACCTGCCACGAAAAAACGCAACAGGTATTTTGTTATTTTAATTACAAAATGTTACAAATCGCTAAAAATGGTATGCATCAAACGTTTTTTATCGTTAATACTTTCTTCTAGTGAAATCATGGTTTCTGTGCGCATCACGCCTTCTATATCATCTATCATAAAAATGACTTCCTTGGCGTGGTGCGTGTCTTTGGCGCGGACTTTACAAAAAATGTTGAATTTACCGGTAGTTACATGCGCTACGGTGACAAACGGAATCTCGCTGATGCGCTGCAATACAAACTGCGTTTGGGAAGTTTTGTTCAAGAAAATACCCACATACGCTATAAAGGAATAACCCAATTTGATATAATCGAGTGTGAGTGAAGACCCTGTAATGATACCGGCTTCTTCCATTTTTTTGACGCGAACATGTACAGTTCCCGCAGAAATGAGTAATTTTTTAGCGATATCCGTAAAGGGAATTCTTGTGTTGTCTATCAGCATATCCAAAATCTGATGATCAACCTCGTCTAGTTTGAATTTGGCCATTGTTGCAATTTTTGTGTGATTTTTTTAAAATAATCAAATATTTGGCTAAATTAACAAATTAAACACAATGAAAAAGCATTCCATTTAGGATTTTAACATTTTTGTTTATAACTAAAGTTGCTTTTTGGTTTAGTAAGGCTTCCAAATGATCTTTTTCCAAAGCGGTTTGCATTTCCAAATTATAGGATTCATGGCCGCAGCGGTTTTGCAAATTGCCTATTTTTACTATATATGGCTGAAAAACAACATGGTTGTCAATTAAAACCTCTTTGTACTGTATGCCTATATCAAATGATGAACCGTCTTTCAGTAGCAAACCCCTGTATATGATATCCAAAAAGCGTTCTTCATTTGCGGGTATGTCAAAATAATCTGAAACGCTAAAAGACTTATAAGTTGAGTCAGATATACGCTCCAAGGCCGCACAAAGTGCAACAAAAACATAAAATCTCGTTTTTTCACGCTGATAGTCGCCGGGAAAATGCCCCGCCTCAAACAAAAGTGTGGCTGTGCCCAAAGATTGGAAAGTATCGCCCACACAATTGATATTGTATGCGTCTGAATACCGCCCTACTTGACAGGGAATAAATGCTTGCAAAGTTTTGTTAACGCTGGCAATCAGTTGCATACTCGAAATTCTAGATGGATTTATACTTCTAGCTTCATCTGAAGCAGGCGTCAAAAAAGAGAGCGTTGCGGGCTTGCATGTAGGTCCCGCACTGAAAATACTGCGTTGGTCGTGCAGATTAAAACAAAAATCGGGTTGTATTTGATGATATAAATCGTTTAATAATCTGCTTTCAGGCTGGCTTAACGCCTGCGCATCTCTATTCAAATCTACATCTGCGGCGTTGAAGCGGGTATATTTTTGTGCACCATCGGGGTTAAGCATCGGAACAATGTACAAGGTACAGGCAGACAAAATGTTACTGCTAAACGGATTTTGATGATCATCGAGCACTCGCATCAAATCAAGTAATGCCTTTGTAGTGGTACTTTCGTTTCCATGCATCTGTGACCATATTAAAATTTTATTTGCCCCTCGGCCTAATCGATACAATACGATAGGACGTTTTTCCACGGAATAGCCCAACATTTTTTTGTCAAATCGGACAAAATATTTTTCGATATCGTCAAGTTTTTGAGGTGGAAAATATCTACCTACCAATCCTGATACACTGAACTTCTCAAATAGATCTTGGTAATTTTCTTTCACGATAATTCTTTTAATTACAAATGTAACATCTTTATAGTTTACAGATGTAAACAGAGAAGTGTAAACATTTGTATTCAAAAAGCATCCTTTTTAGCACATGTCGGCCTTACAATTGTACATTTGTAAACTTAAATTTAATTAGACACATATCTAAACGGCTATAAATCTATTAATCAAATGTTTAAATGTATTTATTTAAAGTAATTATATAAAATAATTAGCTAATGGTTTCATTATGTATCAGAATTTTTGTTGTTGATAAAGATATTTTTATTACATTTGTAAACACTCTTTGTTAGTTACAATGGTAAACACGGAAGCGTTCAGTAAAAGACTCGAAAAAGTGATGCAACACTATCAATTGACAGCCTCTGCTTTTGCTGACAGTTTGGGTGTACAACGCTCGGGGGTTTCTCATATTCTATCCGGAAGAAACAAACCGAGTCTCGATTTTGTACTCAAGTTACTCCATACCTACCCCGAGGTAGATTTGCAATGGATTATGAACGGAAAGGGAAATTTTCCTAAAAAAATCGAATCTGAAAAAGTTGAGGGAATTTCTGAAACCGAAAAATCAGATGTCAAGGTTGTATCACATATATCACAATCGATGACAAATAAGCAAGTGCCAAAAATTGCCTCTGATAAAACTATTCGTAAAATTGTTATTTTTTATGAAGATGGCACTTTTGAGATTTACCAAAATCAAACGTAAATTTTCTATGGAAAGAAAGCACAGATAGCGTAAGCCAGTTCTTTGGAATTTTCTACCGGACTCATGTGACCGTCCGGAAGCACTAGGAATGGCGTGTTTGTTTTTTTGGCAATTTTCTTTACGTTTTTGAGCGGCAACAAATTGTCTTTTTCGCCTATAACCCATAGTTTTCTGCCCTTATAATCGGCTAAGATTTGTTCACTATTGGGTCGGATTTTCATGCCTTTAATCACGGAAATAATAGACTCAGAGGACATGAGACACGCCCGCGACACCAGTGCATCTAAAGTATTTCTGTGCTTTTCTAAACAATCTTGATTGAATAAACCGGGAATCGCACTGCGAATAAACAAGTTTTTGTTCTGTTTAACGGCTTGTATCGCCCTGTCTCGGTTTTGTAGGCGTTCGGGGCTATCGGCATCTGTTGTTGAGTTGACCAAACAGATTCCATTGAACTTTTTCGGGAAATACTGCAAACAACTTAAGGCCACATAACCGCCCAAAGAATGCCCTACTAGGGTGGCTTTATCGATTTTTTCCTTTTCTAAAACATCAGAAACTGCCTTGGCCATACATTGCATGCTACAGATTTCATTGGTAATAGGTGTTTTACCGTGAGCGGGCAAATCGATAAGTAACAATTGGTATGTTTCAGATAAGTGATCTGCAACTTTTTCCCAAATGCTGTGATCTTCCAAAAAACCGTGCAACAATACTAAGGTATCACCCTTGCCCAAAACCTTGTAATATGTCTCCAAAGGAAATATGTTTTTTTTATTCAATATATTTTCAAACCTGCATCACACCGGGGTTGTAGGGTCGTTCAATGGGTGCGTGGTTGGCAGCTTCTATACCCATAGAAATCCATTTACGTGTTTCCAAAGGGTCGATAATGGCATCTGTCCAAAGCCGGGCTGCTGCATAGTAAGGTGACGTTTGGCGGTCGTAGCGCTGTTTTATGGTGTCAAAAAGTGCCTTCTCTTTTTCAGGCGTTATCGTTTCTCCTTTTTTCTTTAAAGAAGATTTTTCGATTTGCAAAAGCACTTTAGCCGCCTGATTGCCGCCCATCACTGCCAATTCTGCACTCGGCCAAGCTACAATCATTCTCGGATCATAAGCTTTTCCGCACATGGCATAATTTCCGGCACCGTAAGAATTCCCTGTGATGATGGTAAATTTTGGCACCACTGAGTTGCTCACCGCGTTTACCATTTTGGCGCCGTCTTTAATGATACCGCCGTGCTCGCTTTTGCTGCCCACCATAAAACCGGTTACATCCTGGAGAAAAACCAGTGGAATTTTTTTCTGATTACAATTGGCGATAAACCGCGTGGCTTTATCTGCCGAATCCGAATAAATCACACCGCCAAATTGCATTTCTCCTTTGCCGTTTTTTACTACGATACGTTGGTTGGCCACAATGCCAACCGCCCAACCGTCTATACGTGCATACGCTGTGACGATGGTTTTGCCATAGTCTGCTTTGTATTCTTCAAAAACACTTTGATCTACCAAACGTTTGATTATTTCTCTGACATCATAAGGTTCGGATCTGGATGCAGGAAGAATACCATAAATATCCGCTTCATTTTCGGTGGGTTTTGTCGGATTAACTCTGTTAAAACCCGCTTTTTCATAATCTCCTATTTTATCGACGATGGCTCTTATTTTTAATAGGCAATCCTTGTCGTCTTTGGCTTTATAATCGGTCACCCCACTGATTTCGCAATGCGTGGTGGCGCCTCCAAGGGTTTCGTTGTCGATGGTTTCACCTATAGCCGCTTTTACCAAATAACTTCCGGCCAAAAAAATACTTCCGGTTTTGTCCACAATCAAGGCTTCATCACTCATAATTGGCAAATAGGCTCCTCCTGCAACGCAACTTCCCATCACTGCAGCAATTTGCGTGATGCCCAAACTGCTCATCACAGCATTGTTTCTGAAAATACGACCAAAGTGTTCCTTGTCCGGAAAGATCTCGTCTTGCATGGGCAAAAACACACCCGCACTGTCCACCAAATAAATAATAGGCAGTTTGTTTTCTATAGAAATTTCTTGTGCCCTGAGGTTTTTTTTAGCCGTTATAGGAAACCAAGCGCCTGCTTTTACGGTAGCATCATTGGCGACAACCACACACATTTTTCCGGAAACATACCCAAGTTTTACAACCACACCACCAGATGGACAACCGCCGTAATCAGCGTACATACCATCGCCCACAAAAGCACCAATTTCTAAAAAGGGTTTTCCGGGATCGAGCAACAGGTCTATTCGTTCACGGGCAGTGAGCTTACCTTCCGAATGCAATTTTTCAATATTTTTTGAACCGCCGCCAAAGCTGACTTCTTTAATTTTTTTTCGCAATTGTGAAACCAACATTTTGTTGGCATCTTCGTTTTTGTTGAATTTTATGTCCATGCAATATTTTTGATTTCAATAATTTTTTAATACACAACACAGGAAGTCTTAAACGTAACTTGTTGTATATGGCATAAAGATAAGTCTTTTTAAAAAAAAGTTGCGACTAAGATTGAAAGCGAATTCTAAAAATTTTTCCTTGAAAAATATCAGATATATAAAGGCTTCCTTCCGGTCCTTGCGTGATACCAATCGGATTACCGCCTCCCGGAAATCTGTAAACAGCAAAATCCTCAAAAGAAACAGTCAATTGCTCGCCGGTTCCAAGTGTCGTAAGTAGCTGGATGCGTTTAGAGATGGGATCCGGCCCCTGTGAAGCTGTGCGACCAAAGAGTACAACAAACATTTGGTTTCGATATTTTTGCGGAAATTGATTACCTGTATAAAAATGTAAAGCTGTGGGTGCTACTATATTTTCCCAAACGTGAACCGGATTTTGAAACTCGGGATTGGAGACATTTCCTAACGCGAATGGCCATCCGTAATTCCCCCCTCTTTCAATCAAGTTTAATTCATCTTTTTCGTTTGGGCCATTCTCAGTTGCAAACAGTTGACCATCATCATTAAAAGCCAACCCAAAACTGTTGCGCAAACCGGAAGCCCAAACAAAACTATTTGGATCGGGATTGTCGTTAGGAATACTTCCATCAGGATTCATCCTTAATATTTTTCCGTGAAATTCGCTCAAATCCTGTGCTTTAGCATATTCAAAAGCATCACCTACAGATACGTACAATTTTTCATCAGATCCAAAAACAAGACTTTCTATTTGATGGCCATTTGCACTCGGCAAATTATCTATCAGTATTTCTACATCTTGCGCTCGGTTATTTTGATCTCGCATGCGCAACACCCTACCCACCGTGCCATTTGGTGTACGAACAGCTAAGGTGACATAAACCCATTTGTTAATTTCGTAATTGGGATCAAAGGCAAGACCAATCAAACCATTTTCACCATCAACAGGAAATCCACCTGTCACCATCGTTTCCAAATCTGCAAAAGGCGTGCTCAAGAGCGTTCCGTTCTCTATAATCTTGATTTGACCGCTCTGCAACTCATTAACAAACAATCGGTTACTACCATCCGGTGGAAAAGCAATGTTGGTGGGTAAATTGAGGTTTGATGCAAACGCTTCCACCACAAAACCTTCCGGAACGTCTATTTGAGGTACAATAGGCAAAT
Source organism: Flavobacteriaceae bacterium (assembly GCA_032251335.1). GTDB lineage: Bacteria > Bacteroidota > Bacteroidia > Flavobacteriales > Flavobacteriaceae > UM-FILTER-40-17. The sequence continues at coordinate 84,621 of JAVVDW010000001.1, read as the reverse complement.
TATCATCATTTCCATCGGGCGGATTTACTATCACTGTAGAATTATCGTCATTTCCTGTGCAGGAAATCACCAAAACAACTAAAAATAATAAGAATTTATTCATTTGTTAGAGAATTATTTAAGGTAAAGTTATGCAATGTGTAGCGTGTTTAAAAAATTCTGAAAAAGTTTATAAAAAAATTCACACCCATATTTCCAATTCAAAAACGTACTTTTGATTTACAAACAACACAAAAGCCAAACCAAATGTTATTTTTTTTCGGAAAAGATTGTCTCACCGTTGCTAAAGCATTAGCATTATCTCATCAAAACATCAAGGGAAGTTGGGATGAGGCTACGCGCTCTAGAATTGAAAAAAGCGAACAAGCTACCGGCTATATCGCCAAAAAATCTAAAGCCACATACGGCATCAATACAGGTTTCGGACCGCTTTGTACTACAAAAATTTCACCTGCCGAAACCCGAAAACTGCAAACCAACATACTAAAAAGCCACAGCGTGGGTGTTGGGAAACCCATCGATTCCGAACTCGTCAGACTGATGATGGTCCTCAAACTTCACGCACTTTCTTTCGGCTATTCAGGCGTCAGTTTCGCCTTGCTCGAACGCATTCTATGGCATCTTGAAAACGATTGCATCCCAATCGTACCCGAAAAAGGTTCGGTGGGCGCTTCCGGCGATTTGGCTCCGTTGGCTCACTTGTTTCTGCCTCTTATCGGCTTAGGAAAAGTTTGCTATCAAAGCAGAGAAATAGAAACCGCAGAAGCACTTCAGAAAGCAGGTTTAAAACCTATTGAACTGGGACCGAAAGAAGGCTTGGCACTCATCAACGGCACCCAATTTATCCTGGCACATGCCGTGAAACTCCTTGAAAAAATGCACAATTGCCTCGCACATGCCGATTTGATAGGCGCCATGACTGCTGACAGCTTGCAGGCATCCATCATGCCTTTTTCGCCGGAATTGCACCAACTCCGCCCGCATTTGGGGGCGGTTCATGTAGCTAACAACCTTCATCAGTTCTTAGAAAATTCATCTATTTTGCAAGCACACGAACACTGTGAACGCGTGCAAGACCCCTACTCGCTTCGATGCATGCCACAAGTACACGGTGCGTCGCGCGATGCGTGGCTGCATCTGAAAAACACGGTCGAAATCGAACTCAATTCTGTGACTGACAATCCGGTCATTTTCGATGAAAACCACACCATCAGCGGAGGTAATTTCCACGGCCAACCTTTGGCGTTGCCCATCGATTATGCTTGCCTCGCAACATCCGAATTGGGCAATATTTCCGACCGGCGCATCTATCTATCGCTCTTGGGCGACCGGGGCATCCCGAAACTTCTGATGGCCGAAACCGGTATCAACTCCGGTTTTATGATGTTACAATACACCACCGCCGCTTTGGCAAGTGAAAACAAAACCCTCTGCTTTCCCGCATCGGCAGACAGCATACCGACTTCACTGGGACAAGAAGACCATGTGAGCATGGGTGCTTTCGGCGCAAGAAAGGCATTGCAAGTTGCCGAAAACACCACCAAAATTTTGGCAATCGAATTGCTTTGCGCAGCACAAGCCATCGATTTGAGGCGACCTTTAAAATCCTCTGAAACGCTCGAAAACGTTCACCGCGAAATCCGCAAACACATCCCATTTGCGACTGAAGACCGTATCTTTTCTGCCGATATCGAAAAAGCTACCGCATTGGTAGAAAGTGGAAAATTGTTAAAACTGGCTTCATTTTCAAACCAAAAAAACACAAAAACGCATGGACTATTTGAAATTTATTGATACCTACGCCAAACATCCGCATTATCGCGCTCCACGTGGCCCCGAATTAAATGCAAAATCGTGGCAAACCGAAGCACCGCTTCGGATGTTGCTCAACAATTTGGATGCAGAAGTCGCCGAAAATCCCGATGAACTCGTGGTGTATGGCGGCACCGGAAAAGCAGCGCGAAATCGGGAGAGCTTGGAAAAAATCATCGAGGTTTTGTTGCGCTTAAAAGACGATGAAAGCCTGTTGGTACAATCCGGGAAACCCGTTGGCGTAATCCCCACGCATCCCGAAGCCCCCCGGGTTTTGATTGCGAACAGCAACCTGGTGCCGAAATGGGCGACCTGGGAACATTTTGATGAATTGGACAAAAAAGGCCTGATGATGTTCGGACAAATGACCGCCGGCAGTTGGATTTACATCGGCAGCCAAGGAATCTTGCAAGGTACCTATGAAACCTTTATGGCCTGCGGGCAAAAACATTTCGCGGGAAACCTGCGCAAAAAACTGATTGTTTCGGGCGGCATGGGCGGCATGGGCGGTGCGCAACCTTTGGCAGCGACACTGGCCGGGGCTACCTTTTTGGGCGTAGATGTAGATGCCAAACGCATCCAAAAACGCATCGAAACACACTACATCGACAAAATGACACATTCGTATGAGGAAGCTAAAAAATGGATTTTGGAAGCACAAAAAGGCGGACAAAATATTTCCGTGGGCTTGGTAGGCGACATCGGCGATGTTCTCGAAAAATTGCTTCAAGACAACATTATCCCAGATGTTTTGACCGACCAAACCTCGGCGCACGACCCCGTCAACGGCTATGTGCCCAATGGCTATTCGCTGTTAGAAGCCGATGCCCTGCGGAAAAACCCCGAAGCCTACCGGAAAGCTTCCATCACCAGCATGGCGCGACATGTGCGCTTGATGTTGGAACACAAAAAAAGAGGAAGTATCGTTTTTGATTATGGCAACAACCTCCGGGCTTATGCCGTGGAAGGCGGAGAGAAAAATGCGTTTGACATCCCCGGGTTTGTGCCTGAATATATCCGGCCACTGTTTTGCGAAGGAAAAGGGCCTTTCCGTTGGGCGGCACTTTCGGGCGACCCGGAAGATATTTACACCACCGACCTGGCTTTGATGGAGGCATTTTCGGAGAACAAACCGCTTATCAAATGGTTGACAGAGGCCAAGGAAAAAATCGCATTTCAAGGTTTGCCCTGCCGCATTTGCTGGCTGGGATTGGGTGACCGACAAAAAGCGGGATTGATCTTTAACGAACTCGTGCGAAGCGGGAAAGTCAAAGCGCCGATCGTGATTGGCCGCGACCATCTGGATTGCGGCTCGGTGGCCTCGCCCAACCGAGAGACTGAGGGTATGCTGGACGGCAGTGACGCCGTGTCCGACTGGCCACTGCTCAACCTGATGGGCAACACTTCGGGGGGCGCCACATGGGTGTCGTTTCACCACGGAGGCGGCGTAGGCATGGGTTATTCTCAGCACGCCGGCATGGTGGTACTGGCAGACGGCACCGACCGCGCAGAAAGATGCCTCAAACGCGTCTTGCACACCGACCCGGCCATGGGCGTTTTCCGGCATGCCGATGCGGGTTATGAGAAAGCTATGGAAGTCTCAAAAAAGTTTGGACTGGGCTTGTAGAAATGTTTCATGTGTTTATTTTTATTGTTTTTCAAAGTTCAGATGGAATTCGCCAATAATCATTTCGGTTGGTATCAACTAAATTGTTATGGCTCATTTCATACTAAAATAGGCAATATTATTGAAAGGCAAAAGCAAAACCTACACTCAGTTGGTGAAGCCATAAGCTTGGTTAAGTTTATCTTTTGAAATTTCAATAAAATGAAAATTAGCTCGGATTGTATAATACACTTTAATTCTAATAGAATAACCTATCCAAAAACCCGACAACATTTGTAACCAATAAACTTACATTTCAATAAGTTTTTATACTTTAGTGGCTAATATTCTTTAGAAATCAAACCTACCTTGCCATGTTAAAAAAATCAATTGTTTTATTGATTGTGATGGGTGTCTCGTTTGCCCAAGCGCAATTTTTGACACAAAAGAAAAACCTCCAAAAATTTGAAGGTTTTTTTAATTCGTATTACAACGAAGATGCAGACGAACTCTATTTGGAAGTAAACCGTTTGGATATGGAGTTTCTCTATGTCTATTCTTTGCGTACCGGTTTAGGTTCAAACGACATTGGATTGGACAGAGGCAAGCTCGGTCAGGAACAAGTAGTCAAATTTGTAAAAGCAGGCAACAAACTACTGCTCGTTCAGCCCAACTTAAAATTTCGTGCCATCACTGACAACCAAGCCGAAAGAAAATCGGTAGAAGAAGCTTTTGCACGTTCGGTTTTGTTTGGTTTTGATATCAAAGAAAAGAAGGGCGATACTTACATTATCGATTTCACGTCTTTTCTGATGCGCGATGCCTATGACGTGGCGGGCACCTTAAAAAAAGCCAAACAGGGCAATTTCAGTTTTGATAAATCGCGGAGCGCACTATCGCTTGAGCGCACCAAATCATTCCCCAAAAACTCAGAATTTGAAGCGCTCATTACTTTGTCGGGTTCAGATGCAGGTCCGTGGCTTAAGAGCGTGGCACCAAATGACGGTCATGTAACGGTGATTCAACATCATTCTTTTGTGGAATTGCCCGACGACAACTACAAGCCACGTGTTTATGATCCGCGTTCGGGTTCTTATCCCTTTTCTTATATGGATTACAGCACACCGGTGTCTTCGGACATCACCAAACGGTTTATCATGCGACATCGTTTAGAGAAAAAAGACCCGACTGAGGCAGTCAGTGAAGCAATAGCGCCAATTGTCTATTACCTTGATCCGGGCACTCCCGAACCCGTTCGGTCTGCTCTGTTGGAAGGCGCGCGTTGGTGGAACCAAGCTTTTGAAGCCGCAGGTTATAAAAATGCTTTTCAGGTGAAAATGTTGCCCGAAGATGCCGACCCGATGGATGTCCGTTACAACCTCATTCAATGGGTGCATCGCTCCACTCGGGGTTGGTCTTACGGCAGCAGCGTTTCCGACCCGCGAACCGGCGAAATCATTAAAGGACATGTGAGTTTGGGTTCTTTGCGCATCCGCCAAGATTTTTTGATTGCACAGGCTTTGACCGCACCTTTTGCTAACTCAGACAACAATACCGACCCGATGTTGCAAATGGCCTTGGCGCGTATTCGCCAGCTTTCTGCACACGAGGTAGGACATACGCTCGGTTTTGCACACAATTTTGCAGCCAGCACAAACAATTTAGCCTCAGTGATGGATTATCCGCATCCGTTTGTGGAAGTTCAAAACGGTCAAATCCGTTTGGAAAACGCTTACGACACAGGCATCGGCGAATGGGACAAGGTATCTGTAGCATATGCTTATTCCGAATTTCCGCCCAACGTGGATGAGCAACAAGCGCTCAAAATAATACTAGACGACTCGTTTAAATCCGGTTTGCGATTTATCACCGACCAAGATGCAAGACCCGAAGGCAGCGCACATGCGTTGGCACATTTGTGGGACAACGGTGGGGATGCATCTGAAGAACTGAAACGCATCTTGCAGGTTCGAAAAGTGGCAATTGATCAGTTTTCCACGGACAATATACGTACATACGAACCTTTTTCTGTCTTAGAAGATGTGTTTGTACCACTCTATTTTTTTCACCGATACCAAGCGGAAGCGACTTCTAAACTTGTAGGCGGATTAGATTACAATTACGCCATCAAGAACGGCAGTGAGCCAGCTTGGCAAAGCGTGGCGTCCGGGCGACAACGCGAAGCCATGAATGCCCTGATTGTTTCTGTGTCGCCGGAAACTTTGGCAATCCCTAAAAATATTTTGAATTTGTTCCCGCCCCGCGCTTTTGGTTACGGCCGTTCGCGCGAATCATTCAAATCGAAAACCGGTGTGGCTTTTGACGCCTTGGGTGCGGCTGCATCTGCAAGTGATATGGTTTTCGGTCTGCTTTTGCATCCGCAACGCGCTTCGCGTTTGATTCAGCAAAAATCTTTGGATGCCAATCAGTTAGGCTTGGATGAGTTGATCGATTTGACCATTACGAATACCTTCGACAAACAATGGACTGACACTTATTTGAATGAAATTCAACACACTGTCAATTTTTCTTTGTTGGAAAATTTGATGCATTTGGGTGCTTCAGACAGTGTGCATCCGCAAGTGAAAGCCATCGTGAACGACAAATTGAACCAACTTTTGCGAAAATTTCAATTTCAAAACTTGGCTTCTCAATCTAAAAAAGACAAAAATGAAGAAACTGCAAAACCTTCAAATGCATTTACAGCCGAATATGCCCGTTTGATTCTTCAATACCAAAAAGATAGTGAACCATGGAAAAAACCGACGGCTTCAGACCTGCCGGATGGATCGCCCATCGGCAGTTTTCAATGTTTATTAGATGCGTTTTAGAATAATAAGAGTCAATAGCCAAAAGGCATTAGGCATTAGGCAATAGACAATAGACAATTGCTGACAACTAATAACCAATAACTGATAACCAATAGCAGCAGTGAACAGCCTTCAGAAATTAAAAAAAGACACCCATGATTAACCTGATCAGCGACACCGTTACCAAACCTACGCCGGGCATGCTCGATGCCATGATGCACGCCGAAGTAGGCGATGATGTGTTTAAACACGACCCCACGGTCAACGCTTTGGAAGCTAAAGTCGCCGAACTTTTCGGAAAGGAAGCCGCTTTGTTTTTTCCGAGTGGAACGATGGCAAACCAAACTGCCATTAAAATTCACACCCAACCGGGTGAGCAATTGATTTGCGACAAGTGGGCGCATATTTTTAACTATGAAGGTGGCGGTGCCTCGTTCAACAGCGGTGTTTCTTGCCGTTTGGTGGACGGAAACCGGGGCATGATGACTGCCGCACAGGTGGAAGCCGTTATCAATCCGCCGGATTTTTATCACAGTCCGTTAACTACTTTAGTGGAAGTTGAAAACACCACCAATCGGGGTGGTGGTGCTTGCTGGGACTTTCAAGAACTTGTAAGCATAAAAAGCGTTTGCGATCGGCATGGCTTGGCCTATCACCTCGATGGCGCTCGATTGTGGAACGCCATGGTAGAAACGGCCGCCAATCCTAAAGATTACGGGGGTTTGTTTGATACGATTTCTGTTTGCTTGTCTAAAGGTTTGGGCGCTCCTGTAGGATCGGTTTTGGTGGGTACAAAAAAGCACATGGAAAAAGCCTTGCGTATCCGAAAAATATTTGGTGGCGGAATGCGTCAAGCCGGATTTTTGGCCGCCGCGGGCATTTATGCCATCGACCACCAATGGGAGCGGCTAAAAGAAGACCACCGAAAAGCGAAAGAATTGGCCGGCATTTTGCAAAAACTTGCACAAGTGGATTTTGTAGAAGAAGTTGAAACCAACATCGTCATTTTTCAACTAAAACCCCAAGAAGATATTTTGGGATTTATGCAATTGCTTCAAAAAAACGAAATATTGATTTCCAATATGGGGCAGGGCAAACTCAGGATGGTTACGCATTTAGACTATACAGATGCCATGCACGAAAAAGTATTGGACATCTTGTCCGGTTTAAAAAAATAAAGCCTTGTCCTTTTTTTTACACATTAAACCTAAAATGCATTACATCGCCGTCTTTTACGATGTATTCCTTGCCCTCTACGCGCATTTTTCCGGCTTCTTTTACTTTGGCTTCGCTGCCATAATGTACAAAATCTTGATAGCTGATGACCTCTGCACGGATAAAACCTTTCTCAAAATCTGTGTGGATGACACCCGCAGCTTGTGGTGCCGTAGCCCCAACAGGAATCGTCCAAGCGCGAACTTCTTTTACACCCGCAGTGAAATAGGTTTGCAAATCGAGTAGCGTGTAAGCGGCACGAATCAACTTGGAAACGCCGGGCTCGTCCAGGCCTATATCTTCGAGAAACATTTGGCGTTCTTCATAACTTTCCAATTCTGCAATGTCGGCTTCGGTGGCGACAGCCAAAGTAATAAGTTGGGCTTTCTCTCCGGCGATGGCTTTTTTAACTGCTTCTACATACGCATTTCCGTTTTTGGCCGAAGCTTCATCTACGTTGCATACGTATAAGATGGGTTTTGCCGTAAGCAACTGAAAACTCTTGAGCAACTCCGCATCGTCGGTATCCGTTTCCAGTTCGCGAACAGACTTTCCGGAAAGCAATAGCTCTTTTATTTGATTGAGCAATCCTTGCTCTTTTACAGCCAATTTGTCTCCAACTTTGGCTGCACGGTTTACTTTTTCGAGTCGTTTTTCAACGGTTTCTAAATCTTTCAACTGCAGTTCAATGTCTATGGTTTCTTTATCCGAAACAGGATTTATTTTTCCCTCTACGTGAACAATATTGTCGTTGTCAAAACAACGCAACACATGAATGATGGCTTGACATTCTCTGATATTTCCTAAAAATTGGTTGCCCAAACCTTCGCCTTTGCTGGCGCCTCTGACAAGTCCGGCTATGTCGACAATTTCCACATTGGCGGGTTGTACCCGTTCCGGTTTTACCAAAGATTCTAACACAGAAAGCCGCTCATCAGGTACGATAACGACACCTAAATTGGGTTCGATGGTACAAAAAGGAAAATTTGCGCTTTGTGCTTTGGCACTTGATAAACAATTAAAAAGGGTTGATTTACCCACATTGGGAAGCCCCACTATTCCTACTTTCATTTTTATGTATTTATTTTTTTTTCAATCCTGCATCGACTGGATTCCGCAAATGGATATTGCCCTTTAAATTGAATCGGTTGGTTTGATACGCATCAAAACGGGCGATTCACTTATGCTAAAATCTGAACATCGAGATTTCCCGGATAAATTTTTCGCGTCGCGAATATACAATTTTATAGCACGTACAACCGTCATTTCATAAATCTGCTCTTATGTGCCGTATTAATCTTCACTTTTCACATAAACCTTATAATCCCATGGCTTTAATTCTAATATAGAACCTTCATTGAAGCTGATCTTCTTTTTAGTGAAGTAATCGGTGTATTCCCCATGGTAAAGAGTTTCTTTAAAAGTAACATTCTGAATGTTTTCAGAAAAATTGAAAACTGCAAAAACCTTGTTATTTTCATTTTCCCTAACAAAACTAAAAATTTCGCTCTCTGATGAGTTGGGTACTTTTATCATACGAGCACCCCATTTTGCGTTCCACAAAGCTGTATTTTCTTTCATCAGTATAAAAAGTTCTTTATATAGTTCTCCGATATAATGAGCTTTCCAGTTAATTGTGTCTTTCTCAAAAAAAGCTAAGCGTTTTGTGTTTCCTGCCTCCTGACCGTTATACATCAAAGGCATGCCTTCACCAACAACTGAAAGTACAATGGCAGCGTCTAAACCATCACCAAACTGCTCCCACATGGTTCCTTCCCAACTATTTTTATCATGATTACTTACAAAGGTCATCCGAAATATATTTTGGGGATAATACCCTTCATTCCATGAGTAATAAGCATAAAGAGCATTTACATCTGCCTTCCCCGTACAAATTTTATGAACTGCATCGTTCCAAGCCCATGCATAAGTCATATCGAAGGCTTCAGCATGAAAATCGCGACCTTCCCACTCGGCTAACATAAATACGGGCTTAATCGCATCTAATTCCTTACGTGCATTATTCCAAAAGTCCAAGGGCACCAAACCTGCGGCATCACATCTATATCCATCCACATCTACTTCTTTTACCCAATATTTTAAGGCCTCTGTCATATATTTTCTTAGGTTGGGGTTGTTAAAGTTTAAATCAATTACATCTTCCCAGTCAAACCAAGCTGTTGGCATATATTCACCTTTATAATCTTTCACATACCAATCAGGATGTGCTGTAACCAACTCATTGTCCCAAGCTGTATGATTGGCAATCCAATCCAAAATAACATACATGCCATGTTTGTGAGCCGTTGCAACAAATTTTTTCAAATCTTCCAAAGTACCCAATTCCGGATTTACTCCATAATAGTCTTTAACAGAATATGGGCTTCCTAACGAACCTTTTCTATTTTTTTCACCAATGGGATGAATTGGCATTAACATAATTATATCTATGCCCAACTCTTTTAGCCTGGGTATTTGTTTTTCTGCTGCTTGTAATGTGCCTTCATGTGTAAATTGTCTGGTATTGATTTGGTAAATGGTAGCATTTTTCGTCCACTCAGGATGTGTTATTTTTACATACGATGTTGGATTATACGCTGTTTGTGATGACATTTCTTCTGTCTTTTCACTTTTAGTATTCTGACACCCCAAAACAGCTAGAACTATAATGAAGTATAATAATTGTGTTGCTTTCATTGGATTCATTTTTAGTTTATTTATACTCTAATTTACAGTAAATTCATTAAATCATAAAAGATTAAATGTCTTAATCTGTATCTAATCTTAATGTGCTCAATCATGTGGTATACAAAGTAGCTCCAAACGATTTCTGTTCACAAAGTTTTCAAGTTCCAAATGTCTATTTAGTTGTGAGGTTTTAAAAATTATTGGATAAGCTCAATTATTCGATTCCGCATATCCCTATTTTGCTTCTTAAATTAGATAATTAATTTTTAAGTCAATGAGTTATTAAAAAAATGATTGTTATCCAAATCATCATCAATTATTTTCAGGTATTCAATCCAATCCTCTTCAGCTTTTCGTTTTTCTTTGAGCATTTCATCAGTCATGGTTACTTCAACATACTTTTTTAAATATTGATATGAGAAATCAATTGGTTTGGACTTACCAATTTCAAAGAAATCTATTATATATTCATTTTTAATATCGTCTCTTTGAGTGATTTTTCCTTTTTGCCAGACTGGATGGAGTACTAAATCTCCAATATTAAATTTCTCAGAACTTTCTAAAACTTCATTTCTAATTCTTTGCTTAGCTTCGTTAATTATTTCTTGGCTCAATTCGCCTTTCCTAACATAGAATCTTTCACTAATTTCAAATATAAATCTCGAAGGATATTTACTTAAGCCAGTATTAAAATTAAATCCTTCAGATTCGGTCATGTAAAACCTGTTTTCAGCTCTAGTAATTGCGACATATGTCAATCTTCGTTCTTCTTCCAATCCTCGTTTACGCCTTTCTTTAATTGACATGGCACTAGGTAAAACACCTTCACTCAATCCACTTAAAAAAACGTATGGAAATTCAAGACCTTTTGAAATGTGAATTGTCATTAACTTTACCTTTTCGGAATTATCTTCTTTAATATCTAAATCAGTATATAGTGAAATCTCCTGTAAATATTCATCAAGATTAATAGCTTCTTTATTTTCAATTTCCATTAGAATCATTGAATTTATAAGCTCTTTAATATTATCTAATCGATCTTCATCACCATCCATTCTATATAATTTTGATAATCCACTTCTATCCAATATAATCTTTACTAAATCAGATATTGATTTTTCTTTTATTAACTCTTTTAATTCAGAGATTAAATTTATAAACTGAATTGCTCCAGGTCTATTTAATTCTTTATTACTTATATTATTTACAAGTGTTTTATAGAAATTTGTTCCTTGAGCTTCTGACAGAATAGTCAATGATTCTATAAATTTCTTTCCCAAACCACGAGTTGGATGATTAATCAATCGCAAAAATGAAAATTCATCCTCAAAAACTAGTAGCCGTAAAAACGATATGACATCTTTTATTTCTTTTCTTTCAAAAAAACGAATTCCTCCAAAAATCGTATATGGAATGTTTTCTCGGATAAATGCTTGTTCAATTACTCTGGAAATATAATTTGCTCTGTATAGAATTGCGATTTCAGAATATTTTGCATTCTGATTTTCGGTTAAATCTTTAACTTCATTTGCAATCCAAAGAGATTCTTCAAATTCGTTTTTACCGTGAAAATGTAATACCTCAAAACCTTCCTGGTTTTGAGTAAACATGTCTTTATCAACTCTAAGTTTGTTGTTCTTTATAATATGATTTCCCACCTTTAAAATATTCGGTGTTGATCTATAATTTTGATTCATCAAAATTGTTTTACAATTTGGAAATTGTTTATCAAAATTAACTAAGAATTCTGGTCTCGCTCCGCGCCATTCATAAATGGTTTGGTCTGGGTCACCAACAATAAATAAATTTTCGTGATATTTTGAAATAAGTAAAATTAGATTAAGTTGATTCTCTGAAGTGTCTTGCATCTCATCAACTTGAATATAATGAAGCTTTTTTTGCCATTTTTCAAGGATATCTGTATGATTAAAAAATATATAAAGTGTAAAGTATATTAAATCGTCAAAATCTAAAGCAAAGTTTCTTTGTTGTTTTTCAAGATACTTATTGAAAATTAATTCGAGTGGATTTTCTCCTTTTAACCCTTCTGATTTTAAAACATAATTTAGATAAGTCATGTTTTTTTTTGCACCAGCAATATATCGTAAGACATGTTTAAATGTAAACTCTTTATTGCTGTATCCTAATTCTTTATAAATTTCTCTTAATATAGTTTTTTGGTCTTCAACATCCATTATTATAAAGCTTTTAGGATATTGTAATTTATTTATGTCTTCTCTTAGAACTCTGACACAAAAACCATGATATGTTGTTATTAAACTTACATCAGAAGATTCTCCGATTAGTCTTTTGACTCTTTTTTTCATTTCTTGCGCAGCTTTGTTGGTAAAAGTTACGCAAAGAATATTTGAGGAATTTATCCCAAGTCTATTTACAATGTAGGCAAACCGAGAAGTTAAAGCCTTAGTTTTTCCTGAACCAGCACCAGCAATAACGCGAACATAACCTTCAGTAGTTTTTACCGCTTCTAGTTGTTTATCATTAAGATTATCTAAAATTTCGTCACTCATCTTTACATGATTTTGTTCTGGAAATATTGAGCCTAACCCTCAAATATAAACAACTCTTACCAAATCCCCTACACCCCTCAAAACCCCTTCCCCACCGCCTCCACCGTCCGGTCCAAATCTTCGTAGGTCAGCGCATCGGTCAAAAACCAGGTTTCAAAAGCGCTGGGTGCCAAATAGATGCCCTGCGCCAACATGCTGTGGAAAAACTTTTTAAAGGTGTCGTTGTTGCCCAAAGCGGCCGTTTCAAAATCGGTCACCGGCGTTTCCGAGAAATGCACCGAAATCATGCTGCCTACCCGATTGATGGTATGGGCAACGCCTTTGCGGTTGAGCGTTTCGGCTATGCCTTTTTGCAAGTATGCTCCTTTTTCTTCCAAACGGGTGTAGAGCCCGGCATCGGCATCCAAGGCCTGCAACATCGCCAACCCGGCGGCCATGGCTATCGGGTTTCCGGAGAGCGTCCCGGCCTGGTAAACCGGCCCAAGGGGCGATAAATGTTCCATGATCTCTTTGCGCGCGGCAAAAGCGCCCACCGGCAAGCCACCGCCAATCACTTTTCCGTAGGTCACGATGTCGGCCTGCACTTTCAGTCGTTCTTGCGCACCGCCTTTGGCCAAACGAAATCCGGTCATTACCTCGTCAAAAATCAGCAAGATTTGGTGTGCGTCACACAACTTTCTGAGGCCTTCCAAAAACCCGGCTTGGGGCGGCACGCAGCCCATATTGCCCGCCACCGGTTCAATGATAATCGCAGCAATTTCACCTTTGTTGGCGTCCACCAACTGTTGCACGCTGTCCAAATCGTTGTACCTGGCCAGTAAAGTATCTTTGGCCGTGCCCTGTGTCACGCCCGGGCTGTTGGGTGCACCAAAAGTCACTGCGCCACTGCCTGCTTGTATCAAAAAGGAATCGGAGTGGCCGTGGTAGCAGCCGGCAAATTTGATGATTTTGTCTTTGTGGGTAAATCCGCGTGCAAGGCGAACGGCACTCATACAAGCTTCTGTACCGGAATTGACAAACCGAATCAGGTCGATGTTGCCAACCATTTTGACCGCCAATGCGGCTATTTCTGTTTCCAAGGCCGTCGGTGCACCGAAAGACGTACCGAGTTCTGCCTGCTTTTTGATGGCTTCAATTACTTTGGGGTGCGCATGGCCTAAGATCATAGGTCCCCAGGAATTGATATAATCTATATACATTTTGTCGTCTTCGTCTGTAAGGTATGCGCCTTTGGCTTTTTTAAAGAAAATAGGCGTTCCGCCCACAGATTTAAAGGCCCTAACAGGTGAGTTGACACCGCCGGGAATGTATTTTTGTGCTTCAGTAAAAAGTGCAGAGCTGCGAGTGTAGGTAATCATATTATTTTTTTAAGATAAGTTCTTGACCAACGGAAATTTCATTGGAAGAAAGGTTGTTTAAATTTTTAATTTCATCAACACCAAGTCCGGTCAGGCGCGATATGGCATAGAGCGTATCACCGGGTTTTACGACATAGCGCACTACTGTAGTGACACTTTGACTGTCAGGCGCTTGCACATACAGCGATTGCCCGATGCGCAATGTATTGTCTGTGAGTTGGTTCCAAACTTTGAGGTTAGCAACATCTGTGTTGTAGGCTTTTGAAATGCTGTACAGTGTTTCGCCTGATTGCACCACGTGCACATTCGTATTAGAAACCTGAACAACAGGAGCATCGTTTGGCTGCGTTGTTGCACTTTTTTCAGCCACTGTAGTTTTGTATTTTTCTCCCAAAGCCTCTTTGTCGTATTGATACAAACGATAGTCTTCTATAATTTTGGTAAGTTTCTGTGGATATCTCGGGTCTGTGGCATAGCCGGCTTTTTTAAGTCCGCGCGCCCAAGCATGGTAATCTGACGGATTTAAAGAAAACAAGTCTGCATAGCGTTTGCGTGTGGTCAAAAACAGCGAGTGATCTTCATAAGATTGTCTCGGATCGGGGTATTTTCGAAAACATTCTCCTTTTTCATCGTCATCGTGGTAAACGCGTTCGCCTGTCCACTCATGGCACTTAATTCCAAAATGGTTGTTTGATTTAAAGGCGAGTTCACTCCTACCCGACCCCGATTCTAACACGCCTTGCGCCAAGGTGATACTTGCCGGAATACCGTATTGACGCATCTTTTGGATGGCAAAATCTTTAAAGAAGAAAATGTATTCTTCTGTATTGTTAAACTTGATTTGCGTGAGTTCGGGGGGTTGTTCTTTGGTTACAGAAGGAATTTCGGGCTGGTAGATTTTTACTTCCTGTTTGGGGCGATTGGGCGTGGGCGTTGTACGAACTGCCTTTTTACTCCCACCGCAAGCTTGGAGCAAAATCACTGTTAAAACACAAAAAAATATTCTTATATATTTCACAATTAATCAATTAACAATTGGTTTTTCTCTCTTAATTTTTGATTCATCCCTTCTATACCTTGTAAACCTCCTGTGTGGACTACCAAAATTTTACTTCCCTCCGGTATGCGTCTATTCTTTATCATATCTACTAAACCAAACATCATTTTACCGGTGTAAATGGGGTCTAGAGGAATCTCGGTTTCTGCCTTGAAACGGTTGATAAAACGAATCAAAGAAGCATCCGTTTTGGCATATCCGCCAAAATGATAATCGGTAACCAACTTCCATTTTTTTGGTTTACACCTTACAAATTTACGAATATCTTTAGATAAAAAATCACCTTTAAGTGCCGGAAATCCCATCACTTTCTGATGTGCATTGCAGCTGTTAATTAAACCGGAAATGGTTCCACCTGTTCCCACAGCAACAGCAATGATATCAAAGTCGCGGCAAGCATCGCTAAGTATTTCCTCACATCCCAATACAGCCAAATCGTTGGTGCCACCTTCGGGCAAGATGTATGTATTTTCAAATTTTTCGATTATTTGATTTTGAAAATCAGTTGCATGTTTGTTTCTATACGTTTCTCTATCGACAAAATAGAGAGTCATGCCCGCTTTTTCTGCAAATGCCAGTGTAGGATTGTCGGCTATCTTTGTGTACAACTCTTCCCCTCTGATGACGCCGACAGTCTTAAACCCGCACAATTGTCCTGCTGCGGCGGTTGCGGCGATGTGATTTGAAAAAGCGCCTCCAAAAGTTAGCAAGGTGTCACATTGTTGTTTTTTGGCCTCCAAGAAGTTGTATTTCAGTTTTCTGAATTTATTTCCCGACACCTGTGGATGGATCAAATCTTCACGTAGTATATGGATTTCAACGCCAAAATGAGCAATATCTGAAAGTGCAACGGCTTGTATTTTTGTCTCAAAATTTGTGTCGAAAAAAGAATGCATCGGGTTGGGTCTGTCTTAGGCGAATGTGGCTTCAAAGTTACAAAACACTTTATGCAATCTGCACTTGTCAATGACTTTTCAAAAACTGCTGAGACAAAATACCAATATTTTAAAAAAGCCAAAAAACAGAATGGATAATATTGATTAAATTTGCCGAGTAAAAATGAAACTATGAACGCACATATCTTTCCTGGACAGGGCTCTCAATTTTCGGGCATGGGCGCCGATTTGTACAAGAATTCGGAAATTGCCAAAAACATGTTTGAAGAAGCAAATGATTTGCTCGGCTTCCGCATCACAGACATTATGTTTGAAGGCACCCCCGAACAACTCAAAGAAACCAAAGTTACCCAACCGGCCATTTTTCTTCATGCTGTGGTACTGAATCAGATTTATACACTCGAAAAAAACACACCGGATATGGTAGCCGGTCATTCACTAGGCGAATTTTCAGCTCTGGTAGCCAACGCTACTTTGTCTTTTGAAGATGCCTTACTGCTAGTTGCCAAGCGCGCAGAAGCCATGCAAAAAGCTTGTGAACTTATTCCCGGCACGATGGCCGCTGTGCTGGGTATGGCAGACGATGAAGTCGAAAAAATTTGCAGCGAAGTGCAAGGGATTGTCGTTGCTGCCAATTTCAACTGCCCGGGCCAGTTGGTCATTTCCGGTGAAGTGGATGCCATACACCGCGCTTGTGAATCCTTAAAAAAAGCGGGGGCCAAACGCGCATTGGTACTGCCCGTAGGCGGTGCTTTTCATTCACCTTTGATGGCGCCTGCAAGAGATGAATTGGCCAAAGCTATAGAAAACACAACTTTTCACGAACCCTTCTGTCCGGTCTATCAAAATGTGAGTGGCAAGCCTGTGAGCCAGCCCGAACAAATAAAACTGAACCTCATAGAGCAGTTAACTGCACCTGTACGATGGACACAATCCGTTCAAAACATGATAAAAGATGGAGGTAACTGCTTCACGGAAATCGGTCCGGGCAACGTATTACAAGGTCTCGTCAAAAAAATTGACAGAGAAGTGGAAACGTTTGCTGCCAGTCTGTAAGTATTTATTGTCATCCCGACTTACTAGCAAAACCATTATTATGAAACACCCATGTAAAAATTTTGCACACAGGAGCATGATTATTTAGGGTGTTCCATCTGACCTTTGAAAACAATAAAAAAAAACAGATGAAAAATTTTTTGATTCTTTTGATACTCGCAACTGCCTATACAAGCTATGCGCAATCATCGCATTTTTACGTTAAAGACGGATACGCCGTTAAGGGATACGACATAGTCGCTTATTTTGACAATCAGGCAGTTGAAGGTAACAAAGCCAAATATTCCTATAAATACGAGGGTGTTTTGTTTGCGTTTTCATCTTTGGAAAACCTCAACAAATTCAAGGCCAATCCTGAACAATTTTTACCGCAATACGGCGGGCATTGCTCCTATGCGATGGCTACAAAAGGCTCTAAAGTGAGTCCGGATCCGGAAGTATTTGAAATCAGAGACGGTAAATTACACCTATTTCACCGCAAAAAGGGGCTGGAAAACTGGCTGGAAGAAGGACCGGAAAAACTGAGAGACCAGGCTGATGCCAATTGGGCAAAAATCATTCAATAGTTGTCGAAATATCTGTTGAAATAAATTTCCATTAAGTTTATTCGACACAAATCCTGATCTTTAAAAAAGTTATTTGATTTAAAGAATCAGGCTAATTTAGATTCGGATTTTCGGGAGCATTGGCCCAAAGCGGATAGGTTCCGCCCAATTCCAACATTTTTATACGCCAAAATTCTTCGTTTACCTTGGTCAGTAGTTCCGATTGAAAATTATTTTCGGAAACAATCCAGGAATTCCGCTTGAGTTCTTCATCCAACTGATTCATGTCCCAGCCGGAATAGCCCAGAAAAAATCGAATATCGTCAGAAGCTATGGCGCCGCTATTGACGTGTTCTACCAGCGCTTTAAAATCGCCACCCCAATACAAATTATTAGAAATCAACAATGTATCCGGAATCAAATCGGGTCTTCTGTGCACAAAATACAATTGGTCTGTTTCCACCGGTCCGCCGTTGTACACAGGCCAATCTTGTTTGAATTCTGCAACCAAATCACGAATGGAAAAACCGGCTGTTTTGTTGAGCACGAAACCCACCGTTCCGTCTTCACTGTGTTCGGCAATCAAAATGACCGAGCGACTGAAACTGGAATCTCCAAATATGGAAGGCTCTGCAACCAACAGATGTCCTTTTTCGGGTTTGATTGAAATCATATTGATAGATTTAAGTGGCTTAAAATTAGAAGTTTTCTTGATTAAAAAAAATATTTTTGGTCGAAACTCGGTTTTTAACAGTTTAATATAGTCAAAACGCATGAAAATATGTTAAATGATTGAAAAGCATCATACCTAAATCTTGGCATAGAGAGAATACCAAACTTGCTATTGTCAAATTATAGAAATGTTTATCCGGCGAATTGTTATCTTAGCCGAGTCAAAAAATGATATTGAAATACGCATTTTATAGGCCGACAAAACACATGTATTTCGATAAAATGGCACATAAGAACTGATACCAAAAAAACATAAACAGATGAAATCGAGCATGACGAAAGCGACACACAGAGAGATTATTTTCCATGCGAGATTCCATGTGACCATTGAAAGACAATAAATATAAACACATGAAAGTTTACTTGGATAATGCCGCTACCACAGCTCTTTACCCGGAGGTGATTGACAAAATCACTGAGACGCTCACCCAATGTTATGGAAACCCGTCATCTACACATGGTTTTGGAAGAAGTGCCAAAACCTTGGTTGAAACTGCCCGCAAACAGATAGCACAATATTTTGGTGTGACTGCCCCTGAAATTATTTTCACATCCGGTGGCACAGAAACCGATAATTTGGTACTGCAAAGTGCCGTCAGGTGTTTGGGTGTAAAACACATTATCACTTCAAAAATTGAACACCATGCCGTGCTTCATACAGTAGAAGCCTTAGAAAAGGAGTTTCATCTCACAGTTTCTTATGTGCCGGTGGACAAATACGGAGAAATCAACTATGAAAGACTCGAAACCCTTTTAAAAAATTCAACAGAGAAAACGCTTGTCAGTTTGATGCATATCAACAACGAGGTCGGCACGGTCTTGGATGTGCATCGGGTGGGGCTATTGTGTAAAACACACCATGCCTTGTTTCATTCAGATACGGTTCAGTCTGTGGCACATTTTCCGCTCAATTTTTCTGAAATTCCGGTGGATTTTGCAGTGGCAAGCGCACACAAATTTCACGGGCCCAAAGGAGTGGGTTTTGCCTACATACGAAAGCATACGGGTTTAAAACCACTACTGTTGGGCGGTGAGCAAGAGCGCGGTCTGCGCGCCGGCACCGAAAGCGTGCACAATATTGTAGGCATGGCAGAAGCCTTGCGTCTGTCTATTCAAAATATGGAAGAAGAATCGACCTATATTGCTTCCTTAAAAAGCTATTTTATAAATCGTCTTAAAGAATCTATCCCGCAGGTGATTCTAAATGCATGCTGTGAAAATCCTAAAAAAAGCACCTATACATTGGTAAATGTTCGCATTCCACTCGAACCCAAAAAAGCGTCTATATTGCTGTTTCATTTGGATTTAAACGGGATTGCTTGTTCCAAAGGCAGTGCTTGTCAATCGGGTAGTGACAAGGGCTCGCACGTGTTGGCAGAAATTTTAGACGAAGAAGTGCAACAACATCCGTCGCTGCGTTTTTCATTTTCCAAATTCAACAAGAAGGAAGAATTGGATTATGTGGTAGATGTACTTAAAAAGTTTGTTGAAAGCTAGAAACGAGCCACAAGCCTGAGGCTCAAAACCCTTTCTGTCTGGAAATTAGGGATGCCAATAAATCGATCGCTAGATGTGTCTCGCACAAATGTAGATGTAATCGCATTTTTCACATCGAACATATTAAAGAGTTCTGCACCCAAACTCAATTCTTCAAAAGGATGCAACCAATGTCCTTTCGGAAACGCCTTGGTAGGATCGGTCAACACATAAGATACGCCTATATCGGCTCTTTTATAATCTCGCAAACGGTTTTGAAAATTGCGCGGATCTGTACCCGGGGGCGAACCTGTGGGCAATCCGGTGCTGTAAACCATGTTTAGATACATTTTAAAATCGGGCAAATTGGGTACATAATCTTGGAAAAGTGCGGCAACCTTGAAACGCTGGTCTGTGGGTCTGGCAATATCACCTTGGTTGTTTGTGTCCTCTTCGGTTTTCATCAAGCCCATAGAAAACCACGATTCTGTACCGGGCACAAACTCGCCGTTGAGCCGCACATCCAAACCAACTGCGTAAGCCTCTGTATCGTTATCGGCGCGAAAACGGGTTCGCACATTTTCAACGGTAAAGGCGTTAACATCTGTCATGTCTTTGTAATAGGCTTCGGTGGTAAGTTTAAAAGGCCTGTCCCACATGACAAAACTGTAGTCGTGCCCCAAAACAAATGTAAGCGACTGTTGGGCTTCTACTTCGGGTTGCACTTCTCCTTGCAAGTTGCGCAACTCTCTGTAGAAAGGCGGTTGGTGATATAAACCTCCTGATAGCCTAAAAACCATGTCGGCAATCCAATTGGGTTTTATGGAAAATTGACCTCGCGGGCTAAAGACCATGTCGCTGTTGCTTTCCAAACCACGACCACTCACGTTCCAATAGTGAAAACGCACACCCGCATTGTAGAAAACTTCCGAATCGCCCCAAAAACCGCGTTTGCTCCATTGGGCAAATCCGGAAATACGATCAATCTGAGTATCGTTGTCAGCTTTGACGCGTTGAAAAGCTTCTAGTGGCGCTGTAAAAGGCGTCTCGGGCTGGTTGTTTGAAAATTCGGGGCGAAATGGCCGCACCAAAAAACCGGCTGAATCGATGACCTCGAACTCATCCAATCGGTCTCGAATGTCTTCTACTGTATATTTAAGACCCCAGTCAAACTGATGCGCATCTTTTAGGTAAGTTCCTTTGTGTTCTATGTTCACAATAAGCGCATCCAACTCGTTGCGCGCATGGGTGAGTTGTGAACCCACTCCGGTAGCGAGTTCTACTTCACCCAAGTTTGGCGAACCGATATCTGTGTTTACTTCACCAATCAAAAATGAGGCTTCAATGTCAAAAAATTCTTCTTCTATGGCGTGGTAAGCTGAGGCAATGAATTTCAAGCTCAGGTTATCGTTAACCTGATACGTGGTTTTAAAAGCACCAAATTGGGTTTCGTAGCGGTCTTCCTCTTTTCCTTCAAACAACACCACCAAGGCACGCGGATCGCTTACCGTCCCAAAATTGGTTTGGCGTCGCGTCGGTGCAAAATCGTAGTCGTTTATAGAAACCATTCCTAAAAATTCAAACTGGATTTTGCGATTGAGTAAATAGGTAAACTGCGATTGTACGTCAAAAAACCGAGGTGTAAAATTAGACTCTGTATCTTGACTATCCACGAGCAAACTGTTGTCGCGAAAGCGAAAACCACCCATGGCCGTAAATTTTTGATCTTTGGTGACACCCTCAGCAAACAAGCTGGCTCCCAAAAAGCTCAAATCGGCACCGGCTCTGAATTTTGTAGGTGTTCTGTAAGTGACATCCAGCACAGAAGACATTTTATCTCCGTATTTGGATTGAAAACCACCGGCTGAAAAAAAGACGTTATCCGCAAGATCGGAATTGACAAAACTCAAACCCTCTTGTTGCCCTGACCGAATCAGAAAAGGCCGATAGATTTCAACCTCATTTACATAGATTAGGTTTTCATCAAAACTCCCGCCTCGCACAGAAAACTGCGTACTGAGTTCGTTGTTCGAATTGACGCCCGGTAAGGTTTTTAGTATGTTTTCCACACCGGCGTTTGCCCCCGGAATGCGACGAATGATATTGGGTGCAATACTGACGATACCCGGAATTTGTTCACGATTTTGTCCGGTGACCACCACTTCAGACATCTGCTCTACATTGATACGCATCACAGGATTGTATTCCAAACTCTCATTGTTTTTGAGCCGAAAAGTGAGTGTGATTGGTTTGTACGCAATATGTGTGAACTGAACCGTAATATTAGTTTCTGCCGGAATTTGTATCTGGTAAAATCCGGTTTTGTCTGATTCTGCGCCCCCACCGGGAAAACTAATATTGACACCCTCTATGGGTTGGTTGCTTTCGTTTAAAACAATCCCTTTGACGGTGGCTTGTTGAGCCCAAATACCCACTGAAAAAAGCAGGAAAAAAATAAAGCAGCAGGTTGGTTTAATGGTCACTTAGTTTGAAATGTTTTGAATCCGAGTTCTAAAAAATTATTTTCTAAAAAACTCGGATTCAAAAATAGTAGTATTTCCGATATTATCCTTTACTTCCACGCTTAAAATGTGTTTGCCGTGTTCGGTTTGTGGCAATTCTATATCGGAGAAGTCAAAAGTTAGCGTATTGTTTTTATACTCATATTCAAACAAAACCCACTGATCATCAATGGTAGTGCGATACGTATCTATGCCCGAATCTTCGTCAGAAATATGTACTTTCAGGTATCTGAAATTTGAAAGCCACTGCCCTTTTTTAAAATTGATGGGATATACTTTAGGCGGTTTGTTGTCTGTCAGTACCTTATAGGTACCAAGATAGCGGACACGGGTTGATAATTTTCCGTCGGAAACCGTCGTGCGGTTAAAAAACGATTTTCCGTCGTCTATCTCTGCTATGTACATTTTTTGAAGCATTTCTGGCGAATAGCCTTGCAGGTCAAAACTCAGATCGAAGTTTTTGTGAACCGGGACTGATTCGTTGTGGATATTTACAGTCAAACTATCCATGCGTTCGAAATGGAATTGAAAAGGCTCGTAAAAAGTCCATTTATCAAAATGGACAGATACACCGACTTGCGAAAAATCGAAAGTTTTGTTGGGTTGAACTAAAAATTCAGGATTAGGAGCTTCTTGAAGAGTATCATTTAACTTTTCTTTTCCTTTTATCGGAATTTCGACTATGGTTTCGTTTAGTTTAGAATCTGAGATGACAAGCCGCACCAAATAATCGAGACTGTCTTTTACCTTAATGATACCGTTTTGGTTTTCATCTTCGTAAATCGTCAAAAAATTGAAGGGCGATTTGTATAATTTTTGAATGCGTTTATATGAATTTCTGTATTCGGCATAATCAATCAATGCATTCAGATATCTGGTTTCGCCAAAAGAAAATGTTTCTAACCGATAACCAAAATTTTTCAGTCCATTCACATAGGAATGTACTTGATAGATCCCGTTTTTGTTATAAGACAAATCGAAGCGGTCATAAGCGGAAAAACCCACATATACAGAACCGGAAGCGCTGACCGGTTCGGTGCGGACAAATCCCTGCCGTTGGGTTTGAAACACTAGCTGACGTTTTTTGTGGCTTCCACTTACACGACTGTCTGTTGTGGCCGGATAAAGATAAACACCATCAATAATAGGGGGTTTGGTATCTGCAATATCCAAGCCAAAAAACACAGGGTTGATGGGCTTTTCAGAACCCGTAGATCGAATTTCGAAGTGTAAATGCGGACCACCCGAACCGCCTGTATTACCGCTATACGCAATAACATCTCCTTTTTTTACCGGCAAAAAATCAGCATCCGGAAAGAGTTCAACCCCATAGGATTGCTTGTCGTACTGGTTCTTTTTTACATAGGCTTCTATGGCAGGCGCATAGCTGTTGAGATGTGCATATACAGAAGTGTATCCGTTGGGATGACTTACGTATAAAGCCTTCCCATAACCAAAAACCTCTACTTTGATGCGCGCCACAAAACCGTCAGCCACGGCATAGACCGGAAGTCCGGTTTGCCCTTGGGTTTTGATGTCTAAACCAGAATGAAAATGATTGGATCGCAATTCGCCAAAACTTCCCGAGATGGAAAGCGGAATGTTGAGCGGTGATCGAAAATAGTCTGTGGGGTAAATTTTTTGACCCCAAACGCTTGGCAGGCAAAAAATATGAATTGCGCAAATGGCGAATGAAATTTTCAGGAAACTCATACAACGTCTTATTTTATCATTCAGTCTCAATAAAAAGAGATTCCTTAAAAGTTTGAATTTAGTGGAGTCCCATTTATATCGTCCCGAAAATACAGTATTTACCATAAACAACGAAATCTACGATTGAAAATTACATATTCTAAGATGTTTTATATATTTACAAAAATAAACCCTGAAACCTATCTATTATGAGATCCTTTTCCATATTTTTTTTATTATTTGCCACCTATTTCAGCTTTGCACAAGACAAGCAAATGACGCAAGAAATTGACCAAAATGCTGAACTTTACAAAAGCATAGCGCAACAGATTTGGGCCAATCCTGAATTGGGATATCAAGAAACTGCGAGCAGCGCATTATTGCAAAAGACCCTTAAAGACGCCGGATTTTCCATCAAAACAGGCGTGGCCGGTATTCCGACCGCTTTTGTAGCTGAGTTTGGTTCCGGCGCACCGGTCATTGCCGTTTTAGCCGAGTTTGATGCCTTGCCTGGCACATCGCAACAAGCTGTTGCCTACAAAGCACCTGTGACAGAAGGCGGTGCCGGACATGCCTGTGGGCATCACCTTTTTGGTACAGCCTCTGTAGCTGCCGGTATCAGCATTAAAAATTGGTTGCAAAAAACCAAGACGCCAGGCACCATTCGTGTGTATGGAACCCCTGCCGAAGAAGGCGGTGCGGGTAAAGTTTATATGGTGCGGGCCGGCCTATTTGAGGATGTAGATACGGTATTACACTGGCATCCCAACGACCAAAACGAAGCAAATGCCTCTTCTTCACTCGCCAACAAATCGGCTAAATTTAGGTTTTATGGTGTGGCATCACATGCAGCAGGCGCTCCCGAAAGAGGTCGTTCGGCTCTGGACGCCGTAGAAGCAATGAACTATATGACCAACTTGCTTCGCGAACACGTACCGCAAGAAACGCGTATTCACTACGTCATTACCAGTGGCGGTGAAGCACCCAATGTGGTACCCGCTTTTGCCGAAGTATTTTATTACGTCCGAAATCCGGATGTGGCGAATGTAAAAAGTATTTTCGAACGCATTGTGAAAGCTGCCGAAGCCGCTGCGCTAGGTACCGGGACAGAGATGAAATACGAAGTGATTCACGGCTTGTATAACTTGTTGCCTAACGAAACCTTGTCGCGTGTGATGTTTGACAATTTACAGAAAGTGGGCGGCATCCAATATACAGATGTGGAAAGGGAATTTGCCCGAAAAATTGCCGCCAGTTTCAATATTGAAACCAATATTGATGATGCGTCCAAAATTAGTCCTTTTGTTGTGCAGGAAAAAGGAACAGGAGGGTCTACAGATGTAGGCGATGTAAGCTGGCAAGTGCCCACAGCCGGCTTGGGAACGGCCACTTGGGTGCCGGGCACTTCTGCACACACCTGGCAGGCCGTGGCAGCCGGCGGAACTTCTATCGGACAAAAAGGAATGCTCAATGCGGCCAAAGCAATTGCCCTAACAGCAGCCGAACTTTATAAAAATCCGGATATCATCAAAAAAGCTAAGGAAGAGTTGGCCACCAGAAGAGGCAACAATGCCGCTTATGAAGCACTGATTGGAGACCGTGAACCGCCTTTAGATTACAGAAACTAAAACACTTTTTCAGGGTTTTATCTCCTCTAAAAATGGTAGCGCTTAAAGGCTTCCATAGCGGCATATTCGGCCAGTCCCAAATCGTTGTATTTTTTGGCCGTGTCCTGTGTGCGGTCTTCTACACGTACCCAAAACTCACGTTCATCATCGCCCTGAAACATCACACCGTCTTTTTGCGATTGGTGGTAGAAAATAGCCCGTCGTTTTTTCAACACTTGATCCGGACTCATCGGAACGGCCATTTCTATTTCATAGGTATCCCACTCGTGCCATGCGCCTCTGTAAAGCCAGAGCCAACAGTCTTTCATAAACGACTCCCCTTTTAAGGAGTTTATCGTTTCCAGAACCGCGTCCAAACATATTTTGTGTGTGCCATGCGGGTCGGCCAGGTCGCCGGCAGCAAAAATTTGGTGGGGTTTTACCTTTAAAACAAAGTCTTTCATAATCGATAAATCTTTGTCTGACAGTTTGTTCTTTTTGATGGTACCCGTCTCGTAAAAAGGCAAGTCTAAAAAATGAACTTGATGGTCGGGTAGTCCAATATAGCGGGTTGCACCCAAAGATTCTTTCCTTCGGATAAGGCCTTTTATTTTTCGAATCTCAATATCCAAATCTTTACTGGTATATTTGTGCGTAAGTGCCTCAATGATGGTTTTGAGTCTGGCATCTTTTTGGCCGGTCATCTCGAAGGAAAATTCTGCGTACTTCAAGGCTTCTTCATCCGAAACCGCAATATTTCCGGAAGTTTGATAGGCCACATGTACTTCATGTCCCTGTTCTACAAGCCTGTCAAAGGTGCCGCCCATAGAAATGACATCGTCATCCGGATGCGGGCTAAAAATAATGACGCGTTTGCTAACGGGTAAGGCGCGTTCGGGTCTGTTGAAATCATCTGCATTGGGTTTCCCGCCCGGCCAACCTGTGATGGTGTGTTGTAGTGTGTTGAACATAGAAATATTCAAGTCGTATGCGGGGCCTTGTTCTGCCAACAAACCGGACATCCCGTGGTTGTTGTAGTCTTTGTCTGTAAGTTTGAGTACGGGTTTATTTACTTTTTCACAAAGCCACACTATGGCTTTGCGTTTAAGGTTTTCTGTCCACACGCAAGAAGTCACCAACCAAGGTGTTTTGATACGGGTCAATTCTGCAGCAGCACCTGTGTCCAACACAAAAGTGGTATTGTCGTGTTGCTGCAAATAGGTGGCCGGAACTTCCGAAGTGATGTTGCCTTCTATGGTATTTTTGATGACGTGGGCCTTGTTGGAACCCCAAGCCAACAAGACAATTCGCTTGGCTTTTTTGATAGAACCGATACCCATGGTGATGGCTTTTCGCGGCACGTTGTTGATGCCTAAAAAGGAAGGAGAAGCATCAATTCTTGTGATATGGTCCAACGTGATGGAACGCGTGCTGGAATTGTAGTGCGAACCCGGTTCGTTAAAGCCGATATGTCCCGTACGACCAATTCCTAAAAGTTGAAAATCCAAGCCGCCTACTTCTTTGATGCGCATTTCGTAGTCAATACAATATTGATACAACTCTTCCTGAGGAATGGTGCCATCCGGAATATGGACGTTTTGGGGATTGATATCTATATGGTTAAAAAGATGGTAATGCATAAAAAAATGATAACTCTGCTGGTCATCTTTTTTCATAGGATAATACTCATCTAAATTGAATGTAATCACATTGTGAAAACTCAACCCTTCTTCTTTGTGCATGCGAACCAGTTCTTCATAAACGCGAATGGGCGACGAACCTGTGGCCAATCCCAACACACAAGCTTTGTTTTTGGCCTGCTTAGATCTGATGAGTTCTGCAATTTCTTGAGCTACTATAACAGAGGCCTCTTCTGACGATTCAAAAATAGCATTGTGAATCTTTTCGAAACGGTATTCTTCGAATTTTCCGGCTTCCCGATAGGCGATGGATGGATAGTTGAGCGATTGAACTGACATAGAACAGTATTTTTGAATTAAAAAAACGGGGTAATCAAAACCCCGTTTACAAATTTAACTAAACTATATATGAAACAAAATCAAAAGGTTTACCAAGGGTCATTAATTAATAAATATATAACACTATCAAAAGTAATTTGTGAAATATATCAAAAAAATAAAAATCTACCAACGACAGAAATTATCCGACAGACAACTTTAAAAGCGAGGTTGTCTAGCCAACCCAAGTTCTGAAATCTTTGATTCTATTTCGGCTGACTACAATATCAAAATCAGATGCGTGCAGCATCCAAACCTTTAGGCGCGTATTGCTGTAGTTTACTATTTTGTCGATGAAAGCCGCAGCTATAATAAACTGACGGTTGACTCTAAAAAAGGATTGCGGTTTCAACCTGCTTTCCCAAACATCCATCGTATCATCGAGCAGGTAATCTCTACCTTGCTTTGTTCTGACAAAAGTTGCCTTTTCGCTGCTGTAAATGCAAACAACCTCTTCCATGCCAATGAGTTTTAGTTGCTGGCCAACTTTTACGGTGAGTCTGTCTTTAAAAGCTTGTTCGCTTTGCTTTAGAACCAAGGACTTAATCCACTCAAAATCTATATGGGTATGCAATTCAGGTCTGAAGTGTTTTTGAAATTTTTCGAGCGCGGTGTCCAAGTCCGGCTCGCTGATGGGTTTGAGTAAATAGTGAATACTGTTGAGCTTAAAAGCCCGCAAGGCATATTCGTCATAGGCCGTAGTAAAGATAAGCGCACAACTGAGCTTTACCCTGTCAAAAATATCAAACGAAAGCCCATCGGACAATTGTATATCAACAAGTAAAAGATCGGGTGCCGCATGATTGGCAAACCATTCCACCCCCTCTGCAACACTGTGTATGAGGGTCTCTACCTTCCAGCCCCTTTTTTCAACCAAACGTTGTAAACGACGGGCTGCCGGTTTTTCGTCTTCTATGATGACTACGCGTGTCAAAAGTTGTTTGGCGTTTTTTGGAGTTTATACTTACGCTTTTGGGTGCGAATATAATAATATCCCAAGGTACTTATCATTCCGCCCGATAATCCTACAGCCTAAAAAAAATAGGTCGTAGAGAAAAACCGCACGCTTATCTCTGCCGCAAAAGCAGCGTAAAGCCCCACCACGCTCCAAAGCATGACTTCTAAATGTTGCAAATGCCATCCACTGCGGCGCCTATAGGCAGGATAAATCCCGCCGATAAGGCTAAACAAGCTGAGTAAGGCTGCGTAATGAAAAATTCCAAACCCGCCAAACAAGCGATAGATTCCAAAGGCTGTTGCGTTCATCACCAACATTGAAATTAAATAGAGATAACCGGCTTTTTTGTGTACGGGGGTTCCTTTTTTCATGAACAGAACAGCGGTGCCAAACACCAAAGCGAGTAGGGCAAAAATGAGGTGTACAAGACCCGTAGGGCTGCTGATCAGGTTTTGCATGATTAAAAAACTTTTTCCATTTTCAGACTCAGCGATATATTTTTTTCAACGCGCACTGCGCAACCTTTAAATTTGGGCGGCCCAAAAGGTTTGTAATCATTGCTAAAAGCTATGGGTTCTTTGGGAATCCCTATGAAATTTCGATCCAATTTTTGGTTTTGATTGATGTCCTGATATACCGAGAAACAATAATTGCCAGATGGGAGGTCTAATTTTACTTCCACAGTGTTGTTTTCGGGGTTTAAGATTTTTTGAACGGTCATCTTCTTCAAGAAGTTTTTCTCATCATAAACGGCGATTACCACTTTGCCCGGATTGCCAGTATCCACATTTTTCAGGGTTAGTTTCACTTCATAAGTCGCATTGATATTCCTTTTAGAAATACCGGGCAAAAGGACAAATACCAACAAGAAAAGAATGATTTTATTCATGGGCTTTCTATTTATAAGACTGTGATCTTTTTTGTTCTTCTTCCTCCATAAATTGTTTGATTTTGCGCGCTTCCCATTGGCTGTTTAAAAACCAATATTTGCCGAATACGCCTAGGGCGTGTGCCGCCAAACCGATGCCCCAAAAAAACAGGGTAGAAAACCGCCACCATTCAAATGTAAGTTGGCCACTTCGAAGATCGCTCCAGTGATACATGAGCAAGAGAGCCGCGTTAATGACTATGTACACCGTCAAATGGCTATAAAAACCTTTGAGGTCTTTTAGTCGCTTTCGCGCCCTAAAATAAGCTTCGTCTTTTTCAAAATTTTCCATAATTGAGCGTATTTATTAGTTAGATAATAGATGTTAGATACTTGTTAATTGTTTTAATGCTAAAACTATATCGATATTGCCTAATTCCTTGTTAACGAATAACATATAACGTTTAACATAAATGCCTACTGGCTTTTGGCTATTGGCTATTGGCTATTGCCTTTTGCCTTAATTGTTCACATCATCTTCCTGCGCTCTTCATCCATAAACTGTTTGAGCTTGCGTTCTTCCCAATTTGAATTGGGAAAATAGACTTTAGCCGCCTGAAAAGCCAAGCCAATCCCCCAACCGAGCATGGGAAACCAAAACCATTGGAAGCCCCAAAAGGTGCGGTAGTTTATAAAAATAAGAATAGGGATGACGATGACGTAGCTCGTCAGGCTGCCGTAAAACTCTTTCAGGTCGTCCAGTCTTTTGCGGGCATTGAGGTAAGATTGATTCATCTCTGTTGTTTTCATATTTGATTTTTTATGGATTAATAAAGGAATTGACACCTTGAACTTTTGATTGTTTTGGCTCACTTCAACGGGTTGGTCGGTCAATAAACCGTAGCGCTGCCTTATGTTTTGCAAACCTTTTCCGGTGCTTGTGCCAAGGTTTTCTCGGGGTTGAAAATTATTTTCAACAACCAATTTCCCTTCCGCTTCGTACACCTTGATGTAGAGGGGTTTTCTGTTGCCTGCTTCGTTGTGCTTTACAGCGTTCTCCAGCAGCAATTGCAGGGTTAAAGGAGCCATTCTCCAATGTAAGTCAGACAAAGCGTCGGGCAAATCTACCACGAGGCTGTTTTCAAAACGCATTTGCATCAATTGAAGATAGCTTTTGGCAAAATCTAATTCCT
This sequence comes from Flavobacteriaceae bacterium, assembly GCA_032251335.1. Classification (GTDB taxonomy): domain Bacteria; phylum Bacteroidota; class Bacteroidia; order Flavobacteriales; family Flavobacteriaceae; genus UM-FILTER-40-17. Next base: position 53,981 of record JAVVDW010000001.1, on the reverse strand, counting down.
CTTGAGCCGGCACCCATTCTTTGTCCTTCTGCTCCAACACATATCTGTACACTTTAGATAAGCCAACCGTAAAATCCTGCGCTTTTTCAGGATTCTCTTCAATGAGTCCGGCCAATACGTTCAGGCTGTTGAAGAGAAAATGAGGGTCGAGTTGGCTCTTCAAGGCGTTTAACTCGGCCGAAGCCGTTCCCGCCAAAAATGTCTGCTCGGCTACCAAGCGCCTCTCCTTTTGCCGAACATGGCTAATGAGATGAAAACTCACCGAAAAAATGGAGGCTACTACGAAGCCTATTTTATACCATTGCAATTTTTCATCGGCCATGAACAAATCAAAATCAACTCCGGCCATGATTACAATCAACAAAAATCGCAACAACCACATCATCAACACCAGCAAAAAAGTAGTAACTACACTGCTCATTGCAATCTTGACGACCGGATGAAGATCTTTAGCTTTATTGTTTACATATAAGTTCCAAATCCCGAAAATGAAAACAAACAAAATACCTGCAAAAAGGAAAACCAGTAAATCCTTGAATATTTCCGGCCCCGGAATCATTTCTTCTCCCTTGCCCAACATCCTGAAGAAACGGTAAGAAAAAAAGGTAATTAATCCTATGAAAAAGCCTTTTAGAATTTGTTTTTTGCTCAAATGCATTTCGCTAAATGTTTTCAGTCCAGACATGATATAAAAGGTAAATCCATTCTAAAGATAATGCAACAAATCGGCAAATTAAGTTTATCATCACTTCTAATTTTATAAGGCAAAGATGAAACAGGTACCATTAAATAACAAGGAATTGACGCCCAATTGTCGAATATGCATGATGAACTGTAATTTCGTACCTCCGACCTGTAAAAATCGATGGGTATTTTCTACTTTTGAAGTTTTAATTATTGTGCCCTTAAGCTTCTTGTTTATGCAATTTCAACCAAAAAAAATCGATACAGAAACACTGAAATCACTTTATTTCGGCATGCTGAAACCGCGCATGATCGAAGAAAAAATGCTGATTTTACTCAGGCAAGGCAAAGTATCCAAGTGGTTTTCGGGCATCGGCCAGGAAGCCATCGCAGTAGGTGTCACGGCTGCGCTACACACAGACGAATACATTTTGCCCATGCACCGAAACTTGGGAGTATTTACCCAAAGAAACGTGCCGCTCCATCGGCTTTTTGCCCAATGGCAAGGCAAGGCATCGGGCTTCACCAAAGGCCGCGATCGGTCTTTTCACTTCGGATCACAGGAACACAAAATTGTAGGTATGATTTCGCATTTGGGTCCTCAGCTTGGCGTAGCCGACGGCATCGCTTTGGCAAATGTAATCCGGAAGCAAAACAAAGTAACTGCAGTTTTTACCGGCGAAGGCGCTACCAGCCAAGGCGATTTCCACGAAGCGCTCAATATTGCCGCCGTTTGGCAACTGCCGGTTATTTTTATCATCGAAAACAACGGCTACGGACTATCCACACCCACAAACGAGCAATACAGCTGCAAAAACCTGGTGGACAAAGCCATAGGCTACGGTATAAAAGGCGAACTCATAGACGGAAACAATGTGGTGGAAGTGTACGAAACCATCCAAAAATACGCCGAAGAAATGAGAATCAGGCCCGCGCCTGTTTTGATAGAATGCAAAACCTTCAGAAGACGCGGCCACGAAGAGGCTAGTGGTACCAAATATGTCCCCGATGACTTAATGAAATACTGGGAAGCCAAAGACCCTATCGAAAACTTTCGAACTTATTTAATCGCAGAAAACCTCCTCGAACTATCGGAAGAAAACGAAATAAAACAAGCCATTTCTAAAGAAATTGACTTCAATTGGCAAACCGCAGTCAACGAACCCGAGATTGAAACAGACCTGTCCGTCGAGCTGAACGATGTATTTGCCCCTTACGATTATTTACCCATCACCACCACCGAAAACATTCGATCCATTCGGTTTATTGACGCCATCACAGAAGCCATGAAACAAAGCATGGAAAAGCACCCAAACTTAGTCTTAATGGGGCAAGATATTGCCGAATATGGAGGTGCTTTCAAAGCCACAGAAGGCTTTGTTGAGCTGTTTGGAAAGTCAAGGATTCGAAATACACCGCTTTGTGAGTCTGCCATTTTAGCTGCCGCCATGGGGCTATCTGTAAACAGCTGCAAAAGCATGGTGGAAATGCAATTTGCAGATTTTGTATCCACCGGTTTTAATCCAATTGTCAATTATCTGGCAAAAGTGCACTATCGGTGGGGGCAAAATGCCGATGTGGTCATCCGAATGCCTTGCGGTGGCGGTGTACAGGCCGGACCCTTTCATTCCCAAACCAACGAAGCGTGGTTTACCAAAACACCGGGGCTAAAAGTTATTTATCCCGCTTTTCCATACGATGCCAAAGGACTGCTCAACACAGCTTTCAACGACGCAAATCCGGTGGTGTTTTTTGAACACAAAGGTCTTTACAGGAGTATCGTCCAAGACGTGCCCGAAGCCTACTTCACACTGCCGTTTGGCGAAGCAAACTTGTTGCGATCGGGCAAACAAATCACTATTATTGCTTACGGGTGGGCTGTACACTGGGCCATTGAAGTGTTAAATGCACATACCGAAATTGAAGCAGATTTACTCGACCTCCGGTCTTTGGTACCTTTGGATACTGATGCTATTTATACTTCAGTGAAGAAGACAGGAAAAGTGCTCATTGTTCACGAAGATTCGCTATTTTCCGGGTTTGGTGGTGAACTGGCCGCATGGATCGGCTCAGAATGTTTTGAGTATTTAGATGGTCCGGTAAAACGGGTGGGGTCTTTGGATTCACCCATACCGTTTACCAAAAATCTCGAAAACCAATACTTGGGAAAAAACCGTTTGGAAGAAAGTTTGCTGGAATTGTTAGAATACTAAAAAGACCTTGATATTTAAACACTTACTATGAACGATTTGACTGTAATTATTACCCTTGTAATCATTGTGAATTTCGGATTCAATTATGTACTTGACGCTCTAAATGCAAAAATGTTCAAAACGCCTTTGCCCAAATTGATACAGGATGTCTATGACAGTGAAAAATATGAACAATCCGTTGCCTACAAAGTAGAGAACCATCGTTTTGACAAGATAGAGGCTTTGGTTGGCTTTCTCATCATGTTAGGGTTTTTGTGGTTGGGTGGCTTTGGATGGACAGATCAGATGGCGCGGATCGTTTCTGAAAACGAAGTAATTATTGCCTTAATATTTTTCGGGATTTTAGGTTTGGGGAGTGATTTATTGGGCATTCCTTTTTCATACTACCACACGTTTGTGATAGAAGAACGGTTTGGATTCAACAAACAAACCCGAAAACTCTTTTGGACGGATAAGCTTAAAAGCTGGCTTTTGGCAGGCATACTGGGAAGCGTCTTGCTCTTGGTGGTCATCAAACTTTACGCATTTGCTGGCGACCGTTTTTGGTGGTATGCTTGGCTGGTCATCACGGCTTTTACGGTATTTATGAACCTGTTTTACGCACAGATTTTTGTGCCTTTGTTCAACAAACAAACACCCCTTAGTAAAGGCTCGCTCAGAGATAAAATAGAAGCATATGCTAACAAGGTCAATTTTTCTCTTCAAAATATCTATGTGATAGACGGCTCCAAGAGAAGCACGAAAGCCAATGCCTATTTTTCGGGCTTTGGAAAGCAAAAGCGCATTACCTTATACGATACGCTGATTGAAAGTTTAAGTGAGGAAGAAATCGTTGCTGTGTTGGCACACGAGGTGGGGCACTATAAAAAGAAACACATTCTTTGGCAGATGTTGGTCAGTATTTTGACGATGGGCGTCACCTTGTACATCTTGTCACTCAGTCTTAGATTTCCCCTATTCTCAGAAGCCCTAGGCATTCCCAACCATTCTTTTCATGCGGGTTTGGTAAGTTTCTCGCTGCTTTACAGTCCAATTTCAATGGTTTTGGGTGTGTTTGGAAACCTGCTTTCCCGAAAATTTGAATTTCAGGCCGATGCCTTTGCTGCAGAAACCTATCGGGGAGAACATCTAGTCGGCGCATTAAAGAAATTGTCTTCAGATGCTTTAAACAACCTGACGCCGCACCCGGCCTATGTTTTTGTTCACTACTCTCACCCGCCTTTGTTGGCAAGAATTTTGCATTTACAAGGGGTGCATCAAGCCGATAAAAATATGGTTGGTTAAAAAATAATTGAGTAATTTGAATAATTGTCGTAATTTTAATTCATGGCAACGCTGACAACAGAAGAACTGGAAAACAAAGAGCTAACCCGGCAATACAAAGAGTTGCTGCGGATTAGTTATCAATCTTTGTCGCCCAAGGATAAAAAAATGATACGTGAAGCCTTTAACGTGGCTGTAGATGCACACAAAGACCAACGCAGAAAATCGGGTGAGCCTTACGTTTTTCACCCGATAGCGGTAGCGCGCATTGTGGCGTCTGAAATTGGTATGGATGCCGTTTCCATTGCAGCTGCCCTACTTCACGATGTGGTGGAAGACACGCCCTACACCCTTTCAGACATAGAAAGGTTGTTTGGCAAAACCGTGGCGGTTATCGTTGATGGATTGACCAAAATATCACACCTCAACAAAGATAAGGACGTATCTAATCAAGCGGAAAATTTCCGGAAAATGTTGTTGACCCTCAATGAAGACATCCGGGTAATTATCATTAAAATTGCCGACCGCCTACACAATATGCAGACGATGGACAGTATGCCGGCGGACAAGCAAGTCAAAATTGCTTCAGAAACCCTCTATATTTATGCGCCGCTGGCGCATCGCATCGGTTTGTATAACATCAAAAACGAATTGGAAGACCTCGGTCTGAAATACACCGAACCAGAAGTTTACAACGATATTTATGAAAAAATAGAAGAAAGCAAAGAGCAAAGAGAAGAATACATCAAAGACTTTACCAACATCATTAAGGCATCGCTCGACAAAGAAAAGTTGGAATACAAAATTAAAGGACGGCACAAATCTGTGTATTCCATCCGCAGAAAAATGCTTAATTCCAACGTGTCTTTCGATGAAATTTATGATAAGTTTGCCATCCGAATCATATACAACTCCGATAGAGATTCCGAAAAATTTTTCGCATGGAAAATATATTCCATAGTGACCGACCACTTCAGGCCCAACCCTATTCGCTTACGCGACTGGATGTCTTCGCCAAAATCTACGGGTTATGAAGCCCTGCACATCACGGTAGTAGGCCCAAAAGGCAAGTGGGTTGAGGTGCAAATTCGCTCGGAGCGCATGGACGAAATAGCCGAGAAAGGATATGCGGCACATTACAAATACAAACAAGGCGATGAATCGGAAATAGGTATAGAAACCTGGCTGAATCGTTTGCAGGAAACCCTCGAAAACCCAAATGGCAATGCGGTTGACTTTGTGGAAGAATTTAAATTGAATTTATACGCCAAAGAAATATTTGTGTTCACACCAAAAGGCGAGCTCAAATCCTTGCCCAAAGGAGCCACCCCTCTGGATTTTGCTTTTCACATACACACAGGTATCGGACTCACCACACGCGGCGCAAGGGTTAACGGCAAATTGGTGCCACTCAATCACGAGCTCAAAAGTGGCGATCAGGTAGAAATCATCACTTCCTCAAACCAAAAACCCAACGCCAATTGGCTGGAATATGTAATCACGGCACGCGCACGGTCAAAAATCAAAAATGCCCTGCGAGAAGATCACAAGCGCATTGCCGAACTGGGTAAGGAAATTTTGACCCGAAAACTCAAACACCTAAAAATAAAAGCAGACGAAAAAATATTCCACGAACTCGCTGCTTATCTCAAACTAAAAACGAGTTTTGACTTATTTTACAGAGCCGGTTCGGGCAGCCTTGAAAACCATCAAATCAAAGATTTTGTTTCACAAAGAAGCAACAAGTTTATCAGTTTCTTTAAAAGCAAGATGCGAAAAGAATCTGATGAAATTGACGATGTTAAACAGGAAGTCACCGCCAATTACGACATGCTGGTCTTCGGGAAAAACGAAGAAAAACTCGATTACAAAATTGCCAATTGTTGTAATCCGATACCCGGAGATGATGTTTTTGGATTTGTCACCGTTTCGGAAGGCATCAAAGTACACAAAAAAGACTGCCCAAATGCCATAGCTATGCAGTCCAATTATGCCTACCGAATTCTGAAAGCAAAATGGGAAGATTCCTCTCAACGAGAATTTAAAGCCACACTCAAAATAAACGGCATAGACAACATCGGTTTGGTTAACGAAGTCACCAAAGTTATTTCAAACAACATGCATGTCAATATGCAAAGTGTCAGCTTTGAAAGCGACAGCGGATTGTTTAACGGAAAAGTAGTAGTCGTAGTTCGAAACAATACCATTTTAAAAAAATTGATAGATAACCTCAAAAAAATAAATGGGATAGACAAGGTGCAGCGGATATAATTTTTTCTTTCAGTATATATTTTTTTCTTAAATTAGCCATGATTTATGAATTAAGTGAGATACTTAATGAATAATCTTTGCATGCATGATTGATATTGCACTCAAATTTTTACTTATGGTAGACAAGAAAGACAAAGAAGTTATCGAAAACGACCAAGAAATTGTAAAACGCGTTTTTACAGAATATCTCGATCAAAACGGACACAGAAAGACGCCCGAACGCTATGCTATTCTTCAGGAAATCTACAATGCGGACGAACATTTTGACGTAGAAACGCTTTACATCAAAATGAAAAATAAAAACTATCGGGTCAGTCGGGCTACGCTTTACAATTCCATAGATCTACTTATTTCTGCCGGATTGGTGCGAAAGCATCAATTTGGACACAATCAATCACACTACGAAAAATGCTACTTTGACAAACAACACGACCACATCATCCTGAAAGGAACTAACGAAGTTATTGAATTTTGTGATCCCAGGTTAGAATCCATAAAAAAATCCATAGAAGATATTTTTGATATCGATATTTACAGACATTCCTTGTACTTTTACGCCACCAAAAGAAACAAAAAGTTTTAATCATTTGATATGGCAGTAGATTTATTACTCGGCCTGCAATGGGGCGATGAAGGAAAAGGTAAAATTGTAGATGTCATTACCCAAAAATACGATATAGTAGCGCGATTTCAAGGTGGTCCAAACGCCGGACATACGCTAGAATTTGACGGCATTAAGCATGTTTTGCACACCATTCCCTCGGGCATATTTCACAAAGGCATTGTCAATTTAGTAGGCAATGGCGTAGTCATAGATCCTGTCATTTTCAAAAAAGAGCTCGAAAAATTGGCCCCTTTTCAAATAGAGATGAAAGACCACTTGCTCATCTCCAGAAAAGCACACCTGATACTCCCAACACACCGTTTGCTGGACGCGGCCTCCGAAGCCTCCAAAGGCAAGGCTAAAATAGGCTCTACACTCAAAGGTATCGGCCCCACATATATGGATAAAACGGGGCGAAACGGACTGAGAGTTGGTGATTTGGAATTTAAAGACTGGAAACAAAAATACCGTGCTTTAGCCCAAAAACACCAAGAGATGTTGGCCTTTTTTAATGTTGAAATCCAATACGACCTCAAAGAACTTGAAGAAGAGTTTTTTGAAGCGGTTGAAGTTTTGAGAAACATACAAACCGTCGATAGCGAACAATACCTGATAAATGCTATGGAGCGCGACAAAAAAATATTGGCGGAGGGCGCACAAGGCTCTTTGCTTGATATCGATTTTGGCACCTATCCGTTTGTTACTTCTTCTAACACCACTGCAGCAGGCGCCTGTACCGGTCTGGGCGTAGCACCCAACAAAATAGGCGAAGTTTTTGGCATTTTTAAAGCTTATGCAACCCGCGTTGGCAGTGGACCTTTCCCAACCGAATTGTTTGATGATGACGGCGCCAAGATGGGAAAAATCGGTAACGAATTTGGCGCAACTACCGGACGCCCGAGGCGTTGTGGGTGGCTGGATTTGGTCGCTTTAAAATACGCTGTTCAAATCAATGGTGTTACCCAACTTATCATGATGAAAGGCGATGTACTCAGCGGTTTTTCAAAATTAAAAGTTTGTACCGCCTACAACTATAAAGGCGAAAAAATCACACACCTGCCCTACTCTATTGAAAAAGAATACGTGACGCCCGAATACATCAGTTTTGACGGTTGGAAAGAAGATATATCTAAGGCTAAAAATTACCACGACTTTCCCGATACTTTCAAACGGTATGTTGACTATATAGAAGACTATCTAAAAACGCCTATTTCTATTGTCTCGGTAGGTCCGGACAGAACACAAACTGTCATTAGATAAATGCAAAAAATCTATCATAAGAAAAAGGTAGCAAAAATGCACCTGCTATTTAGCATCTTCTGTTCAGTTCTGTTGATACTGAAATACATTTTTGACGCCGAAAATTTATCTTATTTTGATTGGTTATACCTCTTGGTAGCTATATTATATTTTGCTATGGCTATTTTTCAAATCAAAATCCCCTACCTGATTTTGGATAAAGATTACATCCAAGTGAACGATTTTATTTCAAAAAAATTACAGATTTCAGACATCCTCGAAGCTTCCTATTTTGCCGGAACTTATACATTTAAAACGGCTAATCAAAAATTGAACGTCAACAAAGATGTGTTAGAATCTAAAGACTTAGACTTACTCAAAAAAGCCTATCAAGAAATTAGGGCTGGACTTTGAACAATGGCTTTTTTTTAGCATCAACCTCTGAACAAAAAGAATTTCTGTTTCATGCTTTCGATACCGTCTGTGTGGTTGTCCATTATATAAGTAATGGCCTGTTTGGTAAATGCCAATCCTTTATCCGTCAGTGATACCAAACCATTTTCGATATTGATAAAATTGTTTCTCTGGGCCAGCTTCAGCACAGCATTGGCTGTTACATCGTGCCAATTGATGTGTTCCCGCAAGTGGCGTATGTGCCTTTCTGACGCCAAATCGTGGTTGTGAATGTGAAGCAAAAAAGTGATGAGTGAGACCTCTAATTTTTGTTGTTTTTGCTGATACCAAACGGCTATCCAACCTTTTTTGGGTGAAAATAAATAGACGCCCAAAAACAATATTCCCAAAATTGTCGTAATCGATCCGGCAATAGAAGCATCGAGAACATGAGCCAACCAATAGCCGGCAATTGCACTCAGAATACCAAAGAAAGCAGAGAGAAACAACATTTTTCGAAGATCCTTAGTCAGCAAGTAAGCCGTAGCTGCAGGCGCAATCATCAAAGCGACGACTAAAATGGCACCTACTGCTTCAAAAGAAACTACAGTCGTCACGGAAGTAAGCGTCATCAATCCATAGTGAAGCAAAACAGGTGAAAAACCCAAGGATGCAGACAGTCCCGGATCAAAAGTGGATAATTTTAGTTCTTTAAAAAAGAATTTTAAAATTAAAATACTAATAAACAATACAATACCTACTACCCACATCGATTTAGGACCGACATCTACGCCCAGCCAAACCAACCTGTCAAACGGGGCGAAAGCAATTTCACCCAGCAAGACCGCATCTACATCTAAATGTACATCATTGGCACGCAAGGCAATCATAATTACGCCTATGCTAAACAAAGCCGGAAATATAAGACCTATAGCCGTATCTTCTTTGACCAGACCGGTTTTCTGAGTGTAGGAAACCAAAAAAACTGTCAGCACACCGGTTAGCGTGGCCATCACTATGAGTAGCGGCGCATTCAAATCGTGGGTGATAAAAAATCCCAAAACGATACCCGGCAAAATGGCGTGGCTGATGGCATCCGTAATCAAAGCCATTTTTCGCAAAACCAAAAAGGTGCCCGGCAGTGCGCAAGCAACTGCGACCAAAGCTGCAATCAATTGTATTTCTATCTGCGCATTATTCATCTTTACCAAGTTGGTTATACAAATTTGCCGCTTTTTCAAATCCTTTCTCCGTCAACGACCAAGAATTTTGTCGATAGTTGATAAGTCCCTGTTGCTCCAATTTTTTGAAAATCACGTTAGAATAGCCTTTAAAATCGTTAAGCATTCTTTTACCGTGCGGCGCCAACACGTTTTCGTGCTTAGACGCAATGCGATACATAAGAGACAAGGCCTTGTTGAGTTTAATAGCACGACGGCTCTTTCTAAACCTGATTTCGCGCATTAATATGCCTCTTTTTGGAGAAAAAATAAAGGAGAAAAGCACGATCACCGATGCCGACAGCACAATTACCGGTCCGGTGGGCATTTGACTGTATGAAGCACTAAGGGCTGTACCCGAAATACCTGAAAGCGCCCCAAAAAGGGTAGCCAACAACACCATTATCCAGAGTTTATTGGTCCATTGCCTAGCGGCAGCAGCCGGTGCCAAAATCAGTGCACTCATCAAAACGACCCCCACGGTTTGCAAACCCATTACAATCACAAGAACAATCAGGCTCGTCAAAAAAATATCAATGTATTTTGTAGGCAAACCTATGGTTTTGGCATACTCTATATCAAAAAGTAAGATTTTAAATTCTTTCCAAAACAGCAACACAGCAAACAAGCTGATTAAACTCACCCAAAGCATGATTTGTACATCTTGGGCCATCAGCGTAGCAGCCTGTCCAAAGAGATATTTGTCCAATCCGGCTTGGTTGGCATTGTCCATTTTTTGAATAAAAGTCAGTAGCAAAAGACCAAAACCAAAAAACAAAGAGAGAATCAAACCCAAGGCAGTATCTTGTTTGAGGTACGTTCTCGATACGATGCCTTGAATCCAAACAGTGCCTATTATGCCACTCACCAAAGCGCCCAACAAAAGCCAGTGGGTGTCTTTTACGCCGGCTATCAGAAAGGCGAGGCAAATGCCGGGCAGTGCCGCATGAGAAATGGCATCACCGAGCAAACTTTGCTTTTTCAGCACCGCAAAACTACCCAAAAATCCACACAAACCTCCGAGAATACCTGTTCCTAAAGTAATGATAAGCAAGGTATAGTCAGTACTGAGTTGTTGAAAATAATGTTGCAAATTCATTTGGTTTGTAAACTGACTTTATAATTAATTCCGTAAGTTTTAGTCAAATTGTCGTCATTAAAAATATGTTTGACCGGTCCGGTTGCAATCTTTTTGACATTTAAAAATGTAACCCAATCAAAATATTCGGGAACGGTTTGCAAGTCGTGGTGGACTACCACAACCGTTTTACCTTTGCTGCTGAGTAATTTCAAAATTTTGATGATGGCTTTTTCCGTAGTGGCATCAACGCCTTGGAGGGGCTCATCCATAAAGTAGATTTCTGCTTGTTGGACCAGAGCGCGCGCCAAAAAGATGCGCTGTTGCTGACCGCCGGACAATTCACTGATTTGTCTATCCCTAAAATCCAACATGCCCATTTGCTCCAAAGCTTCTAGTGCCGCTTTTTTTTCATTCAATCCGGGTCTTTTAAACCATCCCAGACTACCGTAGGTGCCCATCAAAACCACATCGAGCGCAGTGGTAGGAAAATCCCAATCCACACTGCCCTTTTGAGGTACGTAAGCCACTTTTTTTCGCTGCTTAGAAAAAGGCTGGTCGAAGATAAGTACACTTCCTGCCAATGGCTTTTGAATTCCCAAGATAGATTTAATCAGCGTAGATTTGCCTGCTCCGTTTGGACCTACAATCGCCATGAGTACACCTTCCGGAATTTCCAAATCAATATCCCACAAAACCGGTTTGTGGTTGTAGGCGACTGTCAAATCATGAATGGCAACCGCTATAGGTATTTCTAAATTCATCTATTTATTTTTTTACCCGTTCAAACAATTTTTTACGACTTGACCAAACGTTGAGAGATGTAATCACTTGTTTATATAACTTATAAAAACGTTCATTTAAGCGCGTTTACGATGGTTTCTACATTGTACAAAAACATGCCCGTATAAGTGCCTTCAGGTGTATTAGGACTTCCCAAAGCGTCCGAATACAAGGATCCGCCGATACGCACTTGATGACCTTTGGCACTGACAGACTCTTGCAGGGCTTCAATAGTGCGTCTGGGCACCGAACTTTCTACAAAGATAGCTTTGATTTTGTTTGCTATGATAAAATCTGTCAGTTGCTGCACGTCTTGCACACTGGCTTCTGTGGCGGTAGAAAGTCCTTGTAAACCTACCACTTGAAAATCGTAAGCTTTGCCAAAGTAATTGAAAGCATCGTGGGCGGTTACCAAAATCCGTTTCTCAGGCGCAAGTGTTTCTATTTTTTTTCGGATTTCAAACTCTAGTGAATCTAAAGCGGTGAGATAGTTCGTCAAATTTTGTCGATAAAAAGCCGCGTTTTTGGCATCTGCTTCTATCAATTTTTCAGCTGTATAACGGGCAATTTTTTGCCAGTTAGACACATCAAACCAAATATGCGGATCGTAACTTGATGCAAAATACTCAGAGCCTATCAATGTATGCGCTTCTAAGGCATCGCTCACGGCAAAAGTGGCTTTGCCTTGTTGGTTCATCTTTTCAAAAACGTCCACCAACTTGCCTTCGAGATGCAGACCTCCATAAAAAACTAAATCGGCCGAAAAGAGTTTGGTGACATCGCCTTCGCTGGCTTTGTAGAGATGTGGATCCACGCCTACACCCATCAATCCTTGCAAAATGACACTGTCTTTTGTTATTTGGTAAACCAAATCTGTTAGTAAGGTTGTAGTGGTAACAACACGTAGCTTTGACTCAATTCCGTCTTTTTTTTGGTTGCATGAAATCAGTATCATTAAAATGACTGCAAGCATATATTTTCTGTTCATTGAAATTATTTTTTTATGTTTTGAAATCTTTGAATAAATATTTTAACGAAAATTAGTTAGGCAGCCTAAAACTGATGCCTGTGCTTATAAAATAATCCTGTTCAGCCGAAAAACTTGAACCCGCTGAAAGGTCAAACTGAAAATTTTTTGACAACAAATAAGTAATTCCGGCGTCCCAAAGATGGTTAGGTTCCGCGTTTTCCGGAAAATCTCCATAAATTTCCGCAAAAACACTCCAATTTTCATCTAAACTGATACCCGCCGCAAGTGTATAAAAATAGGCACTCCCCTGGTTGTTACCATCCCATAAAACACCTAAATTGTATCCTATTGAAATGCGCTGCGACAAGGTGTGAGCAAGTGAAAATCTGATTTCGCCTCCTGTATCTTCAGTTTCCAAAGTGCTGCTTGCAGGGCCGTGAATAAAGAGTGCCCCCAAAAGTCCGATTTGAGGCAACCAACCGGACTCTTGAGCAATTTCAGTTTTAAACCCTAACAGTGCAGGTGCCAATCCATTTGACACCTCCGTAGCACTGTTTTGGCTGAATGTTTTGTTTTGTTGCCAATCCAAACCCAAACGCAATTCCAAATTATCTAAAAGTCCGAATCTGTATAAGGTGGTATTGTATGTCAGACTTTCGGTTTTGGTATTACCGGTACTAGATTTTTCGAACATAAAACCGGTTTCTATTTGCAGATAATTTTTGGGCACTACAAAGGGGGCTTCTGTTTGATCCGGCCGATCGGTGATGAGTGCATCTGAACTTTTGGCTTGTTGCGCATGCAAGCTAACACTGCAAAACCCGATAAAAGAAATAAAAATATTTTTTCCCATTTTTAAAAGAATCAGATGACATATATAACATTGGTAAAATCTTGATGCAAGAGCAGTTTGCTGTCATTTGCCAAAATCTGCGTCATTCTGGGGTTTTCGTATTGTTTTTGCACAAAAATTTCAGCGCCGCTGAGCAAGCCGTTTTCTGTACAGAAATCGAAAAAGGCTTTGTCTGCACTGACGAGCTTCGAAATGGTGTACGACTGCATTTCGGGAGCCTCTGACAATACCAACGGAACTTGATGCTTCGGATATTCGCCACCGGCATCGGGGATTGGCTCGCCGTGAGGGTCAAATTTGGGCTGACCCAAATATTGGTAAATTTTATCTGCTAAAAAATCGGAAGTAGCGTGTTCTAGCAATTCGGCTTCGTGGTGAATTTCGTGGAGCGACATATCAAACAACTTAAATAGCAAAGCCTCCCACAGACGGTGTTTTCGGATGACGTTAACAGCTATTTTGTTGCCTTTGTCTGTGAGCTCCAATTGTTGGTATTTTTGGTAGTGCAACAATTCGCGCTCAGACAGTTTTTTGGCCATGTCGGTAGCGGCAGCGTTGGTAATTCCTAACTTTTTGGCAATATTACCGGGCTTGGTGTCTTGGTCGTAGTGCTTTTGAGACTGGTAAATGGTTTTGATAAAGTTTTCTATTGCAACTGACATAAATAAATTTTTAAGCGTACTTAAATTTATGCAAATGTAAACTTAATATTTAATTTTACATAACCATAATTTAATTTTTTAATAATTTAATTTGACTTTGCTTATAGGTTATTTTAGGTTGTGTTTTCGCGTGAGGGATGGGAGCGGCAGCGCCCCGTCTTATGACGGGGACTATAGCGGACAGCCCGACCGCTGTGAAATGGTTTTTAGATTTCACAGCGGTCACGCCCAAATAATTATAATTGATTTGGATGTTTTGTGTGTTTTTTTGCTATCTTACGACTGAATACGTTTAGAAAAAACTTTTATGAACACGATTTCTTTTACATTTAAAAACGAGCAGGGTTTATCGCTTTCGGCGAAATTGGATTTACCGATTACTAAAAAACCTTTGCAATACGCTATTTTTTCGCATTTTTTTACGGGAAACAAAAATTTTACGGCTGTCAGAAATATTTCGCGTGCTTTGACGCAGAATGGAATTGCGGTAATGCGTTTCGATTTTGCCGGTTTGGGCGACAGCGAGGGCAATTTTGAAGACACCAATTTTTCGACCAATGTGGACGATTTGATTAGTGCGGCGCGCTACCTGACTGCGCATTACAAATGTCCAAAAATTATTATAGGGCATTCGTTGGGGGGTGCGGCGGCTGTTTTTGCGGCTTCTCAAATTGATGCCATTGAGGCTGTGGTGACGATTGGTGCACCGGCAGATCCTGTGCATGTGGGGCATTTGTTTGAAAGTTGTATGGAAACCATCAATACCAAAGGGCAAGCAAAAGTGGATATAGCCGGACGAAAATTCATCATCAAAAAACAGTTTTTAGATGATTTGGAAAGTAAAGATATGTCGGCAATTTTGAAAGAATTGCGCAAGCCGCTTTTGGTTTTTCACTCACCTCAAGACAAGATAGTAGAAGTAGCCAATGCGGCTAAAATATACGGACACGCACACCACCCGAAGAGTTTTGTTTCGTTGGATGGTGCCGATCATTTGCTCACGCGCAAAGAAGATTCGATGTATGTGGGCGAGGTGGTTTCGAGCTGGGTAAAACGCTATGTTGATTTTGGTGGAAGTCAAGATTTGGAAACAGACAAACAAGTGGTGGCTCGTATTGGGACATCGCATTATACTACCGAAATTGTCGCGCGACAGCACAATTGGTTGGCTGACGAACCTAAGTCTGTAAGCGGAGCTGATTTGGGACCTTCACCATACGAACTTTTATTATCGTCTTTAGGCGCTTGCACGGCAATGACGCTGCGTATGTATGCAGATAGAAAAAAATGGGCTTTAGAAGACGTGACGGTGCATTTGGAACACGCCAAAGTGCATGCCGAGGATTGCGACGACTGCCAGAACGAGGCCAAAATAGACAGATTGACACGTGAAATTGAGTTGAAGGGGGATTTGACGGAAGAACAAAAAAACAGATTGATAGAAATTGCCAATAAATGTCCGGTGCACAGAACACTGACCAACAATATAGAAATTGTTACACAATACAGAGCGCCAAAAGAATTGGCGGTTTAGCATCTGTATTTTCGCTGTTTTTATCTTGACAAATTGAACTTTTGACGGGCTGATTTAGTATCTTTACCGTTACTAATTTTTGCATCATGGCCATAGCCCCATCTGAGTTGGTACTCAATCCGGACGGTAGTGTGTATCACCTCAACCTGAAACCGGAAAACATAAGCGACCTTATCATTTTTGTAGGCGATCAAAATCGCGTAGCGCGAATTTCGGATTTGTTTGATTCGATTGAATTCAAAACCCAAAAGAGGGAGTTTAAAACACATACAGGTTACTACAAAGGCAAACGCATTTCGGTGATATCAACCGGCATTGGTCCGGACAATATAGATATCGTCATGAACGAATTGGACGCGTTGGTCAATATCGATTTAAAGACCCGCCTTCCTAAAGAATCCCACACAAAACTTAAAATCATCAGAATAGGCACCTCCGGATCTCTGCAGGAAGATGTACCTGTTGACAGTTTTTTGATGAGCACCCACGGCATTGATATGACCGGGCTTATGCATTTCTATCAAGTGCATCCGGAAGATCATCTAGAAGCGATGGAAAATGCATTTGTAGCACATACACAATGGCATCCGCAAAAGGCTCATCCTTATATATTTATGGCCGGGGAAGCCTTGATGGCTTTATTTTCAGAAACTAAAAATTTGCATCGTGGCATCACAGCAACTGCCGGAGGATTTTACGGCCCTCAAGGCAGGGTTTTAAGGCTTACCCTATCCGACCCGGATTTAAATGACAAATTGGAAACATTCGCCTATGAAACCCATAAAATAACAAATTTTGAAATGGAAACCGCTGCCATTTATGCCTTAGCCCGTTTGCTCGGTCATGAAGCTGTTTCTATGAATGCCATAATAGCCAATAGGCCTGCCGGAACTTTTAGTGCAAACCCGTATGCTGTGGTTGACAATCTCATCGTTTTTACCCTCGAAAACTTAGTTAAAATCGATTAAGTCCAAGCGTTTTTTATCAATTTGATTACATTCCTTTAAAATAAAATTGGGGAACCTTTGTTATGTTTGCCACCTTTATACGAATAAAATACCATAAATGATTATATCAATCCACCGAATAGGATTTACCTGGCTTTATGTGCTAAACGCAGTCCACGCATGACTGTAGAAATATCAATAAACAGAAACCGATGAAAGATTCTCCTTATATAAACCGTGATATCAGTTGGTTGGATTTTAATGCCCGCGTACTTCAAGAAGCCGCCCACGCAGACACACCGCTGTTTGAAAAACTAAAATTTTTAGCCATCTTTTCTTCCAATCTCGATGAGTTTTTTCGCGTGCGCATTCCACAATGGCAAACACTGAAGCAGCTTGCAAAAACGGAACCCGAAAAAGAGCAAAATGCCAAAAAAATATTAAAAACCCTGTTGGGAACCATCAAAAAACAACAAGAGGAATTTGGACACATCTATAGAAATCTTGTTTTGCCCTCTTTGCAAAAAGAAGGTATTTTTATAAGTGACGCCAAATCGTTTACAGCCCAACAAAAAAGCTTTGTAAGAACGCATTTTAGAGATTATTTACTTGAGAAAATCCAGGAAAGAATATTGCCGTGCGACTATGACAAAGAAATCTTTTTGGAAAACAATGCCTTGTATTATTTGGTCACTTTTGAAAACCCGAAGTACTTTGGTTTGGTGTCTATTCCCACTAAAAAAGAGCGTTTTATAAAATTGCCCTCTGACATCGGCGTTGCCTATTGCCTTGTTGACGAAATTGTAAAACTACACCTACCGCAGATTTTTATCGATGAAAATGTACAACAAGCCTATCAGATTAAGTTGACGCGCGATGCTGAGCTTTATTTAGACGATGATTTACGGGAAGAACAAGCCGATTTGGCTGCTTTGATTCTTCAATCTTTGTCTAAGCGCGATATAGGTTCACCTACCCGCTTGCTGATAGACGGAAACATGCCCAAAGAACTTCGGAAAAAAGTGCGGCTTTTGTTTGACCTTCGAAAAGCGGATGTCATTTCGGGGGGTTCATTTCACAATTTTAGCGACTTTTTCAGATTTCCCGCTCCGCTAGACGGCAGTCGGTTTTACGACAAACCCCAAACATCTTTGATGCATCCACTAGCACAAAGTGAAGGAAATATTTTTGAAAAAATCCGACAGCGAGACTACCTTTTGCACCTTCCTTTTCAATCCTATCAGCCTGTTATTCACCTGTTGCAAACGGCAGCCAAAGATGCGCGTGTCAAGCAAATCAACATCACACTTTACCGAGTAGCCACAGAATCGGCTATTTGTGAAAACCTAATTTTGGCAGCTCAAAACGGGAAGAAAGTAATTGCAGTCGTAGAGCCTCAGGCACGTTTTGATGAAGCCAACAACCTAAAGTGGGGAAAAATCATGCAAGAAAAAGGCATCGAGGTCATCTATGGCTTTCCCGGCAAAAAGGTACACGCCAAAACCCTACTTATTTACAGGCAAAAAAAGGAGATACTTGAAAAATTTGCTTACATAGGTACGGGAAATTTCAACGAAAACACTGCCAAATTTTACGTAGATCACGGGCTTTTTACGTACAAAAAACACATTACCGAAGAACTGCACCGGCTTTTTGAACTTTTTCAGAATCCAACTATAAATTGGATACCCGAAACGATTTTGGTGTCTCCATTTACAAGCAGAAATAAGCTAGAAGCATTGATCGACTTTGAAATATCGGAAGCCAAAGCCGGACGCATCGCATGTATTGAAGCCAAGATGAACAGTTTAGAAGACGACAAGTTTATTGATTTGTTTGTAAATGCTGCAAAAGCCGGTGTACGCGTGCGTTTGTTAGTCAGAGGCATTTGCAGACTCCTCCCCGATCTTTTAGGTGTTGGAAAAAACATTGAAATCACCAGTATAGTCGATCGTTATTTGGAACATGGCAGACTCTATCATTTTCATCACGCAGGAAATGGCAAACTCTATATGGGATCTGCCGACCTGATGAAAAGAAATTTGGACCATCGCATAGAAGTCCTTACGCCCATCGAAGATCCACTTTGCTACGGTGAGTTAATGACCATCTTTAAAATGCAACTTGAAGATAATGTTAAATCGAGAATCATCAATAGTGATGCGATGAATGTATTTGTCACTAATACACGTATGGTTTGTCGGTCTCAAGAAGCTGTTTATGATTTTTTAAAGCAGTATTCCTAATCAATCGTTTCAAACGTCTCCCAAAAATTTTTACAGAATAATCATCTGTTAAATTGTACCCAAAAAACACGCGGGCTTAATAGACTTTCAAATCATATACATACTTTTGTTTAAAGTTTTAAATAATTAATTAAACAAAAAGCTATGAAAAAACAAATTCTACTTTCCGCATTGATTCTAATGTTTGCAATCGGAAACAAAACAACTGCCCAAACGATTGTTGATGCTGCTGCATCAAACAAAGATTTTAGCACTTTAGTAACTGCGCTCAAAGCTGCCGATTTGGTAAGTGCTTTGCAAGCTGAGGGTCCTTTTACTGTTTTTGCCCCAACAAATGATGCTTTTGCCAAAGTTGACGCCGCAACTTTGGAATCGCTGTTGAAGCCAGAAAACAAAGCCGCTTTGTCAGGTATATTGACCTACCATGTGGTAGCCGGAAAATTGGCTGCCGCTGATGTAGTCAAAGCATTGGCCGATGGAAATGGAACTGTATCGCTCAAAACCTTAAACGGACAAATGATTACCGTAACACAAAAAGACGGTAAAATTTGGTTGTTGGATCAAAACGGCAACTACAGTGAAATTGTTAAGACCGATGTGATGGGAAGCAACGGTGTAATTCACGTAATCAACACGGTAGTGATGCCGAAATAACATCTAAAAACTTACTCAAAGTAAAAAAAGACTGCCATTTCTGACAGTCTTTTTTTTATGCGGATGGTCATTGATTTTTAGGGAAATGTAATGTCTTAGCCGTCCTAAAATTAACAACATCATGAATTACTTCTACACTAAATTGTAAAGCTTTATGGCAGTTCCTTGATTTTTATATTTCTAAACCAGACTTTATCACCATGGTCTTGAAGCCCAATTTTGCCGGTAGCAGTTTTGGCAAATGCACGCCAGGTAGCAAATTTTGATGCCGCAACCATTTTTTCCCAGGCTTCGCCATGAAGTGGAAATGAAATTGCGTGTTTGCCGTTAATGTTCAATTTTCCCAAGTTTTTGTTGTGGTCTATTTCCAATTCGTACAAATTCCATTCGCCTGCCGGTTTCACCAAACCGCTCGGAGCCGCAATCATATCATACAAAGAACCGGCTTTGTGCGTTGTACCGTTTTTAGCATCCGGGTGTCTTTCGTCATCTAAAATTTGAATTTCGGCACCGGTTTCGTAAGCTTCGGGAAATTCGGGAGATTCCTGCACGCCCCAAAACAAGCCGCTGTTGCCGCCTTCGGAAATTTTCCATTCGAGTGAAAGCACAAAATTTGTGTAGGCCTTGTCCGTAATCAGGTTGTTGCCTCGCTTGGATTCTGGTGTGGGGTTAAAAACCATTGCGCCGTCTTCTATCTGCCATTCGGGCGAAACGCCTTCTTTGAGATACAAATGCCAGCCGTCGAATGATTTTCCGTCAAAGAGTGGTGTCCAAGATGGCTCGTTTTGGGTTGTTTGCATAGTCTTAGTTTCTGAAATTTCAGTTTTATTTGATTTTTTATTGTCTTGACAAGCGGTACAAGCCATCAAGAATACGAGGATTAAGGTCAAGTTTTTCATTCTATAAATTTTAAATGTTTGTTTTTTATAATTGAAAATTCATCTTTCAAAAATCATCAACTCTCAATCTTAAATTCCCAAAATCCTTTTCAACTTTTCTTTGTCGATCTCTGCTCCGGCAAAGTCGTCAAAGGCTCTTTGGGTCGCTTCGATGATGTGGCTTTTGATGAAGGGTGCACCTTCGCGGGCGCCTTGTTCCGGACTTTTGATGCAGCACTCCCACTCCATCACCGCCCACACATCGCAGCCGTATTGCGTAAGTTTAGAGAAGATGGTTTTGAAATCGATTTGACCGTCTCCCGGTGAACGGTAGCGCCCGGCGCGGTCGCCCCAATTGTTGTATCCGCCAAACGCGCCTTTTTTTCCGGTCGGGTTGAACTCGGAATCTTTTACGTGGAAGGCCTTGATAAATTGATGATAATGGTCGATATACTCGATATAATCTAATTGTTGTAGCACAAAATGGCTCGGATCATACAAAATATTTACCCGTTTGTGATTGCCCGTGGCTTCCAAAAACCGCTCGAAGGTGTCGCCATCGTGTATGTCTTCGCCCGGGTGCACTTCATAGCACACGTCCACGCCGTTTTCGTCATACACATCGAGAATGGGTTTCCAACGTTTGGCCAATTCTTCAAAACCTAGCTCTACCAATCCCGGTGGGCGTTGCGGCCAAGGGTGCCAGGTATGCCAAAGCAACGCACCCGAAAATGTAGCGTGCACGTTGAGACCCAACCGCCTGCTGGCAATAGCGGCTTTTTTGACGGTTTCGACGGCCCATTCGGTACGCGCTTTCGGGTTACCTTTCAGTGCGTCGGGCGCAAAATTGTCGAACATAGTATCGTATGCCGGATTGACCGCCACCAATTGGCCTTGCAAATGCGTGGAAAGTTCGGTAATCTCCAATCCATACGAATTTATTTTTCCTTTGAGTTCGTCGCAGTAGGTTTGGCTTTCGGCAGCCTTGTCCAAATCGATGAGGAATTTTTCCCAAGTCGGGATCTGTATGCCTTTGTATCCTAAATCTGCGGCCCATTTGCACATGCCGTCCAAGGAATTGAAAGGTGCTTTGTTTTCTACAAATTGTGCCAAAAATACGGCAGGTCCTTTTATGGTTTTCATCTTTGTTTATTCGTTATACGTTATTGGTTATACGTTATTGGTTATACGTTATTCGTTTATAAGGCATTAGGCATTTGCCAAAAGGCATTAGAGTTTTTGTTATAAGTTATACGTTATCTGTTACTCGTTATTTGTTTCAAGCCAAAAGCCAAGAGGCATTAGGCATTAGAATTATTTTTATCTCATCATGGAATGATCATGTCATCGAATCATCACTCCAATTCCACCCAAACATTTCCTTTTCGGTGTGATTCGACAGCCTTTTCTATAAAGTCCATGCCGCGTGCGCCATCGATAATCGTCGGGAATTCCCCGGAATTATAAGCTTCGCCCCGGATGGCCTTTGCCACCCCTTTATAGATGTTGCCCATAGAATCAAAAATACCTTCCGGATGCCCCGGTGGCAGTTTGGTGCCGTCTAAAGACAGATCTGAATTATACGCATGTCCAGGTTTCAACACGCGAAGCGGTTGGCCGTCTTCCATGAGGTATAAATAATTCGGGTTTTCTTGTTCCCATTTCAAACCTGCTTTTTTGCCATAGACTTGCACGGTGAAGTTATTTTCTTCTCCTGTCGCGATTTGACTCGCGCGAATCACCCCTTTTACGTTGTCTGAAAAACGAATCAAAATGGTGCCGTCTATGTCCATGCGGTTGTCTTCATAAAGGTAGTTCAAATCTGCCAAAAGCAATTTTACATGCTGTCCGGTTACGAATTCTATCATATCAAAAGCATGGGTGCCGATGTCGCCCACACAACAACTGATACCTGATTTTTCGGGGTTTAACCGCCAGGTGTTTGCGCGTTTTTCTTTGTCGTGGATTATGGGGTTTATCCAACCTTGATAGTATTGGGCATCCACTTTTTGGATTTCGCCCAACTCGCCGCCAAGGATCATTTCGCGCATTTGTCGCACCATCGGATAACCGGTGTAGGTATAAGTAACCGCAAAAACGGCTTTGGTCTTGGCAAGTGTTTGTTTGAGGATTTTGGCTTCCTCATAGGTCGTAGTCATCGGTTTTTCGCAAATGACGTTAAAACCGTTTTCCAACAGTTTTTTTGCCATCGGGAAATGCAAAAAATTCGGAGTAAGGATGGATATGACTTGCATACGCTCACTTTCCGGCAAGGCTTTTTCTTTTTCGATAAGTGTGTCGAAATCTTTATAGACACGATGGGTTGGAATGCCTATTTGCTCGGCAAAACCTACATTACTGTCAAAATCGGGGTTAAAAACACCACCCACCAACTCGAAACTGTCAAACATGGAAGAGGCCACACGATGCAACACACCAATGAGTGAATCGCCTCCGCCGCCAAGTATTCCTAATCTTATTTTTGAACTCATAATAATTTTAAATTGAATTTTTAGATAATTTGCTTAATGGATATCCTTAAGCTTTATATTCGATTTTTTCGTTTTTAAAAAACAAGGCAAACAAGACAAAAACCCCGATGGCAAAATATGCCGGAAATGTCCAGATGGCTTTCCAAAGGTGGGTATCATCAGGACGAAGGAATTGGTCTGTGATTTTTCCGGCCACCCAAAACCCGATCAACATACCCACGCCATAGGTTGCCAATGTAATCAAACCCTGCGCAGCACTTTTGTATTTGGAGCCGGCTTTGGTGTCGGTATATATTTGCCCGGAGACAAAGAAAAAGTCATAACAAATTCCGTGCAGCGCAATACCAATAAGCAACATATAAGTAAGTTCGCCTGCGTCACCATAGGCAAACAAGAAATAGCGAACCGCCCAGGCAGCCATCCCGACCAAAATAGTCTTTTTGAACCCAAATTTGGTAAAAAAGAAAGGCAACAGCAACATAAACAGTATTTCAGAAACTTGTCCGATTGCCATTTTTGCCGTGGGATTTGTCATGCCAATTTCGGACAAAAACGGATTGGTATTTTGGTAATAAAAGGCCAAAGGAATACAGATAAGTATGGAAGCCATAAAAAAGATCAAGAAATTTCTGTCTTTCAGCAGCTTGAGCGCATCCAAACCTAAAATTTCGGAGATGCTTACCTTCTCTTCCCTATTGGCTTGAGGTGGGGTTTTGGGTAGCATAAAGCTAAAAACACCTAGGAGTGCCGACGCAGCACCCACCATCATAAAGGTATTGCTCAAAAGGCCTTCTGCCCTGCCCGCTTCGCTGTCCCAACCTGTGAAACTAATGACAATACCGGCAATTACCCACCCGGCAGTCCCAAAAACCCGAACAAAAGAAAATTCTTTGGAAGGGTCTTTCATTTGCCTAAAAGAGATAGAATTGACCAGCGCTAAAGTTGGCATATACAATATCATATAGCCGAGTACATAGGGATAAAATACCGAAAAGTCAGTTGTTTGCGACATCATGTACATCAAAACAGCACCCAAAATATGCAGGATGCCTAATATTTTTTCTGCGTTGAAATAGCGATCGGCAATCAGGCCAATAATAAAAGGCGCTATGATGGCACCCCAAGATTGTGTTGAAAAAGCCATAGCAGATTCGCCCCCGCTGGCATTGAGGTTGGCACTTAAAAAAGTACCAAGGGTAACAAACCAACCACCCCAGATAAAAAATTCGAGAAACATCATCAGGGAAAGTTGAATGCGCGTTTTTGTGTTCATGTGGAAGTGTTATTTGAGTGGTTATTGATTTAGGTTAGTTGTTTAAATGTTTTTTCGAGCAATGCTTTGGTCAGCAATATACCATCTTCTGCAGTGTGATTTTCACCTTCGTATTCGATACCGACCCAGCCTTTAAAGTTTGCTTTTTTCACAATTTGAAACATCTTGAGAAAATCGATAGTTGTTTCGTTTCCATTTATATCAAAATCAAAAGCTTTGGCACTGACGCCTTTGGCAAACGGCATCAAATCTGCTACACCTTGGTATTTGTCGTACTCTTCCACACACGCACCTTCAAAAACAGCACCGCTGTCGCGTTTCATACAGAAGTTGCCAAAATCGGGAAGCGTTCCACAATTGGGTTTGTCAACGGTGCGCATCACCTCGGCCAACAAAGCGCCGTTGGAAGAAAAACCACCGTGATTTTCGACAATGACATTTATTTTCTGTGTGGCAGCATAGTCGGAAAGTATGGATAACGATTCCACAGCATGCGTTTTCCAAGCCTCCACATCTTCACTGCCAAAAAGATTTAGGCGAATGGCGTGGCAACCGAGACCTTGCGCGGCATCTATCCACCTGCGATGGTTTTCAATAGCTTTTGCGCGCGCCTCAGCATCTGCTGTAGCAACTTCTCCTTCGTGGTCTATCATAATAAGGACGTGCTGCATATCTGCATCCCGACTTCTTTTGAGCGTTTCAGAAACAAAATGATTGATTCCGGAGAGCCGATTCGGATGTTTGTCAATTTCATCGAAATACAACTGATTGACAAACTCAATACCTTCAAAACCGAGGGCTTTTGCCTTATCTGAAAAATCAAACGGACTCATTTCGCCGCTTCTGATGGCTTTGTTTAAAGACCACTGAGCCAGCGAAATTTTAAAATGAGTTGATGCACCGACAGCCTCTGTAGGATTTTCGGTTTGTTGAGAGGTTCCGTTTCTACAAGCCGCCAGCCCCATAAGCCCGAAGGCCAAGCCGGCTTGAGTAGAATTCTTTACAAATGTTCTGCGTTTCATGGTTTGGTTTTAAGTTTGGTTTTTGGATTGATAAAAGTAATAATAATGTGCAAACTGCCCACGCAATCGATTGCACAAAGTCTTAAAAATATGTTATTTTTACCATGTTTTGTCATTTATTGCTTTTAATTCATAATTTTAGGGTCTTATAATAAAGGTTAATTTACAGTACAAGCCCAGAATGATTAAGTCTCTTCAAAATGCCGTTCCATGTAATGAATTCGAAATATGGCAAAGTGACAAAAGACGATTATACTGTCAAAAAAACCACAACAACCCTTGTTTTATTTCACCCGCTTTGAGCCTTGAGCATCGCGATGTAGGTGAACTTAAAAAAATGAATTTCTAAAAACCTAACCTATTTTTTAACTCAAATAAACAGAAGTACATGCTTAATTACATTCAAGATCAACCGGAATATGATGCCATTGTTGTAGGAACCGGCATCAGTGGCGGTTGGGCGGCCAAAGAACTCTGCGAAAAAGGACTCAAAACACTAGTTCTAGAACGCGGTCGCATGGTAAAACACATTGAAGATTACCCTACGATGCACAAAGATCCGTGGGACTTTAAGTACAAAGGAGAGCTCAGCCAGGAGCAGCTCAAGGAATACGAAAAGCAGAACCGAACGGGCTATACCACCAAAGAGGAATCTCGGCATTTCTTTGTAAATGATAAAGAACATCCGTATAATGAAATCAAACGTTTTGATTGGATGCGTGGTTATCATGTTGGCGGACGCTCACTAATGTGGGGCCGACAAAGTTACAGGCTCAGCGACATTGACTTTGAGGCCAATGCCAAAGAAGGGATTGCCGTGGATTGGCCGGTTCGATACAAAGAAATTGAACCTTGGTATGACTATGTAGAACAATTCATTGGCGTTAGTGGAGAAAATCTGGGCTTACCCCAACTCCCCGACGGAAAGTTTTTACCTCCTATGGATTTGAATTGTGTAGAAGACCATTTAAAGAAATCCATTTCATCGAATTACACAGACCGAGTTTTGACCATTGGAAGGACAGCGCACTACACCGGTGGTGAAATCACCGACACTTCGGGCATTCGTCAAAACTGTCAGTACAGAAACCGATGCATCCGTGGTTGTCCTTTTGGAGGGTATTTTAGCAGCAATTCTTCCACGCTTCCTGCTGCTGAACGTACAGGTAATATGACACTCAGGCCTTTTTCTATTGTCTCGGAAGTGATTTACGATGAAAAAACAAAACGTGCCGTAGGCGTTAGAATTGTGGATGCAGAAACCAAAGAAGTCATTGAATTTAAGGCTAAAATTATTTTCTTATGTGCTTCTGCAATTGCTTCCACGGCGATTTTATTAAATTCCAAATCCGATCGTTTTCCAAATGGTATGGGCAACGACAGTGGTGAGCTCGGTCACAATGTAATGGATCATCATTTTAAGGCCGGTGCTTTTGGAGTTCACGACGGTTTTAAAGACAAATATTACAAAGGTCGCAGACCCAACGGTATTTATATTCCGCGTTTTCGCAATGTGGATGCAGCCACCAAACATCCAGATTTTCTCAGAGGATATGGCTATCAAGGTGGTGGAGGCAGAAATGGTTTTGACGATTCGGCCGAAGAATACACTTACGGAAAAGACCTCGCCGAAAGCGTGTTGAAACCCGGAGAATGGTCTATGTCGCTGATGGGTTTTGGCGAATCCTTGCCGCATCATGAAAACCGCATGTTTTTAGATTATGAAAAACTAGACCAATGGGGATTGCCCACGGTAACTTTTGATGCAGAGTTTAAAGAAAACGAACTCAACATGCGCAAAGACATGGTAAACCAAGCCATAGAAATGTTGGAAGGTGCTGGTTTTAGAGACATCCGGGCTATGGATGACATTGGTGCCCCGGGCTTGGGCATCCACGAAATGGGTACGGCTCGTATGGGCAAAGACCCCAAAACTTCTGTACTCAACAAATACAACCAAATACATGCGGTACCCAACGTATTTGTGACAGACGGTGCTTTTATGACATCCGCTGCTTGTCACAATCCATCACTAGGTTATATGGCTTTTACTGCAAGAGCTGTAGATCATGCCGTTAAAGAACTCAATAAGAAAAACATTTAAAAAAAACCTATTATGGACAGAAGAAGTGCTATAAAAAATATATCGATGGGCGTAGGCTACACCTTAGCTGCTCCCACACTGATGAGCATCTTTCAAAGCTGCAACAAAGAACCTCAATGGGTTCCCGTATATCTCACTGCTGAACAGGCGGCTGTTATCACCAAATTGGTTGACATCATTCTACCTGCAAATGGCGATGTACCAGGAGCAGTTGCCGTAGGCGTTCCGCAATTTATAGATTTGTTCTACGGTGAAGTTTATGCACCCAAAGCAAAAGGCGAATTCGATTTGGGCTTTCAAGCTTTTAAAACTAAATTTTTGGCCGGAGGGGAACCCGCCGATATTTCGGATGCGAAACCCGAAGCCTTGGAAGGCATCATAAAACCGTACTTTAACATCACCAAAGAAGACCGAATTGCTTTGCAACAAAAGTTGGCTGAAGGCTACTCAGATTCTGAAGAGCCCTACGTTTACGATACAGATACGGCTGCGGCCAATTTTCTAATTGGACTGAGAGGTGCCACTATATGGGGATGGCGCACAAGCGAGCAAGTGGGTGAAAATGTACTTACCTACGAACCGATTCCTGGCGCATGGCAAGCGTGTATTCCTGTTGAAGAAGTGGGAAGGCCTTATTCCTTGTAAATTACCCTTTCGTTTATACACTAAAACTCCCTTGATCGTCAGGGGAGTTTTTTTTTTGAAGCTATTCAGCTAGGCGTTACGGCAAAAACCCAAAACCCAATTTATTTTTTATATTTGATGAGAAAAACCAAAAAATGAGAAAAGCTATTTTTCCAGGCTCGTTTGATCCGATTACTCTCGGTCATTTTGACATCGTTGAACGTGCAGTCCGGTTGTTTGACGAAATTATTATCGCCATTGGGACTAATGCGAACAAAAAATATATGTTCAGCCTAGAAGAGCGCAAAGCTTTTGCCGTAGAAGCATTTAAAGATTTTAAAAATGTGCGTGTGATTACTTATGACGGGCTCACGGTAGATTTATGTAAAAGACAACAAGCCAGATACATACTGAGAGGCTTGAGAAATCCGGCAGATTTTGAATTTGAAAAAGCCATTGCGCACACCAATAGAAAACTCATGGAAATAGAAACCGTGTTTTTGCTCACGTCTTCAGGTAAGTCTTATATCAGCTCCAGCATCGTGCGAGATGTTATTCGCAATGGTGGCGATTACACTTTGTTTGTGCCTGCCTCGGTCAGAATTTGAGCATTTTCCAACAAGTGTTGGATGTTTGCATAGGCCAATGGTAAAATTTCTTTAGCCTGGTCAATACTTAACCAAACGGCTTTTTCAATGCCTTCTGTTAGTTCGGGTCTGGTTTTCCCTTCAAAATTTGTCTGCATCTCAAACCAATGTGTTACTTTCAATCTATACACACCGTTGCGTTTAAAGACATGATAGGTTTTGTCAAGTGGACGAATAACCTTTAGGTTGTTAACACCGGTTTCTTCGTTTGTTTCTCGTATGGCTGCAGCTTCTTTCGTTTCGCTCCTTTCTTTGCGACCTTTGGGTAAATCCCATTTTCCGTTTCTGTAAATAAACAAGATTTCTCCTTTAGAATTTCTCACAACACCTCCGGCAGCTACAACTGTTTTAATTTTTTTCTTAAAATTCTTTATCAGCTTTTTTTCATCCTTGTGAAATAAGTAAGCCATCTTCAGGTTCCCTTTATTGACGCGCTCTATGAGATATTGAGGATCTACTTCGTCGAGTAAAAAAAGTTCAAAATTATCATCTTTTATGACTTTATCTGTCAAGATAATCGGCATGTCATTGATAAAAACTTTATACATTTGCAAGTATGGTTATAGACGAAAACGTAGCAGCCGAAGCGGCAGATCATCTTTTGCAAATTAATGCAATAAAGTTGAATTCCAAAAATCCATTTGTTTGGGCATCCGGTTGGCATTCCCCTATCTATTGCGACAACCGTTTGGTGCTGTCCTATCCGCCTGTTCGCAACTATTTTCGGACACAAATTGCCAAGTTTATAGAACAGACTTACGGCAAACCGGACGCAATTGCCGGTGTAGCAACCGGTGCCATTGGCATAGGCATTTTGGTAGCCGAATACCTGGGTTTACCCTTTGTGTATGTTCGACCCGAACCCAAAGCGCATGGCCGAAAAAATCAGATTGAAGGATACATCGAAAAAGGTCAAAGTGCCATCGTCATTGAAGACCTCATAAGCACCGGAAAAAGCAGTATGCTCGCGGTAGAGGCTTTGCGAAATTCGGGTGTAGTCGTCAAAGGAATGGTTGCCTTGTTTACTTATGATTTTGAAGCCTCCAAAAAATTATTCGAAAAAGAGCGTGTGGATTTACACACCGTATCTTCTTATGATTTTCTTTTGAAGGAAGCTTTACAAAAAAAATACATCAACGAAGAAGAACTCCTTCTTCTCAAACAATGGCGTTTGTCGCCGGAAACTTGGAAATCAGCTTAAAATTTATATATGAATCTGGAATCTCCCAAAGTTAGTGTACAGAAATCGGCAGCAGATACTTTTACTTTTCTATCGGATGTCAAGAATTTTGAAAAATTGATGCCGGCTAATACGGCCAAATTCGAAATCATTTCTGATGACAGTTTTGTTTTTGCCTTGAGTGGCATGCCGGAAATTAAATTAAAATTGGCAGAAAAAACTCCCAACAGCAAAGTGGTTTTGAACTCACCGTCTGAAAAACTAAACTTCAGTCTTATCGCACAAATAGATGAGATTGGGCAAAACCAATCGGCGGTTCAACTCATTTTTGAAGGCGAATTTAACCCAATGATTGGTATGATGATTAAGTCGCCTATTTCAAAATTCATCGAAAGTTTGGTGACCAATTTAAGTAAACAATAACTCAAGCATACACATTTACTTCGGGTGTAATTTGTATTTTAAAAGTTTTGAAGACCTTCTCTTGAATTTTTATGGCCAAAGAAAGTATTTCTGCGCCCGTGGCATTTCCGTGATTTACCAAAACCAGCGCCTGTTTATCGTGTACGCCGGCATCGCCTTGGCGAATGCCTTTAAACCCACATTGTTCTATCAGCCAACCAGCCGGCACTTTTACCAAATTTGAATCATTAAGATAGCCCGGTATGTCCGGAAAAGCGGTTTTTAAACTATCAAAATGGGTTTGTGATATCACCGGATTTTTGAAAAAACTCCCCGAATTGCCAATTTCTTTGGGGTTTGGGAGTTTGCTACTCCTTATGGCAATGACCGCTTTTGAAATGTCTTGGATGCTTGGTTTTGCAATGCGCATTTTGTCCAGTTCTGCCTGTATATTGCCGTAACTCGTATGCAACAAATGGTCTTTATTTTTCAGCCTAAATTGCACTGAAACGATTATGTATTTTTGTTTTAAATCGAGTTTAAAAACTGAACTCCTATAACCAAATTGACAATCGGCAGCCGTAAACGTTCTTGTATGGCTACCATCAATCGATATGGCTGTACAAGATTCAAAAACGTCTTTCAATTCCACACCATAGGCGCCAATATTTTGAATAGGTGCCGCGCCTACACTACCCGGAATCAGCGATAAATTTTCTATACCACCCAAATTGTGAGCCAGAGTCCACAGTACAAAGTCGTGCCATACTTCTCCGGCCGCCACTTCCACCATGGTGATTTCTCCATGCGATTGTAGCTGCTGTATGCCTTTTAAATTTAAAAAAATGACCAATCCGGTAACATTCTTTGTCAACAAAAGATTGCTGCCGCCGCCCAAAACAAAAATGTCAACATCTTTATTTTCGGTTAATACAGCTTGTAAATCTTCTAAAGTGCGCACTTCAACAAAGCGATCAGCCGTGACATCGATTCCGAAAGTGTTGTAGGCTTTCAGTGGATAGTTACGGTGAATGACGGGCTTCTTCATAGGTAAATTTAAGAAAGCACCATTTGTTTTTGATAGGCCGGTATGGCTTTTTCAAGTATTTCTAAGGCTCTTGTCAAAGCAGCTTTTTCTAGTACATAAGCAATTCGAACCTCGTTTTTTCCGGAACCCGGCGTCGCATAAAAACCGCCCGCAGGTGCAACCATCACGGTTTCTCCTTGGTCGTCAAAAGACTCTAACAGCCATTGTGCAAACACATCGGCATCGTCTATAGGCAAAGCTGCCATGCAATAAAAAGCACCGTTGGGTTTGGCCACTTTAATGCCTTCAATTTTTTGGAGCCCGTTCACCAACAAATTTCGCCGCATGGTGTATTCTTCATTGACTGCTTTAAAATAACTATCGGGCGTGTCTATGGCGGCTTCGGCGGCAACTTGCTCTAGTGTAGGCGGGCTCAACCGCGCTTGGGCAAACTTCATAGCGGTTTGCATAAACGCTTTGTTTTTTGAGATGAGACAACCGATACGGGCACCGCACATGCTGTAGCGTTTGGAAACCGAATCGATGACAACGGCGTGTTCTTGCAATCGTTCTATAGTTAAAATGGAATGGTGTTGATGACCGTCGTAAGCAAACTCTCGATAAACCTCGTCTGCCAGTAAAAAAAGGTCGTGTCTGACACAAATATCGGCGAGAATTTCCAGTTCATCTAAGGAATACAAATACCCGGTTGGATTACCCGGATTGCAGATGAGAATGGCCTTGGTTTTACTGGTGATTAATTTTTCAAATTCTGAAATGGGTGGCAAGGCAAAATTGTTTTCAATGGTAGATGGCACCGGAACCACTGTGGCACCGGATGCGATTGAAAAAGCATTGTAATTGGCATAAAAAGGTTCGGGTATTATGATTTCATCACCCGGATCTGCAATGCTGCCCATGGCAAACATGAGCGCTTCTGAACCACCGGTAGTCACTATAATTTGGTTGGCATCGAGGGTTATTTGATGCTTTTGATAGTAGCCGGCGAGTTTTTCTCGATAGGATTGAAAACCAGCAGAATGGCTGTATTCTAATACATTCAAATCAAAATTACGAACGGCATCCAAGGCTATTGAAGGCGTTTCTATATCGGGTTGGCCTATATTGAGGTGATATACTTTTTTGCCGTCTGCAATGGCTTTTTCTGCAAAAGGAACTAGTTTTCTTATAGGAGAGGAAGGCATCTGCTCGCCTTTTAGCGATATTTTTGGCATGTGTGACAATTTATCACAAAGATGCGAAAAAATTGATAGATTATCAATGATAAATTGGGCGACAAGTCTTAAAAAAAGCCCTGCTATTGAAGGCAGGGCTTGAATTTTTCTGTCGCCAAAAACTGTCTTTTAAGTGAGTTTTGAGCGATGGGATGCTAGGAGAAACAAACGTTTGCTAGGCAATATGTGTTGACTAGAAATTGAGTTTATAAACCGCTTCGAGTTCGGAGTTGTCTTTACAGTTGACTCCCAAATCTTTGATAAGTCCACTGCCTACGCCATAGACCCATCCGTGTATCCAAAGGTCTTGTTTGCTATTCCATGCGTTTTGAACAATTGACGTTTTGGCCAAATCATAGACTTGCTCTATGACATTGATTTCCACGAAACGATCAAATTTTTTCTGGTTATCTTCAATGGCGTCGAGTTCATCGGCGTGAAGTCTGTACACATCTTTGATGTGTCTTATCCAATTGTCAATCAAACCGATACTTACGTTAGACAATGCTGCTTGAACGCCTCCACAACCATAATGGCCACATACGATAATGTGCCTTACTTTAAGTGCGTTTACGGCGTAATCGAGTACGCTAAGCATGTTCATATCGGTGTGGATAACCATGTTGGCGATGTTGCGATGTACAAAAACCTCGCCGGGTTTGGTACCGGTAATTTCATTGGCAGGAACGCGGCTGTCTGCACAGCCGATCCAAAGCAGAGGTGGTTTTTGTCCGTTTGCAAGTGAAGAAAAGTATTCGGGATCTTGGTCGATTTTTTCAGCGACCCACTTTTTATTATTTTCGAGAATTTGTTGATAAAATGAAGGCATGATTTTAATGTTTTAAAGTGTTGTTAATATAATTGATGCAGTCATGAAAGTTGGCAAAAACCTGTTCATGAGGCACCAAATCTGGGATAATATCTATGGTTTTAAAGCGTGCTGCAGGTTGCTCTTTTAGACCGGTTAAACATACTTTAATATCTGTTTTTGCTAAACTAAGCAAAACTTCTTCAAATGCATAGAGTCCGGATTGATCGACAAAAGGCACCTTTTCCATTCGGATAATTACATATTCGGTTTCTGGTGGAATTTTGGTGCTAAGAGACTGGAAATCGCTAGTGAAACCAAAAAACAAGGGACCGTCTAAATGTTTAACATAAACTCTTTTAGCTATCTCTAAATCTATACGAGACTCGTCGCTCCATGGTGTCTCTTCCAGATCAGCCAAAGGAGTAACCCTCGAAAATGCCATATTGGTATCGCCCATTTTCTTCATAAACAACACTGAAGATAAGACTAAACCAATGACAACGGCCGTAATTAAATCGAAAAAAACAGTAAAAATAAGCACGACTAATAGCACTACTGCATCGGGTCGTGGCATTTTAAAAAGCGCTTTTAGTCCCCTGTAGTCCATCACGCCAATACCAACGGTTATAAGAATACCGGCCAATACAGAAAGGGGTATGGTAGAGGCTATAGGTCCCAAAGCAAGTAAGATGAGTAGAAGGATGACACCGTGAACGACACCCGATAGTTGCGTTGTTCCCCCTGATTTGATATTGATTACCGTTCGTATTGTGGCACCCGCACCGGGGATACCGCCAAATATGGCTGCCACTGAGTTACCTATGCCCTGTCCTATAAGTTCTTTGTTACTGTTGTGCTTGGTTTTTGTCATATTATCTGCAACAATGGAGGTCAATAGGGAATCTATAGCGCCCAAACCAGCTAAGGTAAGTGATGCGCCAATGTAAGGCAGGGTGTCGGCCAGACTAAAATCGGTAAAAATTTGATAATTAAAAGTAGGAAATCCGGAGGGAATCGGACTTTTGTCGGCTATAGTGAATACATCGATACCGCCTAATTGTGCTAAAAGAGTTAGCACAACTAAGGCTACTAAACTGCTGGGCACGGCAGTTGTAATTCTTTTAAAGCCATAAATAATGATTATGGTCGCTAAAACAAAAAGAAATTCTAACCAAATGATATTTGATAGCGCATTGGGCACAAAACGAATGGATCCTATTACCCCTTTGGTTTCGGCCGAAACCAAACTCTTAGTTTCTTGCTCTATCTCCTGAGGAGTAATATTTTGAGATCGTTTTATGGTTTCTTGAAAATCTTCCAATACCAATAAATCTTCGGCTACTTCTTCTTTTAGTATGCCTTCCAACAACCTTTCTTCTGCTAAAGGCTTGTATTTGTTGAGTAATTCAGCATCGTTTGCGGGAGTATAACCGAACAGAGGAAAAATCTGAGTAATGAGAATAATGACCCCTATACCGGTCATAAAGCCTGAAACTACCGGATAAGGAATATACTTAACGTAAGTGCCTATTCTTAGTACACCCAATAAAATTTGAAAAAGGCCAGCTAGTAAAAATATTACTAAAACAATGGGCAAAGCTTTTTCAAAGCTTCCACCAACATCTTGTAAAACACTAGCAAACAAAACTGTAGTTATTACCGTCATAGGTGCTGTAGGGCCACTGATTTGGGTTTTAGTACCTCCAAACAAAGCGGCAAAAACCCCAATAAAAATAGCACCGTATAAACCGGCCGCTGCGCCCATGCCTGACTGTACACCAAAAGCCAATGCTAAGGGTAACGCTACAATAGCTGCAGTTATTCCGCCAAAGAGATTGCCTTTGAGGTTTGTAAAAAAATGAGTCATGTGATTTGTGATTAGGTTGACAATTATTTGATAACTAACAAACAATTATCACCTTAGGTGGCGGTGTAGTCAGTTCCAAAACCACTTCGGTAAAACTATTATTAAGGTAAGAAAGCAACATTCCTTTTTTGTGAACATCTTCATTTACATCGGATAAAAAATTAGAGGAATAAACGGCTTCTTCAAAATTGAACAATTGCGAGCCGGTTTTTTCTTCTTCATTGCTGTTCCAAAACACAACAATAAAACTCTCATTGTTGTCGATAAGACGAACTACAAATCCGCTCAACACAAAATAAAGTGTGAAAAGGCAAACAAAAAACAATATAAAGTTTCTCTTATTCAATTAAATAATTTTAAATTATCGGCTTGCATCCAACCTAACTTTCCATCGGCCAATTTTATTTTAAACCAATTGTCGGCAGATTCCAATACTTGTACCTTTGTACCCTCATGCAGCAAAAATGAAGTTTCACTGTTTTCTAAAGGCTCATTCTTCACTTGTACTTCCAATGAAAAAACAATGGCTTCTCGATGGTTTTTTTGGTAGGTGTTTTCGATAAAAGCAAAACTTAAAGCAAAAGCCCCCGCAAAAATGCTGAACAAAAATGCAGTAAAGTAAATTCTTTTGATGAAGCTCTTGTGGGCGTAGGCGTACAACAAATAGCACAAGGCTACTAAAAAAGCTGAAATGATAGCAAATATTGCCCAACTATTGACAGAGAGCAATGCCCCAACTTTTCTCACTAATGCATTGAAACCTACTTTAGGCAAAGGTGTGATGACATCTATGGTTTGGTTTTTGGCAAAGGCCAAATTATTCTGTATATCCTCATCATCAGGTGCCAAACGCAAGGCTTTTTCAAAATAATAAATAGCCTGTCCGAGTTGGTCTGTTTTGTAGTAGGCATTGCCCATATTGTAGTACAATTCTGCCGAATGCTTTTTGGCATTGAGTATGGCCTCGTATTTTTCTATGGCCTGCGTATATTGTTCTTGGTTATACAACTCATTGGCTTCACTGAAAACTTCCTCTTGTGCCACAGTGCTCAATTGCATTGAGAAAAACAAAAAAAGCAACCCACTTCTCAGCGCGGTAAATTTCAATATGTTATTCGTTTGAAACATACATCTTGTTTTATAACTGTTTGTCTAAAAGAGAAATAACAGCAGCCGACTTCTCGTAATCGTGTTTGGTTGCACCTTCAGATATGGGTGTATAACGCGCCAATTCGCAACTTTGTAACAAATTGACAAAATCTGAGGTGGTGGTTGCATCTACTTTTTTCTCGAGTAGCAATTGTTGTATTTTATCTTTGGAAAACTCAGCGGTTTCTATGTGCAATTTTGCCTTTAAATAATTGTGTAATGCCCTTTCCAATACCTCGTAAAACACTTCACTTTTATCAATTTCCTTCTTGGCAACCGACAAGTATTTTTTTGCAAGTTTGTTGGCCGAACGCTGCTTATTGCCCACTTCATCAGCAGCTCTTTCCCTGTGTTTGCGACTCACAAAAACAATAATAGGAATCATGAGCAGCGGACTCACTAGAAGTGTATAAAACGCGGGTGACTGAAAAAAGGCCTTGTTGTTTATGTTTACAAAATTACTGTTGCGTTTTAAATACCTCAACTGATTTCCCAACATACTGACTGCCTGTTTGGGCACATTGCCCGCATTGGAAGGTAGCGATGCCACAGCACCACCGGGTGCTTCAGTTGCTTCAATAAGCAAATCTTCCGAGGTCAGGGTTTTGTAGGTCTTGCGTTGTGGGTCAAAATAGGAAAAGCGCACGCCACTGATGGGGTATTTTCCTTGGCGAGAAGGCACCAAGGTGTAGGTATCCGAAATACTACCTTGCATACCTTTGGACGTCGTATTTATGTTTTCCGAATGTTCCGGTTCATAAACCTCAATGCCGTTGGGAAATTCTAGGGGGGGCAAGTTGAAAAGTTTCAAATTGCCCGATCCGGAAATGGTCACTTTGGCCTGGGTTGATTCTGTGGCTTTCAACTTGTCCTTTGTCAATAACACCTCCAACGAAAAATCGCCTACAGCTCCGGCAAAATCTGCGGGTTTTCCAGCATCCGGAAGGGGTCTGACACTAATTAGCTGTGTAGAAGAATTGAAAACTTTTTTGATGTTTCTGTAAACAAAATTTCCAAAAAAATCTTTTTTGTTGGTTCTGACACCTGTTAAAACTTCAATACTCATCGGGTTGATTTCTATATTACCGGTCTTCTGCGGATACAAAATGACTTCGTGTATGACTGCGTAGCGGTAGTCCTGACCTTTGTAAGTAGTGTTCTGTATGCCTTGTTTTCTTTCCAGTTTTTGATTCCAAAAATCCTTGTAGTCCGGCACATCTATGACACTGTAGTCTGATACATTGGTATAGTTACTCACATAGAGTTTATAGGTAATCAGTATGGGTTCGTTTAAGTAAGGATTGGTATTGGAAACTTCGGCCACCAAATGTATGTTTTGAGAGGCGATATAATCGGGGTCGTTCGGATCTTTGGGAATTTCTACGGCCGCAGTAACTTCAATCTCTATTGGTGTGGTTTTATAGATTTGACCGTCGTACTGTATGGAGGCTTGTTTGATGGTAAATCGACCTCTTTTGGTGGGCTGCAGGAAATAGGAATAGATCTTTGAAAAAGATTTTTTTCCGTTTAGCCACTGTTGGCTTACCTGCTGCGAGGGACCGCCCACAATTTGAAAGGTCTCAAAATCGGGTGGCGTAAAATCATCGCCGTCCTGATTCATCACAAAATCTATACGCAACCTTTCGTTGATGCCAAGCTGCGACTTGCTGACTTTTGCTTCAAACTCCATTTGCGCCTGAACGGACCAAGCAGACATACAAATCAGCAACAGACACAGGCTGTAGGGTAATTTCGCAATGATTTGTTGTTTAGTTCGCATCTTTTGACAAATTGCTGGCAAATTTAGTTATATACTTATAAGAATTCTCTTAATAAAATTCTAAACCTTTATTACCAGTCTTTTTCGTTTTTTTTGGGCTGGCCTTCCATTTTTTCCAATTGAAGTTTTTCCTGTGATTTTTTCTCTTCGTTTTCCGCAGCTTTTAATAGGTTTTTTATTTGCTGAGGCGACATTTGTCCCTGTTGCGGTTTGGGTTGGGCGGGTTGTTCTTTTTGTTCACCTGGATCTTTGGGCTGGTCACCTTGTTTGTCCTCGGGTTTGTTGGGATCTTTTTTATCCTGATCGCCTTTGTTTTGGTTGTCTTTGTTTTGGTCGCCTTCCTTTTTGTCTTGCTGATTCTGTTCTTTGTTTTGATCCTTATCATCACCTTCTCCACCGCCGCCGCCACCGCCACCTTCTTGTTCTTGTTTTTGTTTTGCCAGGGCTAAATTGTAACGGGTTTCGTCGTCTGTGGGGTTGTTTCGCAGGGCGTTTTTATAAGCTTCAACCGCTTCTTTGTATTTCTTTTGAAGCATATAACTGTTGCCCAAATTATGGTAGGCTTTGTGCTTGTCGGCTTTAGTAACCGCTTGCGCTGCGGCTTCTTTAAATCGTTGTTCGGCCGCAGTTACCTGCTCGTCTCGGTAGAGTGTGTTGCCCAAATTAAACTGTGGAATGTAATTGGTACCATTGTAGGAAATGGCTTCCCGGTAATCTGCTTCGGCGTCAATCAGCTTTTTATCGGAAAAATTGGCGTTGCCTTGAGCCGTTTCCTTGAGATCCTTTTGAGCGAACACAATAGAGACAAACAATAAAAAAAAACTCGTCAATAGCTTTTTCATTTGTGTATTTTTTTAGTTTTATAATTCGTGCTTCTCCGTAGCTCATTACTAGAATGTAATGCCGAGATAAACCTATCAAATTGTTTGTTGATTGCGGATGGGCATTTCATTTCTTTAAAATTTATCATGCGTTTTCATTGAATAAGTTTAACTTTTGCAGCCACTTGGTCTTTCTTTCCAAGAAGAAAACATCGATAAATAAAAAACCTATGGCTAAGCCTACAAACCACTGAAATTGAGATTTGAAATCTGAGAATTGCTGGGCGTCAAATTCGGTTTTGTCGAACTGATTGATTTTATCTTTTACAAAATCTACCACCTGTGCGGTGTTGCTGCCATTTTGGTAGAAACCATCTGCCTGAGATGCCAAATCCATCAATAGTGTTTCGTTGAGCTTGGTGATGACGGTTTCGCCCTGGTTGTCTTTGATATAGCTTGTAACTACGCCGCCTTGTTTGAGCGGTATGGGTCCGCCGTTTACTTTTCCTATTCCGATGGTAAACACTTTAATCCCCGATTCTTTTAAAGCAGCTGTTGAAGCTTCTAAATTTCCTTCGTGATCTTCACCGTCAGACACCACTATAATGACTTTGTTGGTTTGCTCTTCCATATTGAACAGACCTTGACTCAGCTGTAAGGCCTCAGAAAAAGCCGTCCCTTGAGACGATAGCATATCGGTATTAGCACTCTGCAGAAACATTTTTGCAGCGCTGTAATCGGAGGTCATGGGGAGCAAAGGATACGCACTGGCTGCATAAACAACCAAGCCTATTCTATCTCCTGCAAGTTCGTTGATAATCTGCGTGATAATTTGCTTTGATTTCTCAATACGACTGGGTGCAATGTCTTCTGCCAACATACTTCTGGAAACGTCTAAAGCAAATACAATATCGATGCCTTCTCTTTTGATTTTTTCCACCTTGGTGCCCATTTTGGGATTAACCAAAGCAAGTACCATACTAAGAAGTGTTAGACATATCATAATAAGTTTTAAAATCGGCTTAAAAATAGATGTATCCGGACTCAAAACCTTCATAAAAACGGAGGATGCAAATCGCTTCTGTGCGCGTTTTCGCCACCACATCAACCACAAAAACAGACCGATGACCACAGGAATTACTGCCAACCAGATAAAATATTTTTGTGCTTCAAAAAGATACATAATTGTTGTCTGTTTTTTTAAATAAAACTTCTAAAAAGCGTCCACCGCATCAACACTTCTGTCAACAGAAAAATGCCGGCAAGCCACACCCACAATCGATATTTTTCTTCCCGATTGGTGTATTTAAACTCTTCTATTTCGGTTTTCTCAAGCTTGTTAATTTCCTCATATATTTCTTGTAATTTTTTGTTGTCGGTTGCCCTAAAATACTTTCCGCCTGTTTCCTCGGCGATTTCGTTTAGCAACTTTTCATCTATTTCTACGGGTACGTTTTGATAAATAAAATTCCCGGCATTGTCTATGGCTACTGGCGAAGGTGCCGTACCGTTTGTCCCCACACCAATGGTGTAGGTTTTAATATTAAATTCTTTTGCCAGTTCCGAAGCAATTCTAGGGTCTATGGAACCGGCATTGTTGACGCCATCTGTTAAAAGAATAATGACTTTGCTTAGGGCTTGACTTTCTTTGAGCCTATTGACAGCAGTAGCCAATCCCATGCCAATGGCGGTTCCCTGGTTCATTCTGTTGTCAAAACTAATTTCCGACAAAGCCCTCAAAACCATCTCTTTGTCCGATGTGACAGGTGTTTTGGTAAAACTTTCACCGGCAAATACTACGATGCCAATTCTGTCATTGGGCCTTTCGCGTACAAAGTTTGCTGCCACATTTTTAAGTGCCTCTAGCCTATTGGGCCTAAAATCACGCGCCAACATACTTCCGGATATATCGATAGACATCACAATATCTATTCCTTCTGTTTTTTTTATTTTGGAAAATTCATCTACCGTTTGGGGCCGAGCCATAGCCACAATTAAAGCGGCAAGCGCCAAAAGCCTTAGCACAAAAAGAAGCGGTTTTAATTTTGATAAAAAAGACCTTTGTGCAACAAAAGCCTGGGTGTTGGAAAGCTGAAGTACAGCCGTTTGGTTTCTTCGTTGCCAAACATACCATGCCACGGTTACAGGCAGGAGTAGAAATAGCCAAAAAAATTCGGGATTTTCGTATGTGATATTTTCAAACATCTGCTATGGCTTAGTTTCTTTGTTAAGTATGAGTGATTCAACGATGCGCTTTGATATCTCATCGTAATAACGCATATCCGTATCGTACACGATCACGATTTGACGCATGCTCGGTTTGACAAAAAAAGTGAATGCATCGTAGTGATACTGTTTAGAACCTTGCAAGAAAGTACCGGTTTTTCGAACACCGTTGATGCCATCTATGGTAATGTCTTGGCTCTCCAACTGAAAATCTTCTAAATTTAATCGTTGTTTCAACTCCTCTTCTGTCAATTCTTTTACTTGGTCGTTGGTGATGTCTATCTGCGGATTAAAATTGATGTGATTCACCACCACATAGAAATTTTCACCCAACTGCCCGTACGCATAGTTAGACATACTACTAATGACTTGCTCACTGCCGGGCGGAATGGCTACTTTTACTTGTTTTAACACCCGAGGGGTTTCTATGCCAACCATAGGCACGCCGTATTCGCTGTACACCCAATCGCCATCGAGCATAACCTTACCCGGATTGCGCAAAACAGTATCTAAAGCCTGGCGAAACCCATATCTGGCTACCATGGTGATGGCCGTGCCAACCAATACCAAAGAAAGTGCCACCATCGCTGCGGTGACTCTTTGTTTTTTGCGTTTTTGCGTCAACAATGCTTTATATCGCTCCTGAGCTAAAATTTCTTCTTCGGTCGGTTCGGGAATGGCTTCGTGGGTACTGCTGATGAAAGTTTTAATGGCCTCCCGGTCTGTTGAAGCGCCATAACTGTCATTTTGATATTTGGCAAATTTTACCAAGTCGGCCGTCTTTAATGTGTTTCTGAGCTGTGTCAAATGTGATTTGTCTAGCTTTAATTTGCCGCTATCTACCAGTAAATTAATTTTTTCCAACAACTCATCAGAAGTACATTCCATCACATCTACCTGAACTTCAGACTCGTAATAGTTTTTTAGAACGTCTGTGAGTTTAGAATAATATTGTTTGTAGTCTGCTTGTTCGTTCAAGGAGATTTGATCGAGCATTTCCAATTCTTTAACCGCTTTTTCGTAAGGCGGAAGCTCCTCCTCTGCTTCTTTTTTCTTTTTGCGCAAATACCAAAAATAGTAACCCAAGGACGCCAATAAAATCAATACAAACAAGGTCCACTTAAAAAACCTCCAGAATGCTGACGGAATGGTAACGCTCAAGATATCTTTAATATCATACATTTTTTGTTTGAGTGTGTCCACCGGCACGTCCAAAACTTGTACTTGCAAAGAATCTGTCATGTAGGTTTGACTGCTGACGATGATAGGAAAAGAAGGAATGGTATAGTGGCCCGAATCGAACTGTGTAAGGCCGTATTTTTTGATGAGTCGGTAACGGTCTTGCACCCGAAACGTATCAACAGGCATGTGTTCTACAATTTCCAAAGAACCAAAGTTTTTTGCTTCTTCCGGAAAGGTTACCTGCCTTGTAGAATCTGCTTCCACACTTACTTCCAACAATATTCTTTCGCCTATTCTGATGAGTGAAGTATCTGTCTTTACGAGTAGTTTTGGTTTTTCTTGCGCTGCCAATGGCTTGGCCATAAAAAAACCAAAAACACCCAAAAGCACAAGGTGAATCCATCTTTTGGTAAAAAATTGTGGTATGTAGTATGGCGTCATATTATCTTGCTTTGAAATAACCCAACAGTTTTTTTACATAAGATTCTTTAACGTTCATTTGAATAACGCCCGCACCGCTCCTACTGAAAGTGTCTTCAAAATATTTGACACGCGTTCTAAAAGATTCCGCGTACTGATATCTCACGCTTTTAGATGCCGTGTTTACCAGAAAATGTTGCCCGGTTTCCTGATCGACCACATTGACCAAACCAATGTTTGGCATTTCTGCTTCCCTTTTGTCAAATATTCTAATGCCTGTTACATCGTGCTTTTTGCCCAATACTTTCATCGGTTTTTCGTAATCCGGCGAAATAAAATCTGACAGTATAAAAACGATGGCTTTCTTTTTCATAACACCTGTGAGGTATTGCAAGGCCACAGACAAATCTGTTTTTTGACTCTTGGGCTGAAACTCTATCAATTCTCTGATAATGCGCAGTGCGTGCGATTTTCCTTTTTTGGGCGGGATAAACAACTCTACCCGGTCTGTAAACAGCAACAAACCAACCTTGTCGTTGTTTTGCAAAGCAGCAAAAGTGAGCGTAGCAGAAATCTCTGTAATCACCTCTCTTTTGAATTGGGTTTCCGTACCAAAAGATTCCGAACCGCTCACATCCACGAGCAACATCAATGTGAGTTCGCGTTCTTCTTCAAACACTTTGATATAGGGCTCGTTGTAGCGCGCCGTAACGTTCCAATCAATGGCACGTACATCATCGCCAAACTGATATTGACGTACTTCGCTAAATGTCATCCCGCGACCTTTAAAATGACTGTGGTACTCACCCGAAAATATATGATCGGACAAGCGGCGGGTTTTAATTTCTATTTTTCGGACTTTTTTGAGAAGTTCCTTCGTATCCATGGTTCTTGCAATTTAACTTTGTTAAGAAGATGTTTTTAAAACATCCAAGGGCAAAACCTATGGAACATCTACAGCATTCACAATTTTATTGATGATGTCCACCGACGTCACATTTTCAGCTTCAGCTTCGTAGGTGATGCCAATTCTGTGGCGCAAGACATCGTGAATCACCGCCCGGACATCTTCCGGGATTACATAACCACGGCGTTTGATAAAGGCATAACACTTGGAAGCCATCGCTAAGTTGATGCTTCCTCTGGGTGATGCACCAAAACTGATGAGTGGTTTTAGTTCTTCCAATTTGTATTTTTCCGGATAACGCGTAGCAAAAATAATATCCAAGATGTATTTTTCAATTTTTTCGTCCATGTAAACTTCCCTGACAGCTTCTTGCGCTCTCAGAATTTGTGCTACAGAAATCACGGCATTCACTTTTTCAAAAGCCCCTTTCAAGTTTTGCCTCATAATGAGTTGTTCATCCTGAATTTTAGGATAATCAATAACTGTTTTAAGCATAAAACGGTCTACCTGTGCTTCGGGTAAAGGATAGGTTCCCTCCTGCTCTACCGGGTTTTGGGTGGCCAACACCAAAAAGGGTTTGTCTAATATAAATGTTTCGTCGCCTATGGTAACTTGTTTCTCCTGCATAGCTTCGAGCAGCGCAGACTGTACTTTAGCAGGCGCACGATTGATCTCATCTGCCAGTACAAAATTGGCGAAAATGGGTCCTTTTTTAATGGAAAAATCGCTTTGCTTGACATTAAAAATCATTGTACCAACTACATCGGCGGGCAACAAATCGGGGGTAAACTGAATACGGCTAAAAGTGCCTTGTACCGCTTTGGAAAGTGTGTTGATTGCTAAGGTTTTGGCCAGTCCCGGAACGCCTTCCAGCAATATATGACCCTGTCCCAACAAGCCAATCAGCAATCTTTCCATCATGTGCTTTTGCCCTACAATCACTTTGTTGACTTCCATCATCAACAAGTCGATAAAAGCACTCTCTTTCTCAATCTTTTCATTAATGGATTTAATATCCGTAGCTTGTTTAGTTTCTTCCATAAATACTTTTTTTTAAGTCGCCTAAATTAAAAATAATTTTCAGCATGCAAATTGAAAATTTATTCTCAGCTATGATGTTAATGGTAGGTTAAAAGTTTGAATCCTTTTTTGGAGACAAAGGCTTGTGAAATTGCTGAATTTTATGTGAAATTAACGTATCTTTGACTTAATGCCTTTAGGCTAATTGTATTCTCAACGCAGATTTTTTCATGCCAAAAACCTCTTATCGCTTTTTCGGTCCGTTTTCACAATTAATAAGCCTGTCAAAC
This sequence comes from Flavobacteriaceae bacterium, assembly GCA_032251335.1. Lineage (GTDB taxonomy): Bacteria > Bacteroidota > Bacteroidia > Flavobacteriales > Flavobacteriaceae > UM-FILTER-40-17. Next base: position 9,010 of record JAVVDW010000001.1, on the reverse strand, counting down.
TTACCGCTTAAAGGTAAGCTTGAAGAAGCATCTTTAGATATTGTCACCAATGCCGGGATTTTGGTTTGCGATGGGAGAATTAAAAAAACAGGACATTTTGATTCGCTGCAAGTTGAAGCAAAAAAGCTGGGGGCGCAGATGGTTGTGATCCCATCAGAAATGGTTGTTTTGCCCGGCTTCATAGATGCACATACACATATTTGCTTTGCCGGCAGTCGGGCAAACGACTATGCTTTGCGAATTTCGGGAAAATCCTATCTCGATATTGCCAAAGCCGGCGGCGGTATCTGGCAAACCGTAACGGACACTCGAAATGCTTCCACAGAAGACCTCGTTTCTTTGCTGATGCAGCGTGCTGCATTGATGCTTCAGCGCGGTGTCACTTCCACAGAAGTAAAAAGTGGTTACGGACTGAATCTGAATGACGAACTCAAAATGCTCCGCGTCATTAAGGACGTAAATCAAAATACTTCTTCTGATTTAATAGCTACGTGTTTGGCTGCACATATCAAACCTAAAGATTTTGAGGGCAACCCGCGAGAATACCTAGATTTTTTACTGGAAAATGTTTTGCCGGCGGTTCGTTCTGAAAAACTATCAAACCGGGTTGATATTTTCACCGAAACATCTGCTTTTGATGTGAAAGACAGTACTTATTTCTTGCAAAAAGCAAAAGCGATGGGGTTCGAACTCACCGTGCATGCCGATCAATTTTCGACCGGCGGCAGCAAACTCGCCGTCTCGCTTGGTGCCCTGTCTGCCGATCACTTGGAAGCTTCCAATCACAATGAAATTAAACGCCTTGCAGCTAGCCAAACCGTGGCAACGGTCTTGCCCGGTGCCTCTTTGGGGCTGGGCATCAACTTTGCCCCCGCACGTAGGATGTTGGATGCGGGTTGTTGCCTCGCCATAGCCTCCGATTGGAATCCGGGCTCTGCGCCTATGGGCTGTTTGCTCACCCAAGCCAGCTTGCTCGGCGCTTACGAAAAACTAAACGCTGCGGAAATTTTTGCCGGAATTACCTATAGGGCAGCCAAGGCTTTAGGTTTGGCTGACAGGGGCAAAATTGAGCCGGGTTTACAAGCCGATTTTATCGGATTTCCTTGCTCCGATTACCGTGAAATCTTGTACCACCAAGGCCAAATGCAGCCTTCGTTTGTCTGTAAAAAAGGAAAGGTTGAGAAACATTGACATTATAATTCGTCGTTGAAAATCATTTTTAATTTTTATACATTTACTTGCTTTCATCTGCACAAAATTAATCCATTATCTATATGAAAACTGCCAAAACTTATTTCATGCTACTGCTGTTCATTTCTTTTATCAGCTACAGCCAAGTCCAAACCCCTCTACAACTCACCGATTTATTTGATTTAGAACACGTCACCGATCCGCAGATTTCGCCGGATGGCAGTAAAATCGCCTATATCCGAAATTTCAAGGATATCATGACCGATCGGGATTATTCCAACCTGTGGATTGTCAATTTGGACGGCACACAAAACCGACCGCTTACGCAAGGAAATCAAAGAGATTATGCGCCGCGATGGTCGCACGATGGCAGCAAAATCGCTTTCCTCTCCAATGGTCAGGATGAGAAAGTGAAGCTGTTTGTTTACTATTTGGATACGGAAACATCCGTAGCCTTAACCCACAGTGCAAATCCGCCGGGAGCAGTTGCTTGGTCAACAGACGATACGCAATTGGCTTTTACCCGGTTTGTTCCGGCTTCCAAAAAGTCGCTTTTAGACATTCCTTCCAAACCCGATGGTGCTCAATGGAATGCATCTCCCATCTTCATAGACGACATGAACTATCGCGGTGACGGTGCAGGATATCTCAAACCCGGAAACCGGCAAATTTTTACCCTCGGCTTGGATGGTGGTACCGCCAAACAATGGACTTTTACAGCCCACAATCACGGAAGTCCTGTTTGGAGTAAAGATGACAACAGCCTTATTTTTTCAGCCAACTTGCACGACAATCATGAAATAGCATCAAGAAATTCTGAAATATACCAATTGCGATTGTCTGATGGAAGTATCAAAGCACTTACCAACCGTTTTGGGCCTGATGGAGACCCGGTACTTTCTCCTGATGGTAAACAGATAGCCTTCACAGGTTTTGACGATACTTTTCAAGGATATCAAGTTACCAATCTGTACGTAATGAACGCTGACGGCAGCGGGATAAAAAACTTAACCGCTTCCTTTGATAGGGATGCTAGTAATCCGCAATGGGAGAGCAACGGAAAAGGCATCTACTTTCAATACGACGAAAAGGGAGATACCAAAATAGGCCACGTGACACGCACAGGAAAAATCCGAACCCTTGCCGAAGGCTTGGGTGGCTTAGATTTAGGCAGGCCGTACAATCAAGGAACCTTTACCGTATCGAACAACAACCGCTTGGCTTATACCCTGGGAGGAACTGAACATCCGGCAGATTTAGGGGTGTGGACTGAAGGCAAAGCCTCCCGCCTGACCAAGCTTAACGACGACCTGTTTTCGTTTAGAAAACTGGGAAAAGTAGAAGAAATTTGGTGGAAATCGTCGTTTGATGGCAAAGACATACAAGGGTGGATAGTGACACCGCCCGATTTTGACCCTAACAAAAAATATCCGTTTATTTTAGAGATACACGGCGGGCCTTTTGCCATGTATGGCACTTCGTTTACTTATGAAATTCAGGAATTTGCGGCTGCAGGATATGTGGTTTTATATGCCAATCCGAGAGGAAGCACAGGTTACGGTCAAGAATTTGGCAATTCGATTCATCATGATTATCCAAACCACGATTACGATGATTTGATGTCGGGCGTTGATGCTGTAATTGCCAAAGGCTTTGTGGACACAGCCCATTTGTTTGTGACCGGAGGTAGTGGCGGTGGCGTGCTAACCGCGTGGATTGTTGGCAAAACTGACCGGTTTAAGGCCGCTGTGGTTGCAAAGCCCGTTATTAATTGGAGTAGTTTTGTGTTGCATGCTGATGCACCGGCTTTCTTCGGCAAGTATTGGTTTGGAGAAATGCCTTGGGAAAACATCCAACATTACTGGAAGCGGTCGCCTTTGTCCCTGGTGGGAAACGTTAAAACCCCGACCATGCTACTCACGGGCGAACAAGATTTTAGAACACCTATCAGTGAATCGGAACAGTATTATGCAGCTCTTAAACTACTGGGCGTAGAAACAGCTATGGTCAGAATTCCAAATGCTTCACATGGGTTAAACAATCGCCCGAGCATGTTGATGAGCAAAACGGCTTCTATTTTGAGTTGGTTCAATTACTATAAAAATAGGCAGTAGGTGTTGTTGGTTATTAGGTTATTGGTTATCGCTCAGTGTAACAAGCCAGCCACACAAACAGCACATTTGTTTTTTGCCGACCCACAACCCAAATACAAAAAACCAAAAGAGCCTATTTTTTTGCCCTCGCTCGGACGGAGAAATTTGAAAATATATTGTAGATTTGACAAATTAGTCCAAACAAATACGACAAGATGAATTCTTTTGGAGAATATTTACGAAACAGACGAGAACAACTGGGACTTCCTCTTAGAAAGGTTGCAGCCGAACTCGACATTGACACTTCTATTTTGAGTAAAATTGAGAGAAGTGAACGAGTGGCGACAAAAGAAATGCTCCCGATACTGGCTAAGACTCTAGAAATTCAAGATAAAGAAGTACAGATAGAATTTATTCAATCGACAGTTTTAAGTGAACTCGGTGACTTGGAATTTTTGGCTGATGGACTTAAAAACGTATTGAAGAAATTATGAGCACTAAGTTTTTTACAAATACTGAAGAGAAAACAATCTTTCAAAAGTTCAAAGGAATTTTGGAGAACATGAAAGATGTTTATGCCTTTCATGCTGTTGTAGGCTATTTCCGTTCATCAGGGTATTTTGCTTTGCAACCCTATCTCAAGGAAATAAAAGACATTAAAATATTGGTTGGTATTAATGTTGACCAAATGTTTGCAGATGCCCAAAAAAAAGGGCTGTTATATTTTGGGGACGAACAAAAGACTAAGGAAGAGTTTCTCAACTGGTTCATTCAAGACTTAAAGGAAGCCAAGTATTCACAGGAAGTTGAAGAAGGCATTTTAGATTTTATTCAAGATGTCATTGATGGAAGAATTCAAGTCCGAGCGCACAATTCCAAAGCTATTCATGCCAAGTTTTATTTATTCCTACCTCAAAATCATTCAGAACATACGGATGGCTGGGTAATTATGGGTTCTTCAAACCTTACAGAAGCTGGTTTGGGTATTAAGAAATCACCAAACTATGAGTTGAATATTGCCTTAAAGGATTATGATGATGTTGAATTCACCAAAACTGAATTTCAAAAGTTGTGGGAACAATCAACTACCATTTTGCCTGCCGACATTCAAGACTTTAAAAAGAAAACTCATATTGGACAGTCGTTCACTCCATTTGAAATTTATCTTAAACTGCTTATTGAATACTTTGGGAATAACATTGATTACGACCCTGACACGGTTGGGGATTTACCCAAAACCTACAAAAAGTTAAGCTATCAAATAGATGCAGTAAATCAAGGTTTTCAAATGCTCATGGAGCATAACGGATTCTTTTTGGCTGATGTAGTTGGATTAGGAAAAACAATTGTTGCTTCAATGATTGCCAAGCGGTTTTTGATTGCCAATGGTTCTTTAAGCACTAAAATACTTGTTGTCTATCCGCCTGCACTTGAAAAGAACTGGAAAAGCACTTTCAGAATGTTTGGTATTGATCGACACACAAAGTTCATCACAAATGGTCGACTTGAAAAAATAGTTAATGGTGATGATTTGAATTTCTGGGCTAAGGAAGATTACGATTTAGTCTTGGTTGATGAAGCTCATAAATACAGAAATCACACCTCACAAAGCTTCGGACTTCTTCAAAGAATCTGCAAAGCTCCACGTAACGGGGAAGGTTTGGTAAAAGGCAAAAACAAAAAAATCATTCTGATTTCTGCCACGCCTTTGAATAACCGTCCACAAGACTTGTATTATCAGCTTTTACTTTTTCAGGATGCTCGTAAAAGTACACTTCCTGTTACTAATCTTCAATCATTCTTTGGCCCCATTATTCGAGAATATCGAGAATTAATGCGGGATGATGAACCAAACATTAATCAGATTAGGGAGATATACAACACGATAAGGGAAAAGGTAATTTCACAAATTACAGTGCGCAGAACCCGAAGGGATTTAACCAATTACCCGAAATACATAGACGATTTAAAAGAACAAGGAATCATCTTCCCTGAAATAGCCCCATTAAAAACGGTCGAATATAATCTAGACACAAAACTCAGCAAACTATTTTATCACACCGTTTTTTATTTGACTGATGAAGATAAAATCAGCTATTTCCGCTATCAAGCTATTCGATTTTTGAATGAAGAGCTTCAGGATGCTTATTACGACCAAGCAGTTTTGATTTCTAAATCGCTTGCAGGTATCATGAAAACGCTTATGATTAAGCGACTTGAAAGCAGTTTCCACGCCTTTAAAATCACTTTGAACAATCTTTTGGTTTCCACACAGCGAATGATAAAGATGTTCGAAAACGACAAAGTACTTATTGCGCCTGATTTAAATATCAATGAATTGGTTGAAAAAGGTTTTTCTATGGAAGAAATAGAGGAACTCATCATTCAGTTGAGTTCAGAAAACCCTAAAAATAACATTTTCAAAGCCGAGGATTTTGAACCTGAATTCTTGCTGGGTTTAAAAAAAGATGAGATGCTACTTAGAGAATTGCATGATGAATGGAAATTGGTAAAAGAAGACCCAAAAATTGAAAAGTTGTTTCAGGCACTTGAAAACGATTTGTTGAACAAGGATAAAAACCCAACTGGGCAGCTTATAATTTTCACGGAAAGCAATGATACGGCTGATTACTTGGCTGAAAAACTGGAAGCCTATAAAGGCAATGGTGTATTGAAAATATCATCTGCTAATAGAAATAAGATTTTTGAAACTATTCAGGCAAACTTTGATGCCAACTACACGGGGAAACGAAAAGACGACTATCAAATTCTAATTACTACAGATGTATTGGCAGAGGGTGTAAACCTGCACAGAGCCAACGTTTTGGTAAATTACGACACGCCTTGGAATGCCACAAGATTGATGCAGCGTATCGGCAGAATCAACCGAATTGGAAGCGTTGCAGGTGTAGTGTATAATTATATTTTTTATCCATCACAACACGGTGATGAAGAAATTAAACTATACAAAAATGCCTTAATCAAATTACAAGGCTTTCACTCCGCTTATGGTGAAGACACGCAAGTTTTTACCCACGAAGAGTTGGTAGAACAATTTGAACTCTTCAAAGAAGGAATGCCTGATGAAGAAGATAAAAGACTTTTGTACCTCCGTTTTATTCGAGAGTTCAAGGATGCCAATCCAAAGGAGTTTAAGAGAATTAAAAACTTCCCACTAAAAGCGAGAACTGCACGAAAGAACAACAATGTAAATACCGAAGACTCGAAAGACTCCACCCTGATATTCCTTAAATCTCCATACAAAATGGAGTTTTATAGCGTGAATAAAGACAATGAGGTAAAAGCCCTGTCTTTTTTAGAAGCCGTAGAACAATTTGAAGCCAAAGCAGCTGAGCAAGGATATGACATTCCGCCTATCCACTTTGAAAATGTGCAAGCGGCTTTAACTGAATTTGATAAAGACTTCTTGGGTTCAACAACAGAAACAGTAACTACCACCGATAAGGCAGATGCTATTTCTGCTCAAGCCAAAAAGTTTATGCGCGATTTTAAATCCATCACTCGAAAAGATGACACTAAAAAAGCATGTGAGGCACTACTTAATTTAATTGACAAAGGAACCTATACTCCTTTACCAAACGAAATCAGAAAGCTAAAAAGGCAATTGGATAAAAAGACAACTTCTTATGGTCAGGCAGATAACTTGATTGTAGCCATTGCCCAAAAGTATGATGCCTTTGATATTGGTGAAGATGAAGATTCATTAAAGATTGAGATTGATTTAAATGTAACACCCGAAATTGTCATCACTGAAACATTTATAGACTAATGGATAAGACAACATTATATAAAATATTCAGCAAAGCATTTGATGATGCTTCATGGCTTGAAGTACTAAAAACTGTCTTTGGAGCTAAGTTGGGTCTTTTAGCTCAACCAAAGCCTATTCTTCTGAAAAGCAATGACAAAGCCAATGCCGCTTATGAATTGGGAAGCTTTACCACCACTGACGACCGTATTATTGGTTTATACAAAATTGAAGTAAAGCCCGAAGTATGGCTGGAACGCAACAAAGTGGGTTTGCGCAAACTGCTCAGAAATGTCTATCAATATGATGTGGATGGTGCAATTATCGTATTCGTACAACAGGAAAAATGGCGATTGTCTTTTGTGTCAGAAATTAAGGTTCTGAATGACGAAGGGGAAATCGTAGAGCAAGCTACAGAACCCAAACGCTATACCTACTTATTGGGAGAGGATGAAAAGGTAAGAACGCCATCAGACCGACTAAGTAAACTCTCAGGCAAATCGCTTGCCCTTCAAGATATTCTCAATGCCTTTAGTGTAGAAGCTCTGAATGAAGAGTTTTACAAAATCATTCAAGCCTACTTCTACGAATTAGTTGGCGGTAAAATTGGTAAAGGCCAAAAAGTAACAGATTACGGTAAAGGGATACTTCAACTTCCTTCTGTTCCCAAAGAAAACCGACAGATTTACCAAGAATTTGCGGTGCGATTAATTGGTAGAACAGTGTTCTGCTGGTTTCTGAAAATGAAAAAATCAGATGCCGAAGCTCCACTGCTTCCTGAAAGTTTACTCTCTTCAAAAGCGGTTAAACAATACGCTGGCTACTACCACACTATTTTAGAACGCCTATTTTTCCAAACCTTAAACACGCCTGTTGAACAGCGGGTAGAAAACTTGCCCGAAGGTGCAGACCAAATTCCATTCTTAAACGGTGGTTTGTTTGAACCTGGCAACCAAGATTATTACAAGCCGAGCAACGTCACAGGCTTAAGCCAAAACCTGAACACGCTCAACATTGATGACCAATGGTTTGTGAAGTTCTTTGAAGAGTTGGAGAAATACAACTTTACCATAGATGAAAACTCGGTTACTGACGTAGAAGTAAGCGTTGACCCTGAGATGCTGGGACGGATTTTTGAAAACCTCTTAGCTGAAATTGACCCTGACAGTGGAGAAACCGCCCGAAAAGCAACAGGTAGCTTTTATACGCCAAGAGAAATTGTGGACTATATGGCAACCGAAAGTTTGGTGCAATATATTCACAATAAAACCAATCTTCCGCAAGACCAACTCCGCCCCATCTTTAAAATGATGGAGAAAAAAGACCCTGAATTTTCTGCTTCTCAAAAAGAAAGCATATTAGATGCACTTGATAAAGTAAAAATTTTGGATCCTGCCTGTGGTTCGGGTGCTTTCCCTATGGGTGTGTTGCAAAAGATTGTGCAAGCTCTTCAAAAGCTTGATCCTGATGCAGCGTGGTGGAAAAAAAGACAAGTGGCTCGTGTTTCCAATGCCATAGTACGTAAACAACTTAAAGAAAAGCTGGAATCCTCAGGAGTAGAATACGCTCGAAAAATTGGGGTGATACAAAACTCATTGTATGGAGTAGACATCCAACCCGTTGCGGCTGAAATATCAAAATTGCGTTGTTTCCTTTCTTTGGTGGTAGATGAAAACATTGACGAAAACAAACCCAACCGAGGTATTGAACCTTTACCAAACTTGGAATTCAAATTTGTTACAGCAGATACGTTAATAAAACTCCCCGAAGAAAACGGACAACGTGGTTTATTTGACAATTGGGATGAAATGCAGGAATTGGAGGAACTTAGAAACGACTACATCCAAAGCTACGGCAAGCAAAAGCAACGCATTAAGGAGCAGTTTTTAAAGGTGCAGCAAAAAATGTTTAAAGACCAACTGAGTTTGTTTTCAGACAAGACAAGCCGTGCCTACCA